>NZ_AVSQ01000024.1 GCF_000685395.1 Candidatus Nitrosotenuis chungbukensis | reverse complement strand
CACGAATTCCTCATACGAGGACATGTCGCGCGCATCAAGTGTTGCAAAGCAGGCAAAGGACAAGGGAATAAAGGCAAAGGTTCCGTTGCTGGTGACGCCCGGCTCTGAGCAGGTGCGGGCTACAATCGAGCGCGACGGGCAGATGGACATGCTAAAGGACATCGGCGCCACTGTATTGGCAAACGCATGCGGTCCGTGCATCGGTCAGTGGAACAGACCCGAGCTGAAAAAGGACGAGCCAAATACTATCGTTACATCGTTTAACAGAAATTTCCCGGGGCGAAACGACGGAAAAAGAAACACGATGAATTTCATCGGAAGCCCCGAGCTGGTCATCGCACTGTCACTTGGCGGAAGCTTGTCATTTAATCCTCTCACCGATTCTCTGACTGCACAGGACGGAACAAAGTTCAAGCTTGCCCCGCCTGAGCTTGCACCTGAGGTGCCGGAGAAAGGATTCAAGCTTGGAAAGGACGTCTATGTCTCTCCTGCGGATAATCCTGGATCCGTTGAAGTTCTGATCAGTCCAAGCAGCACCCGACTGCAAAAGCTGGAACCGTTTGCCAAGTGGGACGGAAAGGACTATCTCTCCATGCCGGTGATGGTAAAGGCAAAGGGCAAGTGCACAACTGATCACATCTCCCCTGCAGGTCCGTGGCTCATGTTCCGCGGGCACCTGGACAAGCTGAGTGACAATCTGCTCTTGGGTGCGGTAAACGCGTTCACAGGCGAGGTCGGAAAGGGGAAGAACGCACTGACTGGTGCAATAGAATCGTTCCCAAACATAGCCAGACAGTACAGGGGGCAGAAAATCAAATGGGTCATTATAGGCGACAGCAACTACGGGGAGGGAAGCAGCAGGGAGCACGCCGCACTTACTCCGAGATTTCTAGGATGCGGCGCCGTGATTGCAAAATCATTTGCAAGAATCCACGAGACAAACCTCAAAAAGCAAGGATTGCTTGCACTCACGTTTTCAAATCCGTCAGACTATGACCGAATCCATGAATCAGACCGACTGAGCCTGGTTGACCTGGACAAGTTGCAGCAGGGAAAACTGGTCCGATGCATCATAACGCACTCTGATAATTCAAAGGACGAGATTTTGCTTTCGCACTCTTACAACCACTCCCAGATAGAGTGGTTCCGCGAGGGCTCTGCGCTCAACGTCCTGAGATCAAAGAAATAGGACGTGGGGCCGACCGGAGTTGAACCGGCGATCTACAGGTCACTGCAGCTCCAAACTCACATCATCTCGTGTTATCAGTTTGGATTTTTTACTTCTGGAGCCTTTAGCGATGACTAAATCATAGTCGCCCTACCAGGCTAGGCTACGACCCCACAAATGAGAAAAACAGGGGCTTGGATTTATTCTATCTGGTATGGTGGTATCATCATAGATTTATTATTGAATCAAAGGGGAAACGGTGTAATGGTAAAACCAATCCTGCTGATAATCATGGCAATACCTGTAATCTTTGCAGGGATGATTGCCATGCCGATGATCATAAACCCGCAGATTCCGTTTAGCGCGACAAACGCTGATGACAGAATCGCAATTGAGCTGACCCGGCATGACTTGAAAAAAATTTCATTTGGGTTGACTGACAGACTCAGCCCTATCAAGTCTGAAATCCTGATAATATCAAACGAGGGAAACGTCAGGTATCTGGTGACTGAAAACGAGCAGCCGCTGCCTGAGAAAACCCTCACCATTCCAAAAGACGAGGTGAAAAAGCTGACTGCCATGATAAAGGAGACCGGCTTTATGAACATCCCAATTGATTCCATACCTGCTGACGAGTCCGTGCCGGAATACACAAAATTCTCACTCAAGGTCACACTGAATGGAAACACAAAACAGATCCAGTGGTCTGAGGGAAACGCAACGTCCACGTTTGTCCCGCCGATAATAACCATGGTGGAGTCTGAGCTGGAACGGGTAATTGAAAAATTCAACTAGGAATTTGATCCGTTATTATAAATATGCAAATCGTGACTAGTCCTTATGATTCCGCTCTCTGGCAACCTTGATTCTGCAAAGGGAAAGGTCAGTGAAAAGGTAGGACCATCATCGATTACACGCGGCACGTCCACTTTGAAAAGGGGATTTGCACACATGCTCAAAAATGGAGTGGTGATGGATGTCACCACTGTGGAGCAGGCTGTGATTGCCGAAGAGGCAGGTGCGGTATCTGTAATGGTTTTAGACAAGCTTCCGTCTGATGTTCGAAAGGCAGGCGGCGTTGCAAGGACTGCAAGCATTAGGGTTATTGAGGAAATAATGGACGCGGTGACCATTCCCGTAATGGCAAAGTGCAGAATAGGCCACGTGTACGAGGCCAAGGTACTGGAGGAGGCAAACGTTGACATGATTGACGAGTCCGAAGTGCTTACTCCAGCTGACGAGCTGCGTCACATCTGGAAATGGGATTACACCACTCCGTTTGTAAATGGCGCTAGATCATTGGCTGAGGCACTGCGAAGAATTGAAGAAGGAGCTGCAATGATCAGGACAAAAGGCGAGCCTGGAACTGGAAACGTTGCAGAGGCCATAACGCACATCAAAAAAGTAAATGAGGAATTGCGATTAATAAAATCAATTTATGATTCTGGGGACAACCAGGATTTGATCAGGATGGCGCGCGAATTCAAAGTGTCATTTGAATTAGTAGAGCAGACTGCCAAATTGGGCAGGCTGCCCGTGGTTAATTTTGCAGCAGGCGGAATTGCCACGCCAGCTGATGCGGCATACCTGATGTCTTTGGGTTGTGATGGAATCTTTGTCGGCTCTGGAATATTCAAGGCCGATGATGCCAAGGAAAGGGCGCGAGCTGTTGTGCTGGCTACTACCTTCTGGGAGGACGCTGACAAGGTAAAGGAGGCCCAAAGGATGATTGATGAACGCCAGTCAATGCTTGGGCTTGATGTAAAGAACTTGGAATTGAAAATGCAGGAAAGAGGAACAGCATGAGCGTTAGCATCGGTGTTTTGGGACTGCAGGGAGATGTTGCTGAGAATATTGTGGCTGCTAGGACTGCGCTTGGCACTTTGGGAATAAAGGGAACCGTGAAGCAGGTGAAAACACCTGACGAGATTTCTGCGCTTGACGGCCTGATAATTCCAGGCGGGGAGAGCACAATGATGGGACAGATGTCTCTGGTTAATGGCGCATTGAAAGTGATCAAGGAGAAAATCCAATCCGGAATGCCTGTCTTTGGAATTTGTGCCGGTTTGATTTTGTTATCGAAAAATGCCAAGGACAGAGTTGTTGGAAAAATGGACCAACCGCTCTTGAATTTATTAGATGTTAGAGTGGAGAGAAACTCTTTTGGAAGGCAAAAGGACTCATTTGAGGCAGAAATTTCTGCTGACTCTATTGGCATTCCAAAGACAAAGGGAGTGTTCATTCGTGCACCCTCAATAGAAGACATGGGAAAAGACGTGCAAGTGGTGTCAAAATTCAATGAAAAAGTGGTGGCAGTAAAGCAGGGAAACATTTTGGCGGTTTCATTTCATCCTGAACTGACACACGATGTGTCAATGCACAAACACTTTATTGGTATGATAAAGCCAAAGAAATAACTAAACTCAACAACATCTATTTTGTCTTAAACCACATGGTTCAATTTTGAATAAATCGATCTCTAAGAAATCTCATTCATTCACTTTTAATTCGAAACTAGCGTCGTTTTTTGAAGATATTTTGATCTCATCATCCTCTTGAAATTGGTAGGCATCGTAGAGCTGGGTTAACATTATACAGTTTTTGTTATTCACTCTCATATCGTATGTTTTATTTTTGAATTTTAATTTGAAAGTTCTATCCTTATCTGGAAACTCCTCTCTAGTCTTTTTTGGTAATCCAAAATACTTGTATTTTGCTTCACTTGGGGAAAGCCGTTTTACAAATTCCATTTTTAACTCTAAAGTTATATCATAATAACCCGATATTATATTTTAGTTCATTATTAATAGAACTGGTGTAAAATCAAAAATTGAACAGCTTGAAAACAACACAAGATTGGACTTTTTTAGAATTTAGTACAAAGAATTACTCTCATGGATTTCATCTATATCCTGCAAGAATGCATCCAGAAATAGCAAAAAGACTGATTGAAAAATATGTTCCTGATACAAAAAAAGTTGTTTTTGATCCCTTTATGGGCTCTGGAGGAGTTTTAGTTGAAGCATTACTTCATGGAAATAATTCAATTGGAGTTGATGTCAATCCATTTGCTGTGTTGATTTCTAGGGTGAAAACGCTTACAATTGAGGCAGCCCGACTTGAAAAACGATTCAACGAAATCATTACAAAATCCGAATCTGACTATGCTGGAAAGGTTAGATATGACAATTCCCCAAAATCTGACTCTCTGAATCTAAAATTTTGGTACAAGCCAGACGTGATAAAAAAACTAGAGATCTTAAAGCATCACATATTCAATTTAGATGATTCAAAACCAGTCATTGATTTTTTCAAAGTTTGTTTCTCACTGACATCCAGAAAGGCAAGTAATCAAAGAAATAGTATTTACAAAATTTATCGAATGTCAAAAGAACAAATGGATTCTTTTAATCCTGACGTATTTGCAATGTTCAAAGAAATATGCAAAAATAACATACAAAAAATGAGCGATTTACATACTTCATCTAAAAAAGCTAAGGCATTTCCTATTTTGGGAGATTCACGAAACGTCTCTAAGGCATTTTCTCAAGTGCCAAAAAAAATCTTTGACGATGGCAAGGTCCATCTTGTGGTAACATCTCCTCCATACGGTGATCATCAAACCACTGTGGCATATGGTCAATTCTCAAAGCATCCAGGACTTTGGCTTGAACTTCCACCTGAAAAGCTATTTGATGTGGATTCTGTTGGTTTGGGTGGTAAAAAGAAAAAAGAATTTCAGGATTTGGACTCTCCACTTTTAGATAAAACTCTCAAACAAGTTAATAAAAACGACAAAGAGCTTTCTAAAAATAAAAATCCAACTAGAGCAAATGATGTTTATTCATTTTTTTATGATCTGGACAAATGTTTGGAGCAAATCTCTCTGGTGCTAAAACCAAATCAAAGTCACTGTTGTTTTGTTGTTGCAAACAGGACTGTTCGTAGAATAAAAATTCCAACTGATCAAATCATTGTAGAGTTAGGCAAAAAACATGGTCTAAAGTATCATGATACTATCTATAGAACAATTGCAAACAAAGCTATGGCAGTCAAAAATGCACCTGAAAATATTGTTGATTTTGTAGGTGAGACCATGACTAGAGAAAGTATTGTAATCTGGAAATATTAGTTAATTTAACCTAAAAATCAAAAAAATTATCTTTTTGTGACTTTATCACTATCCTAGAATGGAAGAAGGTGCAAACCTATTCTGAACTTGTAAAAAGATTAGAACAAACCAAGGAGATGGGATTCATCAAGACTCATCGAATAGGACATACTGGGATTGGTAAAACACTTGAGGATTTACTCGGTATTGATGAGAATAATATATCTGGTCCAGATGCAGAGATGACTGAATTAAAAGCTGCAAGAAGAGGTTCCAAAAGTATGTTAACCTTATTTACTAAATCCCCTCTCCCTTACGGATGTAATTCTATTTTGTTAGATGAGTACGGCTATCCAAAACCAAATACAAACAAAAAGCACTTGCACACAACGATTAACGCAATTTCTTTTAACACCTTGAAAGGTGGGAAGGGTCTCAAAGCAGCTGTCTGTGATGATAAAATTGAAATTTTAGGACCTAATGATAATATGGTAAAAAAACTTGGCTGTAATCCATATTGGGATAAAGAAACATTACAAAAACAATTCGAAAAAAAATACCCAGGTGCATTATTATACGTAAAAGCAGATTCTAAAGGTTCTGAAAAAAATGAAGAATTTCACTTTAATGAAGCATGGTTAATGCACGGTTTTAGCTTTTCAAACTTTACAAAATTACTAAAAGAAGGAAATTTACTAATTGATATTAGAATTGGACAATATTCAGATGGTAGACCCCATGATCATGGTACTGGTTTTAGAATAAGGCCTGATAAACTAGATCGTTGTTTTTCAAAGAGAACTCAAGTTGTTTAATTAATTTAAAAAATTTCTATCAGGATCATCTGTTGATTTAAACTGTATTTTGTACTCTCTTTACTCAAAACTCGATTATTCACACTTGATTTGTGAAGAGATTTGCTCTTGAAATTTTTGTAAATTGATGGAAAAAGAAACGTTTTCTGTTTTTAATTGTTCTTGTATTGATCAGCGTCATTAGTTGATTTGACCTTATTCTCCAAGATTAAACGAAACATCTGAAGAACTTTGATTATGCTTTGACATGTTTATCAAAAATTCGTTCTAGTTCAGACATAAATTCACCGCGTTTATAGACCAACATGCCGTTTGATGCAGGTTTATTCAAACCTAGATCTGTACGTGAAGTAACTTTCATGAATTTGGGCCACATGACAAACGGGTAGTCATACATTCCAGCGCCTTTCTCACAGTTTGAATAATGAAAATCAGTTGTCACATTCACAAATTTGCTAAAAGATGTAGATGTAAAAAGTTCCATTACATTGCTCAGCAATTCTAACTCTTTTCCACCATATTTTGTATTCTGAATCTGTAATAATTTTTGAAATAGGTTGAATTTTTCTCCGCGTCCTTTTCTTTTAGTTAACTGTGCCAATGTTTCAATCTGTTCTTTGAATCCGTTAGGAATTTTTGTATTGATGTCTTGATGAACTCCAACGTTAACATTGAAGTCGACATCACGTAGATCGATCCTACCGTATTGACTTTTAAGAGATTCTAGGTGTTTTAACTGTGCTACCATCCAATATTTTGTTGAATCTGACTCTGGAGTTTCATTCACGACTTCTCGATTTACTAGAGTTTCTAGAAAATTTGGATCCTCTAAAGAATATTCTACATCTAATACATAGAGCTCACCCGGTTTGAGTTTTTTCAGATTAAGTTCAAATCCATTATCAATCATGGTGACGGCATCAATAGACTGTAATCCTGTTACTGATCTGATGGTTGTTCTGCGTGCTTTACCTAACTCGAATCTAGCTTTTTTATTAAAAAAACTAGTTTCTTTTGCAACTATGGACAAAGAATATTTTTGTATTGATTCTGGGCAAAGGATAGTCATTTCACGACCCTCTACTTTAAACGCGTCTATGATATTTTGATCTATTCCGTTTGCACGTTTGAGCATTTTCTCCATGGCTTTCTGTATGAGTGGTTTTGCAGCTGCTGCAGCTAATGGTAGAGCTGTTTTAGCTGCATCGCTGGCTATATCTTCCATTCAGTTACTCCTAGATGGATCTAGAATCTGATAAATTGGGACAGAACATTCTCTGTCGGCAATTATCGATATTTCTGGTAGTTTGATAACTGGATATTTGTTTTGAGCTAAATCGCTAATGACTAATTCCGCAATAAGTTTTTGAGCAGTTGTTGAAATTTTCAATACTTTCATCGCGTCGAATAAAATAATTTTATTTTTTCCTATGGATCTCATGAATGCTATGAATGCATCTACGTCAGTCATAATTGACATATTTTTTAAATAAGCTTTGGCTGTACTGTGTAAAAATTCAGCGAGAAATTCTTCATTATTGTTAAAAGCTTCCTCTAATTCTTCTACTGTATGTTTAACTCGTTTCACCTCTTTATCATCCGATGGTAAGGGATCACGTGCGATAATCCTAACCTCATCCAACAAATCAGCATAATGAGAAAATTTTATTTTCATTTCCACAAAAATATCATCAAGATCTTTTAAGAAACTGTTTCTAAATTCTTCAAAACCTTCTGGATAACCTTCTTTAATCTCACTTTCGTTCAAAATGTTTACTTTGATTATAGCTGTGCCTTTACCGTGATTTAAAATTCCAATATGCTCACTAGAGACAAGTTTGTTATCTTTTCTTGTCTTTATGTTGATAGTTGATATGTTATTAGAAATTTTAATGTCTGGTCTGAAAAGTTCAATATTTCTTTCAAATACCTGATTTACCGAATCATCATATTGTAGTGAAAATTTAATCGTTTTAATTGCTGACGCGTCTTTGTACATACTTGAAGTTAATATTCCGCCAAAATATCCCTCCATTTCAAACCCGCTTGCAATATGATTGCCGTTTTGACTGTCGACATTTTTAGTATCTATATTGTATACTTCAGAGAGTATTAATCCGTCTGGGAGATTCAGTGATATTTTCATTTTTTTTTCTTTATCCCATAATACGTAAAATGGGATTCTTTCACCTTGTACACAGTATTCTGGTAGATACACATCAAGATAGATTGACTGTGATTCTATCATGTTAGACTGGATACTGTGATCCTAACATAATAGTATGTCGAAAATTTTGAGATTATGACTACGGTCTTGACTTTATATGTTAGTATTGGAATATTGTAAACACTACGAATATTTTGACTATGTGGAATTAATTTCTATACTGAGACAACTGTTCTTGCTTTTTACTGTGAATTTATGCTGTACTCAATATGCACTATGTTCCCTTTTCCATCTAGTATGAATGTATGACATAATTCAGATCTTAAAACATAATGTCATTTGCTGCGATCTCAGATTGTCTCATACTTATGACCGTTATTCACATATTATAGAATATCTGAATAACCCTCATGAACTACTCATACGCTGGCTTTAGTGTTTCATTTTCCATTTTAAAATGAAAATGGAAAATCAGCCTTCTACAGCCTTTGTCTAGTCGGAATCTCCAACATCTAAAGTTTCATACATTCTTTGATAATTTTTCTCGCATCCTGTATTTTGACTTCGCCCAGAATCATTGCTACTAGTTTACCCGGATTCAATTTTTTATGCGCAGAATAAAACCCAATGTTTGGGCTTTTTCTATCCAACACTATGTAGATTCTATTTGTTGAAAAAGAAAATCTTACATTTCCCTGCTCTAATTTCACAAACCCGTAATCGACAGAATCCCATGTGGTTTCCCCATCATTAGTGCCGAACCCACCTTTAGAACCAGGTGTTTTTTCAGTCATTTCTTCAATTTTTTTCATTAGTTGTGGAACATCAATTGGCTCTGCTGTATACCAGCTTACTGAGTAATATGGCTGCCCATGTTTCATTATCTTATCAATCAAAGCCGGATTTGCAGAGTTTACTTGTACCAATACCGTTGGAATTACTCCAAACTCGCCCAAGTTTGCATCTCTTGCTGAATACACTTCGATTTTTAGCGAACCTTCTTGTGGATCTTCAATCTCAATTATTCTAGTATTATCTATTGTACTGTCTGTGATGATAGTATTTGGTCTTTGAAATTCTTCAACAACGTCTCTTACCCATACATCTACTTTTTGTGTTGCTGACTGATATGTTCCATTTGGATCGTCAATATTAAAGTCACATTGATAATTCTGGATTGGTTTACTGTAGATCTTTTCAGTTATGTCTTTTGTGACCTTGTCTAGTTTTCTAGATTGGCGTCTTTGCAACCATAAAAAGAAAAAACCCACAATTACTGCAAAAAACCCTTCAATAATCAGAGCCTGATTATTAGAAATTTCACAATCAAAAGACCACGACCACCAGTCTGCACATGGAATCAATACAAATCCATTGGGAATTGATGTTATATTTTCTTACTTTGTGATTCTTAAATCGTGGACTATTATCTATAAGCATTGACAATAATCTCATACGCACCTCTGTTTTTCAGATGTTAGAACTACAAATTCACTGGTACTGTGCTGCACTGGTTTTGTGCTTGCATTTTAAAATGAAAAGTCAGTGCCAACCCCAGCGTTGCATTCATACTGGTGGTGGCACTAAAATCATTGCCCCTAACTGGATGGGTCTCCAGTGACACTAGGCTGTCAGATTTGATTAAAGTTCGGATTTTTGAAAAATTGCCCCCATCCGCGATGTTATAAGTTCTGTAAAATTACTTGATGAGTTATAAGTCGTCTAAAAAATGTGTTATAAGTCCTGCAAAAGACCTTCTGCGCCGATTATTTTGAATCACTGAACACATCAGTGAAGGACTTTATCAATTCAGGAGACATGGTGACAAAATTAGTATTAATCGACTGATCCGGATTCAAATTGTATCTTAGGGCAAATTTTCTTGCCAATTCCTTATGCTTTTCTGAATTCTTTTCATTTTGGATTTGATCCCATTCGCGTCCTATTATTATGCTAATTTTGAGCTGTTCAAAATCTTTTCTAAGTCCTACAAATCTTTCATTCTCAATCTTCTCATTCTGGGATTTTAATTCTGCAATTTTGGCATCATGCTCTGTTTTTTCAGATTCTAACTGCGCTTTAACCCTCAAGGCATCATCTACAATTAGATCTCTCATAGCCAAAATGTATTCTGAAAATAGTTCTTGTCTGGCTGGCTTGTAATAGGAACTATCCAAGCCGTTCTTATGTCCTAGGAGCCGCTCAACCGCATTTTGGTTAATGTTCTTGTCTAGTTTGAGTATGGTTGCAAATCTTTTGCGCAGACCGTGAAAACGAATTTGTTCAAACCTTTTGCCTTTTGGTTTTCTTATATCAATGTCCTTTAGAATATTTTTTATCATTCCTGTCAGGCTGTTTACTGTCATTGGCTGGGCTTTGGCTGATCCTATGCTATATCTGGATCTAAAAACTGGGCTTTCTGGCGTGAGTATTTCTTCATTATGTCGTCTTTGGTTAAAGTAATCATCTAACGTAGCGCTTGCCTCCGTTGTCAGAAATGTAACATATTCTTCCTGACTCTCCGCATAAACCAAGGCTGATTTACACCTGTGTGGCATCTCTGTTAGGTGTTTAAGCTTTAATCTTGGGAGTGCTCCAATTCTTACTCCTGAGGCTGCCAAAAAGTGAATTATTGCCTTGTCGCGTAGTGAACGTGTAACCTCAACCATCCTTTTGATATTCTCTGTTGAATATGGTGTATCTGTAGCCTTGGGAATCTCAATGTTGGCTAAAAGTTTCTTTAGTTTTTTCCAGTTGAGCACAATGTCATTCATCACTAGGAACAACTGGATGGCACAAATCCCCTGATTGATGTACGATCTGCTCAATCCTTTCCGCTTTAGGTGGATAATATAATCCTCAATGTAGATCTGGATCTGTTTTGACTCTATTTTCAAGATTGATTCAATGGTTCTGAATTTGAAGTGTTTCTTGAAGATGTTTAACTGATAATCATACGCCTTTCTAGTAGCTGGAGATTTGATGGACTCGAAGAACATCTCTAAAGCCCTAGATTTTGTCATAGCAGTAAATAATGCCAAAATAATTTAAGGATACTAGACAAATCTAGAATCTTTATTTTGTTATGGTTGTCAGTTATGACACCTTACAAAACTCAAAATTCCTTTCGATAGTGGTTATCTATTCTATTTTATGCATTGGAATCAAATCCTTTGCAAATATTTTGAGTGGTTCAGGAATCTCAATTGAAATTGTATCTTTCAGTGACAGTCCTTTTGACTTCTTTTCATTCCATACTTTGGAATTAAAGTCAGACAGTTCTACTGTGAACTTTGTCATGTCCTCTGTACCATCAGACTTTGGCAAAACTTGTTTGTGAATTGTTTCTTTAGAGTACAATTCCTGCCACATGTAATCCGTGATAAACGGCGTAATCGGCGCAAGCAATAACAAAATGGTAGACAAAACCTTGTGCAGTGTGTATATTGCGGCATTTTTCTCATCCCCTGTAAACCCTTCTCCATATGCACGAGCTTTCACCATCTCGATGTAATGCGCGGCAAAAAGATTCCACGTAAACTCGCGAATGGCTATAGCTGGAACAAAAAAATTGTACTCTGAATAACCTTTTCTGCATTCTGTAATCAGTTTGTCCAGTTCCGATAGAATCCACTTGTCTGAATCAGTTGGCTTGCCATTTGGTACTACATCATAACTGGAGATGAATCTGGACACATTCCAAAGTTTGGATAAGAATTTCTTTGTAGTTTCTATTTTTTGCTCGTTGCACCTAAAGTCATATCCATGGTTAATCTCGCTTGCACTCCAGAACCGAAAAGTGTCTGCACCAAATTTCTGAATCACTGGTAATGGATCCACCACATTTCCCTTGCTCTTGCTCATCTTCATTCCCTTTTCGTCAAGGCCGTATCCCATAATCCAAGCTTCTGACCACGGGGCCTTTCCTGTAAGCTGCTCACATCGTAGAATGGTATAGTACAACCACGTACGTACAATGTCCTTTGCCTGCGGCCTCAGGGTGGCAGGATATGTCTTCCTAAAAAACTCGGGATCCTTGTTAAACTTTGAAATAAACAAAGGCGACACGCTTGAATCCATCCAGGTGTCAAACGTCCTAAATTCTCCGACAAACTCTTTTGAGCCGCATTTCACACATTTCTCAAATGGTGCGGCATCCTTCCATGGCGTGTAATATTTTCCAGGCTCCGGGACATGCGGTTCTGAACATTCCTTGCAGTACCATATTGGGATTTCAGTCCCGTAGAATCTTCGGCGGGATATGGGCCAGTCTATTGATATGGAGTCAAGCCAGTTCATCAGGATCTGCTTGTGCATTTCAGGATAGAATGTTATCTTCTTGCCAATCTCCCTGATCTTGTCTATCGAGTCAATCTGCTTTACGTAATATTCCTCCATTGGTATGATCTCAATTGGAATCTTGCTTCGCTCTGATATCGGTGTTCGGTGCGATATCTCCTCTATCTTCTCGACCAGCCCTGCATTTGTCAAGTCTTCTATAATCTGGGTTCTAGCTTGCTTTACCTTCAGTCCAGCATATTTTCCTGCGGATTCTGTCATCAGTCCGTTCATTCCAATTGCAACAATCTCTGGCAGTTTCATTTCACGGAATAGCGCAACGTCGTTCTGGTCACCATAGCTGCACACCATCACCGCACCAGAGCCAAACTCCATCTGTGCGGAATGGTGCGCTCTTATCTTTACTTCTCTGTTTATCACTGGAACGATTATCTCCTTTCCAATAAACTCGGAATACCTGGAGTCTTCAGGATTTACTATTACCGTCTGGCATGCGCACAACAATTCAGGTCTAGTACTTGCAATGATTATCTCTCTATCAGTATCTTTAATCTTGAATTTCATATAGACCAATTTGGTCTGAATGTCATTATACACAATTTCAGCATCGGCTATTGTGGTGCCAGATACCCAGTCGTAGTTGTTTGGACGAGTTGCCTTGTATATGATTCCCTTTTTCCACAGTTCGATAAACGTGGACTGGGTCAGAATCCTGTATTCTTCAGAATCAGTCCTGTAATAATTGGAAAAATTTCCAGAAAGCCCAAGACTCTTCATTATCTGTATCATCTCTGCTTCCAGATCATCCAGTGAAGAACGGCACAACTCCAAGAACTTACTTCGCTCCGTCTCCTGCATTCTAATCCCGTGCTTTTTCTCAGTGTACAGCTCCACAGGCAGCCCGTTCCTGTCTATTCCTATGGGAAAATACACATTGTTCCCTGACATCCGTGCGGTTCGAGCAATCATGTCTATCTGGGAGTAGTGAGCTGCAGCGCCAATATGCCACGGCCGGCCGGACGGGTACGGCGGTGGCGTGTCTATTACAAAGTTCTTCTCCAAAGGCACAAAGTCATACAGCCTAGTTTCCTCCCACTGCTTTAGTATCCTTAATTCAAGCTCTGGGTTCCATGCCGTCTCTTTGATCTTGGGCTCCATGCTCAGGCCTTTGAGACTTGGGATATCAGGTGCGCTCCCTTGTTGTAGCCCTCGTATATGTACACCCCCACTGCCTCGATATTCTTTGGAAGCCTTGGAACCAGGATTTTTATTATTTCAGTTGACAAATTTTCAACAGTCGCCTCGCCCTCCAAGAGGTACGCAGTGCCCTTTGGGACCTGCATGTCAAACATTCCCCGCGGCCCCTCAAATGTGATCCTGTAGTGGGAGTCGTCCTCGCTTTTTAGGTACTTTCTGTTTATGAAAAACTTGTGATCCAAAACTCCTATGGCTTCTTTGATTATTTTTTTTGCCTCGCCAAAGTCAATTAGCAGATTGTTCTTCATATCGCCTACCAGTTCGACAAAGACGTTTGACGTGTGGCCGTGCAAGATAGAGCACTTTTCTACCAGCGGCAAAATATGCGCATAGTCAAATGCAAACGACTGGTCCTCCATGAATATGGAGCCTGACTGCGCGTCCTTGGTGTCATAGAATACGATATCGTCTAGTTCCTTTAATTTGGCTGCAAACTTGGGATGGCCTATTGCTATTATCTTGGCATCCGGGAGAAATTTCTTTATCTCCTTGTATTTTGTTATGTCAGAATCAGAGTCAATTACCTCGATTAGCTTTCCGTCGCTAGTCCTAAAGTCAACTAGAATGGAATTTCCGTTTACCATTATTTCGTGCTGGTAAGTATAGTCTATTCCGACAAATGATAGCATCTGCGATATGGACAGTTCCGTTCTTGACTTTAGCAAAGTTCCCTTCTTGTCGATATACCTAAAATCAGAATCAAGTATCGGGGTCGCAGTCATTTGATGAACTTGGGTTTAATTCTGTATATGAATTACTACCAAAACTCAGGCAGTAATTTACCCACAATAATGTGATTTTATGTGGTATTATTTTATACTAGATAAAGTTATTATATACATGTTTGTATAAACATACATGGCACCTAGATCCATTCTAGAGAATAAGAATTCTAAAAGCAAGCCCGGATCTCACATTCCTAACCTGAAGACCATTGAGATGATAGAGGAAGTTTTAGCCAAGGAAAAAGAATTCAGCTCTAGAAACAAATTGTCGCGCGCACTGCCAAAACAAGTTCAACAGCAAACCATTGAGGTAGTTTTGGAATATTTAGAAAGATCAAAAAAAATAATGCGGGAAGGTGGGGCCATCTTGTGGATATTTGGAGACAATAATCCAAAATTAATGAAATTACACAAAATGTCGACTGAATTAAAATAAGATTCAGTAGCCAAACCGCTTGTCGTATTCTCTGTGGTTATCGAATGCCTCTAGCACGTTGCACTGTATTGCATCTGATTTTGTATAGATGGTGTAGATCAGTCTTCTGCCTTTTCTTAATTCGAATCTCCGTAGATTGTTAACATCAAATGCCTGCACATAGCACTGTGGCCACTTTTCGCGCTCTATTCTCTGACCACATGTATGATTTTCTTTTAAAAGAATCAAAGCATCATCAATTTCTCTATAAAGGTCGCTTGCCTTAGGTATGGCGTCGTAAAATCTCATGAATTTTGGGGAACCCATGACTTTTGTTTCCAAACCATACTAAATGACAATGGATGAATTTAACAATATCTTCTACAGTTTTAGAAAATAGGTTATTTTAGCGAGTTGAGCGTCCTTGCAAGCTTGATGTCATTTGATGTTATTCCTCCTGCATCATGCGTGGTAAGGTATACTGATAATCTGTTGTACACGTTGAACCACTCCGGGTGGTGGTTCATCTTTTCTATGTGGAACGCAGCCTTTGTCATAAAGCTAAACGCCTCGACAAAGTCGGTGAACGTAAACTCCTTGTAGAGTTTTCCGTTCTGAATCGTCCATCCTTTCAAATCGTGCTCTTTGAGCTCGTTTCTGATTTGATCGTCAGGGAGAACGTGCATGCCATATGATATCTGGACAAGAATATAACTTTGGATCACTCAAAGTAGCCCAAAACCGACGCAAGGTCAGTTGCCTCTGCCACTGTCATCCCGTATTTTTCCTCAGTGACGGGGGACAGCGGCTTTGCCTCTGACTTGCAGCTCTTGTATATGAACGGGCCTTGCTGCGATTCCTCGCATTCCTGGACCATGACTATGGCCTGCCCTTTTGGAACGATGAATGTTTCTGCGCCGTATTTTCCTGCGGCGTCTGCCTTTTCTGCCACGCCTCCGACTGGGCCAATCGTTCCGTCTGGCTGGATGGTCCCAGTGAGTAGCACCTTGTCGTTGATTGGCTTGTTCTGAATTTCCATCACCAGCAGAACGGTCATTGCCATCCCCGCACTCTGGCCGTCGACTGCCTGCAACTCCTCGTTGTTTTTTGCAGTGATTGAAAATATAATGTCCTTCTCTGACAGGTCTGCGTTTGTGTATTTCTGGGCAACACTCACTGCAGTCTTGGCAGATGTCTGAAAGTCCACTCCAGTTGGGATTGCAGTGTTTACAAGTACCAGTCCAGTCCCGTCGCGGATGTCAACTGTGATGCTCATTACCGTTCCCTGGTACTCTACATTCTGGAAAAAGCCGTCACTTGACAGTATGGGGCGGACTGCCACTGCGGTAATCGACTTTGACGAGTCCAGGACGTTGATTGTCTTTTCCAGCTGGGACTGCGCCTCCTCAAGGCTTTCCCTTGCAGACGTTATTGCGCCCATCTTTTTCTGTATCTCGTCTGCCTGCCTTTGAAACGACCTTACCTGGCTGTCAAGGTCAGAAACGTCCTGCCTTAGCGTGTGCGTGTCCTGGTACAGGGTATAGTTTCCGTAAAGCGACACTGCCAGTATGATTCCAAGAATGATCGTGACCTTTGACATTACTTTACTGTAATTCTACCTGAAAGCATAATTATTTTTCTCTTGAACAAAATAAAAGAGGTGGAACGTCTAGTTTGACGCATTTAGTATGGATTCCACAGAGCGGTTCTTTTTGGCAAATGTCGATATGTAGTGCATGTCGTATTCCAGGCCGTTTCCGCTGAGCTTGCCGTCAACCCGGTACAGGCTTCCGTTTTTCACGTCGCGGATTTTCTCACCGGTAAGTGAGACGTCGTACGTGGCCTTTCCGCCCTTGACCTGCCCTGTTGCACTGAACGTGGACTTGTTGTCGCCAATGTCTATTCTCCAGGTTTCTGGGATTATCTTGTATGTGCCCCTTGAGCCTTTTTCAAGTATGAATATCTGGCCTTTTTTGACCTGGTATGTGTCAGTCGAATTGGTTACGGTGGAGTTTGTGTTTCCAGTCGAGTTTGTAGATGTGATTGCCAAATCGACTCGATAGTGCGACCTGTGGAGGCCTCCGTCGATATCAACTGCTGCGCCTACTCCAACTCCAGTAGATACTGTCTGGCGAATTGGCTTGGCCGGTCTTGGCTTTTCGTCGTGTTTTGATTCTTTTTTGTCCTCTCTGTCTGCTTTGTCTAGTTTGCGTTCTGAATCTCTTGATTTTTCTTCCTTGTCTGCTACTGCATGAGGGATTGTCACTATTGCTGCTACTAGCATCAAGGCGAACAATCCTGCATACATTTGTTTTCTGAGTTGCATTTTCTTTCTTGATACAGAATTTGCTTTGCAGCATTTAACGCTCAGGCAGAACTCATCAGTAAAATTCTGTAGCAAGCTTAATCTACTGTGTCTAATTTTTTCCAAAATTCACCGCAAGCACTTTGTATGGGGGAACAATTCCACAAAATTATGCCTGATACTGACACATTGCTTGAGCAGATAAAAAAGGCAGTGCTCCACACTGTCCTCACGCAAAAAATAGGAGTCGCGTTCTCAGGCGGAGTCGACAGTACACTGGTTGCAAAGGTCTGCTCTGATTTGGGGTATGATGTCACGTTGCTTACGATCGGCTTTGCAGGCTCGCACGACATCCTGTTCTCTAGGGAGGTAAACGAGATTCTGAAACTGCCACACCATGTCCTGGAGATAGACCCGGACGAGTTTGGCGCAATATCAAAGAAAATCCGCGATACCATATCGACTGACAATCTGTCGTGGAACGAAAACTGCATTGCGTTTTACCACGTTGCAAAACTGGCAAACAGTTTGGGGCTGGACACGGTAGTCACTGCAAACGGGATTGACGAGCTGTTCTGCGGGTACAACGGGTACCGGGACGCATTCAAGGAAGGCGAATCAAAAATAATGGAACTGATGGACTCGAAGCTTGAAAACGAGCTGAACATGATGAAGGCAGTAAACCTGGTATCATCCGAGTTTTCAGTGAAGATACTGCAGCCCCTCCTGTCGGAAAATTTCATAAATTACGCAAAAACCGTGCCTGTTTCAGAAAAGATACTGGACCCAGACGACCTGATGCGAAAGCACATCGTTAGAAAACTTGCATCACAGATTGGCGTTCCTGAAATCTCGGCAAGCAAGAGAAAAAAAGCCTTACAGTACGGCTCTCTGATTCACAAAGCCCTGATAAAGTCTAGATAAATTTTCTCTATGCCCTCAACCTGACCATTCTTATTTTCCAAAACTGTTTTTAGTATGCCTCTTACCGATTCTAAAGTTTACATGCATGTATGTGCGTAGTATGGTTTATGGGAACTACCATTTCGTTGAGTGATGATGCATACCGGATACTCAGAGCTCAAAAAAAGAAAGGTGAATCTTTTTCAGATTTGATATTGCGCACGTTTGGAAGGGGTAACCCTGCTGCGATTCTGGCATATTTGCAGGAAAAAGGTCCAAACTTAGACCTAGCAGATGCAGTTGAGAAAACAAGCAAAGAATTGCGTGGAAACCTAAAGCTGAAAAGGGTTGAACTATAGCGTGGTTTGTGTAGATACCAATTTCCTCATAATGCTTGAACGTTGCGACAGAAGCACTTTGAGTGTGTGCCAAACCTGCAAGTGGAAAGATGGTAATTTATGATATCAAAAAAAGTTACTTCAGTAACCCTTAGGAGCCTAACAATGATTGAGAAATTGATCTATGATAACAAGGAATTTGATTCTAAATCCAGTCTTTACAAAAAACTGCCAACTGGAATGCAGTATCCATCATTTACCTTTATCCTGGAAATTTTAGAAAAACAAAATAAAATCATGCTTGAAAAGGATGGTTCAATTTTCTGGACAGGTCCAGCTAGTCCAAAATTGCGACAAAGCTTGGAAAAAGCTGTAAGGTACTAAAACACTACATTTTTGGTTAGATGAACTTCTTGCAGGCTTTCTGCACCAATCTGTTCACGTTTGCAATTATCTCCGGCGATGCGCCAAGGTGGCTCTCTGCTGAAAATATTTTCTCGATTTCCTCCTCAGATAACTTTGATGAAATGGCTGAATCGTTTTTTACAGCATCGATA
>NZ_AVSQ01000023.1 GCF_000685395.1 Candidatus Nitrosotenuis chungbukensis | reverse complement strand
CAAAAAGGCAGTGCTCCACACGGTCCTCACGCAAAAAATAGGAGTGGCGTTCTCAGGTGGAGTCGACAGTACGCTGGTTGCAAAGGTCTGCTCCGATTTGGGGTATGATGTCACGCTGCTTACGATCGGCTTTGCAGGCTCGCACGACATCCTGTTCTCGAGGGAGGTAAACGCAATTCTGAAACTGCCCCACCACATCCTGGAGATAGACCCGGACGAGTTTGGAGCAATTTCAAAGAAAATCCGCGATACCATATCGACTGACAATCTGTCATGGAACGAAAACTGCATTGCGTTTTACCACGTTGCAAAACTGGCGCGCAGTCTTGGACTGGATACCGTAGTGACTGCAAACGGGATTGACGAGCTGTTCTGCGGGTACAACGGGTACCGCGATGCGTTCAAGGAAGGCGAATCAAAAATAATGGAACTCATGAATTCGAAGCTTGAAAACGAGCTAAAGATGATGAAGGCAGCAAACCTGGTATCATCCGAGTTTTCAGTGGAGATACTGCAGCCCCTCCTGTCGGAAAATTTCATAAATTACGCAAAAATCGTGCCTGTTTCAGAAAAGATACTGGACTCTGATGACTTGCAGCGAAAGCACATCATTAGAAAACTTGCATCACAAGTAGGGGTTCCGGAAATTTCGGCAAGCAAGAGAAAAAAAGCCTTACAGTACGGCTCTCTGATTCACAAAGCCCTGATAAAGTCTAGATGAATTTCTTGCAGGCTTTCTGCACCAAACTGTTCACGTTTGCAATTATCTCTGGTGATGCTCCAAGGTGGCTCTCTGGTGAAAATATTTTCTCGATTTCCTCCTCGGATAATTTTGATGATATGGCCTGGTCATTTTTTACGGCATCGACATAGTCCATCCCCTGGTCATGTGCAGAAAACGCCACTCGCTGCACGTCCCTGTATGCGACAAACCTTGGCACTCCCTTTTTGATAAGTGCTTCCAGCACAAACTCTGCAAAAATCTGCCCGTTTGTCACCTGTAGGTTGCTAGTTATCTTTTCAACGTTGATCTTCAGATTGTCAATTATCCTGATCATTGTTTCAAGCATCTCGTCAAGCAAAATGGAACACATTGGGATGGTGAATCGCTCGTTTGCGGAATTTGACAAGTCACGCTCGTGCCACAGCGGGATGTTTTCAAACGCGGTGCTCATCTGGCTTCGCAGCAGCTTTGACAGCGATGATATGCGCTCGCTCTTGATCGGGTTTCGCTTTACCGGAACCGCACTGCTTCCCATCTGACCTGCCTTAAAGTGCTCTGCCACCTCGCCGATTTCAGTCCTCTGCAAATTTCGAATCTCGATTGCGATTTTTTCTAATGTAGAGCCCAAAAGCGCAAGATGGAAAATGTATTCTGCGTACCTCTCCCTTGGGATTACCTGCGTTGCAACCTCTGCCGGGTACAGCGCTAGTCTTTTTGCAACTCTTTTTTGAATCTCTACTGCCTTTGCGCCCATCAGGGAGCCTGTGCCGACCACTCCAAGTGTCTTGCAAATCAGTATTCTCTTTTTGACCTCCTCTAGTCTTTCTATGTGGGCTGCCATCTCCGCTGCCCAGTTTGCAAATTTCAGCCCAAACGATATGATGCTTGCATGCTGGCCGTGAGTCCTGCCGACTGCCGGAACGTCGCCGTACTGCGTGGCTTTTTTTGCCAGAATCAGTCCAAGGCGCGCGACCTTTGGCTCTATTATGGATAATACGTCTTTAATCTGAAGTGAGTTGCTTGTGTCTACCAAGTCGTTGCTGGTAAGGCCATAGTGCACCCACGGCCTTGCAGATACCTGGCATTTTTCGCTTAGCGCCTCAACCAGTGCCGCCGTGTCGTGGTCTGACTTTGCCTCGAGCTGCTTGATTCTTTTCGCAGTTATCTTGCCAGAGTTTGCAGTCCTGAAAATGTTCGCCCCTGCAGACTTGGGTATCATGCCTATCTCGCTTTGCGCAAGCGCAGTTGCGCCCTCTATCTGTAATTGGTAGTCAATCTTTTTTTGATCGTCAAACACTGCCAGCATTTCCTTTGTTCCGTACCTGCCGCTGTCTATTGGTAGTATTGGCACAATTTTATCCAAAACCGCATCGAAAATAAATCTACTTGCCGCATTTTATCAAAAAACCCTAAATTGACTCGATTCCTAAACCATTCCGTGATAGACCATTACGAGGAATCGGCAAACAACTTTTTGGAATTATCAAGCCACCAGAGGCTGCAAATAATATTCAAGCTTCTTGAGAGAAAGTCAAAGGTTGCAGTAATGGCAAAGGAGCTCGGTTCCACAAACCAGGAGGTCCATCGAAATTTCACAAGACTGGAAGACGGAGGGTTCATCACAAAGGACAAGGACGGGTTTTACTCGCTTACTACATACGGCATGACCATCTGCTCCCAGGTGCCGTCTATCGTGTTTCTCTCCCAGAATCGCAAGTACTTTGAGGATCACGACTTTGGCGACATTCCAACCAAGTTTATCATGAGGATAGGGCAGCTATCTGCAGGCAAGCACCTCAAGGGAATATCATACACTTTGGAACAGTGGAAGTCAATTTACAAAAACGCAAATCAGTACATCTACGAGACAGTGTCAGAGATTCCGCTGGACAAAATCGAGCCGCTAGTCCAGCGCGTCAAAAAGGGAACCAAGTACCATTACGTCCTGTCTGAATCTGCAGTAATTCCAAAGGGGAGAAAAAAACTGCTCAAGGAATTGGAGTTTGACGGGCTGATCGACGACGGGCTAGTCGAGCGAAAGATGGCAAAGACAGTCCAGGTGGTAGTAGTGCTAAACGAAAAGGAGGCATCTGTCGCATTTCCAAACATCGACGGGGAGTCAGACATCACGGAGCTTTTCTATTCTGATGATCCGATGTTTCACGAGTGGTGCCTTGACTACTTTAGGTACTGCTGGTACGGCTCTGATGTTTTTCACGAAAGCAAAATCAAAGAGTAAACTATTCCGTCAGAAAATCGCAGATCCAAAGAATCTGGAATCGCTTGGATTTCATGAGAGGCTTTATCTATTTGTACTAAATAAAATTCTCACTTGGTAAGCATTGGCGCAATATTTGCGCTAACGATATTGTTGTCATGTATGGTTGGATCTCTGCCGGCAAGCGATGCAGATCCGTATACCCTCGTACGATCTGGTGTGGTGAGTGCTGATATCACGTTTGACGCAAATTTGCCAAAAAGCGGTGCCCAATACGCCCTTGATCAGGATAGCTCCACAACGCAAACAACCCCTCCAACTGTAAAATATCTCTCATATCAAAACAAGCAGTACGGATTTTCAATAAAATACCCGTCAACTTGGGCAAAAATCGAACTGCTAAAGAAAGACGGCACTTTTTCAAACATGATAAACCTGGTGCGATTTGAAAATCCTTCCAAGGACGCGGCACTTGAGATAGAGTTGATACAAAACGACAAAGGAACCTCCCGAAAAATTTTAGATGAAACTGACAATCAAATCAAAAGCGAATTCAAGCCTGCATTCTGCTCGCAAGCGCCTGCCGGAGCCACTTGCCTGGTGGATGTTTTTGAAGATGTCTATACCAGTAAAAACGGCTACAAGGGACGCGTACTGGGAGTTGTAGCCCAGATGTCGTCTGCACAAGCTACAGCTCAGATTGCCCCTGTGGGCATAGCTGTGATTCCTGACGGCAATAACAGCTGGATGCTGCTGGCTAGCAATCTTTCCGTTGTAGACAATGAACAGAACTCGCTTGTCTTCTCCGACATGTCTGATTCGTTTTCAATTTTTAACTACAAGGGAGAACAAACATCGCCTGAATCCTCAGCACCATATGTCAAATCAAGCACAGGCGAACTGCAGATAAACTCGGACCAATTTACTTCTTCAAAGTACTCGCCAGCTGAAGTGATAGTGTCCGGAAAAATCATCCATTACCAAAAGGGAGTTCTTCTTACACTAAACATTGCAAAGCCGGACAAGGGAACCACACAACAAAACGCAGTGGTAACAAAGGACGGGAATTTCAGGTTTCCCCTAAAACTTGACAGCAGCTGGCCTTATGGGATTTATACAATATCTGCCACATATGGCTCAGAGAGCATTGGTTCTGTTTCGTTTCAAGTAAACGAGGGCAGCACAAAACCATCTGCTACTGCAAAAACCCAAGAGCCGCCGCTAAAACAAAAACAGTTCCAGCTTGATGTCAAGGCCAGCCAGAAAGACAATTTGGTGAGCCTTGTAATTAAAAATTCAAAGGATTCATCAGGCGATGTTTATGGCATTAAATTAACATCTGCAAACGGCAAGATAACAAATTTCATAAAAATAAACGACTGGACGCACAAGCGCCTTGGTCCTGACTCTGTCATGTATCAAACGACATCCTCGCCGCTGCATCCGTCTGACGCAATTCAAGCCAAATTAAAAGTTGATAGCAAGAATGCCGAAATCAAGTGGGAGGCATTTGCAAAAGATCAAAAAAGCCTTGGGACAGGAAAAGTGAAGACATGAGGCATACTTTTTCATTCCCGTTTTTCCTATTCATCCTGCTTTCCCCGTTCACTCTGACTGGAAATGCCTATGCGCTGACCCCTGTTGCCGATCTGACAGGGGAGTGGTCGGGGTTTGCACAGGTCTCATACGATGGTACCACCTGCGCAGTTTCAGGCAAAGTAAACGGCTTTTTTGAGCAAGATGGAAATGATCTGCATGGCGAGTTTTCCTTTGTTCCGACAAGTACGACAGATGACACCTGCTCGTATGAGCCGTGGGATCTGGTTGTAGATGGAACAATTGACGGGTCAAGAGTAACGCTTTTTGATCATAGCGGCATAAATTTTTCCGGCTGGTATGCAAGCTCTGGAATCAAGCTAGACTTTGCAGCTGACTGGGGTCATGGTACCACCCAGTTGTCTCCAACCGGCTTTTCGCCTCCAGCGTACCAGCAAGACGAGCCTGCTCCCCAGTGCAGGGCAGACCAGGAACTAGTAGGTGATCAGTGCCAGTGTCCTGCGGGAGAGGAGGAAACAAATGGAATCTGCCAAATGCCAGAAGAACCCGATGGCGATGGCGACACATTTCCGGACTCTGATGATGCATGCCCAAATGATCCTGAGGACTCGGTTGGAATAGAAGATGGCTGTCCTGAGGATGATCAGGCAGATGAGTTTGCCGAGGAAGACCCTGCCGAATCTGATGACCTCAACGATGTAGAAAACGAATCCGAGTCGCAAGATTGGGCCGAAGAAGACCCTGCCGAATCTGATGACCTCAACGATGTAGAAAACGAATCTGAGTCACAAGATTGGACTGAAACAGGGGAATCGTCTGTCGGCGAAGACATCAAACAAATTTTACAGGATCGTAAAATTGGAAACCTTCAGGTACATGAAGGGAGTGCAACCATAACAACAGATGATGGAACCATTGTGGACTCTAATGATCTAAAAATAGGCGACATGATACAGACTGGAGAAAACGCTGATACCAATGTAAAAATCGCACTTGAAAACGGTGCTGGAGTTATATCTATGCGGGAAAACACCAAGATTGATACTGCTGGAATAGTCATACAAGATGATTCTGATCTGAGCTTCCTTTTTGACACAGTTGACAAGCTAAAGCAGGACTCTGCTCAAAACACGGGCGTTGATCAGGATCTGAGCTTCCTTTTTGACACCGTAGATGATCTCAAACAAAAATCTAGGACAGAACAAGTCTATGAACAGATACGTCCAGTTTTAGAAAAAACAGGACTGAGTGATGAAAAAACATACTTGCTGGCTTCAAGCTTTTTCGCTGGAGGTCTGATTGGGTTGATTCCGTCAGGCGGAACATCAGCGGCCCTGATTGCGACAGGCTATCTTATGATTGTAGGTTCATTGTATTATGACTATGACACCCGTGTTTCCGAGGAAGAGCAGAATAACATAATTTTCACTCCTGATGCAGCACTGGTCCCACATGGAACGGAATTTACCGTCACCGTACAAGATGGAGCAACAAAACTGAATGTGTTGGAAGGCGAAGTATATGTCGTGCCTTATGATGCCATTGACTCGATAATGACAATAAGTGCCGGGGACTCTATCCTGGTATCTGCCGACAAAATTGAAAAGACAAAACTGGATGTCGCATCAACTGACAAATGGTGGGACACAACTGTCAAAGCAGAACCGCCGACCACAACACCTAAAAGCGGTGGATGCCTGATTGCCACTGCCGCATTTGGCTCTGAGCTAGCGCCGCAGGTTCAGCTGCTCAGGGAGATGAGAGATAACGTGCTTCTCAGTACAAATTCTGGAACAAGTTTCATGACTGGCTTTAATCAGTTCTATTACCTGTTTAGCCCCACAATTGCAGACTGGGAACGACAGAACCCTGCATTCAAAGAAATTGTAAAGATGACAATAACGCCAATGCTGTCAACTCTGTCAATCCTGAACTATGTAGACATCGATTCAGAACAAGATCTGTTGGCATATGGGATTGGAATCATGCTGCTAAACATTGGAATGTACTTTGTTTTGCCTGCACTTGTGATTCTAAAACTCAAAGATAGATCCAAAAAGAACCAAATCTAGTGCCCACTGACAATCCCTTCGGATTCAAATTCAACTGGCAAATTTCGCTTATCATTTAAATTGTCTTTGCAGTCGCCATACCAGTAATGTCGTCAATTACTCCAAAAAAAATTGGAAACATGCAGTATCGAATCGAAGCTGATTCCAGCAAGGGCATGAAGGTTCCAGTCACCATATACGCAGACGAGTCGCTAATGCAAAAAATGATGACAGACAGGACCATACTGCAGGCAACAAACGTCTCCACAATTCCGGGAATCTTGGGACACGCAGTCGTTCTGCCTGACGGGCACGAAGGATACGGATTTCCAGTCGGGGGAGTGGCCGCAATGGATGCAGAAGAGGGCATGATTAGTCCAGGTGGTGTCGGGTATGACATTAACTGCGGAGTAAGACTGCTTCGCACCAACCTGACAGAAAAAGACGTTAGGCCAAAGCTTAAAGAAATTGTAACTGATCTTTTTAATTCGATTCCATCAGGTGTCGGCTCCAAGGGGGCTGTCAAGCTAAACTATTCTGAACTAGACGAGGTGCTGGTGAGGGGCGTCAACTGGGCAATCGAGCACGGATACGGCACGACAAATGACGCAGACGTCTGCGAGGAAAACGGGCAGATAAGAAACGCCGACCCAAACAAGGTCTCTGACACTGCTCGAAAAAGGGGCGCACCACAATTAGGCAGCCTGGGCTCTGGCAATCACTTTTTAGAAGTTCAAAAGGTTGAAAAAATTTACGACGAGGAGGCAGCAAAGAGGATGGGCATACAGGAGGGAAACGTAACTGTCCTGATTCACTGCGGCTCTCGCGGATTTGGGCACCAGATATGCAGCGATTATCTTAGGGTATCAGAACAAGCACTGCAAAAATACGACATTCATCTGCCTGACAGGGAACTTGCATGCGTTCCAAACTCGTCTGAGGAAGGAGAATCATACCGAAAAGCAATGTTTGCAGCTTTGAACTTTGCGTGGAGCAACCGCCAGATGATCACCCACTGGACAAGAAAATCATTTGAGCGAGTGTTCAAGCAGTCCGAATCTGACCTTGACATGGGACTAGTCTATGACGTGGCGCACAACATTGCTAAAGTTGAAAAGCACAAAGTTGACGGACGCGAGAGATCAGTGGTGGTGCACAGAAAAGGAGCAACTAGGGCGTTTCCTGCAAACAGAGAAGAGATTCCACTAAAGTACCGTGACTTGGGACAGCCGGTTTTGATTCCAGGCTCCATGGGAACCGGAAGCTGGATCCTGCTGGGCAAGCCAAACTCGATGAGCCTAAGCTTTGGCTCTACTGCGCACGGCGCAGGCAGGATGATGTCGCGTTCCAAGGCAAGGCGCGACTTCACGGAGGACCAGGTCAAAAAATCACTCAGTGATAAAGGAATTTTCATCAAGTCATTAACAAGGGACGGGGTGGTAGAGGAGACTCCGGAGGCATACAAGGATGTGGACGCAGTGGTAAACGTATCGCACGAGCTTGGAATTGCAACAAAGGTAGCAAAGCTCATCCCCATCGGCGTGATAAAGGGATGAGCGACGAAGACCACGAGCTTGAAATGCTAAAGGCAAAGCGCCTGGCAGAAATGCAAAAAAACATCACGTCCCAGTCAAAGCCGCAGCCCGCAGCAGAGCAGAAAAAAACCGTGCCGTTCCGCGACACTTTGATTTCAAAACTTGGATACCGGGGGATGGAGGTGCTGCAAAATGCAGAGCGCCAGTTCCCAAATGAAACCAAGATGATAGTTGACAAGCTTGGGGAATTAATCCAGGCTGGCGAGATAAACGAGGAGCTTGACGGTGGAAAACTGCTTGCACTGTTTAGATCAGTTGGAATCAGCGTGAGGATGGCAACTAAGATCAGCGTAGAGCAGGACGGCAAGTTCGTCTCACTCTCTGACAAACTGACAACCAAAGATGATTCAAATGATTAACGCTGTCTACGAAATAAGCTCAATCAATTATCTTGATGACAAACTGATAATCAACAACGCGCTCTCCGAACTGGCAGCAAAGTGCGGGCTGCAAAACGAGTTTGATTTTGGACAGCCGACATCGCGATTTGGCTGGACATTTTTCAAGGTCTGGATAAAGCCAAACTTTCAGATGCAAATCGAGCAAAGACTTGCCGACATGATCAAAAAATCAAAAGGAAGCAAGCACGAAGAAAAATTTACAAATTTTCTAACTGACTATTTCCAATCAAAGGGATGTAAGGTTAAAGTAAAACTAGTTGAGGTCTAGACTCTTCTTCCTCTCTTTCCACCCTTCTTTCGTGTGGTGTCGTGAGGAATTGGTGTAACGTCGTCGATTCTTCCTATTCTAAATCCGCCTCTTGCCAAAGCTCTAATTGCTGCCTGTGCGCCCGGTCCTGGCACTCTGGAGCCTACTCCGCCGACTGCCCTGACTCGAATGTGAAACGCTGTGAATCCTTTGATCTTTGCTGCCTCTACTACTGCGTTAGATGACTTCATTGCGGCAAATGGGGATGACTCGTATCTGTCTGCGCTCACATGTCGTCCACCTGAGCTGATTGCGATGGTTTCTCCGCCTGTCAGATCTGTCATGTGTACTATGGTATTGTTGTAGCTGCTGTAGATGTGAGCAATACCCCACTTTTCGACCTTGTCTTCTGACATTGCTTATCGAAACATTGGGGGGTTTAAAATACGTTTTAGAGGGCTTCTGCGGGATTTGAATCTAAAATCAGAGTTACCTAGCTCGGATCGTGAAACAGTGATCATCTTTCTATCATGCTCTATTTCTCCTCATTGCTAGGCAATTCATGTGGTATGCTGAATATAGAAAAACGTATGTCGCGGCTATCTAAAGTGCAGCCAGCCGCCAGCCTTTATTTTCTTGTCTGCGAGAAACACGCCACTGCCTTTTTCGACCATCCCTATCTCAATTAGGGAAATTTTGCGCGATTTTGCAATCTGTTTTACTTTTTTTAGATTTTTTTGCGGAACAGTTGCGACAATTTCGTATTCCTCGCCTCCGTTGAACACAAGATCAATCACATCCAGCCTGTTCTGCCTGGCAAATCGTTCCAGATCAGGATCCATTGGCAGGCTGCTGATCACAAACTTCTTCTTGCTCTGGGCTGACATCTCAACTAGCGTGGTGGAAAGCCCGTCGCTAGAGTCCATTGCAGACGAGAGGTACTTGGCTGCAGACACCCCAAAGCCTAGCCTTGGCATGGGGTGGTACACCGTATCCTTTATCTTCCTGGCAAATTTCGGCTCTGCCTTTTTCCCGCTCATCACATGCTTTAGTCCCGCAGATGCGTTCCCAAACGGACCTGTAACTATTATGGAATCGCCTGTTCTTGCGCCTTTTCTGTGCACTATGTCGTCTGCAATTCCAAAAAATGACACTGACAGCACAAGTTCCTCGCCTTCGTTTGTGTCTCCTCCGAGAATCTTAAATCCGAATTCTTTCGATGCGTCTCTGAAACCGTCTGCAATTTCTTTTATTTTTTTTGCAGAATATTTTCTTGGTATTGCGACAGATATGATGCAGTATGACGGTCGCACACCCTTTGATGCAAAATCAGAAACGCACGCCACAATGCTTTTTCTTGCAGCATCGTGCAGTGTCATCTTTGGGGGAATATCCGTGCTCTCAACAAGCGTGTCAGTCTTGATCACGCATAATTTTTTGCCAAGTGGAAACGTCTCGACATCCTCAGAGACCTGCCTGCCAAACCCCTTCTGAAATATTTTGATTATTTCCTTTTCATCTAACTTGGTCATGGCTTTGTTTTACTAGCGCGGTTATATCTTTTTGAATTCTCTTTGCCTTCTGCAAGTCGTTTGACTCTACGGAAATCCTAATGATGTCCTCCGTGTTTGACTTGCGAACAAGGGCCCACGTGTCCTCATCGACAATTACCTTTACTCCGTCAATCGTTATGATTTTGCCGAATTTTCCCTTTACGTTTTTCTGGAATTTTTCTAATACTTTGTCGTGAATCTTTGACTCTATTGCGATTTTTGTCCTGAGCTGGGAATACCTGTCTACAAACTGTATTATCTGATCAACTTTGTTTCCATCCATTGCCGCAATCAGTCCGCTGGTCAGTATTCCGTCGCGGCACATGTTGAACTCTGGCAGTATGAATCCGCCACTGCTTCCCTCCCCACCTGCCTGACACTTTTTCTTTAGCATCGTATCTATGACATTTGCCTCGCCGACCTTTGAGCGAACCACCACTCCGCCGTTATCTGTGATGTATCTCTCAACTGCGATGCTGGTGTCTATGCTAAGGCAGAATCTCTTGTAGCCAAGGTCAAGTGCCTTTGATACTCCAAGTGCAAGCGTTGTGTCTGGCGACTGTTTTTTACCATCCTTTACCACTACCAACCTGTCACCGTCCAGGTCAAACGCAAACCCGATGTCTGCCTTTTTGCTAATTCCAACTAGCTGCGTCAGCGGGTCTGCAGTCGGGTCTGGACCTCTCTTTGGGTTGATCACCTGGACAATGCATCCAATTTTTCTGAGCAGGGAAGGTGCAACATCTAGCGCCGCGCCCCCGCCCACATCTACTGTGACTTTGACCTTTCTTGCCTTTCCGATTATCCTTGATGCCTCCTGCACGTATTTTGATGAAATTTTATGTTCCGTGCCGATTTTTCCAGAGGAATGTTTCTTTTCCTGCAGAATTTTTTCAAATTCTTTTTCGTTTGGACCGCGGCCGTCTATGACAAACTTGAGGCCGTTCCACTCAAGCGGGTTGTGCGATGACGTGATGACTAGTCCTGCGCCGTACCTACGGGCCTCCCTAAATACAACTGGCGTTGGCACCATTCCCAAGTTGTACACGTCTATTCCCCGCCCCATCAGTGCCGCAATTGCGGTCTCCCGAACCATGTCCCCTGACGGCCTGGTGTCGTTTCCGACTGCGCATTTTTTTGATTTTATTAGCGGCGCAAAGTTGCCGCAAAATTTCAATATGTCTTTTAGTGTGAGGTCGTCTCCAAAAATCCCCCGTATTCCAGAAATGGATTTTTTCAATTGCTCCAAAGTCAGAAAGGCTTTTTATAAACTCTGATAACTCTGCGAAACATGCCTCGATAGCTCAGCCTGGTAGAGCGAACGCCTCGTAAGCGTTAGGTCGCGGGATCAAATCCCGCTCGAGGCTGTAAAATTTAATTTTAAAAAAGATCGTTTATTGTTCTTCTGGGGATTCTATGTCCATCTCAAGTTCTTTTGCAAGTCCTTGCCACCATTTACTAGTCTGTTCCGTCATACTCCCCAATAATACCGTAAAATCCTCCTTTATAGATCTGTCGGTTGATAAATCGCATTATCTTGATTTGTGCAAATTCTATTTCTGATCCACAAAAACAATTTCTGATCTCATGTCTGCGCTTTTTTCTGTTTTGATCTTCTATACAGTATGATGGCAAGTGCGCCGCCGGCACAGCCCCAGAACACTGGCCATCGCAGAGGATTATCCGTCATGAACAAAAACGAATACGCCGTCCCGCCGATCAGTGCAAAGCCGATGAGTTCCAGAGTCTTGCTCATGGGTTGTCTCAATGTTGAAAAGATATATTGTTTTTTTATCTAGACTTTGCATGAGCAAGTACCTCATTATTATCATGGTAATGCTTGCCATGGGAATGGTATTTGCGATAATGAGGGACCCGCCAAACCTGGTGCTGTTCTACGCCCAGCTGGCAGGTGCGCTGGTCATAATCGTATACACTACAATCAAAAGAAGACGAACTCAGCCAAGAGCAAAACGACGATAATTACATGTCTAGACCAAACGATTCTGCTAAATCATGGAATCGTCTGTATGACTCGAGGTATTGCTTTCCCTTTGTTGTTATGACAAAGGTGTTCTTGCCGTCAAAGTCAATTTTGTTAATCAGGCCAGCACCGGTCAGGTTTTCGACAAACTTGGACAGTCTCGAATGTGACAGATTTGCCTTTGTTAGAAGGGATGTTACCTTGATGCCTTCTTGTCCACACTGGTCAGTAGCAACTAGCAGATCCGCTACGATTTGCATACTGGTTCTGTATGTGGTCATGACTGATAGTCGGGTTTACTGAGATATAAGGGTATTAATGTTTCTCACGATCATTTCACTCACGATTTGAGCGTCCTTGGGGCTGATCGATGATTTCTGTATGCGCCGATCATATTAATAATGAATCCTGTGTTTTTCCGGTAAGCTTGTCCAGTCCCGTTCCATGGTATGATGATTTTCTTGGGGTTGCGTACAGGTACTATGACCTTAGGATGAACGTCGTTCCTTTGTTTTCTGAGCGGAAAACAGCAAACGATCTGTGGAACAACGTGGTTCACTGGTGGAACGATCACGACATCAAGATTCGGTTTGTCGAAAACGGCGACCAGTACTGGTTCATAATGGGCTCAGACTCCAAAAGACCTGACAAAAACAGGGGGTTCTTCAAGGTCTTGCAAAAGTCGGAAAACTATGAGCGGTTCAAAAAGGGGCACGCAGGCGAGGCCTACATCAGGTTTGCAGTGTATGCTGAAAAAAACGAGTCAAACGCAAAGGATGAGACAGTATGCAACTGCGGCCACAGAAAAGACGATCACGAGGACACATGTCTGGTGGAGGCATGCGAGTGCCAAAAATTCGAGTCCTTTGTGGTGAACCTGCTAAAAAAGAAAAAAACAGTGACAAACATCAAGTTTCTGGAAGAAAAGGACGTCAAGGACGACTCACTTGCGTGGAACTGCATCTATGTCAACAAGTACAAAAATTCTGAATGATTATTCCTTGTCGGTGTTTACCCTGACATGCTCGCCTGGATAGTACTCTCCGAGCTTTTTGGAATAGCACGCGCTGCACAATATGCCGTCTACGTTCCATGATTTCATTGGCATGTATTTTTGCACAATAGGACCCTTGCACACGGAGCATTTTTCGACGGCTTTCAACATGGTCGCATCTTTGATTTCTATATAAAAACCCTATTCATCCGGTCCAAAAATATTTGTTAAATATCAGTAGTTTGCAGAAAAATCACGATAGAGCGTCTGGCCATTGTAAATCTCCTGCAATTTTTACGTGGTTAGACTTCTATCGTACCTTTGAATCACAGCAGGCTGTTGACAAGCTTTTTGATGCTCTCTATTTCGTCCTCTTCCTGCCTTATCTTCTTGTCAATTACCCTGAGCATCGCCTCGTTCCACACGTGATGCGAGAAAAAGTTGTGCTTTGTGTTTGCTATCTCCATTTCGTCGTCAACTACTGTGTCCTCTAGGAATTTTGTCACCACGACATCTGTCAGCTTCATGATTCGCTCGTTTAGCTTGTAGCTTTTGAATATTGGCTCTAGCTTCATGACGTCTTCCTTAAAGTCAGATTTTGTCCCAAGCACGCTTCGGTGCAGTATTCTAAAGTATGCGCCGACAAAAAACAAAGTAGCGTACCTTTTCGTCTTGTGTCCTCCCCGCTTGCCGTACCCTAAAGTCTTCTTTGCGTACTCTTTTACGAGATACGGGTAGAGCAACAGCCTGTAGTCGTCCTTTAGATTTTCGTTGAACACGTCGTCGTACTTGCTTCCCCGCGGCAAAAACTGCGCAGGCGAGCTGTACGACTCTGTCGGCCTCTGCTCTATTCCTGCAACCAAGACCTGGATTGCGTCTTTGGCAACGATTACTTTTTTGTGATTGTCAGGCAGGTACCTGTTGTATATGGTATCGCCGTTGAACTCTGTCTGCTGGGATTTTGTCTTGCTGTCAAACGAGCCTGCTTGAATTTCATAAAAGTATCCATAGTTTTCAAGCTGCGACTTGATGGACTTGTGAAAGTCCATGAGGGATACCAGGTCCTTGCCCCTGACTGAATTCTGCGAGTTTCTGTACTTTGTTATGTTGTTCTGGTCTAGCTCGTCGTCTGCTTTTATGATTGTAACAGTGATGCTTCCGTCCAAATTGTTTGTCCTCTTTGCGTGATCCAAAATCGAGTTTGATGTCTGTGCACCGTTGACTATCTGCGGGGCGTGCAGCATCATGTTGTTTTCTTCTAGCTCCTCAAAATCGTTTACTACTATGGTGATTCCGTTGTTGTAATAAAAGAACTTGTCAGGTGAGCTCTGAAGCGTCTCCCTGATTCCCTTGTTTACGTTTGTCTTAAACTGCATCCACTGCCTGATGTTTGACTCAAAGACATAATCGCGATTCTTTGCGACAAAGTCTGTCAGCTCGCGCAATTTCAAAACTCCAAGAACCGTGTTCTTGTAGTGGATCATTTTTTCTAATTTTATGCGGGACTTTTTGCCTGCCGCTGGCTTTTTGATGCGGTCCCACAGGTTCTGCACTATCTTGTCCATGTCAAGTATCTCAACTGACTCGTCGCTTTGGTAGTCCACCTTTTGGTTTGTCACGTAGCAGCACTCTACCTTGAGGTTTTTCTCCTGAATCTTTGTCACCAGATTTGCAAGCTCTGGCCGCATCTTTGTCACGTCCCGGTTCAGGAGCCTTTTGACATCGTCTTTGAACTTGGCTATTGCCTCGTTAGAGTGCGACGTTCCGTACTTTGACTGGAATAATCTAATCTTGTTATCTGAAAAATCAACTGGGAGGTACGCGTCTATGCCAAGATCGTTTGCGCCGTCTATTATCGCATCTGCCGCGTCGTCCTCTGTCGCCTCGTAGACCCGCGTCAGGACCCACTGGAGAAAGTTGTGCCCTTTTTCAACGTCGCTTTTGCCAGCCTCCGTGTACTCGATGAGGCTGTCTTTGATGTTTTCTGCAAATCCTTCAAGGGGCTGCTCGTTTTTCTTTTGGAGCAGGAGCGACTGTGATCCTGGGATGTACTCTAGCAGTCCAGGATTTTTTTCCATCACGGCTTGCTCTGGGAGTACTGTATTTAGAAAAGCTGGTTATTACATTATACCCTAACGACGTTGAAATAAAGGAAATAGCAGACACCAGAACATGATAGAAAAAGACGACGCAGTCAAGGTGCTGCAGACAGTTGCAGAAAATCTCTTGGGCGTGGCAGGGAATCCGTCTAACTTTCAGAAACTCCCTGACAACTTTTGGGGATATTTTGCAAAGGGGCACGACAAGAAGGGCAAGTTTGGCGTAATAGTGACGTATTCTGAGCAAGGAGACGACGTTGAGAACTTGCTTGCAATGTACAATGACTGGGCTGCCAAAAATAAAAAAGACGGCTCATAATCTCACCATTTGAAAGATGAAAGCAAAACTTGTCGCAGTGTGCATATCTGCAGCATTGGTCCTGGCAGCGGCTGCATTTCTTGGCAGCACTCAGGCTGGTACTACTGAGACTGCCGTCATTCCGATGGAAAAGCCAGACGTGGTGATCCCGACATCTGCATCGCGGCCCGGATGCGAGGAAAAAGACTGGTGCTATTTGCCGTCTGAGATTACCACTGGTGTCGGCGGAACCATAACCTGGCTAAACGAGGATAGCGGGTTTCACACGGTAACCAGCGGGCATTACGATAATCCTGATGGAATGTTTGACAGCGGGCACATTGATCCCGGGAAGACATTCTCCTACACGTTTGAGAATCTGGGCGATTTTCCATACTACTGCACACTGCATCCTTGGATGGCAGGAACAGTCACTGTGAAATAAGGTGTAATGATATTCAAATTTTGTTCGGTTAATCAAACTTCTTTCAAAAACTGTTCTAATGAGATTCCAGCTTGGTCTAATATTGATTTCAAAGTTGTAGGTTTTATTGGATCATGCCTTGGAACTGGAACTCTATTTCCAGAAGAATTTTTTAGAATCATGTGACTTCCGCGCTGTCTATCTAAAACATAACCAAATCTTGTTAAAACTTTTAGAACCTCGCGCCAGTTGTGATTCCTTAAACTCATGCTGGGATTGTTACTGTTATTTTTTCATTGGGTGGGCAATCTTTTTCGATTGACTCCAAAACAAGTTGGATTACCTCTTTCATGTTTTCTAATAACTCATCTAGTGTTTCTCCTTCACTTATTGCTGCGGGAAGCTCAAGACATCTTCCTGAATATCCGCCAGTTGGGTCTTTCGTAGCTCGAACTGTGAATTTTCGTTCTTCTCCCATGAATGTAATTTAGCTTACTTGCTATATAAAATTAGACAATACAAAATCTGGAAAAAGAAGAACCAAGTAAATTTTTACTATATCCAATTTGGTTTGTTATGATGTTTCTAAAAGTTTAGACATTGATTTCCACCAATTCCTCATCGATTGGTGCTGGAATTGGTTCACTGTTTTTTCAGACTTTGAATATGTCCAACTATTGCATCTTTGATGTTGTCCAGTGCCTCGTTTCTCGTTTTTCCCTGAGAAATACAGCCTGAAAGTGATGGACATCTTGCAACGTATATTCCGTCTTCGTCCTTTTGCAGTGTTATTCTGTATTTCATCTGGGTCTTATTGCCTCGTTTTATTATTTAATCTCTATTGAGTCATATTGAGTGATAAACAAATTCACTAGAAAATCTCATCCAGTTATTTGATTATGAGTTTTTTCAATTACAATATTCCATTAACAGACATCTAGCGAAAATAAGAGGTGAGGAAGGGATTCGAACCCCTATAAAATTCGCTTTGCAGGCGAACGCATAACCGCTCTGCCACCTCACCGCAGTGAACCAGTCGATTCAACGAGAATTAAACTCTTTAGATGCGGATAAATCAATCATGTGTTTGCTTTTATAATATTTCTAAATTGGGAAAAGACTAGCTTGTTTTTTCGTCTTGGTATAGATCATCTTTTTTCTCATTACCTAGAGCGTCAAACAATGCCTCGTATTTTTTCATAAACTCCTCTACGAATTTTTCATCGTCTTGATTCATTCCATAGCAATATGTTTTGTAATATTTAAGCCTGAAAATACCGTTCCATAAAATGGATCGAATCCAGCTTATGATTTCACAAAAGCCTTTGATGCAAGCTTGACATCTTCGCCGCGTATTGTTTTTCTTCCGGCGTGGTTTGACATGTCAACTGCGCTTGCCGCAATCGTGGTCGCGATGTCCTCCAGCACGCGCCTTAGCTCGTCTGCAGACTCGTCGCTCACCCTTTCGGCTCCTGCCTTTTTTAGAATTCTATACATTGCAGATAATCCCAATTCTGATGACTTCATAATCGGATCTCAAGGGTCCTTCTGATAAAAGACTATAGCTAAAAAGTTCCACACAGTAATGGATTTTCGCAAACTTAAGTATGCCAGCACGTTTCATCAAAAACATGGCCATGCTTGATGCGCACATTCACCTCTCCGATCCCGAGTACCAGGCAGACATGGAAACAATCCTTGCCTCCATGAAACGGCTCGGCATCCGCGCATGCGCAGTATCGATGGATAACGATTCATCAAGGACAACACTTGAGCTTGCGGCAAAAAGCAACCTCGTGCTGCCGTTTGTAGGAATGCACCCGGAAAAGTTTGCAGACAATCTGGATTCGATGGTCCACCTAATTGAGGCAAACTCTGATGTGATATCCGGTATAGGAGAAATAGGCCTTGACAAGACATACACCAGGACTGATGGCGATTTCAAAAGGCAAAAAGACGTCTTTACGAAACTCTTGGGACTTGCAGAGAGTCTCAAAAAGCCAGTGTCTGTCCATTCGAGAAAGACGCTAGACGAAATACTTGAGATAATTCCGTCGTACCGCATCTCTGGGTTTTTGCTGCACTGGTTTGACGGGAGCAAAAAGCAGCTAAGCAGGGCAATGGATCTTGGGTGCTTTGTGTCATACGGGCCTGTAATGGTGTATTCTCAGGACAAGCAGGTGCTGCTTTCCAACACGCGCCGCGACAAGATCCTAGTTGAGACAGACGGTCCTGTGAGATTCTCACACTGCTTTGGCATGAAATCAGCTCAAATCAGCTTCATTCCAAGTGTGATATTTTGCCTATCGAAAATACTGGGACAAAGCTACGACGACTCTGTATCGATGCTTGAGGAAAATTCCACGCGCTACCTCGAAGCATAGTATAAAAAACCCCCCAAAGCAACTTGAGCGTGGATAGAATAAAGCGACTTTCAATGCAAGCCATAGACAGATATGGTGCCAAATTCACAAGCGACTTTAGCGAGAACAAAAAAATCCTGGAACAAATTTCTATCATACGCTCAAAGGGCCTGAAAAATGAAATCGCAGGTTACATTACGAAATTTATCAAACGCGAAAAATCCTCAAAAGAACTGCCAACTGAGGAAGATGTCGAGGTAGAGTCAGAGGAGCTAGTAGACGAGGCCGAGGAATCCATAGCAGAAGAAATGGCAGAGACTCCAGACGAAATCGAGATAGTCGAAGAGCCAATCAAAGAATCAAGTTAATCTAGCCAATTCATCTAAACCAAACAAGTTGCTTTCAATCAAACTGCTCGGCGGTGCCAAAAAATCATTCGGAACGGACCTTCTGCAAGTTGACCTCGATGATATTCCAATCAAGACCCTGCTCGAGCACCTCCTGTCGATAAAGCCAAAGGACACTCTGACACTTGATACAAAAAACATCCTTGTCGCAGTAAACGGCGTGGACTCGTCAGCACTGGATGGGTATGACACCGTCCTTCACAAAAACGACGTGATAACAATAATTCCAATAATCCACGGGGGCGCCCATGCAAGGAGCAGATTTCGGGTCTGCGCCAAGTCAGCAGAGCTGTTCTGCGTTAAAGTGCCTGGAAAAAATTATGACTTTTTAAATTCTGCAAGAAAAAACTTTCCAGACTTGGTACTTGAGGGCATATCATCAAGGCACATCCTTGGGATACCGCACGCAAAAAAGATAGTCGGGCTTTCGCTTTTTGCGCAAAAACACAACTCGCTTCTGTCAAAAAAGCTAGAGACTGACATCTTGCTGCGCTTTGGGGTGACCACCCAGATATCTGACGCAGTTCAGACAGTCGGCATTGCAAATTCTGATGTGTTTGCCATAATTGCAATAGGAAAAAAACCAAGCCTTGACGGGCTGTACAAATTCCTGGAGCCGTTTCTGACTAGGGTTTCGTTTGAAAATAATTCTGGTGTGATCCAAAAACAGTTCAAAATCACAAAAAAACATCTTGATTCCGTTGACTCTAAGGCCCCGCTTGAGGATATTCTTGCAGAAAAGGCGGCAGTCCTGATCAGATGATGCGCTTTTCTTTTTCGACAGACAGTATGTCTTCGTCTTTGAGGATGGAAACGCCTGATATCTTGCCTAGCACCTGGACTAGGATTATCCAGTCGTATTTCTCAAGTGATACCTTGTTTTTTATCTGATTTGCAATCTTGGTGATTATCTCACTTGACGGAATCTCAGAGTGCCTCTTTTCTACTGTGATCCTGTAAGTGTCATCCGGCTTTAGCTTGCCAGCCTGCTCCATCACGGTGCCCGCAATTGACTCTACGTCCGTATTTGTGGTGGCAAAAATCGGAATCACCCTGAGCGTGTACCGCATGGCCCACGGCTCGTCTTCGATTTTTTCGTGAATTTTTTTTACAATGTCCTTTGGGCTGATTTTGGTCTTTACAGTCAGGATTCCTGACATTTCTGTGATTGTTATCTGAGGATCAGAGTCGCCCATCTCTTCTAGTATGGAACCTATCTCAGCCCTCGTCTCTCCCTCAAAATGCCTTGCACATGTAACCATCAGGTCCAATTGTGATCTGGGATTTCCCTTGTTCAGTATTATACTGTTTGAAAGTTTCTAGCTTGATTTGGGGCCTGATTAATTCTTTAAAAATTCTTAATTCCAAGTATGTTCTGGATGGCTCGTATGGAGCACACCAAGCAATGCGCGTTTAGGAATGCTCACGACATGCCTCATGTCGGCTGCACCTGCATGTGCCACAAAATAATCACGATGGATTCAAGAAATTAGGAGACTCCTAAAATGCGGCAAATTGGCAAGAGAATGATCGCATACTACAAAAACTGATAAACCTAGACTGGTAAGAAAGTCAAATGACTGATTTTGTTCACGAGCCGTACAAGACCATCCATGTCAGAGATCTGATAAAAACAAGCCTCGATGATCTGGTCAACATGGTGTCTACACTTGAATTTGGAAACGTGTACTGGGTCGACGGGGTGCTCTTTGTAATCTTTGCAATGAACGAATCAGAGGAGCTTGCAAAAAAAGAGCTTCAGGGTGAGACATACCTGGACAGAATCATGTTTACAAAATATGAAAAGTACACCAAGACTGCAAAGCTGTCAAACAACGTGGAGATCAACATCATAAACATACAAAAAAGCTATCTCTATCGGGACCTGGTGTCATGGTTGAAAAAGCAGCCAATATGGAACGAGTAACAGCCTGTCTCTGATGCCTTGCGGATTTTTTAAAAACTAAATAACTGATCAGGACTATTATCAAATAGTTGAGCACAAAACCTGATCTGGACAACGACTTTGAGGATGACTTTGAGGATGCAGAAGAAGAGGAAATCGAGGACGAAGACTTTGACTAGATGGTAAGGCCGTAGCCGTCTGCAAATTTGTTAAACGTGTTGTATGCCTGCAGAAATTCCCGTCCTACGTGGCTTATTTTGTATTTGCATGCGCCGCTAGAGTTTGACTGCTCAAGCAGCCCCTGTGCCACCAGGTTGTTTAGAATTTTGGAAATTCTTCCGTGAGAAATGTTTGCCTTTCGAATCAGGTATGTGATGCTTGCCCCCTGCTCGTCTGGAGTGTTGTCTCGGGTTGTCAGCAAAATATCGCCAATTATCTGCATGTGCGTCCTGTATGATGACATGTTGTGTGAGTTACTCACACGCGATCCTTCAATATATTGGAGGGCTAAAAATAGTTGACAAAATTATATTATTGCCTAGATTCCGAGCCTAGATGTTCTCGTCAAACTTTATCTTGGTCAGCGGGACCTTTGTCACCGGTACAAAGAGCATAATCAGGCCCGATATCTTCATTGAAATTGAGACCACGTTTAGGATTGATTGCGGAAACACGAAATAGTACCATCCTAGAAATTCGCCAAACGCAAGTGCCCACAGGCCGCACGCAACTAGTATTGCAGTCTTTCTCCTGCTTGCAAAATACGACATGAGTGTCTCAATTGCCCCGTATGCAAGAAGGATAAACGAAATTGATCTGATGATGTTCTCAATTGATATGAACGAAATCAAAAACAGCGGCACCATTCCGACTGATCTGAGATAGTTTGACTTTGGGAAAAATGATTTTATCGTATGCGAGAACGCGATGAAAAAATACCCGACGGTCTGGACTGCGATTCCAAGTGTCTGCACCCACCTCTCGACATGCCCTGTCTGGTATACGACAATGTCAAGTGTCTGCCCGAACCACATTATGAAAAATCCAGCACCTATTGAAAAAAACGCAAGTGTCAGCCTGAACAGTGTCGGGCTGCCGGTGTTTCTAAATCCGATGTATGATATGATTCCGATTACCATCCCTACGATGAATCCGACTAAATTCAATATGTTTTCAAGAAAAATTTCCAAGCTACACCAGCTATTTCATGCACTTGATTTTAAAAGTTAATCCCACTCGTCTAGCGTTCCGTGTGTCTGTCCCTCGGTACTTGGTATGTAGTCTCCAAGTATGTCAGAATACGTGACGTCGTTGTGAGCTACGAACTTTACGTATTCTCCATATGAGATGTCCAAGCTGCAGTGCTCGCATCTGACAAATGCAAAGTCCGGCGAAAGCTCCGCTACGTCCTTGCACTTGGGGCACTTTATTTTCACGATCTGAATTGGCGTTTTCTGTTATTATCTATTGTCAAAGAATAAATTGACATAATCTGGAGTCTAGGCATGGTAAGAACATGCACTAAATGCAAATCCGAAATTCCAGATTCTGAGGAACTTGAGCCGACGGCGGCAACCTATCCGTGCTGCGCCAAGTGCTGGAAGGAGTGGAAGGAATACCGAATAATGGTGATGAACGAGTTGAGGTTGGACATGTCTCTTCCAGATCACAGAAAACTGCTAAAAAAGAACGAGAAGATATTTGCAGGCGTGCTGTCCCCGCAGGGCGACGTCATCGACTTTGCAAACGAGGACAACCGCAAGCCAGACAAGCCGCAGGCCTAGATTCCAAGGCGCGCCTTTGCGCTCTGGGGCATTACCAAAAACAGCCTCTTTTTGTCCTCCTCTGGCAGTGACAGTACTATACTTCGGATGGTGCCTGATATTGCGTCCTGCTTTGATTTTTCTAATGACAGGAATATCTCAAGGATTCCGTCCAGATTAAATGACACTAGTTTTTGCGGGTTTTTTGTAATTTCCGAAATGTACGTTGAGAACATCATGTTTCTCTTCTCCTCCGATATGGTGGCAAGTATGTCAAGCCACGTGGCAAAGAGTTTTGAAAAGTTCGGGAACGGGATGGTCGGGCCTGCCTCAAGGGCGTTGTTTATGATCACCTGCCGCTCGGGCAGACTCATTGTGAAGAACTCTTCCATTCTTTTTTTGAGGATCGGCTTTCTGAGAAAGTCAGGAAGGCTTGCCAGGTTTACTATGATGTTTCCTGCATAGTTTGGCTCTGACACGCAATGTGGTGCCACTTGGGACATTAAAATTGTATTAGACGATTTTCCGTGATTTAGCTTAAATAACTCAAAACGCTGAAGCCAAACATGCCTTCGACAGTTGTGGTTGGTGGATTTTTCGGAGATGAGGGTAAGGGAAAGATCATTTCATATCTTGCGCAAAAGGACAACCCCGAAATCGTGGTAAGGGGTGGGGCAGGTCCAAACGCGGGACACACCATAGAGGACGGGGACAAAAAATACAAGGTCAGAATGCTCCCAAGCGGATTTCTAAACAAAAAGGCAAGGCTCATGGTGGGGCCCGGGGTGGTTGTAAACCCGGACGTATTGCACAAGGAGATTTCAGAGTTTGACTGCTCAAGCAGAACGTTTGTTGATTTTAACTGTGGAATTATAGAAGCAAGTCACCTGGAGGCAGACTCTGCGGGAAGGCTGAAGGAAAAAATTGGAAGCACGGGTTCGGGGACCGGCCCTGCAAACGCAGACCGTGCAATGAGGACGCTAAAGATGGCAAAAGAGATTGACTCGCTAAAAAAATATCTAATCGACGTTCCAGGCGAAATCAACACTGCGCTTGAAAATGACAAGACGGTCCTAGTCGAGGGAACGCAGGGAACATTTCTTTCTCTGTGGCACGGAGGCTATCCTTTTGTAACGTCAAAGGACGTTACTGCATCAGGAATATGCGCAGACATTGGCCTTGGGCCAAAAAACGTAGACGATGTCATGGTTGTCTTCAAGTCGTACGTGACGCGCGTGGGCGAGGGCGTGCTTGAGAACGAGATCTCTGCGCAGGAAACGGCCTCAAGGGGATGGTCCGAAGTAGGCACGGTCACAGGTAGGCAGAGGCGCGCAGCCGAATTTAATTTCAGCCTCGCAAAAAGAGCAATACTACTAAACAGCGCAACGCAGATTGCCCTGACAAAGCTTGACGTCTTGTTTCCAGAGTGCGCGCACGTGCAGTCATTTGAGAAACTGAGCGAGGCTGCAAAATCGTTCGTGACAAAAATCGAGGACGAGCTAAACGTGCCTGTGCTGCTAATTGGAACCGGCGCAGGTGTTGGCGACATCATTGACTTGCGCACGTAGCTCGAAAAATTTTTGCCAAGCTTTAATTTGCCAATAATTTTATTGGACTTGTGGAACAGCCGAAATCTCCAAACTATGTTCAGCTCGCATCACAGCTTGACTTTTCACGCCTCGTTTGCGCGCTAGAGAGAACGCCACGCATATCGTTTCTTCACGACTACAACGGCACAAAAATACTTGCAATACAAATGGACCTACTAAAGGAGCGCCCAGTCATCTACTACATCCCCGCAGACAGGCTCGGCCACTATCTTTCGTACGGCTTCAAAAACGGAAAGGAGGAGGCAGGCGTAGTTGATTCCATATCAGAATCTACAAAAATTTACTCGCCTATCGTAAAGATAAAGTCCCTGCCTGCGTCGCTTAGGCCTGCGTCTGAGGTCCAGCCTGACAAGTACGAGTTGCTCGAACTAGACGACCTTGCGAGCCTGGCAAAGCTGAGTTACGGCTACGAGGAGGCGCCGTTTCCGCTCTTTGCGTTCCCGCACAATTCCAAGTGGCTAATCGGCGTGTTCATGAATTTCAACGAGGACGGGCCTTCGTATTTCTGCCACTTTGCCCTAGACTCTGAGCCAAAGCAGCCCTTCCTAAAGTATGCAATGCACAACGGCAACATGCCTGTGTTTACCGATAACCTAAACGAACACGGCTATTCGTATATCAAGATAATAAAGCTCCAAGAGACACACCCGATAATCAACTATGGCTAGCTTCAAGTCTCGGATCAAAAAACTCTCTTCTGACAAAAGCCCCCTTATTCTTGCAAACGACTACGAAAGCGGCGTCTCTGATATGGAATCAAGGACGATCCGAAACATAAAGACGCTCAGCCCGTACCTGTGCGCAATAAAGTTCAACTTTCACTTTCTGCTTCCGCTTGGCCAAAGGCAAATTGCCAAAATCAACAAGATTGCGCACGACCACCACCTGCAGACAATAGCTGACATCAAGCTAAACGACATTGGAAACACAAACAGCGTCACCGCAGAGACCCTGTGGGGCATGGGCTTTGACTCTGTCATAGCAAACCCGATAATGGGCCCTGGAAATCTGGAAAAACTAATCTTGCATGCGCACAAAAACGGCAACGGCGTCATCTCGCTGTGCCACATGAGCTCACCTGAGGCGCAGATGACATACGAGCTGCCAGTGCAGCTAAAGTCAAAAAAGACAATTCTGTATCACCTGTTTTTGGAGTGGGCTACATCGCTTGGTGCAGACGGAATAATAGTTGGCGCGACATTTCCTGATATCGTGTCTTTTTGCAAGAAGAAAAGCAGGGGCAAGCTGGGCATCTATTCTCCGGGGATAGGCACCCAGGGGGGTGACATACAAAAGACAATCCAGTCAGGATCTGACTATCTGATAGTTGGGCGAACCATCCTTAATTCAAAAAACCCAAAAGAGACTGCCAGGTCTTTGTTTGATCTAGCTAAATAGGACTTTTGATTTTTCCAAAAGGCTCTTTGCGTTCTGGTATGTTGTTTTTTTCATGGCGTCCTCAAACTCCAGCCAGATGTGGTCTAGGTGCTCGTGCGAAATCTCTACGTCCTTTGTGCGAGTGCTTGCCAAAAAGAACACTACCTCCTTTCTTACCGCCTTTCCGCCGTACTGGTAGCTGTACTGTATCTTTTCCTCAAACCCGTCGATGAACTCTATGTCGGTGATTCCAGTCTCTTCTCTGGCCTCCCTGATTGCCGCCTGTTTTGGGGTCTCGTCTTTTTCTATTCTCCCCTTTATGAAGTCCCAGTGGCCTGAAGGGTAGTGGAGAAGCAAAAAGTGCTTTTTGCCTGAATCCTCCCTGAAAAGCACTATTCCGGCTGACCTTTCGTCAAACATGGCTTTATCTCCCGACTCTCCTATTTCTCTTTTGAAAAATTCTAATTGCCCTCATCAGATCAATTTTTCTAAACTCCGGCCACAGTATGTCCAAAAATATCAGCTCGCTGTATGCGCTCTGCCAGAGCAAAAACCCGCTAAGCCTCTGCTCGCCTGACGTCCTAAGTATCAGGTCAGGCGCCGACTGGGGAAGGTGCGCAGTGTACAGGTTTGACTCGATTACCTTTTTGTCAATGTCTTTGACCTGCAGGCTTCCTTCCTTGATCTGCGTGCCAATCTTTCTTATTGCGTCGACTAGCTCGTTCTGCCCGCCGTACGCGATAGCTATGTTCAGGTAATGCTCGTCGTAGTTTTTTGTCGCCTCGTCTAGTCTCTTTAGGACGTCTTTGATAAATTCTGGCAGGAGCTCGGTTCTGCCTATTGCCTTTACTCGCATCTTGTTTTTGTGGATTCGGGGATCGTTGTACAGTTTCTCGAGCCTTTGGTGTATTAGCTGGAACAGGTATTCTATCTCGTCGTCCTTTCTCTCCAGGTTCTCAGTTGACAGGACATAGAGCGTGATTATCTTGATGTCAAGTTCCTCACACCAGTCCAAGAGATTCTCGACTGCGTCTGCTCCCCTGGTGTGGCCCTTCTCGGATGCGGCAAGTGCCCTTTTTGCCCACCTCCTGTTCCCGTCTAAAATGACTGCGATGTGGTTTGGAATTACGTCTTTTTTGATTTCTCTTTCCAGTTTCCGCGCGTATAACTTGTAAAATCCTGAAAGGTAAAGTGTCGTTTCTTTTATTCCGTTCATCCCTAGATCAAACGAAGGTAATTCAGGCGATATTTAGGTCGTTTGAAAAAAAGCGAGTGCTTTTCCGGATTACTCTGTCAGGACTTCGCCGCCGCGCTTTTTCCTGTACTTGCGGAACAGGACCGTTGCAGACACGAGCGTTATTGCCAGTCCTGCAAAGAACGGCGGAATGAGGGTAAATGAGCTCTCGTCGTATATCAGAATATTTGTGAACTGGTATATCGTAGGATAAAGTGATGCCAGCACGATTAGCCTTAGGACGTCTGTTATTTTTCTGAGGCTTCCCTTGAGCCAGTTGCTTAGGAGTATCCCTCCAAATATTGAGCCGATTCCCATCCACAAAAACGGCAGCACGCCTGAAATGAACTGGCCAAGTGTCTGCCTGTCTGCAATTATGTTTGGAATGTTGGAGTCTAGGATCTTTGGATCAAGTATGTTTGTGTGGATTGTAGAAAATCCCGACAGCACGGATGCCAAAATGATTATTGCGCCTGTGACAACTGTAAATGCCCTGATCAGTCCTGCCGGCGTAGGCTTTGCCCACATGGCCCATGCCCTGTCTATGTCAAACGCTCTTATCAAAAATGCTCCTCCCAAAATGCTGATCAGGACTGCAAAGATCTGCTGGGTGTATCCAAATATTGTCCCGATTCCGCCGATCAGCAAAAGAATTCCTGGCACCCCCAAAAAGAACTTTGAATATTTTGAATCATATGCAATCATCTTTAGGTATTTTCCAAAGACTGCGTAAGAGTACTCGACGCTCCTGCTGACTTTCATAACTACGCGCTGCACCGAAACAATTGGAATTACGTTTTGTATGATTGGAATTACCGACTCGTCGTCCTCGCCGTCAGACACAATAACTGCGCCGTTTGCAGAAAATTTCTCTAGGACTGACTTTACCTCGCGGACAATTTTTTCGTCTGCCTGTACGCCCCTGTCACCCACCCCTGCCACTACGATTACCTCCACCTGGTATCCCTTTCTTGCCAGGTCCTCGTATGTCTTGATTGCATAGAAGATAGAGTTTGCATCTGCGTCTTCCGGATCCTCAAGTGCAAGCTTTTGCGCAGCCTCTATGCACGCGTTTCGTCCTACTACCGGGGTTGCGACTCCTGCCTTTTCTCCGACGTCGTTGTCCCTGTCGACGCAGATTACTAGCAGCCTGCTTGTCGCAAGGTTTTCAAGATTCTTTTCCAGCTTGCTATCTTTTAGGGACAATGCTTGTATGTGGTACGAAATTACCTATTAACCATTTCCAACCTTTGAAATTATTAAAAATAGGAATCCAGCCGTGGGCTATGGCCTTGCCTTGTACGACGCATCTATGCTTGCAGACGCATCGCCTAGGATTGACTCTGCCCTTGCCTTGTCTTCTGTGATGTCAGCTGCCGAGTTCTCCTTTAGCTTGTTTGCTATGACTATTGTCTCCTGCAAGTACGCGTTGTACTCCCTCAAAGAATCCATGTATGCCGAATAGCTTTCCTTCCACTGCTCCGGGACGTCGCTTTGGACTATGCTGATTATGAAAGAGTTCACCTGCGATGACGAAATCTGAGCTATTGCGATGTAGTTCTCCGGCGTTATCTGCCCCTCTAGCATCCTGGAGTATTCCTCTGACATGGTGTCCGAAATCGTCTTTTGCTGCTCTATTATTCCGTCCAAGTTTTCGGCGGCATCTGTCACTACGAATTTTGTCTGGGTTGCCTGCGGCATCATCCAAATTGTAAAACTGCCTGCCGTAATTGCGGCAAGTATTATCCCGGTAATGATTATGCCCCTTTTTTGTTTCAACTTGATTTTGTTGGAAATTGTTGTTTATAATGCAAGTGGAATTTCTCAAAAACGCTCTGTTTTTGGCTCCGGGTGTTATTTTTACGATCCTGATCCCGTATTTTGCCCAAAATGCTCCACTACTATATAATGAGTGAAAGTTTTGCGGAAATAAATTCAGTCTCGTCTAATCGTATAGTTAAATAATTTTTACAGCCTCCTCCTAAATACACGCACAACCTAGTTTGCTCACAATGGTTCAAGCTTACTGTGTCAAATGTAGAGCAAAAAGGGACATCAAAAATCCAAAAGAAACAAAGCTCAAGAACGGACGACCGGCTGTAAAAGGCACTTGTCCAAAATGTGGAACTAACGTTTTCCGAATCGGAAAGATGGAATAAAACGCCAGACCACATCCTTCTTTTTAACTTAAACTCATATAGGTATCATGCCGTATTGATGCATTGGCAAAAACCGATTACGAAAAGCTACTAAAGAGAATTCAGGACAAGATTTCTGAAAAGAAAACCGACAGCGTCGAGCGATTTGAGCTTCCGGCACCAGACGTTGTGTGGGAGGGACAAAGAACCATCCTGAGAAACTTTTTGGACTTTCCGAAAATTCTGCGACGCGACCCTGACAAGTTTCTCCAGTATCTGTCAAAAGAGTTTGCAACGCCGTCAGAGCGAAGCGGGGAAAAGGCAATCTTTGTCGGAAGGCGCGACCCGCATGACTTTGTAAACTTGTTTCAAATTTACGTAAAGGATTACCTTGAATGCCCTACCTGCAAGAGCCCGGACACCAGAATAGAAAAGGAAAACAGGATATCGTTTTTGGTCTGCGAGGCATGCGGCGCAAAGTCCTCACTCAAAGGCAAATACGCATAAATGCAATTTTCAATTCGCACTACAAACTACCAGAGCAACATGATGCTCAACATCTGCGACGAGGACTTGGTCGGCAGGACTCTGAAGAAGGACGACTTTGTAATGAACATCAGCAAAAGCTACTTTGGCCAGAGGACGATTGGGAGAAGCGAGGCAGAGGACCTGATGAGAAAGTGCTCGATACTAAACATGGCAGGACAGAAAACAATTGATCTGTCGATAAATCTGAAGATTGGAACAAGACAAGGTGTGAAAGAAATTGACGGCGTTCCGTTTCTGATTGTTTTCAAAATGTAAACAAACACCACAATTATATACAAAAATTCATCTCCCTTAGTATTGGGAAAGAGAAAAGTACTCAACGAAAGTGAGCTTAAAGATATTCAGCTGCCGCAGCAGGGTGAACTTTTGGGCAGAGTCATAAAGCTTCTGGGAAGTGATCAGGTTTTGGTAAAATGCACCGACGGAAAAACAAGACGCGGAAGAATCAGGGGAAAACTCAAACGAAGAATTTGGATTCGTGACAACGACGTTGTAATTATCGCTCCTTGGGATTTCAAGCAGGACGACAGGGGGGACATCACGTGGAGATTTACCTTGTCTCAAGTCGAATGGTTAAAGAACAATGATCATCTTCCAAAAGATTTCTAGTCGATTCCACATCATAACATAACTTATCATGTCTTCTGACGATATTGACATTGACGATTTTGATAACACCGATCCCGAGCTAGACAAGTTTGAAAGTACGGACGACAGTCTGGCAAAGTTTGAAAAGATTTTTGCAAAAAAGCGCAAGGTGCTCGATGACGGGTTTGACCGCAACAAAGTCGAAAACCAGGTGCTTGACAAGACTACGATGTTTACCCTCTATGAAATGATAAACGCAAAAATCATCTCGTACGTAAACGGGATAGTAAAGGCAGGAAAGGAGTCTGTCCTGTTCTGGGCAGTGGCGCCAGACGGCACGGACGTGGCACTCAAGGTGTACTTGGTGTCGACTGTTAGCTTCAAAAAGCGCGCAATGTACATAGTTGGGGATCCGAGATTTACGCGCCTAAAGAGCGGGACTAGGAACATGGTGTACTTGTGGGCAAAAAAGGAATACAGAAACCTCCGCCAGTGCGCAAAGCACAACATACCTGTGCCAAGGACAATCCACGTCTCAAAGAACGTGCTCGCGATGGAGTTTGTGGGAAAAAACGGAGTCCCCGCACCGACGCTGCACGAAACCGAGATAACCGAGTCTGACTACACCCAGGCAATTGACATCATGACCAAGCTGTACCGGGACGCAAGGCTTGTGCACGGCGACTTTTCAGAGTACAACGTCCTAAAGACCGATTCTGGCCTCGTTTTGTTTGATCTCGGATCGGCAGTCGACATACATCACCCCAACGCCCTAAACTTTCTCGAAAGAGACATTAAAAATATGACTTATTTCTTTGCAAAGCGAGGATTGACAGTGAAAAACCCAGCAGACGTTTTATCTGAAATAACATCATGAGCTTTGAGAAAATAGTTAGAATTCCAGTGGACCGCGTAGGCGCTCTGATTGGCAAGTCTGGAAAAGTAAAACAGGAGATTGAAAAAAGCTGTTCTGTCAAATTAAACATAGACGGCGAGTCAGGAGAAATTGAAATCATGACGGAGGGAAACGTGGAGGACATGCAGCCGTTTAAGGCAATGGAGGTAATTTCTGCAATAGGCCGCGGGTTCTCGCCGCAAAACGCGATGAAGCTGATGACTGGCGATTACTTGTTGCATGTGATAGATCTTAGGGACTTTGCCGGCAAGTCTCCGCAGCAAATTGAAAGGATAAAAGGAAGAATAATTGGAGAGGGAGGTAGAGCAAGGACAAACATGGAAAATCTTACTAACACAAATATCTCAGTTTATGGAAAAACCGTTTCAATAATTGGAGAGCCGCACCAGATCAAAATGGCAATAGCTGCCGTCACGTCGATATCAAACGGAAGCAGACACGGTGTGGTGTATGGAAAGCTGGAGGCGGACCGTAGACGGCAAAAGATGGATCGAATGCAGTTGTGGGAAAAAAAAGAAGATGTCTAAAGAAGTATTCAATCAGATTTCGCCAAGCGAATTTTTTTACAGGAACAGGGACCTGGCAGGATTTAGCAACCCGACTAGGTCGCTGTACACTGCGGTAAGGGAGTTTGTGGAAAACGGGCTTGATGCATGCGACCAGCAGGGAATACTGCCTGACATTCATCTTTACATCAAGGCTGTCGACCCTGAAAAGCCAGACCCAAAGCCGTACGTCCTGACAGTAAAGGACAACGGGCCTGGAATGGACTCTAACCAGATACCGCTTGCATTTGGAACAGTTCTTTATGGCTCTAAATTCGGGCTAAAGCAGGCAAGGGGGATGTTCGGCCTTGGCGCCACCATGGCTATCCTGTACGGGCAGATTACGACAAACAAGCCGGTGACAGTGTCAAGCTCAGTTGACGGAAAAACACTTCACAAATACGAGATGATGCTTGACATACAAAAAAACAAGCCAGTCATAATGAAGCACACAAAGGAGGAGACCAACAAGAAAGGGCTAAACGTCAGCATCACACTTGACGGGGACTATTCCAAGGCAGGATCAAAAATACGCGATTATGTTTACCAGACCTCGCTTATCACCCCGTATGCTACAATAACGTTTGACGATCCAAAGGGCGAGAAATTCCAGTACAAGAGAATAGTGGACACCATGCCCCCTGCCCCCACCATCATCAGGCCCCACCCGCACGGGGTGGACGTTGAAACCATACGCCGAATGATTGCAGACACGCACTACCAGGTGCCTGTCCTTGACAATGCGATGATTGACAAAGTCAAGAAGGAGCTGGGACTGTCGAAAAAGAGCCTCAACTTTGAGGGGATAATGGCAAGGGCGGAAAAAAAATGGTCGTCCCTCTCAAGACCTGTCAGGGTGATAGTGTCCGTGATGTCGTTTCTGAACATGGACTTTGACAAGATAATGAAAATAAGACTGGAGGACATCGACCTTGTGCACAAGCGCCTCACGTACTATGACTTTGGCGACTCTAAGCTGGTGACGGTGGACATGCCAAAGTCAAGCAGCTACTACAAGCAGCTGGCAAACACCGTGCAAGGCGACAGCCTGGTAACATTTCTTACAAAAAGGTTCCAGAGAATCGGGCAGGCAACTGCAATCAAGTTTTCAGAATTTGCAAACCTCAAGGCGGAAAAAAGAATCGGCTCTTTTACAAACGAGGAGCTAGTCCAGCTCAGCGACTCGCTGCAAAAGTACGAGGACTTTTTGACGCCGGACCCAAGCTGTCTGGCGCCGTTAGGCGAGGAGCCGCTCCGAAAGGGAATGAGCCAGTTCTTCAAGCCTGACTTTTTGGAGGTGTACCAGCGAAGCGCGTCTGCGTATTCCGGATTCCCGTTTGTGGTGGAAATGGGAATAGCGTACGGGGGAAACATCCCGCCTGGAAAGATGACCGTGTACCGATTTGCAAACAGAATTCCTCTACTGTATGACGAGGGAAGCGACGTCGTCCTAAAGGTGGTAAACGAAACTGACTGGAACAGGTACAAGGTGAAAAACGAGTCCCCAGTTGTCATAGTAAGCCACATCTGCTCGACTAGAATACCGTACAAGACAGTCGGAAAAGAAAACGTGGCAGACAGGGAGGAAATAGAAAAAGAAATCAGACTTGCACTCCAGTATCTGTCAAGGAAGCTTGCAGCATACATGTCAAAGCGCGGCCTTGCGGAAATAGAGAAAAAGAGGGCGAACCTCTACCTGAAATATCTTCCATTAATTGCACAATTTTCAACAGAGCTGGCAGGTAAGAATAAAGAGCCAGACTACAAGAAAGTCATAAAGGATCTAAACAATGTCCAAGTCGAAGAGCAATAAAGCAGCCAAGGTGGCAACCGAAAAGAGAGACATGCTACTGGACTTGCTCAAGCTCCAGGGCGCCCAGGTGTATAATGATCTGGACAAGGGCAAGTTCCCACAATTCTCAGTCCCGAGCAGATCGGTTAGCAACATCGTGTATGACAAAAAACTACGGCAGTACATCCTTGGAAACGCAGCAAGCCTCCGCAGCTCGCGCAACATGTCGCAGCTTCGCTCCTTTACACAGCTGATGTGGCTTGCGTTTTTTGCAAACAGGCTGGTACACGAAAAAAAATCATCAACGCTTCGAGACGTTTACTATTCATCGCAGGCATTCGAGGTCGAGTTTGAGGACCAGCCTGAGTCTGACAATATCATAGTTGACCTTGAGGCAGTGCTTGCAAGGCCGCGCGAGGACTTTCACATATTTCCAGAGGAGCGAAGCAGCATCTTTGGGGATCTCACAATAGAGTATACGGTTCCAGGATACGAGGGAAAGAGAACCAACCTTTCTAACCATCCAGACGGATACCTGATTGGGCCAAGCCTTAGCAGCGCGGAGCTGGTCGACACAAGCGCTGAGCTGGTAATTGCAATAGAGAAAGGTGGACTTTTCACAAGGTTCATCGAGGAAAAGGTCGACAAGAAATTCAAGGCCATTATAGTCGACACTGCAGGTCAGGCGCCGCGGGCAACAAGGTACCTCCTAAAGAGGCTGCACGAGCAGATGAAACTTCCAGTTGTTATACTGACTGACGGGGACGTGTACGGGGAGCACATTGCAATGGTGATAAAATCCGGCTCTGCAAACGCGGCGCACCTAAGGGAGCTGACAGTGCCTGACGCAAAGTGGATGGGCGTGTGGGCATCTGACATTGACAAGTTCAAGCTCCCGACCATACCTATGACAGAGTCTGACATCAAGAGGATTTACGATTTGCAAAAGGACCCAAGATACCAGGAGGGAATCTGGAAGACTGAGCTTGAAATATTTCTCAAAATAAAACGAAAGGCAGAGCTGGAAGCATTCTCAAAGTACGGTCTGACAAACATCACCGACAAGTATCTTCCGCAAAAGCTGGAACTGTCTAAGAGTCTGTAGCCTTTCTAATTCTCAAGGTAAGGACGCCGTTTCTGTACTTGAAGTCCTGTATTTGCATGTCAGTTGCGCCGTCTATTGGTATTTCCTTTGAGAAACCGCCTGCGCCCCTCACGTACAGTATGCCGTCGACAAACCTTACCGTTATCTTGTCGTCCGGCCCCGGGACCTCTGCGACAAAGACAATTTCGGACTCGCCCTTGATCAAATCATAGACCCAGTTCTTGCTTTCGGTGTCGCGCGCAGTGTACTTTGGCTTGTCCTGCTTTGTCATCTTTTTGAGCACCCATCCCCAGTAAACCATGGTTGCAGCTGCAATCCCGACTAGGATGAAGCTGACAGAGCCCTGTCCATATCGCATCGACATCATGTACACTATGCCAAGAAACAAGATGATCATGATTGGAATGATGAAATTCAGGGATTGCCCGTTGGGGTAGGTTCTTCGATAGCTTGCCAATTCACATGAATTCATATCTTCTAAAATATAAAGCATCTTTGGCTTTTAGACGCCGCTCAATCTAAGGTCGATTTTTATTATCGCCTAAATCCAACCGATTCATTGGATAAACAAGGCCCGTCGCGACCGACAAGGGAAATTTTTCTCAAGGGCTCTCTAATTGGGCTGATAATCACCGTCCCGTCTCTGGCTGCCTTTTTCATAAGCTGGTTTGTAACTGGAGAAAAATACGTCGCACTTGTGATTGGAGTCGTGGTGCACTTTATCGGAATGGGATTTTCGCTAAAGCTGGCAAAAAAGCTCTTCAAGGCAAAGCAGGTCTAGTTTAATTACAGAAATCGCCCATCACTCCTTGATGGACCTGAGCAAAATAGAAAGCGATCTGATCAACGAGATCCAGCTAAACCCGATAGAGGCAAAGGCGTTCCTGCTTGTCACCACAAAGGGGAAGATGGACGTATCGCAAATCGCCTCTGAGCTTGGAATCCCGTACGATGACGCGCTCACCGTGGCGCAAAGCCTTGTGATTCTTGGCGGCTTTATCGAGATGACAAAGACCACCTTTGAGGCAATGCACCCAAGATTCACCGCGGTAAACATGTACAGAAAGATGTGCTCCCGGGAACACATCGAGTTTAAGAAAAATCTGATAGTTGACAACATCGGCGTCGCACTTGAGAGGCCGTACGACGACGCGAGGACTAGGACTAAATAGGACTTTTGTAAGGTGAGAAATAATGAGCGTTGACACTGAAACCTGCAAACACCAGATAGTGTACTTTGGGGTTACAAACATCAACATAGACGAAAGGACAATCGGCTCAGTGGATACATGGCGATGCGCAATCTGCAAAAAGAAATTCTGCGAAGAAAAGCAGCTTGGAATAGAATCCATATCTGACTATGTGGGGATGCCGAAAATCGAAGCCGATGAGAAATGGGCAATCCTTGTGCGAAAGCTCTTCAAAGGAAAGGAGAGGTGGAACCTTGTCAGGCTAAAGAAGGACGGCACCATAAAGGTGGAAAACCCGGACGACAAGGTGGTGGAGCTGCCGGTAAGGGACTACAAGGTCGACAACCCAGAATATGCTAGTTTTCTAATAGATGATCACGTCAACAAAGCAATCGAGATCTAAGTTGGATCTTTCAGTTACCATCAAAAGCCTCAAGGGAACGCAGATGGCGGCAAAAATCACCGGAACGTTTACAGTTTCTCAAAAAATATTCCCGTTTACAGCAATTGCATTTGGAAGGATCGGCGGCCACAACATCGGGGCAAAGATAACAAAGTCTACGGAAAAAGAACTCAAAAGCATGGGGCTTGACGTGGATGAGATAATTGATGAATTGCAAAAAAACCTGATTCAGGGAAACCTCACACTGCCCGAAGGGCTTGACAAAGAGTCCTTTGTGGACGACTAGAACTCTGCTTCTTCTAGCGCCTTTGCGCAGGAGCAACCCCTTGTGTGGGGTATCTCGTTTGGAATTGATGTGAGGATCTTTTTCGTGTTTGCGACATTTTTTGACAGGGTCTCCAGGACATCTTTTGCAGTGACTGGCTTTTCTGCCCACACGTCATAGTCTGTCACCGTGGATATTGACGCATAGCAAATCTGTGCCTCCCGTGCAAGCTGGCACTCTGGGACAAGTGTCATGCCAATGATGTCTGCGTTCATGGAGCGGTAAAACTTGGACTCGGCCTTTGTTGAGAATCTTGGTCCCTCTATGCACACGTATGTGCAGTCTCTGTGGACTGGAATTTTTTGCGCATCGGCTGCCCTTAGGATTGCCGACTGGAGCTCAGGGCAGAACGGGTCTGCAACGGAAATGTGTATGACTCGTCCCTCCTCTGAAAACGACAGCTTGCGCGATTTTGTAAAGTCGATGAACTGGTTTGGCAGGACAAAGTCGCCTGGCGCGTGTTCCTCCTTGAGGCTCCCAACTGCAGACGGCGCAATTATTCGGGTTATCCCCATCTGCTTAAAGGCCCAGATGTTTGCCCGATAGTTTATCATGTGCGGCGGGATGGTGTGCTTTCTGCCGTGCCTTGGCATGAATGCAATTTTTCTCCCCTCAAACACGCCAACTGTAATGGAGTCAGACGTCTTGCCGTACGGCGTGTCCACTGTGATTTCTTTTACTTCCTTTAGGAGGCCAGAATCATAGATTCCTGTCCCGCCGAAAATCCCTATCTCTGCTTGCTCCACTAGTATTTCACCAGCGACTCGCATCTGTACTTTGTTAGTTTCTTCATTCCGTTAAGATCCGTTAGTTCTACCATGAACGCAAACCCTGTTACCTTTCCTCCTATCTTTTCGACAAGCTCTGCAGCCGCCCTCGCAGTTCCGCCTGTTGCAAGCAAGTCGTCGCAGATCAGCACCCTCTGATCCTTTTTGATGGAGTTTTTCTGGATTTCCATTATTGCCTTGCCGTACTCGATGTCGTACGCCTTTTTGACCGTGGCACCTGGAAGCTTTCCCTGCTTTCTTATCATCATCATGCCCTTGTTGTACTTGAGGCTAAGCGCGCACGCAAGGGGAAATCCCCTTGACTCTATTCCTGCAAGGACGTCCACATCGTTTGTGTGGAATCGTTTTGAAAACTCGTCAACTACATGCGAGAGTGCTGCCGGGTTTCTTAAAATCGGGCTAATGTCACGGAACAATATTCCTTTTTTTGGAAAATTCGGGTATTCATCAATTATGTTTTTTAGATTCATATCGATTACCCTTGCGTAGAGTAATAAAAAGCGTTTCTTGATCTACTGGATGGAAACCGTTACTTCGGCAACCTTGCTTCCAGTCTTTGCTGATAACTTGTAGTCACCAAGCGGCGTGTCTATTGGTATGATCCAGTCAAGCTTGAATATGCCTTCGCTAGTTGTAAACGTGTTAAGATCCAATATCTTTGTGCTAGCCGAGTTGTAAACTGTAACTACCACCGACTGGGACTTGCCTCCGCCGACTCCGGAAATCTTGATCATGTCTTTTGGCTTGTATGCTGTCTTGTCGACGCTGACTGTGAACTCGTTGCTTGCAGTGCCTGCAACGTTTATCTTTACGTCAGCATAGTTTGCCCCGCTCTCTGCCCTGACAGTCCATATTCCTTGCGCACCGTCTGCCGGAATCCTAAATGACGAGTCTGCAAACTTGCCGTTTTTGTCAGTAAAGACATCCTTTTGTCTTACCGTGGCGCCTGTCGGGTCGCTGAACTTTAAGCTGAGCAGGGAGTTTGGTTTTGCTGAGCCCAAAACAAGTATGCCGTTGCCCTGCTGGTACTCTTGCTTTGTCGTCTGCATCTTTATCTCGCCTGCGGCGCCTAGCTGCAGACCGACTGTGAATATTGCTAGGTCTTGGGACTTTTGGTATTTTAGCACTACAGAATAAACTCCAGACTTGTACGCTGCCAGGTCAATCTCGTAATCTTTGCGCCCGTCGAGTCCCAGCGTTGCGGTGTCTGTGACCTTTACCTTGTCTGATGGATCCAAGATCAGTATTGAGACGTTGGCGTCTGCAGGTCCCTGGATTGTCAGCTTTGCCTTGTCACTTGTGGAATAGTTTAGCTTGTCGAATTTCCCAACAATGCTCTCCCCTGGTGGCTCACCAAGGCCTATGCGGATCACATCTGTGTCTGACCCTTGGGTTGCAAGCACCACGTACGTGCCCTTTGTCGATGTTGCGTCCGTTGCAAATTCAAACTCGACAAATCCCGAATCGCCAACTGGTATGATGTCGAAAAATATTTCCTTTCCGATTGGATCTTTTATCACTACTTCTAATGGTTTGCCCGCCGTCGAGGTTACATTGAACAACATTTTGTCCCCTGGGGAGTACTGTGTGGTAGATGACGTGATGTCCACCGAACTTAGATCTGTTATGCTTACTGTTTTTGTTATGGTGTCTGTTCCGTCGCTAATCTCAACAGTCCTTGAGCCGATTCCTACGTTTGGAGGTATCACTGTGTCATAGGACCAGTTTCCCTGAGTGTCAACTGGAATTGCGACTTCGGATATCTTGTTGCCAGTGGGATCCTTGGACGTGATTGTCAGTGTGCTCCCCGGGCTTCCGGTGCCGGATGCATGGACTGTCTGGCCTGGCTGTACTATTTCTGGGAACTCTTTTACTGTGATGTGTTTTTCCTTGGGGTTTACCGGCTGGCTTTCCACATAGTCAATTCTGATGCTGATTGTCTTTTTGTTGCCGTCTGTATCTGCAAGGGAGAACTCTACTCTGTCCAATTTGTTTATTGGAATCTTGGCCTTTCCTAACAGGTGGCCTGAATCGTCTGTCATAAAGTCGTCTATGATCTCGTTATCAATGTAAAAGTTAATCTGCCTGTTTGGAGGAAAGCCGTCTCCTACTATTCTGATGTTGTCCCCGTTCTTTGGCTTTTCAGGAATTATTCTAAATGTTGCATCGTCGAAATTGGATGACGGTTTTGTAGTTGGCGGTGTTACAGGCGGCGTGACTGGCGGCGTGGTCACCTCCTGTTCTGTGTTTGGCGCTGCCTTTCCGATGGAAATGTCGTTCCCGCTTGCATCAATTGTTTTCCAGTTTATTCCGGGGCTTGCAACTTCTGTTTTTATTCCAAACTTTACTGACTCGCCCTGGCTTACCGGCTTTTCGGTGGAAAACACGAGCATTCCCTGCGCAGTCTTGGTGCCTGTCCAGTCCCTTTCAGTCTTGAATGACTTGAATGCGCCGCTGTCTTGGCCAAGCCACATCTTTACTGTCTTGATCTGGGTATTGCCGTTGTTTTCAAATTCGATTATGGTCGTCTTTTCAAAATTGGTGCTCTTGGCAGGTGTGTCTGCAAACGCGCTGCTTAGGGCTACTCCAGAAAATAAAATAGATACTGCAATACTAAAAATTACAAAATTGATCCTGCTCATTCTCCCTCAATCACTTTATTTTCTATTAACATTAATTGCTTACCCTTTTGTTAGTTTGGGATTATTCATGAGTAAAATACTTTAAGCACTATTTTGGCTTGCTTTTTTGGAACTTGGTCAGCCCCACTTGGGCAGTGATGTTCTGCTGCTGTCTTATTCGCTCTGCAATTAGTCTAAAGAGTGCCCTGAACTGGTCCTTTGTCTTGTCTGTGAGAAAATCTGCCTCCTTTAGGGCAATTTTTTCGCAAATGTATCTGGCTATTTCCTCGACATCAAACTCGTTCCAGCCGTCGTCCCGGTGTTCTGCCCACACTGCCTGCAGATCCTCGATTATTCCCTTCTTGTTCTTTGATGCCACCTCTTCTTTTGTCAGGTTCCTGTAGCCTTCCTTTCTTAGCTTGATCTCGTATGTCTGGTTTACTGCATGCAAATAGTCCTCTGGGACTATGAGGTCCTCCATCGACTCTATCTGCTTTCCGCCGTGCTCCAGGTAGATTATCTGCAAATCCGTAAACTCGTTTGCCTTGAGGTACTCTGCTATCTTTTTTGACTCTATCGTGTTGTCAAGTATGACAGAGACGTTGTGCCCGTGGTTTCTGTAAAATATCGCAAGCGGCAGTACTGAGTTTTTGCTAAATGCCGCAACCACGTTTAGCGGGTTCATTGAGATGTTTGGATCCTCTAGGAACTTGTCAAATGCGTTAAGGTACATCGCGTCTGACATTGTCTCCACAATTATGACTGGCCTTGAGTTTGTGCCAATTTCCCTGTCCACTATGGACTCTACCAGTCCGCGCGATAGTCCGTAAAGAATTGGGATCAGTGTGGCGTCGTCTGCATTCCAGTAGTCGTAGTGGATTCTGCTTAGGTGCCTTCTCTTGTCTAGTTCTACTACCAGGAGGTTTCCGGGGGTATAGTCAAATATCATAAACGGCGAGTGCGTCGCGTACAGGACCTGGTTTGATCCTGCCAGATTTTTTAGCAAATCTGATATTCCCATCTGCTGCGCAGGGTGCAGGTTCCTTGCAGGCTCGTCCAAAAGAAGTATTGCCTCTTTTAGCTCTGCCTTTTGCGTCTCTGCTGCGAAATTTACGATAAATGAAAATGTCCACTTGAATCCCTCTGCCCTCCTGCTGAGAAGGCCTGTGTTTGTCACGGTTCCGTCCTTGTGAACGTCAGATATTACTACGCTCATGACGTTTCCTGGGTTGTACCTCAGGTCCACGTGTATGGGGTCGCCCTTCCATGCGGGGTTGAGCCTGTCTGTGAGCCTCCTGCTTGCCGCGTTTAGAAGCTTGATTAGCTTTGGAGGGCTGTTCTTGTATTCTTCGAGTTTCTCAGTGTCAAGCTCTGCCAAGTAAAACAAGTTCTTTACCGTCTCTGCCTTGTCGAACTCTTCGGCGTATTCTAGCCCCTCTGGCCTTTTTATCTCCTTTACGTACTCGTCCAGGTTTATGTTGCCGTAGATTTTCTTGTAGTCAGAAAAGTAGACAAACCTTGGGTGGAGGTGTTCCAGTATGAAGTTTTCAAGCGCTGTCTTCTCGGTGGTGCCGACAAGCAGGTCGTCGTATGTCTTTTCCGCATTCTGGTAGAACTTGGACCACTCTGATAAAATCTGAGGCTCGTCTGACGCAAGCATCTGCAAGTTGTTGTTAAACTCTGTCATCTCCCGGACATACGTTTCTTTGCTGCTTGGGGGCGGGCCCTCAAAGAACTTTGTGTCAAACTGGATTCTGATGTGATTTGGAATTGTAGATATGAAATCAAGAATTTTTTCAGTATAATTTTCCCACGAGTTTAGCGCCCTGTTTTGCTCCTCGCTTAGCTTGACGCTTCCAAAGTCGTACTGGACTCTGGGCTGCTTGTTTGTCCTGAAAATTTTCATTGTGAGAATGTCTGGTATGTGCGGAAACTTTTCTTTGATCAGTTTTGTCTCTGACGGTATGAGATTAAAGTGGCCCTCGACTAGGATCATCTCGGACTTTAGCTCCTCTGTCATCTCGTCGCACATGTCAAGATCAGACACTCGCTCGTCCTTGTTCAGTAAGGTGAGTGCTTGAAGAATTGTAGTCTTGCCGCTCTCGTTTCTGCCGACAAATGCCGCCAGGTCTCCCACTTTGATTTCTCCAGAATCGTGTATGCATCTGTATGCGCGCACTCTGAATTTTCGCAGCCTCATCTAGCGACTATCGACTTTGCAACGATTTAACTCATTCGTCAGACTCTGTCGTCTCTTTGGTTGTTGTTACTGTTTTTCATTGTCAGCGGAGGTGACGCGGCTTGGTTTGCCAATGTCTGATTTTCTAAATAGATATAAAGCCAAAAGGTGCCTTCAACAAAACGTTGGCACTTCGAGGTACTGCAATTGCGGCATTTGTAATTCCAATTGTGTTTTCTTTCGTTTACGGGGGGAGCGTTCTATCCTTGGGACTAAGTGACCAGTCCGGAACCGGATTGGTTTCTCAAAGTACGAGCGACGCTGGCTCTATATCCATAATCGGGCTCAAAGGCGATTACGCCGTATCTGAAAACATATCTGCACAGGTCTCGGTAACTGATCCTGCGTACGAGTGCGGCGACCTGTATCTGACCATATACGACATATCATCTGAGAAAAAAGCGGTAAGCCAAAACGCCTTCTTTGATCAATGCTATGGAACAAGCGGCACACTTCCTCTAAATGAAGAGTTTTCAGAAAAAATCGACAAACCGGGGAAATACTCGCTTGTCGCGCAGCTCTTTGACTCGGACGGAAACAAATTCCTAACTGCCGAAAAGCAGATTACTGTGAATTAGATTTTTAGAAGCGATATTATATATTTGAAAGAAAATCACTAATATTCATTATAGTTTCGTGATAAAAAATGGCAAAAACAAAACCCTCTGACAAACCTGCAAAAAAAGACAAGAACTTGCCAGCTAAGGTGGACAAGAAAAAGGAAGACAAGAAATCCCCGGCAAAGGAAGACAAGAAATCAAAAAAGACTGCAACAAAAGAGGAAAAGAAAAAAGACGAGAAAAAATCCAAGGACGAAAAGGCCGTTCCAAAAGAAGACAAGAAAAAAGACAAGAAATCAAAAAAGGAAGAGGAAGAAGAGTCAGAAAAAACGCTTGACGAAGAGCTAGAGGAGCAGCTCACAGACGAAGAGATTGAGAATTTCCAAATTGAAAAAGTCGACATGGAAAAGTTGACAAACAGAGTTTGCCTGTTTTTAACAAATTATGATAACGGTATAATCCAAAGCGAGCTTTGGAAAAAATTCAAACTGACAAGCAGGGACGGATCAAGGCTTGCGCTAAAGCTGGAAAGAATGGGGATCATCACAAGAGAAAAAATTCTTGAAAATAAAAGATGGACCTATGTGCTCAAGATAAAAAAGACTCCAGTCAGCACCGAATCAATTGAGAACGCCCCGTGCCTCGTGTGCCCAGTTGAGCAAAAATGCAGCTTGGAAGGCGAGGTTAGCCCAAAAACCTGCAGCTGGATTGAGGACTGGACAATTGCGGAACTGTCAAAACCAAAGAAAAAGAAAGAATAATGAAACCAATCGATGCAAAGCGAGACCATTATAGAAAACTAGCCCGTGAGCAAGGATTCCGAAGCAGGGCTACATACAAGCTGCTTGAGCTGAATAATTCTTATCGAATAATCGGACCTGGGTTCTACGTTGTGGACCTTGGGTGCGCACCTGGGGGCTGGTCTCAGGTCGCAGTAAAACTTGCAGGAAACAAGGGCAAGGTGGTCGGAGTGGACATGGACTATATGGAAGAACTGCCAGGAGCATATTTTATTCGAGGCTCAGTTGAGGACGAGTCCGTCGCAGACGAAGTGCTAGAATATCTTGGCTCAAAGGCAAACGCCGTGATCTGTGACATTGCGCCCCATGTGTCAGGACACTGGTCTGTGGATCACGCCAAGCAAATCTCGCTAAACTATTCATGCTCAAAAATAATGGACAGGGTCCTGACCCACAAGGGAAACGCGCTGTTCAAGGTCTTTGACGGGGAATACTCGCTGGAGTTTCGTGACTATCTGAAAAAAAAGTTTGCCAAAGTCCAGCTCAGAAAGCCAAACGCAAGCAGAAAGCCTAGCAGCGAAATGTATTACATTTGCCTAGGATACGGAATCTAGCTGGAAAACAGTTCCAGTATCTTGTTTATTTTGCAGTCTGTTCTGAATCCTGTCGGATTAAACGAGGTGGGACTGGACGCGTATCCGTTTTTCTGCAGGATTGTGATTGATTTTTCAAGTGACGCAGGGGATTTCTTTCTCATCTCTGCCAGCTCGTCTAGCGTGTAGTAGCATCCTGGCATTTCTGACTCTAGGATGCACCGCTGAATCGTCTTTGCGCATTTTTTATCGACTGTGTGATTTGGTATGTCTTCTAGCATGTCTTTGAGAAACTCTTTTTCAAACAAGCTGCCAATCCAGAGAGGGCCTGCCGCTATCATCGTTCCACTGCATATATCGCAGAGTTCTTTTCTCTCCTTTCCAATCTCCCTGTTTCCGCAGGACCTGCAGTGAGAGATGAATCCCATCATGTCGCGGGTGTCTGACTTGTTTAGGATCCTGACATAGACTCGGTAGTAGTGCATGTTGTTCTCGACAAAAACAGGCGTCGCCTCTACGTCGAGTCTTGCCGCTATCAAATGGATGCACCCAAGTATCAGCCTTATGGCAATCTCATCTGCATAATGCGTCTTGATTGGGGTGCCATAGTACTTTTTCCTGCACGCGTCATTGAACAATCCGTGCAGCACCTGCAGGTCTGTTGCGGTGACAGAAAGTATGCCTCCATGAACCGTCGCCCTGATCCCGCAGTCAAGATGCCTCGTGGGGGATCCGAACGGATCGATATCTACAATCGCGGCACGCATTCCCTTTCTTGAAAATGAGCTGAGAAACCTGCACGTCTCCTCCTCTGACGCGGTATAGTTTTGTAAATTGTTGATCTCTGCTGACTTTTTGCCCAACTCCAGTGCGGTTGGGTTTAGGTCGTTGACATAGACGTGCTCTATTTCCTTTATTTCGTTTGCAACGCGCAGGCCGCGAGCGCCCACACCTGACATTGAGTCAAGAAAAGTTTTTGGCCCATGGAATTTTTTTATAAACGCCGAATATGCTATGATTGAAAAGTCGCGGCTTAGCTTTGCCCGAGGATTGAAGAACGCAACATCCATTGGCGGAACCTTGCTTTCTATGGCTGCCTTTGGGACGAGAATTTTCGTCTTTCCCTCTGTTATGGTCGTTATGTCTTGGTCTAGCTGCAACTGAGTGGTTGTGGTTTTCACTCCTATAAAGTTCTAGTATTGTTTGGATGGGTCTCTTACATGGCACACTGTTATTCAAAACTGCCTTGATGCAACGAGTTGTATTGTTTAAGCAGCGCGCCTAAGGAGCACGAACAAAAAATAATTTTGTTTTATTGTTTTTCGTGTTGGTTCTTTGGTAAGATTATTGAAAAAACAGTGGGGTTATTTGAGAATGTAATGCTACCACCATGCTGCTCGATGATTGTTTTCACACTGGTCAGTCCCAGCCCTGTACCTTTCTGTTTTGTTGTAAACAATGGCTCAAAGATTCTCGTCTTGTGTTCTTCTGAAACTCCTTTGCCTGAGTCTTCAAACTCGATCCTTACCTTGTCTCCCAAATCGATAAACCTGACTTTTATCGTTCCCTGTGCATTTATCGCATCGATTGAATTTCTTAGCAAGTTTATGAACACCACTTCGATTTTCTTATAGTCACAAAAGACTTTGATGTCGTTTTCAGGCAGCGTGTAATTGACGGTCTCTGGAATCGTTTGATTCTTAATTACTTGCTTTAACAATTCTAATAATGACGCTTTTGTAATCTCTAACGAATCGGTTTTAACGAAATTGAGTACGTCCTGAACCTGAAATGAAATCCTGTCTACTGCCCTGTCTATGATGTCTAGCGTTTTGATTTCCTTTTCTTCCCGTTTTATCCTGCTTCTTAGGTATTCGGCGCCTATCTTTATGTTGGATAGTGGATTTAGTATATCGTGCGCCATTCTTGCCGCTAGCATTCCTATGTTGGATATCTTTTCATGTTTTAGCAATTCCTTCTGGGCCGATTCAAGATCCTGCGCCATTTGGTTGATGTCTGTCAGCAATTCTCCCATCTCATCATTTTGAGAAACGTCGATTCTTGCCCTAAAATCGCCTTTTGCAATCTCTTGAACTGTTTTACGAAGTTTCAAAATTGGAATTAGTATTGATTTTAGAATGTGGTATCGTATTATCACAATAGTTGAGATGCATATGATCAAAATGGTAAAAATGAGTATTGTTGTATTTCTTACTAGTTCTTCTACTGCGTTTCTTTTTTCTTGAATTTTTTCCTCATTGAAAATTATGGCCAAATCTATTTCTTTGAATAAAGAATCTTTTGAATCTCTGAACTCGTCTTTTATTTTAATCAGTTCATCGCCTGAAATTCCCCTTTTTTTATATTCGATAAACTTGTCTGAAAGTAATTCGAATTCTTGCCACCTTTGTTCAATTTTTTCAATTGATAACATGTTGATGCTGGCAGCTTGCTTTTTGTATAATGAAGACATTTCGTCAAATTGGCTCTTTGATAGATCTATGTCTGTGATAACCTCTGTTAATTTTTGGTTTGATTTTGAAGCCTCGTCATTGCCTGACGGTGTTATCTCTTCTTCAACTATTGAAAATTCTAGCGTTGATACTAGGATGTTTGATGCAATTGATCTTATGTCTTTTAAGATCGTCATGGATGGAATTAATTCGTTGTCTAAATAGGAAAAATTGTTTTGAATAATCAGTATGTTATTTATGATCACAAAAGACAACAATGCCAAAATTATCGACAGGATGATTGTCTCGAAAATGATTTTTTTTCTAATTTCCATTTATTGATACTCGATTACTTGATTACAAATTATAGTTTAAATTGATAACGCAAGTAATAACACGTAAAATTTTTGCTACATAATAAAATTTTTGATATATGTTAAAATACGATCAAGTGTTGAATCGTGAGTGTCTATTGGGCAAAAAGCTCTCCGACTTGTAATTATCATAACTCTGATTTCCCTATTTGGTTTTAACGTCCAATCAGAAATATATGCCGCATCTGGGAATTCCAATTCCAATTCCAATTCCAATTCCAATTCCAATTCCAATTCCAATTCCAATTCCAATTCCAATTCCAATTC
>NZ_AVSQ01000022.1 GCF_000685395.1 Candidatus Nitrosotenuis chungbukensis | reverse complement strand
TGTAATTATCATAACTCTGATTTCCCTATTTGGTTTTAACGTCCAATCAGAAATATATGCCGCATCTGGGAATTCCAATTCCAATTCATCATCATCATCATCATCATCATCATCATCATCATCATCTCAAGCCGGACAGCAACTCCAACTCCCAGAATGACTCACAAGACAACTCAAACAATTCCAATTCTCAAAGCCCGGACAGCAACTCCAACTCCCAGAATGACTCACAAGACAACTCAAACAATTCCAACTCTCAAAGCCAGGACAGCAACTCCAACTCCCAGAATAACTCACAAGACAATTCCAACTCTCAAAGCCAGGACAGCAAAGACAAGAACGATGCAAATGACAATTCAAAAAATGACAAGAAAAACTCAAAAAATGAAAGATTTTCAGACGTCTCTAAGCCGAAAAAACCAGAAAAGAAAAACATTGATTCTAAAATCTTAGAACTGACAAAAAACCAGCATCCTGAAAAACAGGCAGAAAAAAATGCCCTGGACTATCATGATGGAAAAGTACGACTCATTGCAGAGTTTGACAATCTAAATGATGAATTACTAAATAAAATTAAAAACATAGCCGAAGTTGAAATATCCAAAGGAAATAAGGCTCAAATTATTATCAGCATGGACAAAATTCAGGACATTTCGTCTTTTACGGAGCTACAAAAAATCAAGTCTCCGTTTATTGCGATACCGAACAGAGATATCGTGATTAACGGAAGGATTCTCGAAGATTCTGTTTTTATTCAAAATACGCCACAAAACAATACCTCTGACAGTTCCGCCTCCGTTGCAATAATTGATCTTGGGTTTGATGATAAAAACCCAAAAATCAGTGGCAGTGTTGTTGAAAGCGTCTCGTTTAGAAAAATATTCGAATACTCTGATGGTGTGAAGGGACTGGGAGATGAGTACGTTCATGGCACTGCGATGGCAGAGATTATTACGAATTTGGCGACGAACACCAAACTGCACTTGGTGACTGCTGGAAACGAAATTGAATTTCTTGACGCGATAGATTATGCAATATCAAAAAAAGTTAACATCATAGTTGTCTCGTTTACCTGGGTAAATTATATCACGGATGGAAAAAGCATCGTAACGCAAAAAGTTGAGGATGCGATAAAGTCTGGAATTACTGTAATTGTCCCGTCTGGCAACTATGCTGAGAAACACTGGCAGGGAACTTTTACTGATTCTGATCAAAACAGCTGGAATGAATTTGTAGCCGATGACGAGGGGATGACAATTTACGTAGATGAGATCAGACTGTTAGAAAAAAAACCCATACTGGCATATCTGAAATGGAAAAATCTGGGCGGCGTCTCTGACTTTGATCTAACTCTGACAAATTCGACAGGACATATCGTTGATTATTCATCAAATACACAAAGCACCGCTGATGACGAGTCCCTTGAATATTTGAGCTACATTCCAACAGAAGTCGGTTCTTATTCAATTGGCATATCGCATTTTGGCCAGATTTACCAGGATGCCAAATTGGAGATCTTTAGCATCTATGACAAACTAGAATATGTAAATCCAGAACAAAGTGTTGGCACTCCGACTGATGCAAGGGGAGCAATCGTGGTTGGCGCGCTTGGAAACTCGGCAAGCATGCCGTACAGCTCGATTGGTCCGACCGATAACGGCTTGAACGTTCCACAAATACTGTCCCCTGACGGATTTGTTGTTAGCAGTTTGGGGCAAAAGCCTTTCTATGGAACATCTTCGTCTGCCGCATACGTGGCAGGACTGATCGCCGTGCTGCTTTCAGCGCACCCCGAACTGCAGTCTCAGATCGGGGCAAATTCTTTTACTGAATTGCAATTTGATTCAAGCGACTTGGTTATTGACGGGTTTGCAGGCAAGCTGGAAAATACGGGCGACACGCAAGACACCGTTTACACAAATTCCGATATTCCTGAATCAGATGCTATCCAAGACGGCATTCATGAGGTGGAAGCGATAAAAGAACAAGTCGTTCAACAAATGCTATCCCCAGACGACAGCGTGAACCAAGTCCTAAATGAATTGCAAAACCTTAGCCTCATTTCTGAACAAAACGAATCATTGGATGCGCCTCCTTGGTTTTCCAATGTAATTTCGTGGTGGCTGGACAACAAAATAAGCGATGCCGAATTTGTCACTTCGGTAAACTATTTGCGGAATAATGGCATTCTCGATTAAATTAATGCCGTAAGGCATCTTGGGATTCGTATTATCAGAACTAGATGCGATCTGGCATTAGGTGCATTCATGTCTAGTTCTATGCTGTAAAGTATATTCGACCTAATACTGTTTATACACAAAATTGTCTTCTCTCAAACATGCTTGTTTGCGGAGTCGACGAGGCAGGAAGGGGATCAATGATTGGGCCGCTTGTCGTTGCAGGAATTTCAATTGAGAAATCAAAAGTTGACGAGCTTACACATCTTGGCGTCCGGGATTCCAAAAAACTGACTCCGTCTGCAAGGGCGTACCTTTACAAGAAAATAACCGGTCTGGTAGACGACTATGCGATATCAAAGGCAACCCCAAAGGCAATCGATGACTCAGTCGCAAGGCACCAGCTGAACCACCTTGAGGCCGTACACATGGCAAAGGTGATAAAAAAACTCGGACCGTCCGTGTCATACGTTGACTCTTGCGACGTAAACCCTGTCAGGTTTGGAAAAGAAATCACAAAGATGAGCAAGACAGGGAAGGTAAGGTCGTACCATCATGCGGACAACAAGTTCGTGGTGGTGTCTGCCGCATCGATTGTTGCCAAGGTGACTCGGGACAGGGCAATTGAAAAAATAAACAAGCTGTACTCAGTTGGCAGCGGCTATCCGTCTGATGACAGGACAGTCAGGTTCGTGAGGGACTGGTTTTTGGCACACGGGCAAATGCCTGCGTTTGTCCGCAAGAGCTGGGCCCCAGTCAAAGTGATACTGTCCAGCTAGTCCTTTCCAAGATACTTTGCGACAACTAGCGCATGGTCCTTGTCGTATGGCTCAAGGTCAATGTTTTGTATGAACGTAAAGTTCGGCTCTAGTTTTTTTATCTCGTCCTCGATTATTTTCTTTGGCGCACGCGTTACATCGATGCTGCGGGTCTTGATTACCAGAAATAGGTACCCTCCCTCCTTTAGGTACATCTTGCAGTTTGTTATGGTGATTTCCGTCTGGTCTGGCTGGGCTATGTCTGCATAGACTACATCGACCTTGCCGAATATTGAAAAATAGTTCTTTGGCTGCCTTGCGTCCTGGAGTATTGGAACAACATTTGGCCTAAAGCTTGCAACCCTGTCCAAAAAGTCCCTCGCAACCCTGCTTGCGTGCTCCACTGCAAAAACAATTCCGTTGTACCCTACTATGTCAGAGATGTGGCTTACTGTAGTCCCAGTTGACGCGCCAAGGTACAAAACCTTGGTCCCTGATTTTATTGGAAATATTTCAAGACCTATTGTGAGCGCAGCTGCAAGCTTGCTTCGGAAAGGATCCCAAATTCTGTATTCATCCCCGCCTTTTTTGATCAGCTTCTCGCCGTAAACTTGGTTTCCCTCAACATAGTTTATTGTTGCCAGTCTTTTTTGCCCTTCAGATTTGAGCCAAAAAACAGACTCACTTTCTTCTACCAAATCGTTTTCTCTTGTTTCCGCCAGGCCTGGAGTCTCTGCCGCCTCCGCCCCTGAAGTCCCTTCCTCCGCCTGACCTAAAGTCTCTGCCGCCTCCGCCTCTAAAGTCACGGCGTGGGCCTCTTGAACCGTATCCTCCGCCCCTTGGCCTGTCGTCAAACCTCTGGTACTGCTGCTGCGGTCTTTCCACCGGCTCTTTGTACTTGTCGCCGATTTCTGTGACGCGGACATTTAGCTTTTCAAGAAGCGTCTGGTTTAGGCCTGCACCGTACATGTCTACCCGTGCCGCAATTGCTGCCTTTGCCGCTATTGCGCGCGCCATCTTTCCTCGTTGCCATCTGGGGGCTGCGTGAACTATTGGGTGCTGGAAAAGTATTCCGTGCTTTGGCGGCGCAGTCCCGGTCTTTAGTGCCCTGAACAGCGCCTTTTCTGCACCCATTATCTGAATAGTACTTGCCGGCATCGATGCAAGTTTCTTGAGGCTTCCTGCCTTTGCAAGGACTCGAGCGCCGACTGCCGTCCCAAGGATTGCCCCCAAGTTTGGAGCAATTGTCTTCATTTCGTTTTCAACGTGGGCCTCTATGTCCTTTCTGACCTTGGTCATGTCAAGGATTTGCTTTGCAATGGCCTGGACTATTGTCATGTTTTCTTTGGTTATGTCGCCTCCCCTGCTCTTTCCCTGGATTACTGATAGCATCTCTACTTTGTTTTCCGGGAATCCTGCGTCCTCGTAGACCTTTCTTGAGAGATCCTCTCTTCTTCCTGCCATCACTATTTGCGCATATCCGTTGATGCTGTCTATGATGTTGTCAAGCTCTGGAAAGTGCAAGCCGTACCATTCGCGAAGTCTCGATGAGAGGCCGTTCATCATCACGTCTATTTCGTCAAGTGCCTTTATCCCCTGGATGATGTGCAGGTCCGGGCTCTGGGAGATTTCCGTTACCTTTGCAGACGATAATTGTAATGCAAAGTCTCGTAGCTTTGCCATGAGTTCGCCCTGGTTTTTTGCAAGGCCTGCCTCGATCATGATTGCAAGCTTTGACGACTGGATCTTCTCGATCTCCGCCTCGCTCATCAGCTGCGCATCGATTCCCTCTTTTTTGAGAATTTTCAAGAGCGGCTCCTCGTTTACGCCGACTCCGAGATTTGATTTTCTTAAAAAGTCAATTATTGCCTTTGAGCCGATTTGGCCTGCCCTCATCTTGATAAAGTCCGCTGCCGGGTTGTCAAATGGAAATGATTTTACGGGCTTTTCATTTTCTAGAACCAAAATGCCAAGCTCAGTTAACATGACAAAATGCATGAGCACTCTTTCATCTTCTCATTAAAAAAGGTACCAAATGTTTGCGTGCGCATTAACCGTTATAAGACAATAAAATAAAGTCAATCAAGTGAGTCCTGATCTTTCCACTACGATAGGAACGTTGAGGCTTGAGCGGCCGACAATGCTAGCGTCGGGAATCCTTGGCATATCACTTGAGGTGTTTTCTAGAATTTATCAAAGCGGCGCAGGTGCCGTGGTCACAAAGTCGCTTTCCAAAGAGCCGTGGGAGGGGTACCCAAACCCGACAATTGTGGGGATAAAGGGCGGATACCTCAACGCAGTCGGCCTCTCAAATCCGGGGGCCCCGTACTTTGCAAAAATGATCTCCCAAAACAAAACAGTCCCAATCGTAGTGAGCCTTGTCGGCTCCGTCGAAGAAGACTTTGAGTTTATGGTAAGACAGTTTGAGGGCGTGCATGTGGTTGCGTATGAGCTAAACCTGTCGTGCCCGCACGTGGAAAAAGTCGGCCTTGAGGTGGGGGACGACCCGAGCCTTGTCACAAAAATAGTAAGAAAGGTAAAATCAATGACAAAGGTGCCGGTGATTTCAAAGGTGGGACTTGGCACCACGAACTATCTTGATACTGTAAAGGCCGCAATGGACGGCGGGACAGATGCCATTACCGCAATCAACACGATTCGCGCAATGGGAATCGACGTTGAAACGCAAAGGCCTCTCTTGAGCCACAAGATTGGCGGGCTGTCAGGCCCCGCAATAAAGCCAGTCGCGGTAAGGTGCGTATACGAGATTTCCTCAAAGTACAACATTCCCGTGATTGGGTGCGGAGGGGTGTCGACCTGGGAGGACGCAGTCGAGTTCATCCTGGCTGGCGCGTCCGCAGTCCAGATAGGAAGCGCGGTGGGGGACAGGTGGATTGACGTCTTCTCCGAGGTAAACGACGGGATTGCAAATTACATGAAAAGAAAGGGGTTTTCAAAAATTCAGGAAATGGTGGGACTTGCAAGAAATTTCTAACCGGTCATCAATTAGGGTAATTGAAAAAATAATAGACGAAACGCCTACTGTGAGGACGCTTGTCTTCTCAGATGATTCACTGTCAAATGTTTTGCCCGGCCAGTTTGCAATGGTGTGGATTCCGGGGGTAAACGAACTGCCGATGAGTGTGATGGTTACAGAAGAAAAGGGCAAGGCCGCATTTACAGTTAGAAAGCGCGGGGCCTCGTCCACTGCGCTCTATGACTTGAAGGTGGGCAGCCAAATTGGAGTCAGGGGCCCATACGGGAACGCGTTTACCATAAAGGGCGGAAAAATACTCCTAGTTGGCGGCGGCACGGGACTTGTCCCGTTGATGCGACTTGCCAAGTTTGCAAAGCCTGAAAACGAGGTGACAGTTCTGATGGGCTCAAAGACAAAAGACGAGGTGTTCTTCGAAGACATGGCAAACAAGATTCTGGAAAAAAACAAACACCATGTCATTGCGTGCACAGAAGACGGCTCGTACGGGCAAAAGGGATTTGTCACCGATGTGATGGAAAAACTAATTGGGGAAACAAAGTTTGACGCCGTTTACACCTGCGGCCCTGAGATAATGATGCACAAGGTTGTGCAAATGGCAAACTCAAAGAACACGTTTGTTGAGGCAAGCCTTGAGAGGATGATGAAGTGCGGAATTGGGATGTGCGGCAGCTGCTGCATGGACGATGTCCTTGTGTGCCATGACGGAACCGTATTTGATGGAACGTTTCTTGCAAAAAGCAAAGAGTTTGGACACACCCACAGAAGCAAGGCCGGAATATTGGAAAACTACTAGTCAGACTCTTAGAGCCACCCCCAAACTGACAATCTGGAGCCTGATCATACCTAAAGGTTTAAAATTGATGAGAATTGAATTCGCTAAGAGAGATATGGGTCACCCGAAGATCGTATTAACTGCCGATCGAACACTGATGTCGAATTATCGTGGGATATCGCTTGCTACATTCTTTGGATGCGCGCCAGCAATTGACCCAAACCGGGACAAGAAGAGCTTTTGGTACAAGGTTCTAAAAGACCAAGTAACACCAAGGGTTCTGTTTGATTTTATTTGTAAACCAATACCTCACACAAACGGAGTTGCAAACTACGCACCATACGGGCTGCGTAAAGTGGAGGCCGGACTTTTGCGTGATGGCTACAAGCGCGAAGACGTAGTTGTGGCACACCCAGATTACGTGGACCAGTTCATCGGACCTGAAACCGAAGTGGTGGGAACATACGAAATGGACCCGCTCGGAATGGGACCTGTTACAATGACTTTCACGTATGGCAGAAAGCAAATGTCGTATGACGAATTTTACAACAGGGACCTTCATATGAAAATTAACGAGGCAAAGAAAAAGAACGGAAGCAAGGCCCGAGTAATAGCAGGTGCATCTGGCACATGGCAGTACAACTATGATCCTGCAAAGATAGAAGAGTACGGCCTGTATGCAATACTGGAAGGCGAGCTTGGCGGAATTGCGCCAGAAATTGACGGCCACGCAGGACGTTTCTTTGATTATCTGATTAACAACGAATTTGACAACATGGACCCGTTTAGAAAGAAAGCCGATTTCAAAGTGGACATCAAGGAATTCAAACGCGATGACAAAACATACCACGGAAGATTTGTGAACTTTTGGGACAGGCCTGAACTAGAAGACATCCCCAACATTGTGGAGCCAAGCATGCACGGAATGATTGAGGTGATGCGAGGTTGCGGACGCGGATGCAAGTTCTGCGATGTTACATTGCGCTCTTTGAGATATTATTCGCCTGAAAAGGTAAAGCAGGAAATCGAGGTCAACATCAAAAAGGGCGGGCTGAGAAACGCGTGGATTCACAGCGACGACATTTTCGTCTACGGAATGGATCCTAGGACCAACAAGCAGATGGAGCCAAACAGGGAGGCACTCGAGGAATTATTCACCGCAGTAATGTCAACTGGAATACGCCACACAAACCCGACACACGGAACTTTGGCAGGTGCAATAGCCGATGAAAAACTAATTCCAAATCTGTCAAGAATAATCAAGTCAGGACCTACAAACCTAACTGGAATCCAGTGCGGATTTGAAACCGGCAGCCTCAGGCTTATTGGAAAATATGCCGACAGAAAGCTTGCCCCGTACAAGCCAGAGGAATGGCACTGGGTTGTAAAGGAAGGAGTAAAAACTCTAAACGAGAACTATTGGGTTCCGGCATTTACGCTAATCATGGGGCTGGACAACGACGAGACCCCTGAGGACTCGTGGGAAACAATATCGCTCATATCAGAACTAGAAAGAGAGCAACCTGACGCAATGTTTACTGTAACCCCGCTCACGTTTGTACCAATTGGATTGCTAGAAAAATCAGAGTTCTTTAACATTGGAAACGAGATGGACCCTGCTCAGCTTGGCGTGATGTACAAGACATGGCAGCACAACTTCAAGTATGGAATCCAGAAGTTCATGACAAAGACTGGAAGCACCAACTCTGTACAAAAGAGCTTCTTTAACATGATTGCAAGAACCCTTGGAGGAGTCCCGCTTGGAGCAATGGAAAAATATGCAAGAAAGAAGGGCGGAGAGCACTCAAAGGTAATTGATACTATCAAGGCAAAATATTGGTAAACACATAAATTCAAAGCAGAATCCATTCTAAAACATGCCAACACACGGATCGATTACTAAAGCTGGAAAAGTCCGAGGCCAGACACCAAAAGTCGAAGGCCGCAAAAGGATCAGCCTCTCATCGAGTCTGAGAAACAAGAGCAATTTTAAAAAGAGATTCACCCTACACAGGACCCCTGGACAAAACAAGCCAGGACAAAGAAAGAGAAAACGATAATCGTTTAATTTCTGTAAAAAATCTAATTTTCAATTAAAAATTTTCAACCCGTTTTGCTAGAATTACGTAATTGTGCAAATCAAACACACAACGGTTTACCTACTGTGGAGTGGTAGCATAATCGGCGAAGCTGTCACCAAATGCTACGTTTCACACGGCGTTGGTCTTAAGTTTCGCAAATTTTTTCATAGTATGATTTCTACGCGCATGTTATATTGTTTGGAGTGCTATTGGTGTAATCCGAGGAGTCATTCGGGTAGTTTACCCATTTGGTCGGAAGTTGGGACGTGCAAATCCCCAACTTTCGATCATCAATTCTGGGTGAATGGATATTCAATCAATTCCGTTTTATCGAATCTGCCCGGAATAATTCCATGTCGTGCATTTGCCATGAATGTAAAATCATGTTCTTTTCCCAACAGGGACTGGAAGTACACAATCAACAGAGGCATAAGAAAATAGAAGAAAAGGATAACCGGATACTGGACTCGTTTGCATAGGCCTGATGTAAAACTCCTATCTATTTTTTTGATGCGATTTTCAAAAGCATCCTTATTGCTTGGGTGTACCGGTATACTGCATTGTCAGAGGAATCCCAAAAGGAAGCAGAATACCTGGACGAAAGTTATGACGAAGACGTGCAGGCAGATGAGCAGGTAGAAGAAGGCTAGTCAGGCCGGACTGTTTCCAAATATTATGTTGAACAGGGCCTTTCCGCCAAATATTGCGGCAACTGACAAGCCCAAATTCAACACTGCGTTTAATGCCATTATTCCGTACTTTGCGTTGTTTAGCAGACCGTGCGTGTCAAACGCAACTGCAGACATTGTGGTAAGCGACCCGCAAAAGCCAAACGCAATCAACAGCGCGTATTTCCCGTCAAGGTTCCACTGCTGTGATATTACTGCAAATGCGCCCAAAATGAAGCTGCCAAGCACATTTACCATAAGGACGTTAGCTTGCAATGCGCCAAGATATGTCGGAACCGAAATCATCTTGTATCTTAGGAATGTTCCTGCGACTCCACCTATCGCCAAAAATGCCAATTCGATTATTTTCATGTCTACCATTTTCTCCTTTGTTTTGGTAGACATTATCAGAGTCAGACTCGGTTTAGGTCTGCTAGACCAAGGCTAATGTCATAGCCTGACTTGGGATTTGACGCTCTGTTTTTTATGTTTTTACCTGTGCCTTGAATCAAGGAACAATGCATCACAAGCACTAAATGCGGTGACTGCGTACTATACTGTACAATGAGATGCGAAAATTGCGGCGAAATTTTGAAAGAATCCAAATCTGACACTATCATAGTCTGCGGTAACTGTGGGCAAGAATACAAAAAGACAATCCCTGTCTAAACTCCTAATTTTTCATAATTTCAAATTTTGAAATCTGGATCATGTTTTTATCCTGTTATCATACATTAGGAACATGGTAATTAACATAGGAATATCTGACAGCAACAGAAAGGGCGTAAATCAAATTCTAAATGCTCTTTTGGCAGACCAATACGTGCTTTACACAAAGACTAGAAACTATCACTGGAACGTCACAGGCATGCAGTTTAACGACCTGCACAAGTTCTTTGAATCACAATATACTGCAATAGATGCATCGATAGATGCAGTTGCCGAAAGAATTCGCTCCCTTGGGGGAATGACCACTGCAACGCTTGCGGAATTCTCAAAAAACTCAAGGCTAAAAGAGCATCCTGCCAAGTATCCTGACGCAAAAGTGATGATCTCAAATCTGCTAGCTGACCACGAGGCTACAATACGAAACCTCAGAAAAGACATCGACGCATGCGACAAAAAGCATCATGACACTGGTACTGCCGACTTTCTTACCGGGCTGATGGAAGATCATGAAAAGATGGCCTGGATGCTGCGTGCATTCTTGGAGAAATAACCAATTTATGCACAGATGATTTTAAGACACATTCCCAATTTCTGATCTGTTTGGAGGGAGAGTTCTACAAAAACGAAGACTTGGGGATAATGTGGACGATTCAGAATGCAGGTAAAACAATAGAATCAGAGATGAGAATTAACCGCCGGGGTAATATAATCAAAAATACCAAAAGTAATCATGTCAAATTTCAAAGCACTAAAAGAATCCCTTGAGAAAAACGGCGAGGTAATGATACGACTGGACAATGGAGACAAAATCGAGCTTCACAAACACAACGTTACTTTCAACGAGTCCACACAGGAAGTCATGGTTGACGCCGCATCCGAAACCTACTGGATTGACGCAAACAAGATTGCCTATTACTGGATACATCGAGAAGGAATAGAAGGAAAAGTATAATTCCTTTAACTAATTTTTTATTCCAAACGATGTGACAAATGATTAATCGACTTTTTGCACAAAAACTCTGGCCGTCCTCTTTGTTACGGTGCAGTTAGACGTCTTTTATTTTTGATTTGACCTTTTGTATCACTTCGTCTGGAATGGAGGTCATTTTGTGCGCATCCTTGGCGTGTTTTGATATCTTCTCGAACAACTCGGTTTCGTCTTTAGCCGTAGCTGACCACGCGCATCCGTCCACGACATCGCCGCATGAGAATTTTTTTGCCATGCTTTTAGTTCATGCACTTTGATTTAAGAATCTTGATTGCAAACTCCATTTTGTACCCGAAATAGAAACAAGATGACATGCATGAGACTAGTTTGCTGATCTCGATCTGCTGTTGACAAAATTTACATACCAATACCTTTAATTAGGTATGGTACCGTACCATACGGTATGGTAGATGAAATGAGATTAGATAGTCTTGACGGCGTAGGCCCAGTCACGACAAAAAAACTAAGTGACGCGGGAATTCACAATATTATGGATCTGATTGTTCGTGGTCCGGTGGACGTTTCCGAAGTCACTGGCATGGACAGAGAAGCAGCAGAAAAAATTGTAACTAAAGCAAGACAAACAATGGTTGAGCAAGGGCTGATCACAAAGGACTTTGTGACTGCAACTGAGATTTACAAAAGAAGGCTAGACATTGGCAAAATAGCGACTGGAACAGAATGCCTTGACATGCTATTTGACGGAGGCGTTGAAACCCAAGCACTAACCGAAGTCTATGGCGAATTTGGCTCAGGAAAGACCCAGTTCTGTCTTACAATGTGCGTTAACGTTCAAAAAAGTAAAGAAGAAGGCGGTCTTGGCGGCGGAGTATTGTACATTGATACTGAAAACACCTTCAGACCTGAAAGAATCGTTTCCATTGCAAAGGCAAAAGGACTCGACCCTGAAAAGGTACTTGACAACATCATCGTTGCAAGAGCATACAACAGCGCTCACCAAACACTGATCCTAGAAGAGGCAGGACCAATCATAGAGCAACACAACATAAAGCTAATCGTAGCAGATTCCGCAGTAGGACTGTTCAGATCAGAATACCTCGGAAGGGGAACCTTGTCTGACAGACAGCAAAGAATAAACCGCTTTGTGCACTTGCTTGTCAGAACTGCAGAGACATACAACTGTGCTGCAATTGCGACAAACCAAGTCATGGCATCACCAGACGTGTTCTTTGGCGACCCAATCCGAGCAATTGGAGGAAACGTAGTGGCTCACACTAGCACCTACCGCGTCTACTTCAAAAAGTCGGGCAAAAAGAGAATCGCGAGAATGGTCGACAGCCCTCATCATCCGGAGCAAGAGGTAATCTTTACAGTTACCGAAGCTGGCGTTGCAGACCCAGATGACGAAACAAAAAAGAAGAAAAAGTCAGAAGATTCTGAGTAAGTCTTAAAATAAGGGCTTTCAACCCATTTCTTTATGACTACAAAGAAGCCATCTGGCCACTCTCACGGTTTTAGATACAAGTCCAGATCTGTCTTGACAAAGGATGCCCCACGTGGAGTTTCTTTTCTAATGAGAGAATACCATGTCGGAGAACAGGCACTAGTCATCATCGATCCAAGACAGCACAAGGCAATGCCTCACAAGCGATACCACGGAAAGGTGGGAAAGATCACAGATGTGAGCAGAAGGGTAGTCACAATGGATGTAAAACTAGGGAACAAGACGAAAACCTTAATCACTAGATTAGACCATATCAAACCGTTTGGTGTAAAGTAAATGGAACAAGTAAAAAAAAGTCAGCCTATTTCGCTTGCCGAAGTAAAAGAAATTCTTGAAAAGGAAGACGCTGAAAAGATGGATCAGATTCAGCGATGGACTCATGATTATGTTACCAAGTTTGCCAAAGTAGAGGCAAAGGCAGCAAAGAAGATCAAGCAAGAACTCAAAAAAGAATGCGGTCTAACAGAAGAAGAGGCAGTAGAAATTGTAAACATCATGCCAACCTCCTTGGCTGAGCTTCGAGCGTTTACGTTTGGCTGGAAAAAACTGATTCTTGCTGAGACACTAGAAAAAATCCTAAACATTCTCAAGGGGAACTCTTAATACAAGAAGTGAATTCCCTTGGAAAAGAGTACCATTCAACCACGTAAGTATGAAGAATTTGCATATGTCCTAGACTATGTCACGCGCGGCAGGTCTACTACCGTCCGGGGCAGGGAGGGAATCATAATCACTGCAATTGGCGAAGACCGACTCACACTACTAGAGGTGCTCGGCATGCCAAACACGTCCTTTGAGATTGGCGAGCGAATCTACATCGGAAAGGAGGGAAGGACGAAAATTCTCTCAGTGCTTGGCAAATTAGATCACAATTCAATTTCTGCAGCTGCGCAAAGCGAGCTCAAAAACGTAGTCCAGTCAATAGTGACAAACAACGAAAAGCGATTTGTCGATTACATAAACAATGCGCAGCCACTCACCCCTAGAATACACGCACTAGAACTAATTCCTGGAATCGGAAAAACGTACATGAAGAGCATTCTAGAAGAGCGGGAAAAGAAAAAGTTCACCGACTTTAACGACCTGCAGACCAGGGTGGGACTAAAGGAGCCAATCAAGCACATCACGGAGCGAATCCTAGATGAAATAACAGGAGAGTCAAAGGTGTCTCTCTTTGTTAAGAGATGAAAAAAAGGCAGCGACTGGGACAGCACTTTTTACAATCACAAAACATCGCAAAGTCAATAGTAGAATCGGCCAAAATAACAAAAAGCGACACGGTCCTGGAAATCGGAACCGGGCGCGGAATCCTGACTCCCCTGCTCTGCGCCAGCGCAAAATCTGTGATGTCTGTTGAGGCAGACTCGGAGCTGTATTCTGATGCGCAAGAAGAGTTCTCAAACTTAGCAAACCTTGAACTGGTCCACGGCGACGGGTTCAAGTCAGATGTGGAATTTACCGTGTTTGTCTCAAATTTGCCGTACTCGCAGAGCAGAAAGGCAATAGAGTGGCTTGCTCAAAAAAAATTCTCCCGCGCAGTCATAATGGTGCAAAAGGAGTTTGCCGAAAAGCTGTTTTCCGAGTCCTCGCATGAAATGCGTTCTATCTCTGTTATAGCAAACCACGCCTTTGACATGGAACGGATGATCGACGTGGGCAAGTCCAACTTTAATCCTCCGCCAAAGGTAGATTCTGTGGTGCTGTACCTGGAACACAAAAACACCCTCTCAAAGGATCTGATAAAAACAGTAAACCATCTTTTCTCATACAGGCGAAAAACGCTTGGGAACATTTTGAAAAAATTTGGGCAAACAGTCCAGTCCACAAAAAGGCTGGAGGAATTATCTGGAGATGAAATCATAAAAATTGCAAAACAAATCACTCAATGACACGTATGCTCCGTCAGATGACACGTTCTTTTTTGCAGACTGCATCGCAGACGAGTCTGGCGACTCTGCACTTGAGATAGGCACGGGTTCTGGCTACCTTGGAAAAATCCTGCAAGAAAAGTTCTCATTCGTGGTCGGGACTGACATTAATTATTCTGCGCTAAAAAGCCAGGACTACAAAATCCAAAACTCTGTGTGCTGCAAGGGAGCAGACGCTCTGGGAAAAGAGTTTGACCTTGTAATCTGCAATCTGCCGTACCTACCGTCTGACTCAGTCCAGGACATAGCAGTAGATGGCGGACCGGAGGGACTGGTAGTTCCGCTTGAAATAATCTCATCTGCGGTGCCACGCGTAAAGCCTCAAGGCAGGCTCTTGTTTCTCACGTCGTCGCTTGCAAACTATCGGGCACTAATTGAGAAAACAAAATCCATGGGGTTCTCAGCTGGAATACTTGCAAAAAAGCAGCTGTTCTTTGAGGAACTGATCGTGGTAAGGGCAGTTAAACTATCTTCTTAGTTTTTCTTTTGCAAGTGATATTATCGCATCTGTCATTTGTACGGTGGTTGCGCTTCCGCCGATGTCAAACGTGACTGACTTTCCCTCGTTGATTACTTGGTCTGTTGCTGCAAATACTGCGTCTTTGATGTGCGGCTCTCCTAGGTATTCTGCCATCCACGCGCCTGACAAAATGGACGCAGTCGGGTTTACCTTGCCTAGTCCCTTAAAGGACGGGGCGCTTCCGTGCGCCGCCTCAAACATCGCGTACCTGTCGCCCATGTTTGACGAGTACACCAATCCAATTGAGCCAATGATTCCAGATGCCAGCTCTGAGACGATATCCATGAACAGGTTCGTGCTTGCCAAGACTGCGCCGTTGAACTGCTCGGGGTTTACCACCAGCTGCTGCATCATGTTGTCGATGTAGATCTCCTGTATGTCTAGTCCTGGGATTTTCCCTCCTGCGCTTTGCACCTCGTCCCAGAATATTCCGTCTGTCATTTTGAGTATGTTTCGCTTGGTTATTGCTACAAATTTTTTCATGTGATATTTCTGCGCCCAGTCCAGTGCTGCGCCAATAAATCGCCTGCAGCCCTGCCTTGTTATTTTTCTAATTGCAATTGCCGCATCGTCAGTAAGCTGGACTTCGATTCCCGTGTAGAGTCCTTCTGTTGCCTCCCTAAAGCACACAAAGTCCAAGTCGTGGTTTGGCGTGATTCTCTTGTATGTCTTAATTGGCCTGATGTTAGAGTATAATTCAAATTTCTGCCGTAGCGTGACTGCAACGCTTCTTGGCGCGCCCGGCTTTGGTATTGTTGTAGTCGGGCCCTTGAAGCACGCATCCGTGCTTTCCAAAAGTTTCATCGTGGACTCGGGAATGTATGTCGGGTCCTTCTCGCCGTTTTTCTGCCACTGCTCAGATCCTGCGTCTGCCAAAATTAATTCGGACTGGATGTTGCATTCTTTTAAAACTCTGATCATCGAGTCGACAACTTCGGGACCAATTCCGTCCCCCCTGATGACTGTTGCTTTTTTGCTCAATTTAGTGATTTGAGCTGGGAATCATTATTTAACTCTTAAAATCATCCTTTTCACAAAACTAATTTACCGTGATCTGCGCATCATACTTGTGATTATAGTACAGCTGTCTGACATTCACGTGGGCTCGCAGTTTCAGGAATCTGTTTTTGACAAGGTGGTAGACGAGGTAAACGCGCTAAAGCCCGATGCCATACTGATAACAGGTGATCTGACAAACGAGGGCCTCTCAAAGGAATACGAAAAATGCAAAAAACTAATCTCACGATTTGACA
>NZ_AVSQ01000021.1 GCF_000685395.1 Candidatus Nitrosotenuis chungbukensis | reverse complement strand
CCGGGTACCTGTTGTTCAAAAAATACTTTCCATTTGAGACTGTAAACGAGTTGGATAATGATGTTATAGTAGTGACGCTTGGGACTGCAAGGCCTGACAGGGATGAGGGCGAGGTCGGGTATAGGCAAAACCTGTGGCTGGAAAGAACCATGAAAAAGTACGAGAACAAGATCAAGATTTTGGCAATGCACCACCACCTGGTTGGAATTCCCGACACCGGCTCTGCACGTGTCGAGGTAATTGATGCAGGAGACGTGCTAAGAACCATACTTGCAACCAAGGTGAACCTTGTGTTGTGCGGCCACAAGCACAGGCCGTGGATTTGGAACTTTAAGGACTTGTCAGTTGTGAATGCCGGGACCACGGCGTCAGAGCGAGTCAGAGGTCTCTTTGAGAACACTTACAATATCATCACGATAAAAAACAAGAAAATCCAAGTGGACCTCAAAATTGTCGGCGGAAAAAGAATGCCGCTTGAGAACATTGTGAAAAACTACGCTCGATCCGAATAAGAGTGAATTTATTTACAGACCAGAACTTAGCACCCTTGAGCGGGGGTCGCCTAGCCTGGTAGGGCGTGGGATTGCTAATCCCATGTCCGCAAGGACCCGTGGGTTCAAATCCCATCCCCCGCGCCATTTTGTTTTGTATAATAGTTGAATGGTGAGATTTTGCACTTTTAGGCTTTAATTATGGTCACGTCCAAAAAAATACTCGAAATAATAGTGATTTTTTTATTATTTACATTTGATTAATTTTCGAGCAGAAAAGAAAATCAACAGACCTGCAACTATTACAATTACTCCTAATCCTATCCAGTCGTCTCCTAATTTATCAAACAGAAGGGTTTTTTCTAGCACGATATGTCTAAAAAAAGATATTTTGATATTTTACACTAGTGCCTGTCTTTTCCTTTCTAATTATGGTGGTTAGGCAGAATCTTTCATTTAATTAGAAAGATAATGGAAATGGTAAGGAAATAGAAATGTGCATTTTATTATAATTAAATGTAAACCTGATTTTGTGCTCATTTAATTAAATGAATTACAAATATTTTTTATGTTATAATTAAAGGCACAACACAATTACGGACATTTTACCAGAGTGTTGTTTTCTCCTAGATTGATGTACAAGCATGCATTTTTGATCCACGCTTTATTCGGATCTTCACATTGTACCTTTTCATATGCATTATTGTGAGCATATGTAACACAGCCATGATTTTCGTCTAATTCTATTCCGTCAGGTCTGCTACATTGAGGATTATGCAGATAATTTAGTAAAGAATTGTTTGCAAATGAACAATCTATTCCTACATAAGACATTGGAGTTGAATCTTGAAAATAAATAAAGACAGAAACAGACGTAATTGCAATAAAACCAATTATTGATGCAATCACAATAACGATCTGATTCATAGAATTAGACTTATTTTGATATCTAAAAGTCGTTCTTATGATTAATTCTGGTTATTTTTTCGGCGTAAATTTGGTTTTTGGATATGATGGAAAAATCCAGTTTGGCCTTTTTAGAATGGGTTTCTGGATAATAATGAAATAGTATGGATGTCTAATTTGAGCGACATGGCAGTTATGAAAGAGACTCCTCTGGCCCAAGTCTACCGTGTGATCGAGCCCGGCCCTGTTGTACTGCTGACGACTGCATACAAGGGTCGGCCCAACGTTATGACGATGAGCTGGCACATGGCAATGGAGTTTGAGCCACCGCTGATCGGGTGTGTAGTCCACTCTTTGGATTACAGCTTCAATGCATTGCGGGTAACAAAGGAGTGCGTGATCTCCATACCGACAGTAGACCTTGCATCCAAGGTAGTCGAAATCGGTAACTGCTCAGGTAGGGATGTTGACAAATTCGGCACCTTTGGCCTGACGCCAATACCTGCCAAAAAAGTAAAAGCGCCGCTCATCGCCGAATGTCTAACTAATCTCGAATGTCAGGTAGTGAACACCAGTCTGGTAAAAAAATACAATCTCTTTATTCTAAAAGTCATCAAAGCGTGGACAGATCCGAAACGCAAGGAACGCCGCACGATCCATCACAACGGGGACGGCACATTCGTAGTTGACGGCAGGACTATCGACCTCAAGAAAAAAATGACAAAATGGCAATAATCCTTAATTTTAGAAGTGATAATCTGCACTGCTGTTTATTATGCTGGTTGAGATAGCAAATACGATAATGCAAACCCGATCCAAGACAAATAGACAATTAACAGATGATGAGAAAAGAGTCGAAAACAGGCTCGAAAAAAGATCTTATCAGGAACATCCTCCGGCAAAAGGAATCCAAAAGAAAGGCAAACCAATCAAGAAAACAAAAGTGAATAAATCGCACAAAGCCATTCACTGATATCAAATCAAAATCGTTTCTACCACAAGCCAGAGTAAAGTTGCAAATTCCAAGCCGCGCAAGTATCGATAGGTAGTGGCTACAAGTCAGATAAGTTGCGACTTGTTAAATAGTAAAATTGGCTAAAGTATTTGGATGTCAGAGAGTATGGAAAAGACCCAAGTAATTGTGAGAAACATGACCCCTGCAGACATTCCGGAAATAGTCGAATTGCAAAAAGTAGCATTTCCTTACATGGCAGCAGAAGGTGTAATTTGGAAGCCAGAACACCTGGAGGCGCACATCAAGATATTCCCAGAAGGCCAGTTTTGTGCCGAATACAAAGGCGTCATAATCGGATCATGCAGCAGCTTGATCATCACCCTTACCCCAGAATACAAGGAGCACACGTGGAAGGAGGCTTGTGGGGATAGTTTTTTTAAAAATCATGATCCAAATGGCGATACCCTTTATGCTGCAGACGTTTCTGTGCACCCAGACTACAGGCGGCTTGGCGTAGCGTCAAGGCTGTATGATGCAAGAAAATCCCTGGCCATTGCAAAGAACCTCAGGAGAATAATTGGCGGCGGAAGACTGTTCAATTATTGGGATTATGCAAAAACAATCACCCCGTACGATTACGTGATGAAGGTAAAAAAGGGTGAGATCCAAGATCCTGTCTTGATGTTCCAGCTCAATAACGGATTTAATTTTATCAAAATACTTCCGAACTATCTAAAAGACGCCAGATCCTTAAACAATGCAACTTTTATTGAATTGAAAAACCCGCAATACAGGAGAAACAGTTGATCATAGACTGCCATGTGCACATCAATCAGTACGAGTTGATGCAAAATGTGCCCACCCTTGAGGGGCGACTTGAAGCGCTTCAGACTGAAATGACAAAGAATGATGTAGACTATGCCCTAATACTTTCATCATACAAGACAGACGAGTACAGGCCTTCTGCGCGCCAGATAATCGAGGCGACAAAAAAATACGACAATTTAGGAATAGTTGCAGGGTTTTCAATTGACAGCCACACCAAAGAGGATCTAAACGACTATCGGGGGTGGATCAAGGATGGACGCGTAAAAGGACTCAAGATCTATTCTGGATACGAGCACTACTATCCATACGACGAGAGGTACCAAAAAGTCTACGACACGTGCATTGAGTTTGGCGTTCCAGTCATGATTCACACTGGAGATACGCTTAGCAAAAAAAGCAAGCTTCGTTACGCACAGCCGCTCAATCTTGACGACGTGGCAGTAGACAATCCCGAGTTAAAAATAATCATGTGTCATGTAGGAAACCCGTGGATTGAGGACGCGCAAGAAGTAATTTATAAAAACAAAAACGTCTACGGGGACATCTCAGGATTTGTAGTTGGAGATTTTGATCATTATTTTGAGAAAATGATGAGTGAAAAAGTATCGGAGTTGATAAACTATGCAGGAGAGCCAAGATATCTCCTGTATGGGACTGATTGGCCAATTAGCACCATGGACTCGTATCTTGATTTTGTCACAAAATTGAAAATAAAAAAAGAATTCCGGGATCTGCTGATGTACAAAAACGCAAAAGATCTATTCAAGATCTAAATCAAGTCCCTTTCTGAATCAATGCAAATGAAGATATCTTTGCAAGGAACCAAAATCTATTTCTAATTTGAAAACACCCAAATCGCATGGCAAGGTTCGTTTTTCTGCTTATTTTCCTGACTGCCTTTTTATTTTATGGTTATGACGATGCGTTTTCTGAAAAAACGGTGACCATTCCTTTTGGGGCGTACAATCCTGAACTCAATACCCCTGCAAAGACGTGGTACGAGCCAGCTCTGATTTCAGTTAAGACGGGTGAGAAAATAACGTGGGTCAATGCAGACATAGAGTCCCACACTGTAACAAGCGGGAAGGGATCCGGGAGGTTTGGGTGGATGAGCAACGAGTTTGGAGAACCAGACGGCTATTTTGACAGCGGATTGTTTGCACCAAACGAGTTGTGGTCGTTTACATTTGACAGAAAGGGAATGTTTGCGTATTACTGCACGATTCACCCGTGGATGGAGGGTGCCATTCTGGTGCAGCAAGAAATCCCAGAGTATTCAACTAACGGGCTTGGGAACAAAATAGAAAAGTTTCCAGTCATACAGGTTACTGCCGACGGGGTAATCGAAGCGGATCTCACGTGGGAACCAAATGTGATCAAGACCCATGAGAAAACGAAATTCATCTACCAGTTCTATGACGTTGCCACCGAGAGGAACCTGGCAAAGATGAGCTACGATTTTGTTCTAATCCAAAATGGAAACGAGATATACCGGGATTCTGGGAAGACTGAGATTGGCGGCGACTTTCGGGATTATGCCTTTGACTCAAGCGGTCCTGTTCTGATAAGGTTTGAGAAAATACAGGGAGATGCCCGTGAGAGCGCGGAGGGAAGAACGCTTGGCGGCGACATTCAAAGGCCTGAGCAGAGAACAGTTGAATTCTCAACAATCATTCACGACAATCCAGACATGGCATCCCATGAAAAAATCCAGACAAAGCCGGCGCAGAGACTTGAGCTGTACTATGACCTAATGATTGCAATAATTTCGATTCCGGCAGTACTTTTTGTTTCCCTTATTTTCTGGATGAAGAAAAAGTCAAAATCCACCAGCACGAGATCGTCCTCGCCGATATAATTGGAACATGTTTTAGATGGAAAAGTCGCCAATTAGTGCAAAATCTCATTTTGATATAAAAAAGGCTAAAAATAAAAAATTAGGAGGACAGACGCGGGGGCACAGATAGAGTGGTCCCATTTGGCCTTTTTAGAATAGGATTTCGAAATTACCCTGATGTGCATCTTGAATCAAATCACATCGTCAAGATGTGTCTGTCACAGTCAAAGCAGCAATAATCCTTAATTTTAGAAGTGATAATCTGCACTGCTGTTTATTATGCTGGTTGAGATAACAATCATACGATAATGCAAACCCGATCCAAGACAAATAAACAACTAACAGATGATGAGAAAAGAGTCGAAAACAGGCTCGAAAAAAGATCTTATCAGGAACATCCTCCTGCAAAAGGAATCCAAAAGAAAAGCAAACCAATCAAGAAAACAAAAGTGAATAAATCGCACAAAGCCATCAATTGATGTAAAATTCATCGCGTATTGTACTGGGTTTAACCATAGTTGGTTTGCCTTTTTTATTTGGTGCTTTTGGACATTTTTCATTCCTAGTTTTAAAGAACAGAACTGCCCACTCATTTGATTTTAGCATTTACCGGTATGTTGTGGGACATGCTGTACATTGCAGGGCACCGCTCAAGTGCCATGTTTAACATCTGTTCAAGTTTTTTCCTGTCCGCATTGTCCGCTTGCGCATCTATGTCAAATTCTATTCCGTTCATGATTGGCTCGTCTGCAACATCCAAAGTCTTTGCAAAGTTTACGTTGCACTGCGCGTTTACGCTCAGTTTTGTAAGTTTTATCCCCTGGGACGCGGCAACGGCTGCAAACGTGCCGATGAAACAAGATGTAATTCCGGCTATGCAGTAAGCCATGGGACCAAGCCTGTTTCCATTACCACCAAGAAACGATGGCGAATCAACTTCAATTACCTGTTTTCCTTTTTCATATGACAGCTCGGTCCTGAACTGATAGTCTTTTGCCGCGTCTAAAACCCACTCTCCTTGGAGTTTCACTGGTTTTAGAAGCGATTGCTTGTCCTTTTTCCCAGCCTCGACTGTTTTGGATATTTTATCCAAATCGACATTATTTAGTATCATGACAATATGTGTTCGAAGTCATTTAAAAGATGCCGTGAAAAATACCAACTTTGATTCCAACTGGCGCAAAATCTTTACCGCTAAACTATCGTGGTATCTTTTGATTATAAATCAGAAATATGATTTTCAGAAATGATAATGTTTTTTGAGATCATTTAGAGGTCGCAAAAGTCGAATGTCGAGTATAGATCTAAAGTATGGATCATGATTCTAAATGTTATCTGGACTGCATATAACAAATCATGCGTCAACATTAAATCCTAGTTTCTTGCGCCAGATCATATTGGACCATAAGATTAGTGTCAGTTTTACCGTGTTTGTTTTGCTTTTGGGCCTGAGCGGTTATTCTATCTCAAATGCATCTAGTATCAATAATGTCGACCCACTTTACGGATCTCATACTATGAAACTCGCTTTTGCTGAATCTCATAATTCAGACGGGGAATCTGAGGATGAAGACCATGATGAACAGGAAAGCGAATCAGAAGGGGAAGACACGGAGGATGAAGAATCGGAAGAAATAGACGAAGAAACAGAATCTGAAGACTCTGATGAGCGTGACTCTGAGGAAGATGCAAACAAAGCAATCTCTGACGCTGAAGATGAGATCAAGAAATCTCAAGAAAAAATAGCAGAGGCAAAAGAGAAAGGTAAAATCACATCTGCCTCCGAAGCTGTGTTAGAAGAAGCTCAAGGTAAACTGGAAGAAGCAAAGCAAAATCTCGAATCCGGGTTTTTCCAAATGGCTGAAGAACTTGCTGACGAGGCAGAAGACTTGGCATCAGATGCACGAATGAATGTTCTTGGAAAGAATATCGAAGATGAAATAGAAGGAGCAGACGAGGAAGAAATCGAGGAACAAGAAACAGAAATTGAAGTAGAAATCAAAAATGGAAAGACCAAAGTCACCATAGAGTTTGAAGATGAAAAATCAAAATTCTTACTTGATACAACCGATGAAAGCGTCATAATCTCTGCAATTATTGATAAGACCGGACTTGACGAATCTGAAATTAGAGACATCTGGGACTTTGAAATTGAAGATGAAGACTCTGATACTGACGATTCCACCCAAACGGCACGAGTGGAAAATGCAAAACAGGATGCGCAGGATCGAGTATCTGAATTGGAGCAAAAAATCGACCAGTTAGAACAAAGAATACAATCATTGCTTCAAAGACTCGAAACAGGAGCGTATTTTGGGCGTATGGGTGACCCTGAGTCTATTACAGAGTCATTTAACATCTCTTTTGATGGCTCGGCAACCTCGATAGGTGATACTACGGCAGCTGACTTTTCTGGCGAGATCTTTGTTGAAAGCCTCTCCACCAGCAATAATGTTTCGACATTTCGCGTAACTGGAGGGGAACTGTTTGTGGGCGATGAACTATATGATGTTGTGTTTGGAAAGATGAGGATAATTTCACATGGCGATCCAAATACAAACGATACGATTCTTTTGATTAGTGAGGTAATTGACGAGCAAGATCATATTACAACCCTTAGGCTTTCTTTGACATCTGAGGTATCCCTTGATGGTGATCTCGTAGAGCCAGTTAATTTGAAGATGTTGTCGCCGCAAAGTAAAATTGCCGGCCAGTGGTTTTTGGACGCATCTGCGCAGATGACGCCCCTTAACTCTTGATGGTGCAAGCCAAACCCTGTGTCAAAAACGAGCTTCGATGTTTCATTTTTCTGTAATAAGTTGAAACCTTGAATTGTTTCTGAGCCAAGCGGTCTAAAAAAATAGATAATATCTCACAGCATCACCATGTATCATGAATGCAAGTCTAAAGATGGTGCCTTCTTCGCTTTTGTTCTTTCTTCTTGCAGGCCTCTGTGAGATTGGAGGCGGATATCTGGTGTGGCTGTGGCTTAGACACGACATGAGCTGGCTTTTAGGTGCAGCCGGTGGCCTTGTCTTATTTTTGTACGGTATAGTTCCAACATTTCAGAAGACGCACTTTCATCGGGTCTATGCCGCATATGGCGGCGTCTTTATTGTGATGTCAATTCTGTGGGGCTGGTGGATTGACGGGACCACACCTGACACGTATGATGTTGTAGGAACAGTAATTGCGGTGATCGGAGTTTTGATAATTTTTTATGTTCCAAGAACAGGTGAGTCGTCTTGGAAGTAATACTTGCGACACTTGGCATTTTCGTTTTAGCTGCATTATTGGAAATAGGGGGAGGATACCTTGTGTGGAAGTGGCTGCGGGATCACAGGGGAAAGATATTTGGGCTGATTGGCGGCCTTGCTCTGTTCCTGTATGGAATAGTGCCGACGTTTCAGCCAGCCGAATTCGGACGGGTCTATGCGACGTACGGCGGAATATTTGTCGTCATGTCAATAGTCTGGGGATACTGGATAGACAAGAAAAAGCCAGACCGATTTGAGATTCTCGGATCACTAGTCGTGGTAGTTGGAGTGGCCGTGATGTTTTACTTTCCCCGATAATTTTTATCATTGTGCAAGCCGGATGTTTTTTTATTATAGTCTATAACTTTGGAACATCCTACCGGACTTAAATAACGACGCAAAAAAAACTTGCCATGAACAAACTCTACGCCATAATTCCAATAATTTTAGCAGCTGGAATAGGTATAGGGTATGGAATATTTGTAACAACAGATAGCACAAACGCAGCGCAAGAGACTCCGGTCGTGACACTTGCAATTCAGCCAACAGCCCAGGCAAGCGACATCGAGTCCCAGGCAAACGAGCTTGAGCAATACCTAGAACAAAAAACAGGTTATGACATACAGATTTACGTCCCGACCTCATATGCGGGGGTCGTGGAGGCCTTGCGGTTTGGCAAGGCAGACATGGCGTTTATGAGCGCATGGCCGTCATACCTTGCAGTCCAAAAGGCGGGGGCAACACTTGAGCTTGCAGAGGTGCGAGAGGTCGTCATAGGCGATACACTGACAGCTGAGACATACTACTACTCTTACTGGGTGGTACCAAAAGACTCGCCGTACAACACACTTGAAGATCTGAGGGGCAAACGCGCAGCATTCCCCAACCCACTGTCAACATCAGGATACGTGACACCGATGAAGACGCTAGTCGAGACAGGACTGATAACTGTAGAGGAAGGCAAGGAGGTTGATCCAAAATCGTACTTTTCAGACGTGGTATTTGCAGGCGGCTACGGTCAATCGTGGGAAGCGCTGAGAAACGGTCGAGTAGATGTCAGCATAATTGCAGGTGACGTAAGCGAGAAACTCTACCGCGAAGTAAGAGAGGGTACCAAGTCAGTCCACGAGCAGGGACCAATCCCATCACACGGAGTGGTGTTTAGCAAAGAGATGGACCCTGAGGCAAAGGCCAGGGTGAAGGCAGCACTACTTGAAATGGGACATGATGACAGCACAAAACAGATAATGCGAAAACTAGTCTCCGCAATATTTGTGGGCTTTGAGGAAACCACTGCAGACGAACACCTTGGTAACCTAAAGAGCGCACTTGAAATGACTGGTTTGAAATATACAGAGAAGGTCTAGCCAGAAACCCATGGATGCACTCAGCATGAACGCAGTTCATCTGACCATCAATAATAGAAAAATACTCAGCAACCTTTCCATGAATGTCCCTCAGGGCGATGCGGTCACCATAATGGGGCCAAACGGGGCAGGGAAGACCACTCTCTTGAAAGTAGCACTCGGCCTTGTCAAGCCGACATCCGGCGAATTGTATTTTTTCGGAAAAAAAGGCCTAAGCAAAGAAAGCCAAAAACTTCTCGGATACATCCCACAGAACCTGGGACTGGTAAACGAGCTCAGCGTTTATTCAAACGTGATGATGGGTGCACTGAGGAGGATGCCACGCTGGCGCTCAATTACCGGCATGTATCCAAAGGATCTCGTAGACGACACGTATTCCCTGATGTATGATCTAAAGATTTCCCACCTAAAGGACATCAAGATAAAAAAGCTGAGCGGCGGTGAAAAGCAAAGGGTGGCAATAGCAAGGACGCTAATCCAAAAGCCGTTGATAATTCTGGCAGACGAGATGACTGCAAGTCTTGACTTCAAGGCAGCCGTGACAGTAATGGAAATTTTTTCAGAAATAAAAAAGAAAATGAAGATCACGTTGTTGATGACGCACCACAATCCTGACATTGCAAGACTGTACAGTGACAACGTGCTGATAATGATGAATGGAAGAATTGAGAAGAACATTCCTGCAAACGAAATAACCGCTGATACCATTGGAGGCCTCTATGAACCCTAGCCGCTTTCAGTATACCTGGATTGCCATACTGCTGATAATAATTGGAAGCTCAGTGCACCTTGGCTTTAACCCTCTTTCAATAATTGATGATGCTGACAATTCCGCAGTGATCCTAGGCGAGCTGCTGGAGTTTGACTTTAGCGTGTGGGACAAGGTGCTGTTTTCCCTCATCGAGACGCTTGAGATGGCACTGATTGGCTCAAGCATCGGCTTTGTACTGTCTATTCCGGCAGCACTGCTTGCTGCAAGAAACATCTCCCCGTCGTATGTCAGCGTGATTTTCAGAAGCCTGCTTGGTTTACTGTGGTCGATGCCGCCATTACTGTGGGCAATTTTGCTTGTGGTAGTAGTTGGGCTAGGCCCGACTGCTGGAATATTTGCAATATCGCTATACATCATGGGACTGAGCGGGAAATACCTGTACGAGATCTACGAGTCGCAAAACGTATCTGCGTATGATGCAATGCATGTTCTTGGCGCAACAAGGATGCAGATTGCCAAGTTTGTGACAATCCCGGAGGCGCTGCCGCACATGGGAAACCAGTATCTGTTCCTGCTGTCGTACAGTGTGCGAGAGTCATCAATTCTCGGATTGGTCGGCGCAGGAGGAATAGGATTTTACATAATACACCACCTTGAGAGCCTCAATTATGGGAAGGCAGCCCCGTTCATACTGGCAATACTTGCTGTGACACTTGGCATGGATTATGCAAGCACAAGGCTGCGAAAAAGACTGGTTCATAACTAAATTCTGGATTGGAGTCTAAAACATGCGAATTGATTTTATCTGATGATGACGTAGCAGTATCATGGTTATTGTGTGGATTGGAATAGGCATAGGAGTTTTGCTTGCAATTATTTTGATTAAAAAGATATCCCGTACATCCAAGAACGCCTCGTTCAAGTTTGGCGTCTACTGCAAAAAATGCGGCTACAAGACAAACGGCCTCAAATGCCCAAGGTGTGAAAGCGCCTCTAACCGCCAGAGCTGGAAGTAAGCAACTTGTTATGATTCGAATCTGATTTCTATGCAATAAAAATGATTGAAATAATGTGCGCTGATTGTGGGTGTATACCTTCTGAGTGCAGAGAATCAAAATCACCAAAAGAATGTCCCAACTGCACTCGTGATGAATGCTGCTGTTGGAATACAATTAATCGATAAACCCATTGACTATATCTGAGCATTGATCTTGCTCGTGTGTCATACTTGGACATCTGGGCAGCGTTCTTCTGCCATTTTTACACCGTGTTCCGTTAATTGATCAAATTACTTTACAAAAAATAACCAAATGATCTGCCATCTCACCTGATAATATTACAACATTCTGATGGAAAGCAACCACATCTATGCCTGAAATTTTCACAGGATTAGAATGAGATCAAATAAATGAATTTTCTCAATGTCTATTTCGTTATTTGATTTATCTAACTATTAAAACAGGGCAGGCAGCTAACTCTGAAACCTTTCTGCTAATGCTCCCAAGTGCCTTTATCTTATGAATTCCTGAAAGTCCTTGGCTGCCCATGACTATCAGATCTATTTTCTTCTTTTTGGCAAATTCCAATATGGTGTCTCCTGGAGATCCTGTCATTATTTCATAATCCGCACGAGTGCCTTGTTCTTTGCATCTGGACACCTCATTGCGGAGCATGAGATCGGTTTTTGAAGTAGCGGCCAGGTAATATTTCTCAAATTTTTTTATATCAAATATTGCCCCCGGTATCGCGTAAAAGGTTGGAGGTGCCACTGTTAAAGCGTCCATTACCGTAAGTAGATACAAGTCGGAATCAAATTTTTTTGCCATCTCGATTGCTTCATCAAGCGCTTTCTTTGAAAATTTTGAGCCGTCATGAGGAACAAGTATTCGCCGATATTTTTCGTTCATAAAACAAAGACCGCATTTTAGTATAAATCATGCTGGGAAATTATCATATTTGATTTCAGCACTTGACGCAAAAACAACACTAGGCGACTCATTTCTCACACGTCTCCTACACAGAAAAGTAAACTATGATAAATTTTGAAACCCAGTCAAATATCCTTTCCACAGTGCGGGCATTTCTTTTGATGTCCGACTCTGAGTGGCTCCCTCAAATTTTCGGACAACAAAGTAAGGCATACATCCCACGGGCTGACTAAAATGTCCTTATACATTACATAAGGATGCCCCATTTTCTCCATTATTGAGCAAAGACTGTCAAGTGTGAGATCTTCGGTGACTGTCTTTACATATTCAAATTTAAGTTGACTGGCTGGAATGTCTAGAAAATACTCTACACTCGTTTGAAATTTTAGTATTCTTGAAATTTCGCCAAGTATCAATCTGTCACTTATGAATTGGTTTGAATTTTTTAGTACGAGTTTTCGAGTTTTATGCTCAAACATCAAATCAATTATCTTGCCAAGTGTGTCATCTGGCTGAAAAGTGACAATTTTCTTTTTTGCCATTGAGGAAACAGAGATGTCTGTTTTGCATTTTGCTCCGATCTCAAGCATTTTTCTTGCCGAAATAGGGGAATAGCCGTCAAGTTCGTTAGGGATGATGGCAAATGCTCTTCGAGTATCTTTCCACTTTTCTATCAAATCCTCAAGTTTTGTCTTCTTTTCAACTTCTGGGACCACTTTGAACATGATCTCTTCTACTTTGGTCTCGTACTGAAAGTCACGCGTGGGATTTTTTCGTAAATTATCCAGTAGATCATAACCACCAACTATTCCCAGTGGTACATGATTGTCATCTACAACTACGATCGAGTCAACTACGGACTCTAAGTATTGGGCGCACATTTCAGTAGCAACCCATACCTCCCTCCCTTTATCGATATAAACACACGAGGTATCAGTTAGCGTGTTTGGAAATAATTCTTCTAATGTTAATCTGGAAACGCTTCTTTTGTCAAATGCTTTCATAACTATGTCCTAAACGTTAGTGCGTTTTGTTGCTTTTAAAATACCTCAAAGATTATCAAACATGAAATTCAGCGCATATCTGTGTCGCAATCCCCGACTGTTTCCAGTAGATCAATAATGAATGTAATACAAAGCACTGACAGAAAACTACTGGAATTTCCAACAGGCCGTGTTGGACTATGTTAGTACAAAGACACACGAACAATTATGACCGGAGGTTGGAAATGGCTTGCTAAACGTTCTTAGATTATTTTTTGCATCATTAACCCTTTAGATTGGTCAAATGATATTTATCAGAAAAAGGTCAGATGGAAAGCCCTTTGATAAAGTGCAAGTGCCGAAATCCAATTGTTATTTGACTATCAGGACCGGCTGTCGTGCTTGTTGAACGACACCGTTGCTGACACTTCCAAGCAACATTTTCTTAAAGCCTGTTCTACCATGAGATCCCATGACTATGAGATCAACCTTTTTTGAATCTGCAAAATCTGTTATTCCTTTAACTAATGATTTTGCTTCGATTACGTTGCTTGTGACATTTACACCTTTTTTCCTGATGCTTTCTTCAATCTTTGACATAGATTGTTTTGCAAATTCCTTTGCCTTTATCATAACGTCTTTGTTAATTTTTGGGTCGGAATAGTACCATGCCCCAACATCTTCTTTTCTCATACAAGTCAATATCATGATTTCTGATTCATTCTTTTGCGCCATTTCAGTGGCGACTCTAAGGGCTTTAGCGGAGTAAGTCGAACCATCGATTGGAGCCAAAATTCGTTTTACTTTCATCAGCAACCAGTACAGTATTTGACTATTTTAATAGAAATCATTATTCTCAGTGATGAAATCCATCTAAAATATGTGTAATAATCCGTCGTTTTCAATTCTGAAATTTAACTACTTTTCAATTTTTTCAACAACTGAACCAGCGTGAACACCTTTCCTTCTTCTGATGATTTGCTTTCCTCTGTCTGTCTTTTTTCTACGTATTGCCGTGTATGCTGTTCGTTGCAGAAATGCTTTCCAAACCTTTTGATTGCTGTTTCTTTCTTTATCTCCACCCTACAAATCAGTCAGTATTTTTCGAACATGAATACGACTGTAATTCATCATAATGATTTTCAGAGGCAGTTCTCAGATGACTTGACAAGTGTATCCTCTCTGAAAATCAGTCTTGGTAATGCATATCTAACTTATAATAAATAAAAACCCAAAATGAAGCATGGCAAAAGATCCTGTCTGTGGAATGATAGTGGATGAAAAAAAGTCACTGCATTCTGAGGTGGGCTCTAGAGACTTTTACTTTTGCAGTCCCATATGTCAAAAAACCTTTGTAAATCCCGAAAAGGAGCTTGCCAAAATGAAAAAGAGGATGTATGTTGCAGCATCTGGCGCACTCGCACTTGCAATAATCCGAGCTGCACTGTACATCAGTGTTGCAGCTGGCGCCATGGTAGTGTCATGGGTGCCGTTTCCAGAGATACCGTTTCTTTCTTACGGAATGTTGCTCTTCATCATAGTAACCCCGGTACAGTTTATCGGCGGCTGGACATTTTATGTTGGTGGATACCATGCAATCCAAAGCAGAACTGCCAACATGGATCTTTTGATTTCAATTGGAACTCTTACTGCTTACTTGTATAGTGTCGTGGTTCTGTTCTTTCCCCAAGCAATACCTGGTGAAGAAAAATTCGTCTACTTTGAGGTATCTGCAGTCATAATTGCATTTGTTCTTTTAGGAAAATACATGGAAGAGGCAATCAAGAAAAAGAGCTCGGCTGCGGTAAGAAAGCTGTTAGATCTTAGTCCTGCAATGGCAAGGGTGATCCGCGATGGTTCAGAAACTGAGATTCCATTAAACCAGATAATCCAAGACGACATCCTGATTGTAAAACCTGGTGAAAAGATTCCCACTGATGGCATAATCATAGATGGGGAGTCGTCCGTAGATGAGAAAATGATTACTGGCGAGAGTCTACCTGTTGGCAAAAAACTAGGAGATCAGGTGATTGGTGCAACTCTAAACAAGCAAGGATTGCTCAAAATCCAGGCAACCAAAGTAGGGCAAGATACTGCACTTTCACAAATAATCCATGTTGTAGAGCAAGCGCAGTCATCTACTGCCAAAGTCCAAAGAATGGCGGACTCCATAGCTGCAAAGTTTGTCCCGTCTGTGGTATCTGCATCCATTGTAACATTTTTGGTCTGGTATTTTGTGATGGGGGATTTTGTTTCCGGTCTGCTTGCATTTGTAGCTGTTATGATTATAGCCTGTCCTTGTGCTCTTGGTGTAGCTACTCCAGCTGCATTGATGGTGGGAGTTGGTAAAGGTGCAGAGTCTGGCATATTGATAAGAGGCGCAGAATACTTGGAGCGTTCCCAAAAGATCACCACTATAATATTTGACAAAACTGGAACCTTGACAAAAGGCGAACCCGAGGTCACAGATATCATACCGTTGGGGACTTTGTCAGGCAAACAACTAATTGAATTTGGAGGCACTGCTGAATTTGGATCCGAGCATCCGATAGCTCAGGCCATTGTAAACAAGGCAAAACAGATGGAAATTCCATTTGTGAACTTGAAAGATTTTGAATCACTAAATGGTCTGGGTGTCAAGGCGCTGGTCAATGGAAGACTAGTTTATGGAGGAAATCGAAAGCTAATGAAAAAATTTGAAATCTCGACAGAAAACGCAGAGCAAGAAATGACTCTACTGGAATCTGAAGGAAAGACCGCAATAATGGTATCAGTCGATAACAAAATTGAAGGAATTATTGCAGTAGCCGACTCACTTAAGGAATCTTCTCCAATGGCAATTGCCGCATTAAAAGATCTTGGAATTGAATGCATCATGATAACGGGTGATAATGAAAAGGCTGCCAAAGAAATTGCAAGACAGGTTGGAATCCAAAAAGTAATCGCGAATGTTTTACCGTCAGAGAAGGCAGCTGAAATAAAGAAACTCCAATCAGAAGGAAAAGTGGTCGCAATGGTGGGCGATGGCATCAATGATGCGCCTGCCTTGGCACAAGCAGACATTGGAATAGCGATAGGCAGCGGATCTGACATTGCAAAGGAGACTGGAGGTATTATTTTGATTAAAGACGACATAATGGATGTTCCGCGGGCAATACGGCTCAGCAGGGCAACCATGAAAAAAATAAAACAAAATCTGTTCTGGGCATTTGCTTACAACACTGGGGCAATCCCAATTGCGGCAGTTGGATTGTTGAATCCGATTCTGGCGGCAGCTGCCATGGCACTTAGCTCGATTTCAGTAATCGCGAACTCTTCTATGCTGAGACGATACAATATTACAAGCGGAGAAGAAAAACTTGGGATGAAAAACTGGGCAAATCAACGGCTGAAATAACCGAAATCATATTGTCTATCTTTGAGATAAAAAACATCACTCAAAATCTCGGCGCAATTCAATTTGAGATTTCAAGGGATGATTTCAAGCCAAAATTCGTAAGACTCGTTCAGATACGAGTCAAAAAATCTTGTTGCAGTACAAGTCTATTGATGAAGTTCTGTCTGCTCTGGAGGTATATGTGACGTAAGAATGCATACATGTTTTGTCATGATCATGGAATGAATATCAAATTTTCATCTTCGAGAATTGTCGTATCTTCTAATATATCTAAAAAAATCAGCCAAGACTGGCTTGAAGACATTCCCAGTACATATCAAAAACATCCTCGTTCCTCATGCTGGAACTCTTTTGGGCGACAAGGCGCTAAGCTATGCCATAAAAATTGCCAAACTTAGCGGCGCCACTGTCAACATCTTGCATTCAGTCGAACCAATTCCGGGCCCGCCGCCGCTGATACTTGCAAAAAAGCAAGACTCCAAGATGCGAAAAGTGGTGGAGCAGGCGGCAGTCCGAGGGATCAGAGAAGAGCTGCAAAAACGCGCAGACTATTGCAGGTCAAAGGGGATCAATGCAAATTGCATCGTGGTGGATGGCAGGCCTGAAGACGAGATTTTAAAATATTCCAAAATCCATCACATCGACCTAATAATTATGGCAAAGAGGCGAAAAATCCCTGGAATCCGAGGAATGCTAAAGCTTGGAAGCGTTTCAAGAAAAATCCTGGAAGTCTCTGACAAGCCTGTTTTGATTTTGGAATGACTGTTGCAAAAATTATCTGAACTAAACATGCCTTGTCTTATCCGCTGGGTGTCAGGTCCACCTGTGGGACAGTCGTCTGCGCCTGCGGGGTTGCCTCGTATGTCGGATACTGATTTGCGCCCCAAGGACTCATTCCAAGAAAGCCGCCCTCGTTAAACATGTTATTTGGGAAGGTCCTGATGTTGGTGTTAAAGTCTCTGACCCCGTCATTATAGTAAGTTCTTGCAACCGCTATCCTGTTTTCAGTTCCGGCGATTTCGTCCATCAGTCTGGTGACTGTCTGATCAGCTTTCAACTCTGGATATGCCTCGTATGTGAGAATGATCTTGCTTAGCGCCTCCTCGATTTGATTGCTCAGCTCAACCCTGCCTTCGGTGCTAGTTGAGGTCTGCCACTGGGAGCGAAGTCTTGTTACGTCTTCAAGTGTCTGCTTTTCAAACTGCATGTATCCCCTCACCGATTCCACCAGGTTTGGAATTAGGTCGTATCGTCGCTGCAGCTGCGCATCGACGTCTGCTGCCAGTCGTTTTACGTTTTCGTCTTTTACTTGGACTGCGTTAAATCCTGAAAAGTACATTCCGTATAGCGCTGCAATTATTATTGCAATTATGGCCGCTGCGGCAATTGCTGCGATAACTGCTTTACTTACCATATTGTTCTCTGCCTGCTTCAGTCAAATAACCGTATTGACTACCGTCCGGCTCCCCCTCCGCCGGATCTGCCGCCACCGCCTCCAAAGCCACCGCCTCCGCCCCTGCCGTATCCTCCGTATCCTCCGGCAAAAAACCCGCCAGATCTCCTGCGACGGCGATTCAAAATGGAAAATGCCAGTGGAAATGCTATGAACATTAGAATCAGCGCAATCTGCTCGTAATCAATCTCGTCCTGCGGAGGCCTTGACTGTTGGTACTGGGGATCATCGCTGGTGTAGCCGATTCTATTTCCCAAGGCAATCACCGTATCCAGGAATGCCTGATCAAATACATTTGCGTTTCCCGAGGTCTCATAGGAGTCCCTTGCGGGAACCAAATACGAGTCCAAAATTGCGCCAGCCGTCCCGTCAGTAATGTCGCCTTCCAGCCCCTTGCCGACTTCGATCCTCATGGAGCCGCTTGCCGCATCACGCTCAAGTGAAAATAAAATCAGCACCCCGTTGTCTTTTCCTTTCTTGCCGATTCCAGTTGTGCCGTCAAGGGGGACCTCGTTGAAAAGATAGTTTGCAAGCGTGTCCCTGTCGTTGAGCTCCTGTCCGTCCTTTTTTATTCCGTGCCCCAAAAAGCTTGGAATGGTGTAAATGATTATTTCTGCAGATGTAGAGTCGTCGATTTTTCTCAAGTAGTTGTCTATTGACGATTCATATTCTGGGCTGATTATGCCTGCCCTATCGTATACGTATGTGGAGCGCGACCCCTTGGCCTGTGAAAATGCCGGTGCCGTGACCGATGTAACAAGTATCAAAATAGCAAGCGAAATTGCAAGTGTGCGCACGATGTACAGTTACGATTTAATCACATAAACTTTGGTCTGAGCTTCAAGTTATGTGTGTGAAATAAGCGCCTGCCAATCCAAGTGAGCTGTCTTTATCTTGCAAATTGTCCAAAACAAACCTAGTTTGGATTGGTTGTCAGTTTTTCATCAAGTAGCGCCTGAAACACAGAATACGGCTGCGCTCCTGTCAACTGAGTGCCCTCCCCCTTACCAATCACGATAAATGTCGGAGTGGAGCTTGCGCCGTTTCTCATGGCAATGTTTTTGTTTTCCCTGACCCTGTCTTCGTATTTTCCAGAGTCCAGGCATTTGCCAAACTCGCCCGCATCAAGCCCTTCTAGTTTTGATGCCAGAGACTTGATGTTTTCTGCACTTGCCCAGCCGTCGTTTTCATGCCCCTGGTTTGCATATATGAAATCGTGATACTTCCAGTACATTCCCTGCTCGTCTGCGCAGTAGCTTCCGGCATGCGCCTTAATCGAGTCAGGCCCGAGGAACGCAAAGTCCATGTAGATGAGCTTTACCTTGCCTGCATCGATGTAGTTTTTCTCAATTAGCGGCTTTGTGTCCAGGTTCCATCTCTGGCAGAACGGGCACTGGTAATCGCCAAACTCTATGATTGTTACAGGTGCAGACTTGGAGCCAAGCACCGGGGATCCCTTTGTCGTGTCAATAGAGCCATCTCTTGCCTTAAAATCAGCACCGCTTGTCACTGCCGCTGCAACGCCTATGATTACTATTGCAATAATTCCTAAAATGATAAACTTGGCCTTGCCTGACTTTTTCCTGGGGCTGTTTTTTGCATTACCCGCCTTGTTTTTTCCCACGAATTTGGTTTTTTTGCTAGTCTAAAAAACATTGTCACGTTCTGTCTTTCTTTTTTCAGTTCAAACCAAATTTAATCAAAAGTTATAATCAAAACTATTCCAGTAATGCTGTTAACAATGGAACAGTCAAAAAAATTCATCATGATGGTAATAGGTGTGGCCGCAGTGGCACTGATTGTGTATTTTGCACCAGTGCAAAAAGACGTAACGATAATTCCAACAACGCCTCAAGACCATGAAATGTATGACGCACTTGGCGTGGCTCAGAGATTTGTCCCATCAAGCCCGACATTTGCATTTGATGGGGACATCAACACGCTAAAGACCGAATATGTTGGTGCGACCAAGTCGATACCGCCGCAGCACATGATCCGGGCAACGTTTGAGTCATCACATGGGGGGTTTGGCAACAGGGAAGGCCAGATGATAACGCAGGTAGTCACCCCGCACGAAATGAACATTCTGGTATCCGAGGGAAGCGTAATCTCTGCAGTGACTGACGATACATGGGATGAGCTCAACCACCAGTTTGTCCTAAAGGGGCCCACTGAGGAAATCCCAAACGCAAATCCAAAGCAGATGGCAAACCCTGCATCGACACACTGCTTTGAAAACGGCGGCACCATAGAAATCCGTGGGAACGGCGAGTCCGCACAAAGCATCTGCATGTTTTCAGATGGCTCTGAATGTGAAGAGTGGCAGTACTTTAGGGGGGAGTGCAGTCCAAAGGAAACACACCCCGACTGAGAAATTTTTTATTTATTTTTTAAACTGTCTTTTGGCCCTTTTGATCCGCGGCTTGTCTGCCAATTCTTGATTTTGTATCTGCAGTATTGCGTGTTTTCCAGATGATGAATGTCTACTATTTGTCACTTTTTTAGACTTGGAAAATGAGGAGCGATGAATCTTCCAACTTCCTCTAGTACTTCGTCTGCAGGTCTTTTGCCGTATTTTAGATTCAGAAAGACGTGGTTTACCCCTATGTCCTGCAGGGTTTTCAAGTGTTTCAACAGGTAGTTTCTTCCAAGCCTGTATCCTAGATGGATGCCCTGGGGGAGATGGTCTGGGTCGCCTGTGAGGTCAATGTATAGTGACTGCGAAAAAGGCTTGAATCTGTTGCCCGTTAGTTCTAGCGCGCTTTTCCATCCGTCGACAACGCGTTTTTGAAAACTCGGATCTCTTGGATACATTAGCCATCCGTCTGCGTTTTTTGCAATCCATTCTATGACTGCCCACTGTGACCTGTCACAAACAAAGGAATTTTTCCAGAAAATGGTTTTGGGATTAGGTCTCCGCCATCCATGATGCCAAAGACTGACTCGTATCTTGGAAAGTCTGCGTATAATCTCCGAAAATCACTTACTGACGCTTGGAACAACGTTTCCCTGTCCTCGTAGCTGCGGCCGTATGCCGGATATTCAATTGGCCTGTCGCCTGCCGCAATCCCTAGGACTAGACGCCCCCCGCTTAGCTGATCAATTGATGCTGCTGCCTTTGCCACATCAATTGGATGCCTTAGCGGAAAAATAATTGCGCCAGTAGCCAATGAAATGGTTCTGGTGTGGGCCGTAATGTATCCAAGATATGCCCACGGATCGTAAACTTGGCCGACGTCCCCAAAATTAGGATCACGTAGCGGCACGTCTCGAAACCACAGTGCGGAAAATCCAAGTTCCTCGGCACGTTTGGCAAGCTCGACTTGGTTTTTCATGGTCGGAACATCTCCGTCATATGCCTCAATTGCAAAAACTGTGCCGATAGTAAGGTGGCCTGGATGAAACATTTGCTTATATCCAATGCCAAAGTCGGACACGAAATCAATGTGGTGACTGGCTATATAACTAATGAACGGTGTAGTTTTAAAAAACTCACGCGTGTTTATCATTAAATGTTTTTAGTTTTCGGTTGCTGATCATAATGGTTGGAAAAAACTTGGGCTGATCTGGGTCACGTCGACTCGCTAAAGGATCCTCCGCTGAGAGAAGTAACTCTTGGTACTGCCGTAATTGCAGTGTCATACAGTGAAGGCAAGTTTGGGGCAGTCTCTAATTTTTGCAATCATGCCGGCGGACCGCTTGGGAGTGGCAAACTGGATGATGACTATATCATATGCCCATGGCACAATTGGAAATTTCACAGGATTACTGGATTTGGTGAACCTGGGTTTGATGAAGACAGGGTGCCGCAATTTGAATTAAAAATTGAAAACGATCACCTCTATGTCAACATCAATCCCGTAACTCCGCGGCAAAAGGCCCCTCATCCTCCCCATCCGTTGGCGCGTCCAGTAAAGCGTGAGGACGGACCACTGCGAGTGGTGGGTATCTCTACTACCGTAATGGATGCAAAAAACCCGCGATATTCAACATCTGAGAAACTGCTCCAGGTCGCAGTTGATCACGCAAAGGATCTTGGCGCACAAACAATGTTTATCCGACTAAACGATCTGAAGTTTAGGGCCTGCGAGGGGTATTATTCAAAGAGCGCATTTGCGTGCACTTGGCCGTGCTCAATTACACAAATGGACGAGACAGACCAGCTTGCCCAGGTGTATGAGGCGCTAATTCACTGGGCTGACGTGGTGATAGTTTCAACGCCGATTCGCTGGGGCGCTGCAAGCTCGCTGTACCACAAGATGATTGAAAGGATGAACTGCGTTCAGAACCAAATCACCATAAACAACAAGGCATTGATCCAAAACAAGGTTGCAAGCTTTATCATAACTGGAGGTCAGGACAACGTCCAAGACGTGGCAGGACACCTGCTTGGGTTTTTTGCAGAGCTGGGATTTGTGTTTCCACCATTCCCGTTTATAGCTCACACCATGGGATGGGATGCGGAGGACATGGAACGCAATATCTCATATGTTGAAAAAAGCGACGGCCTAAAGTCAGGCGCAAGGGATCTTGTCAAAAGGAGCATGGATACTGCAAAAATAATTCTTCAACACATTCCAGAAGAGAAAATAGTGCGTCCTGGACGCAAGGCGCAACATCTGACAGTTGACAAAGAAGAATAGTTTTGGAACAAAAATCAACCCTGTCTCTGTTCATGTAAAAAGAAAAAAAAAGAGTATTCCGTTATTGGAACGGATCAATGAATGGACAGTTCACTATGTGGTCTTTGTCCATTGGCCTTGCCAGACTCACATCGATTTTTCCTTCACTTCTCAGCGCATTGATGTCGTCTAGATTCTCAAGAATCATTGCCGATGGCTGGTCTTTCCACCCAATCATGAATATTCTCCACATCGGTGAATAATTTGCGTCGCCTGGCGCTGCCGCTGCAATTCCTGCTTGGAATCCCATCGGGCCTGAGCCTTTTACACCATTCATGAACTGGTATAGGTCAACTGCTGCAGAATTTGCAATTAGTCTGGCTGATGTTGGTGAGGTTACAACCCCCATCATCTCAGCTGGCATCTCTGGCGTGGCATCAGTTACAATATAGTAAATGGTTCTACCATCTGGACCCCAGCCCCTGTGGGCAACAAATGTCACCGTCATCTTCTCTGTATTGATGTCGGTGATCTGTCCTCCGACATATGGTGTCTCATCGGAGATGTTCTTGTTTTCTCTTACCTGTAGATGTCCTTCCGGCCACATTATCTGAGGCATGTTGATCACTACTGGCAGATCTGTTAGTGTTATCTTGTCTGCTTTTTCTGCTGCCATGATCTTCTCTTCAGAATCTAGGGTCTCTGCTTTTACTCCGTCATTCCATGTTACATGAGTGTGCGATGTCAGCGCGCTGTAGGTTTCTGGCTGTGCGGGAGTGCTTGTAAAGATCTCGTCTTGGAATCCGTGAATTCCATCACCTTTGACTCCGTTAGTAAAGATGTATGTCTTTGATAGTGCATCTGTCGGTGTGGTTGCCAGCAGTGGCGCAAGTTCTACCCTCCATCCCTGTTTCTCAGTTATGATGTCGGCGTGCTTTTGCTCACTTGAATCAGTTATGATGTAGTACACTGATTGTCCGTTGTACCAACCCTTGTGAAGAGGTATGGTAGCTGGAACATTTGTTCTTGAAAGTTTTAGTGCATGCTCTGACGATTTTACCATCTCATCTGACATCATTTTGTCAGACATTTTCTTGTCCGATATCATTTTGTCAGACATTTTCTTGTCCGATATCATTTTGTCAGACATTTTCTTGTTCGATATCATTTTATCAGACATGATAGATGACTTTGCCTTTGCAGAACATAGCTCATCACCGCAGATTTTAACTGCGTTTTTTGAGCCAAAACTCTTCGGGCCCACATAGCCTACTGAACCCTGAGCCCTTTCGGCATCAGCTTCCTGATAGGCATGTGTAGTCAATGCAGCCGTGAACAATGGTAGCATCAATAGCAATGAAGCTAGCCGTAGTTTTTGATTCATTGAGTTTGTTTCGCCGTGTAATTGCATAAAAAGAGTTTTCCAGATTACATCCGAATTCAAAAAACAATTTGGAAAAATATTTTTTAATAGATGCTTTCACTTGTATGGTAAATTACCGATGTCTTATTTTTTCTCGTTTATTTTGGACAGCGCCTGAGAAAAGACCTTGCCGTAATAATCTAGGGCCTGGTGAATGTACTGGTCGCACATGTCTATCATTTTTTCACGCGTATCGATGTTGGACTTTTGGGCGTTTGTGATCATGTCGATTTGCGTACAGTACAAGTCTGTTACTGTATTCCAGTAATCGTTGATGGCGTTGAGCGCTTTACTGTCAAGTCCTAGTCTGTCAAAATACTGCTTTTGCCACAGATAACACGTCCCAAAATAGTCGTCTAGCAGGTGAAGGTAGTGGGTGTACAGGTCAGAGTACGCCTGAATGTTTTGTGGAATCTGGGATTCGAGCTTTCTGATTACCTTAGTCGTATTGTCTTTTAAAATATCGCAAACGGAAATTCCATTTTCAGCTGATTTTTTTGCCAATTACATCCTGCCTCTTACATACGTCGTCTTTACTAGTAAGTATTGCTGTACTTTGTTCCTCCATGATGACACATGCGTTCATTGGATGGTCATTTGGGCGCAAACGTCAATAAACTAGCTTACCTGTCATCAAACCAGCTGACTAAGCTCTATCTGCATGGATATTGAACTATGATCATGAATCAAAAACAAGCTCACTGGAACTATCAGGTTCGAGCACCATTTAGAAAAGTCATGGCCTGGGACGCATTGTTCTTTGTCCTAGGAATTGGCGTGGGTGCTGGAATAGGTGCATTCCTAGCAACACTCTAGGAATCGCTTTATTTTTTTAGATTTAATAGTCATAAACCATGTAAATTCATAGGACATGGCAGAATTTTTAAGAATCGAGTCATCGTATTCGTCAAAGGATGCCTGCCGCCTTGTCTGGAAGGGAACAGACGAAGATGAGGAGCATGTGGTGTTTATGAGCAAGGACGAAATCGATCGCCTCTACGACATACTTTCAAAAAACACCACCGGCCAAGTAGAACTAGAAGACGAATTTAGCGCCATACTGGTAAATTCTGACATCACACAGTTTCGATTACAGGACAGTAAGATATTTGAGGTGCCGACCCAAGTCATAAAAAAACATCTGGAGGAGATTAGGAAATGAAAACCAGCAAGACCTACCCAAAGGAATACGTGCCGTCTGATGCCTCAACCAAGGACGTGGAGGTGCGACAAAATCTCCTAAATGCAATTCTCACATCACAGCCAAAAAAAACAGTCCAGGACAAGGATCTGTTCAAGGTCATGGCCTCAAGGCGATCTACTAGAAAGTTTGACAACACGAGAATGGTGGAGGAGTGGAAAATCGACAAGATACTTGCAGCAGCAGACACTGCGCCTACTGCCGGAAACTTTCAGGGCTTTGAAATTTTTTATATCAGGGATCCAAAAACAAAAGAAAAACTAGTCGAGGCGGCAAACAACCAGCCGCACGTCAACACGCCAGTCGTGCTTGTCTTTTGCAAAAACCCGTCGCGAGTAAAGCTCAACTTTCCGCCTGAAATCCTGGCAAAGTTTGCAATCCAGGACGCGACACTTGCCGCAGCATACTCACAGCTGGCAGCACACGCTCTGGGCCTGAGCTCAATTTGGATAGGGATGTTTGACGAGGAAAAAGTAATGGATGCAATCGGGACTGATCTCAAGCCGTCGTCGCTTCTCTGCATCGGGTATCCTGCGCAAAAGCGCGGCCCGCGCTCAAGACGAAAGCTAAAAGACCTGATTCATATCGTATGATGATACCGAATCCTTAAATTTAATAGACCATGCATGATTTGCTTCACTATGGGACGCCGAAAGACTCAGAAAATAATCAGGACAGCCCCGAAAAATGTCACAACTGGCATGTGTCCGAAATGTCAAACGGTTGGTCGAATCTTCCTAATAGGTCAGGTCGGCGCCGAGCACGCAAAGTGTGCCTCTTGCAACCAAGAGTTTGATTTGTAACAAAAAACTGACCAAGATACACAAAAATTCACCCATAAATTTTTAAGCTCTTTTTCTGACTGTCATATCATGAGTTCAGAAGGAGAAACAATCTATGAACGCGTCGCCAAGCTAGAGGACGAAATTGCCGCCCTGAGAAACGAAGTGGACGTCCTAAAAAAGGCACTGCGTAACAAGCTTGCAAGACACGAAATTTCCCAAGTCAAAAGTGGCAAAGACATCACATCGATTATTGATTAATCTTATCTCTCACATTTCTTATCATTTCTAAAATATAGTCCACGTCTGGCGCCTCTGGCGCAATCTCAAGATACCTGTTTAGGTATACGAGCGCCTTTTCGTAGTTTAGCAGCCTCTCTTCTAGTATTCCCTTGTCGCGGATCTCATCTGGGGAGTCTGGCTCTACTGCTAGGATCATGTTTGTGCACCTCATCGCCTTGTCATACGCGTATGACTGGGCGTACGAGCTCTTCAGGTTTCGCAGTATTCTGATTAGCGCCTTGTCGTCTGGCAACTCGTCTAGCATTTCAGGCGAGAACTCGATCTCTTCCTCAAAGTTTTGATATAAAATTTCATTTAGGTCCTCAACGTCTAGCAGCCTGCCGCCACCAAACGGGTCTAGCACCATCTCCTCGTTATACTTTACAACAACGTGGCTTGGAAATCCCGCAATGGTAAGGTTCAAGCCGATTCTTTTTGCGACCTCGACGTAAATTATTGAAAGCGTAATCGGTATGCCGCTTTTTTTGTCCAGCACCTCGTTTAGGAAATTGTTTTTTGGATCATAATAGTCGTCTATGTCCCCTTTGAATCCAAGTGTCTCAAAGAGGTACTCGTTTAGCATTGATATCAAATACGTGGGGTTCTTCACATCTGATAGCAAAACCTTTAGCGACTTTGCAATCTGGTTGATCTTTTCTATCTGCTCCTGTATGTTCAGGTTTGGGTATTCCAGTATCTGCGCAAGCTTGAGGCATTTTTCCACCAGGTTGTACCTTGGGTCTGAGGAAAACGAAATCCACTCTGCAACAAACGGATCGAACTTGTCGCTCATCTGAAATGACTATGGCGCTCTTTTCAGGTACAGCTGCGGGTCTTTGAGCTCCCTTGTGGTGGGAGGGTTTCTTATCAAAATCTGAAAAGTTTCCTTGCCGTGTTTGGCAAATACTGCCTCGGTAAAGTCCTTTCCCATGTTCTTTCTGACCTGGTATGACGAGATGTCAGTTCCCATAAACGTCATCAGATACTGGTGAAAGTCCTCGTCGTCTTTGAGGATGTTCTGGACTGAGAACTCTGCCATTCCCTCCATTGTGGAAAACGCCGCATGATGCCTTTGGATGGGGAGGAGCCACCTCTGATATATTTCCAAAATCTGCGGGACCATCTGCTGGATTGTCGGGTCTATCTCGACTTTGGTAAACGTCATCACGTCTGGCCCCAGGACGTTTACGATAAAGTTATCCGGGTTTAGCATGAAAAACAGGTTTGCCCTCTTTGCGATTGGAAACTCGTCTGGGACTGCGGGCAGCTGCAGGTAGTCTGAAAGCCTTGTAACTGTTGTATCGTCTAGGGCGAGAATTATTTTTGCCAGGTCCTCGTTTATCCTGTTTACCTCGATTACCGCCTTTTTGTTTTCCTCGTACAGGTTGTTCTGGATGGAGTGGACCAACTCCTCCAGTATGGTCATCTTTAGGGCGCCCACATACCCTGACTTTATCATCTCGTACCTTGACTCATACGGGGGGCCCTGCTTGTGCAGGACTATCTGAGGATAGCTTGACAGGACAAAATTGTTTATGTATATTTTTGAATCCAAATAGTCGCCATATGTAGTGGAAATTTTTGAAATGTATGATTTTGCATATGTCGAGTATGCCAGAAATTTTGCAGTGTCCTGCTTTACCAAGTCTGCAATCCCCTGCCTGTTTTGCTTTGCAACTGCCAAAAACAGCCTGTCTACAAACTCCCTTGCGTCTGGCGTCGCAAAGACCTTCTTCCCCTTTATCTCCTTTAGCTCGTCTAGGCCTGGAAACTCTATTGTCACATCTGGCGATACGCCGATCCCTGTAAACTCGGCGACTTTCTGCTTTAGCCCCGGCGCTATCTGGTCTGAAATCTGCTTGGGCGAGTCAAATCTTACCTTAAAGTCGGGATCCTCCCTTATTCTTGAGGATAATGTGGCAATGTCGTGCTCCTCGTTTGTCTCGACTGAAATCTGGTCAAGCAGCGCGTCTGCAAACTCTTCTTGCTCAGTCATCGATAGTGACTTTGGGTAGTTCCCATTTAACATTAACTGGATTTTCAAAATAAGTATTAATCCAAAATCCGTTTTGAGTAAAACTGGTTTGCATGAATCGAGTCTAAAGCACATCCGCTGCATGAGGTGCGGAAAAAAACTCTCACTCGAAGTCCTAAAAAAAGACGGCGAAATCAGAGAAGGGTTTTTGCTCTGTACTGGATGTGATCTGCGTTTTCCAATCATTGACAAAATCCCGATCCTATGGGATGATTTTGCTACTTATCTCTCAAACAGGCCTAGGTTGGGCGGAACGTTGTACGCGAAGGCTTCCACCCAAAGGCTAAAGATCTACATCAAGGAAAAGCTTGGTTCCATACCAAAGAACCGCACAGACGTGTCCTTGGTGGAAAAAAGATGGTCTTCAATATACGAGAAAAACAAAAAATCCAAGTTTTATGACGTGGTAAAAAAATCCCTAGATAAAATCCCGTCTTCCGGAATTGTTCTGGAGCATGGGTGCTCCATAGGAATAATGGTCCGACATATGGCAAAATTGCACAATGTTTTTGGAATTGACAAGTCGTATCATGCAATTGAGATTGCAAAAAAGTCCGACTCTGAAAACGTGGATTATTTTGTGGCAGACTCACTATCCCACCCGTTTGGAAAGGCAAAGTTTGACTCCGTGATTGGGCTGAATTTATTTGAAATAATAGAGCCGAAACTTTTCCTAAGGTCTCTCTCAAAACAGGTGAAGAAAGACGGATTTTTGGTTCTTTCCGACCCGTATGATTTTGAGCGTGGGGAAAAGTCAGTCAGAGAGCCGCTGTACGAAGAGTCGGTGCGAATCGAACTTGGGCGGCTTGGGTTCTCAATATCAAAGGAAACAAAAAATCCTGCGTATCTCCCGTGGAATCTCAAATTGCACCAGAGGGCGGCACTCCGATACAAGGTGGATTTGATTATAGGAAAAAAGCGGTAAATAAGAAAAGGGGATTTTTGGGATTTATTTTTTCCACATTTTTTGCCATGTCTCGGCAAAGGTGTTCATCAGGTCCCCGTATACTTTCATCTGGTCGATTCCCGGCTGGTTTGTTATTTTTTGCCAGTTCTGCCCAAACTGCTTGGTGGCATTCAGGCTTGCCTCGTTCATTGTCTTTTGCCAGTTTTCATAGAACTCTTTGAGTGTCTTTTCGCTGGACTCGTTTAGTGCCTTGGCGGACACTTCGTTGTACTTTGCTTGCACCTCTGCACTGATTTTCTGTAATGTCTGAAATGACTGCGTCCATTTTTTTAGCAGTTCCATGTATTCGCCCCACAAGTTATCCCAATCTTTTGCTTTGGTATCTTTTGACATGATCTTACTTGGCGTAGTCGGATAAAAGATCATCCTTTTTGGCACAAATGTAGTGCAAAACCAAACTTATCGTAAGTACTGGTATGAAAGAGATTAATTGGAAAAAACATCATGATATCTGATTGTCAGACGAATCTACGGATCGTGCCACCTCAGAGCAACTGGCGCAGCTTTACAAGATAGGATATGTCGGCGCCAGGCCTGCAACAAAGCAGGAGGCATCTGATCTCATAACAAAGCTGTTAAAGTCAAAACGGGTCAAGCCATACCTGTTTTCAACTGAGAATGGTTCAGAGCCATACTTGGTTCCAATGGACAAGTGGCCAGATCCGTACAAGAACGAAAGTGAGTTTAGGGCAGAAATGCTAAAGGACTGGGAAAACAGCGAAAAGAGAAAGGAACGACTAAGCAAGCTGCGGGACCTCTGAAGCCACAAGCCTCACAACTCTTAACTGGAATCGATAAATCAAACACCATGAGCCCATTTTACACCAGAAAGAAAAACCCCGGAGTAAAAGAGGAAGAGCATGTGGACAGGCTGATTGCCAAGGGAAGGGAGTCGCTCAACCTTGGGAACTTCAAGGTGGCGCTAAAGTTTTTCAACAAGGCACTCGAATTGGAGCCAGACAACGCCGATGCGCTACTTCACAAGGCAGATGCAATATCCCAGCTAAAGAAAGACAGCTAGCTTCTGCATAGCTATACTTCAATGAGTTCGATTTTATCGAAAGTATTCCATATGATTTCCGTGTCTTTCTCATGTGTTGCGTGCAAACTCGAGTTTTCTGCTGGTCTGAGCGCTCACATGGAAATCTCATGATAAGGGGCAGCTGAGTGTTCGTTTAGTAGCCATGTGCACGATGACGTCTGTCCAAAAAAAGTTATTCTTGGCTTGTCTGTTTGGAGTCTTTGGGAATCTCTTCTTCCATGCACCTTGTGCAGAGTCGCTTTCCCTGCAGCGGAAACCATGTAAAAACATGAATGTATCCTGACTTGCAACTCATACGCAAATAATTTCAATAATGCATTAGAGTAATCTTGTCAGATAATACCTGTTTTCAGCTAAAACAAATTCTCGATCAGAATAAAACATTCTTGATCTAATTTTCTAGATAAATTGCCGTCACTCACACGTGATATGTAACAAACGATCACACATATCCATTTTACAATATTTGGCCTTGGAATCACATGGGCGTCACAAAAATCAACGCTACTGACAAAATATCTGCCTTGAGAATTCTGCGACGGATGTCAAACTATTTCGTATACGCTATATGCTGAGTTTTGGAATCTATTTTGTTTCAAGCCTGTTTGTAGATGTCTTGGCTAACAACAGGTGTGTGTCCACTGTTTGCATGCCCGGCTAGCTGTCCAAAAGTTCGTCAATTGATTTTTCCTCATCAGAAGGCTCATTGCGAGAATGTTTTTTCATTCGTTTTTTGAGCAAAATTATGGCTCCTGCGCCTGCTCCCGCACCACCAATTAGGAACAACAGCATAAAATCGTCTTGGTAGATTGGCCTTGTCTCTACATCAAAATCTGCTTCAAATGTCACGGTTGCCTCCGCATATGGGAGATTCTCCCATCCGACCAATTTCTTCTTGATTATGACCATGTCGTTTATTATTGGCGCTGCGCTTATGGTGACGTTGCTTCCCTCCGCATACGTGCCTGAGCCTTCCCCGTTTTCAACTATTATCTCGTATGTAAAGACAGTCGGCTTTTGCTCAACAGCCTGTTGAATTTGTTCTTGTGTTTGTTGTGGGGTGGAACCTGACACCGTAATGGTGGATTCTACCGGGACTGTGTTTTTCTCATAGAATATTATTCCATGTGTGCCTGACTGGTTGAGAAAAACCAGATCCCCTATGACATTCATGGTCGCTCCAGACGATATCCTTAGCTCTGCCTTTCTCAAGGGGTTGTCATCAAGATCTGTTATGTAATTGATAATTGGAAATGGTTCTTCTGCAAACACTGTACTTGGGTGCATTGACTCTATTTTGTTACGAAACGGATTGTACACAGATAGCGTTTCTGTAGCGGTAAACGCATTTGATGCGATGTGGACCACTGGATCGTCTTCTAGAAGATCGTTTATTGTTCCTCGCACAGTTATGACTGATTTGCCATCCTGGATTATCTCATAATCAAATGATGGTGTGGATGTTATGCTGATTAGGTTTCCATTCTTTGTGGAATTGGGATTTGTTACTATCCTGTCCTGTGATGAGCTAATCAGGAAAAGATCCTGTTTTACTCCAAAAATTATCGGTAACGGAATCACGGTGATGTCTGGATTCTTTACGAACTTTGTTTTAATTTCGACAGTCTCCTCGCTTCCCTTTACCTCATTTCTTTGAGCAAAAATTTCCGTAGTTCCCAAGCCTGTGACCTTTGCCGTTATGATTCCGTAATTCTCATTTGTCTTGATCTTCCCCGTAGCTGGAATTACCTCAATTTTGTTGTCTGGGAATACGACAAAATCCTCTTCCATCCCCTCAAGTACTGGTCCGCTGTCTGACTCGCTTGATACTATGATTTCCACTTTATCAAGTGCGGGATCTGGGAATGCGAAAACCTTGGTGCTAGTTGCCCTCTCGTTGGTAGATTTTTCGGTAGCAACTGTAACTGTATTTACTGACTTGACTGTCTCCTCGTTTTTTGGCGGATTGGCACTTTCTGCTATGCCGCTGATACTAATTTCACCTGCTCCGTCAAAACTTGCATAAACTGTGGCCCTTCCATAATAATTCCCTTTTTCAAGCACAAATTCCTTGGTTGAATCCCTGTCTAGTTGCGCGTTTGAACGCGTTATTACCTTCTTTGCATCTGGATCGACTGTCTGTCTATCTACCGTAGATTCTGATAGAACTATTGCCCCCTTGATTACTGCGTCAAAAGAAAGATTTGCACTCTTGTCTATTTTTAGAGTTATTTTGATATTGTGTGATGGAACGTATGGTTTGTCATCTCTTTCAAGCCAAAAATAAACCTCGGCACTTGAGCTTGTCGGAATTGGATTTGGAGCTGGCTCTATGTGCAGCTCAATCTGACTTGGATCAGAAATACTGACGCTTGCCTCATCGGGCTCTATGTTTTGTGCGGTAGCGGTAACTGACCCTTCTCCTTTAGCTTCAAAACTAAATCTGGCGTAATGACTCCCGGGATTTATTGTCACTGTATTTTTCTGCAGTGTAATGTCTCCATTGCTTGTCAAAGTTATCGCAATTGGTTCTTCCGCAATTACTGGGTTTCCAAAATCATTTAACAAAAATACGTATCCGACATGTCTGTTATTGTCAACTAGTACGTCAACTAGGGTGGAAGGAAAAATCAAATCCAATTCAGTTGGTGTGTTTCCAGACTCTACTACCTGAACATTTTGTTCAAGCAGTGTGTCTTTGTATACTGCATAAATTTTTGCGTTACCCGTTCCCTTTGTCTCAAATTTGATTAATCCGTGATGTTTTCCTTTTTGCACCTGGACAGTCTCTGTAATGATTTTGATCACTTCCTCGTTGTCAGTTATCACATTAAACACAACATCGTCTTCTGGATTGCTGCTGATAACTATCAGTCCGTGGTATTCCTGTTTTGAGATGACCTTTGATGGCATCCACATTGATGCGTCAAGTGGAATGGTTTGAGCGTAAATTGGAAGAATACTTGCAAAGATCAATGCACTGATTGCTGGTATCATGACCTTTCTCAACATATTCTAAAATCAACTCCTATCGGGACTAGGCATTTTTTGCCAAGATCTGTAACGAAAATTACGTGTTTATCTGCACCGTTTGGTACTAGGTTAATGTCAAATTGAAATGATCTTCCGGCCGTAACGTTTTTTCCATCAAGATATTTTGCCTGACGTATATCTGTGGAGTTTATCAAAAGATAGGCATCGAAAAATATTGTCTGACTCGAGGTATTGTTTACTCCAACTGTATATGATGAGCCGCTGTCTGTTATTGTAAAATTTAACCTCTGGTTGTTTTTATCCAAAATTACCTTGTTTACATTAATGGATGAAGCAACAAAGCTCTGTTGAGTGGCGTTTATCTGAAGAAACGCTGCAGATGCAATTCCAAATACGATAACTAGTCCAATCATTGAAATTAACCCGCCGACTCCACGATGTTTCATATCTGATTTCTCCATTTTTTACTTAAAAGACAAATTTCCAAGGAAAGAATCAAAGTTGACGCTGGCAATTCCGTCAAGATACATTATTGATACTAGTGATATGATTCCAATTGCAACGACACGCCATGTGTTGTAGAATGTAAAGTCGATCGCCTTTGTAATTACAAACGCACCAAGAATGCTGCTAGTCACAATCAATGTCTTTATCATGGATATGAATTCGGGAGTGATCGTTACCAGATTGACAAAATTAGTGTTTTGACCAAGTGACGATTCTGCCGCGTCTTTAATTGTGGAACCTATGTTGGTGTCGATGGAGCCGGTGATGTTTTGAATCATGCTGGCAGTAAACACCATGATAACTGGTGCGGCAAACACTATGATTGCAAGCGCAGATATGGCAGACGTCCCCTCCTTTACAGTATTTTTTGCATTTGTTATGAACGCGTTAACCGTTTCAAGGTTCTTTGGGTTCCCACCACCAAATTCCGCAATATATGCAAGCAAGTAAAATGACATCTTTGTAAAGTGGGACCTAAAGTCTGTCGCCTTTACGCTTTCAGTGGGTGAAATCCCATTATCTAAAAGCAAGCCTACCTCGCTTAGTTTTTTTGCAAATACTGAGTTGTACGTGTTGTCTTTTGACAAGTTGATGATTGCCAGCAATACGTCGTAGCCGATTTTCTTGTACTCTGTTATGTCACGAAGAAAGTTTGGAAGATCACGCTCTAGCTTTACTATCTCGTTTATGTGACGACCTGTCAATACTGCGCTAATTGAGCAGGGGATCAGAAACCCCGCCAGTATTGACAGCCAGACCTCGTGATAAACCATGTATGCTCCAAGGCCAGAAACCATCCCTATCCCAAATAAAATGGACAGCATTTTCTGATCAAGTCCTACCGAGTTAAAGCTGGCTGGCTGAATTGATGATATGATTACTCCCATTATTATGGCAAATAACGGCAGACCAACACTTGCTAGCAATCCAACTTGCTCAATTGAGCCGCCTGGCAACACAAATGATACTACCATTATGAGAATTGGTAGAATTATCAGTAGCGTTACAAGGGCCTCGATTACCGTAGATACGTTATTTGTGTAAACCTGGTATCTTTGTTTTAGCTGCGTGAAGAACTCCTCGGCTCTTGTTTCCAGATACAGAGAAAGGTCGCCCCCACTTCTCCAGATACTAGTGTATCCTAAGATGAGATTTTTTAAAAGACTGCTTCTGTGGGTCCTTCCTAGCTCCTCTAGTGCCTCCATTTGCGAGAGGCCAAAAAATTCCACGTTTCTTTTCAATAACTGGGCCTCGTTTTTTACCGCAGTAAAGATCATGGTTTCCTTGAATAACTGAAAGCTGTCATACAGGCTGACGCCTACGCTTTGCATGACTGATCCAAATATGACAAAGTATGGGAGTTCTTCCTCGACTTTCTTTTTCCGTGCCTGGCTTAGCTGTGATTGCTGAATTTTTGGATACGCGATTATGAAAATCCAAATCAGATTAGTTACAATGAAGATTGGAGACACATAGACAAACATGAAAATGCTAAGCGGGAAGATCACAAATGCCGATATGATCATATATTTCCGAATCTGATTCAAGAGTTTGATTGTGTCAAGCGGCTTTCCTGAGAAAAGCACGTCATTGTTGATGTCTTCTATTATGGTATTCCACGTGCTGCGGAATGTGATCTGTGAAACAATCTTTTGCAAGGTGTTGGAATTCTTTTTCATCCAATATGTAGAGTCTTAAATCGCGTTATAAGCCAAAATTTAGAATTATTATGCAAGGACAAAAATGACTCCACAAAACAAAAAAATGTTTGGAAATCGACGAGCAGTCAGTCCAATCCTTGCAACTGTGCTTCTATTGGGAATCACAGTCGTAGGCGGCGGATTGGCATACTCTCTTATGGCACAGGGATCAAATACTGCGTCCTCACAAAACATCATCACCTTGGAAAACGCACAGGCAATCAAGGGAACATCCCATTCTGATTTGACTGCCACCATCAAAAACGGTGGAAGCGTACCATGGAAAAAAGTAGAAATGACTGTTGCAAAAAGCGACCTAAGTGAGCCCATTTTGTACGAGGCACTTCATGAAAACGCAATGGGCTGTGTAGCCGGAACTTGTAATGGTGGCACACCGTCTTCTACTGCGGCACCAGCTAAGGCACTAGATAATCCACTGCGTTCACAGTGGCTTGCACATCTGGATACAACCGGTGGCAAAGCTGGCGTTCCTGACAAAGGTGAAGGAATATCCGCAGGCAGAAAGTTTGTCATCTCAACTAGCGAGTCTTCGTACCGAGATACATTGGTCTTGAACGGAACTGCACTAGCTAAGATACTAACTGCTACTGACTCAACCAACAACATAGACAATGCGCTGGAAGGCCTAGTTACTGGCACTACTTATGTAAACGTTGGTCCGTTATTCACCGCACTGGATTCGGCAAATGCTGGTGATGTGTGGTGTAAAAGGACTGCGGACACACAGTTTGATATAACATGTAAAGTGTACACACACCAAAAGTTAGCTAGCCCAATACAATCTGGTCAATCAGTACAGATCTATGCAGATGCCTTTACAAAGTCAGTCACAGGCCTGAACAATCAATTCGTTCAGAACGGTGATGGACTCGTTGTAAATGTTGTGACAGAGGGAGAAAACGGTTCTACAGCACGATACCAAACAGTAATCAAAGTAGTAGGAATTTAATCCTCCCTTTTTTATTTTTATTACGTCTTATTCCAAAACCATATCTCAAAACTGGCTTTAAAGGAAACACAACACCATAAATTATGAAATTCAAATTATTTGGGATTCTAATCGTTTTAGTATTGATTCCACAGTATGCGTTTGGCTCTGGTGATGTCACATATGGTCTTGGTACAATAAATGATCTTGCATCCGACGGAGCAAACGTGTATTACTTTGAATCTGACAAAGATGCAAAATCTGCTACGTGGATGCCAGATACCGCCCTCAAAGCAAATGATGGAATGAATGCAAAAAATCTGTCAGAAAAACGGTTCATCTATCCGACAGGCATCGAGCAGGACAGAAAGCATCTATATTTTGTCGCCCTTTCTGAGAACTGTATCGGGCAGATGCTGTGTGATTATCAGGACCTGTTTAAAATGTCCAAAAAAGATGGAAACATAACCGTTTTGGCAAAAGATCTGAGAGCGTTATCTCACCTATCGCTTGACAACGATATGCTATATGTTTCCGAATCAAACGGGAAAATCTGGAGGATCAGTCCAGATGGGACAAAAAGTCTTGTTTTTCAAACAAACAACATCATAATGGATACTGTCTCAAAAGACGGCGTCACGTACTGGATTGAAGAGGTTTCTGACCAAAACAGCACCGTTTTACGCATAGATGACAACATATCACCAAAAATTATAGCCAAAGACCTCAAGATTCCGTACGATCTTGCCATTCATGAAAAAACCGTATACTGGAATGAAATATACGTAAAACTAGTAGGTGGCACATTTTCTGAATTTACCATGATAAAATCTGGCAAAAACGACAAAGAAGCCCAAACTCTAATGGAATTTCAAAACACATCTCCGATATCAAAAGGACTCGGAACCCCACATTACGGTCCGTATCTGATAGCACAGGATTACCTCATTCTGGTTAACAATACAAATTCCCCTTCCGTCCTACAAATGGTAAATCTTCACAACAAGACTGCCTATGATGTTTCTGCATCTTTGAACTATGATGTCAAGTACCTGCGAAGCGATGATAATTTCGTATATGTCATTGGTACAAACCCTGACGGCTTTGTAATTGGAAAATACGCGCTTCCAGTAACTGTTCCAGAATTCCCATCGGGGATTATAATTATGTCAGTAGCACTATCCTCGATTGTTATTTTGCAGAGATTTTGGCGTAGTTAAACTCGACAAGCGATGTTGTATTCAAAATGGACATGGAGCGCTGAAGCGGATCATAGTAGAATCTTGCCAATCCCTTTGTAACTGTCTCAAAGTCAGTCTCGTTTCTTGCAATCATTGTAGACAGAAAGCACATTCTTGTTACCAGCTGATTGACTACCTCGTCTTCACTCCAGCCGTTTATTGTCGCAATTTCTTTTAGTCTTACCGAATTATCTATCAGTTCTTTGACATCCGGCGGATTAAACCTGTCATCTGATATGTCCCACCCCATGACTGTCTTTAGTTTGATCTTGTTTTGCTCTGGTATGACTTCGGTTATCTCAGTCACCCTTCTTACAACATTGCCGCTGGGATCTACAAGCCTGTTCTGACGCAGTATCACTGAAATGAGCATCTGTCCGCTCAAGTGCACATTCATCGGAGGGCTTTCCATTCTGACCAGGGTAGAATTTGAATCAGAAGCATGAAAGCTAGTCAGGCCCCCGTGCCCCGTGGATACTGCCTGAATCAAAGAGGATATCTCTTTGCCCCTTACCTCGCCTACCACTATAAAGTCAGGCCTTGAACGCAAGGACAATCTTATCAAGTCATCCATTGTCACCTCGTACTTGTCCTCAAACATGCTGGTACTCTTTCGTGTGATTAATCTCTGCCAGTGGGTGTGGCCAAACCTAAGCTCAGGCGTGTCCTCTATTGTGATTATTTTCATCTGTGGATTGATCAGTGAACTGATTGCCCCGATGGTGGTGGTTTTTCCAGCAGCAGTCGAGCCAATCACCAATATGAACGCCTTTGAGTCAAGCAAAATCCAAAGGTATGCTGCCATCATAGGACTTAGTGTCCCCATCTGGATTAGCTTTGTAATGGTATATGGCTCATCGCTGAACTTTCGAATCGTAAAGTTTGCACCAGGCAATGATACCTCGCTGCCAAAGGTAGCTGCTATTCGGTGTCCGTCCTTTGTCATGCTGTCGATATATGGAACTGCTGCAGTGAGACTCTTGCCAGTTCTTTGGACAAGCTTTTGGACAAAAGAGTTTGCAGCTTCAGTAGAGTTGAACTTTATGTTGGTATCTAAAATCCCATACTCACCAAATTTTTTATGCACCACGCCGACTGGCTTGGTAAAGTTTTCTTCCAAAATGTCTTCCAAGTTCGGATCAGCCATTGGAACGTTGATTATCCCATATCCAAACGAGTCCCGCATCACATAATACAAAAGGCTGTCAATTATCTTTGTGGCGTGTCGGTAAATTCCGATCTCCTTGCTCAGCTCAAAAATCTTTTTCTTGATGATTTCCTTGGCATCTGATTTTTCCTTTAAATCCGAAGAAAGTGAAATGTACAGATAGCGCATCAGTTTTGCATATACTGCTTTACCGACATTGTCAATTGGCGGCTCCGAAATGAGGTAAAAGACCTTTCCCTCCGCATTCTTTGTGATAAATACCCTGGAATCACCGACATTGTACTGGGACAAAATTTCATAAGATTCTAGGTCGTCGACTGTAAGGTTTTTTAGATCAAAGAGCAGTCTTGATTTTTTGTTTTGCGGCTTTGTCGCAAAAATCTTTTTGAGTTTGTGGGCAAACGTGAACTCTGATCTGTTTTTTGGTATCTTGGGCTTGTCGATAACTTTGGTATTTGGCATCTTTGGTTTGTCGATGACTTTGTCTGGTACCTTGGATTTTGGCGCAATTTTGTTTTTTATCGACCTTATCACACCTATCTCTGTCTGTTTTTGCTTATATTCAGAATTTTGAGCTTAAATTGTGAATGAAACATCGAAGGGGAGTAAGTCCGATTCTTGCCGTGATCATCCTAATTGGGATTGCCATTGTTGGGGGGGTGTTTCTGAGCAGCACTCAAAATCAGATTCTTTCTGCCACGCTGAGTGAAATTGAGTACAAGGTAACGGATCTACGAATGGAAAAGGACTCTAGTGGGACGTGTTATTTTTCTGCAACCCTTCACAATACTGGGACGGAGCAAATTCTATCTACCAAAATAAACACCACATCTGATGGCGGCTTTGACTGGTTCCCAAAATCTCCGCCAACTGAAGTTTCCCCCAGCCAGACCATCTCGATGTTTGAGTTTTTTTCGGGTAATCCATGCGGGAACTTTACTGCATCCAAAACATACAGCGTGGGGTTTGAAGCAAGCTCCCAGTCTTCCTCTTCTAAGATTATCTATCCAATGACAGTCACAGGCGTGATAAATAGATGAGAAGAAGAAGGGGCGTAAGCGAGATAGTAAGCGCTCTAGTAGTTGTCGCAGTGACTGTATCTGGACTGGGATTATACGTGGCGCTCTCTGAGCAGAGAATTCTTGGCGATGTGAGAAGCGTACATGACGCGATACGCACGTCCGAAGATCAGATAAACGAACTAGTCGAGTTCATTGACATGTTCAGAGAAGATGATAAAATCAGAGTATTTGTTCATAATTACGGCTTCAAAAACGTCACGATATCGAATGTCTTTGTTAATGGCACCAAAGATGCAACCAGCGACCTGACTCTCAAGGATCTAAACGGACTGACGATTAGTTCCATTCCTGTGGGAAAGACTGCTGAGATATTTCTTAATTTCACAGGAGATGTCGACATTCCAAAAACCGTAAAAACCATAGTGGTCAGAACCGATTCAAACAAGCTCATCGAAATAAGAAACGACACCAATTGACTGAAGTTCAGGGAATTTGTTCCTCTAGTCTTTGCTTGGAAGTGCATGCAATTGGGTTTCGTTTGCTCAAAACATGATATCATGTATTTAGATGAACTTGAAAAGTGGCACCAAATCGACAGTGTTTTCTAAAGCCCACAACGAAAGAGCGGAAAAAATGGTGCCAAGCTTTGACGCATTGGTGCTAAACGCCTTGTGCATGGTCTCGATTTCATTCTGGGTTTTTTCTAGTATTTTCTTTATTTGCTGCTGGTCTACTTTGTCGTCGGTTTTGATTCTTGCCGTTATTTTTCCTAGATCCGTTATGACGTAGTATCTGGGATTGAACCGCCTTCCGCGTGAATTCAGATGGTATATCTTGGAGTTGTAACTGTAGATGAGGCTTTTCTCCTCCAACCTCTGCATGACTGCATAGATGTTCCGTGGAGACTCGTTTAGGGTGTCGGCAAGAAACTGGAGCGATGATTTTTTGATTTTTGACAATATGAAGAGAACTGATTTTGCAGTCTTGCCAAGTTTTATGAATTCTTCAAGATTTTGTAAATTATCAAGTATTTCTTCTTCGATTTGAATGTCGACTAGAATGCCTTGGGTCTCTTTGGCAACCACTTGATTTTCATCATCAATTAGACCTTTGATCCTAACTGACTGCAAAATCTTTGATGTGTCGCGCTTTTTGTTTGTAAAAAATAGATAAAGCAATTGGAGGTTTTTCTCAGTTAACGTCGGGTATTTTTTTAGCAGTGAGAGAACTATTCTCTCATCGTTGCCAATTCTCATAGTACTCTCTTTGCGATACTAGTATCTTCAGCTCGGTGTTATCGTAGAATCTGTCGATGATCTCGTGCATTTTCTTTTTGCTGTATGATTTAGATGAGAATGACGGAAGGGGGTTTTCTATACTGACCTCCTTTCTTAATATGACGTTGTCCTGCTCGAGAAACTCGTACACCGTATGTGATTTTGCATCTACATCGTATTTTGCCCCGCACTTGCATGTGAATGGGATCTCTTTGTTGTGATTTTTTTCTGATTTCTTGTATCGCTTTTTTTCTTTTTCGTTTTGAACCTTGGTGATTTCGTTGATTATCTCGTAAATACTAGGTATCGATACGAGCGATTCATCTGCAGGTCCATACATTATGTCATGGAATATCCAGTCTACAACCTCGACTTGTTTTTGTGGCGAAATCTCTGCAAGGCTTGAGAGATGGGCAGGACTAATCTGCTCTAGCAGGAATTGGTACTTTTTCCTTGCAACGTTCATTATTTTTTGGATTACTGCCTTTGTATCGTCGTGTAGATTTTTGATCTGAACTAGGGATGAAATGTATTCTTCATTTACTCCATAAATGTCAGCAACATTTCTCATGTTGTGAAGAATTTGCATGTCTTCGTTTATCATGTCTGATAGCACCAGAGGATTAGAGTATCCCTGCCTGTTTAGGCGAAATGACCATACTCGTAGGTCCTGATAATTGATTACCCCATCTGCAAGTCCGCATTTGATTTCTCTAACTTGGGCGTTTGTTGCAGCGCTAATTCTGGCATGGCCATCCACAATGTAGTATTTTTTGTTGATCTTTGCAATAATTGGCTGCGGAATGGTCTCAAACCCGTTAGCACGTATGCTGTTTTGTAGGCTTTCAAAGTCCTTTTCTGGCATCATCCTAAACTGCCATGGATTTGCTTCGAGATCTTTGATTTGGATTAGGATCGTCTTCATGATATCACGCAAGAACCTGCTTTACCTTTGACTGGAGTATGCTGCTCGTGCATGCCAAAATTGCTTTTCTTGCAGCCGTACTTGGGTCTGCTTTTGTCATACTGAGATTGCGGACAGAGCGGGTTCTGATTAACTCAAAGTATCTGGAATTGGTCTCTTTTACTATGATGTCCTGAATTTTTGCAAGATATGCTTGCAGATAATACTCCTTGTCTGGGGGCTGAATCGAGATGTATGTATCGGTTTTCTTTGCAATTCTGTTGAGCATCTTAAAGAGTGACTGTTCTGACTTTTGCGTAGTTTTTCCAGTCGATTTCTCCAACTCGTAAAAAATTTCAGATAACAGTCTTGGTATTTTATGAATCCTGCATGCATGCGTTGTTGCAAAAAATATTGCCTTTTTCTTTGTTATTCCATGTTTTACAAGTTTTAGGGAAATTCGCATAATGGTCTGCGTCGCATATTGCGGTAAGTTGAGATTGTCTGCCAGCTTTAGTATGATCCAACTCATTCCATTTTTGTTAAAATTGCCAACATCATGCGTCTGCCAGGCATTGACGCTCTGTACCTCTGAGTAGCCGAGCACTTCCCCGCAGTCGATGCAAACATGTTCTCCGTCAACATCTGTTGGTGAATGAATACATGTTATTGTTACTGTGCTCACAATTAGGCTTGACTAAGTGTTGATCTATTAAACCATCAAATCGTTTTGCTTTCTTGTTATCTGTTCTGATTCTAAAGTCTCATTTCATCAATATGTGATATGGAGTATTGTTTGTAGACTGACCTCGCTGTTTTCATTTCTTTTTTAACTCATACAGTATGACTGCAACCGTAATCACGATATATGCAATTTGTGCCGACTCGACTAGTATTGCGTTCTGGCTAATGGAGCCGCCCCTCCCTGTTATTGGGTTGCCGGGAATTCTTGTGATTGCCCAAATTGCAAAAAAGACCGCGTTTCCTCCAATCCCTACTCCGTACCACGGAATGCCCCATCTGCGCACCATTGGAACGACCCAAAACACCTGGGCAATGCCGCCGACCAAGAACAGTATCCTGACATTGACGTTGTTTCCTAGCGAGTTTGGGCCATGGTTAGGTGTATTATTCCGCCAATTGCCGTTGCCGCAGCAGCTGCTATGTATAGCGCAAAAACTTTTCTCATTTCAGGCTTGCCTCAAAAAAGCCAAGTGTCTTCTCCCAGGCGTCCTTTGATTCCTCAGGTGCATACCTGTCACCTGATGGGTTTGCAAACGCGTGCTTTACTCCAGGATAAATGATGATTTCGTTTTCAATGCCAAGGTCATTTAGGACCGATTCAAATTCCCTGACTGTTTCTTCCGGAATTCCAGTGTCCAGTCCTGCAAATATTCCCAAAACCGGCCATGTTATCTTTGATAGTGCGGAAGGATCAGTCACAAGCCGGCCGTAATAGATTACAGTTGCATCCATGCCTGAATTGTTCAGGGCAAGGTTGAGTGACTGGCCTCCTCCAAAGCACCACCCGATTGACCCTATGGACTCGACGTCAAATCTTTCCTCAAGGTATCTGACTGCAGAATTCATGTTGTCAGTCCACTGCTGCTGCTCAAAGGTGCCAAGTATGACTCGCGCCTCGTCTGTGGTTGTTGCAACCTTGCCGTCATACAGGTCAACTGCCAATACAATGTATCCGTGCGATGCAAGCTTTTTGGCCATCTCTTTGATGTTGTCGGTTATGCCGAGATTCTCATGGATCATCACGACTGCCGGAAATTCTCCGTCTGCGGTGGGCCTAGCCAGGTATCCTTGAGCGTTTTGAAAATAGTTTACTGATTCTGTTTGAACCGTGTATTCTCCTACCGAAAATGCGACAGAGTTGTTGTTTTCATCTTTTACATAATCTGGCAAGACGTGGATTGCCCAGCCTCGCTCGATTAATTTTGCGACACTTGACGGCTTGACGCAAGCTGGCTGGCCGTTTGATTGTTTTAAGACAAGCTCCTGTCCCTCAGTGCATGTCACATCTGTTGCTTTTACCCCGTTTCTGATTTGCTGGAGCGGGGGAGGAAAATACGCAATGCTGTGCCCGTGCGTCTCCGTAGTCTCTTTTCCCTCAATGTCAAAGCTTTCTTCTAGCTCTGCCACTGGGTTTTGTGACTCTGCATCGACTAGCGTGATCATGCTGGTATGGTCATGGTGTCCGTTTTCATAGACTATTTCACGTGGCGAGGTATTTTGTTGGGTGACCGACTCTAAATATTCTGATTGAACTTGAATCGATGTTGATATTAGCAAAAATCCGGCAATCAGGCTGATTGTAAGAATGTGATTTTTTTGAATCATACTGTCTCTCGTTAAATGTTTGAACAAGAGTTTGCCTGCAACGTGACTCATGGATGCAGCTTTGAGCATTCGTGAACAATTGTAACTAAAAGAAAGAACCAGTCCATATGGAAAGTATGCCTAAATCACTATTAAATATGATGTATCTTTTGCTTTGCATTTAGGACAATTTTCATTTTAATGGTTGTGAGATATCGTGTCACGATGATCAGTCATATTTTTTGTATTTTCAAACTACGGAATCAATTTTGGTACAAACATGTAGAGCAACAATATGATCTCAATTCTACCCAAAATCATCAAAAATGAAAACATCGTAATTGTGAAAGAGTCCAAGCTTGCAGTCACCGTGCCAGTCCCCAGTCCTGTGGTAGTAAGGGCGGAAACCGCATCAAAATACGAGTCTTCAAAATCATATCCCAAAGATTGCATGTGGTTTGCAACAAACAATGGGATTGTGGGAAACGAAATGGCAAGTATCAACGCGGTAATTATCTCGTTTTTGTCTGACCGCGTTAGATTCTTTCTAAATAGATTTCTTATGCCTGCAAGGTTGATCAGCCTGAAAACTTTCAGGCCTCCGGCAGTTGAGAATCCGCACCCGCCAATCAACATCGCAACAGTAATTATGATTCCAGCTACGGGATTGAGGTTTTGTAGATTGATTGTCTGAAAACCAGTAGTCGTGCTGGCTGAAATAATATTGAATATGCTATCCATTGAACCGACATTCATCGAAAGCAAAAAGATAGTCGTTGCAGCCACCATGATTGCAAAGTATAGTGCAACCTCTTTGCTTATGTTAATCGACATGAATTTAGTTCTGACAAACGCATAGTGAAATCCAAACGGAAGTGCGCCAAGAATCATTCCTGCTATGATTACGGTGTGTTCTGGAATGGTCAGTCCTGCCAAAATTTGCGAATTGGGAATCCAGCCTCCTGTGGATACTGCGCTCATCGCCAAGGCAAAATTATCGATCAAGTTTCTCTCTCCCAGATAAAACAGCGCAACGGCTATGATTGTGATGTAAATTGAGAACAGAATCGTGATTGTGATTAATAGCTCGCGCAACTGGGGAACTCTGCCCGAAATAAAACTGCGCATCGTGCGTATCTTGTGCTCTGGAAAAAACGTCGTAACTATCAGGTAAACGAAGCTTAGCCCTCCCACGAACTGAGTGTAGCTTCGATAGAAAGTAAAGCTCTGCGGAAGATCTTCTGGTGTAGTGATCAGCGACAGTCCTCCTGTGGTAAAGCCAGCTGCGCTCTCAAAGAAGCTGTTCGCAAAGTGTTCTAGCGGCTTTGCAGCGTCATGTGGGACTACTAGCAAGTGGGGTATGGTGCCAAACAGTACAAGCAGCATAAAGCTCACAAAAACCAAAATTGCCACGTCTCTTAGTTTTAGGGGCCGCCTCTCTCCGTACGTGTTCATGAAAAACCCTGTCATGAATAGCAATGTGGACATTAGGTAGATTCCAGTAGCCGGAACGGTCTCCCACAGTATGGTGGCAATCACTGCTGGAATAAACATCAGGACTCCTGCAAACTGCAGCACTATCCCTAGATTCCAAATTATGGTCCAAAACGAGGAGTGTTTTTCGTGCTTTGCCGCCAGATGATTCTTCATAAGACTGATGATGGTATTTTTGTACAACATGCCGACAATCATGTTTTCGCCTGACACCACAACAAGCTTTCTTACCTTGTATTGATGCATCTGCTCCAAGGCATCTGAAAGAGTCTTGTTTTGATTTATGGTGATTACTGGAAACGTCATAATGTCTCCCAAGGTGGTTTTTGCAGGGTTGATAAATGCCTCTGATGTCTTTTTTAGGACATCCTCATCTGTTACTAGACCAATCGGATTTTCGTTTTTGTCAATTACTATGATTTCGTCTATGTTTGCCTTGACCATTTGCTTGCATGCAACTGGGATGATGGCTGACTCTGCAAGCTTTACCACATCTGGATTTGCATAGGATTTGACTACCTGATTGAGATGGGTGGAGAGATCTGGAGATTTTGGCAACTAGATCAACTCAACGCCAATATTGGTCACTGATTAATGTTATGTGCAGCTTTATCTTCAGTGGAAATTATGGTTTTAAATAATGCGTGGGCACGCGCTTCGCATTTGGAATAATTCCATTTGTATGAAAAACTATCCTGATGAAAAATATTCGTACTGTGAAAAGGGTCCGTTCAATTCATAGAAGATAATGCTCTTATGACATCGGTTTTGCTGATCATGCCTGTAACACCACCATTTCCATCAATAACTGCAAGACCGCTCACGTTGTTGTTTAGCATTATTTTACAAGCATTCTCGAGATCATCGCTGAATTTTACAGTAAGGATTTCTTTAGACATTACGTCTTTTGCCAATGATATACTTCCAAAGCCCTTTTCTGACAAAAATCCTCTCCTTATCTGATCTGACAACGTGAATCCTTCATCGTCTTCTTCATTGCCCAGTTCCAGGGATATTCTGAATAGATCTTTAAACGAGAGTATGCCTGCAGGTTGCTCATTTTGGCTTTTAGTAATTATTCTTGAGATTCTGTGCTCAAGCATTTTTCTTACCACCTTGAAAAGTGGAGTTGCGTTATGAGTCGATATGTAGTCATGGGTCATAAAATCGACTACTTTGTGTTTTTTCGAATAGTTTTTTGAGTAATACGTTGCAAGATCAGTCTTTGTAAAAATGCCCAGTTGGCTGTTTTCCTTGACGCATAATGAGCTGATTTTTTTATCAATGAGTGTTTTTGCGCATTTTTCAACTGTTGTGCTTCCATCAACGTATTCTATGTCGTTCATGATGCTAGAAAGTGGTATCTTGTCAAGGCCGTATTTTGTAGAGTCGTTGAACAAGAAAAATCCGACATCTTTTTGAGAAATTATTCCAACAGGATTTCCAGAGTCAAGAACAACTAGCCTGCTTATGTGATTTTCGAGTAATTTTTTGATGACATCTGACATTGTAGAATGTTTTAGGATCCCAATCGGTTTTTTCGCTAATTCCTTTACCTGCATACGAATCAGTGTGATTTTGTGTTAATAAGAAACTTGATGATTTTCTTGTTTGATTTTCGTAAATCGAGCAAAATTTTCCTGTGTTGGTTTTTTCAAATTGAAATTATGCAGTTTTTAACTTGAAAAATAACCAATTATTTTCTCGAGGCTTAAAATGCAATAAGCAGTATTTTCCTTGGAGTTTTTCGCCCTTTATGTTCAGGACCAACTTTTTTGGTTCATTTTCTACTGTCTCAAACGTCCCCCTATCCCAAATTTTCACTGATCCTGCGCCATAATTCCCCTCTGGAATTTGCCCTTCAAACAAGGCGTATTGTACTGGGTGATCAGGGACAGACACTGCCAGTCTTTTTTCTCCCTCTTTTGTTGGGGGTGTTTTTGGTAAAGCCCAACTTTTCAATACTCCGTCAAACTCGAATCTCAAATCCCAGTGCAATCTTGATGCATGATGTTCTTGTATTACGTAGACCGGTCTTACCATCTTTCTAGAATCATATTGTTTTACTATGTCATTGCAAAAGCTTTCAGTAATTTCCGACATTAACTGGTCCCTGCGCTCACCTCATTTGGTACTCGTAGTTACGGATATCATTTCCCCTGAGACGAGTTTTTGGCTCAACACTCCTCTACTGCGTCTGTGTGGACTAAAAAAGAATGTCTACCGGGGTGAGTTATGTGCGAAAAGCGCGAAACCCTACATTTTGTCATCCCAAGCAAAGCATTTTGACAAAAGTTCAAATCTTTCAAAAGTATACAACATTACTTACTTTCAAGTGAGTCTAGAAGAATTTGGATCCAAAATAAGACCCAAATCGTATCGGGTCTAGGTGGGACCGATACTAATCTGTAGTGTGCTAAGAAAGCCCAAATTAGGATTTTAATATCTGCAATCAAAAATGAACCTATACTTCAAAATTTCACTAAACGCCAGTCATGCGCTCTTATACTTTTTGACTATTTCTTCAAGTATTTCTGGGGCAAACGGCTTGAAAACCACTTCTGTTGGCTTCAGTGCCGACAGTTTCATCTCGATATCGCTTCTCAAGTCTGCTGTCACGACTATCACCTTTGCATCGGGATTGATTTTTCTGATTCGTTCCAGTGCGTAAAACCCATCATAATCTGCCATCATAAGATCCAAAAATACCATGTCTGGTCTATGTCTCTCATACAGTTCGACTGCGTCTTTTCCGCAGTAACCTCTTGTCAAGACATTTACGTTTAATATTTTCAAATAGTCGACAAAAACCTCGACGGTATCTCGGTCATCATCAATCACGATTGCACTAGTCATCCATCAAATGTAAAAAAATTAGTTAATAACATACCAACTTCGATGAATTGAAGTTGAAATAGATAAGAGCTAACGACTCTAATGATTCCAATTTGATACCAGAAAAGTTTTCATGGTTTTAAAATTTTCATTGTCTGTGATCACTGTAAACATACTAGACATTATTATCAAACGATAAAATACCCTGTCATGAACCTGACACAAATGCATGTAAAATTAGGATTCTTTCAAATCATTTACGATTCACCTACAATAAAAAAATTGTCGAGAGGATAGCTGATGAGTGTAGTTTCACAAGAAAAGAAATCCTAGTAGTCGATGATGCCTCCTTTATGAGAACCGTCTTAAAGGATATTGTCAAAGGAAATGGCCTTGCTACCGAGGTAATCGAGGCAGCAGATGGCATTGAAGGAGTAAAGGCATATCAGGCACACAAACCAGATCTTGTAACTATGGATGTGAACATGCCAAGAGCTGACGGCATTCAAGCGTTACGCGCTATTATGAAAATTGATCTCGTTGCAAAGGTGATAATGGTCACATCTATTGAGCAAAAGCAAATTGTTCAGGATGCAATGAAGATTGGGGCACGAGATTATATCGTAAAGCCATTTGACAGAAGCAATGTCGGATTGGTAATCAACAAGGTTTTGCGACAACGATAAGATCTGTAATTAATGCCAGACGGGTTTGTTTGCAGGTTTTTAGTCTAGATTCTATCTAGGCAGAATAAAACTAATCTTTTACCCATACAATGAAAGATTCCGTGGTGCGTTTTAAGCATCCCAAATCAAGATTTCCAGTCTCAATAACCAAAAACAAGTTTTCTATCATGCGTTAATTTTTGCAATTCTGATATTTTTTGCCAGTAACCCATCTAATATCTGCAAGATTCTTTTAATGTCAAAAGGCTTGTACACGATAGCGGAAGCGCATAGCTGCCTCAATCTGTCTTCTGTCTGCTCTGTAAGATCCGCCGTGATCATGATTACTATGGCATCTGGGTTTGTTTTTCTAATGTTTTCGAGCGCATAAAACCCGTCGTATGGTTTGGGCATCATTACATCCAGAAAAACCACGCTTGGCCGCAGTTTCTCGTACATCTTTACGGCGTCTCTTCCTGTGGACCCAGTCCCTACCACCCTTATTCCATTAAACTGGAGAAAATCAGTAAAAGTTACGACCGTGTTATAGTCATCATCCACAATAATTGCAGTCAAATTTGCGTTTTTTATCATTTCATGCACACCGTTTTGTCCATTGCCACCCCATCATACAGCTGAGAAACTGCGTCTGTATCGCATTCAGAAATGTATGGAATCTGCATGTTTATTGTAGGTGCCATTAAGTCCTCAGGGGCTGTCGAATGACCAAGACCAATCGCATGACCGAACTCATGCCTTACTATTGCCGCTAGTCCCTCATCAGAAATACCATCTGCATCATAGATGATAATCTGCGACTTGAGGATTTCATTCCCATCGACTGTTGACTTTGTAAATCCCGAATAGCCGTCCTGGTCTTTTAGCGTAGATAGTTTTATGATTATGTTTCCTATTTCAGACTCAGATTCAATTATTTTGAACTTGATCGGTATCGCGTATTCTGTTTTTATCATCGAAGATTCCTCCAGTGCTCCCCTCCACCCGGCAAAGTAAGTTGAGCTGGTGCCTAGTCCCTTGTGAGTGATAGAATCGTCTATGATTATTTTGTCCGTTGAAAGAATGGCGTCTTTTATCGACTTTATTTTGCGCTCGTCAACAATGCCCGAGTTTACAATATTTACAACCAGCGTGGACTCTGCATCGATTTTCCAAAATTTCCACGTGTCTACGGTATCCCCATTAAGATTTTCTACCATGTATCTTGTCTTGAATGGTGTTACAACTTCATCTGACTTTAACTGAGTAATTGCGATAACGGATCCAGACGCCATAATTGTACATATGGCTATACAGCAAATGGTTCTGAGATTGATTCGTTTTTTTAATGTCTTTGTGCCTGACTCGGATGCGATTTTTGCAGCTAGTGCGTATGATGCGATGTTTCTCTGGTTTTCAAGTACTTCGATTCTGTTTTTCATTATTTTGGTTATGTGTGCAAATATGATCTTTTGCTGCTCAAGATCTATCATTCTCTCTTGTTCCAAGTTTAATATCTCACCAATTCTTCAGATCCTAAAAATACTGCATCTGTAAATTTGTGTGAATTCTTAATTGTCATATAGGTAATTGACGGTGTGTTTATTGCAATGCTTTCTTTTTTGCAGTTTACATTTTTTTTAACAACAAAAAACTTGATCATGCATATTATGTTCGTTCAACACATAACAGCAGTTATCTGTCTAAACTGGATAGGCAAAACTTTATAGCCTTCCGCAATTTTCTTCGCAAAAATGTACTAAACTACGCCTATCATTATTTCGTGGTTTCATACAGTATTACCTTCTTATCATTTTTAGAAAGATCATGAAACAAGTAGGGTGACTTACCGTTTAATCACTTTCTAAAAATACCAAAATAGCGACATTCTGTAGCACACCTTGAGAAGACTCAATCATAAAACACGTGAAACGCGGTTTTGTAATTCTGATACTGGATATTTTCTAGTTCTTTTTGGGTTTTCCTTTTTTATTTCGTTTGTAAGTGATTGGTTTGGCAAGACAGATTCTTCGACCATGCGCTCAATAGAGGGATTTTACTATGTTGTTTTTGTCATAGGCAGATTCGACTTCATAACGGGAATAATCGTCCAAATTGCTGGTGGGGTAGTTTTGCTTGTGGATAGAAAAAGAAAGAATCCATAATGCTCAGAATCCAAAATCCATCCATTTTACGCATAATCTGGGTCTAAAATTAGTCCAAAATGGTTACTGGTTCTCACTAGATTCGAGATTAATTCCAACCTAGTGGATTTACTATCCGTTCAAACCCTGCAAATGATCAAAACCTGCAGGGGATATTAAAAAAAGAGTGTCTGCCGGGGGTGGGTTTTGAACCCACGACCTCCAGATTATGAGTAATGCCCTTTGCTGGAGACTGGCACTCTAACCAGGCTGAGCTACCCCGGCACAAAAACGCCTAATTTCATGGCGCAATTAAATGATTCTACAATTATTTTGGTTCAGGCAGGTTTTGGCAAAATCTGAAAAATGTGATCTGGTTCAAAAAATTACTGGGACATTATTTCTTTCCAACTGGTGTTTACGTTTTTTACCCAGAGGAATTTTCTCTGAAGCGAAGTGGTGTAGAGTTTTTCCCACTCTGCTTTTACCTCGTCTGTCCAAGCCTTGAATACGCGTGGGTCGATATAGTTGCGAAGCGACGTTCCCAAGTTGTAGTCCTTTGTCTGCTCTGTGAGCGTGATTGCAAGCTCGAGTTTTTTCGCCCTTTCCTTTAGGCGCTCTTTTTGCTTGTCTGTTTTTACCTTTACCTTTTCAAGATTTTTCAGGGTCTCTCTTTTCTTTTGCAGCGTCTCCTCAAAGTTCTTCGGGATGGTCCTCTTGTGGTTGCACATCATTGCGGCCTGCAGGTTTGCCATTTTTGCAATGTATAGTTTCTCAGTCTCGCTTTTTCCCTTTACGTCAAGCTTGTCCTTGAGATAGTTCTTCACCTGTGTCGTGGCAAGGTATGTTCTGAAGACCTTTGCAGTCAGGCCCTTTACTATTCCGCCCAAAAACGCGTTTACGTGCCTTGACGTGATGTCGTGAAAGATCTCGTCCTTTGGGCTCTTGTTTGCAGTCAGTTTCTTCAGGTTTTCATACAGCGACTTGTCGTTTCCCTCGGCACGTATGGTTTCCTGCCATCTGACACTGTCTTTTCCCAAAAAGTCAAAGTGAATCTTGTCATCTTCAAGCTTTACGTGCTCCTTTCGGAGTGTTGTGGCACCGACGGTGTCTGCCTCGTCAGGGTCCTTTTCGTCTCCGACTCTCATCGATGTCCTGTAAATGATATAGCAAACAGTTGCAATGCGGCTGACCTTTGGGTCCTTACTGTTCATTCCTTTTGTGATGGCGTCCTCTATCTTTTTGATCTCTTTTCCAAGCTTTGCAGCCTTGTCGTATTTTGCCATGTCTCGCTCCTGCTTGAGTCCTGCCGTGTCTGCAAGCCACACGTACTTTATCTTCTCAGAAAGAACATCGGTCCAACACGCAAGCCACATGGAATCGTGTTCATGCACTATTTTTTTCCAGTCTCCTGGAGGGACCTTTGCCTCCTTGCCTAAATTCAGAATTACGTCCCTATGAGTGATCTTCGGCTTCCACTTTCCCCTCATCGGGTGATCTCCCCTCCCTATGAAAATTCCAGGCGGCTCTGCCATGTAGTTTGCAACCTCCACCTCATGTCCGTCAAGTATCGCCTTTCCGTAGATTCCTTTCATCTTTTCTCGCAGCTCCTTTCTTTTTTGCGCGATTGATTTTTTCTCCTCCTTTGTCATCAGTTCACGGGAGGACTTTTCCTTGTCCACTAGCTTGAATGCCTCGGTAAAATCGATATCAGAAATGCTCAATCCCTTGAACTTGCCGCCAAACGTGGCAGCAAAGTCCGCAACAAAGTTCTTTTGAAAAACTGCGTCCTTGACATACGGCGTGTCCTTTTTCTTTGCCCACTGGTATGCCATCTCCTCCTGGTTTGCGTCAAGCTTTACTGGCTGGCCCTTTATCTTGATCGTAAACCCCTTTGGCTCGTAATCAGGCGGAAATATTATCCCATTGTGTTGTAGTGTTTTCCATTTCATAATTTATCATGCCTAAATTGCAGACTTTGATAAAAACTCGTTATCTAGCATATATCAATTTAACCACTGGTGGCTTTTGCCGAATCTCATCCTGTCAAATTATCTGTTCAGTATGCCCGCCTTTTTTATAAAAATCTGTGAAATTTTAGAATTTAGGGGGTAACGTACATTTACAAAAAAACCATCTGATGTGCGCGGTTTTTATTTTGAATAAATGCCTAAAATCTGATCTAGAACAGTTCTTTTTTGAGATAGTTCTCAAACTCGATGTCAGTTTTCATCTTTTTTGCCTCAAGGAACATTGCAGCGTCATTTCCTACCGGGTATCTTGGAAGCGGGTTTTTCTCCTTTAGCACCCGAACTATCGTGTCTGCCACTTCTTTTGGAGGGGTTCCCATCTGCGCCATCATCTTGATCCCGCCAACCACCTTGTCTGTGAGCTCCTTGTACGGCGAGTCAGGCCTTGGGCTCTTTGGCATTCTCATGGAATCAAGAAAGTTTGTCTTTATCACTCCCGGTTCAATGATTATGGTGTTTATTCCAAACGGCGCCATCTCGTACCTCATGCACTCGCTTAGCCCCTCTAGTGCAAACTTTGAGCTAATGTAAGCAGGTGAGCCAGGAAATCCTATTCTTCCGGCGACAGAGCTCACATTCACAATTGTGCCCGCCTTTTGATTTCTCATGATTGGCGCAACCTCGTGAATCAGTCTTACCGCCCCAAAAAAATTCGTCTCAAACTGTTCCTTTAACTCCTCAACTGAAATATCCTCAAGACATCCGAAAATTCCATATCCTGCATTGTTTACCAGAACGTCCAGCCTGTTTTTCTCCTTGACTATCTGTGACACTGCGTTTTTTATCGAGTCCTTGTCATCGACGTCTAGCTGGATTACCTTTAGAGTGAGGTTTTCTTTTTTTGCGGCCTGCTCAATTTTAGACGACTTGGATGTGTTGCGCATTGACGCATACGTAAAGTAGCCGTCACGTGCAAGTCCTAGTGCGGTCTCTAGCCCTATTCCGCTTGAGCATCCAGTAACCAGGGCAACTTTTTCCATGTGTAGTGTTTGTTTGTGGTTCTTAATTAATTGTAAAATCACTTGCCTTGCAAATTATACCAGCGGCCTATCTCCCTCTGTTGGCTCTATGATGTCTGTGATTTCGCCGTCGTTGATTCTCTGCAGTATCTCGTTTGAGGCCTTTTTGTGCAAGAATTCGTTGTTGTTCCCGCATCTGTACGAGAACGTGCAGCGGGGGCATCCTGCCTCGTTTGTGCACGGGCACTCCTTTACGATGTGCAGGCTGCGCTCTAGTGCTTTTTCCAGCCTGTCGTACAGTGCCTTGCTTGCGCCATTTCCGCCTATTGCCCCGTCATAGATGAAAATTAGCCCAGACGTTCCAAGCGATATTCCGCCCAAGTCCTGCGACACTCCGCCTGTCACCATGTTGCTTCCCTCAATTATGATGTGCTCTGTCGCGTGGTACCCGCTTGCCTCCGTGTATTCAGAGTTTTCTGACTTTTTCATCTCGTCTGTAGGCCTTGGCGCGTGTATCACGATTCCCTTTGTCACAAAGTCGTATTCTAGCGGATTCTCAAGGAGGATCTTTTGTCCCTGGGTCACCTCCTGCCCAAGCTCGATGTTGACATAACCGTATACCTTCTTTTGGATATGCAGCTTGCAAAAGCAGACCTCTGCACCAAATGCCCTCCTTTTCTCGTATATTGTCTCAATTGTAGGCCATTCCTCGGTAAGCGCCCTTGTATAGTACGGGTAGTTCCGCGGGATGGAAACAATCTTTGCAAACTGTTTTTTCGGATAATCGAACTCCTTTACCTTGTAGCGCATTCCTGCAAGAAAATAGATTGCAGACTCGTGCAATTCCTCTAGTGCCATCGGGAGGACCCTGTCGCCTACCTTTTTCTCGTTTAGGAAAATATCAATTGACTTTCCAATCCCGCGTATGCTGTATTCACTTTGCATGTCCTTTATGGCAGGATAGTTGGGGACATACCGGTTTTCCTGCAAAACCAGTCTTCCCGACTCTACATGTTTTCTTATCGCCTCTGAATGCTCTGCCATCTCGTGCATGGCAATTGGCTTGTCGCACGCCATTGCAAGCACTTGGAACTCCTCCACAAACGGATTTTTTGGATCGATGTATGTCTGCTCTACGTCCTCAAAATAGTTGTCAGGGTGGTTCTTGTAGTACTGTGAAATCGGATCATTTCCAAGCGCCAAAAAAGCAAATCCCCGCTGCCCCTTTCTTGCAGCCCTCCCTATTCTCTGGAGCAACCTGTTGATCGGGATGGTGGACGATATCACGCCGTCAACGTTTCCTACGTCTATTCCAAGCTCAAGTGTTGGGGTGCACGATATTGCAGAAAGCCTGTCCTCCTTGAATGACCTTTCTACAAAGTTCCTATAGTTTGCCATCAGCCCAGCTCGGTGCACCTTGATGTCTATCTTCTTTTTTCTTGCCTGCATCGCTATTAGCTCAGAGTTTAGATGCGAATTTGAAAACACCATTGTCTTGTGCTTCTTTGATGTCAGTTTTTCAAGCAGGTCGATCATGAGCGCCCTCTGGGTCCTAAGCGACGGAAATATCATGACCAAATCCGTCTCGCCTTTTTTTCCGGAGCCCTGTATGAGGTCCATCTTTGCGCCAAAGAGATCCTCGCAAAACTCTTTTGCGTTATCCAAGGTGGCAGACGATGCGACAAACTGGATTTTCTTGCAGATTCGTTTGAGGCGCTTTATGATATAGTGCACGTTTGAGCCAAATATGCCAGAGTACACGTGCGCCTCGTCCACCACTAGGAACTTTGCAGTGGTACATGCGGACGCAAACTTTGTCCTGTACATCATGTGATAGTGCAAGACGTCAAAATTTGTAACTATTATCTGGGGAGGGAAGTCAATGATTTTTGCCCGCTCTGATTCCTTTGTGTCGCCGTCAAAGACGTCTGCCAAGACGCCGACGCTTTTTGCAATTTCCATGATCTTTGGGATCTGGTCCCGGGCAAGTGCCTTTGTAGGGTACACAAATATCGCAAGTATTCCCCCCTTACTGCTGTCGCTTGCAACTTTCTGTATCACTGGGATGGCAAATGCCTCTGTCTTTCCAGACGCAGTTGGCGCAGTAATTACAACGTTCTGGCCGAAAATTATCTCCCGTATTGCCTCTTCCTGGAATCTGTAGAACTGAGTGATGCCCTTTTCACGCAGGTATCTTGTCATTCCGTCATCTAGCCCCAAGTCCTCGACTGGACTTCCCATTTCTGGCGGCGGGCTTGTCACTGCCTTGTAATATGAGATGTAGTCTTTTTTTGAATAAAGCACCTCCTTTGTTATGGGATCTGGGGAGGCATTTCCGATCATCTTCTTTATCTCAGATTCGTCGCGGATTATTCCTGATTCTTTTAGCTCTGCCTTTAGCTGCTTTTTGCCCGGAGTGGACCCATCGTCGTACCTTGCCAAGAACTCCAGGTACACCTCGTCCATGTTTTTTGCAAACTCGACTAGGTCCTCAAGGCCGCACTTGCACGTTATCATGTATTTTTTGTTGAACGTCTTTTGGATCTCAAGTGCCGACTTGCACTTTGGGCAGGAATACTTCATGTCTTCCACCCTCTTAGGTATGGTATGGATTTATCGTTTGGTGGTACGGTGGTGCTAGTTTGGGGTCATGCATTTGGTCTATTGGGGAATAACATACCCATTGGATCTAGTCAACCTTAACTCAGTAAATATGACAATATGGTAAACTTCGCCTAGTTATGTATAATGATCATCCCCTACGTCTCATGGGAAGTAGTGCAGGAAGCTACGCAAGAGGCGTAGCTGCAATTCACAAAAAATACCAGTCTGCCATAAAACATGCAAAGACAAGGCAAGCGGTTCTGAACGCCTATTGGAAGCACAAGAAGGAATCAGAAACATTGCTGGCAAAACATCTCAGAGAAGAGATGGGCGAAGTCAAACGCATAAAGGCAAAAATGGAATATAGATAAACGGAGACCGACAGGACGCCTAGTCCGAAATCTCCCTACTCTTTTTGTATCATGCTTTGAGCCGGTACTGGTTCCTATCTAGCCTGTTCTTGGCAAAATCATAGTATTCAGGGACGATTTCAAATCCGACATACTTGCGCTTTAGCATCTTGCTTACCACTGCAACCTGTCCTGAGCCCAGGAAAGGATCAAACACCACGTCCCCAGTCTTTGAGGAATACTGGAGAATTTTTTTTATGATTTCCGCAGGTAGTTTGGTCGGGGTCTTTTTGTCGCCAGTCCAGTACTCGCGCTTTATTTCCCAGACGTCTTCCTTGTCCCTGTAGTGGAGGCTGTGCCCGTCTTGAGTCCTGTCTGTCTTTTTGAATCTCACAAACGGGTAGAACTTTCTTTTTTTCTCGTCCTTGCAAACATAGATGCAGTGGTAGTGCGACGTGACGTATTTTCTTGACGTGACTACGCCAAACTGGTATTTCCAAATTATGTGGTTTATCGTGGTAAATCCGACGCTGTCTAGCGCGTTTAAGATGTCCTTGAGGTTGTTCCACCCAGAAAAAACATACATGCTTCCGGATTTTTTCAGAATTCTAAATGCCTCTGACATCCACTGGAATGTGAAATCGTAATAGTCCTTTTGCTTGATCTCGTTGTACCCCTGCATCACCCTTGACGCAGTCCTGTTGTAGTTTTGCCTGGTTGCCTTAAAGTCGATTGCAAACGGCGGGTCTGTCACTATGAGATCTATTTTGTTTGGCAAAATGGATTTCATTCCATCAATACAGTTCGTGTTGTAAATCCTGTTAAATGAAATGTTTTTCAAGACTGCTTTTTGTCCTTTTGGCCGGGGTCGTTTTTTGGCATTTTTTCCGATACTGCCTTTTTTATCTCGTCGTCTGTCTTTGCTGCAAAGTCAATGCCAAGTGACTTTGCCATTGCCTCCAGCTTCTGCCTTTCGTTTTGCACGGGATTTGTTATGTTGAGGTTTGCGTTTGTGATTCCTGAGATTTGGTTTTGAATCTCCTCCTTTGCCCTGTTGTATTCGCCGACTGTCCGTCCAAGCTTTTTTGCCACGTCTGGGATCTTGTTTGTACCAAAAAGCACGATTAGGGCCACAAGTACTATGATTACCCACTCGCTTCCCAAGATGTTAAGGGCGTAATCCTGCATGGTTGATTTTTCACCTGTCGAAAAATAAAGTTTGGCACTAGTCTAGATCTGTCCAGCAACCACTGCACAATTATGCACAATCTAGTTAAAGATCCTAACGCCTGATTCCATTTCATAGGGTTGAAAACACTAGCACTAGTCCTGTCACTGTTGGTAGTAAGCATGGCAGTTTCTCCTGCATTTGCCGTGATTCAGACGCTTCAAACAGACAAGATGGCATACAAAAAGGGAGACAAGATTACCTTTAGCGGCACAACCGATTCCGAACATGCAAACAAAATGGTCTCAATCAAGATTTACGGCCCCAATGGCCAGTTTGTCACACTGCTTGGCGGTACGTCTGATTCAGACGGAATATTAAAAATTAATCCTGTGGACACCTCTTTGGAGAAATATTCTACCAAGTTTGCACAAAAGGGGGTTTACAACGCAACTGCGTTTTATGACGCAGAGCCAAACTACAAAGGCAAGTTCACGCTATTTGATTATTCTGCCGATGGTTCCCCTGTCAGCCCGTCTGCAGCCGACTTGATGAAAGGAAAGTCCTCAACTACAACTACACCTACAACGCCAACTACACCCACGACACCGACAACACCCACGACACCGCCGTTACAGCCGCCGACAACTGAACCACCAAAGACAGAAACCCCAAAGACTGAGGAGCCAAAGACGACAGAGCCTGAGCCGCAAGAAAAACCAAAAACAGTCATACCGGGATTTCCAGATCCTAAAAAAGACCCTCAGACGTATGTTGACAGATACAAAAATGAACCTGCGTTCAAGGAATGGTTTGACAGGTACTTCCCAGGCGAATCGATCTATGATGTAGTGGGGCTGCCTGATCCTGCAAAGACGCCGGCAACAGTTCCGGGATTTCCAGACCCGTCAAAAGACCCTCAGACATATGTTGACAGATACAACAGCGATTTGGCGTTCAAGGAATGGTTTGACAGGTACTTCCCAGGGCAGACGATCTATGAGGTGGTGGGACTGCCAGAGCCCCAGCCGATAGTTGGGGTGTGTGGCGAGGGAACCGTTCTTCAAGACGGGGTCTGTGTAGTCGAGCAAAAGAGCGGAGGCGGATGCCTTGTAGCTACTGCAGCATACGGGACGGAGCTTGCGCCCCAAGTGCAGAACCTAAGGGAGTTGCGCGACGGCATGCTGTACAGGACAAATTTCGGCTCTGCATTTATGGACGGATTTAACGCATTTTACTATTCGTTTAGCCCCGCTGTGGCTGACTGGGAAAGGCAAAGCCCACTGTTCAAAGAAGCGACAAAGGCCGCGCTGACACCGCTGCTATCCTCACTGTCAATTCTGAACTATGCAAACATCGACTCAGAACAGGAACTGCTCGGATACGGAATAGGGGTAATTCTGCTAAATATCGGAATGTACTTTGCACTTCCTGCGTTTGTCATACTGAAGATTAGAAAGCGACTTGCGTAAAGGCACGTCAAATCTGCGCCTTGATCTTTTGTAAAAAAACACGCTGATTAGTTGGCTGCCAGTTTCAGGCGTGTTTTTCTAATCATCCTGACCTAGGTGACAGATTAGTCAATCATACTGACAAACTCATCCATAAAACTAACACAAACGTAAGCGCGGCTTAATAGCATTGCATGCAAACAGACTGCATGGCAACTGTGAAGCGAGTCCTTGTACTTCCTACCGTGATCGCCATGATTTCCATGATGTTTTTCTCCGTCCAAACCGTTGCGGCAGACCCCGTGGTCACAAGTAACCTAAAAGTATCCAAAGTTTGCGGCGACGGACTGTGTCCTGCAAAACCATACCCCACGTCTGATAAAGTGACATCTGACAATAAAATGTACGATAAAAAAACATCCCACAACAAAGTATACGACAAAAAAATGTCCGACAGAAAGGTAATTGGTAAAATGATGTATGACAGTAAAATGTTTGACAAAATGATATCTGAGAAGAAGGCAATGTCTGACAAGAGAACGTTTGAAAAAATGATATCTGACAATAAAATGTACGATAGGATGATGTCTGATAGTAAAACTTATGATAAAATGGTATCTAACAAGAAAATGTCAGATAAACTAATGTCTGACAAGATAATGTTTGATAAACTAATGTCTGACAAGAAAATGTCCGACAAACTAATGTTGGACAAGAAGATGTCTGACAAGTAATCTGAAGTAACCGCCGTTAACCGTATCAGATCAAAATCGCTGATTTTATAAAAACGTGCAAACTAGGATGCCTGTTCTAGCGACTTTCTTTTTATCGCAGTCATTGCAGAAATTCCAATCCCTGCCCCAAAGAACACCAAGTACGGGATTGCGTTTCCTGAGAACTCTGATATCAGGCCTGATGCTATTGGGCCGACTGCCCACCCAATCCCAAACGTGGTCTCGTACGCGCCAATTATCACGCCTGACGTTTCCCGCCTGACCTTTCTTAGGATTATCTCAAGGGTGAACGGGAAAATCACACTAAACCCAAATCCCATGATTGCCATCGCTATCCCAAACTGTATGATGGATTCTGAAAAAAACGACAGCAAGAGTCCTGCCGAAATGCAAAGGGTTGAGGAGACCATGGTTCTTGTAATGTGCCTTGCAAGTCTTTCTGCCAGTGCAAGCGTTATGACGCGCGAAACACCAAACACGAAATACAGTATTTCTATTGCAGTTGCCGACATGTGACGGTCGTTTAGAAATGCAGGATGTATTGCCAGGATCATCCCAAACGATGAAGCGCAGTAAATCAAAATTGCAATCACGTGAGGAAACTTGGTCATCTCCATGATTCCTGAAAACGAAAACTTGGAGTGGGGCAGCGGCGTGTGATTTTGTGCAACCTTGATTGAAAATATTATGGATGACGCAAGGACAAACGTTGCAATCTGGAACAAGAGCCTGTATGACGCATCCATCCCCTCGAGGAGAAACGACCCTATTAGCGGGCCAATCATAAACCCGCTGACAAAAAACCCCGTGAACCTTGCGATGTTCTTTATGCGGGACTCGGGCGTGCTTGCGTTTGATATGATTGATTCTGCAGGGGGCCAGAAAAACGCGTGCGCCACGCCAGTCATTGCCCTAAATGCCATTACCTCTGGGACAGACCTTGCAAGCGCAAGCAGGTACACTGACGACGAGTTTATGATGATTCCAAGTGACAGGATTCTTCCGTTGTTGAATCTTCCAAGCAGAGCCCCTACAAAAACCGGGATGAATATGTACGGGATAAAGTTTGCAAGGCCAATCAACCCCAAGTCTGCATACGATGCCCCGAGCTCGTTTTTTGCAAATATGGGAACAAGCGGATTGTGCATCCCGTAGGAGGTGCCAATCAAAATGGCCGTGATGTTTACAAGGACTAGTGTTCTGTTCATTTGTATGCTGCAACCATTATTGCGCCGCCCATTAGATCCGTGTCAAATTCGACGCGGGAGAACTTTTCTAAGATCAGCGATTCGAGCTTTTTGTTTTGCGGCCACCTCTTAAACGTCCCGTGCAAGGTCCCGAACTTTAGTCCGAGCCTGCCGCCTACTGCAAACGCAATGATTGGCAAAATAACTCTGAGATAAAACGAAACGCCTGCGCGGATTAATGCGCTGTCTGGCTTTCCCAAATCAACTATAACAAAGCGGCCACCGTTTTTTAAAACCCGGTGAATTTCTGAAATTGCAATTCTGAGATTTATTGCATCCCGCAGCGAGTACCCGCACAGGACTGCGTCAAACTGCCCGTCCTTGAACGGTATGTGCTCAAAGACCCCGCACGACAGGTCTGGAGTTTTTTGAAAATACGTGCTCGTGTTTTTCAGCATCGGAACAAGCGGGTCGTAAAGTGTAATGGCAAGTTTGCCGCCGCAGATTTTTTCTGCAGTCCTTGACATGTTCCCAAAGCCGGAGCCTGCATCCAATATCGAGTCCCCTGGATTTACTCTTCCATTTATCCCCCTGTTCCTGTGCTCCGTATCCTTTCCAAGGGAGATGTACTTGTTTACCTTGTCATAAATCGGGATTATCTGCCGCAGGACCTCGATTACCTCTCCCCAATAGCTTCCAAGACCCATTAGTACTAGGTACTAATCAGCTATAATTTGTATTAATCCTCCGGAACCGTGCAAAAGCCCAGTCTGGTGTGATGAAATTCCAAAGTGTCATTTCATTTTGATCACGATTCCCTTTCCAAAGTCCGGCGCAAAAATCGTATACTCGTGCATGTTGATTATCTGCTGCATGAATTTGGCATTGTCCAAAAATTCCGTGTTGTATATTTTCAGGACAGAGATGTCGTGCTTCTCAAAGAGTGTCTGGATGTATTCTTCAAGTGACAATAGATCCTGCTGCTGTGCCCTGGTGAACCTGTCGTGCTGCAATATTATTCGCGAATGCTCTTTTGCGTTTTTCACAAACTCTTCAATTAGTTTGGAGATCTGATCCTTTCTGTGATTAGTTATGTTGTGAATTTTCAGGCTGTTGCTTGCCTTGTAGCCGGCCACGTCGATTCCAGCAGAGGCCATGTCTGCCTCCACGTTATGTGTGGCCTCGCACGAAAGATAAAGGCACATGTGACCGCTCCTCAGCCCTATGTCCAAGAAAAGGAACCCAAGCGACTTGGCGTAGCTTTGGTTGTCATAAAATACGAGCAGGCTAGATTTGTCCTTTAACTCTCGTATGAATTTTGCCGGCTCGCTTTCGTTTTGTGTCAAGAATTTCTCAGTACCTGATGTTCATTGATTTCATAGTTTGGGTAAATCTGCGCAACTGCTCAAGGAAAATCATCCCCTTCTCTGTTATGAAAAAAGTGTTCCCCCTGCCGTCCTTGACTGCATTTACAAGGTTTGCGTCAACAAGCTTTTGGCATTTTTCGTTTACCGAGCTGTGCGAGACGTTTGCCGCTTTGGTTATTGCCGATATCATGATTCCGTTTCTCCCCGAGTCTGCAATTACGCCCAAAATGTCGTTGAGTATTCCTATTTCTGAGCGGTACTGCTGCTTTGCCATCATGATCCCACCATAGCCGATGCGCCCGAAGTGTTAACTTCCATTAATCTGAATTTCAATTCACGCTGGATCTGTTTCATAATACTATAAGATTTTTGGTAAAATGTAAATTTATTTGTCGCCCGCAAGCAATCTCTAGGCAGCATCATTTGCAAGTATGTTGTCAGTTGCCCTATTTAGCTTGTTAATTAGGTAGGAAGTGCGTACTAATTTGGCGTCTGCGGTTGAGTCAAGTCGTCAAATGATAACTGAATGATTAGGTGCGCGGGGGTCTAATTTTGACTGCTCTTGCCTGAAAATGACTGCATTTGGAGCCAAACAAATGCGACGGAAACCTGTTGTTTGAAAAAGAACAAACTCCTGAATATAAGAAAATTAGTCCAAACTATTCTGTTGATGCAAGATACCCAGATTGTCTGCCCTGCGATGCCTGAGTGCAGGGAAGTCTCGCCATCGCTAATCAAGCACATACTGGTGCCCTTTGACGAGTCGCAGATTTCATACCGTGCCTTTGAGCTTGCACTGGACCTTGCCAAGAAATACAATTCCAAAATTTCGCTAATCACGGTAATATACAGCAGCATAATGTCAAGCTCGTTTCTTGACATGGCGAGCCACCAAACGATAATCGAGCGAAACAAAATAAAGCAAATGCAGTCCTTGTTTCAGGTCCTGCACAAGACTGCAGAAAGATTTGGGGTAAAAACCAAGTCTGACCTGATTCTTTCCAATCACATTTCGGACTCACTGCTTGCGTTTTCAGCCCAACAAAAGGTGGACCTTATCGTGATGGGGACAAGGGCAAGGGAAGGCCCAAGGCGGTTCATGATGGGCAGTGTTGCAATCGAACTTGTACAGCGAGCTAAATGCCCCGTAATATTGGTAAAATGATTCTTGCAGATCATTGCGTGAAATGGCTGGTAAGGCTAGGATGATTTTGGATACTTTTCTTTTGCAACCTTGGCGTATCTTTCCACGTCTGCGTCTGAGATTTTCTCAAGCGTTTTCTTGCTGTCGGTGATTTTTGCCATCTTGATGTGCTTTGATTCTTCCTTTTGCTCGCCTTTCATGTCTATTGCCGCAATTGCAAGTGCTGATGCCTCCTCAATTGACATGTCGTCTTTGTAGTTCTTTTCCAAAAACGAGTTTACGTCTTCAGAGCCTGCGCCTATTGCCACTGCCGCATATGAAAGAAACGTTCCGCTAGGATCTGTCACATAGATGATGTGCCCCCGCTGGTCTACCCCTGCAACGATGAGTGCTACGCCAAACGGTCTTACCCCTGAATACTGGGTGTACTGGTGGCACTTGTCTGCCAGATGCTTTGCAACTGTTTCTACGTCTACCTGCTCATCGTAAATGAGCTTGTGGCTCTGAGAAAAGGTGCGCGCGTCGTCCACCTGGGTTCTTGCGTCTGGAATGTAGCCTGCTGCCGCGACTCCTATGTGGTCGTCAACTTGGAATATTTTCTGCGTGACCCCAGCTGACTGGAGCTTTCGCGGGATCTCCTCTACTGCCATGATTACGCCGTCTTTTGCCTTGATGCCTATTGCAAGCGTTCCTCGCTTTACGGTCTCGATGGCATACTCTACTTGGTATATCCTTCCGTCCGGCGAATACATTGTAGGCGTCATGTCGTAGCCGCGTGCTGGCATCATAATGACTCAGCTAACCCCGTTGTCAATTTAAGCGTTAGTTGCTTTCCAAGCCTCATTGTTTTGGGTGAGATCTGGGGCGGATTTGGAAATAGTGTTTTATGCAATTGCGCGGCTCTGTATTTCACATGGAGCTAGTTGATATACGAAATCTGGCAAGGACGCGATCTGCTGCAATTTCGCACACCCCTGATCGAGATGCAAGGCGACTCTTGCTGTACGTGTTCACAGGAACGCGGGGCGGCCACACAAGACTGAAAATAATATCCCTGCTGTCTGACAGGCCGCTTAACACAAATCAGATTGCATCTGAAATGAACTTGGACTACAAGGCAATTCAGCACCATCTTGAGGTGCTGGAGAAAAACAACCTCGTTGCCAAACTGGGGGGAAAATACGGCGCACTGTTTTACCTTTCGAACTATCTTGAGGTAAACATTCTTGCGCTAGACGAAGTTGCGACAAAACTGGAGCGAAAGCTAAACGCAAAAAAGGTTTATCTGTAAAGTTTGCGCTTGTGCTGATCTAAAAATTCCAAAAAGACACCGTCTTACCGTACATGTCTATCCACCAGTGAAGATAGTTGTTTCCAATTTTCATATAGTCAATAGCAAGGTCAGCTTGGAATTTTTTATAATTTGCATATGCATCCATCCACTCCATTACGCCGCTAGTGCTTTTTTCGCAAAGCTCGCCGTACGCATCGATGACTCTTTGATCAATTCCCATTCTGTCAAAGTACCTCTTCTGCCAGATATAGCACGTGCCAAACAAATTGTCAATGGAATGCAGAAACTCTGAGTGCATCATGCTGTAGGCCTGAAGATAAATTGGCGTTTGGTATTCTGTTTTTGTGATTATCTTGTGAACGCTTTCCTTCCAAATGTCGCAAACAGAAAAATATTTTGCTAGTTGGGCCTCGCCGTCAGAAACGCCGTCTATCTTTTCCCACTCTGACTTTGCATCCTTGGCCTTGGCGTCGCTTACCTGCACACAGTAATATGCCCTTGAATGTAGATAACGACCAGTTTGTATTTTATGAACATGCTTTAGCTATGGCCGCTGACTGTGCTTGCCCTGAACCGCTTGCCTGCAATTTTGTGCCGTTTTAGGAAACTCCAAAAACAGGAAAGTGCAGCATTGCAAATTTACGAGCCGTTAACCAAAGACGCCGTTTTGGGCAGCCTGATTGTAAACCGCGCATATTTTCCAAGCTCCGTGTCTGCCTCGATTGAGCCTCCGTGTTGCTCCAGTATGGCCTTGCAGCTTGGGAGGCCAAGCCCGGTTCCTATCTGCCGCGTGGTGAATAGGGGATCGAAAATCTTGCTCATGTTTTTTAGGGGAATTCCAGGACCTGTGTCAGTCACGGTGATCTTTATCTCGTTTCCGTCTTGGGCCGTCTGAATTGTTATTGCTCCAACCCCGCTCATTGCCTGAATCGCGTTTGAAATCAGGTTCACAAAAACAATCTGAATCTTGTTTGTGTCGCACTGTATGGCCGAGTCTCCTATTACTTGGATCTTTACGGTGTCTGGAACTGCCACATCCTCAATTGAGTCGCCTATGATCTTTGATACTGTGGATTCTACAAGTCTTAATGGCCTTGGACTGACATAGTCTAGGACGTTTTCCACCTGGTAGTTGATCCTCTCCACCCCGCGCCCTATTCTTTCAAGCCAGTCTCTTGTCCTGTCGCTAGTGTTCTGGTATTCTGCAATCCTGATCATCTCTAATCCGTTCTTTATCATTGCAAGCGGATTTCTGATGTCATGCGATATGCGGGATGTCAGCTCTCCAATTACTTGGAGCCTCTTTATCTTTGGCCAATGGATTACCTGCTTTTCTTCGTTAATCTCTGAGATGTCAATCATGACGGTGTTGCTCCCAAGCAGGGCGCCACTTTCGTCATATGCGTTGGCTGCTGAAAGTAAAACCGGAAATATGGTGCCGTCCTTTCTTTTGAGCCATATCTCCATGTTGTGTACTGCGCCTGCGTTTTTCCACGCCTCAAATGCTTTTTGCAAGTTTGCTACGCTTTCTTGCGACACATGATCAAAAATTGACTTGCCTATGATTTCGTCCTTTGAGAAATTAATCTTGTCTGCATACATTTGGTTGCAATCCAGAATGACTCCGTCGGTGTTTACCCTTCTCCACATAAATGGCGCGCTGTTTAGAAATTTCTCCAAGCTTTCTTTACGTTGGCCTTGCCTGCCAGACACGTGTCTTGTACGATATTACTTTCTTATTAGAATATGGTGTTTTTAGAAAGTCAGATTTAGTTCATGGCATTTGAAATTGTTTGTTTACAAATAAACCAAAACAGCGGCATTCTGATTACGGTGTGATGATTTTTCTATTCTCTCAAATCGAAATCGCAATTACGACAGGCTCGCCCTTTCTTGCAACGAGTGCCCCGACTAGGCGCGCCTGGAGCCCGTACTTTTTCTTTCGAAGCTTTAGCGCCGTTTCGGCTTCGTCCTTTTCTGCAAACCTCGCAGTCCCCAAGACCCATTCCCCCCTCAGCTCACCCCTGAACCCGCACGGCGCAATTCTGACGTTTTTGTTGTTTTGGAGCCGCTTTACCTTGCCTGTCTCCTTTGTCGTGATCACGTAGATGGTATTGTTGTCCGTGACAAACCACACGGGGGTGCACACTGGTTTTCCACTTTTTCTATATGTCTCCAGGTTGATGTACTTCTGATCTAAAAGGCTGTCACTCATTGCAGTCAGTTGCCTGCTACTGTAATATCGATTTTGTGAAATCGTTTCTGATCGGCGATCCGAGCGACTCTTCCTCGAAAACTTAAATAGAATCTGGCTTCAGGATACTCGATAAATTTGATTTCAGCAGATCCATGGAAGAATGCATTAAAGCAACTTGACGACGCTTGCTCGATTCTAAAGATTGACAAGAGCCTGAGGGACTATCTGGCAGAGCCAAACAAGGTTCTAAGGGTAAAGATCCCAGTCAAGATGGACAACGGAAAAATTAGAACATTCATTGGATTTAGAAGTCAGCACAACAACGACAGAGGCCCGTACAAGGGCGGCATCCGATACTTTGATCCTGAAGGCGGAGTCGAGTACATGGAAAAGGAGGTCAAGGCGCTATCGTCTTGGATGACTTGGAAGTGTGCAGTAGTCGACGTTCCGCTAGGCGGAGGAAAGGGGGGAATCTACCTCAACGCCAAAAAGGAAAAGATTAGCGCAGCAGAGCTTGAGCGAATCACGAGACGATACGCCTATGCAATCTCTGAGATAATCGGACCAAAGAAAGACATCCCAGCTCCAGACGTTTACACGACTGGAACTGAAATGGCTCAAATCATGGACGTTTACAGCAAGTTGCATGGAAGCGAATCTGATCCTGGCGTCATTACCGGCAAGCCGCTCTCTATTGGAGGCTCGCTTGCAAGGAATGTGGCAACAGGCCTTGGGTGCGCATACTGCATCAGAGACGCCGCAAAGACAATCGGCCTCAAGCTGAGGGGCGCCAAGGTGGTGCTGCAAGGGTATGGAAACGCTGCAACCTTTGCTGCGGAATATCTGGAAAAGATGGGCGCAAAGGTAATCGCGGTATCTGACTCAAAGGGTGCAATCATAAATCCAAAAGGAATGGACTCTAAAAAAGTTCTGGAATTCAAAAACAAGACCGGCTCTGTTGTCGGATTCCCGGGCAGCAAGAAAATCAGCACCGAGGAACTGCTAACAACAAAGTGCGACATCTTGGTTCCAGCAGCACTTGAAAACCAAATCACTGCAAGCATTGCAAAGAAAATAAACTGCAAGATAATTGCAGAGGCGGCAAACGGCCCAACCATGCCAGACGCAGATCCAATTCTGTACGGCAAGAAAATACTGATGATTCCGGACATTCTGGCAAACTCTGGCGGTGTCTGTATCTCGTACCTCGAGTGGGTGCAAAACAACATGGGATACTATTGGACATTTGACGAGGTTGCAAAGAAGATGGAAGACCACATCACGCGCGGATTCCGCGACACGCTTGCCTTGTCAAAGAAGCACAAGGTGGACATGAGACGCGCAGCAATGGTTTTGGCAGTAAGTCGAGTTCTTGAAGCATTCAAAGCAAAGGGCCTCTGGCCATAAAATCCTCTTTTTCATTTTATAATAATCTGTGAAAGAACTCTAGGTTTAACCCGTTTGCCGGTTTTTTGTGATATCTTTGCAATTATCTCATGCCTTAATCTACGTGTAATTGTTGCATACTTATGATGCTAATTTTAGCATCTCGTCTATCGTTATGATCTTGATGGTGCGAAAGTTTTCAAGATTCAGTAGGTCTCTATCACCAGAAACTATGTAGTCTGCATTTCCATCGTACGCAGTATTGATTATGATGTTATCGTCAGGATCATCGGTTATGACTTGGAAATGTGATCTGATCGACACGTTCTCACTTGACGCTACTAGTGCGGATATGATGTGTGCAATATCCTCGCCAGTCGTCTTGAATTTCGGTCTTTGAAGAACTTCGGATACTTCTTCTAGAGTTTCTCTTGATGTCAGAATTTGATATTTCCCGTTAATTCCAAGCTGGAGTAATTTTCTGGGCTTTCCATTATGAATTATCGCGCTCACAATTACATTCGTATCGAGCACGATCCTCAACATCAAATCAGCCCGTTGATTTTTTGTGTTTTTCCTTCCTGTACGACCTGATCTCTTTTGCGATTTCCCTTTCGTCTAGTTTGAGGTGTTTTTTATCCATTGTCTGGAATATGCTTTTCCATTCTTTTTTTATGTCTGGCATGTCGAGCTTTCTCATTATTATGTTGTCGCCAACAACATATACTATGAATTTGGTCTTGGGCTTTATTCCAAGATGTTTTCTCATCTCCTGAGGTATGACTACTTGTCCTTTTTCACTCATCGTTGTAATCTCTGGGTCTTCTAATATTCTCATCAGTAAGACTATTTTACTTTCTTACTATTTATGATCATCGTAGATTAAAAGGGCCAAATACCTAAAATTACACCTAGGCCACTTTATCATTCGTGGCAGACAAGCACACCATAATAGTGATAGTGTCAATAATCGTAATTGCGTCCTCGCTTGGCTACTCGTCTCTGAATCTTGTTTCTGCAAGCAGCTTGCAGTTCAAGTGGGCCTCTGATTTTGACTATCTTTCAGTGCTGCACGGCAAAAACATGGCAGTCTGCAACGACTCTGACTATCCTGCAGTCTTTTCAAAATACCATTTTACCATATTCTACGACTCGAAGCCGATTGGGAAATTTACCGCCTCCGGGACTGCGGTGCAGCCGTACTCTGAGGCGCAAATAAGTGGCAAGTTTGAGGCAGATGACAAACAAGTCTCGCAGATATTTTTCTCGTTTCTTGACACCGAAATACAGGGAACCGACGTTACCCGCGTTGACACAGACAAGATGAGGGTGGTTGCAACACTAGAATATTCGCTGTTCTGGGCAATTCCGCTCTCTGTCACGCACGAGTATTCCGGCCAGGAGTTCTTGGAGATGATGAACAAGGACACAATCTGCTAAAGATGTCAGACATACTTGTCGTACAAAATGCAAGGCTTGAGGGGCCTGGGGAACTAGGCAGGTTGCTGGAATCTGACGGGTTTCGCCTGGATGTTGTTTTTGCAAAAAAGGAAAAACTCCCAAGCCTTGATCATTCCGCGGTGGTGGTGCTTGGGGCACCTGAGAGTGCAAACGACAATCTGGAATACCTCAAAAACGAAATGAGCCTGATCAGGGAGGCGTCTGGGAAAGACATTCCAGTACTTGGGATCTGCCTAGGCTCGCAGCTAATGGCAAAGGCCTTTGGGGCAAACGTGTTCTCGGGACCAATGAAGGAAATTGGGTTCTATGACGACATACGGGTGGACTCGGCATCGAACTTGTTCCGGGGAATACAAAGCCCGTTTACAGTGTTTCACTGGCACGGCGACACATTTGACATTCCAAAAAACGCAACCCGACTTGCATATTCTGGACTGTACAACCAGGCATTTCAGGCGGGAAGCGCAGTTGGCGTGCAGTTCCACCTCGAAGTTGACAGGGAAACAATTCTGTCCTGGCTTGAGAATGCCGCAGACGATCTGGCGAAAATCCCGTACATCGATCCAAAATCAATCCAAAACCAAATGGATCAAAATCTGCCCGGTGTCCAAAACAACATGAGAACTTTTTACCGGAACTTCAAGTCCGAGTTTAATCTTTGACCAAAGTTTAATATATTGAATCTGGAGGGATTCGATCACATTATGAGTTCTACTCTGAAAATTTTTGAAGAAACAATAAAAACAGATCACAAGGTAATCACCGAAGAAGCCTCGAAATCAATCCTCAAGACATACGGGGTAAAGGTGCCCCCATACGCGCTTGTCACGTCTGCAGACGAGGCAGTCAAGGCTGCAAAGAAAATCGGCTATCCTCTGGTGATGAAAATAGTTTCCCCGCAAATCCTCCACAAGACAGACGTTGGCGGAGTCAAGGTGGGAATTGACAATGACAAGGACGTAAGAAAGACATTTACCGACATGTACGGGCGACTCTCAAAGAAAAAGGGAGTCCACGTAAAAGGCGTACTTCTGGAGAAAATGGTTCCAAAGGGAATCGAGCTGATCGTCGGCCTTCAAAACGACCCGCAGTTTGGCCCCGTAATGATGGTCGGACTTGGCGGCGTGATGACCGAAGTGTTCAAGGACGTGGCATTTAGGATGCTCCCAATCACAACATCTGACGCAAAGTCGATGCTAAGCGAATTAAAGTCATCTAAAATATTCAAGGGCTTCCGCGGAAGCGAGCCAATTGACCAAAACATGCTTGCAAAGGCGCTAGTCCAAATCGGTAAAATCGGCGTTGACAATGCAAAATATGTCAACAGCATCGACTTTAACCCCGTAGTAGTGTACCCAAAATCATACTATGTGGTTGATGCGAAAATCATACTATCAAAGGAGGTAAACAAAAACGCAATATCAAAGGCAAAGCCAAACGACTCTTTCATGGAAAAATTCTTCACGCCCCAGTCTGTCGCACTGGTAGGCGCATCTGCCACACCTGGAAAGGTCGGAAACTCGGTCCTTGACAGTCTTGCAAAGCACGACTACAAGGGAAAGGTCTACCCGATTAACCCCAAGGCAGAGGAAATACTCGGAATCAAGTGCTATCCTTCTGTCGATGCAATACCTGAGCCAGTTGATCTGGTTGTGGTGTGCGTTGACCTGTCAGTCACACCACCGGTACTCGAAGCATGCGCAAAGAAGGGAATCCACAACGTCGTAATTGTGTCAGGCGGCGGAAAGGAGCTTGGAGGGGAGAGGGCCGACTATGAGGCGCAAATCAAAGAGTTGTCAGAAAAGCACAAAATCAGAATTATCGGTCCAAACTGCATAGGGATGTTCAATGCCGCAAACAGGCTGGACTGCGCATTCCAGGGACAGGAAAGAATGGTTCGCGCAAAGCTGGGCCCAGTCGCACTGTTATCGCAAAGCGGAACAATGGGAATCAGCTTTTTGGAAACTGCGGATTCCTTTGGGCTGTCAAAAATGGTAAGCTACGGAAACCGCTCTGACGTGGACGAGGCAGACATGATTTGGTATCTGGCAGGGGACGACCAGACAAAGGTGATTGCATTATACGTAGAAGGATTTGGCGACGGACGAAAGTTCATCGAGACTGCAAAACGGGTGATGAAGGAAAAGAAAAAGCCAATCGTGATCTGGAAGAGCGGAAGAACGGAGGCCGGCGCAAAGCAGGCAGCATCGCACACCGGCTCACTTGGCGGATCCAACGCCATCATAATGGGAGCATTCAAGCAGGCAGGAATCATCTCAGTTGACAGCTACCAGGAATTGGCAGCAGTGACAAAGGCACTTGCATGGCAGCCTGCTGCAAAGGGAAACAGGGCAGCAATGTGCAGCAACGGCGCAGGCCCGATGATTGGCGGGATAGACCACTTTGAGAGACTGGGACTGGATCTTGCAAAGGTAACTCCAAAGACATTGCAGGAAATGAAGGCGCACTTTCCGCCAACGTATGTGATTGGCAAGGGAAACCCGGCTGACGTGACTGGCGGCGCAAATGCAGAAGACTATAGGTATACCATTCAAAAGTTCATGGAGGATCCAAACGTGGACATCGTAATGCCGTGGTTTGTGTTCCAGGACGACCCGCTGGAGGAAACAATCATCCAGCATCTGGCAGAGTTCTCAAAACAAAAGAAAAAGCCTTTGCTAGTCGGAGGAAACGGGGGACCGTACACCCAAAAGATTTCAAAGCTGATAGAAAACGAGGGCGTCCCAGTGTATGACGACCTTAGGGACTGGGTGGCAGCTGCTGCAGCGCTTGCACAATGGGGCAAGCACCTGTAACCTACGCAATCCTAATCTATATTTTCAAAACTGTGGCTCTGGTCAAATCTGGCAAAGATCGATTTTACAAACTGGTTCTCGTGGGGATATATCATAAAATATTTAACCATTGAGTATTGAATTAATCCAACGTGGTCGTAGAAAGCAAGGCAACTATAATCTATGTTCAGCTACTCAAAGAGGATCTTGTAGTTTTACGTATAGCCCCAAACGACGGCATCATTCCAGACTATCTGGCAGGCCAGTTCATTACGCTTGGCATCCAGGTGACTGCTGAAAACTACAAGATTGTCCGCAGGGCGTACTCTCTGGCATCCCATCCTGAAAACAAAAAGTATTACGAGTTTGTGATAAGGTGGGTCAGAAAGCCTCTGCCTGGCCGTGTGACGACGCAGCTGTTCTATTCAAGCGAGGGAGACGAGGTGTACTTGGGCAAGCCCACTGGAAACGCCCTGACAATTAACCAAAGGCTGCCAGACGGCCGCAAGGATGATAGAAGAATAGTCTGCATTGGCGGCGGTACTGGAATTGCGCCCTTTGTTAGCTTTGCAAAGCACCTACATGCAGTGGGTGACAAAAGGGAGATCGTGGTTTTGCACGGTGCAAGTTACATTGATGAGCTAAGCTACAAGGAGACATTTACCAAGCTAGAGTACGAGTCCCTAGATAGGGGAAAAGACAAGTGGAATTTCAGATATCGCGCAGCAATCAGCAGGCCGCACGAATGGTTTAACCGTGCATGGAAGGGGCCAACTGGCAGGGTTGAAAACTTCCTAAGGGCACGCGACAACGGCAAGTCACCACTTGAGGAACTAGTAGGCGAAAAAATCACCAAGGACAACACCATGTTCTATATCTGCGGCTGGCAGGGAACAATTGATGGCGTGATGGACTTTTTGTCACCACAGGGATTTGTCACGTTCCATGACAAGCGCGACGACGGAAGCTTTGAAGTAAAGTACGAGTCGTACGGATAGATATTTCTCCCAAAATTATTTTACGTGTCTTTGGCAAACTGAATTTTACATCTGGTAATTTATTTTAGAAATAATCTTAGCCCTTTCTTATTATGAACTGCATGAGTGCTTCTTTGGAGTACTCGATTCCGTGCTCGTCAGTCGAATGCTTGCTAAATTCCTCAATTACCTTTTCAATGCTGTCTGCTTTTGCAACAAAATCACAGTCAAAACCATAATCCCTGCAGATGAATGTGGGCACTGTTCTTTGGTAAAAACTGATAATATTTATCTCATTTCGTTGGCTTTACGAACGATCAAAATATTGCCTGTTGTATTTGGCTAAACCGATTTGGTGTCGACTTGGGCTAGATTCTAGTTATGGTTACAAAATACATCATTATATCTTCCTGTTCAAACCGTTTCTTCAACACTTTCTTAAGTTTGTGGAGAAATTCCACATTCTTTTTTGTTTTCTTGCAAACTACCCAATAAGTTGTGTTTGTATCATTGATTCTATCCTTTGTCTTTGGATCTACCCATCCTCCTAATAGGGGGGTATCATCGACAGTACATCCCCCAAATCTGTCCATGAGATCATCAAAAGTCTCTGTAAATTTTGAGCCCTCTACTTCCTTACGCTTGCCTGATTGATCTTGATTATAATAAAGCGGAAGTAAAATCTCTACTTTAAGATCAGACAAAATTTATGGGATTCGTTCGTATTTTATGTGCTTACTTTCAAGAAACTGACAGTCCTTTTCTTGAATGATGATGGTATTCTTGTCAACACCACTAAAATGTGTTTTAGAATGAATAAGTTCGTAGAACGCTTTTTCCTTTTCAGATTTGTTTGGGAAAGTTATCATGCATGTCCCGAGATTTGACTTCATATTTGTCATATTACAAATGACTTCTTTCAATATAAGACTTGTTTCTGTATGCTTGAATCGCTTTTTGATTAAACATAAACCTAATCTTACTTTGCTTAACAGATGTTCAACGATGATACGTGCAATCGCTAAACAAAATATCTGAACTCGTTATTTCTATATTCTTCTTCGTTAGTTTGTACTGTGTTGTAAGTTTGCTACAACTTGTTGTAATCTGCATTGTCAAGATGTCGTCGGAGTGGTTGAGAATATCTTGAGCTCTTCTTTTGTTGGGGTTATCTGGACTCTCAAGCGGTAATCCTTAGTCAAAAAGAGGCACTCCCCCTTACCAAATGACTTTAGCATGTCTGCCTCAAGATCTGATAGTACCATCGCATTTTTTATCTTCTCAGAGGCCTGTTCTGTATTTTGCAAAAATATCTTTGTTCCAGCATTGTCTGCAATTGCCCTGCCAAAGTCATTTTCTATCACATCCTCCGGCCGCTGTGTAATGAACATGAAAATGACATTGAACTTTCTTCCCATCCTTGCAATCATGTTTAAGAATCGTCCAGCGCTAGCCATCTGGAACAACATCCATCCTTCATCGATTACAAGAATTTTAGGTATTCTTGTAGGCGACGAATTGATTTGTTTCCATATCTTGCCAAGTGTCAAGAGCAGCAGCATTGACACGCGCTCCTCCCCCGAAGTCCCCCTTAGGGAAATCACCATTCTGTCCTCAAATCTCGAGTCCCCTTGGAGCACGTTTGAAATTGGGCCCTCGACTAAATCCACAAGAAATTTTTTGGCCTCCTCGCTTGTCTTTTCGCACAATTCTTTTACACTGCTACATTTTTCGGCTTTCGCCCTGAACTCCTTTCGTACCGTGTCTGGCGCCTTTGTAATGTCGCCAAGTATGTCTGCAGCGTCAGAAGGAGTAAACATCTTGAACGGCTCTAAACCTAATTTTGATTCTTGCGTCACTCTAATTGAATTTAGTTTCAGGTATTCGGCAACTGCTTCATATTCGCCATTGGGATCGATTATGAATATCATGGCGTCTGGATATTTGCTTGATAGTCTAGTAAGGCATGTCTTGGCAGTAACTGATTTTCCTGCACCTGATGCCGCTAAGAACAAAATGTTATAGTTTTCTCTTTGGGTGTAATCGTATATGACTGGAGCCATCGTATTCAGATTAATTCCAAGTGGGACTCCGTTTGGAACCTCAATCATATCTGCACTCACAAATGGGTAGAAAATTGCAGTTGAACCTAATTCAAAATACAAAACTTTTCCAATCCCCTCGATTAACATTTGTTTCTGCATTGCAGATATGGCATCGAATGAAGCCAAGTTTGCTCTCATCGTAGTTTTGAAATTTTTGTCTGCAATCTTTAATGAAATTAAATCTCTTGTTACTATTGTTACAACGACTGAACAACTGAATAATTTTGTTTCTTGACGTGACAGTGCTTCTAGCACTTCCTGACTTTTTTGGAAAGAATGTTTTGCATTATATGATTTTGTAGCACCTGTACCAACTAATCCAGTGTATCTGATCATCTGAGATACAGCTTTATGATTCTCAATTGGTTTGATCCAAATAGAGACCATGTCTGTCCTTGATAACAATGAATGTGTCCACGCTGCAGGTAATGTGGATGGAATTTTGTATAATGTGTAGCACTTTGCGAAATTATTGTTCTCTAAAATAACATTGTTTAGATTCTCTGATTTAATCTTCCAATCTGGAACCGAAGATATCATCGAATACTCTAATCCGATTTGTTCGAGGATTAACTCTAATGGTTCGTTAGAAACAACATATGTTCTTGGTATTTGCAAATATCTTGTCTCATTTCCTATCTCTAATTCTAATGGTTCCTTTAGGATTATGATCCTAATTGGCTTTTGAATGGAACTTAGTGTTTGAAAGAACTTTGATAGAGCGAGCATTTTTTTATCGTCTGGAAGAGTGCCGAAATTAGTAGGTTTTATCTCATAGGCAAATGTTGAAATCTTAATTTTTTCTGGTAATGTTATTTTTACTGATCTCTTCATTAAAAGTAAAAATTTGTATTCTTTTAAACCTCTCATTGCATATTATTTATGAAATCATATGATCGCTATGGTAATAACAAAAAAATCAAAATTCGATCTACCAATCCATCAAAGTTCAACTTAATCCCAAATTTTGATGTTATCTGCCACGTTGCATCATATGCAGAAACTGACATAATAGATTCATACAAAGTTGGAGACGCAATTGTCTTCATAACACGGTTTGGTAAATACTTGATTTCAGAGCCTGTACTGAATACTGAAGCTCATACTGTGTACTCCAATATGATGCAACAGTTATTTTTATCAATGGAACCCATGATGAAAAATGACGACCCTGTAAATTATATTGAAAAACATCTCTGGGAAGAAGCACATCAACAAGGAATTACTGAAATTGTCTCAAAAAATTTTAGCCAACTTAGGTATTATCTTATTCGCGATGTTTTGGGATATGGAATTCTAGATGTATTGATGAAAGATAAAAAACTTGAAGAGATTACCGTAGAACGATTTGATAGAAATGTGGGCGTAATTCATCGACAATTTAGCGAATTCAATATTCTTGATACCAATGTCGTATTTGGTACCGTAGAACTAATGAATTCATACATTCAAAAATTAATGCAAAAAACAGGAAATAGTGTATCTTCTGCAACCCCTATCGTGAACGCTATGACTCCTGAAGGGCATCGAATTATAGTTACTTATGAACGCGAAGTTTCTCTTCCAGGTCCGACATTGGACATAAGAAAATTTGCCGAGGATCCGTACACCATAGTTCATCTCTTGAAGTGTGGTGCATTGAATGATTTGATGATTGATTTTAGAACACTTGAATACCTTATTTCCAAATGTGGAAATGAAATATACAAGTTGTGTGTATATTTGATTGGGATGTCATCGTGTTTAGAACAGATACATGTCACCAGAGTACAAAATTAGTCACACTTGGAATATGTTTGGCAATAATGTCTGCATTTTTTGGCGCAATTGCCGACGTATTACCAAAACCAATCCTTGACGAGCATGTTGTAAAATCAACTTTCAATCCATTTTCAATAACTGCATTGATGTTTTTGGTGTCTGCCATTTTGTTTACATTCTTAATTAAAATAATTTCAAAATCAAAAAAATTATCGAAATACAAACAAATTTCATTTTCCAAAATCGGGAAAAACGACAAGATCATGCTTTTGACTGTTTCCATAATTGAAGCTATTGCCACCACAACATTCTACTTTGGCTTAGAAAAGACATCTGCTACGAATGGGGCTATTTTAGGAAATATGGATATCGTGTTTACCATGTTGATTGCTTTTATTTTTCTCAAAGAAAAATTACGTCGATATGAAATATTTCCATTTTTATTAATAATTGTGGGGTCTGTGTTAGTTCCAGTGTTTATCGATACATCGATGCATGATTCATCACATTCGTCTATTGCTGGTGATTTTCTTGTGATTCTTTCTTGTTTTTTTTATGGGATTGAAATGTTGTTGTTTAAAAAAGTCGGCGAAAATATTGGCTCATTACGAATGATGGAAATAACTTCCTATATCACGGGGATCACAGCTTTGGCCGCTGCATTGTTTTTTGGTGGAATTTACCTAGGTTTTGAAGAAACTCTACTTGAAGAAATACCAACTGTGTTATTTACCGGGATTTTTGGAGTTGGGATCTCTATTTTATTTTTGGTTGCTGCAATTAAAATAATTGGACCAACGAGAAGCATAATCTTGTTTTCAACCACCACCATATTTGGTGTGATGCTTTCATATTTCATTTTGAGTGAATCTATACGTGAATTACATGTGGCCGCTGTAGGGTTTATCATTTTTGGTACGTATTTTCTGCGAGGAAAAATGGCCGCGTTTTAATCATTAAATTATTTTTAAATTTAAAATAGGTTATTTTATTGATATTTCTTTTTACATTGACACCCGCATGATGGTGCGACACAATCCTCACAAAATCCGTACTGACACGATTCGCAGATCAATGTATTCTCAAAGTATCTCATACACTATTAGTGTACACTTAAAGTGTATATAAGACTTTATACTGTTAGTGCGCACTATTGGTGTTGGGGGAAGTAACTAGAAAAATTTTGAAATGTGATAGGTGTGGGCATGAATGGTTATCACGAGACAAAGAAAAACCGACGCGTTGCGCTAAATGTAAGAGTCCATACTGGGATAAGCCCAAGAAGTGATCTGTTGAAATGATTTTTGAACCGTTACTAACTCCACATGAGATCGTAAAATACGTGCTCTAAAAGATGTAGCATAATCAACCTTCACGCACTTGACTCTTGTCGGATACGGCAATGAAGTGCGTCTTATTCACATGTCTGGAAGAGGCATAATGTTTCGGAACTACTACGGAGTTACGAAAAACGTAACATCTTAAGCGAGTTTGAGTTGTTTTGCCGCAGGACGTATGAAAAGATAAATGCTGAGAAATAAGAGATTGAGTATGTCCTCCAATCGAAATTTTGACGAAAGAGGCGTTATGAAAGGCGCTTATCAAGTAATAGACGTTTTTTCTGGGATGGGATGCGCCTCACTTGGATTCAAGAGAGCCGGTTTTCAAATAGCCGCCGCGCTAGAGATCAACCCGCTGCGATGCCGCATATACGAAAAGAACATCGGCCTCAAACCGATTCAATCAGATGTCCTGAAAATTGACGGAGAAGATCTTCTCGCAGAGGCAAAATTAAGAAAGGGAGGAAAATTTTGCATGATCGGTTGCCCTCCGTGTCAATCATTCAGCAAGCTGTCGGATACGAGGAGTATAAACGTCTTGAAGGATCCGAGAAGCAGGTACGTTAACAAATTCGCCAAACTAGTCGAGGAAACCAAGCCCACCGCAGTAATTTTTGAAAATGTTCCGTGGATGATAGAAGGGCCGGGAAAAATTTTCTTTAAAAGATACTTGAGGACACTAAAACGAGCAGGATACGTAACATTTTACGGCACTGTGAACGCGGCTGATTTTGGAGTTCCACAGAACAGATTCAGAGTGGTCGCAATATCCATAAAAAAGAGATTTCTCACCAAAAAGAAAACAGAGGAAATTGAAAAATTTTACAAAAATAAAATCAAAAAACCAAAAACTGTTCGTGATGCGATCGGAGAGCTAAAATCACTTCGACCAGGTCAAACCGACAGAAACGATTCGTTACATTCCGCAAGAAATCACAGTGCAAAAGTTCTGAAAATGATAAAACACGTTCCAAAGGATGGTGGGAGCAGGACAGACCTTCCTAGAAGCATGTGGTTGGAATGCCACAAGAAAATTAAACATGGTGCGGATTCAGTTTACGGTAGGATGTCATGGGACAAGCCGTCTGGGACAATAACTGGTAGATGCACTACTCCGGCCTGCGGAAGATTCATTCACCCATCACAAAGCCGCGCAATCACGATAAGGGAAGCGTCCCGCATTCAGACCATTCCGGACAGTTTTGAGATGGAGGGATCCAAACAAGACTTAGAAGAGATGATTGGGGACGCAGTACCTGTCTTACTGACTCAGAAAATAGCGGAGAATTTGCTGAAAATACTGCCTTGATCACTTTAACGCCTTTTTGATTTCGTCGATGCACCACTCGGGTCGCTTGTAAACGTCCGTGTCCCAAAATCTAACAACTATATAACCGTCATTCCTCATCTTCTTGTTTACCATCTTATCACGTTTCTTGTTTTTTGCGATGTGAGAAACCCAGTATTGTGGATTGTTACCGCGTGACAGTTTTTGTTTCAATTTTCTCCAGTTTCTTCCGTGCCAAAATGAGCTGTCACAGAAAACTACCACTTTTTTCTTCACTACAAAATCTGGATTTCCAAAAATTTTTGGATATTGTCTGAATGTAAAGTGTGATTTTGTCAAAATCTTTGCCATTGAGCAATCAAGCTTGGTATTCTTGCTTTTGATCTTGCTCATGATTTCACTTCTTTTTTTCTTAGAAAACATATCATTCATGATAAAGCACTTTATCTGACGGTTATGCTAAATGTTTATTCTATTTTCATTTGGATCTCTTACGTTCCTTTCTTTTTTTGCGTGAATATTCTGGTGCTATTTTTTGCAATCTTTCGTCAACCAACCCGTACACTTTTTCAGATGTGTGTAACAGATCTCTAAAAGTTTCAACTCTTATGTCTTGACCAGCTAGAGCAGTCTGTTTGTCCTGGATCGTGGAATCTCTGCTTAGGCGGCCCACTATGAGCAATCCCGTTGCATATCTTGGAGAATCTTTTCCGGTCCCAACGACATTTTTTCTTACCCATCGCACGTATCTTTCAATTTGATCCAAATCGGCCCAACTTAGGGTTTTGTCTGGCCTCTTTATTTCTACTACGTGCAGAGTGCCTCCAACCTCATACCCCAATATGTCGATTCTTCTGTCTTTTTCAGTTAATTTTGAGGATTCCTCAAATTGCTCCCTTAACAACTTTGAATATCTGTTTTGACCAGTTACTTCATTCCACGATGGGTTTACGATCCATCCATGTTCCTCAAAAATTGGTTGTATGTGTTGGACTTCCAACGCTCCTCGTTCAACAAGATCATCAAGTTGTTCAATGATTTCAAATCTGCCATCAGAAAGAATTAGATGCTCACGTGCTTCTATTATTCTCCAATCGTTAAAGAGTTTGATCAAAGTTTCAACACTGATCCCTTTTTCTCCAATCTCTTCCACCAGATCTTGAAAAGCTTGGTATTCGATATTTGTTTTTAGCATCTCTAACAACGGTTTTGCAGATTCGGGTTCAATATTTTCATCGTTTATTATGGCATCGAAGAATGTCTTTGCTACCTTTTGTTCTCTTGTAGTTCTAGATTGATACCAAGTATGAAAATTTGTTAACTTTGCTATTTTGTCTTCTTTTTCTTTTTTTTGCATCTTTAGCCATTCGGCAAAAATATACTTGAGAACTTCTTGGCCCCATTTTTCTAACGCTTCACCCGGTAATGTTTCCCATTGAACTGAACTTCTTCCAGTTCCAACGAAATCGCCTTTTTGTGTATCAAGAAAATTAGCGGTAATCTCTCCAACAACATAGGATCTTGCAAATTGCGTTGTTGTAGTTTTCAAATTAAACATAGTGTTGAGCTCAGCTGCTTTTCCTCTCACAAAGATATCTAATCCGCGTTCTGTTTGAGACGTTTTTGATGTTACACCTATCCATCCATCCACCTGCCAACCCGCAGATTGACTTATGATATTTCCCATGGGGAGGTCATTGATCTCCCATGATTTTTTGCAGTCTTCTCGAAGTCTTCTATCAGCTTTTGTGATCTTTGTTCCGTTCACATACACTTCAAAATCTTTCTTGGTAACTATGATGAACCTTCGTGCCAATTCCTTCCGAACTATTTCGCTTACAATGGGTGTGGAACGCTGTATTTGACGAATTCTTAATTCGGTTCCATTTTCTTCACTTGTTTTTCCAGTTCTACTGTCTACTACTACTGGTTGATAATCTCCTTTTTCTTTGGGCCATGTTTTCATGTCATTAAAATTTAATTTGATGCAAACAGCCTCGCCATTTTTTATGGAACGCAGTTCTACTTCATTGGCAACGCCAAAAGCAGCCAACTTTCCTATTCCCTTCCTACCCATTATGTCTCGTTTTTTGTTTTTTGTGACTTCTCTGCCAAGTTCAACCCTACAATTTCTACCGATTTGAAGATATGCGTCGTTTATTTCGTTAGGATTCATACCGTTTCCATAATCTCTAACAACTATTTCCGTGTCTGGGGTGATACTTGTTTCAGGAATTGTAATCTCCACTTTCTCTGCTTCAGCATCCCAAGAATTAGAAACCAGTTCTCCGATTACCGGAGCGATTCTAGTGTACAAGCTGTGTCCCAAATGTTCTATCGTAGTTGGTTCAAAATGCATCCTGAACTCAGGTAGGGTCATTGTTACCATTTGCTAAAGTAACGTATTAAAGATATTTACAGGAACTTTGAGCGTTGTTGGCCGTGTCCAATCTTAAACCACAAAAAACTCTCGGAATGTCATTCTACCAAATTAATACAACGTAATCAATTGGTTTTGTCATTAATATTTAGAAACTCTTTTGGATAATTCAAGGAATTTAAAAACAACGGAATTTGTGAGAACGACATAGGAGATGATGGCCCTATGCACATGAACGAATACTTCGGCTTCGTGTAACTGCTTTTAGGATCTTGGAATTGCTGATACAGGCGTATTGCCGAATCGTTTCCAGCCAATAATTCCCTTACACCGCTAAGTTCGATACCGTAAGCTAGACCATACCCTATGAAATACATTCGAAGCTGTTCGATTATTCTTCTGTCTAGACTGGACAAGGTTTGGCTGATGAACATCCAACCAAGATTATATTTTCTGGTTTCTCTTACCGCAGTGGTAAGTGTATCTCTTAGTTCGATGATTTCCTCTTCGTCAGTTCTTTCCCTTGGCGCGAATTCATGGGCTTCGTCAAGTACAACGAGAGAATTAAGAGATCCACCTTCATTATATTGATCCTTAGCCACTTCTGCGATTCTCTGGAGAATTTGATTTATTGCAACTTTTTTGATCTCTTCGTTCCAAAATAGATAATCTGGAACTTCGGCTTCTGACAAGTTGATTATGATGATTCTACCGTCTCCGCGTTTTCCAATGGCCTTCAAAATGAGAGCCAAATTGTTAGACGGTCCCATTCCCTCTCTGCCAAAAAGACTCGTCACTTTTCTCCATTTTTGATAAAAAGCCTCCAAACGTTCTGGATTTCGCGTTATGTCCTGCATGTCGCTAAAAACTTTATCTCTGTATGACGGGGTCGAGTAGATTCTTTCAATTACAATAGGAATCTGTTCACCATTTCTTGGCCGCGTGTGTGTCAGCCTTTCCCAAACATGATCAAAAACAGGTCTTTGGTAAGCATCCCATAGGTTTATCCTGCCGGTAATTCCGCTTGCAATCGAGTGGCCCCAATCATGACTTAAAATTTTGGCTATTTCGTCTGCCCCATCTTCTTGATTATCCATGTTTTTTATTCCAAGATCTTTGAGAAATTTTGATTTGACAAGAATCTGTTTGAATAATTCTATTTCTGGAAGAAGAACTAGTTTCGATAAATCATAAAATTCAATTTTTCTTCCAAGTGTTTTTTCAACATAATCCATCAAATTTTTGTCATTTTTCATTTTGGAAAACTCTCCTTGCGGATCGACCACTAACAAGGTCATCTGTTTGTGCCTCATGTATGAGGCAAGAATCATTTTTCCTAGAAACGATTTTCCTGAACCGCTTTTTCCGAAAACTCCTATGTGCATTGCCTCACCAAGGCCCCCTTCCGCTTCGTTCCCAAAATTCCTGAAAAGGCTTGGCATGAGGACATCAGTTCCAAAAATTTTTCCTATGTACGAGATTTCTTTTGAATATGGAGAAACTAACTTATCTACTATGTCTTGGTTAATCGTCTTAATCCGAGAACCCGTAGATGGAACAGTGGAAAACGAGCTCGGATCAAGTCCGTCTCCGCTTTCTTGAAACACGGCGCTTATCAACATGTCAGCACTGTGCGTGTCTTGCCGTTCAGTGATGGGTTCAACGCTACCACGTTGTCGTATTATGGACCTCATAGTAGGATCCATCACAAAAGGGTTGTAAAGAGAAACTTCCGTAATCTGACCCAGAGCGTAATTTGCGTGACCGTCTTGAGTGTATTTTAGCACCGCCATAGAACCGACAAGTCTCTTGTCAGCCGCTCTGCCCAAAATGTCCAACTTTAAGTGAGAGGTGGAAGATGGAGAACCCACTACACCTATGTCTTCGGCTTTGTCGACCAAATTGGAAAGTTCAGACATTATCTGAACCCACCAGTCCGATACGAATGCATGGACACGTTGATGTCAGAGGTGCTTCCCTCCCACTTCTCTACCATTTGATTCATGGAAATTCCTTTTATTACTGGCAAAGCCTTCGACAAATGCTTTACCATCCTGTCCGCAAGATAAGTTGGATAAGGTTCCATGATTCCAGGATACCCAGTTTGCAATTTGACTGCGTCAAACAACATCGCCAAACGCTCTTTGTTTTTTGCTACCGCCGAGCTCATTTCTAATCTGATGGCAGGAAAATGTTCTTTCGGTTTGTAGTACGTGACATGAATCTCACGGAGAAGTTTTTCTATGTCATCTGCTACCGATTTTAATTCATCGTGAAGGCTTGCAATTAGAAATTTACCCGGATGATCCCTTTCAAACTCAAAAGGTTCAATGAATTCGCCAGGTTTGAGAATGACAGACAAAAATCCTCTGTCGTCGAATCCTTCTTTTCCTATGCTTTTGCAAACGTCGTTTTTTACGGTGTATTTTGGAGCTGCAACCACCATTCTGTCGGTCCTTTTGGCCGCTAGAATTTCCTTATAACATTCCAACGTGTGTTTTATTCCCTGAAACTTGGCTCTGTCATCAGAGTATTCTTTTTTATCTCCATTGATCAAAAAGTCTATTAGTTTTTCGGGAGATTTTTTGTTGAGTGCGATGTTATAAGAAATGCTCAAAGTCAGAAGAGAGCCGTCAATAAAAATCACATTGTGTGGAGCCAATGCAGCAAGCTGCATTTCCATGGAAAACATTATTGCTTGAGATAATACTGCCGTATTTTCATCGTGCGGTAAACTTTCAACTTTGACAAAATGACGCGGTTTTTTCCAAATTGGTTCCATCATCTTAGGAGGAGTCAGTCCCTCTACTGCCACTGCAGCTATTGCAACAAAATCAGTTGCTAGTAATTTATCGTAGCAGTTAGAACCATCAGTTCCGGCCGTGGTCGGAAAAGATTGCACTTTGATAACGTCTGATTCATGTCTCATTCTGCCTTTCAATTCGTCACGAAACTTGTCTTTGTCCTTTTGCAAATTAGTTATGTCGTCAGATACCTTTGATGACAACCCTTTGTAATCAGAAAGCATTTCCTCAACCATGGCTTGAGGAAGATCAGAAAAAGATGATTCCGGATCGTAAGTCTCCATTAAAAGAACTTGGTTTGCAAGCTTTTATTGATTATGCCGATTGCACAACAACAGATCCGAAAAGTTAAGAGAATGTCATACTTGCTTAATGTGTATGGACATAACGTGGCAGTACTTTCCCAAATCGGCGGCCATGCCAAAGCATCTTCAAGGCGTGATAGACGTTTTTGTAAAAAATGAGCAGCACGTAGGTTCTCAAACAATGACACTCGTCAGTAACAAAGTACTTTCGTTTCTCAGAGAAGGCCTTACCGAACTCGGGTACGAAGTTGAAGCTTCTGCGAAAAGGGAAAACATTGTCAGGATACCGGTGTTGTTTGGCAAGAACGGAAAAATGGACAAGTCTTTTAACGCCGATGCGTACAACGGGGAAACGAAAACCGTTATTGAGGTAGAGGCAGGCAGGGCCGTTGCCAATAATCAATTCCTCAAAGATCTCTTTGAAGCGTGCATGATGAACGCAACGGATTATCTAGTCATTGCTGTCAGAAAAGTTTACAGGGGCAAAAAGGATTTCGAGGCAGTTAATCTGTTTTTTGATGTTTTGTATGCCAGCAGAAAGCTTGAGTTGCCACTGAAAGGGATTCTGATCATAGGTTATTGATGATCATTTCTAATCATTGAAATACATTTTAGAAAAAAATTCGACTCATCTTAATGTGCTCAAGATTTCAAGAATTTTTTGGAAGTCGCTCGTATGTATGTTTAAGAAGATGATTTATCACTAGAACCGTTTTCTTTAATATCTCTAATGCCTTGTCTCTGGTAAACCAAGACTCTTTCTCAACAAGATGGTTAAAATCTCTTTTATCCATCTTCTGCGCGTAATGCGCTACAAAATTTCCCGCCTCCCTGATTTCGTTTATGACCAGCTCAAGATTTTCGTTAATATCACATTTAGTTTTTGCGACTTGAAAAATTGTTCTCCACTGATCTCCAATCTCAAGCAATTTTTTTATTTCCAATACTGTTTTGTCTTCCGGAGAATACTTGTTAACATATCTTGAAACCAGATAGTAGATTCCAATCTCTGTCGTAGCTCTGCACATTAATGCTGTAGCCATGTATGCGCTGTTTTGATAACATGACTGTGCTTCCCTAAAAAAATCAATTGTAGGACCAAATAGGGCGTACGTTTCAACAAAACCCTTATTATTTGTCAAATCCTTCCAGACGTTTTCAATATCCATCTCCCTAGACATTCTTGCTTCATCGCATTTGCTCGGGCCTATGAAATCCATAACGATTAAACATTTAGTTACCGATTCCTAAATTAAATTTACACCGGCTTCCGCTCATAGTTCACTGCGATCTCAATTCATCTTACAAAAGTTAAATTCTTAAAAAAGAATCAACTTGTCCATGACGTGGAAAATCCAAAGCCAAAAGTAGAAAAGGCTATCATTAATGGAAAATCAGATGTTTCAGAGAAGGTAGAGTGGTATCTAAATGAAGTAAGCAAATCGCTTGATTCTGACATGTGGATATGGGTCAAGGAACGGATTGAGAAGAATATGCATGTCTGGCTTGGGGAAAAGCTGGGCCAACTCAAAGTTAGTATTGTGATGGACACTAACATTGTGAACTCGACCCTCAAACGTTATGCCAAAGGCGAACCATCAATCATTTTCAAACTGGCGGAAAATCCTCTCTTTACGTTCTACTCTCCAAGAGAAATAGAATCAGAGGTGCAAAAGTTCATTGGAGGAAAGAAGGCAAAAGGATTGGACAGGGAAAAACTTAGGGAAGGATGGGAAAAAATAAGGCAGATCATAATTATCAAGGACGTAGAGAATGACGCTGCAAGAAATGCAGCCATGAAGATTATAGGGGATAGGGATCCGTCAGATGTTCCGTTTGTCAGCCTTTACATAGAGATGGGCGCTCATGCAGTTCTCACATACGATAATGACTATGAGATACCTTCTGTTCGTACGTTTAGCATGAAAGGTTTGAATGACACTGTCGGAGTGTTTCACCGCGGCATGTTCTCGTTTTTCATCATGAATGATGTCTTGCCGTTTGTATTAGAAATCCTAGGTAAGGTGATAATTGCAATAGTTAAAGGCATATTCGAAATACTCCAACTTATGTGGGATTTGCTCAAAGGGATGACATCTGGCGCTGTTGACAAAGTCAGCGACTTGATCTCAAGAATCCCACCAAACGCTAAGAAGATTCTAGGCATTATCTTGGGCATTGGCTTGGTTATTCTAACAGTAATCCTAATCTCTCGCAAAGAAACTCGTAGCAAGTTTTCAGAGGCAATAAAATCAGTTCTGAATTTGATAGGCGATAACGCTGAAAAGATGATCAACTGGATCATTGACGTAGTATCTATGCTGATTGATCTTGCGAAAAAAGCTGGACCATATGCAGGGATGTCATTGACAGTACTCACAGAAATTCACAGTCATTTGACTACGCTCTCGGAAGAAATCAAGAAGATGGATTTAGCAAACGCGGCGCATTATTCCTAGAATTTAGTACACTTTTGTTTCTCAAGATTACAATTCTTAGACTATTCATGATCTGATTTCTTTATTATTTTCTCATTTGCAAATATCTTTATTTTTTTGTCTTTCAAGGAGATGCCGAAGATGGCAATAGGTTCTTTGAAGTTTATTTCTACATCCTCGAATACATCTTCGTCTTTTCTTTTAGATATGTCCAACCTTATACCATAGAGACATTGAAGTACTTTCGATGCAAAACTGCCCCAACCATCACAGTATCTTAACATTTGCGGTCTCAGAATTCTCACAAAGGGAAAAGAAGCACGTTTGAATAGACACCTGTGGATCATAACCTCCATCTCCTCTCTCTGATTACTCTTTGGAAGGCAGTAGAAAATATACGGCTTGTCTGCAATATTGTCATGCTGAACTTGGTCTAATTCCCAAGATATGTTGGTGTCTCGCGGATTTGGTCTCTTGAACTGTAACATAAACACCTTATTCAAGCCTTTTATCTCGTATCTCCAGTCATAGCCTTCCCGTCTCTCCACATTCCTAGAAATTGGAATTGACGTTACATCAAATCCACGTTTTCTAAAATAATCGACAATTTGATTAGTTATGTGGTGAGCATATTCGTCTTCTATCGGGTAATTACTCATTGCATATAGTTTGAATGCCCATACAAAAATCTTTTAGGTAATTCTACTGTTTAATGTGTGTGATTTACTAATCTAGTGTAGGCCAAGACTTCAATTTTCGATAATATTCCTTTGACAAGATATCATCAGCTTCCAAATAGTAACTGAGATATTTTTTGGTAGGCTTTAGTCCGTTCTTTACTTTGTCATGATGCGCAATATAGGCGAATGCTTCAACAACGGATTCGTTGTCTAATTGAACCATGACTGTAATTCTTTCGTAATGGAAAGGATATCCTTCGACGCAATCAAGTTTGTTTCGATCTATAGGTTTAATATCATACAATGCGCCCTCAACTACTCCCCCCGCACTACATACGATGTTTCCCTTTCCTTCTCCAGATTTGGCAAGTTTACCGGTAGCTATTTTGTTGAACTGAAAAGAATAGTTGTTCAGCACCGCATGGCGCCTATTGAGAAAATTTATTTTTCTCTCTTCTTTCATCCGAACCTGACTCATGTTAGAACCATATGCAAAATATTTCATTATTTCATTATCACTTTAAACTATTTATTCAACTTCGCTCATGATCTCTAACATTCGATTAACTTTAGTTCAACTCCGAATATAGGCAAGCCCCCTGATTCTTTGTTAAATTGTTCGAGCATTCCCTTATCGGTAAGAATCATCAATTTTTTGGGTGATTTAGATGCCATCAGAATTAGACAATCTATACAGATTTCGGCAAATCTGTAGGGGCTAATTCGTCCAGAAGATGAAAAATCTTTGCCGCTTTTGACCTGAACCGCGATCTCTCCATCGTCTGAGAGTAAGTCGATTTCCCGGTCATAGTTTCCAATAGTGATTTTTCTCTTTGAAAATTTTTTACCGTGTTCTTTCTCAAGTTTTTCTTTTACTACTTCTTCGATTTGAAACCCCGTGAGTTCATCCATTGTTCAACAATGATTCTAGTTTAATGGTATTCAAGATTTCCGCCTGTGCCTCACTCATTCTCCGTTTCAGTCCGCATTCGCTGACCCGTTCCTGAGGTATCTGGACTAACGTCGCTGAAACGGAGATGACTCCCTGCCGTTGATTTGTGAAAAAGGTGCCCGATACCACATTGAAAACGAGTCCGAAGGGATGTTGTGTTTTCTCTTATCTACATATTCGTTAATTTGCTGCAATCATTTCTTTCTCGGACTTCTATATATCAGAAAACATATTGAACTTAATTCAATCCTGGGCTATTTTGTAGTGTAATAACGAATCTTACATCGATAGCAATGTGAAGAAACTTTAAAAAATTGAAATGTCTTCTATTTTTGTGGTTTGGTTTCAATACAAAAATAAAACTATCGGATTAATTCGTCGAAAAACAATTCCTAAATTCCTCAAAAAATTTCAAAAAGATGGAATGCCCGATCCAGATTATTTTGGTGCTGGTATGTATGCAAATTATGTATCTGAACCACCAGACCTAGAAATCATAGCATATGAAATATTTCCTACATTAAAAGAGAATAACATTCCTCTTTCTCATATTGTAACTGAGGCGATAAGGTCGTTTGAATTGTACAAACATGATGACTCCGATACGATTCGATTAGTGATAAGATCTACCTTGCAGGACATTCAAGGTTATGCCAAATCATTAGGACTTGAATACCGGGACACTGGATTAAAGATGCTGCCAATTCTGAGTGAATCTTCATCTTCTAATCACCATGCCTATTTTTTTGATTTTGAGCTCGCAAATCAATTCAATTTTACCTCACTTGAACCCCTACAAGAACCAATAATCAATAAATTAATTCGTGCAATGAACACTAGTAAAAATTGTGGAATTGTTGTTCAGTTTGTTTTCACTAGATCTGTAAAATGGAATCAAATTGCAAAACTCACATCTTCAAAATTAAGTCGATATCTAAAATCTATGGAAGAAGGGATAACAAAATATGTTTTCACTGGAATCGGGTATAATTTTATTCCTACTGTGGCCACTAAAACATTTCCAAGAACAAAACAACTCTCTTCATCTATATATCAAACAGGAAAAAAGCTGGAAGAAATTTATCATCAAAAAGCTCAATCTGTACCAATAACTCTTTCTATTCGAGGAATAATTGTGGGGAATCAAAATGATTTCAAAGCGGCAGCACAAAACTTGGATGCTGTTTTTTCAAGTATTAGGATCATCGGAGACTCATTGGAGTATTTTGATTATCCTGATCTTGATGTTGCATACAAATGGCTTGAAAACAATACCATTACTAGTAAATACGCCGTTGAAATATTGGAAGAAAACGCAAACATGTGGAACAACATGAATTGGGGCATTGGTCGTGATTTTGTGCAATTTTTATGTCTCGCGCCAGACGAATTTCCTATTTTTGTTTCATTGCCAACTGACCCAACCTTGCCTATCTCATATAGGCGACAGAAGCTAAAGGGACTGAATTATGACAAGATGGTGTTTTCTTTGGGATCTGTACTTTGATGAACTGATAATCTGGATATACACAAAAAAATCGTGTAATTTAGTATGATGTTAATAAAGTACTAAAAGCGGATCTTTAAGAACAATAAATACTATATCAAAATCAGTCGAAATGGAGTTTGGCAGCCTATCCAATTCGTTGAAGGAAAACATAGTGGGAATCGCACCCGAAGACCTATCACGACATTTGTATCTTCTTGGAGGTTCCGGTAGTGGCAAATCCACTTTGATCCGAAATTTGTACAAACATCTGGAATGCGCAAATTACACTGACACTCTGCATAGTTCCGCTATCTATATTGACATTAAAGATGAAGACGCAATGCTATTTTTGCGTCAATGCGATAAAATCTCATTTGATAACAACAATGTAACCTATTTGGATATCAATCATATTGATTTCGCTGTAAACCTACTTGAACTTCCAAAGTACCATGAATCACAACGTAATAATGTCGTGAGCCGAATGGTTGGACATCTAATAGAGATGTTTCGAGACCTGTATTCACAACATCAAACATATGTCCAAATGGAACGAATTTTGCGTTTGTTATTGCATTATCTGTACTCAAATACTGATTCTCCGATGATCATAGATCTATATTATATGATTATAAAATTGCAAAAATATGGGCCTGCGGAGCTTGGACAAATTAGACAAATTTTCAAAAATGTCACTGGGCCTGAAATGGAAGTTGCGTTGGACTCTATCTCATCACTTCCAAAAGATGCATGGATTCCACTTCTGAATAGGCTTGAGGTGTTTGTTACCGAACAGTATTTGAGAAAGAAATTTGGGGTCAAGAAAACAACTGTTGATTTTGAAAAAATATTACAGCCTGGAAATATTACAATTTTTAGAATATCTGACACTGAGACACCAAAACATGTACGTGGTTTGGCAATAATGACAATCGTGATAAAAATTTGGTTTATGATTCAAGAACGAGCTAGTAAAATTGAATCTGACAAACGAAGTCTCGTTATTTTAACGCTGGATGAATTTCAAAAAATATCTGATATGTCAATTTTATTGACGATTCTTTCTCAATCTCGTTCATATAATCTAGGTTTGATTTTATCTCATCAGAATATAGCGCAGATAAGCCCAGAAATTCTTGAAACAGTAGTGGGTAACACGTCTACGCAGATTTATGGAAGAATGTCTGGATCTGATGCTGGAAACATATCTAGAATAATTGATCCTCGTTTTTCACAAGAAATTACTGATCAAATAACAACACAACCTGATTTCATCTTTACTGCAAAAATCCGACCTCCTCTTGGATGTCAACAAAATATGCCAATTCAATTCCATGCACTCCCTCCCCCACCACTAGTTTTGTCTGAATTTGAAACAAATCAATTTATTCAAAAAATGAAAGATCAATATGGCTCAAAAGAGATTATTGAATCTACGTTTGATTCAAAAACGAGCAAGAAAATCGCATGGCTGAGTCAACTCGATGCAGAATTTAGAACTAAAGATGAATGGGATGTTATTTTATTTTTGCGTAATAGAAATGGAAATCTAGCACAAATAGTAGAAGGTGTGAAAAGTATTCACAGGGATAAAACAAGTGAAGTTATTCGAGCACTCAGTAATGACAATGTAATTGTAATCTCCAAGTCAAAAAAATTTGGTCCTATATTCATGCATGAGTATGCTCTTTCTGAAAATGCCCGAAAATGTTATTTTCCAGAAACATTCGAATCCATTGGAACTGCAGAAGACATAAACGAAATAACACATAAAGTGTATGATTATTATCTTGAAAAGAAATTCTTTATCTCTTTAGCTAATCAATATATCAAAGAACATGAAATGCGACCTGATCTCATAGTTCACGATTATGAAAACGATATTACAATCTCAGTTGAAATTGAATCAAAATCGCATGCTAAGGCTCATCCTGAGCAAGTTAGATTAAACATGACAAAATGGAAAGATTTGGGATTTGATGAATGTCATGTGTGGTCAAAAAGTAAAAGTATTCAGAAGATAAAAGACAAACTTGGCAGTGAAGCTGAAAATGTTACAGTGTTCGTCATCCCCCATCACAACACAAAATATTCTGCATCTGGATGATGCACCACGATGGCCGCAGTGGACTGCTCCGGGATGATTTGCCCTGCCTCGGTAAGTGTCATGCCTGATTCTTCAGGCTGTAATATCTTCCACACCAAATGGTGCTGGGACACATCTGGGCAGCTGGGATATCCCCACGAGTACCGCAGGCCCCTTTTTCCTATCCCCAACTCGTCCTGGATTCTCTTTTGTGTCATTTCTGCCAGGGCTTCTGCTGTCTCCACTGCCAGTCCGTGCAGGTAATACGCATCGGTGTAATGGTCGTCCTTGTTCCATTTGTCGATTATGTCCTGGGTTCTCTGCCCTACCGTCACTGCCTGAAATGCCACGACGTCATTTTCCCCAAAGTAGTCGCTAAGACACAAATGCTTGCTCTGCGCAGACCGCGGAAAGTCAAACTCTACGCAGCCTCCTGGATAGTCTACTGCCAGCCTCCCGTCTTTGTTGTGGCATGCAAAATACCCGTACACTATTTTTGGCTCGAACAGTTTTTCTGCAACCACCTTTTTCTTCCATTCCCCTAGGATTTTCTCGCCTTCTGCATCTGCGTCCTTCATGCTGTTTCCACGAAGGCCCCACGACAGCGAAAACAGGGATTTCTTGGAAAGGTATGACCACACCTGCTCCAAATCAATGTCGCCCGGCCCTAGCCGGATCGGCCTTCCCAATATGGGTGCGACAGGAGGGGTGACTGGCCTTATTCCGCTGTGGGGAAGATCCGAGTGATCTGCCTTTTCCACCTTGGTCTCCTTCCACTTTTCCACTTTTTCCTTCCATTCTTTTATCAAAACGTCTTTTTCTGAAATAATCCTGTCCATTGTCTTTAGCCCGTCAAACATTGTCCTGCAGAAAAACACGCCGGACTGGTAAATGCCGCCCTCCTTTGCTATTCTGTTGATGTAGTTGCTATTGATGGCGGCGCCCCCGCACAAGACGGGAATTTTCATTTCGTTCTGCCTTGCATATTCCACAAAATACTGCATCTGCTTTGACGTTGAGACCAGCAATGCTGACAGCCCTATGGCGTCTGGCTTTACCTCGTTTATCTTTTCTACAAATTTCTGGAGCGGCACCTGCTTTCCCATGTCGTATACCGTATAGCCGTTGTTCTCAAAGATGGTCTTGACCAGGTTTTTTCCAATGTCGTGCACGTCCCCGTATACCGTTCCTAGGACCAGTTTTCCCTTGCTTGTTCCCTCTTCTTTTAGGAGGTATTTTTCAAGTTCCACAACTGATGCCTTCATGCACTCTGCTGACTTGAGGACAAATGGCAGGATAAGCTCGCCTGCGCCGAACTTGTCGCCTACCTCCTTCATCGCAGGTAATAGATCGTCATTTAGGGTCTGTATCGCGGCAGCATGCGTTGTCTCTTTTTTTGCCCTGAGGACAGGTATTCCGTTTACCTCCTCAACTGGTATGTCCTGCGGGATCTTTTCCTTTATGGCCAAGACCACGTCTCGCTCTATTCCGTCCTTTAGCCTGTTTACTATTCTAAAGTTGGCGCGTCTTGCCGCACTCCACGTGGGGTCGACCTCGACTTTTTTTGATAGGCTAGATACCTTGCCCGAGTTTTCAAAGTGCGATATCACGTCTGCAAGGGCGTTCTGCGTCTTGTTAAATATGAGATTCTCGACTAGCGTTTTCTCCTTTTCTGAAATTTCAGGATACGGGATGATTTCCTTTGCGTTGACTATTGCCGCATCAAGGCCTGACTTTACCGCGTGATACAGAAATATTGAATTGAGAATCTTTCTAGCTGCAGGTGATAGCCCAAAGCTGATGTTGCTTAATCCTAAAACTGTGAACGCGTTTGGGAACCTCTGCTTTACCAGCCTGATTCCGTCTAGCGTGTTTTTTCCAGCGTCCAAAAATTCCGCCTCGCCTGTTGCAAGCGTAAATGTCAGAACGTCAAATACGAACTGGTCCTCTCTTAATCCGTATTTTTTCCCAGTCTGGTATAGCAGTTCTGCAGTTTCCACTTTTTCCTGCGGGGTCTTTGCCATTCCCTTGGGTCCGATGCACAGTGCGACTGCAGGCAGCCCGTACTTTGCCATTAGTGGCGCAAGCCTGTGGAACCTGCTGCCGTCGCCTTCCAGGTTGATAGAATTGATCATCGGCCTGCCAGGTATCTGCTGTATGGCTGACTCTATCACGCTTGGGTCAGTAGAGTCAATGACTAGCGGCGCGTCAATCTCAAGTGACAGCCGTTTTACCAGTTTTTTCATAAATTCCAGCTCGTCTGCCCTCTCTGTCGTGGCAACGCACACGTCAAGGCAGTGCGCCCCGTCTTCGACCTGCTCTCTTGCCAAGTCGATTAGCCCGTCAAAATCGTCTGATAAGACTAGCTGCTTTGCCCTCTTTGAGCCCTGGGTGTTTAGCCTCTCGCCTATTATCAGGGGCGCGGGTGTCTGCTTTAGCTCGACTGCCTTTAATGCTGAACTAATCCTTGGGATCTTCAATTGTATCTACTGGAATGGGGTTTTTCTAAATATATACTGGTTTTGTCACGTTCTGTTGCCGTGATGATTGTGGAATAATCCATAATCTGTCTTCTGGCTCATGCTGCGCCTAAAGAGTTAATGTGCCAAGTTTTATGTCTTAAATATATTACATATGTCTTAAATATAGGACAAACATACTATGAGACCAATGCTGCTACACGTATATCTGGAACACGTGCTTGGAAACAAGGTAGCCATTGCCTTGCTTAGAACGATGATACGCTATAGGGGCAAGGTCTTCACTGTCCGGGGGCTCGCTAATACGGCACACGTTTCTATCAATGAGACTGCCCTGACGGTTCATGATCTTGAAAAACTTGGCATCATAAACATTCAGCCAATAGGAAGAGCATACCATTTGGAGCTAAATGAGAAAAGCTACATTTTCAACAAAATAATAGAGCCAATAGTAAATGCAGAGAAAAACACCATCAGTGAATTGATCCAGACTTTAAGAAAACACCTTGACACAAAAAAAATCATAACTGCTGCAATTTTTGGAAGCGTGGCAAGCGCTGAAGAAAAAATAGATAGCGATATTGATCTACTCATAATATCAAATGATCATGATCATGCCATTGCACTGGTAGCTGAGGCGGGAATGCCAATATCTACCAGATTTAATGGAAACCTGTCCCCAATAATATTCACGGAAAAAGAGTTCAAGGCTAAGCAAAAGGGATCTCTTGTGCAGTCAATCATCGGCAATCATATCATGATATCTGGCAAGAGGATCGTTCCTGGCAAATGACAAGAGATCTTGACAAGGGAAAATATGCCGGATACCTTGCCAAGGCAGAGAAATCACTTAAAGTTTCAAAAATCGCACTAAGAGAAGGAGCGTACGATGCTGCAGTCATGAATGCGGTTCATAGTGCCATTAATGCACTGGATGCCCTCACTACATACTTTCTGGGAAAACGTTCCTCCGGACAACATGCAAATCCGCCATCGCTTACCAAATCCATACTTACGCCACAGGAGCAAGATGACATTGAAAAGCAATACAAGTCACTAATTCGCCTCAAAAATGCCTCCGAATACCAACCCGACATGATGAAGCCAAAGGAGGCGGAAAACTCGATAAAAGTGGCAGAACGAATACTTGACAAAGTCAGGATAAAACTGCCGGGATAGGCCTGATAATCTTTTAAAACGCTCTTCTTTGCATTGACTTTGGACGCAGTAATCTAGTGCTTTCATTAATGTTGTGCCAATGAATGACGCCATAAAAATAAAGAAAAATGACAATGATTTTCTTTATGTGCGAAACTTGCCGTGATTTTCAATAATTGTGGATTAATGCAGGATCCAAGTCCCAAAACTGTATCTTGGTCCATTAGACCCATTCCAGTGAGTGCGGGTTTAGTGTGACGGGCCTTTAGAATCAAAAAAGTATGGATTCAAACTCTCGGGTTCTTTTGGTTTGAAAAAATACTTTCATGCGTACCTTTTAAATTCGAGTTTTACTATTGACAAGAGTGAGAACGGCACTTATCTTGTCTACAATGCTTTTGGCAGGCGTGTTTTCACCACTAACTTTCAATTCAGATTTTCACTTAGTCGATACCGTATACGCACAGTCTGATACGGCAAAACAGGCCCAAGAAAAGGCAAAAGAAGCCTCACAAAAATCAGAAACCAAAGACGCCGAATCAAAGCCCTCTCAAGCGCAATCAGAAAAGCCCCAGACGCAATCAGAAAAGCCCCAGACGCAATCAGAAAAGCCCCAGATGCAATCAGAAAAGCCCCAGACGCAATCAGAATCAAAGCCCCAAGCACAATCAGAATCAAAGCCCCAAGCACAATCAGAATCAAAGCCCCAAGCGCAATCAGAGGTAAAGCCCTCTCAAGCGCAATCACAATCTGGTGCACAAAGAGAACAAAAAACAGAAGGGCAAAACGCATCCCCGCAAAAACCAAAAACAGAACGGGTTCCAACCATAAAGGAACTGTTGCCAGTTGCAGCCGCAACAGAGGATAGATACATTGTTGTTCTACAAGACGGCGTATCGCCACAAGAGGTTGCAAGATCTCATGGTTTGATCCCAGCATCTGTTTACAGCAAGGCGCTCAACGGACTTGCAGGAAAGATTCCGTCTGACGTTATTGATAAGCTGAGTCGGGATCCCCGTGTAAAGTTTGTCGAAAAGGACCAAGTTTTATTTAAATTTGAACAAACATTGCCGACTGGCATAAATCGAATCGATGCAGAAAAATCCGTTGCAAAAATTGACGGTATGGACGAGCGCGTACCAGTCGATGTGGCAATTGTAGATTCCGGAGTAGATCTTGCTCATGCTGATCTTAATGTCAATGTTGCAAAAAGTGTGGACTGTACAAATGATGGCACGTTTGTGATGTGTGTCAAGGGTGGAAACGATAGTATGGGTCACGGAACACACGTTGCAGGAATTGCGGCAGCACTTGACAATGATTTGGGTATAGTTGGAACGGCCCCCGGCGCTACCATTTGGTCAGTAAAGGTTCTCGGCGACGATGGTGTTGGACGGATGTCTTGGCTTATCGCAGGAATAGATTATGTTACTGGAAATGCAGGTGAGATCGAAGTTGTGAATCTAAGTCTTGGCTGTGAGTGCAAAAGTGAAGCACTTGATGACGCAATATCGCGCTCAGTTAGCAAGGGTATAGTGTATGTTGCGGCAGCGGGAAATGAGGCAAAGGACGTGTCGACATTTAGTCCTGCAAATCATCCAGACGTTATTACTGTTTCTGCAATGGTTGATTTTGATGGCAAGCCAGGCTCACAAGCAGCAAGAGGCTGCCTCGACGATCAGGATGACACATTTGCATTCTTTTCAAATTATGGAAGAAAAATTGATCTTGCGGCTCCCGGCACCTGCATTCTTTCAACTTGGGCAAACGGGGGATACGGCGTGCAAAGTGGCACGAGCATGGCAGCCCCTCATGTTGCAGGCATTGCCGCACTGTATCTTTCAGAAAATCCAAAGCCACACAGTACCGACGAAGTAAGGATGGTAAAGCAGGCCGTAATCGACATGGGATTTCCTGCATCGGGAAGTGACGGATATTTCTCCGATGATCCCGACGGGATGGCAGAGCCGCTTGCCAATGCAGGCGCTATGCTTTTGCTGGAACAGCCAGCAGAGGAAACAGGGACGATTCCGGAGGAACCAGGCCAGGAGGAAGTAAGTGAAGAAAAACCAGTTGACGAGCCGGAAGAAGATTCCGATGTTGCCCAAAAATTCAAAGGGCGTGGGCTTGAGATTGCCGAGAAAATGCGCGAAAAAGGACTCGGTCCAAAAATGGCCGAGCGCGGACTTGTAATAGCTGAGATGATGTCAGGTCAAAATTTTACAGCGAAAATTGAAAAGCTTTCAGCACTAAAACTGTCCTCAAAAGTGGCAGGCCTTGGAGATAACGCGTTATTGGGAGTAAATATCAGCGAAAAGCCAAAAGAAAGAGAAGTCTTTGCAAAGGCAAAATCCGAAGTTATTATCAACGAGCTTAACGACAAAAAAGAAAATGTCGAACAAAGGGTGCAGGCTCTTCTCTCAAAGCTTGAAGCAGGCAAGTATTACGGTCAGACTTTGGAGAACCAAACACAGTCGTTTAATGTTATTCTTGACGGTACGGCAAAGGCTGTAAACAAGGCAGGATTGTCGTTTTCAGGAGAGATCTTTCTTGAATCCCTCACGCAGGGACCAATAGCAAAATTCAAGGTAACAGGTGGGGAGCTGATAATTGGCGATTCCGTGTTTGATGTAATATTTGGAAAAGGAAGGCTCATGTCATCTGGAAACGGGTCGTCGCTTCTTTTAATATCCCAAATCTCAGATCTCGAAGGAAATATCACGACTGCAAAAATCGTGCTTGAAATTGATCAATCATTATATGATGTAGACAAAGAGCCAGCTCAGATAACAATAAAGACCCCGCAAAGCAAAGTTTTAAGATCGTATTTTGTTGATGGCACAGGACAAATCTCAAAACTGTCCTGACTTGCAAATTAATTCTTGATATCTTTGTAGCATGAGGAGAACCATCGTTCACAAGCTTAAATAAGAAAAAAAAGAATTGTATGATATGGAGACTGTCCAAGTTTTCAATGTCAAGGTAATTAAAACACCGGAAGGTTTTACCGGAAAATGTCTTGAGCTTCCAGGGGCAATAAGTGAGGGAAATACCTTAGATGAATTGAAAACAAACATGAAAGAGGCAATTGATTTGATGCTGGAGGCAATACGAGAGTCTTCTAAAAACGACCAGAAAATTGTCATCGAGATAAAAATTGAGCCTCCGAAACAATGACTGGCGAAACGTAGTTAGAGTTCTTGGCAAATTTAATTTCCAAATAGTCCGACAGCGGGGAAGTCATCTCATTCTAAGCGATGGCGAAAAATTTATTTCAGTACCACGACATTCCCCAATCGCAATGGGAACATTGCGAGAAATTCTACTTGAAGCTAAAGTCTCAGAAGCAAACTTTGTAAAGAAACTGTGACTGTCACTGATGATTTTAGGATTTTTTCATCAATTACTTTTCTGTGCAACAACGTATCCTTATTGATCTATGGACAGATCTACCGCCTGATTTTTATCCCATTTGATAAAAATAAAACTCGTTGAAAACAAAGTCCCCAAATTTTAAAAAAGACGTGGCATATGCAAAGGACGAGTCTGCCTACAAAGCGGCCGACAAGAAAGAACTCGTCAAACTCCTAGTCTCAGGCTCGCGCTTTTATGACGATGGGAAATACCCAGAGGCAATCTCGGAATTTGACAAGGCGCTAGTCATATCGCCAAATGATCCTATAGCCCTTTCCAACAAGGCAGGCGCCCTCATTGATATGAACCAGTATGAAAAAGCCATCCCGTTATTGGAAAAAGCGCTATCTGTTGATCCGCTCATGGCTGGTGCATTATACAACAAAGCGGCATACCTGTCCATGATGGGAAACGTCGATGAGTCCCTGTCATACCTTGAGAGGGCAATCAAAATAAATCCAAACATGGCAAATCTTGCAAAAAATGACAAGGATTTTCTTTATGTGCGAAACTTGCCAGGATTCTCAATAATTGTGGATTGATGCAAGAATCAGATCCCAAAAGCCTCAATCCAGCAATTCCAACTCAAGACATGCCTGAATCAATAGATGTTATGATCATGTCTTACAAATTATTATATACTATGGTATACCATAGTTTACCAGTGAATACCACCATAAAAATAAAGGGCAAGACCCGAACAAAGCTCGAAAATCTCAAATTGCACACAAAGGAGACATACAATGATGTGATAGAGAGACTGATGAGAGCACAGGATGACGAAATAGACACTAAGACAATAAAAAACCTGAGAAAATCACTTGACGATATAGAAAAAGGCAGAACACATTCCCTCGAACAAGTAGAAAAAGAACTTGGCCTATAGCATCCGCATAACTGATACTGCGAAAAACCAGCTGGCAAAGCTTGACAGACCGACTGCCAAAAGAATAGATAAAAAACTACGTGAAGTGGCCCCTAACCCATTCCAATACGTGTCAAAGCTTGCAGGTCTTGAATTTTACAAACTGCGCGTTGGCGATTATCGAATTTTGATGAGCATTCAAAGAAATAATCTGATAATTCTTGTAGTTGAGATAAGCCATAGGCGTACAGATAATTCTAAAATCTAATGTCATGACTGCAGTTTTTCCGAAATACTGAAAACTTGGCTCCAAATATGCGTCTCATCGTACTATGATACTGACAGATTAGTCCATGAAACTAACACATTAGTCCATGAAACTAACACAAACGTCAGCGTAACCTATAGCCCGTTAGATGTTAGGAACTGTATTGGTTTTGATTAACAAAAAAATTATCATATTTTTTGCAATGGCTATAATGTTCTCCGTCATGCTGTTCTCAATCAGAACTGTTACTGCCGTGGACCCGTTGGACGTTACAGGGGTGGGCAACTTTGCCGTTCTTGCAAACACGTACACCAACTCGGGCGAAGGAACAATAATTGACGGGGACCTCGGGTATGCCGTGGCGCCTTCAAACCCTCCGACTGTCACTGGCAATACGTTTGCGTCCCCTGATCCTGCTTATCTTTCGGCGATGACAATTCAGGCCAATCTGCTTGCGTCTGCAAACGATCCCGCGCAGTCTGGAGATTGCACGACGAATCTTTCTGGCGCAACAGACCTGACTACCATGTTGCCGCTTGCGTCTGGTGTCTATTGCATTGACGGCGCTGTCTCAATAACAAACGGGGTCATTCTTGACGGCGATGGCATCTACCTCTTTAGAATAACTGGCGCACTAGATACTTCGGCAAGCTCAGCTGTTGCACTAAATGGAGGCGCACAAGCCAACAACATATTCTGGGTGCCTGCAGGAGGAACAACGCTTGGCGATGACAGTATTTTTGCAGGGAACATACTGAGTGATGCATCCATTACCTTGGGCAACACTGTGGTCATGAACGGAAGAATCCTGTCAAATGGGGCAGTTACCACGACAGGACCGTTTGATGTCATTATAGCTCCAATCACAGATCCAGTTGGCATATCGTCAATATTTCTTAGCAAGACTGCCAGTGCGATAATTGTCTTCATAGGACAATCAGTGACATTTACATACACTGAAACAAACGACGGTAACCGGCCGCTCACAAACGTCTCCGTCACAGACGACTCGTGTTCGCCTGTCACGGCAATTCTCTCAGGCGGATTCAACGCAGGAGATACTGATCAAGACAACGTACTTGATCCTGGAGATGCATGGAAGTTTGAGTGTACGCAGACATTCCCAACAGCTGGAACATTCACAAACGCGGCAATAGGCAGTGGAACTGACCCGCTTGGAAATGTCATAACATACCCATCTGACTTGCAAGCGCGCGCAGACGCAACAATAAACGTAGTCGCTCCGCTGTTCTGCGGATTGCCGCTGTCGTCATACGGAACTAACGTGTTCCTTGGGGGGCCATTCTCTGATGTGCTAATTGGCACTCCTGGGATGGATCTAATGCAGGGATTTGGCGGCAATGACAGCATACAAGGTAGGGGAGGCAATGACTGCATAATTGATGAAAGCGGTAATAACACCATAAACGGCGGAAACGGAAACGACACCATAAACGGCGGAAACGGAAACGACACCATATCTGGCGGAAACGGCAACGACATCATAAACGGCGGAAACGGCAACGACATCATAAACGGCAACGCCGGAGATGACGTGATTAACGGTGGATTGGACAATGACGTGATTAATGGAAACGCAGGCGCTGATACGCTCAACGGTGATCTTGGTGACGATGTGGTGGATGGCCAATCCGGCAATGACATCGTAAACGGCAACGACGGCAACGACACTGTGACTGGCGGTCTTGGGGCAGACACCATATCTGGTGGAAACGGCAACGACACCCTAATTGGAAATGCGAAAAACGATGTGATTTTTGGCGATGACGGTGATGATCAGCTGTTTGGTAATGCTGGCTCTGATGTCTTAAACGGCGGACTGGGAAATGACTCTTGTAACGGCGGGCAGGGAACTGACACTGGTCTGGCATGCGAATCTATCGTCATGATACCGTAATCAGAAATTCTATCGGACAAATCTTGTTTTACTGGAAAACTATGTCTTTTCAAAATACGTAATGTTGAGTCATTCTGATTTTATGTAAATCAGTACAAATTCAATCAGTACTGACAGATCGGTCCATGAAACTAACACAAACGTCAGCGCGGCTTATTAACACTGCCGACAAACTAACTGATGTCTATGAAAATAATTCAAATGTTTATGGTGACTCTTAATTGATCACCAAACTTCTAGCATCTCTCTTAATCGGTGTTTTATTGCTGGGAATAATTCCAATGTCCCTGCCAATTGTAACTGCAGCTGAGAAAGACGACAGTGATGACAGAAACGGCAACGATAGAAATGATGATGACAGAAACGGCAACGATAGAAATGATGATGACCGAAAGGGTAATGATAGAAATGATAGTACTAACAATGATAATACTGACTGCCAATTCACCACAAAGAAAACTGTAATGACACTGAATAATGACTGTATTACAGATAAAACCATACTGATTCCAAATGGATTTACGCTTGATGGAAAACGCCATACAATAACTGCAGTTGATCCACTGGGAGGACATTTTGTCGGCGCTGTGGTCAAAAACCAAGGCACAGTTGCACATGTGACTGGACTCAAAATCGCAACCAGTGGCCTGGCCAATGTCTGTGATGCCGGTAACGACAGACTGCGAGGTATCATGTTTGAGGGCGCATCTGGCTCTATAATGCACAATACAATACTCAGCCTAAATCAGGCTGCAAGCGGATGTCAGGAAGGAAACGCAATTGAGGTGCGCAACGCTCCATTTGATGGGACTCATCCTGGCACACTGTCTGTAGAAATTGGCCATAACAAAGTTTCCAATTATCAAAAGACCGGAATCCTCGCAAACGGGGATGTAAATGTGGATATACACCACAATGATGTCGGCTCCACCGCAACTCCTCAATTAGCTGCAAACTCGGTTCAAATCGGGTTTGGCGCAACTGGAATTATCCAGAACAACAAAATTGACGGAAATCAGTGGTGCGGCGCAAGTGATACAGTGGCAACAGCTGTGCTTATCTTTGATGCAGATAACTCTGTAATTCGCAAAAACCATATTGGTGGAAATTCTGACATTGGAATCTACGCGTATGCTGACAATTTGACAATAACCGGAAACAATGTTTTTGATAGCGCAACTATTGCCGACTGCAACCAGTTTGACTATGATATCGGAATTGGTAACTATGGGAATAATAACTCTATTACCAAGAACACGGTAAGTGGCTTTGACACTCCTTTTGATGGCGACGTAGGGGAAAAGAACAAGGTAAAGGAAGAGAAAGAAAAGACACAAAAGATAATGGACTAGTATCCGATAATCTCTAAAACTTAATTAGATTCCCAACAAAAATGTCTGGTGACTATGAAAAAATTATACTTTCTTGCAGCTGCCGCATTTTCTGTCATGCTTTTCTCAATCCAAACCACTACTGCTGCCGGCCCGTTGGACCTTACGGGCGTCGACAACTTTGTAATTCTTGCAAACACGTACACCAACTCCGGAACTGGAACCGTTCTTAATGGTGATCTTGGCTACACCGTAGCGCCTGCAAATCCTCCGACTGTCGCTGGTACCACATTTGCATCTCCAAATCCCGTCTATGTTTCGGCAATGACAAAGCAGGCCAGCCTGCTGGCATCTGCAAACAATCCTTCCCAGTCTGGAGCTTGTACGACAACGCTTGGCGTGGCAACCGTACTTGACACTCTCTCGCCGCTTGCACCTGGGGTCTATTGCATTACTGGCGCAGCTTCCATAAACAGTGGGATCGTTCTTGACGGCGATGGAACCTACATCTTTAGAATAAGCGGCACACTCGACGCACTGGACTTCTCACAGGTTTCACTGGCAGGAAATGCAAAGGCTGACAACGTGTTCTGGGTACCTGCAGGCGGAACGACCCTTGGCGATGACAGTATTTTTGCGGGGATTATACTGAGTAATGCAGCTATTACACTGGGAAGCACTGTCGTTATGGATGGAAGAATCCTGTCAAATGGCGCAGTCACCACAACTGGGTTTTTCGATACGATTACTGCCCCGTTAGTCACAATTGCACCTCCATTAGACATAGTAGACGTAACATCCCGCAGCGACTGTGATGACTGCATACCACCGACATTGGGGCTGGACAGCAACAACTTCCGCAGGGTGGATCTGGGATTTTCATATAACGGGCATTCATCAAACGTGGGGCCGTTCTTAACACCACTTACATTGAGAACAACCGAAGTCGGAGCTGTCAACAAGGCAGTTTTCAAAATATTTGAGGAAGACGCGCCAGACGAAGTGAGGCATTTTGATTTGATATTTGGTTTAGCTAAGGGACAAGTACTTGGCGATAGCAAGGTTATGATCGAGTTGTACAGATCATGGGATGAGATTAACACGGTAAACGTCATAGATCCGGAACATGCCTTGAAAGATGTTAGGGTAGAAACGTCAGAAGGACCGTGTAGAGCAGACGCCGTTTTCAAAAATGACTGCCTGATTGTAACTGTTTATCACACATTCAGAACGCCGCTTGAGTTCAACATTATGGCAACAAATGTTTGGGACGAGCATAGAAACGCAAGGCAAAACTACTTCACCCCGGGCGTCAAAGTCGTCGAATCAATCACTGAACCAGAACCAGAGCTCGAAATTCCAGGGCTGGCAGTAAATGTCACAAACGACGACGCGTACAAGGTGCTAATCTCTGACTTGAATGTCACGAAATCACAAGTGGTGGTAGGCGAAATAATACGACTATCCTTCAGAATAACAGACGGAATTGGAAACATCATTCCTTGGATTACTCCTGATGTCGGCATATGCAAAGAATCTGCCACCAAACCTCACTATCTTTTTGTCAAGCCAAAAAGTGTCCTGGCGCAAGACATTGACTGTCCTTTCTTCCACTCGGATTTTATTTCATCTTCTGATAGATTTAACATAAGCATGGTTATTCCGGAAGGCATTCCTGAAGGAAAATACAAGCTTGATGTGTGGGCAGATCCTGATTACATTAATGATGGCAGATTCGTAGGAGATCATCAGTCTATTGACATTACTGTGATATCTGCAGAGGCAGTTCCTGTTTCCACGGGTGATCTTATTGAATCCCCCCTAAAACAATTCAAGGCAGGAATCACTCTTGATAAAATACAGTGCAAAGAAAACCTTCATCTTGTAATCAAGACAAGCAATGAGAATCCTGTTTGCGTCAAACCTGAAACCAAAATAAAACTCATTGAGCGTGGATGGGCAAAACCACAAACCTAATCTTTTATGAACATGCGATCCAAGATGATCATATAATGCCATTTGGCAATCCAATCAATAAGACAACAAATATTGGCACATTTTGTATTCTAGTAGGAAGTTAGGAAAGTGATGGCGAAATTGGCTAAAACCATAATGGCAACCTGCTGTCCAAATTAAAATCGACTGTCTTCTATGGGAACACGAAGAATTCAAAAAAATAAAAGATGGTGACTTTTAAAGGTCAAAGCAGGTCGTTCTGACGTCAAATTCCCAAATGTTGTGACATCGATGCGAAAAATCAGTTAATACTATTGACAGATTCGTCAATGAAACTAACACAAACGTCAGCGCGGCTTAATAGAATTCGCAACAAAGTAGTAGATGTGAAAAAAACTTTCATGCTTTTTATAGCGGTAGCAGTATCTTTTACCCTGTTTTTCTCCATCCTAACTACTGGTCCATTGGATCTTACAGTCGACAACTTTGCACTTGCCAATTCACACGCCAACTCGGGCGAAGCAACCTTGCTCAAATTGAGTACAAATAGCGGTGGCCTTTAATTGGTCACTAAAGTTCTAGGACTCATTTTAATTGGTATTCTATTACTGGGAATAATCCCGACACCACTGCCAATCGTAGCAGCAGCCGAACAGGACGATGCGGCCAAAAAAATAGCAGACGATGCGGCCAAGAAGGCAGCAGAAATCCAAAAAGCGGCAGACGATGCAGCTCAGAAAATAGCAGATGATGCAGCCAAGAATGCAGCTGGTATCAAAAAGGCAGCAGAAGACGCAGCCAAGAAGGCAGCAGAAGACGCAGCCAAGAAGGCAGCTAGTATCAAAAAGGCAGCAGAGGACGCAGCTCAGAAAACAATAGATGATGCGGCCAGGAAAATAGTAAACGATGCGGCCAAGAAGGCAGCAAACGATACATCTGCTCAGAAAATAGCAGACGATGCGGCCAAGAAGGCAGCAGAAATCCAAAAAGCGGCAGACGATGCAGCTCAGAAAATAGCAGACGATGCGGCCAAGAAGGCAGCAGAAATCCAAAAAGCGGCAGACGATGCGGCTCAGAAAATAGCAGACGATGCGGCCAAGAATGCAGCTGATATCCAGAAGGAAGCAGACGATGCAGCTCAGAAAACAATATCTGATGCAGACAGGAAAATAGCAGACGATGCAGCCAAGAAAGCTGCCGGTGATGCAGCTCAGAAAGCAGCTGAAATCAAAAAGGCAGCAAACGATGCATCTCAGAAAATAGCAGACGAATTAGTCCAGAAAACAGAAGACGATAAAAACAAGCAAGAGCAAGACGATGGAAACGGGCAAGGCGATGACGATGGAAACGGGCAAGACCATGACGATGGAAACGGGCAAGACCATAACGATGGAAACGGGCAAGACCATAACGATGGAAACGGGCAAGATCGAGACGATAAAGATAAAGATAAAGAAAAAGTGTTTACTGGAATTGGGATTCCATCTCCAAAACTTGGCAAAAATGGTAATATCTATATCGATTCCTCAAATGGTGATGTTTATTTAAAAATTTTTGGAGTTTGGGTTCTAAAAGGTAATTTAACCGGATCTACAGGTCCTATTGGTCCGCAAGGTCTGACTGGTGCTACAGGTGCTACGGGAGCTACAGGAGCTACAGGTCCACCAGGTCCCCCAGGTCCACCAGGTCCGCAAGGCATCCAAGGTGAAACTGGCTTAACAGGAGCTACTGGTCCAACAGGAGCTACAGGTCCTCAAGGCATTCAAGGTGAAACTGGCTTAACAGGAGCTACTGGTCCAACAGGAGCTACAGGTCCGCAAGGCATT
>NZ_AVSQ01000020.1 GCF_000685395.1 Candidatus Nitrosotenuis chungbukensis | reverse complement strand
CTTAACAGGTGCTACCGGTCCTCAAGGCATCCAAGGCATCCAAGGTGAAACTGGCTTAACAGGTGCTACCGGTCCTCAAGGCATTCAAGGCATCCAAGGTGAAACTGGCTTAACAGGTGCAACCGGTCCTCAAGGCATTCAAGGTGAAACTGGCTTAACAGGATCAACCGGTCCAACTGGTCTCACAGGTGCAACCGGTCCAACTGGTCTCACAGGTGCAACTGGTCTCACAGGAGCTACAGGTGCAACCGGTCCTCAAGGAATAATGAACTTTTACACTGTAACATCTTCTGCCACTTTATCGAGCGATGGAACTATTACGATGAGCTGCAATGCTGGTGACTTTGTAACTGGCGGCGGTTATTATGTAGTGAGTGGAGGATTCAATGCTATAACGCACAACAGCCCAACTAGTCCAAACACTTGGCTTGTATCGATAACTATTGGTGCTGGTCAGGGACCAACAGTTCTCAACGGATATGCAATATGTGCATCTAGTTCGTCACCTCCTCCACCAGCTACCGTACCGTCCGCACCAACAGGACTTGTAGCGACAGCAATATCGTTTTCACAGATCAACCTATCGTGGACCGCAGCATCTGATGGCGGCTCCCCAATAACTGGTTATAAAATAGAACGTGAATCGCCGATAGGTGGTGGCTGGATCACAATAGTTGCAAACACTGGTTCAACATCTACTAGTTATTCCAACACTGGTCTTTCAGGTGGAACGCAATACAATTACCGAGTTTCAGCAATCAATGCTATTGGAACAGGACCTGCATCGAATACTTCCAGTGCAACAACGCCTGTGTTTGTTGCAATGGATCTTGCAGTAGCCAATGGTGGCACAGCCAACGTCTCAATACTCCTCGGCACCGGTACGGGCTCATTTGGCACCGCGACCAACTTTGGCGCAGGAACCAACCCTACGTCCGTAGAGGTTGGTAACTTTAACGGCGATGCATATTCTGATCTTGCAGTGGCCAATGGCGGTAGCAGTAGTGTATCAGTACTCCTCGGTACCGGTGCGGGCTTATTTGCCACCGCGACCAACTTTGGCGCAGGAACCAGCCCTGCATCCGTAGCAATTGGTAACTTTAACGGCGACACAAATCTTGATCTTGCAGTGGCCAATGGCGGTAGCAATAATGTATCAATACTCCTCGGCACCGGTACGGGCTTATTTGGCACCGCGACCAACTTTGGCGCAGGAACCTCTCCAACCTCCGTAGCGGTTGGTAACTTTAACGGCGATGCATATTCTGATCTTGCAGTGACCAATGGTGCTTCATCCAACGTCTCAATACTCCTCGGCACCGGTGCGGGCTCATTTGCCACAGCGATCAACTATGGCACAGGAAGCAACCCTCGCTCCGTAGCGGTTGGTAACTTTAACGGCGATGCATATCCTGATCTTGCAGTGGCCAACTATGTTACCAACAACGTCTCAGTACTCCTCGGCACCGCCACGGGCTCATTTGGCCCCGCGACCAATTTTAACACAGGGACAGGATCATGGTCAGTAGCAGTTGGTGACTTTGACGGTGACACAAATCTTGATCTGGCAGTAGCAAATCGTGTTAGCAACGATGTATCCGTACTCCTCGGCACAGGTACGGGCTCATTTGGCCCCGCAAGCAACTTTCCCTCAGGGACAGGATCATGGTCAGTAGCAGTTGGTTACCTTAACGGCGACACAAATCTTGATCTGGCAGTGGCAAATCGTGTTACCAACACCGTCTCAGTACTCCTCGGCACAGGTACGGGCTCATTTGGCACAGCGACCCCCTTTGGCACCGGAACAAGTCCACAATCAGTCGCAGTGGGAAATTTTAACTAGACGCACACTCATCTATTTTAATTCTCAATCTATGTTTGAACCGAACAACCATTTCACAATACAAAAAACTCATACTTTTCTAACCTCAAGTAAAATAACTGTGTTTATCTAAATTAGCCAAAACATCACATCGGTTCTGTTTTTGGATTGATATTTTGTTCGTCTTATTAATGTGAATTTTATGACACCTCTTACAAATCAGGCATGTATTAATACGACGTCCCGTACAACAATATAGATGAACATTCAAGCAATTCTGGCAGCAGTCACAATTGTAGTAATTGTCTCTGCAGTCGCAATATTACTCTCGATGCAAAAGGATGAAGGAACGTTTAGCAAAATAATTACAGCTGGTCCAATCTGGACGTCAGATACCTGGTCGTGCACATCAAACAAGGACTTTCTTGTTTATGGGGCGTTGCGCGGATTAGAAGGCACTGAGATATCAATCTCAATTCCTAATCTTGGAGCCCAGTCCCTCTATGCTCTTGACCATGGAAAAATGCAGGCGTTTACCATCGGAGGCCAATCTGATCAAACCGTGATAATAACAAGAACAGGATTAGTAACTGGATGGCTTACATTGCAAACCATGTCTGATGCAGACGCGTCATGCGTACAAACACCATAACTTGGGTGTCACATCCAAACTTTCTGTTTTCTCAAAATAGAGTTTTACAGATCTGAAACTTGGCTCACATGGGATTTTCCTGACAAGTTCACACCCTCTACCAAAGTTTTAAAAGAGAATCAGCGCTCTGTTAACAAATGAAGACGGCAAATGTCCTAGTCATTGTGGTTGCCTGTGCTGTTTTTTATGGACTTGTTGGCTCTTCTTATTTTGCATCTGCTGACCTGACAAATGACAACATGCACCAAGTCCTGCTGCAGCTGCAGCACCGTGACTCGGACGGTAATCTGGTCTCTTATGTTGAGGGAAAAAAAATCGTGTTTCTCAATCCTGACAAACTTGATGAATTTTTAGACATGCTGCCCAACAAAAAAATAATTCAAAGGGACGGCAAAAGATTTGAGTTGTTTCAGTGGATGGGCCCTAGTGAAAAATCTGACAAAACCCATTCCTACTCTGGCTATCAGCTGAGGGTGCTGCCTGTCAACGAGCAATATCAGACGGTGATGATGGTTTTATACGATGCATACCAGACGGCGCCTGGGGACACTACGACTGTTCGCTGGACTGTGATACGCCCGCTTGATTAACCCTGCTTGAAAATACCATTCCTACGCCCATCGCAAAGAAAACCACCAGCGGAACAAACCTGTATGGGTTGTTCGTGTACGTTGAAAGGCCTGATATGATCGGTGCCAGCAGAAGCATTCCTAAAATAAGTGCCATCGCTGACTCGGCATGCCTGATACCATTTCTTGCAAGCATGAACAAGCCAACGACTAGCGGCAGAAGAAAGACAAGGATGAACCAGTCAAAGCGAAACTGTGACGCTACTGCGGTAAAGCCGCTCCAGAATTGGTGAGAATCAAAAGTTATGTTGTTGGTAAAGCTTACGTTGGAAAAATACGGCATCAGTACCACCGATGCCAAAATTATTCCGTAAGGTATCGTGATCATGATCTTCTTTTTTTGTGAAATCTCGGACCTGTATATGTAAAACAAGGTCATTGGAATAAAAAGAACGGAGAGCGGTTTTGATAATATGGCAAGCATGAAAAAGAACGGAGATAGCGGCCACGCTCTGTAAACTGTAAACAGTGACAGCAAATAAAACAAAACCCAAAAGCTTGGATATGTGATTGACGTGTCATATGTCAAAAATATCGTACTTGAAAGAACTATTCCTAGGGATACAAGTCCTGCAAGTCTTTTTCCTGACATTGCGTACGTGATAAAATATACAAGAATTGACAATGCGATACTTGATACGAATGCGAGAACTTTGTAGTTTCCAAAAACACTCATCGATGTGGTTAGTAGAAAATAGGAAAGCGGGTTTCCTCTAATTTGAAAAAACTGATCGACACTCCACGTCTGAAGTTTTGGCTCTACCATCCGCTTATAGTCTTCCCACTGCTCGCCCTGAAAAATCTCGCCTGCAGTAAAGCCGACGTATGCGCCTAAAATAACTATCATGGCAACTGTCGCAGTCCTTGAGGATACTTCTAAATTCGATATGGATTTGATTGATTTGGAAAATGCGGATGGAAGTTTTTTCATTGCGTGCAAAATGATCAGAATGCCCGTGATGGCACCTGTTACTGTGATGGGATATGCCAAAATCCCTGTCTCGTAAACATCGATACTCATTGGATATTTTGGAAATCCGTTCATTGATCCCAAAACCATGGCAGGAAATATGGCAGAAGCTATCGTGATGATGACTACTCCAATCGAAATCAAAAAAACAATCCACGTTACAACGCCTGGTTTCTTTGTACTTGGATGTTTGATGCTCATGTGAAATCTCTGCAGAAGTCAAAAGTTTTTGCTAGTTAAAAATTTTGAAACAACGAGTTTGACTTTTATTTCCTGTCTGCCTCATCAATTACTTTTCGCAGTGCTGCAATGTGTGCTGGATTGGTCCCGCAGCAGCCCCCGATTATGCGCACCTGCTTGTACTTTGTGATAAAGTCCTTTAGCGCGTCTGCCATTTTCTCCGGCGTCATCTTGTATACGGCGTGGCCTCCCTCGTTTTCTGGCATCCCTGCATTTGGCACGACCAGCAATTTGAGATCGTCCTGCTCGTCTAGCCACCTCACGCTTGGCGTCATCTCTATTGGGCCAGTCGAGCAGTTTAGACCAAACACGTCTATTCCCATGTCAGATATGGTGGTGTATGCTGCCTGGACGTTTGTACCAAGCAGCATCTTGCCATACTGGTCCAGCGTGACATTTGCAATGAGTGGAACCTTCTTGCCTATCTTTTTCATTGCCTCCTGCGCGCCCTCTATTGCCATTTTCACCTCAAGTATGTCCTGGCTTGTTTCTATGAGCAGCGCATCCACTCCGCCAAGTATCAGGCCCTCTGCCTGCAATGCATACGCGTCTTTAATTTCTGATAGTGATATCTGCCCCAAGTCGGGATCATTTGAGCTTGGCAAAAATCCTGTGGGGCCCATGCTTCCTATGACATACCTTGGCTTGTCTGAAAACTCTGATGATACCTCTGATGCCAGCGCCGCAATTTTCTGATTCATCTCAACTGTTTTTTCGCCAAACCCGTACTCGTCTAGCTTTAGCTTGTTGGAGCCAAACGAGTTTGTCTCGATGCAGTCGGCACCTGCCTTTAGGTATTCCCTGTGAATCTGCCTTATCCATTCGGGATGCGTGAGTATCAGCCCGTCGTTGAAGCCGTCCTTTCCGTCGGGAAAGTCTTTTGGCTCTGGGTTGAACTTTTGTATTTCAGTTCCCATCGCGCCGTCAAAAAGCAAAATCCTCTGGCTCATGGCATCCAAAATGTTTTGTTTCATTATAACCTGGTACTGGCTAATTTCTTTTTAATTCTTTTAACTGTTCCAGTACTTCGGATGCTGCCCTAAAGTCGTTTGGCGACGTTATCAGGACGTCCCCGGTGGATTTGTGAATCTCTGTGACAAAGTCGACGAATCTGTCCTTGAATTTTGCCTGGTCGACTCCAAGCATTGCAAACGACTTTGCGTTCTTCTCAGACGGCACCATTATCACCGGTATTATTCTAAAGCCCTGCGGCTTTAGCCTGTCGACTATTCTAAAGACCTGCTCAGGTGCCTGTATCACCTGGGTCACAAACCCTGTCGGGGCAACGTCGATTTTCTTTTGTATTTTATCGAAATTTGGGCTTGCGGGAATTGACAGGTAAAAGTCCAAGTTCTCCCCAAACCCCAAGTCCTTGAAGTATTTTACAACCTCGCTTGGCGCAAGCTTGGAGTCTTTTGGCCCCTCCGGGGGCTCGTCCCCCTTTAGTATGAGCAGGCCGTCCAGCCCCAACAATACTGCATCATACACTGACTGGGTGAGCGAAATCAGGTTCCTGTCGCGGACTCGGAGACTCGCAGTGATGTTTATCTTCAGCCCGTCGTTTCGGATTAGAGCACCTGTAGTAATCGGGGAAATCCTTGGAACTCCCAAGACAGAATCCGTTAGGTGTATGCCGTTGCAGTACTTGCTGATCTCAAAGATTCTTTTTTTGAGCTTGTCAAGTGAGCTTTGCACCTCCTTATGGGAGAGCACCTTTTCCTGGATTACTCTTGGGGGATTAATCTCGTAGCGTATCAATATCTGACATCTTTATTTTACTTGATTATATTCTTTGAATGGTTTTGAAATGCGGTCTTGTTTTGGAATCATCAAAAAACAATAAATCGATAACAAACCAGACTCATACCATGGGACTAGATGTGATTCGCAAACTGCTGGCAACTGACATTTATCCAAACATTGATGATTACACCACAAAGCATTCTGCAGTGATGATAATCCTGTACGGACCAGAATATCGTATGGTGATGACTGAAAAGCCAAAAACATTGGCACTGCATGCAGGCGAAATATCGTTTCCAGGTGGAAAGATGTCGCCGTCTGACTCTGACCTGCTTGACACTGCGATTCGCGAAACTGCGGAGGAAATCTCACTGCATCTGTCCCGGGACGATGTAATTGGCCAGCTAAAGCCTGTCACTACGCTAAATTCCGGATTTTCCATTTTGCCATTTGTCGCAGTGCTCGATGAGGTGTCTGGGCTGAAGCCAAACGATGAGGTGCAGGAAATACTGCACATTCCTGTAGTGCCTTTTCTCAAGACCATGTCACCTGATACCGATCCGCACCATCACTCACTTTCTGAAATGTACGTCTTTTCGTATCATTCAAAAACTGTCTGGGGCGCGTCTGCCAGAATACTAAAACAAATGACTGATATTTTTATGCAAAACAAACTGATCTAGGGCATGATGGCAAAACATACCGAGATTCATTTAAAAAGAGGGTAAAGCGCCTGAATTTTTATGGCGGCAAGAAAACATTCCGGACGAAAGATACGTCTTCTCAAAAAGACAAGGCAAAATTCTCCAGTTCCGGCATGGATTATTCTAAAAACCAAAAGGGCAGTCAGGACAAACCCAAAGCGCAGAGCTTGGAGACAGACTGACGTAGAGGTAGGATAAGTTGTCGCAGGAAGCAGAACGAGTTTACACTATCAACCTTGGAAAGGTCTGGCTTTCCCCAGATAACCAAAGGGCAAAGCGCGCAATCAACATGATTAAAGAGTTTGCAGAGCACCACATGAAGACAGAGCAGATCAAAATAGACCAGGAGCTAAGCCAGCAGGTCTGGAAGCGCGGAATTCGGAGCCCACCTAGAAAAATCAGAGTAAAGATGGCAAAGACTGAGGACGGTTATGTCATGGTGTCCCCATACGAGGAAGAGTCTGCAAAGCCAAAGGCAGAGGAAAAGCCAAAAAAGTCTGACAAGAAATCTGAATCAAAAGAAGAGCCGGCGGCAAAGCCTGAAGCAAAGGCAGAAAAGCCAGAACCAAAGGCAGAAAAAACAGCGCCAAAGGAAAAGAAAGCAGACGCCAAAAAGCCTGCCGCAAAAAAGTCATCAAAGAAATCTAAATAATTATTCTGAAATATAATCTCATAGTTGCTGTTTTTTGTTTCCTTAAAATTTCTTGATCATATCCAGCATCAAATCCTACGATCTTTGTAGCATAGAAAAATGGATTGACTCTTATCGAATCCATCTTTTGGTGATTCTTTTTTGAATTGTTTTATCGTCTGTTAAACTGCTTGGATGCAATTACAGTCCATTTAATTTCATAAACCATGCTTTTGCTTTACCTGGTTGTGGGAAAGCAATTTGCCGTTTTTGACTTCAGATAGTGCCTTTTCCAAATCCTTTATCGTCTGCTCGCTTAGCACTCCGTCGTCCTCTGCTATGTTGATCAGCCTGTTTACTACCTCATTATAGGATTCTTTTGGAAATGCCTTCATTTTGTCAAGCCTTGCCTTTGTCTTGTTTTCCAATTGGATGCTAGTTACCATGGCATACTATATCGTGCTATGGAGTTTAAGGTTGACTGAAAGATGACGCGTCTGTGTTGAAATCACAATCTACTACCTGTGGCACAAAAAGCAAACTGCAAATTAAAATGCGAAATTAAACGCGAGTTTTGGATTTGTACTTATTCTAGCTGGTATAACTCGATTCCAGTCTTTATGCTGGATTCTGGCGTGTCCCAGTCAAGCGTGCTCTCCTGCGGAATCATTCCGAGCGGGTCATATGACTCGAACTTGCCGAGCCCCTCGACTGATGTTATCATTACTACCTGCGCCTTGTTCCCCTGCGTGGTTGCAAGACTTACGCTGGTGTTGTTCTCGTTGAATATGCCGCTTACTGTCTTTGCGATTGCGTTTATCTTTCCAACTGAGACGTTGTCAGAGCCAAACACGTACAGCATTGTCTTTCTGACGCTGGCAGGAGGCGCGTCCTCGTAGAGCATCTTGATTGAATCTCTAAGCGATACCTCGACGTCGCTTACGTCCTTGCTTGTCGATAAAATGTTTAGCTCATTTGATATTGATGACTTTTGCAGGGATGTTGCGACATACATTACTGCATGGTGCGTAATCTCGTAGCACTTGCTCATGGTAAGGTCGGGATTGCTCTCAAGCAGTGCGTCGTTGTCTATTACTACTGTGGAATCGCAGCTTGCGCGCAGCCTTTTTAATGAAACACCTGACAGGAACACCCTCTCCTTTTCAAACCCAAACGGCATTATTGCAAACGACAGCACCTTTTTACCCTCTTCTTTTGCGGCAGACGCGACCAGCGGGGAAATTGCGCACCCTGCCCTTCCTGCCAGATTTGCAAAAATAATTACGCTTGAATAATCGAAAATCTTGCCCCTTATCTTGTCCATTGCTTTTTGGGCCTGTGCTCTTATCAAATATGATGACGGGTTTACGTATGATTCAGTGTGGATTTTGATGTCGTTTTCGGAATTCAAGTCGTTGCTGTCGTGGCTTATTATGACGCAGTCCGCGCCAGTAAGGCTGCTTGCCCTGGTGGCCAGTTTTGCGCCCGCTCCGCCTATTCCGATCAATAAAACTGGCTCTTGAAATTCCATGTGGTATGGTTACAAAATATGATAAAAAACCTTCTTACTTAATTTTGATCCAAGCTTCGATCTAAAAGTTTTAGCTTGCGATCACGCCGTACAGGCCGTGGTTTGTCACGCGAGTTATTCTGACCTGCTTTTTCTGCCCGACCTTTACTGCGTCTTCTACAAAGACTGACTTGTACGCAAAGTTCCTGCCGCGGACCTGCTCGTCTGTCTGCTCGTTGAATAACACATCTCCCTGCCAGCCGACCCACTTTTCGTTGTTCTCCGTTGCTATGTGGTTCATCAGGTCAAACACAATCTTGCTTCTGCGCTTTACCTCCGAGACGTCGATTTGGGTCATCTCTGAGGCCTTTGTTCCGGGCCTCTGGCTGTACCTGGACAGGTTCACGACGTCTGGCCTTGTCTCCTTGATGAGACTTAGGGTCTTTTCAAAGTCCGACTCGGTCTCTGTCGGAAACCCTACTATTACATCAGTTGACACTGTGAATTTTTCAAATTTCTTCCTGAACTTTTTTACCAAGTCCCTAAACGTGGCCTCTGTATGGCCTCGCTTCATGTCGTGGAGTACTTGGTCGCTTCCGCTCTGCACGGGCACGTGGAGAAACTTGTACACCTTGTCTGACTCGAACGACTTTAGCAGATCGTCTTTGATTTTGGGCATGTACATGGGGTTCATCATTCCTACCCGTACCATAAAGTCGCTTGGTATGCTGGATACCGCCTCTACCAATCTGGGAAGAGTCGTTCCTATGTCAAGGCCGTAGCAGCCGTTGTCAGTTGACGTGAGCCATATTTCCTTGCATCCGTCTTTTACCTCCTCTGTTACCTGTCGCACGATGTCGCCTATCCGGTATGACTTGAGGTCGCCCCTTGCTAATTTGGTCTGGCAAAAAGTACAGTCACTCATGCACCCGCTTGCTATCTCAACTATTCCTACAACCGGGTTTAGCCTTACCTTTGGAAGCCCAGTCTTTGTGATGTCCGTGTCTGATAGCTCCACGTCCCTTTTTCCCACAAGCGCGTGGTCTATGATCTGGAGCGTCTTGCCAATCGAGTTTGGGCCCATCATGCTTGCGCCAGACGAGAATTTTTCTACTGTCTTTGGCTCTGCCTTTGCAAGGCACCCAGCTACGATGAGCGGCTTTGACTTTAATCGCTTTATCCTGTTTACCATCTTGTTTGCAGTGGCATCCTTGACAGAGCACGTCACAATCAGGTTCAGGTCAGAATCCTTTGCATTTGCAGCCAGCGTGTGGCCTCCGTTTACTATCATGCCTGAGATCATCTCGGCATCTGCAAAGCTTGCAGAGCAGCCGTATGATTCTACCCAGATTCTTGCCATATCACTTGAATAAGGAATCTATTTCCTTGTCAGTTAGAATTTTCTGTGACGTGACCAGTTCGCGGATTGTCTTTCCTGTCTTTAGTGATTCCTTGAAGAGGTCTGCTGACTTTTGGTACCCTATCTTTGGAGCAAGCAGCGTCACTATTACGGGGCTTTTCTCTATGTTTTGCTGCAGCCTTTTTTCGTTTGCGCTCAGGCCGTCAATTAGGTTGGCAGAAAAAATCGGAACAAAGTTCTTGAGCATGTCAGTCGAGTCCAGGACTGCCTTTAGCATGCCCGGCAGCATCACGTTTAGCTCAAACTGGCCTGCCTGCGCCGCGTTTGCGACCGCCGTGTCGTTTCCTATTATAGAATAGCAGACCATGTTCATGCATTCTGCCAAAGACGGGTTCACCTTTCCTGGCATTATGGACGAGCCTGCATGGACTGCCGGAATTCCAATCTCTGAGAGCCCCGCAATCGGGCCTGATGCCATCAGCCTGATGTCGTTTGCAATCTTGTTTAGCTCAAGTGCCAAGTTTCTAACGGCCGATGAAAAGTTTGCAACTGCAAACTTTGACTGGAGAGAATACTGCATGTCTTTTTCTGCCTTCAAGTTTAGCTTTGAAATTTTGCCCAGCTCTGTTATTACAATTTTCCTGTATCCCTTTGGGGTGTTTGCACCGTTTCCTACTGCCGTTCCGCCAAGTCCTACTAACTCTAGTTCCCTTGCAGATGTGGCAATTGCGCTTTTTGCCTTTGAGAGAGACGTGGCATATGCTGCAAACTCGCTCCCAAGTGTAACTGGGAGTGCGTCCATCAGATGTGTCCTTCCAATTTTTTTAAACGATGAAAACTCTTTTGCCTTTTTTGAAATTGACTTTATCAGCAAGTCGATTGCCGGAATTGTTTCTTTTAGGTTTAGCAAAATTGCCACGTGCATGGCAGTGGGATACGTGTCGTTACTTGACTGCGACATGTTGACGTGATCATTTGGATGCAGGAACTGGTCCTGCCCCTTTTTCTTTCCCAAAATTTCAAGTGCGACATTACATATCACCTCGTTTGCGTTCATGTTAAACGCAGTTCCGGCACCGGAGTTGATTTCCTCAATTACAAACTGGTCCCGGTGCTTTCCTGACAGGATGACATCGCATGCCTTGATGATTGCACTTCCAAGTCTTTTGTCAATTGCGCCAGTCTGGATGTTTGCCACCGCAGCTGAGCGCTTTATCATGACAAATGCAGATATCAAATGGGGGTGGGATTTTTTTCCAGTCACATGGTACTGCTTTATCGCGCGGCCCGTGAATGCGCCATAGTATGCGTCCTTTGGTATTTTGACCTCTCCTAGCGAGTCGCGATCAGTTCTGTATTCCAAATCAACTCCACTCATTGTCACTAAAATAAATTCTCAGCTGGGAAAATGCGCAAAAATTATCAAAAATTAAATAATATTCCTGAAAATCTGCATAAAAATAATGGGAATTATTATATATGCTGGTACAAGTCACAAACTCGATGAATAAGCGTTACAGTATGCTATTTTCCGTTACAGCAGTAGCGGTTCTAGCAGCAACGCTATTTGGAAGCACATACACACAAACACAAGTAGGCTCTACTATGGCAGTTTCCAAAGGAAACGATGACCTGGTTCAAAAAGTCCACGACATGGGCGGATTGAAATTTGTCATGCCACAGGCATTTGCAGCAGTAGACTGCGCAAATATCGAAGAAGGAAGAAATGTAGTTAGCTTTGATCTTACTGCAGAAAGTGCAGACCTCCCAATCATGGGCGGCAGCACATACAAAGCCATGACCTTTAGCGGCCAGGTCCCAGGACCAACCCTTAGAGTAACACAAGGCGATGTGGTAATGATGACACTAACTGTTCCGGACTCAGAGCCAACACCACACGGAAACGACATGCATGCATCTCAGATGAGTGCAGGAAACTTTGGCAAAGTTTTGCCAGGTGAGTCAAAGACTTTTTGCTATGTTGCTGAAGTACCTGGTACCTTCAAGTACCACTGCTCCGGCGTCGACGTAGCTGCAATGGACCAACATGTCTTAGCTGGCATGTACGGTATCACAATTGTTGACCCAATCAATGGCTACAAGCAATTGCTATTGGAGAAAACAAAAGTCCAAGACGGCAAGACTGTCAAAGCACGAGAAATGGTGTCAGCTGATGCACTTGAATTCCAGCTACAGTACAACCAGTTATACCTAACTGAAGACGGTGGCTATGATCAAAGTGCAATGTTCCAACACCATGCAACACTAAATGTGGTTAACGGTTTCTCATTTGGCTATGTTCCAAACGCAGCTCACAACGAGTTGATTTTAGGCAATGCAAACAAGAACATCTTTGTTGCACAGCCATGGAACTCTCCTAATCTGAAACAATACCAATCACAGTTATTGTTCATCGAGCAGGGACAACACGTACGATTCTTTGTTGAAAACCAAGGAAACGAACCAGTGTTCTTCCACATTGTCGGTGAGATAATCGACCGTGTAGTGCAAGCAAGTGTAGTGCAAGCAAAAGGTACAGAAACTTGGCTAGTTGGCGGCTCACAAGGCATGATTGCCGATGTGGTCTTTGACGAACCAGGAGTATATGTCGCAGTAAACCACGACTATGCCGCAATCTTCACAGGTGCAGCAACAGTAATGGTTGTAGGTGATCCATTCGGTCTAAACGATCAATTGGGCACAAACGTACCGTCATATGCACATCTATTGGGTAACCCAAGCGATGCAATCCCACCAATGGGCAAAAACAGCATCGAACATCCAAAGGTTAACCTCCACGGACTGTACACAGATGCACGTGCTGCTGAAATAGCAAGTGAACTAGGAATTTAAATTCCCCATTTTCTTATTTTTATTATTTTCCACACAATTATATTCTGATTTAAAAAAAATCACTTCACATGAGTTTTAGCGAGAAAGTTTTGATTTGTGATCAGGTTGACGCAGTTCTCAATAATGTCTTGCAGAAAAACGGGCTGGCTGTAACATACGAGCCGCAAATTACCCCGGAGGATTTGGCAAAAAAAATCGGGGACTATGAGATTATAGTAGTCAGGAGCAGGACTACCATCACAAAAGAACTGGTGGAAAAGGCTACCAAGTGCAAAATAATGGCGCGAGTTGGCGTCGGCCTTGACAATATTGACACGGAAGCTGCCAAGGCAAAAAACATCCGGGTGATAAACGCAGTGGAAGGGGCCATGAACGCAGTAGCCGAGCTGGTGATAGGACTGATGCTTGCAATGGCCCGCGACATCCCAAGGGCAGACAGGGAGCTGCGAAATGACAAGTGGATAAAAAAAGAGCTGATGGGAACTGAGCTTGCAGGAAAATACCTTGGAATAGTCGGACTGGGAAACATTGGGAAAAGACTGGCAAGACTAGCTAGGGCGCTTAACATGAATGTAATTGGATTTGACGTTATTCCAATTGATCCAGAGTTTGCAAAAGAGGTCGGGCTCATGAAGGCGGACTTGGACACCTTGCTGCAAAGCGCCGACTATGTCTCGTTGCACGTGCCATTACTGGATAGTACAAAAAATCTAATTAACGCGCAAAAAATTAGCACGATGAAAAAGACTGCCAGGATAATTAACACCTCGCGGGGCGGCACCGTGGATGAAGATGCCCTGTATGAGGCACTAAAGGCGGGAAACCTTGGGGGCGCAGCGCTTGATGTATTTGAAAAAGAGCCTGCAATTGGAAACAAGCTTGTGAGCCTGCCAAACTTTATTGCCACGCCTCACATTGGGGCGCAGACAAAAGAGGCCCAGTCGCTTGCCGCAAATGTGATAGCAGAAAAGATAATCCAGATTCTGCGCGGCGTTCTGTAAGATTATGCTGCGTGTGATATTTTGCGTGTACTCAGATAACTATGATCTTTTTTTCAATCAGATATTGAAGTCCTGATAAAAAATCATCATCTGTTATGAGGTTTTGACCGTACCACCTGGCCGTGTTTTTGAACCAAGAAGGGATGGCCTCCTCTTGATCGTTCTGCAGTACTGTGTTGTAGTTAACTACGATGATGTTTTGCCTTATCAAATCTGCAATTCCGTCGATAAAGCGTTTATCTCCAATTTCGTCATCTGACCACATCTGTGCGTATTGTTTTACCCATCTTGGAATAATCATTCTCGTTTGTTCTGTCATGCCGACAACATCGTGGATTGTTTTTTCCGAAAACTGTCTGTCAAACCATGCTTTGAATAAATCCTCGTCATTGTATCTGTCGATGTAATACTGTGGCGAATAACTAGGGTCAGGAAATCCGGGTACGTGTGTCGGTTTGTATCCTACGACCTCATGTATTGTATATTCTGCAAATATCGAGTCAAACCAGTGCTTGAATTCTGGCTCATTGGCGTATCTGTCATAGTAATGCTGCGGGGATTTGGCAGGATCTGGAAAGCCCCTGATCACAATCTTTGGTTTTGGCTCCTCTGGCACTTGTAATCTGGGTTCTGTTTTTTTCTCTTCAAGTGGTTTTTCCACTGGCTTTGAAAACTGGAATGATTTTTCTACTTTTTCTCCTGCATATGATGCCAGAACCGTATATGTTCCAGACTCTTGCCATTTTGGACCTTCTATGTCAAACGTAGCTGAAAACTTGCCTGAACGTGATGGGAACATTTGATCTATTGCAACAATGTCTGTTGTGCTTCTAATCTGAATTATGACAAACATTTCCTGCTGATACTCTACATTTCCAGAAATCTTGATTGTGTCACCATATTTGTACGTCGATTTGTCAAGCAAGATGACGGGATCTGCGAAAGCAGCTGAAAATGACATCATCGCAATCATGAGCAAAGGCATTGTGAATTTCAGACAGTTTTTACAAATTTTAAAAATGACTCTGATGTGTTGTTCATATGATACATGATGGTTTCTACATTCTTGGAATGTTGCAGTACGTTGTCGTTTTTGCATAACTTTAGCTTGAATAATTGCTCGCACAATCAAGGGAGCAAAATTCCGATCTCCTGTTTTCAAATTCTTTTCCACATTTTTTACATTTCATGATGATCACAAATCTGTTTTCAGCACATGTGAACCAGATGGGGTGGTTGCACTTCCACCCCATCTGATATGACAGCGCTTCGTTGTATATCCGACACGCATGATGAATATTTTTTCATTTAATTATTATCACTTGTCCATTAGTTGCGGCATGCCTTTCATTTTAGAAGTATCCTAAAATGAACTTGTACCTTCCTATCTCGGACCAACTACTGCCTGTGATCTTTCCCTGTTTTGAGTCTATTACTTTCTGCACGGCCTCATGACTCTGGGTTATCTTGTATCCTAGAGTGTTGCCGTTTTTTGCCTTCATCACTGCACCGTAGATACTACAATCTCCTTTTGGAATTACCTTGTTTACGCCCTGATAGATGGTCTCTATGTCTGAGCTCAAAACAACCTCTGTTATGCCCAAGCTATGGTCGTCTGCACATACCCTTAGAATGTACTTCCACCAGCCGGACTTTCCTTTTAGCGGCTCTGCAATTCTATCCTTGACATATTTTGAGTTTTCCTGTTTCTCATACGTGACTGCAGCGTCAGAATGCAAAGACGTGTTGGCCAAAATTACTAGTGCTACCATTAAAGAGATGCCGAGTAGCTTTATCATTGCTTTACTGCCCCCGATGCAGAACTGGCACCTTGACTCTCAAATTTGCCTGATGTTTCACACGTCGTATGTGTGATTCTTAATTCGGTGTTGCAGTGCGTGCACTTTCTGATAGTTGCTCTTTTGCAAGCAATGCAATTTGCCAAATGTATGAGTGCACCATCGCAGTATTCGCATGCATAAAATAATTTTTTAATCACACTGTCATAATGTGCAAGCCTTTCTCTCTCCGAATCTAATTGGTCTGACTTTATTTCTGAAGCCCAATCATTGATTTTTCTTATTTGCTGATTCATGAAACAAGTTTCACAAAATGTTATTAGTCGATACCTGACATCTTGCGGCATGCCTTTTTCATAAGTTGAAAAACTAGAGTTTAAATGCAAAAAGGACGACACAAGACACCATTGAGAATTTCATATTTGCTGATAGCGTCAATCACGGTACTCTTTCTGACCTATGCGATTCATAGCTACTTTACCTATGATTTTACGGTCAACGAAGCAAAAAAGACAACACTGCTTAGGAATCAGGCACAGGCAAACAATATCATGCAAGATCTTGACAAGTACATAGATCAGAAAATTGCGGATTTTCATGATCTTACACAAATAAGACAAATTCAAACAAGAGTGGCCGAATCAAACCGAAACTTTGATCCTGATTCCGATCTTACCGAACTGGACTCACAAATTGACGCTGCGGCCGACGGTAAAACGACTCCGTTTTTGAAGGATGTCCTGAAAAACGAAATATCTGACGAGCTGCGTGATTTTGCAACTGCGTACAACAATGAATACAACTATGACGTGATTAAGGAATTATTTGTAACGAATCAATACGGTGCAAACATCGCGTTGGCAAGTGGCAAATCTGATTATGTACAGGCAGATGAGGAGTGGTGGCAGGCCACAAAAAACAAACAAATCTACGTGGGGCCGATGAAATTTGATAGTAATTACAACGATCATGTGATGACATTTGCCTATCCTATCTTGGATGACTCTTCCGATTATATCGGCACTCTTAGTGTTTCTGTGAGCTTACGCGTTCTGCTACAAGAGTTTGTAAATGATGCCGACGTTGTAAACGCTGCCAAAAAAACAGTCGTACTACTAGATGAAAACGGAAACGTGTTATTTGAAAACGGAAACTTTTTCCCAACTGAGACGCCCAAAGAATATTTCTCCAGCATCACATCCGATAATGGAAGCTTTGAATATACTCTGGCAAGCCCGACATTCGTCTCTTATGCCTCATCTATAGGGTACAAGGATTTTAGCGGTTCTGGCTGGACTGTTGTCATTGAACAGGAATCTTCCGTGGTTGATGAGTTTGAAGAACTTGAAAAAAACTTCCTGACGTCGACGCTAATTGGAATAACATCTGCCGCTATTTTGGGTGTCACGCTGTCGTATTTTGTTACAAGTCCTCTTGCCAAACTGTCAAAACTTACAATGCGTCTGGGGAAGGGAGATTTTGAGGCAAAAACGCCAAAAAGCAGAATTGCAGAGATTAACTCGATAATTGACTCATTTAACGAGATGGAAGTGTCTTTGAAAAAACTATTCAAAACAGAAAAAAGCCTAGCAGAGGCAAATGCGCGCATAAAAAATGAAAGACTGACTGCCATTGGTGAGCTCGCGGCGAGCATGGCACACGACATGAAAAACCCCCTTGGCACGATTCAAAGCGGGATGGACATCATAAAGAGAAACACTACAATTGATCCTCAGATTGGCGAAGTCATTCAAAGGATGGAGAGGGCAGTATCTCGCATGTCTCATCAGGTAGAAGACGTTCTGAACTTTGTAAGGATAACGCCGCTTTCCCTAAGGCCTGTCTCGCTAAACACCATGATCAATTCTGCGATAAAATCAGTCGAAACACCCAAAGCAATTCAAGTTGTCGTTCAGGGCGATGACATCACAATAACATGCGATGAGAAAAAAATGGAAATTGTATTTATCAATTTGATACTGAACTCCATACAATCCATTGCAGGCCAAGGCAAAATCACAATTAGAATCAGCAAAGCAAACGGAAACGCTGTGATCGAAATAGAAGACACTGGCTCTGGCGTGCCGCAGAGCGTTATTTCAGACATCTTCAAACCGCTCGTAACTACTAAGCAAAAGGGAACCGGCCTGGGACTTGCAAGTTGCAAAAACATTATTGAGCAGCACGGCGGCTCGATCAAATTTCAGAACAACCCGACGATTTTTACAGTCACAATTCCAATACCTGCCAACTGATGGAGGATTTGTCAGCAAGTCTTTTATCAAGTTGTTAGGTTCTAAATTAAGTGGACTATAGAAAAATCATCCTGCTGGTGGATGATGATGTTGATTTGTTGGAAAATACTGCTTTTATGATTAAGGGCATGGGCCATGACGTTTTCACAGCACGTGATGGTGAGGACGGGATATCAAAATACAAGGATGTCAAACCGAACCTGACGTTTATGGATATTAGGATGCCAAAAATGGACGGTTATGACGCGTTTTTTAAGATAAAGCAGATTGATCCTGCTGCCAAAGTCATTCTTATCACCGCATACAACCAGGACGAAAAAAAATACCTCAAGGCCAAGAGCATGTCTTTGCTTGACTCTATATCGAAGCCTTATTCTTTTGAAACGTTAGAGGGCATAATCAACAAGTACGCCTAGTGCTACTTTCTACCCAGTTTCTTGATTGTGGTGAACCTTTCTTGGTAGAACCTTATCGCCTCGTCGGCAAAGCCATAATACCATTTTTTGATCTCTTGATCCGATGTGATCTTTTTCCATTTCGCGTCATCGATGGATGATTTTGAGCCCGATGAAATTAGCAGATGTGTGTAAAACCAGCATGAGATCTGATCGGCCAATTTCTTTTCATCAATGTACTCGAAATATTCTTGGTACTTTATTGATAGGTATGTGAGGAGCTCAAACACTGGGAATTTTGACATTTTTGTTACCTGTATGTTGTCAAGAAAAATTCCATTTGCTAGAGTTTTTAGCCTATATGTGTCGCCTCCGATGATCGATTTTAGGTACTCCCATTTTCCAAAAACCCATGGCAGAACATGCGAGTAGTGTTTTGCTAGCGTATCGATTTCCTTATTTGTAAAGTCAAGAACATCTAGACAGTACAGTATCCCGTGTAATGATAATCTGTAAATGTCTGCAGGCGCACGATCATAATTTTTACCATCTGCTACTACTAGCCCAACGTCTAGGACGCCAGGGGAATGCTTGCCGCGGTCCTTTCTTCCTTTTAGCAACCTTCTGTATTCTTTTTCTTTCGTTCTTATTCCAGACTTCTCGTCATGCAGGACCACCTTTGCCATTCCCCACGTGGTGAGTGGGCCGTGGAGTGCTAGGATCTCCAGCATTTTTTGCACATTAGCATGATGCTTTATGGCCGTTTTTCTTCGGAATGAATAGCTTCCAAAAAGTCGCTTTGCCGTTGGAAGTACATACAGTTTGTATGAATGAAGGTTTCCGTAAACTCCTATCTCAGAAGGCATACCGCAATGTAGGGGCTAATTACTAATAATATTTTCTCATAACAAACTCATGAACCAACTAACTGTCTGTATGACAAAGGAAGATCTGGTGGGCGAAGCAAGAAAGCAATGCAAAAAATGCCAAAACGTCATGACTGAACGTAACTATTGTACTGAATGCAGGCATCCTGTTTTTGCACAATGTATTGGCTGCAATTACAAAGAACTGGTGGATTTGCATGAGTTTTGTTATTGCCAATTGGAACTATTTGGCACATAACTCGCTCACGGCAATATTTTTTTAAATGATGAGAACTGATGATCTACCATGAAAGTCATTTTTGTCATTTTTTTCTTTTTTGTTGTGGTTTTACTGTCTCAGAATGTTTATGCTGCCCCGAACATTCCTTCATGGGTAAAAGAGACTGCCAAATGGTGGGTTGAAGGCAAGATCACAGAAAAAGAATTCCTAAACGCAATAGAGTACCTAGTAGAGAAAGGATACATTGTACTGGACGGTCAAAAAAACAATGAAAACATAGTGCTGTCTACAACAAGCACCACAAAACTACTGGAGGCTGCAGTGCAAAACCTCAAAGAAGAAGACAATGAAGTGGCGCTTCTTTATTTCAACGAGGCGTTAAAACGAGAACCAGATAACGTCAAAGCTCTTGTGGATAAGGGCATTGCGATGGCAAGGACCGGTGACCTGGACGGCGCAAAATACATCTTTGACCAGGCAATCCGAGTGGGGGAAATGAAAAAGAGCTTAGACTATAGGGCAGTAATTAATGCCGGCATAGCGATCTCAATATATGGAAATCAAACTGATGCAGTGCCGTACTTTGATAGGGTGATTACAAATGCAGACAAGGTGGACGCAAATACACTGTATGCCGCATATGTCAACAAGGGAATCACCTACTATGAGCAAGGAAGGTATGCAGATGCCATAGGGCAGTATGATAAGGCCTTGGAAATCAATCCTGGACGTCTTGGCGCCATAGTCAACAAGGCAAACGCTCTACAGGAGATGGAACTATATGACGAGGCTTTGAAATATTTTGAAAAAGCATACACCATCACATCTGATCCGTTGCGATGGAAGCCAACTTTTGTTCTAGTGGAGTAGAAACAAAAAACAGAAACTAAAGCACGCCGCGGCACAGTGACTATTTCTTTATATCAAAAATAATCACACATCTTGGAAATTCCCGATGAACATTGTAGGCAGTGTGGAAATATTCAGGTGACTAGCGCGCTTTGTGCAAAATGTAAGAAGAGCATTCAGAAAATCTGCATCGTGTGCGGACAAAAGACTGTGGAGCAGTTCCACCTAAACTGTTTTTATGAATTGGAATGCCTGCAGATTGTCGGCTCGCGAAAGATTGAATGTGTGGTGTAAGAAGGCACACCGCAAAACCACGATTATGCACTAATAATATGATTTGATTGTTTAGTCATGAACACAAACTACGGCGTTCCATACCCAGCGTTACGAGATGGTGTGTATAGGTGTTTTCAACCAACCCCCAATATGTCGATAGTTTGTGTTCAATATTTTTTCCAGGGGATTTAGATGCTATTGAAAACTCTGAAAATAAACTGTTTGGGAATGTTTGCAGGAGTTCTAGTACTTGCCATGACAATTTCTGGTGCTTCAATTATTTCCGCTGAAGCTAAATTTGATGATAATATGTGTAAATTGATGTACGAAAGATACAAAGAGTTAGGCGAGAAAAAATTCCGTGAAAAATATGGGCATAAAGTCTTTACAAGTGAATGCATAAAATTGTACAAAAGCTCAGGCTGGTATTTCGTAGGAAAAAGCAAAATTGACAAAAATTACGAAGAGATCGGCATGCTGATGCAAGGTGCGAAAGAAAAGAAGATCGATGTAAAAATACTGTCATCCGTGTCTCTGGGCAAAGAAAAATTCCTAGTCAAGTTCAGGGCATGCATGGAAAAATCCGCAATTCTGCAGCCGTCGTTTTTGATCAAATCCCCAATTGAGCAGTATGTTGTGCTATCGAGCAAAACTCTGCAAACGGGAAAATGTAACGATTACAACGTTCAAATAAATGCAAAACAGACATCCAGCATTCAAATAGAATACATTCCAGATCTATCAAAATACAAAAACATCAAATCTAAAATGATCTGATCCTACTGTCATTCTGAAAACTTTTCTTGAATTTACACGGTTTTACTGTAGTAAGGCATGCCGCCAGCAGTTGAATATTTACTAATATTATTTTGTGGAACCATCCTCATGCGGACAAAACAACAAAACGCAGGCGATTTGAAAAACTCTGATCGTCTAGTCTTTGCAGGGTCTCAAGAGGAGGTGAAATGGTGAGGACAATTAAGGTCATGAGTCTGATTGCAATTCTATCTGTTGCCTTGGTATCTGCTAGCATGTCATCTGCGGAAGCAAAGAAAGCAAGCGTTGACGATAGGCTGGCTCCGAAAAGCTTTGGGGCTAAATCAATTCAAAAGATTAACATTGAAAAGACATACGACGATAAATCTGACTCGAAAAAGATGATGGGGCTCAAAGCTGAACAACTAAAGGCAAAACTCAAACTCATTGAGGCGCAAAAAGCATTAGAGTTTGTCAAGAAGACATACAAGATCTAAACCCATTCTTTTTTTATTTTTATTTTCATTTTCAATAGTTGGTCTGGTATAAATCTGGATTTTGTGAGGCGTTCTGCGGATTTTTCACGTTAAATTCACCTGTTTGATTTTATGTTGTTTGGAAGCAAAAACTATGTCATGACTTGCATATTGGATAAAAATCCGGATATGTTCATTATCAACTGTGATTTTTATAAAAAATACCATAAGGATATCTGGGAGGACTAGTCTGTGGATGCTGCAAACTCGATTATATCGATAAATAAAACGGGATTTTTTGTAGGCATTGCTGTATTTTTACTGGTTATATTTCTGCCAATTGACGGGCTGTCTTTTGAAGCAAAGGCAGTCCTTGCAACTGCGTCTCTGATGGGAACTTGGTGGATTACAGAGACAATACCAATCTACATTACTGCTCTTATTCCCCTGATTCTGTTTCCGATGCTAAACGTAGGAGATGTTGTAAAGACATCTACATCCTATGCCGATAGAATAATTTTCCTTCTTTTGGGAGGTTTTTTTCTTGCAAGTGCAGTTGAAAGATGTGGGCTTCACAAAAGATTTGCCATGCACATACTCAAAATATTTGGTTCAAGACCCAAGTATGTAATAGGATCATTCATCATAATCACCGGTTCGCTTTCCGCATGGATGAGTAACACTGCTACTGCATTGCTTATGATGCCAATTGCCACTGCATTACTTGCATCGGTGAATCCTAAAACAAAGGACAAGTTTTCCATCTGTCTAATTCTTGGAATCGCTTATGCTGCAAGTATTGGAGGCATTGCCACCTTAATTGGAACTACACCAAATGTGATTTTTGCATCTTTGGCAAAATCATTAGTTGGTGTAGATGTAAGCTTTGTTCAATGGATGTTAGTAGGTCTGCCGGTTAGCATAATATCACTTTTTATTTTATGGTGGTATCTTGTCTCTGCCGTAAGGGTTGGCAAGGAGTCGTTGTTTGAAGAAAATAATTTCATTGAAAAGAAACTAGAGGAACTGGGCAGAATTACTCCAGAAGAAAAAATAGTGCTTGCGGTTTTTACAGTAACTGTCATTGCTTGGATCACGCGCGGGCTGTTCTGGTCTACACTACTTCCAATGGTTGATGACTCTGCAATAGCGCTTGGCTCATCGCTTGCCTTGTTTTTAATTTCTTATAAAAGTAAAAGAATGCTTGACTGGAAATCCGCATCGAAAATACCGTGGGGCATTCTGTTTTTGATTGGCGGCGGGTTGGCATTGGCAGGTGGGTTTGTTGCCACTGGATTAGACACTTGGATTGTGTCAAAGCTGACCTTTCTAGTTGAACTGCCTTTTTTTATCATAATTGTGATCCTATTGACAATCGTGGTATTTCTCGAGTTTCTTAGTAATACTGCAACTAGTGCGCTTATGATCCCAATTGCAGCATCGCTTGCACATGCAATGGATATCAATCCCATACTGCTCATGATGCCAATTGCAGTTGGCGCAAGCTTTGGGTTTGTCCTGCCTACAAGCACTCCGCCAAACGCTATTGCGATATCAAGCGGCCTTGTGAGAACAAAAACAATGGCGAAGATTGGACTGCCTCTGAACATAATTACGATAATTTCAACTGCGATTCTGACTACGCTACTGATTCCATTGGTGTGGGGACAATAGTTGTCTGAATTAATCATTGATCTGGTATTGTTGATTGTATTTCTTGCAATTCTTGTGAAGAGCGCAAATTTTGCCATAGACTCCATAAGTAAATTCTCAAAAAGAACTGGAATTGGCGAGCTTGCAGCAGGATTTATCATAGTTGCAATTTCTACATCGACGCCAGAACTCAGCGTGGCAATATTTTCAGTCCATACTGAAAACGTGGGGATAACGCTAGGTGACATCTTTGGCTCAAATGTTACCAACATTGCATTGATAACTGCGATATTCCTACTGCTTTCCCCAATAAAGATGATTGAAAAAAAGACACTCAGAAACTTTATGCCGTTGCTTTTATCAGCATCTGCAATACCTGCTCTTTTACTGTTGGTTCAGGCTGGAAGTAAATTTATTGGAATCAGCTTGTTGGCTGTATTTGGATTTTTCATATATTATATCTTCAAAAGCAATCCAAAAGGTGATCATGAACAAATAGAAAGAACAGGCTCTATCTACAAACCGCTGATTTACTTTTTCATTGGAATTGGGCTAGTTATTTTCAGCGCAAGGATGATAGTGGATAGCGCATCTGCGATTGCATTGTCTTCTGGTATACGTGAGGCGATAATTGGGAGCACGATAGTCGCACTTGGCACATCGTTACCTGAGCTTACAGTGGATATTGCTGCCGTAAGAAAGAGACACCTGAGTTTAGCACTAGGCGATATTATCGGCTCTTGCATTACAAACATCACATTGGTTTTGGGCTTGGTGCTGGTATTATCTGAAATACACACGAATTTCATTGTACTGTCGACGCTAATTGGATTTGCACTCCTGTCTCCAACGGTATTGTTGATTTTATTGAGGAGAGGCAAGATTAAAAAGATTCAGAGTGTCATCTTGCTTGCAATATATGCGTCGTTTTTACTGATGTCGTTTGAGCTACATCAAATCGATCCTATGTTACAATTGAGTTTTGTAAATTGGTTTAATTAGGTATAAAACAAATTTTGTCCGTGTACAAAAAAATCCTTGTTCCTTATGCTGGCTCAAAACCATCTGATAGAGCGCTAGAAAGTGCAGTGATGCTTGCAAAGCATAGTGGCGCCAATGTTTTTCTTTTGAATATAGTTCCAGATATCCTATTGCCACCGCTTGTCGCAAGCATGGCAAGCATAACGGTGCTGGCGAAAACTCGTTTTGGATTTGGGACGTCTGCAAGAGCCTAATTGCACGTCTGCCATGGTAGTTTTTTTGTACAAAGTTACGCGACTCTTATTAATGACATGATCATAATAGTTGATATCGATAATGGGATTATTTAGCAAAAAAGGACTCGCATTTGAGAAGATAAAGCTTGACAAGTCACAAATAATGTCAGACGAGGTTACCTCGCTAAAAGTCAACGTAAAAAATTTTAAAGAAAAATTTGACAACATCGTAGTAAAAACAAACATCGAGGATGAGGGAAATCAGTACCTGACAATTAGCGCATCATCACTTAGTTTACCTAACTTGGATTTTCCTAATAGCAATACGGGAGATCACGAGATTGTGATCACGCCGTACAACATCCCCGTTAGCAAAATGTCCTTCAAGATAACTGTGGGGGTGTATGTCAGAAATAATGACAAACCAATGTTGAAAAAAGAACTTGTTCTAACTGTAAACAAAAGGCAATAGGCTTGGCATTGGCCATCTTTTATGATTGTGATTTGCCCGACGGAAAATGATGTCTCTGGTGATATTTTTGACTAAACAATCACAATAAAGTTATCCTGCAATTTATCAAAAATCCTGCAAAGTCTATATCGAGTTGGGCATGGCTACTTGTGCGATAATTAGTTTAACAAAAAGTAAGCATAAAATACAGACTAGGTGTGGCGTAATTTGAGATTGAATTCAAGTCTTGTTTTTGTATTGTTGACCACAAGTCTGTTTTTGCCAAGCCTTGCCTTTGCAGACGCTGGAACTATACAGGCAACTGTTAACGATTCAACATTTGATGTGACATATGATGCGACCGGACTTGATGTGACAGGAATTGACACTGACACCGAGTCTTCAACTGTCACAGTTTTTGTCACTACATCGGACATCTCTAGCACTTTGCAGATTACACTTGATAGGACTTTTTTTGACTCTAGGACCGGCGGGGAAGACGACGACTTTTTGGTACTGACAGACGGGTTTGAGGCAGCATTTGAAGAATCCAAAGACGACGCATCGCGAACTTTGACAATCGATGTGCCAGAGGGAACAAACTCAGTTGATATCATAGCATTGGGCTCGGCAAGCTTTGGATTAGAACCTGTATCTGCGATACCAGAAGAGGTGACACCTGAAGAGGTGCCAGAGGAAACCGTTCCTGAAGTCCCAGAAGAGATGACATGCGGGCCTGGAACCGTACTTGATAACGGAGTATGTGTACTGGAACAAGCAGAACCAGAGGAGGAAACCGTTCCTGAAGTCCCAGAAGAGATGACGTGCGGGCCTGGAACCACAATAAAGGACGGGACATGCGTATTAGATAAGACATGCGGACCTGGAACCATACTGTCTGATGGAGTCTGCATATTGGACCAATCCCAAGTGCCGCAATCCTCTGGAAGTCAGGGAATGGGCTTTGATCTTATCATGCCAATAGCTGCAGCATTTGTGATTGCCTTTGTCATAATGATAATTCTCTGGTCTATTGGCAAAGCAGGCAGAAGCAAAAACTAGGAGATAATTCTCTCATCTAAAAGATACTGCAATCCGTTTACAAACTCTGCATCTGAGATCTTTTTGTCTGCCCACCAAAGTCCGTTTGTCTTGTACCATGGTGGGATCTTGATGTTTTCTAAAATGGCGCCTCCTTGAAGACTAATGGTGCTGCTATCTGCAAGAAACTTTAGGAAAGTATAGTCTGATATCGTACCATGCGTCCATTCTGGCACCACCACGTTGCTTGCAAGTGGCATTACTGTGTTTCCTGAATCGACTATCTCAAATACAGTTGTGCCTTTTTGCCCTGCGTATTCTATTTCGATTTGGTACTCTCCTTCCTTGAAAATGGATACGTCAAAGGAATTTGGAGAAGTGATTGTAGTTACTGCGTTTTTTATCTGAATCTGTATTGCCGTGCTCTTTACTCCGTCTGAGTCTATGATGTGCATTATGGCATTGTCCCCCGTGACCTCTGACACGCTGATGATTATGCTAAGGTAGTCTCCATAGCTGTAAGTCTTTTTACTTGACGTGATTTGAATTTCGGCACTGGCAATCCCAGGCGAGACTAGGCAAATCATCAAAACACAAAACATCAGGATGTGGTATTTCACGTTTTAGGGCAAATCTGTACTACAAAAAAATGTTCCTAAAAAAACTGCAATCCGATTGTGCATGTGATAGTCTAGATGCGTGACTTGTCTTTTGACGTTATGCTGGAAAGCGCGCTCAGCGCGTCTGCTAATTTGCCTGAGTTGCCGTCGATTCCAAGTCTTGCAAGTTCTTCCCGTATTACCGCGAGCGGATCTTCTGGAATTTTTTTCTTGTTTTGTGCAATTTCGTCGTGCAGGTGTTTTAGCTGCTCTTCTTTTTGGTGTAATTCCATTTTTGTCTTTTGCACCTGCGATTCCTGATGTGTGAGTTTTTCCTTCATCTGCTCAATCTCTGATGCCATGTGGATGACTAGCGACTTTGTGTCGTTTTCTGTTATGTACTTGTAGTTGACCTTGTCAAGCTCTGATCTGGGCTTGATGTTGTTTCCATTGAGCGAGTCTATCTCTTCTTGGAATTTTCTGTCCCGCTCTTTGAGCATGTCCAGTTTTTCCTTTTTTGCCGCAAGATGGGCATTGACAAATTTCAGGTACTGGTTTGTGTTGCCTATCTGGTCTTTGAACTTGTCTGTTTTCTCTTTTACTGCCTCTTCCTTTGTTGATGGGATGATGTCCTTTCCAAAAATAATCGTCCTGTCAGTTACCGCTAGCGGGTCGACTACCTCTATTCGTGAGCCGACTCCGGTGATGTGAGACCAATCATCGTCTGAATCCTTCTTGGCCTGCTCTTTTTCTTCATCTGAAATTCTGTTTAGGTGCTTCTCGGCCATCTGCTTTTTAGTATTTTTTCTATGATATGATTTGGCAGTCGTCTAAAAAGAACAAACAAGTTTCACAACCTTTATCATGGGTTCATCGTAAGAAGGTAGAGTTTCTTCGGAAATTCCTGCGGGTGAAAAAACTTGGAGAATCTGACACTCGCAGACATTTTGTATTTTATAGGCAAGTCAAACTTGGGACTTCTGGAATTTTCTACCATGTGACACGGCACATAACTATCAAAGCTGACGTCTGGGCGTTTTGAGAAACACATATCGTATCTATTTCGTGCTTTAGAATCCTGGCGCTGGCATAAAATAAGAATTTAACAGACTAGTACCATTTTTGATTAGTGTCGTCTAAGACAAAGAAAAACAATTCTCGCGAAGATCTGGTAGACGCAAAGATGACAAAAAAGTTCCTGGCGTTTTTGCCCTCTCAAACAGTTGGGGAAATTGAAGATATCTTGGACGTAAAGGCAAAGGAGTTTGAGACCATAGGATACGTCTATGCTGTCGATGAAAAAGGCGTACTTGTCGGTGTATCTTCACTAAAACAGGTTCTTCAAGCCGCACCTGCAACAAGACTTGAAGAAATAATGAACAAGACTGTTGTTTCCATTCCGCAACACTCTCATCAAGAGCGGGCTGTCTATGTGGCACTAAAACATGGCCTGATGACAATACCAGTTGTGGATAATGAAAAACACCTCATGGGCGTAATTCCGCACAATGCCATACTTTCAATATTTCACCATGAGGCAAGAGAGGACTTTCTGAGATTTGGAGGAATACATCATGAAATTAAAGAGGAGATCGAGTCGCTTAAAACGCCTGCAACCAGATTGGTGAGGGCACGCCTCCCGTCTTTATTCATTGGGCTTCTTGGGGGGTTGATAGCTGCTGCAATTATTAGCAACTTTGAATCTTTTCTCAATGAATACCTCATACTTGCCTCGTTTATCCCTGTGATTGTATATCTTAGCGACGCCATAGGGACACAGTCTCAAACACTTGTAGTCAGGATGCTTGCATTGGAGCCGAATTTCTCCTTGAGGCGCTACATGTTTCGGGAAATAATCATTGGCTCGTTTCTGGGATTTATTTTTGCGGCATCGCTTTTTGCAGCCGCATTCCTTGGATGGGGGACATTTAACCTCGGAATTGTAATTGGCGCCTCGATTTTTCTAAGCATGATATCTCAGGCGTTTTTCTCTACAATAATTTCTGTTCTTTTTGAGAAGTTTGGAATAGATCCTGCCACCTCTGCAGGCCCGATTGCCACCATTATTAGCGACATTATGACAATTTCGACGTATTTTGGCATTGCCATATTGCTGCTGAATTTTTTGGCTAACTGATTACTTGAGACGGAAAAACAAATCTTAAGTTTTTAGTCATTGTGGGCGATTCAGGTTTTTCACTTGGCGATGACTCTGCATGGATCGATAAGATTTTTTAGTGATTTTTTTATCCCAAGTTGTTGATAACTGTAGCCATTATTGACAATGATGACGATACCATACAGGTTTTTGCAGAGTATTTGGAATTACTTGGCGTCAAAGTTGTTTTGATAGGGCACAGTGCAGAACAAGCCGTTGGGATTTACAAAAAACATAGGCCGGACGTTTTGTTTCTGGACTTGATGGCACCTGATTGTGACGGAATTTCCTGTCTGAACGAAATTCGAGCCATAGACCCGCAGGCCAATGTGATTATCACTGCCACACATTTGACTGCAGAGGACGAAGAAAATCTGGACAAACTAAAGCCAAATGAGATCATCCTCAAGCCTTTTGATATGAAAAAATTAAAAGCGATTTTTGATAAAATGATAAAAACAGATCATCCTGCCATTACTCATGTGGATGATGCGAAAAAGGCACTTGTGAGTTTTACAATAACGCAAGCACTGCTCCAAATGAGCCAGTCTGCAGCAAGTGAGGTTGGAAGCCGCTTGTATGCAAAGTATCATTGCTATTTTTCCGACTGCCTTGGGCATCCAGAATACCTTAAAGACATTCTTCAGGAGATATTTGGAAATGGCTCTGACGCAATAATAAAAACGATCAAAGAAAAACTTGCCGCATATGGAGATCAGCAGCCAATATCTGACTTCCTAGTTGTCTTGGAACGATAATTGCAAACTAGCCTGCTTTTGTCTGGCAAAAAGCCTCTGGCCTCCTTACTTGCCATTGTGGCATTTGCCATGATGGCTGCCAACTATTTTGGGGAAGAGCATGCTGTTCTTACTTCAAGCTTTCTGAACCTTGCAATCACAGTCCCACTAGTCGTCGTATCTGTCGCATTGCTGATCAAAGATGGGACCAAGGGGAGTTTTGGCAAGGCGTGGGTTTTTTTTGCCTCGTTTATTATTTTGTGGTTTGTTGCAGAACGAATTTGGATGGTTGACGAGTTAGTCTATCGCCAAAATCCTTTCCCATCCGCGGCAGATTTTTTTTGGCTGGCTGGCTATCCGATTTATTTTGTTTTTGCATTTTTTTATCTGAGGACATTCAAAAGTTCAATTTCAATCAGGCTGACTGTGTCTGTAATCTGTCTTACCATCACAATGGCCGGATTTTTGGCGTATTATTCTGGCCTTCAAGAATCAGATCTGCCTGTCTTTGATACTCTACTCGGTCTTGTCTATCCGATAGCAGATACGCTTTCTCTTGCGCCAATAATTATTGGTCTGATTTTGTTCTTTAGAGGGGATGTGAGCTTTCTTTGGTCTTGTTTGTTGTTTGGCATGTTGTGCTTTGTGGTTGCCGATTACGGGTTTTTCTTTTTATCATTAGACGAGAGCTATCGCACTGGACATCCAATTGACATTTTGTATCTTTGGGCATATCTCTTCTTTTTGTCCGGATCTTGTAATTACGTCAGAATATTCAAGAAACGAAACCAGGATAACAGATTTGACGATCAAGCTGACCTTAGATAGATTGTTTTCTCGCTCCGGTGTGACGTGCTTTTGGTGGAGGATGCGAATTTTCCATCCCATATCGCCGTATCGGATATTAAGGGGGGTGAAATAGTGCGAATAATGCTCAGTTCCCAAGACAAAACCTGGCTTAAGATGTGGCAACAAAACTCGCCGGAAATACGAGAAAAAGCCGTAATCTGGAGAAAACAGAACGCGTTTACCAGACTTGAAAAGCCAAGCCGAATCCAAAAGGCAAGAAGCCTAGGCTACAAGGCAAAGCAGGGAATCGTGGTGATTAGGGCTCGTGTCGGAACCGGCGGAATGAGGCGAAAAAGGCCAGTTGCCGGAAGAAGACAAAAGCACTTGGGTGTAACTCGAATAAAGGCAGACGTTAGCATGAAGCAGGTGGCAGAAAACAGAACTGCGCAAAAATACAAGAATCTAAAACTACTTGGCTCGTACTTTTTGTACAAGGACGGATTTCATTACTGGTTCGAAGTAATCCTAGCTGATCCTTCACATCCGAGAATCTCAAAAGACAAAGAGCTACGAAAAAGAGTAATCCCGGCCTAAATTGAAATTTATTTTATTTCTGATTTTATCAATGATTGTAGTAGTTCCTGCGTTTGCCGTACCTCTCTCTGATAAGACCGGGCTCAAAACCAAGTTCGATGTTGACGTCGGTGACAAAACATATGTGATTGAGACTGTTGCAAACTTTAACATCGACGATGTGGCGTTTTACAATGACACGCTTGTGTTTCAAATCTCAAGCGGGCTACAGAACAATCTCTTGGAGCTGCAAATTCCGCAAAACATAACAAAAGGAGAAATTCATCTGTTCCTAAACGAACAGGAGGTCGTCCCCAAAATACTGGCAAACCAGAAAATTTCTTTTGTAACGCTAGAGTTTCCAGGAAACGGGACTCATACACTCAAAGTAAAAAGCGACTTTACACTTGTTCCGGAACCTGAGATAATTCAGGACGAGCCCGTGAATATGGTGGTAATATTTGTGGCAGTTGCAATCATTGCAATCGCTGCCGGTAGCGTGATGATGTACAAGAAAAGAAAGCCAGTTACTCGTTGAGCAGTTCTTGAATCATTTGTTCAATGTGGCCTGTCTGGCCAAACGAGACGTCGCGCAAAATTCCCTTCCTGTCAACTAGGATAGTTGATGGCGTGCCGCGCAGGGAAAACGTATCAAACGTGTATGCCGAATACTCCTTTGACTTGAAATAATCCTTGACTCGCTGTATTATCTGGGATTTGTAGTCTTCTGGCTGCGAGTCAAAGTCGGGAAGCTGGCTTTTTATGAAATCAGTTACCTTCTCATTGCTTACGACTCCCGTCTCTTTTGTCAAGAGGTCCATCCCGAGCGGGAACGGAATCTTGTATGGGATCTTGCTTCCATCCACTGCCCTGCCGTACTGGGAGAGTGCCTTTTTTGTCTCGCCGATTGTCTCGCCTGTCTTTGCCAACAGTTCTAGGTTCTCTAATGTGTTTTTGTCAAAATCCTCAAACGCAGTGGCAATGCCAAGAACTGTTACTCCCTCTGAGTGATATTTTTGGTAAATGTTGATTGCCTCTGGAATGCCGTACAGAAAGCAGCCAGGGCAGTTTACCTGGAACACCTCGACTAGTACGATGTGATCTTTTTCCTGATCAAAGTTAGTCGGCATCCCCTGAACCCATTTTGAAACGCCCAAGTTTGGCGCCTTTTGGCCTATCTGTGCTATCAACAACGAAAATCAATCTGTTTGGTATATTATCATTATTATGAGAACCTGATTTGTAAAACAGTTTGGATGAATTGTCGGGAATTACATAATAACCAACTTGCTAAATAAAACCAATACGAGAAATTCCCAATGTTTGAGCTAGGCAAAATGTAAGTCGGTTGTGCTAATAATATGAACCCCTACCAGTCCCCACGTAAAGCCGAAACTGGATTAGGTTCAGACATATTACCGCAGGAACTGCGGGAATTAACGCCTGTGGAGATCATACGCTCGGTCAAGGAAACAGGAAAATGCTATCTGACTCGTCCGATAGTCGTTCACTTTAAAAATATACCGACTATCTTTGATTTTCAAAACTAGGATAATATAGTACACAAATAATTTCAAAATCATACATGGATGCAGTACCGGAAAAAAGGCTCGCCCTTTTTGCGCAAATGGAAGAAAGGTATGAAAAAAAAGATGTCGACTATTTTGTCAGCCTCATCACACATGAGGACTATGTGGTTCGAACCCGGGCAACATGCATACTAGTTGACTTTGGAGGCGAGGACAAGATCCCGTACATTGCAAAGGTGCTAAAGCACGACCCAAACGAGCTTGTGCGACACGAGGCTGCGTTCTCATTAGGGCAAATGGGGTACAGAAGCGCCATCCCACACCTTGAAGACGCCACACTGCACGACCCAAGCATGTTTGTGCGACACGAGGCAGCCATTGCACTAGGTGTGGTGGGCGCAAAGGACGCAAAACACGTGCTGGAGCAAGCACTCAACGATCCGAGCGTTCCGGTGGTGGAATCTGCCATAGTTGCACTCTCAAACATTCAGTTCATGGAAAAGCTTAGCAAGAACGAAAAGTTTGCCAAGCTTACTGGCGGCTAGAGCAGCGCAACCTTAGTTCCGTTCTCGCCTGACTCAAATTTGTATATCTTCTCGACACTAGAGTCCTCGAAGATTTCCGCATCGTGCGTTATTATGATGAACTGGAGGGGTCCAGTAACACCTGTTATGTCTGATAGCTGCGAGAGCACCCTTACTAGGGCGCGCCTGCGTTCCCCGTCAAGGTGGGTTGTCGGCTCGTCAAGTATTATGAAGTTTAGATTCGACGCGCCAAGCAGGTGTGCCATGCCAAGTCTCAATGACAGCGCAACGCTGACCTGCTCTCCCCCGCTCAACGAATCAATGTCAATCTGGCTGTTCTTTGAATAACATGTAATCGTGATGTCTCGCGTTTTTTCTGATAGCTCTACTCTGTGAATCTTTGTGTTAAGTATGTCAAGGTACTCTGATGCTTTTGCAGAAATTGTCATTAGCGCCCATGACCTGAGGCTTGTTGCAACTGGGCCGTCGCGGTCATACACGCTGGATTGGATGTCGTCGATTTGGAGCAGATATTTTCTGACCAGACTTAGTTCTGATAGTATGGAACTTATTTTTGCAACTCGCTCGTCTGCCCTTTTTATTTTCTCCGTGATCGCGCCGTATTTTTGATCAATCTGGCTTAGTTCTTTTTGCTTTTGCTCCAAATCCGTTTTTAGTTCCTCGAATTCTTTCTGGTTAAATCCGGAGACCTGTTTTTCCAAGTCTGATATTGTATCATACATGGTCCTGGCATGCGAGTCAACTGACGCGAACTGCAGCAGCCCGCCTTCTGTGCTGACTGTGGGTAGTGCACTGATCTGCGCTTTCTGCGAATCCACTTCTTTTCGCACTGCCTCGATTTGCCCCGCATTCTGTATGGAATGGGCATCAAGTGTGGATCTTGCCGCAATTGCCTTTTGCAGCTTTTCGGAGGTCTCTTTTTTTTCTTTTGAAAGTGCTAGTTTTTTCTGCTCAAGCGCGTGAATTTCTGATTCTGCGCTTTGCTGCTCCTGTCTTAGGTGCTCTATTTGGAAAATCGGCTTTAGGCGGTCCACTGCAGAGTCACATACTGGGCACTTGCCGTCTTGGAGCTGCAGTTTTTTTGCCAGAGACTCGTGCTCCTTTAGAACTGCCACCTGCTTTGATAATTCCTGGATTTTTTTCCCGGCGCCCTCGATTTCGGATTCTGTCTTCTGCAGTGACAACTCCAGCGCTCCCTTTGAATCTGCATACTCAAAGCACCCCTGGCAGGCCTGAATCTTTCTCTCCTTTTCTGAAATGTTTTTCTGAATCAACAGTATTGCGTCTTTTGCATATTTTACAAGCTCGCTTTTTCGCTGCTCAATCTGTGCCAGCATGGCCTTCTTTGGGGATTCTGTTTCTATTTTCTGCTTTATCTTTTGCAGCTCTGCCTCCTCAAGGACCTTTTTTTGCAGAAGATCTGCCTTTTGTGGCTCGGCTGATTTTATCTCGTCATTTAGTGTTGTGATCTCCTTGTTTAGAATGTCGATGTGGGTGTCGTCATATCCTAGTCTCTGCTGGACTGCCTGGCGAAAGTTTTTCTGAACTATCTTTAGGTTTCCTGCCGCAGTGTCCAGCTTGTCTATCCCGATTATCGCGTTGAGAAGTTCCTTGAACTCCTTTGGTTTTGCCTTGATTATGGAGTTTAGCTCGCCCTGCTGGACTATGGATGCGACTTTGAGCTTGGTAAAGTCAAGGCCTATCCTGGATTCAATTTCGCCTGTCATGGACTCGCCAAACTGCTTTCGCTCACCTGACGCAATCGGCAGCGTCTCTCCGTTTCTTATCTCAAACAGCTGGGCGCCAAGCGTTCCCTTTGAGTCGATTTTTCGCTCGGCCTGGTACTGTTTTCCGTTTAGCGTAAAACTTACCTTGGAATATGCCTGGCTTGTGCCTCGCCTGATGAGGCTCTTGTTTGACTTGCGCGTATGCTCTCCAAACAACGCAAATGTTATCGCGTCGATGATGCTTGACTTTCCGGCACCGTTGTGCCCTACAAACACCGTCACACCTTCTTCAAAGTCAATCTTTGTCTCAGAGTGCGAAATGAAGTTTCCGAGCTCAACTGATGTTATCATTTTGTCCCCTTGAACTGCTCGAACCTTTCCATTATCATCTGCCCCGCCTCGTCAGTTCTGTTTGCCGATAGAAGCGGCAAAAGATCCCTTATTGCAAATGACGCCAAGTCTGTCTTGCCAAGGCAGTTTGCCGCAAGCCTGATCAATTCGTCATCGATGCTTGCAGGCCTGTCGAGAAGCACTGACGAGTTTCCATCACTGTTCTGGGTCAGCCTCCAAACATAGTGCAGCGTGTGCGGTGCAAGGCGGGCCATCTGATTTTGAACAATGTCTGATTCTATGTTGTCGCCTGAAATTTTTATCTCTACTATTGGCTTTTTTGAAAGTTTTGAAATCTTTTCCAAGACATCGCTGACTGTTTTCTCTAGGTGATCAAATTCCGTTTTTTGTGACATCTGCGGACGGGTGTCAAGCCTTACCCAGTTTGGGACTGCATCGTTTCCTGAAATGTCTACCTCGTAAAACCCTTTTTGCGACTCTTTTATTCCCTCACTTGTCGTCATTTCAGTTGATCCTGGATACGCTACCGGCCCTGAGAGATGTGAAAATTGTTTTAGGGCGTGGTCATGCAGGTGCCCCATGGCATAGTAGGTAAAGTTTTTTGGAAGATCAGCTGAGCCAAGCTCGCCGGCAAACTTGTTTATCTCAGATATTCCCTGGTGCATCACGAGGATTTTGTGGCCCCTGTGATCTTTTGCCGCCCTGTCTACTTGGGAAAACCTCTCGTAATACTCTGGCATCTCGCCTTTTCGAATCTTGTCAAATCCTGCAATCATGACGTCTTTGTGGATTACTGGCCTTCCATGCCCGACGTATCTTGCGTACTCCAAGTTGTGGTACACGTACGGGATGGGCGTTGAGCGAATCCTGCTGATGTCGTGCTCGCCTAGCACAAAAAACGACTCTATCTGGCTTTGCTTTAGGCGCTTTAGCGCATTTGCCATCTGTATTATTGCCATGCCGCTTGGGTTTGGGACATGGAATATGTCGCCTGCAAAAATGACAAAATCGACATGATCCTTAATCGAGATATCGACTGCCTCGTTAAACGCACTGTACATGTCGTTTTCCCTTTCTTCTAGGCCGTACTGTATCAGGCCCAAGTGAGTGTCGGAGATGTGGGAAAATATCATCTCAATCAAGCAGAAGGTCTTTTTGGATCAGTCCCTGTGTGGATTCGACTGCAACCTTGTCGAACTTTTTTGCGTACTTCCATTCTGAGACTGCGTTTTTGTCAGAGCCCACCACCTTGTCCTTTACCTCTTCGATGTGCACGATGGCCGGAAGGTTGACCCACTGCCCTACAAACACCGCGTCTCCGACATTTAGTGATGTCAGCTGCGTTATGAGGTCCTTGCTGATTGACTCTGCAGCAGACGATATCTGGTGCTGGTCGTCCTCCTGGACTATTTTCATTACCGCAAGTGAGCCCATCTGGCTTAGGACGTTTGGATCAATGTTTCGCGGCCTCTGCGACACGATGCACAGGCCTAGCCCGAACTTTCTCCCCTCCCTTGCAATTTTTGCAGCCCAGTATTTTGTGTGAGTGTCCTCTCCCTTTGGGATGAACACGTGCGCCTCCTCGATTATTACAAAAATCGGCGAATCGAACCTGTAGTGGCGGCCTTCTTTGTTTTTGGAGTTTTTTGCCAGAAGTGCCGCCTTTCTGTCGTTGAGCAGTTCCTGAAAATAATATGCAAGTGCAACGTTTGCCTGCTTTTCTGAGAGCTCCGACACGTTTAGCACGTTTACCCTCCCCTCCTTTATCAGTCCGAGAGGATCCATTATGTCGGGGTCTAGCACGTCTGCAAACCTGTGTCTTGCATCATCGATTTTGTCCTGCACCCTGTCTGCAGAATGCCTGTCGTCTTTTCTTTCGGGGTTTGCGCCAATCATTGCCACGTTGTGGTCAAGTGCGTCCCAGAAGTTTTTTGCCTCCTTTACGTCGTGTGTAAAAGCTAGCCTGAGAATGCGGTGCTGGATGTCTGCGTTTTCGCGAATCTCAAGCACGTCTGACAGAGTGTTTGAATCCAAAAGCCTCGGGTTTATCTTTGCGTCAATTACGTTAATCCCGGGTATGTGCAAGTCTGGATAGTCGTTGTGGTAGTCAAAAATTATCAGCGTCCCGTCAAGTCCTGAAATCTGTTTTGCAAGTAACGATACCAGGTTGCTTTTTCCCATTCCAGTCATTGCCAAAATCGCCAAGTGCCTTGAAACAATTTTGTTGAGGTTCACCTTTGCCTCGATTTCCGAATTTCTCAAAAGCGTTCCAATCCTTACCCATTCTTCTTTTTGCGGGCCAAATATTGTTCCAAGATCGTCCTTTGTCGCATTTAGGACCGCGGTTCCCGGTATTGGCGGAATTGCAGGAAGAACAATCCTGCTTTTTTGTAAATCTGTCAAGTATCCTAAAATTGTTATTTTTGCAGTGTAGCTCTTGTCCCTGGAGTTTAGGTCTGCTACCTCCTTGCTCTCTACTGCCTCGTCATAGTTGTGGATGTCATTTAGCGCAGCACTTGAGACAAACGAGCGTTCCACCAATCCGAGGAGCTTTCCATCCTGCGCACCAATCACGACATACTCGCCAACTGAAAGCGGCCTTGATGTTTGCGCAGTTACTGCCGTTGGCTTTGACTCGCCAATTACGACCCCAAGCGTCATGTCTTCCCCATTGATATCATCTGAGCGTTGATTGATTTTTGAATTAGTATCTTGCGATGTATCACAGGAAAACTATCTGTCAGTGATAAATAAATTCAAAGATTTGCCGACCCTTGACAAGATATGTGTGTCTGTGAGTCTTTTGCAAAAACGAGGCTTTAAGAGGCAAAGTTACCATCACTACCCATGGATTACATCAAACTGCACAAGGACATCATGGAAATAGATCCTGACATCCGATTCGTTACAATTGTTGACATCGAAGGAAGGCTGATGGCAGGCGGTCAGCGCGAGGGATTGTCCAACTATCTTAGCCCTGACGAAGAACGCCAATCAATCCGACATGCAATTGAGGCGTGGAAATTGAGAATGCATTTTACCGGTTCCATAGGGAAGGGCAAATACGTGCTTGCCGAATATGAGAAAATCAAACGCATGACCATACCTATTGACGAAAAGCATGTGATTTACATGACTACTGAGGTTGGCGCAGATCACAACAAAATAATCAAAAGCATCCTAAAACTGATCTCTCAGGCGTAGGAAAAAACATGCAATTAATTTTACTTTTTTTAAAAATTTTTTATAAATTTTATATTGTTTTTGGAATCAAATCAAATTGTTCTCTGAAAAACAGATATTCTTAATAATATAATGCGCGTAAGCAAAGGCACGTTACAATATCCTGACTCTATCATATCGTCGACAGTAGAAGACAAGATTGCAAAAAAGGTTCACAAGCACCTAATGTCCCTTGGGCTTGACTGCAAGCTCTTGCCTGATGGCACAATGGACTTTGAGTATGACTATCCAAGATCATCCCTTGACGGCCCAAACCCTGGAACTGCAAGCCGGGGAGTGATGAGGGTAAATGACAGCATAGACTACATCGACATTCTAAAAAGAAAGACCGTTACAAAAAGCGAATTTGCCCCGGGCGGCATGTATGGGATGGGGATAGCAGAAGGCACCACGTGGAAGATGAGGTATTTCATTTCATTTCCATCAGATGTCCAAATTGGGCCGCTAAACATAGGAACCCTGACAAAAGTCCTAAAGGGCAGGTTCAACTCAAAGGTCGAAGATTTCATCTGGGATGGATATGGCAAGCTTACAACTCTTCCGCCGGGACTCATCCAGGACGATATCATTGCAATACTAAACGCTGACAAAAAGCTACATGACCTCATGATGAAGTCGCTACTAAAGGAGCGAATAATCACAGTCTCTGTATACACTCCAAAGGCAAAGGTCAGCTATGAATACCTGAAAATAGTAAAGGACGACTCCTACTGGTACAAATACAAGCCGAAAAAAGAGTCATATGCAAAAATCCTCATAACTACTGACTGGAAGTCGCAAAAGGACCTGTTCATTGACAAAGAGGCACTTGAAATGTATCAGAGAATTGCCGCAAACATCAAGGGCACCGTGGACAAGCTCAAGTATCATCTGACAAACTAGTCTGAAATTTCTTTAACCACCAGTCTTGACATCGTAGTGTCTGGTGGAATTTTCTGTTCTACTGCAAACGCGATTGCAGATAGATTTCTTACCTCGTATTCGATTAATCTCACTATTGCGACAACCGTCGAAAAGCCAAACATTTTGCTAAACTGGCTTTGCATTGTTTTGTAAACATACATCTCAAATGCGCGCTCAAACTGGCTGATTGCGTCAATCGCGCTTTCCTCCTGCGGTATTAGGCTTCTGTATTTTGTGCTTGCCAGCTCGTTTAGCGCGCTTTTTATGGAATCTGAGGAAATCATTCTTGTAAGGATTTCCTTTGAGGAGCCCGATGCGCCCGGGATGATCAGGTCCTGGATCTGGTTTTCATCAAGATTCCAGAACTTGCCCCTCAAAACACACAGCATGTTGTAATAATCGATTTCTGTCACGCACAGCGTGTGCAGATTAAAGTCAGTTGATGTCTTTGCAACATGGTTTAGATTTTCATAGAAGAACTTGTCAAAATACAGGTCCAGTATCTGAATCTGTTTTTTCTCATGATACAGAGAAAACGCCCTTTCGACCTCCTCGCCTATCCCTATTCCCTTTAGGGTGGTTACTGCCTCTTCGACATCCCTTGCGATGAGCGCCTTGACTACTATGTCTCGCTCCCTGATCAACTCCATCGCGTGCAGGTTTACTGATGACTCTATTTCGGCCTGGCTTCTCCCGAGTATCTTGCCCTTTAGAATGATTTTGAGATTCTGCAAGACGAATTTCAAGTAATATGCAAACAATACGTTGGAGCCGCCAGCTGCCTGCATCATCTTGTAGTGCATGTCTGCCTGTCTGTCCCTTAACGCCATCTCGATTTTTGCAGACGAATACGGTTTTGTTACTTTGGAAATTGCGTCACCATATGACGTTCCCTTTATTCTTGTGATTAACTCATCCAAGTCTCTTGACTCTGAGAGCATTTGAAGATCCTTTCTTGTGAGTAGCTTTCCCTTTAGGCTGTACGATTTCACACCTGCATAAACTGACAGTGAACTTGTGGCCAATTACAATGCGTCACAATGACTTACATTAATCATTTTACATTGTTTCGATCTTAAAAAAATAAGAAATGTAAATATTTGATTTTTTATTATGAAAATTGGATATTTTTTTGTAAATTATTATAATTTTTAATCACGAATGATTTTTGAAATAATGTGGGAAACCTGACTTGCGACTAGAAAAATTTGCCTCGTCTGGAAAAACCAGTTTGAAATATTGCAAATTTGCATGATCAAATCAAATTCAAAAAATTATTCCAATACTTCCCTTGAGCCAACCTCGTTTGAGATTCCATAAAGGCTGACAAGCTTGCCCAGGTCTGCACCGCTTATCTTGCAGTTCTTGTGCGCAAGCTTGAGGGCGTACGGGTATCCTCCCACGCTGTTCTTGTAGAGTTTGTCAAGTAATGATTTGACCTCGTCTTCTGTGTGGGTGTCGCCTAGCATTTCTATTTTGATCAGGGGTGTAGAGTCGCTCAGCCTTGCATAGATTGACGATATTGCCTTGTCCTTTCCAAACTTCCTATCAACATGGACTTTGCTAAACCCGGGCGTCTTTGTGGCATGGTTGTAGTAAAATATGTCTCCTGCAAGTGACTCTAGGTCCAAAAACTGCATTCTAGTGTTTGACGTCTTGGCGACAAAAACCACATTGTTTCTTTTTTCCATTATCCTCAAAATGGTATGCGTAAGCACCGATTGCCTTGTCATGAACTGGGAGTATAGCGAGCCGTCCATCAGCGTAATGTCTACGAGATCAACTGTCTTACCGCATGCGTCAATTTCCATCTTGCTTGCAATTGATGACAAGTCCGAAACATCGCTGCCAAGCCCCTGTTTGTGGTCGTCGAAAATTATCTTGCCGTCAGTTCCTATGGACACTGCTGTTACTACCCAGAGCTCCATTCCCTGGAACTTGGTGCTGTTAAAACTGCTGTCGATTCCTGCCATGGTGCAGTCCTGTTTTTTTGGCTTGTACTCTACCCAGTTCTGCCTTGCGCGATCGACAATCTGCTCAAATTTGGGTCCTCGCAGAATAGACAGCGTGGCATCCCTGTTCTTGATTGCCTCCTTGTAGACCGTGTTTAGCATACATGACGTTTGTTACATAAAATAAAATCTTTGAGATGCAAATATCCTTTACACAAGACTAGCATTGAACACTCAAAAGATCAAAAAGACTACTTTTTTCGCCAGTTACGTGCCGCTTTCTGATCTGCTGATCTTTGGTGCTTTCCTTTTTTTCGCAGTGGCATGAAATAGGATGAAAATCTAGGCTAGTTATGTCTTCGCATTTGATTCGTCTGGCACCGACTAAATTCATTTAGGACAATAATCCATCGATATCTGTTGAAAAAAGTAGGACTCTTGGGGTGTGGCGCCATTGGAACAGAAATCGCACTTGCAATCGACTCTGGAAAAATCAATGCGATGCTAACTCACATTTACGATTTTGACAAAAACAAATCAGAGGCACTTGCGTTAAAGCTGGCAAAAAAACCGGCAATAGTTGAAAACCCCCACATGCTCTCGTCAAACCCCGTCGATATTGTAGTCGAAGCTGCGTCCCAGGACGCTGTTAGGAATCACGCGCTAAGCATACTTCAGAACAAAAGAGACCTGATGGTAATGAGCGTGGGCGCTTTGCTTGACGAATCCGTCCTAGACGTGCTAGTCGAGGCGTGCTCTGAGTTTAAGAAAAGCATCTACCTGCCGTCTGGCGCAATTGCGGGACTGGACGCAATCAAGTCTGTGAAAAACGAAATCGACTCCATATCCATAACCACCACAAAAAACCCAAAATCGCTCAAGGGCGCAAAATTTTTTGAGGCCAATCCAATGGATGTTGATTCTATCAAAAACCCAGTTACGCTATTTGACGGAAACGCAAAAGATGCAGTGAAACTATTTCCTGCAAACATCAACGTGGCGGCGCTTCTAAGCCTTGCAGGAATTGGAAGCGAAAAAACGAAAGTGAGGATAATTGCAGACCCTAACACTGACAAAAACACCCATGCCATAGAGGCAAAGGGGAAATTTGGCAGACTCTCCATAACTGTGGAAAACGTACCAGATCAAAGAAACCCAAAGACAAGCAGGCTTGCAATCCTGTCTGCAATAGAGTGCCTTCGGGGAATCTGTTCTGACGATATGCAGATAGGCACATAATGTTGGCAAAAATTGCCGTAATTGTCCAGATTTTAGAAAATTAACACTCTGATCTTATTCTTTAAATGAATAATGCCGCTCATGAGTATGGTCGTATGTTATCTGAGCAAATCTTGAAACTAAAGCGGGAAAAGGACGTGGTCATCTTGGCCCACAACTACCAGCTTCCTGCAATCCAGGATGTGGCAGACTTTGTTGGCGATTCGCTTAGCTTGGCAAGGCAAGCTGCAAAGACTCCGCACAAGACAATTCTGTTCTGCGGGGTTCACTTTATGGCAGAGACTGCCGCAATAATTTGTCCTGACAAAAAGGTGCTCATACCAGACCTTGCCGCAGGATGCTCACTTTCTGACTCTATTACAGTTGACCAACTGAGAAACTGGAAAAAAGAACATCCTAATGCAATAGCGGTAGGATACGTGAATACTACTGCAGAAATAAAATCCGAGCTTGATTACTGCTGCACATCATCAAATGCCGTAAACGTGGTAAAGTCGATTCCTGAAAACAGAGAAGTCTTGTTTTTGCCTGACATGTTCTTGGGCTCTTATGTTGCCAAGGTGACTGGAAGAAAAAACATGTACATCTGGGCAGGCGAATGCCACGTGCATGCCGGAATCAGATCAGAGGACATACACAAAAAACTAGACTCACTTGCAAATTCCGAACTGCTGGTTCATCCAGAATGCAGCTGCACATCACAAATAATGTATGAGGTGGCAGTTGGCGATTACAAAAACAGGCAGGTCCAAATTCTTTCAACTGAAGGGATGATGAACTATGCAAAACAGTCAAGCGCAAAACAATTCGTAGTCGCAACCGAGACTGGAATTCTGTACAGAATGCAGCAGCAAAACCCTGGCAAGACGTTTGCCCCGGCATCAGATAGTGCAGTGTGCCAGTACATGAAAATGATCACACCTGAGAAGGTCTATGCATCTTTGAGGGACGACAAGTACGAAGTGAGGGTTTCAAAAAACATCGCAGACAAGGCAAGGACTGCAATAGAACGGATGCTTGCAATTAGCTGATTCTTTACATTAACTGCATTTTCAAAAAGGCCAAACATCTGTCTCTGAACACCAGTTTTAAGTGAGTAGTCACGGGGTAAGGTGTGGAGTTTTTTCAAACAGAAGAGCCAGCAATTGAAAAACCGATAATTATTGCGGCGATGCAGGACATGGGCAACGTTGGCAGCATAGTTGTGAATTTTATCAACAACAGCCTGAGGACAAAAAAATTCAGAATTGCAAAAACCACGTTTCCCACATATGTCTTGGACCAAGGGGGGTACATCGACTTGCCAAACGAAATCTGGGAATATCGGTATGCTGACGGGCTGATTGTTTTTGGAGGCGATACTGGACAGCCGCAAGGCAATGACGAGCTGCACTCGCTTTGCCAGGACGTTATAGACATTTCAAGAAAATATTCCGCCAAGTTCATCTACACCGTTGGTGGGTTTCACACTAACCGGATACTGGACAAAGATCCCAAGACCTTTGTCACAACCACGTCAGCTGAACTAACAAAGCAGATGCAGGGACTGGACATAACGACGACTCCGCAAAAGTCCGTCATCACTGGGTTTAACGGGCTGATTCTGGGATTTGCAAAGCAAAACGGAATTTCGGGAATTGGGATGTACGGCGAGCTAAACGAGCCGCAAATTCCCCAGTACAGGGCAGCTATTAGCATAATCAAAACTTTGGAGAAGCTGACGTATAGGAAATTTGGAAGCACTGACCAGCTAGAACTTATGGCGCAGGAAGTCGAAAAGAGTTTTGAGAATTGATCAAAAGCGGCAACTCAAACTGACTTTACAATAAAACTAAACTTCTAGACTAAAGTCAACTGCCTTTGCGGAATTTGTAATGCTTCCAATTGAAATCATGTCGACTTTGGTTTTTGCGTATTTTCTTATGTTTTTTGCATTGATCCCGCCAGATGCCTCAAGTCTCACCCTGCTCCGCAGCCCGAGCTTCTTTAGGGCCAAAATAGTACTTGAGATTTTTTGCGGCGTAAAGTTGTCCAGCATTATTATCGGAGTGCCAAGGCTTGCAGCTAGGATTGCGTCATGTTGAGTGTCAACTTCAACTTCAAACCTGTCTGATTTTTTCTTTGCCAGCCTGATCAATTCGATTATCGAGCCTTCCGCCGCAATGTGGTTGTCCTTTATCATTATCATGTCTGACAGCGCTACTCGGTGCTTTTTTCCTCCGCCAATCATTACTGCCTCTTTGTCAAAGAATCGCAGGCCTGGCGCAGTCTTCCTTGTGGAGTAGATGTCTGTTTTTGGGCTGGCACTTTTTACAATTCTGACTATCTCGTTTGTCGATGTGGCAATCCCGCTCATTCGCGAAAGCAGGTTCAGTGCAGTCCTTTCGCATTTGAGAATTGATCTTGCGGGGCCTGAAATTTCCAACACTGTCTGATTCGGTCTTGCATGGGATCCGTCTTTTCTTAGAATCCTCGCCCTGCATCCGTTCATTGTAAAAATTTCTTTTGCAAACCGTACTCCTGCGACAACGCATGCTTGGCGCGTGATTATTTTTGCGACAATTTTCCTGTTTGTTATTATTCCAGACGTGACATCGCCAGACCCAATGTCTTCTTGCAAAAATCTGGCTAGTTCTTTTTTTGGACTAAAGCCCAAACCTACGTTACCTTTAAGGCAAATTTCCCTTTCTGGGTAATTCCCAACGTCTTTGCGACGTGAGAATTTTCAGGATCAGAAACGAGGACAACTCCTGTCCAGTCTGGCGTCAAATCAGATGACTTGCATAACGGACAAACCTTTCCAACAAAAACATGCTTGCATTTTCTGCATGCCATCTCTCGCACCATTTCTTATTTCTCCTTCTTTTCTTTTTTCTCTACTTTTACTTCCTTTACTTCTTTTTTATCGCTAGTGCTGCTGCCGTCTTTGCCTGACTTTTTAATCTCCTCTGCAATCCACTCCTCTGCGCCAAGAAATGGCTGTCTGCACGTGATTCCTATCTTGCCCATTGTTGCGGCTTTTCCAAGCGATACTGCGGTGATTCTTGAGCGAATTGTAGAGCCGACTTTTAGCGTGCGATTGCTCTGCTTTGCAATGATCATTCCGGACTTTACATCGCTTTGTAAATAGTCGTCCATTACCTGGGACAGGTGCAGCAATGCGTCAGTCGGCCCGATTCTTACAAATGCGCCAAAGTCTGTAATATCGACAATTTCGCCCAAAACGATTTCCTGGAGTTTTGGTGTAAATGTGAGTGCCTCAAATTCTACTCTGTGGTATGTGCCGCCGTCGCCGGCAATCATTTTTCCCATTTCGTCCACTTTGGCCTCTAAAATCATAATGATGTATCCTAATTCGGCGTTGATCATGCTTTCGTATTTTTCCTTGAGAATGCTAATTCCGGCCTTTTTTAGCGAAGTGCCAAACATACTTGGCGGAATTCTTACGACATCCTCTAGAGTAGATATAGAAAACAACTGTACAAAACTCCCAAACCTGAATTTATGAATCTTTGGGCAAATTTCTGCATTTCTTACACAAAAGCGCCGAATTACCAGATAACATTTTGCAACTATGACCTATTCATCCTGTCAAATTTTAGTTTTTTATCTGCCTGCGAGAATTTCTGCTTAGGTATCCCTAATCTGTAATATTTTTGCAAAATTTGCCGTTTTGTATAGTAACCTATCTTTAAATATTGTAAAAGGGGATTTTTTTGCATGGTTGGCGTAGACCAAGTGCTGTCAAAGCTTGCAACGGTAATTGATCCTGATTTGAAAAAAGACATCGTGTCGATGGGGATGATAAAAGATTTGGAGTTAAACGAAGGTAATCTAAAATTTACACTTGAGCTTACTACTCCTGCATGTCCGTTTAATGATCAAATAGAACAAGATGTGCGAAACGCAATTGGAGAAATTTCGGAAATCAAAAAGTTTGATCTAAACGTGACTGCGAAGGTGATGGAGGGCCGCTCACTTGATGCCGACGAGGCGATGGCCACTGTAAAAAACATAATTGGCGTTGCAAGCGGAAAGGGCGGCGTCGGCAAGTCGACTGTCTCACTGAATCTGGCACTTGCACTTGCACAGTCTGGCGCTAAAGTCGGGCTTCTTGACGCAGACATCTATGGGCCGAGCATCCCGCTGATGCTTGGAATGCAAAAGGCGTTCATGGAAGTTGAAAACAACAAGCTCCAGCCTGCGACATCGCACGGAATCCAAGTGGTATCATTTGGGTTCTTTGCAGAGCAGGAACATCAGGCCGCCATATACCGAGGGCCAATCATTTCTGGAATACTAAAACAGTTTCTAGTTGACACGAATTGGTCGAATCTGGATTATTTGATAGTCGACCTGCCTCCGGGGACCGGGGACATACCGCTCACTCTGGCACAGACCATTCCGATTACTGGCATCCTAGTCGTAACTACGCCACAGGACGTTGCATCAAATGTGGCAGTAAAGGCAATTGGAATGTTTAGCAAGCTAAACGTTCCCATAATTGGAGTAATTGAGAACATGAGCTATTTTCTGTGCCCTGATTGCAAAAACAAGCACTACATCTTTGGAGAGGGCGGCGCCAGAAAAATCAGCGAAAAATACAACATTCCGTTTGTAGGCGAAATACCGCTAAATTCTGGAATCATGACTGGCTCAGACATTGGCAAGCCTGTAATAATTACCGACCCCACATCTCCATCAGCTGAGGCAATAAGGTCCGCTGCAAAAAACGTGGCAGCGCAGTGCAGCATTCTTGCAGCAAAGCTAAAAGAAGAAATGCAGGGCAATATAGCCGCATAGACGTGAAACTGCCCGAATCCCTCCGAGAACAACTAAAGACTCCACTTGGCGTTTTGCTCCGCGACACATCAAAAGAAAACATTTTGCATCACATCCCAAAGGGCTCGTTTATCATCACAGTGGGGGACGCGACAACGGAAAAAATATTATCATTTGGCATGATTCCGTCGCTTTCAATTGTTGACGGATTTGAAAAAAGGCAAAAAAGGGACATTCCATCTGGCGGCGTGACAAAGATGTCCTGCGACAATCCTGCAGGTCAAATCACCGCGCAAAGCATCGATACCATACGGAATGCCCTCAAGTCAAAACTTCCAGTCCAGATTATGGTAAGCGGCGAGGAAGACCTGCTTGTACTTCCCGTCTGCGTGCATGCGCCGCAAAACTCAGTTGTGCTGTACGGCCAGCCAAACGAGGGACTAGTTATAGTCAAAGTAACACAAGAAATTAGAAATAAAACGCAACAATTACTCAATCTAATGAACTAAGGGGGTGTGATGAGACGGTGGCTGTATGACTTATGATTACACACTAAACTCTGACCCTTTTTGTTACGATCGAAACATTAGATTAATCCAAACCTGAGAAAAAACCATGAGCAAGAACTTTTGGCACGACATCGAAACAGGACTTGACATTCCGGAGATAATCAATGTGGTAGTTGAGATCCCAAAGGGGTCGCAAAACAAGTACGAGTATGACAAAAAGCACAACATGATGAAGCTGGACCGCGTACTGTTCTCGCCATTTCACTATCCTGGCGACTATGGGATAATCCCGCAGACGCTGTCTGATGACGGGGATCCACTTGACGCACTGGTCCTGGTGACAAACCCGACATATCCTGGAATACTGATCGAGTGCAGGCCGCTGGGGCTGCTCAGGCTCACAGACGAGGGCAAGGCAGACGACAAGATAATCTGCGTTTCAATAAACGACCCAAGATACCTAAACACAAAGGACATCACAGACATCGAGTCCCACAACCTAAAGGAGATGGCGCACTTTTTCCAAGTGTACAAGGACTTGGAGGGAAAAAAAGTCGAGGTGCTGGGATGGGAGTCTGCAGAAACTGCAAAAACTGTCATAATGGACGCTGTGAAAAACTACAAGAAAATACTGAAAAAATACTAGTGTCATTCCAGTGAACAAACCTCAGTACAACAATTGACACCGCATGATATAGAATGATTTTATGAGCCCATTCCATGAGGTTGGATCCTGACCTGAGGCTGAGCATTCTAGAAAAAGTCGGAATCTATTCGAGCAGACTTGCCATATCAGAACCGCGGGTGCTCATGAGCACAAAGGAAGTGCTGGGAATGCCAAAGGAAATTACGTCCGGAAGGCGCACCACCGCATACAAGTATTACGGGGTGTCGTACCTTTTGCACAATTTGGTTTTCATCAACGTCAAAAAGATCCCAGACGAAAGGGCGCTGGATCACACCATATCGCACGAACTGGTGCACCTGAGGTTTCCGTATCTGAGTCATGGAAAGCGGTTTAACAAATTGACCCGCCAAGTACTAAGGGGCAAAACATTTAGTCCGTACCAAAAAAGAAAACAGCCCAATTTTTCTAGATAGTTTATATTTCCTAGGAATAGGCATGCAAGTATAAAATGGAGCTGCAAGAAATTATTATCCCAGTGGGTGCAGCGATCGCTTCTTTCGCTGTTGCAGCCGTTTATGCCGGATGGGTAGCAAAACAAAAAGCTGGAACCAAAGAAATGATGGACATCTCCGACGCGGTAAAGGTCGGAGCATCTGCGTTCATCAAGCGGGAAATGAAAATCATCATACCAATTGCAATCGGACTGTCTGTGGTAATTGGATATTTTATCGGTCTATCAAACGGAATCGCATTTGCAGTAGGCGCGGCACTCTCTGCAGTAGCCGGCCTGATATCGCTAAAAATCACCGTAAAGGCAGCAGTCAGGGCTGCAAACGCAACTGGCAGCGGAATCGGCAAGACGTTTGCACTTGCATTTAGGGGCGGTGCAACTGTGGGACTTGCGGTTCCCGCAATGGCGCTACTTGCATTATCATTATTGTATCTGGTGTATCCAGACCCAATCACAATTGCAGGCGTCGGAATCGGAGCTAGTCTAATCGCACTATTCATCAGAATCGGCGGGGGCATCTTTACCAAGGCAGCCGACATGGGTGCAGACTTGGTTGGGAAGGTGGAGGCAAACATTCCAGAGGATGACCCGAGAAACCCAGCCACAATAGCAGACAACGTGGGCGATAACGTAGGGGATGCGGCAGGTATGGGCTCTGACGTCTACGAGTCATACGTGGTTACTGTTCTTGCATCGCTTTTGATTGCAGCGCTGATTGGCGCTCCAAAGATTTTCCTTTATCCAATACTGATTGGCGCATCCGGAATGATTGCATCAATAATCGGAACTGCGACGATTGGCTCAAAAAATGTCGCAGATGTGATGAAGCCGCTCAACAAATCGTTTTACATTTCAGCTGCAATTGCAATCGGACTAAACTATGCGCTCATCACAACATTTATCGGAAATGACAAGATGGCATACGCCTTGTTTGGAAGCACCATCATTGGTGTGATACTCGTTCCAGTAATCCAAAGAATCACTGACTATTACACAAATTACAGATACAAGCCTGTAAACGAAATTGCAGACTCTGCAAAATGGGGCTATGCATCACTCACATTAATGGGAATAATCAAGGGAATGCAGTCAACTGGACCGTTCATGATTGCACTAGTTGCAGCAATCATACTGTCATATGCAATTGCATCCTCTGCAGCACCAGACCCGTCGCAGGCATTGCTCTATGGAATCTTTGGAACATCGCTTACCGCAATGGCAATGCTAAGTCTTGCAGGAATCGTTCTCAGCATAGACGCGTTTGGACCAATTGCAGATAACGCAGGAGGAATAGTCGAGATGACTGGCATGGGCGAGGAGAACCGCAAGGTGACTGACCAAATCGACGCAGTTGGAAACACCACAAAGGCAGTGACAAAGGGATTTGCAATTGCAAGTGCCGGACTTGCTGCGCTTGCCATGATACAGGCATTCCAGTACGAGGCTGCCAAAATTTTTACAGGCAAGGTTCTTGATTATAGCCTTTCAAACCCTGCAATGGTAGTAGGCCTGCTTGTCGGGGGACTGATTCCATTTATCATAACAGGACAGCTAATCGGCGGCGTATCACGCGCCGCATCAAAGATGGTAGACGAGGTAAGGCGCCAGTTCAAGGCCGACCCTGAAATCCTGACTGGCAAGTCAAAGCCTGACTATGCCCAGTGCGTGGACATTGCTACCGTTGCATCACTAAGAGAACTTTGGAAATCTGCATCAATTGCAATTGCCGCACCGATTGTTCTTGGAATAATTCTTGGCCCGCCCGCAGTCGCAGGATTGCTGATGGGATCTGTTGTTACTGGAATCTTTTTGGCGTATCATCTGGCAAACACCGGAGGCGCATGGGATAACGCAAAGAAGCTAATCGAGATGCAGGGACGAAAGGGAAGCGAAGAACACAAAGTTGCAGTAGTCGGCGACATCATAGGTGACCCATACAAGGACACTGCAGGACCTGCACTGAACACAGTAATCAAACTCCTAAACACTGTGGCAATCGTGTTCGTAGGTGCCTTTGTGGCAATCCTGGTTCTATAATCCGAGTTTTAAAACTCAGGCATAAAAGCCATATTCGAACTTGTCAAACGTGTCGGGCTTGCTGACTCTTCCTCTGCGCTCCTCGATGTATCTGTCGAGTTTTTGCAATTGTATGGAGATTGGAGAGTCGCTCTCTCTTGCACCATAAATTTCAGCGTGAACCCTTTCCAACTGTTCTCGGTTCAATCTTACTTTCATCATGGGGTATAATGGAGCCCGCTTAATGTAAAATTGATCAAAAATTGTTTGTCTGATTTAATCAAAAAGGCATTTTTTGCAAAACAAAAGATTACGCTTTAAAGCCTATTCCAAAACCCGCGTCATGTCGAGCTCGTCAATCTGGGCCTCGATTGTCTTTCTAAGCGTGTTCTTGTGTTCGTCGCAGAACCAAAAATAGCCGTCGATTGTCTCAAAGCAGCCGCAAATCCACTGCGTCTTTTTGTCCCCTTCTACTGTTTGCTTGTTGTACGGGGGGTTTGTCAATGATATGGTGTGGAATCAAATCAATTAAAATCTATTTCATGGTTTTGTGTCTGGTCAAAAATGCGTGTTGGGAATTTTAAAAATAATAAAAAGTAAAAAAAGCTATGGGCAGCCTTCCATTTTTTGGATGAAGAACCCATTAGTTTTGATTGCATCCTCTACTGGCTTTGGGGCACCCTGTGAGTGGCAGAACTGACACTCTTCAGTTGTCACTTTAGCTCCTTTTTCGCCAACAGTTTCTAGCCATTGCTTGGCATATTCGATTGCCTTGCCGTGGTCTTTGACGTCTGTTATGACATCAAAATGCATCGTATGACCGTCTTTGGCCTCTACGTATGTGTCGTACACGTGTATTTCCATCATACTTGTCCTTTACAAAAAGGGATATTTAATTCAAGAAAGAAGCATACTGTGGAATTATTTATGAAATCTCATTCTACGTTCTTGCAATCAATTTTCAGAAAACCATAATCTGACATGTCGCAAAAAACCTACCAATTAGCATCCGACTTGCAAATCTGCCGAATCCTAAACGGTATGTGGCAGGTAGCCGGCGGCCACGGACAAATTGATCGGGAGTCTGCCGTCTCTGAGATGATGTTGTATCATGACTCTGGTTTTACCACATGGGACATGGCAGACATTTACGGGCCTGCCGAAGAATACTTGGGAGAATTTAGAAAAAGACTTGCAAAGAAAAAGGGCGAATCAGAACTTGACAAAATTCAGGCCCTTACAAAATTTGTCCCAAGCTCCGGTCCTATGACTAGGTCGATCGTGGAGCATTACATCGACAAGTCCATTCGCAGAATGAATGTGAAAACAATCGACGTGGTGCAGTTTCACTGGTGGGATTACTCTGACACAAGCTACCTTGACGCACTGCACCATCTCTCAAAGATTAGAGATGATGGGAAGATACGGCATATAGGACTGACAAACTTTGATACCGAACGAATCAAAACCATGGTGGAAAATGGATTCAATCTGGTGTCAAACCAGGTGCAGTATTCCATATTGGACCAGAGGCCTGATACGCTGATGGCTTCGTTTTGTAAAAAACACGGCATCAAACTGCTCACATATGGAACACTACTTGGTGGATTCATGTCTGAGGGTTATCTGGGAAAATCAGAGCCCACAAGATCTGACCTGTACACGTTTAGTTTGCAAAAATACAAGAACATGATTGATGCATGGGGTGGGTGGACACTGTTCCAGGATCTGCTGGCAGCGCTTGACTCTGTGGCAAAAAAGCACCATGTCGGAATCGCAAACGTTGCTACAAAATACATCTTGGACAGGCCTGCTGTCGCAGGTGTGATAATCGGCGCAAGGCTTGGCATAGCAGAGCACAGATCAGAGAACGCAAGAGTATTCTCGTTAAACTTGGACAAAGAAGACAATGAAAAGATAAAGTTTGTGACGTCTAAATCCAAAGACTTGTTTTCTTCTATTGGCGACTGCGGGAGTGAATACAGATGATTCGTGGCTTATCAAAATGGGAACTTGAATCAATCTTAAGTGTCTAGACTTGGATTGTGATATTGCCGTTATTTTGGTTGGCAGAAAATCTACATGTGATTTCAAAGGATGTAGCCCATTATGTTGACAAGCCTGTCGATAACACTGACAAAAATGTCCGCACTGCTTAATAATGCTAAGAACAAACAATTGGTATCATTATGAAGAAAATTCTCATACTTCCAGTACTTGCTGTAATTTCTATTCTGTTTTTCTCTATCCCTACTGCCAATGCGGCGGATCCCGACCTTGCAGGGCTTGACAATTTTGCCATTCTTTCTGATACCTACACTAACACCAATCCGACCACACTAACTGGGGATCTTGGGTATCGTATACCGCCTGATCCTATTACGACTACTCCAACATTATCTAATGGTGTGGTGATTGCGTCTCCTAGTACTGCCTATAGCACGGCAATAACAAAACAAGGTGAACTCTTTCTTTCCTTAAACACTGAATCTGATACGGGAGTTTGTACAACAAACCTTGCCGGCGCAACTGACTTGGCCCACGTTGTAATTCCAGGAATGCCTGCTGTTGGAACCCTGACACCTGGAATATATTGCATCAGTGGTGCTGTCTCTATACTCTCACCAGGAATTATTCTTAAAGGCGACGGAGTTTACATCTTCAGAATAGATGGAGCAATTAGTACCGTAACAGGATCAGTAGTTACGCTAGACGGTGCAAATCCTGACAAGGTATTCTGGGTGCCATCAACATCAGCACATGGAACATCGCTTGCAACTGTCACTACTTTTGCCGGTAACATAGTGACTCTTGGACCTACTACATTATTCGTCGATGTAACCATGAATGGAAGAATCTTGTCTGGTGGACCAAACGCAGCAGTTACTACATCCAATGATGCAATTACAGCTCCACTAGTTACAATTGCACCCCCTATTCCTATCGTAGAATCAGAAGACTGTGTTGATTGTATCCCACCTACATTAGGCTTGGATAGTAATAGTGTACGCAGAGTAGATCAAGGCTTTTCATATAATGGCAAGTCATCAAATGTGGAATTATTCTTAACGCCTCTCCAATTATCAACAACCAAAATCGGAGATGTAAACAAGGCCGTTTTCAAGATATACGAAGCCGGCGGACCAAACGAAGTAAGACATTTTGAAATGATCTTCGGTCTGGCTCAAGGACAAATACTTGGCGATAGCAAGGTTAGGATTGAACTAGACAGATCATGGGATGGAATTGATACCGTCAAAGTCATAGACCCGGAACATTCCTTAAAAGATGTCAAGGTGGAAACATCAAAAGGGGCATGTAAGGCAGCGGCAGTTTTCACAGAGGATTGTCTGATTGTAACTGTTTATCACACATTTGCAGCACCGCTTGACTTTAACATCATTGCAACTAAAGTATGGGACGAACACCTAAACTCATGGAATAACTACTTTACTCCTGGAGTCAAGGCAGTAGATTCATTGACAACTGAGCCAGTGCCGATTCCAATAATTCCTACTGGAATGAAAGTATTGATTTCTGATTTAACCATCACAAAATCTCAAGTAAAGATAGGGGATACTGTACGGGTGTCGTTCAAAGTTACAGATGACAATGGAAATTTCATCCCCTGGGTTACCCCAGATGTTGGCATTTGCAAAGTATCTGCAGTAAAGCCACACTATGTTTTGGTTACGCCTAAAAGCCCGCTGGCAAACGACAGCGACTGTCCTTTCTTCCAGTCTGACTTTCTATCGTCTTCTAATGCCTACAGCATAAACATGATTATCCCGCAAGGCATCAAGGAAGGAAAATACAAACTCGATGTCTGGGCAGATCCTGATTACATTGGACCGTATGGCGTCATAGGAGCTCACAAATCTGTTGACATTACTATCGTTGGTGGAACTGTTGTACCAGTTGTTCCCACTCCTGTTAAAATCATCAAGTCCCCACTAAAACAAGTCCAGTCTGGAACTGTTGTTGACGACGTGGAGTGCAAAGAAGGTCTTCAATTCGTAATCAAGGCAAGTAATGGAGCTCCTGCATGTGTCAAGCCTGCAACTAAAATAATCCTAATTGAACGAGGCTGGGCAAAACCACAAGCCTAGACTTGCGTACATTGGACTAGTATCAATCAAACATTCAAAGGTATGATGCTGAATAATTCTAAAATGTTATCGTGAATTTGAAAATACATTTGATAACTTGGAATGTTTTGGTTCAATTCAAATTTAATCAAACCTCTTATAGTTTTTTGATCACTGATCATACGATGTCTGCGCAAGCCTTAACCGTTGATCCGGGATCTGATCAGTATTGAATTTTAAAATTATTAGTGTTATAGCTGCGCTTTCTGTTGTAGGATCTTTGGGACTTTATTTTGCATTGTCCACTTTAGGTACCACCGACACACCGTATGCTGTGCCGCCGACAATTTTTGATACCAAACCCATCTCACTTGACGATTCACAGGAAATAAAGAAATTTTCCTCATACGATGAAATCAGCAAATTCCTGCAGGATGCGCAGATGACAGGCATACAGCAGTATACTATGCGTGAAGGGGGATTTCAAGATGGAACTGTATTTCCATCCCCTTGGAATTCTGGCAAAAATGTGGCAACCTCTGATCAATTTGCACCAAGACCAGACATACCAATGGAATCTCCGCCATCTGGTTATGATGCTGAAATGCCAACCCACTCTACTACAAACGTTCAGGTCAAAGATGTGGACGAGCCTGACTATATCAAAAACGATGAAAAATATGCCTATATCGTATCTGGCGACAAACTCACAATTATAGATGCATATCCTGCGGAAACTGCAAAAATCGTACTCAAAGTCGGCCTTGACATACCTCAGGGGCAATCACTTCAAAACATTTTCCTAAACAAGAATCTGCTTACTATATTCTACCATGGCAGTCAGGAAATGGACTATATCCAGGAATATGGTTTTGCGCCGTCCAAGATTTACACGCCACTTACACACATCACAATACTTGATGTGTCTGACAAGGAAAACCCGGAGATAGTCAAGGATTATTCCGTTAATGGATACTATACCAGCGCAAGAATGATTGGAGGCGTGGTCTACATTGTCACTGTAAATGACGCAAACATCCCACGACCGATCATCCCAATGGTGCGCGAGCAAGACACCGTTCTTATCAGCCCGCCAATATACTATTTTGACAATCCTGATCAATACTATAATTTCAACACCGTAACTGCAATTGATATCTTCAACAACAAGATAAACGCAGAAACTTTTCTGATGAGCAGTGCAGGAACAGTCTATGTGTCAAATGACAACATCTACATCACGTATCAGAAAAACACGCCGTACCACTACTACCAGGATATGGAAAAAGACAGATTTTTCAACGCCATACTCCCTTCACTCCCGCAAGACATCCAGGAAAAAATCAAAGCGGTGATTTCTGATGTTACAATACCTCAGCAGGAAAAATGGAACCGCGTCTCTGATCTATTGCAGGATGCATACAACGGACTGTCATCATCTGACAGGTCAAAGATGTTCCAAAAAATCCAAGACGCCATATATGACTATGACACCAAATTGCAACAGCAGATGCTCAAAACAGTGGTGCACAAAATTTCCATAAGTGACATCTCGCTAAAGTATGTGGCAAAAGGCGAGGTGCCAGGCAGGCTGCTCAACCAGTTTTCAATGGATGAGTCTGGGGACAGATTCCGAATTGCCACGACATCTGAATACTATAATCAGTACAAGACAGTTCAATTCAACAATGTCTATGTCTTAGACGAATCCCTAAACCAAGTCGGTAAACTCGAAAAAATTGCCGAAGATGAGACAATTTATTCGGCAAGATTCATGGACGATAGGCTGTATCTTGTCACGTTCAAGAGAATTGATCCATTCTTTGTAATTGATCTATCCAATGATACGCCAAAAGTACTTGGCGAACTGAAAATCCCAGGATACTCTAACTATCTGCACCCGTATGATGCAAACCATATCATTGGAATAGGAAAAGAGACAAAGGACAACCAGTATGGCGGAACAGAGATACTGGGAGTCAAGGTGGCACTGTTTGATGTAACTAACGTGTCAAATCCAAAAGTAATTGATGTCAAGACAATAGGGAAACAGGGTGCAGACTCTGAGGTGCTGTCTGATCACAAGGCGCTACTGTTTGACAAGGAGAAAAACATCCTATCCATCCCAATTACTGAGCAGGGAGAAATGTACACTATGGATGCAAGATATTACGAGACCCGAGTGTGGAGAGGATTCTATGTGTTTGGGATTAATCCATCTGATGGCATTACGCTAAAGGGAATGATCAGTCACTCTAATGGCACAGGATACGACTATTCCATGCCGTCAAGATCGTTTTACATCGGCGATACCCTGTACACTGTGAGCTCTAATCTGATAAAGATGAATGATTTATCGGATTTGCACGAAATCAATGAATTGAAACTAAGGGATACGGCAAAGATTGTGCAATATGTCAAGTAAGAACCCGTGGAATGCTTTAAGAGTTCATTCCAACGATGTATCTGTATTGAAATTATTGATTTTTACCGTACTTGCGTTATTTGTGGTGTTTGGTGCAGGATCAGCAAGCGCGCAATCCTCCGATGCGTCTGATTCTAACCTCTCTTCAAAATATACGTATGATGTGATTTCGGAATTTGTTTTAAAATTAAATCAAGATGTGGTGGTAACCGACGACATCATGATGAGATTTTCAAACGTCACAAGCGATTCTAGGTGTCCATCTGATGTCACGTGCATCTGGCAGGGCGAAATACGCATACAAGTTGATGTAAAAAAAGAAAACACTGCCTTTGAAAGCATCGTTCTTGGAACTGATGACGTGATTCCTGTTTTTGGCAAGTATTTCATTAGGCTGTTAAAAGTAGAGCCGTACCCTCAAAGTACGCATCAAATACAACAAGACGAATACGTCGCAACACTGGCAATTACAAAAATTAACAAAATCCTATCTCCGCTACAGCAATTCAAGTCTGGGGTTTCCATTGATAAAATACAGTGCAAAGAAAGCCTTCAGCTTGTAATCCGCGCAAGTGATGACAGCCCAGCATGTGTGACGCCTGCAACAAAGGCAAAACTCATTGAACGCGGCTGGGCATACTGACAAACTTGTCAATAAAACTAACACAAATGTAAGCGTGACTTAATAATGATGATTGCAAAAATGCATTAGTGATAACTATAAAGAAAATTCTCATACTTCCAGTACTAACTGTAATTTCTATCATGTTTTTCTCCATCCCGACTGCCACTGCAGCAGATCCAAGCCTTGCTGGAGTCGATAACTTTGCCCTTTTCTCTGATACCTACACCGATACCAACGGGGGGACTCATCTTAACGGTGATCTTGGCTACAATGTAGCACCTGCAGAATTTCCGATAGTTTCGGGAGTGACAATCACATCTAGTAATCCTGCATATACTACTGCACTGACATCTGTCAATAATCTCTATACATTCGTAAACACTCCGGGACAATCTGGATCTTGTACCACAACAATTGGAGTACAAACTACCCTGGATAATCTTGTAGTCGGGGCAAATCCTCCTGGAACTATACCACCCGGAATCTATTGTATTACTGGTGCCGTTGATATTCTCACTAGCATCACTCTTAGTGGTGATGGCATTTACATATTTAGAATAGCTGGCACGCTTGGCACAGCCCAGTTTTCAACGGTTACACTAGACGGTGCACAATCTGACAATGTATTCTGGGTACCAACTGGCGGAACAACAATCGCTGATGACAGCAGGTTTGCAGGCATCATACTGACACATGCAGCTACTACACTACTTAATACCGTGGTGATGGATGGAAGAATCTTGTCTAGTGGCGCAGTTACTACCACCGGACCTTCTAGCACAATTACACCTTCATTGGTTACAATTGCGCCGCCAATAGTTGTCGATGAAGTACAGAGCAGTGACTGTGTTGACTGTGTTCCTCCGACATTAGGATTGACACGTGACAGCGTACGCCGAGTGGATCAGGGCTTTTCATATAATGGCAAGTCATCAAATGCAGAATTATTCTTAACGCCGATTCAATTGGCAACAACCAAGGTTGGGGATGTAAACAAGGCAGTTTTCAAGATATATGAAAAAGGCGGACCTGACGAAGTAAGGCATTTTGAGTTGATCTTTGGTTTGGCTAAAGGACAGATACTTGGCGATAGCAAGGCTAGGATTGAACTAGACAGATCGTGGGACGGAATTAACACCATCAAAGTCATAGACCCTGAAAATTCCCTGAAAGACGTTAAAGTAGAAACGTCAAAAGGTGCATGTAAGGCCGAAGCCGTTATCACAGATGACTGTCTGGTTGTAACTATTTATCACACATTTGCAGCACCGCTTGACTTTAACATCATTGCAACAAACGTGTGGGACGAGCATAGAAACGCATGGCAAAACTACTTCTCCCCTGGCATCAGGGTCGTCAGCGAGTCTGCAATTGTACCGACTGATGAGCCAATACTCCCAGTAATTCCTGCTGGAATGAAAGTAGTGATTTCTGATCTGACACTTACAAAATCAAACGTGATGGTGGGCGAAACAGTGCGCGTGTCATTCAAGGTAAAAGATGATGCCGGAAACACCATCCCATGGGTTACTCCTGATGTTGGAATTTGCGAAGTATCTGCCGTCAAGCCCCGCTATGTCCTAGTCACGCCTAAAAGCCCGTTGGCAAACGACAGCGACTGTCCTTTCTTCCAGTCTGATTTTCTGTCATCTTCTAGTACCTACAGTGTAAACATGGTTGTTCCAGAAGGCATCAAGGAAGGAAAATACAAGCTTGATGTCTGGGCAGATCCTGATTACATTGGACAGGTTGGTGTCATAGGAGATCACAAGTCTGTTGACATTACTATAGTTGGTGGAACTGTGGTACCAGTTGTTCCCACTCCTGTTAAAATCATCAAGTCCCCCCTAAAACAAATCCAGTCTGGAACTGTTGTTGACGACGTGGAGTGCAAAGAAGGCCTTCAGTTCGTAATCAAGGCAAGTAATGGAGCTCCTGCATGTGTCAAGCCTGCAACTAAAATAATCCTAATTGAACGCGGCTGGGCAAAACCACAAGCCTAGACTTTACGAACATTGGGCTCAATCTAGTGGTATCGGTCCTGCGATTTCTAACTTTCCTTAAAATGACTTAGATTATTTTTATAGAAACATGTGCTAGGCTTGATTCTAAGATGTATGCCTTTAACTCATCGCGCTTGTTTGAAAATATCATCCACACAACTGGATTTCCAACCATGAATTCCTTGTCTGTCAAAGAGGGAACTGCCTCCGAATGCGGATGGGAATGAAATATTCCGATGACATCTAGTTTTTTTTGCTCTGCCTCTTTGTATCCTTTGAGTAATTCCTCGTTTGAAATTGTAAAGTTTATTGGGGATTTCTCCATGTTTTCTGCCAAAAAGATGTCCTTTACTGTGCATGTTCTGGAATCGTCAGTCCCAAACAAAAGCGCACATGACTCGTTTGGAAAATTACTCTGTGCGTGATTTACAAGAACTTTTTTTTGATTTTTTGTAAGAACTATTTCCAAACTTATTCTGCGATGACTTTTCCAGTCATCCATGGGTGAACCATGCAATAATACGGATACTCGCCGCTTGATTCAAACTTGAATGAAAATGCTTTTCCTGCTGGAAGTAAACTGCTGTCAAATACTCCGTCTGGAGTTACATCTATGCCGCTAGTTACTGTGTGTGCAGCTGTATCGTCATTTGTCCATGTTACTGTGTTTCCAGTCGTTATTGTTACGGAACTTGGTATGAAGCATTCATCGGTTGCCTCACATCCTGGGAGAGACGAGCCTGCTGGAATTGAAACTATTGTCTCAGTTTCGACTGGCTCTTCTACCTGTTCTTCTGGAATGATTGGCGCCTGCTCTACTGGCGTTTCAGTCGGCACTTCTGGCACTTGGGTCTCATCTGGAATCACTGGAGTCTCGATTGGCATCTGTTCTGGAATTACTGAGTTTGGATCAGTTGCCGTTGCTCCTTCTGCAAGCCTTTCTCCTGACTCTTCTCCTACCAACTCAAATGATGCTGTCATCCATGGGTGGACTATGCAGAAATAATCGTACTTGGCAAGCTCCAACGGCGCAGTGTCCAGTCTGAATGCGTCGCCTGGACTGATGAGGCTTGAGTCAAACGTGGCTCCGGCATCTGCAGCACTGGTTACTGTGTGTGCCGCCATGTCGTCGTTTGTCCATTCGATGACGTTGCCCATTGGCACCTGTGCCATGTCTGGATCATAGTCTGGATTTCCCTGCATGGAAGAGTCCTTGAGAATTGAAATCTTGAACACTGGCGCAGTCGATACTGGCACTTCTGGTACGATCTCTTCCTCAACTGGCGGTGGTACAAGGTACTGGGACGGACCCATTAGGCCAAAGGCGACATAAGATGCAATTGCTGCTCCAACTGCTAGTATGAAAATTATTGATACGGGTTTTGCATATTGGGGCATCTTCATGGTTACATATGCAATTACGATTGCCGGCACCGCTATTATCAGCATGACTCCTGCAAATGTCGGAATTGTTGTTACCGAGTTAAAATTAAGCGCTGCAAGCCCAAACGAAAAGGAAATTCCCAAAATTACCAAAGTAGTCGCCTTTGCTTTGTTGCTCGTCGATACTCCTCCCTCTAAAATTCCTGCAGCCAAAAAGATCAAACCCAAGAAAAGTGTAAGCCCTGTTAACGCATGCATTCCATCGATAAACGTGTGAGCTATTCCTGAATATGCAATAGTAACACCTGTTATGCCTATGGCGGTAAGACCCATCCCAGGCATCATGAGGTCCCAATTACTCATTTGTGCTTGATGCCTAATGTGAGGTACTTATTCCTTTTGCACCGCGATCGACTCGAAGAAACTAAATGCCTGTAATTGGATTGTGGTACAATCCTGCGGAATTTTGCTGCAATTGACCTTGGAGTGACCCCCGGGTTCTTTCCGTTTTGCATACATCTGGTTTGCCGTTTGGCCCAGATGGTGGGTTTTTTGGATATGTGAGTTAATCGTGATTTTGTGCTGCGACAAAATGCATGTGTTTAGTCGGGGCAAATATTTTGTTTAAAACGATCATCAAATAATTAATCTTGATCGTATGCGCATTGCTGTCAAATGCAGCCTGCCAATAAAACCAGAATCGCCTTGATAGTTGGAATCGGCCTTATTATTTCCGTTGCGTCCCTAATCACACTGCCTTTCATGAACTCGCAATCCTCAGTGGAAAAAGTTTCTCATGAAACCCTCAAAAAGCTTGAATCTTCTGAAAGAAAAATCATTGGTTTTGCCGTACAGGAAAAAACAGAGTTAGAATCCAAAATTGGCGGAAAAATCAAGATTCCATAACATGATTTTGTTTTCTATGCTTGGCTTGTTGGATTATTCCAATATCTGTTAGTTGTCGTACTCCAAACTGTCTGCCTTTTCAACAAGTTCTATTATCTGTGATATCTTTTGTTCTGCTTTTTTTGCGTAATCATACGATGATTTGAATTTGATGTATGATTCATAGTAGTCTAACTCCAAAACGAATGCACCGCCATCAGCCTGCATTTTTTCTGCGCTGTTTAGATATTTTTTTGCCCACCAGAACGAAGTCCAAGCATCATCAAATGACTCGTTTGATGCGTTACCCTCGTAGGTTCTGGTGTTTAACAATGTCTGGGTCTCAACTATTTTTGATTCAAGTGGAAGAATTTTTTCACTTGCCATCTCTTGGTATTTTTCTGATCTGATCTGCCAGTTTGCGACACTGCCTGAGACCTGATTGACCTGCTCTGAATCCTGCAGCCATGACTCATAGTCTTCAATTGTTGGATACATTATGTCATTTGGATCTACACTGTGCGGTAAACCCAACGCATGTCCTAGCTCATGTTTTGTTATTTGCAGTACGTACTCTGGAGATGCAAGGTGCCATTCCCTGTCCTTGAAAAATCCAAGCGTGATTGCCATTGTCGGCTTGCCGTACGCGTTTTCTGTGTTAGTCGAATAGTATCCGAGCTTTCCTTCCCCGTATTGGCTTGCCCACTCTACTACAAAGTCTGACTTGTCTACATACTGAACCGTCTCAAACTTGAGATTGGGAGTCTTGTCCTCCCAATACCGTGTGGCGTTTGTCATGACATCCACGAATTTGTCTTGCCAGTGCTGCGGCATACTTTGCACGTACACGTGAACTGTCTCTGCCTTGGCATGTGAAATCGAGCCTGCGCTAAACAAAATCAAGACTGACATGACAGCTGCAATGTGTATGGGATTGGTGCTCAAATACGCCCCATCCAAATTCTAAGACTCATTTTCATATTCTAAAACAAGATGCCATATAGGAACTCTGGAATTTTAGGCGGCTTTTTAATTCCAAACTGGAAAAAACAGAAGTGCTAATCCTGTACTCAGGGGGAACCTGAAATGGCCAGTAATCCTCAGAGTCGGTGTGTCACAGCTATCTGAGGTGTGCTGACACTGGAAAACATTGGCGGCAACCGAAGAGGTAACAGAGCCAACTAGAAATATATGCCTAATTAGGCCACTTTCAAAGAGTTTGGGATTAAAAGAAGTATTAGAAATATCAAAGCCGCGTATAGTAGTACTGCTTGTCATTACTGCAGTCACGTCAATGTATGCCGCAAGCAAGCTAGTCGGCCCTGAGCTTAGCTTGACTGGGCTGTTCCACATCATAATAGCAGGAGCACTGGCGTCTGCAGGATCAAGCGCGCTTAATCATTATTATGACAAGGACATCGATCCGCTCATGAAAAGAACAAGCACCAGGCCTATACCGTCAGGACGAATGAAGGCAAGCCATGTTCTATTTTATGGAATCGCAGTAAGCGTCGCATCTGTGGTGTATGCGGCACTCACGCTGAACTGGACTTCTACGTTCTTCATAGGACTTGGAATATTTTTTTATGTCATAATCTACACCGTGTGGCTCAAGCGAAACAATTCTTCAAACATAGTAATTGGCGGATTTGCAGGAAGTGCCGCATCGATGGCAGGCTGGACTGCCGCCACCGGCTTTGTGCCGCCATACGGGATTGACCTGCTGGGCTTTCTTGTGGGATTTTTGGTGTTTGTCTGGACCCCTTCGCACTTTTGGTGCCTTGCAATGAAGATACGGGACGACTATGCAGAGGCAAAGGTCCCGATGCTACCAGTATTGGTAGGAATGCACAAGACGTCAAAATACATCTTGGTGAACACTGCAATTTTACTCCCGTACTCTCTGGCGCTATCCTTTATTCCAAACGGGCTTGGAATAGTATATTTCGTAATTGCCGCAGCAAGCGGAGGCCTGATGCTGGTGTATCATTACAAGCTTACCAAGAATCCGACTTCGGATTTTGCATGGAAGGCATACAAGGTAACTGCCCCGTACCTGACAATAATTTTCGTAGCTATTGCGCTTGACGCCGCGTTTCACTTTAGGTTCTAGTTCTCTTCTTCGACGCCTGGAAATGAAGCCTCGTAGTCTTTTTCCATAGTCTCCCTGTTCTGCTTTTCGTACTCGTCCTCTTCTGCTTCCTGGACTGCGACCTCGACTCGCCTGGTGTCTTTTGTAAGCCACGACACTTTGACTAGCCCCATTATCTCCAAGTCGAGCAGGATTTTGTTGAATCTGTCCTCTGGCAAGGTGAGGCCTGATTTTATGAGGCTCTTGTTTAAGGCCTCGTCTGTCATGGAGGTCGCACTCTTGATTTTTTCATATACTACGTTTCTTAATGGAAGTTCTGTCATGTTTGTTAACCGTAAAAGGTCTTGTCTATTGGTTTGGGAACTACGTTAGAAATAGTTTCCCTTATTGCGGTGTACCATTGGTCTACCTCCTTTGTGATTGATGGCTTGATCTTCTTTAATGCCGCTGAAAAGTCAGAGCTTCCAATCTTGGCAGAGTTGTTCTGCATTGCATGCACTCCTGCCTCTCTGCAGAGGGCTACTAAATCCGCGCCAGTGTAATTTTGCGTGGACACTGAAATTTCCTCCAAGTTGACATCGTCTGATAGCGGCATTTTTTCTGTCAGTATTTTGATTATCTCCAACCTTCCCTTCTCGTCTGGCTGCTGCACGAAAAGTACCGGCTCTAGCCTTCCTGGCCTTAGCAAGGAGTGATCAAGCAAGTCAGGCCTGTTTGTTATCCCGATTACCACAACTCTTGCGGAGCCGCTCTCCTCCATTTCAGTTAGTAGCTGACTTAGTATTGTCTGTCCTATCCCCGCCTCTTCGCCTGACTTCATTCTTGCAAGTGAGTCCATCTCGTCAAAAATTATTACGCATGGCGCAGATGTCTTTGCCTTTCTGAAAATTTCCCTGATTGCCTTTTCTGATTCCCCAATCCATTTTGATAGGATCTCTGGCCCTCTGACTAGTATCATGTTGCTTCCGCTCTCTGTTGCGACTGCCCTTGCAAGAAGTGTCTTTCCGCATCCTGGCGGTCCATACAGCAGGACTCCCTTTGGCGGCTTTATGCCCATGTTGTAAAACTTTTGCGGCTCTTTTAGTGCGACAATCAAGTTATCCTGCAGTGTCACCTTTACGTCCTCTAGGCCTCCGACCTCGTTCCAGAAGACCTTTGGTCGCTCAACGTAAAACTCCCTCATCGCAGTTGGGACCACCTCGTGCATTGCATCGTAAAAGTCCTGTATGTTGATGTCCATTTTCTGCAACACTTCGGCTGAAACCTTTTCAGTTTCCAAGTCGATATCTGGAAGGTACCTTCGAATTGCCTTTAGTGCCGCCTCTCTGCACAATGACTTGATGTCTGCGCCCGTGTATCCGTGCAATTCCGATGCGAGCCTCCTTGACTCTACGTCTTCTGCAATTGGCATTCCGCGCGTATGAATCTGCAGTATCTCGTATCTTCCGTCTGCGTTTGGGACTGACACCTCGATTTCCCTGTCAAATCTCCCGGGTCTTCTAAGTGCGGGATCCACGCTGTCCGGCCTGTTTGTCGCGCCGAGCACTATCACGTTTCCCCTGTCAGTCAGTCCGTCCATCAGGGCAAGAAGTTGAGCCACTACTCTTTTTTCAACATCGCCGTATGCCTCCTCCCGTTTTGGGGCAATCGCGTCGATTTCGTCAATGAATATTATGCTAGGCGAATTGTCTTTTGCCTCTTTGAATATTTCTCGGAGCTTCGCCTCTGTCTCTCCGTAGTACTTGTTCATTATTTCAGGGCCGTTAATAGAATACATGTTTGCCTCAGACTCGCTTGCCAAAACCTTTGCAATGAGCGTCTTTCCGCATCCGGGCGGTCCGTACAAAAGAATCCCGCTGTGCGGCTCGATTCCAAGCCTGTCGAAAATTTCAGGATGTCTGAGTGGGAGCTCTACTATTTCCCGCATCACCTTGATCTCGTTTCTAAGTCCGCCCACCTCGTCGTATGTTACGCGAATCTTTTTGTCAGTTACCTTGTCTGACGATATTGAAAATTCCGTCGTCCTGTCTATGGTGACGATTCCCTTTGGCACTGTCTTGCTAATTTTGAAATCCATCGAGTTTCCAAGTATCATTACAGAAATCTCGTCTCCCTGGCAGAACGGCAGTCCCTTGAGGCGGTTCTTTACAAAATCTGTAAACTCTTTGTCTACCGTCACGACATCGCTTACCGGGAGCAGGACGATTGTTTTTGCAACCTTGGTTGCGGCTTTTTTAATTTTTACAACATCGTTTAGCGCGCTGTTAATGTTTTTTCTTGTCTGGCCGTCTATTCTTACAACATCTGGGAACTTGTCGTCCTCATCTGTAGGCCATGCAACTGCGCAACTTGTGCGCTTGCCTGTAATTTCAATAATGTCACCGGGATTTACCTTGAGAAAGTCCATCGCATCTGGGCCGACCCTTGCCCGTTTTTTTCCGACGTCCCTTTGCTTTGCCTCGCCTACTCGCATTTGCAAAGGTTCGTCCTTGCGTGCCAATTAGCTCACTTCACATCTACTGATTTTCTGCTCATGTTGAGCACTTCGAACTCGCTTACGCCGTCGACTGATCTTACTGCGTTTTCCAAAAGGTCCATCTGACCTTCCTTGTCGTCTAGTGTGAACTCTGCCTTGATATAGTACAAACCAAAAGCCAGCGGCTCTTTTGTGTATCTTTCCAAGGTGATTCCTGCATCTATTTTTGATTGAACCGCCTTTGCCAAGATATCCAAGTCTATGTCCGTTCCCGTCGGAAGAATCTTTGTAATTAAGAGTAAGCGTGCCATTTTTCTATGGTCCTTGAAAACCACATGATCCACAAGTGTATGTTCTTGCCGATTCTCTGCAGCTCTCACATCTCCAGATTAGGACTGCGCCACATTCTGGACAGTTAAACTTGACACACTTGTCGTTTGGCATGATGTGTCTGTGACAGCAACTGCATACTGGAAGTGCCAATGTTGACATGTAGCTGTTTTTTCCGCTTCTGCATTTATAGCTTGCTTAGTATTTGTGCTAGCCTAGGAGCTTTCTGATTTCCGCACCGAACATTGTCTGCGCCACTTTGAGCGAGCCCTTGAGGCCGAGCATCTTTATGATTGCAGATGTATGAAAATCAAAATCGTCATTGTTTGAAATGTCTGCAATCATCTCAGGTGTGAGGGCGTCAAATATCGCATCTATTGACTTGTTGTCAAGTCTTTCGAGCATCTTTCTTGCAAATGACTGCCTTTCAAACTCTTTGCCAAATTTCTCAATCCATGCCTTTTGGTATGATTCCAGATCGTCCTGTTTCTTAGTTTCCAAAAACTTTGAGATTGCTCTTCCTGCATAAATCCCCCCAATTCCGCACGAGTATATGCCGCCTGCAGTTGTGGGCTTTGACTGTCCTGCAGCATCGCCGACTATTACCGTGTTCCCTGAAACGAAATTCTCAATTGGCCCGTTCACCCAAATTGGGGCAAAGACCTTTCTGATTATGGAGTACTTGCCCTTCTGGTCAAGAAATCTCTCCAGCGTCTGCATTGCGTTTATGCCGCGCCCTGCAACCCCTACCTTGCCTGTTCCACCGCACGACGGAATTATCCACGAAAAGAATCCTGGATATTTTTCTGCATCCAGAAACACCTCGACTTTTCCTTTTTCTATCCAGTCTGCATAAATTTCGTACTGCGCTGACTGGAGAATTCCTGTTCTGTCCTTTTGGGCCAGTGCCGATACTCCGCGCGCATCGACTAGTATCTTAAAATCAATTTCGCCTGACGTAGTGATTGCTTTGTTTTCCCTTATCTCCTTAAGCGACGTCTTTACTCTGATCTCTGCTCCGTTTTTTTGCGCCTGGCGCGCTATCTGCTTGTCAAGCTCGCGTCTGTTGATGACTGATATGTTTTGTTTTTTTGCATCGATTGTTATTTTTTTGCCGCCTGGGGCGCTGACCTCGGCGCGCACAATCGGACTGTCAAATGTCTTGCCTGACGGAATTATCCCAAGCTCCTCAAGGCCTGACGTGCTGACTAGGCCGCCGCAGTGCTCTGGGGTGCCTATCTCAAAGTCCTCCTCTATCACAAGCACGCTGTGCCCGCTTACTGCAACCTCTCTTGCGCAAAACAAGCCAGCGACACTGCCGCCTGCAACTACAACATCGTAGGACATTTCGTTGTTTTTTGGCTTGGATTAATTTAATTCATCGCAGCATGCGCAATGATTGCCTCAAAAGTTTTTCAATGGACTCTTCGTCAGTGTATCAATGGTCTCAATAAAGCAGGTGATTGTGGTGAGAAACGACCTTGGTATGGGAAAGGGAAAAATTGCAGCCCAGGTGGGACACGCATGTGTGCTTGGCGCAGAACATGTCCGCAAGTCTCATCCTGCCTGGTTTGAAAAGTGGTGGGGAGGACAAGCAAAAATCGTGCTAAAGGTAAACGACAACAAGGAACTAGACCAAGTAAAAAGGGCCGCAATCGAGCTTGATCTTCCGTGGTCCGAAGTCACCGATGCGGGGCACACACAGATTGCGCCAGGTACTGTTACGTGCATTTCGATTGGACCTGCACCTGAAGATCTGATTGACAAAATAACGCGCGACCTCAAGTTGTTGTAATTTTCTCAGAATAAGATATAACGAGGTAAGCCAGATTCTGACGTATTGAAGAAAAAAGGAGTAGCAGTGGCGGTATTTTTTGCAGTAATTCTTTTGGCATCAACTGCTACATTTGCGTTTAACTCAAATCCGAAAAAAACAGACGACGTGTCAATTACTGGAACTCCAATGGATAACTTTCCAGACGAGCAAAGGGAAAAGTTTTGTGAGACAGGAGATGCAAAAAGCAGCGCATACGTGACCGAATTTAAGATCCCGACAAAATGCACCCAGCCGCTGGCAATAACTACTGATGATAATGGCATGGTGTGGTTTGGCCAGACAAATACTGGCAAAATGGCCAGATTTGATCCGCAGTCAAAGCAGTTTGCAGAATTTGACAACCCTGGATGGCCAAAACAAGGCCGCTCTATGTTCTGGGGGATTGCATATTTTGACGGGGACATCTGGTACACTGACGATGCATACAATTCTATTTGGCAGTTTTCCACGTCTGAGAAAACATACCAGAGGACAAACTATCCTACCGTCGAGGACTCGCTTCCGCACCACCTGAAAATACAAAACAACAAACTCATCGTAAATGATTTTTACGAAAGCAAAATCAGCGTACTTGATATCGTGGAGACTGGGCAAAACGGCACATACGTCAACATCCCGTCCCCAATACCTGGCTCGTTTACAAGCAGCTTTGACACTGACTCGCAAGGAAACATCTGGTATACAAACTGGATACTAAAGCAGGGCGGTGCACTGGTAAAATTTGACTATAATGAATTCTTGGAATTTATCGCCTCACCACAAATGACCAATTCGACGGCGGCGCAGTTCTCAGACGTCTTTGACCTGCCGCCGACACTTGGCACCCCGATAGGACTGTCCGTTGACGGCAGCGACAACATATGGATGGCCGACACGTCGAGCAGCTCGTTTTTCAAATTTGATTCTCAAAGTGAAACGTTCACAAGGTACGTCACGTCTGATCCAAACCCTTCAGTTTATGGCAACGCGACTGGGCTGATAAGGTCCCCGACCAGCGGACCATACTGGACACAAATTGACAACGGCAAGCTGATCTTCAACGAGCAGCTTGCAAACGCAATAGGTGTCTTTGACATTGCCACTGAATCTCTTGTTGAATACAGCGTGCCGTCAAAGAACCCCAACTGGTCTGACTGTGGAAATATGGATGAATGCGGAATCGCCCAAGTGTTTGGATTTGTATCGTCTGGCGACAAGATTTGGTTTACAGAGTGGGTGGAGAACAACATTGGCGTGGTCGATACGACAAAAGCACTGCCTTTTGATGTGCAGGTGTCAAATACGGATGTTGCTTTGGCAAAGGGAGGCTCGGCAGAAATCCAAATGCAAATAACTCCAAATGAAAACACCGAAGCTGCAATTTCCCACAAAAACACATCCCAGTTTAGCGATATCTCGGTGACAATCCCGTACACACAAGTAGATTTGACAGCATCAAATCCGCAAACGATTCCAGTGTCGATAAATGTAAGTGACTTTGCACTGCCTGGAACATACAAGGTCTTGCTGTCTGCAAAGACGCCCGATGTTACGGTGTCCAAGTTTGTTACCGTGACAATAGAGTGATCCCAAAAATAGACTCTGACATTGGGATCTCAGTGTACACCACCAAGTATCCTGGGTGCGGAGGAAAAATCAAGGTGCGAAATGATGATTTCAAAGTATCTGAGGTCTTGTCGCAAAAAACACTAGACTCTGTCACTCAAAGCGAGGGGTTTGCCATCTACAAACTAAAAAAATCCGGAATCGACACAAACCATGCACTTGAAACAATTTTCAGAAAGTTCGGCGTCCACCTAAAGGCGCTGGGCCTGAAGGACTCTTCTGCAGTAACTGAGCAGTTTGTGTGCTCGCTTGGGCAAAACAAATCAGTCCCGAACTATGCTGACGGCAAAATCTCACTTGAGAAAATTGGGTTTTTGAAAAAACCACTTTCTGCAAAAGACATGGTCGGAAACAAGTTTGTCGTCACGGTGACTGACCCTGAGCGGGACTTTGCTGATTTTGCCGAGTCTGACAGAATTTTTAATTTTTACGGGTACCAAAGATTTGGCTCAAGGCGGCCTGTGACCCACCTGATTGGAAGGGCGCTAGTCCAGCGAAGATTTGACGACGCGATAGCGCTCCTGCTTTCGTTTACATCCGAATATGACTCAGACGAGAACACCAAGATCAGAAAGATCATGTCAGACCCGTCCAATTATTCCGAATCTCTAAAAGTTCTGCCGCACAAGATGGACCTGGAAAGAATAGCACTGCAAGAAATGATAGAGCACAAAGACCCGCAAAGGGCGTTTCAAAAACTTCCCCTGTCAATTAGGCGGCTCTTTGTGGATGCGTACCAGTCGTTTATTTTCAATCTGACTGTCTGCAAGGCATTTGAATACGGCGAGGAACTATTCCTGCCCCAAGACGGGGACGTGTGCTACGGCAAAAACGCCAATTTGGGAAAATACGAGATGGACCCAGGACAGCAGCTTGCGATACCCCTTGTGGGGCACTCTTATTTTAAAAAAACCAGGTTTGACCTGCACATTTCGAAAATTCTCCAAGATGAGCAGATTAATCCAAAGGACTTTTTCTTCAAGGAAATGCAGGAGATAAGCTCAGAAGGCGGGTTTAGAACTGCATCTATTCACTGCACAGATTTTTTAATTGAAAAGAACACTGCCAGCTTTACCTTGCAGCGCGGATCGTTTGCAACGATGGTGATGCGCGAGATAATGAAGCCTGTCGACCCCCTCAAGGCTGGCTTTTAAACGATTTTACTCAAACGTCAACGAGCTTTAATAAAAAATTAATATCCACAAAATCGGGTAAGTGCAAGCATGGCAACAAAGGGAGATCTGGCATATTCAGGCAAACCTCAGGTCTCTATCATAATTCCAACATATAACGAGTCGCAGAACATACTCCAGGTGCTCAGGTCAATTGAGGAGCACATACCAAAAAACATCACCGCGCAAACAATCGTGGTCGATGACAACTCACCGGACGGGACTGGAAAAATTGTTGAAGACTATATGAAAAGTGTCAGAAAAATTGCAGGATACACAATTGACATAATACATCGAAAAACAAAAGACGGCCTCAGCTCGGCAATTCTAAAAGGCATCCAGTATGCGACTGGAAACGCAATAGTTGTAATGGATAGCGATTTTTCCCATCCCCCAAGCCTGCTTCCGAAAATAATTGACGCACTCAAGCAGCCAAAGTGGGACATTGTAATTGCGTCGCGATACGTAAACGGGGGCGCAGTAAAAGGGTGGACAGTAAAAAGAAAACTCCTAAGCAAGGGCGCGACGATGATTGCAAAGCGGGGCCTTGGGGTAAACGCAAACGACCCCATGTCTGGATTCTTTGCGTTCAAGCGCCAGATAATTCAGGGGCTAAAATTTGACGCCATAGGATACAAGATGCTACTTGAGATACTGGTCAAAACAAAGAACGCAAACGTCTTGGAAATACCCTATACCTTTACAAATAGAAAATTTGGCTCAAGCAAGCTAGATGCCCGCACCGTTGTGGACTATACCAAGGCAGTCTGGAACCTGTATAGGTACGGCAAAAAGGCAGCGAAGGAAGAAAAAAGAACATCTGTCAGCTTTTTCTCAAAGGCTGGAAGGTTCTACAGTATCGGCGCAATAGGACTTGTGACCAATTATTTGGTGTCGTCTTTGTTCACAAATGTCGTTTCAAACCTCTGGTATCTGCATGCGACAATAATTGGAATCGTGGTGTCAATGTCAAGCAACTTTGTGCTAAACAAGGTGTGGACGTTTGAGGATCGTAACTTTTCTCCAAGGCACACAATTGCACAATATGCAAAATTCATCGGGTTTAGCTCACTTGGCGCACTTGCGCAAATAGGTATGGTGTACGTGCTAGTTGATCAATACGACATACAATACCCAATAGCGCTCATCCTGGCAGTGCTGTCTACTGCACTGAGCAACTTCCTCTTGAACAAAAAATGGACGTTCAAAGAAAAGATCTGGAGCTAAAGATCCTAACTGCTCCGATCCAATTCATAAAACTCAAATACCTACCAAATTAACGGCTACCGATGGATCCAATATTCATCATAGGCATTGCATTTCTGGTACTGGCAAGCTCAATTGGAGCTTACGTCGTTTATCACAAAGAAGTGGTGATGAAGCCGCTCATACTCAAGGAAAGTGCCGAAATTGAGGCAGCAAGCTGTGATGACATCAAGAAAAAACACGAGCTTGGGCAGTACTGGGCGCTATCCAATTATAGGCAGGCAGCAGCAAAAGTCGCTTCGTGCTTCCCAGACCAGTAGATACCCGTGAACGATTTTTATCTTTCAGCATTTGGCATAAAATATGTTTGAAGGATTTTTTCAGCCGCTTGCAAAGGCACCTGATTTTCCAGAAGGCTTTGAGTGGATTAATGCAGATGAACCTCTGACCATTCCAAAACTAAGGGGGAGTGTAGTCGTTTTGGACTTTTGGACTTATTGCTGCATCAACTGCATGCACACATTGCCAACTCTTGCACAACTTGAGGAAAAATATCGGGAAAAACCAGTCGTGTTCATCGGCGTGCACTCTGGCAAGTTCTTCACGGAACAGGAAGCAAGCAATGTGAAAAGCGCAGTGGCCAGATATGAAATCAGGCATCCTGTTGTGGTGGATAGGGAAATGCAGATCTGGCGCAAGTTCCAAGTCAACGCTTGGCCGACCATTCTGATAATTGATCCTGCTGGGACAATAGTTTACAAGCAGTCAGGGGAGGGGCAAAGAGACGAAATTGATGACACCATTGAGGTCTTGCTGCAGAACCACGCCAAGAAAGGAACGCTTGCCAAAAGCCCCCTTCAAATCCACAACTCTTGGAAAGTCCCAGACCACCTGCTCTCATTTCCTGGCAAGATCTCGATTTCAAAAACAGGCAAAATGGCGCTGAGCGACTCTAACCATAATAGAATTCTAGTTACAGACATTTCGGGAAAAATACTACATGTGATTGGAAGCGGAAAGTCCGGACTTGGGGATGGGGACTTTGCATCTGCCAAGTTTTTCAGGCCTCAGGGCGTGGTGTGGAGGGGAAACGAAATTTTTGTTGCAGATACTGAAAACCATGCATTGAGGAAAATCAACCTTGAGCAAAATCTGGTGGAAACCGTAGCGGGCACTGGAAAGCAAGGCCCGTGGATTTCAGCTGGGGGAAAAGGAAAATCTGTCTCAATCACGTCTCCGTGGGACGTGGCAGTCAGGGACAATCTGATTTATGTGGCAATGGCAGGAAACCACCAAATCTGGACATATGATGCCGAATCCCAAATGATACTGCCGTATGCCGGCTCTGGCCATGAAAACATAATTGACGGGCCGGTGCGTAGTGCACAGCTTGCACAGCCGAGCGGCCTTTCAATATTTGGGGATGATCTATATTTTGCAGACAGCGAAGTTTCCGCAATTCGGAAAATCGATCTTACGTCAAACAATGTAAAGACAATTGTGGGCCGCGGCCTCTTTGAGTTTGGGTATCAGGATGGGAACGTTGATGACGCATTGCTGCAACACCCACTTGGACTGTGCGCAGTTTCAGATACGATATTTGTGGCAGACACGTACAATTCTGCAATACGAACCATTGACCTAAAAAACACCCAAGTGGCAACACTGATTGGCAAGACCGAAAAAAACCTAGTATGCCTTCCTGGAAATCCACAATGTGATATTTTGCCGCTCTATGAGCCAAGCGATGTGGAGTTTTACGGCAACAAACTATACATCACAGATACGAACAATCACCTGATTCGCACATTTGATCTAAGCACCAATTCACTTGATACACTTGATGTCAGAATCTGAATTGCAAAAATGCATTCCCTGTGGCTAGCGCCTTAAGAGAAATATTCCAATTCCGCTGATTATGATCCCAAATGCGATAATTATCATCCCGTTGGAGATCCAGTCCTTATTGTAGTACATAAACGAGGACTCTGGACCAAGCTGGCCTCTTCCCTGAAACTGAAAAATCACTCCGAAGCAAATCAGAATCACGCCGATTATGGTTATTGGTTTTCCAAATCTCATCGACTCTCCTTGAAATCATTTGCTGATAAAGGTACTATGTAATCTAAGAGACCTAATCTAGATGTCATTCCAAGGTCAACATCTAACACGACAGATCGTTTCGATTCCAAAATCGGCCATATGTCCATACGATGTAATTAAAACGGTACTTCAAAATTTGTTTTGAAAAACCGCAAATCTAATTTTGGTTCAAATTGTTTGTTTGTTAAAAACATACAAACCATCTTGAATAGATCATATGTTCATATCATTATATGATGGGTAAAACTGACGATAATATTCAACTTCACACCGCAAAGGAAATCTGTGAACAAATTCTTTATTCTCATTCAAAGGTACGATCGGCATCAATATGCGAGGATAATGGCGTGATCATCTGTTCAGAGCAAAAAAACGACAACGAATCGTTACTTTCACGTGAGGAGGGACACGCATCATTGATTCAAGCAACCGCTAGATTTTTCAATAGAAAGATTCATGATGGCGGATTTGGACAAACCCTGTTTAGCTTAACCATGCATGAAAAGATCGCAAGAGTTGCAATTCCGCTAACTAGCAAGCATGTTATTTTAATGTCGATTGAAAATGATGTAAACCATACTGATCTAATACTGAACGAAATCTATCCCGCCATCATTGAAAAAAGATTCAATGACGTCCCCTCTTTAAAACAAAACTGAGTGGGAGCACTAGCTATCTTTAATCAAATTAGTCTGTAATTTCAAATTTAGTGCGAATTGTCTGGGCAAAGGCTAGTCGAACTAGACTCACCGTCTTTCTTTTGCACTTGTATCTACCAGTGTTGCTAACTGGATACTGCCATGTGCCGTCCAATTGTCCTTGATGTGATGTCTGGCTAATTCTGGAATTTAGGATTTCTTCTGACTAGAGAAAAATTGATTAATCGACCAAATGATTTTTCGTTCTTTTCTTTAATCTAATTTCCTAAAATGTCCAAAATGTACAACTGGAGTGCTGACCTAGATGACCGGCCTAGTGTACCGTACCTTAACGTGATACTTTTTGCAAGCGCTGCGCTTCTTGCCCTCTCACTTTTCCTGATTTTTGCGCCATACATCCAGAAAATAACTACCGAATCTCCGTTTCTGATAGAAATGGCCTACTTTCCAACTGTCTTCATTGGATTTCTTTTTGGAATGAAAATCACAGAGCGTGCAATAAAGCCGTCTGAAATCCGCAGCCCGATAAAACGGGGAATCGTCAAGATAATGCTGTTTTTCTTCATCATTGGGGGGCTCTTTAGCGCTGTCAGTTTTGCGCTTGAGGGCGGAATCATGATTCCGGAAAAATCAATACTTGAGATGGGTCTTGCCCAGTGGGTTACGCAGTTTGTAACACAAAATGGCGGACTCACGTTTCTGATATTGTCTAGCATATCGCTTATGGCGGTGGCGACAAGGAGAATGATAGGTCTTGGCGGGATAGTAAATAGCACATTTACGTTTATTGGAACGTTCATCTTTTTCTCAATGGTGGCGCTCAGCCTGTCCCACACGCATCCGTCCAACTCTCAGGTGTACCTGTACGCGTTTTACCAAGCCGGAATAATCGGGGGTGCACTGTACCAGATGAACAAGATGACATCAAGACTAAATATGTGGGAAGACTACTCAAACGGATACTGATCTAGGGATTGTTCCGTACATTCATCTCTTCATTTAGATCTATTGAGAGATTCTTCCCTTGCTGCGCGCTCTGTTTTGCTTCTTCCACCATCTGCTTGTATTCCATCTGCTTTTCCCTTGAGATGTGGTCTGAATACAAGACGTCCTCGCCTATGGCAAGATACAGCAGGCCGATTGCCACAAGTGCCGCAGATATCATTATCATGGAATATCCGACTGTTCGGTAGTTGTGTGGCTCTGCCATGAACTAACCCAAATTCTAGAGAGATTTATTCTTTTAAATGAATAATCTTTTCCTGCCAGACCCAATTAAAATGACGATTTTCGCTTTATTTTGAGTCCACGTGTATTCCTCTGCAATGCGGTTCCTGGGCGAATCGACACTTGATTCATCCGTACAAAATCATGGCTTGGCAGCTCATTCCAAAGACCAATCATGCACAAAAGAAAAAAGCCACCAAACCGCAACATGGCAGTTGACACTTCAAATTCTAAGCTACGAGTTTCTTGGACCGATCAAATTGTCAGAATGGGGCCCTCCGATGGAGCAGGTAATCTACATTTTGCTGAACCGAACAAAAGACTCATTTCAAATGATTTACGTTGGCGAGTCGGAAAAATCACAGGATGCGGATTTTTTCAAAAAACACGAAAAGTCAAAATGCTGGATTGACTCTGCAGGCTCTGAGGCAAACCTCTACCTTTCGGTATACCCGATGTGGGATTCCACCCCGGATGAAAGAAAAAGACTGGCAGGCAAAATAATTCACAAATACAAGCCGTCGTGTAATTGATCAATATGTCTTCAAAACAGATGGTCTGTCCATGCTGCGGCGCAAAAATGGAAAAATCGCAGGATCTGGGAAGTTCGGTACTGATGAAGTGCTCAGAGTGCGGGCTGTCTGATACCGTTCTCAAGTCATGATCTGATTTTGTTTTTTACATCAAACAATTGCAGCGTGATGAGGTCAAGTGCCTTCTTTAGGTGCTCAAACTCGTTTATCGAGTGCATCTGGCCCTCGACTAGCCTTCTTAGCACCTTGACTGTTCCCTTTTGAAACTCGTCGGCGGCAATTATCTCAAGGGCGTTTAGCTTGGACAGCAAGACGTCGAGTTCTTTTTTCATGTCCTCTGCAGACTCGTGCTTTTTCATCAAAAACGCAACATCCTGTTTGCTATATGAACCTAAAATCACAACAGTTCGTCATCGATTCGCTCAATGGAGTCAAGATACTGTTTGCATGTGCACCCGGGTATTGCGCATTTGCCAAGCCTCATGAGCGAGTCGCTCTGCGTCGATGACTCGTGAATCTGGGCAATGTGGTGACACCGCTTGCAGTTCATTATTTTTTAAAATAACGTCTTTAATTTAAGGAATGAGAACTGCCCTTGCCTCTATCTTTGATTGCTTTAGCTGCATCAGCACTTGATTTGCCTGCTCAAGCGGGAATGTCTTGTATATTACTTTAAGATCGTTTTCGGCTGCAATTCTGACTACGTCTGCCATGTCTTTTCTGGATCCTATCAGCGTCCCGCGCACCGTCTTTTCTTGCGTGACATCGAAGCTTGGTATGTTGCCAAACGTTGCAAGAACTATGGTGCCGCCTTTTTTTACAGAGTTTATGGCAGCATCTGTCACCGACTCTGATGGGGCAAAGACAATTGCAGAATCAAGCAGCCCCTCTTCTTTTTTTAGCGAGGATAGGAATTCTCCCTGATTGCTTGAATACTCGATGACGTTGTCCGCACCGACTTTTTTTGCGACATCTAGGTGGCTTTTGCTTCTTGCAAACCCGATTACCCTGCAACCGTTGATCTTTGCAAACTCTACTGCCATGTGTCCTACTCCTCCTACTCCAAAGATGCCTGTCTTTTTCCCCCTTTCTGGCTCACTTGCCATGACTGCCTTGTATGCTGTTACTCCGGCGCAAAACAACGGTGCCGCATATGCCGATTCCATAGAATCCGGAACGATGGTTGCAAAGTCTTCTGTTATGGTGATGTATTCTGCATATCCTCCAAGCAGCGACTCCCCCGTGACCTCTGCCAAATCGCACAAGTGCTCCTTTCCAACCCTGCAGTAATCGCACTCCCTGCATGAGCCGTAAAGTGGCGATATCCCTGCCCTCTGCCCCACTTTGAATTTTGTTACCTTGGGACCCGTCTCTATTACGGTGCCGACAATCTCGTGCCCCGGAACGGTCGGCAGTGCCGGCGGTATGCCGTATTTTTTCCAGTCTCCCTCTATTCCGTGCAGCTGGGAGCGACACACGCCGCACGCGTCTATCTTCATTAGGATTTCGTTTGGCCTTTTGATCTGGTGCCTGTCTATTTCCCTTAGCTTAAGCGGGTTTGTCTCAATTGGCGCAAGACTCTCAAGCAGCATTGCGCGCATCTTTGACATGATGTCGGTATGGAATCATGTTATTTTTAGATTGTTTTAGACGATGCGCCAAACCGTTATTGGGATTTGTGAACAAGCATATTAACTCCAAGTTGCATACTAATTCATGGGAAGCGATTCTGACAACAAGATGGTAATCGTTTTCATTATATCTTTGATCATACTGTCTTTGGGGGTCTTTCTTCTGATATCTGGATATCTTGAAGGTGCGGGCAATGCCAGATGGGCATTTGTCGTAATTGGGATAGCCGGCATGGGCGGCTCTTGGTTTTATAGGCGATACACTAGTTAGTGTCTCACATCACAAATTAACCGCAGGCCCGATGCACATCTTTTAGATAAAAATTAATTCGATCACGCCAAACCGTATCTGTGTCCCACATAACAGAAGACGATCGCAGGCGCGTTGAACTGCTTGACCTGGTGGCAAAAAAAGGGCTAAAGGTGTTGGAACTTGAAGACCTAAAACAGCTGCTGACACTAGTTGAAAACAAGGACTATACCCACAACAAAAAGGCGCAAAAGTCCAAAGTAAAACTGATTGCAAAACTAGATGCTGCAATTTTTGATATTGAAGAGCGGAAAAAATTCAATTAGACACAAATACTCTAAATGCCAAACCATGTCTGTGGCAGAAAATAATCTGATTCATGAAACAAGCCCGTATCTTTTGCAGCATGCGCACAATCCGGTTAACTGGTATCCGTGGAATGAAACTGCGCTAAAAAAGGCAGTGGATGAAAACAAGCCGATCTTTCTTAGCGTCGGGTACAGCTCGTGCCACTGGTGTCATGTGATGGAGCACGAGTCGTTTGAAAACGACGACGTTGCGGAAATAATGAACCAGAATTTTGTCAGCATCAAAGTTGACAGGGAAGAAAGGCCCGACCTTGACGACATATATCAAAAGGTTTGCCAGATGACTACTGGACAGGGGGGCTGGCCGCTCAGTGTTTTTCTCACACCTGACCAGAAGCCGTTCTACGTTGGCACGTATTTCCCTGCACTTGACAGCTACGGGAGGCCTGGCTTTGGAAGCCTGCTTAGGCAGCTGGCACAGGCCTGGAAGGAAAAGCCAAACGACGTCAAAAAGGCAGCGGAAAACTTCATGGAAACACTGCAAAAGACAGAAAAGATAACCACTCCCTCAAAGCTTGAAAAATCCATTCTAGACGAGGCTGCGATGAACCTAATGCAAATAGCAGACAATACGTATGGTGGATTTGGCAGTGCGCCAAAATTCCCAAACGCCGCAAATCTGTCCTTTATGCTGCGCTACTCCAAGATTTCAAAGATTTCAAAATTCTCAGAATTCGTATTCAAGACGCTAAACAAAATGGCAAGGGGCGGCATATTTGATCAGATTGGCGGCGGGTTCCACCGGTACTCTACTGATGCAAGGTGGCTTGTGCCGCACTTTGAGAAGATGCTTTACGATAATGCCTTACTTCCAATTGTGTATTCTGAGGCATACCAAATTACAAAAGACCCGTTTTATCTTGAGGTCATACAAAAGACGCTGAATTTTGTAACCCGCGAGATGACGTCCCCAGAAGGCGGATTTTATTCTGCACTTGATGCTGACTCTGAGGGGGAGGAAGGCAAGTACTATGTCTGGAAGAAAAGTGAAATCCAGGGAATACTTGGGAAAAACGCAGACGCCTTCTGCCTATACTATGACGTAACTGATGGGGGAAACTTTGAGGGCCATACTATTCTGAACAACAACATTAGCACGTCAACTGTCGCGTTTCATTTTGGCACGTCAGAAGATGATGTCAAAAAGATAATCTCAGACTCGGCTGATATTTTGCTTGAATTGCGATCACGCCGAATTCGTCCAGGCCTTGATGACAAGGTGCTGACCTCGTGGAACGCACTTATGATATCTGCATTTGCAAAGGGGTACAGAGTATCTGGGGAAAAATCCTATATGGAATCTGCGGAAAAATGCATCGCGTTTATAGAAAAAAACCTCCTCTCCGGAAATCACTTGCTGCGCACGTACAAAAATGGGCAGGCAAAGCTAAAGGGATACCTTGAGGATTATTCTTATTTCATAAATGCACTGCTTGACGTCTTTGAGATTAACCCTGATTCCAAGTACCTGGATCTTGCGGTGAATCTGGCAAATTACCTAGTTGACCATTTCTGGGATGGGCAGAACAACAGCTTTTACTTTACTGCCGACGACCACGAAAAGCTCATCATAAGGCCAAAGAACAACTATGATTTATCGATGCCTTCTGGGAACTCGGTTGCGGCAAGCTCCCTCCTGAGGCTTTACCATCTCACACAAGAAAAAAAATTCCTGGACATCTCGCTAAAAACAATGGAGTCGTTTTCTATCATGGCTGCCGAAAACCCGTTTGGATTTGGCTATCTCCTAAATGCAATCTATCTGTATCTGCAAAGCCCGACAGAAATCACAGTGCTGAACACAAATAACAAAAACATACTGAACCTGCTGGCAAAAAGATTTCTTCCGGAGGCAATACTTGTGACCATATCTGGCTCTGATCAATTGAAAAGTCTGACAAAATATCCTTTTTTTGCAGGAAAGGACTTCAGCCCGGAGAAGACAGTCGTGTTTGTGTGTAAAAACTTTACATGTTCTTTGCCGCTTGAATCTGAATCTGAGATAGAAAAACTACTTTGAGCGGAACATGTTTACTTCGAGAATCTCGCCTACCTGCGGCCTTCCCATTCTTTCATATCTTATCCTTGGAACTGTAATGGATATGGTGGCCTGATCGTAGCTCTTTATCTTAATTGTCGGCTGTCCCTGCAGTATTGCCTCAAGCAGTGGCTGCACCTGCTCTCTTAGCTCAGGATCCAGCTTTTTTGCAACGGAATCCATGATTAGCTGCTTTTGCGATATGGACTCTGTCTGGACGTCCTCTGCCAGTGACATCTGAATAATGTTGCCGCTGTCAATTATCTGCTGGACCCTATACCGCGTGGTTTCAGACATGGATTGACTCATTCTTGTTTGAATTTATTTCCTCTGGTTTATTGTTCAAGTATTGCCTTTTTTATCAGGGGTGCCTTTTCTTTGAGAATCTTGTTGAATTCCTGAATGTCTTCTAGCTCGACTGTTTTGTTTTCATTTTCATACGCCCTTAAAAACGCAGAATACACGCATCCTGTAATTATGCCAAACGCCGCATCTGGAACCGAGTTTATTTCAGGCGCATATGCTTCTGCTATCTGCCTGTATGATGGGGCTTCGCTGATGTAGTAGTCCACCAAATTATCGATAAAGTCCTTCGTGTATTTTGTAATTGTCACTTGGTATGCTCATGATTTTATGATTTATAATAGTTAATGAAAAATCGAGTCACATGTGGAAACTGGATCGGGAGGATGACTTTTTTCGAATTTTTGACAAGAACCATAACATAGCGGGGTATTTTGTCCCAGATTACGGCAATATTTTTCCAGAAGACAAAGCCGACGAGGTAATAGAGCAGATGCATAAAAACCGTGACAAGGTTCCGGGGGGATACCTGACTGTTCCAATGGTAAAGTTTGGCATATTTGGCTCAGAGGAGGACATGGATGTCATGTATGTGGAAAGTCATCTCTCTGATGCACTCTTGCGGCTGGAGGCGTGGAAGGAATTTCTTTTGCAAAACCAAATGCACCATGCAATTAGACTATCTCACACTGACCAGGACATGCTGAGCCTTACATTTCCAGTAAAGTTCACAGATCCTGTCTCGCTTGAAAAAACCGCGATTCTTGGAACGCTGGAACCTACACTTGATTTGCTGCATGAAAAGGGTCTGCTCTAGTTTGATCTGTTTTTTGCCTTGTTAAACGAATCAAGCGCCGCTATCTCGTTTTCAAACGACTCTTGAAGGAGCAGGTCTGATCTGACCTTGCTTGACGTGTCGTTTGTCCTTATCCACTCTATTAGGAGCTGGTCGCTTTCAAGTTGTTTTTGCGTAGACAAGACGAAGAGTTTTAGTGATGGCGCAAAAGACTGCGGAGGAACAAGATCGTTGTATCTTTTGAGCACGTCCTGAATGTTTTGGATGTGTGTGTCTGTGTATTTTAGGAATTCTTCTTTTGTGATGCTTTCCTCTTCAAGCATTTTCTTTTTTGAGTAAAACTCCGTCTGTGTCTGTTTTAGGTCGTCTTGGATGCTCTTTAGGCTGTTTCCAAAATACTCCCCTCTGTTTATTGCCTGATCTGCAGAATAATAATAGAAAATCACCACTGAGACAATCAGTATTCCGACTCCGACTGCAACGTATGTGGCCTTGCTGTCTTTCTTTTTTGGCTTTTTCAATTGTTTTTATGGTTTAAAGTGTTCGATATTAATTAGTTGAAAAAATATTAAAAAATTACAAGCAGATGGAGAGAAACCTGGCGCTCTGGCTCCTAAAATATGATGTGAAATTCTACCCAATCTTAATATGTTATACCTCGAGGTCTGTGATCAATAATGAACACCAAATTACTTGCAAGTATTGCAATTTTTGCATTGTTGGCAGGTGTGATTAGCACCTCTGTAATGCAATCTGCATATGCTGCAGATTATGGAACGAGTGACAAGGCAGCTGACGCCAAGAAACTAGCTGACAAAAAGGCAGCTGACGCCAAGAAACTAGCTGACAAAAAGGCAGCTGACGCCAAGAAGGATTCTGGAACCGGTAAGGCGACTGGCAAGGCAGCTTCAGATATGGTTACTGTCGAAATGGCAAAAGGTACAGCGACAAACACTGAGTGCGGTGACAAATGCTTTGTGCCAAACAAGGTTCAAGTCAAAGTGGGAGGAACAGTAACTTGGAAAAATGTTGACACTGCAGCCCACACTGTAACTGATCCTAATGGCGCATTTGACTCTGGCATGCTAATGGCAAAAGGCTCATTCAAACACAAATTCGATACTGCAGGAACATACGACTATCTGTGCATCGTTCATCCATGGATGAAAGGCACAGTGACAGCCAGTTAATCAGATTCTCTGATTATCATTCTTTATTTTTAAACTACAAAACTTAGTCTATGTATGTCCCTTCTTCGTCTGCCTTTAGCTCAATCTGCATAACAGAACCGCTGATGAATGACTCGTTTCTTATGGTTCTGACCCTTGCAATGTCAAGATGATATGGCCAAATCTCGACTACTATGGCGCCGACCTTTACGTTCTCCGGGGCATCTGTAAGCTGTATGTCTTCTTTTTTGATACCGTACTCTTGAAGCTTCTTTATGCAGTGCTCTACTAGTGGTTCCGGGTTGTTGTGGTTTATCGCCCAAACAGTTCCGGTATATTCTATTTTTTCCAAGTGTGATTTCTGTATGGAATTCTTGTATAATTATTCTTCGGGGGCAATTACTTTTAGCGTCATGGTGCTCATGACTCTGGATAGGCGCCTTATCTTGTTTGACACTGTCTTGTCAAATTCGTCTTGGGATTTTGCATGTATCTCAATTATGACGTCGTATGCCCCAAAAGTGATGTATGCGTTTTTTACTTCTGGTATCTGTTTGAGTTCCTCAAGAAGGTATTCTTCTGCGCCTAAATCACAGTTTAATAAAACAAAACCGATGTGCATTTGATATCTCTACTCGCTGACTTTTAAAAAGATTTACCAACGTCGCCTGTGTGCAGACCCTTTTGGCGCATGATGCATCTGGCCTCTGCTGCTCTTATCACTGCTGCCTCTTTCGTCTGATTTACTGCCATAGCTTCTGCCGCCTCCGCTTCCGCCATAGCTTCTTGGTTTATCGCCACTTTTTTCGTCTGATTTACTGCCATAGCTTCTGCCGCCTCCGCTTCCGCCATAGCTTCTTGGTTTATCGCCACTTCTTCCTTCGTCTGATCTGCTGCCGTAACTTCGACCTCCGCCACCATAGCTTCTACCACCACCGCCTCTGCCGAATGTTCTACGTGATCCGGCATCTCGTTTTAGTGGGTCTGGTATGCTTACCTGTATTCCAAGCTTTTCGTTCAGGTCTGTCATCGTTACTTTGATTTGTCTTTTAATTAAATTGAAATCGCCAATTGATGAATATGATACCAGTGTGATTGCCCTTCCCTTGGCACCTGCACGCGCGGTCCTTCCGATTCTGTGGAAGTAAACCATTTCTTGATTTGGGACATCATAGTTGACTACCAGTGCAACTTCTGGCACGTCTATTCCTCTTGCCGCAACGTCTGTGGCGACAAGTACGTCTGCTTGCCCTCTTCTGAAGCGTGACATGGAATTTTCTCTTTGGTGTTGTGACATGTCGCCTTCGATAGCTACTGCGTTAAAGCCATTTTCGCGTAGGTCTCTTGCTACTTCTCTTGTTCTGTTTTTTGTAGAGCAAAAGACGATTGATTGTGATTTTTTATTTTCTTTAATGAAATCGATTAGATGCTTTAGCTTCTCTCTGTCTTTTATCACCAAAAATGACTGGTCTATTCCCTCTCCGCTAAGATCATCTGCTGAAAGGAGAAACTGTTTTGGATTGTTCAGATAGTCTTCTGCCAGTCTAAGTATTGCAGGCGGCATTGTGGCTGAAAAGAGTGACATTACCTTGTTTACCGGCGTGAGATCCAAGATGAATTTGATGTCGTCGATAAATCCCATGTCGAGCATCGTGTCTGCCTCGTCTAACACGACATACTTTATGTCCTTAAGATCAATTGAGCCGCGTTTTAGGTGGTCGATTAGTCTTCCCGGCGTGGCAACGACAATTTCAACTCCGTGTCTTAACGCGTCAAGCTGAACGCCCATCCCCTGTCCGCCGTAAATGGATACGATTCTAATTCCTGCATGTTTTGCAAATTTCTTAAATTCCGTTGTGATCTGGACTGCAAGCTCCCTTGTTGGGGCAAGAATGAGCCCTTGAATTCCTCTTCGTGGCTCTACATTTTGCAGCATTGAAATTGCATATGCTGCAGTTTTGCCAGTTCCTGTGTGAGCTTGGCCAATTACATCTCGTCCTGAAAGTAATACTGGTATAGTTGCCTCTTGTATTGGAAACGGTGCCTCAAACCCAATTTCCTTTAGTCCATCTACTATTGATTTTTTAATTCCTAGTTGTTCGAATGTTGTTGTCAATTTGTTTACCTAAGCAATGACAGAGAAAAGCTCATTGCTTATTCCGTCATTATAGCCTGATGAAACAAAGATCTTTCTTACTCCTAATAAACCATTACAATGCGTATCGACGTCGATTAGCGGAATTGGACTGATTCAAGTGTGATTGCATCTAAACTGCATTCAAAACTGAAAAAATTCAGGGTAATGCTGTCTTTATTTGAGAACTGGATGCGATTTTATCACCAAATAGTCGATGATGCCACTTTCTGAAAGTCTCTTCATTTTTAGCATTGACTTGTACACCAGCGTTTCTACAAATGACGGATACGTTGCTGAAAACTTTTCCTTCATTGATTTGCGGTTCTCTATGTAGTAATCTGCAAGCGGCTCGTACACCGCCTTGCCGATTTTTTCAATTTTTGATATTTCGAATCCCGCACCTCTGATCTGATTCTCCACGAGATCCGCTGGATAGTGCTGCGAAGTCCACGTGACATTTAGGATTCCAAGCTTTGAGAACAGTCCTTTTTTGTTATTCACTACTGGAATTGCCATGACGAGCATTCCATCATGTTTTAGCATTCTCCTTGACTCCTCGAGAAATTTCTTCAGGGGGTAAAAATGCTGGGCAGATTCTAGCGCCACTATTCTGTCAAACGATTTATCTGAAAACGGGATGAGGACGGAAGTGGAGTTTACCAGGCGAAGTTTCTCCTTTGGGGCAGGAGTGTTGATCTGTGTGCGGTTTATGTTGAGGCAGAAAATTTCCAATCCCTCAAACTGCTGCTTCCACCTTAGCGCAGGCGAACAAAAGCCGCATCCTACATCTAGGACGTTTGTTGCAGAAGAAAACTCTGATATCTCTGAAACCAGATCGCAGAGGCGTTCCTGAGCCCGGTGTGGCTGTGTGATTCCTTTGTCCCACAAGCCAAAATTGAGCATGTCTGCCCCGCTTCCAAGCTGCATTAAGGGGGCAAGCTTGTCGTAAATTCTAATTATGTCTTTTTCGCTTTTTCGAAAATTCCACAGAATTATTTCAAGGGGATTGATTCGAATCATAGTCTACACTAACCCACACATATGATAAAGGTGAGCCAATGAAGGGATTTGAACCCTCGACCATCTGATTACAAATCAGATGCTCTGCCAGGCTGAGCTACATTGGCGTAATTTTTTAAGAAAAGTGAGTAGTTTAAAATGTTATCAGATTCCTGTTTTTGCCAATCTTTAATAGTGCCACATCCAAAACTCGGTAAATGAAGTACATTCCGCCAAAGAAGCTCAAGGTCTTGATGGGGCTGTTCTTTGGAGCTGGTATTTGGGGAATAGTTTACAGCCTTTGGATTCATCCAATGCTATATCTTACCATTTTTGGCGTGATCAATTTGTCACTTGGGGCAATGTGCGGCTATCTGTTTTTGACACAGGAGCCGAGATCAGCCAGCAAGAGTAAGAAATAGCGCAGCTACTACAAGCATGTTTGTCGCAAAATGCATTGCGTATGAGTGATTGATCCCTTTTTTGTCATAGACGTATTTGAACAAAAATCCTAACGGCATTAAGAGAAGCGCCATGTGGATCTTTATTCCCATTGCGATGTGGGTAAGGGCCCACACTATGACCATTTTTTTTGATTTCCTAAAGTACAGTTCTTCAGCGTGATTGATGTGGACGAACATGTAGATCAAAATTGGTATGAACGGGAGCACTCCCCAAAATCCTTCCCGCGCAAACGGGCCAAATGCAATGTTGTAGCCAAGCCAACTCCAATTCAAAATTGGAATCTTTTCAACAATTGGGTATGCAAATACAAAATATGCCATCATTATGCCAACTGGAATTGGCGCATACATCATTGATTTTACGCCCTTTGCAAGGTCCCGTATCCTCTGCTTTGTCTCTTTGATTAGGATGAGCGAAGTTGCAACTGTGAAAATATAGTACCCTATAACAAATACTTCTGACTGGATTATGCTGTCTAGCGTAAACAAGAACTGCACAAATTCCAATGGATAGCGGTTAAATAATAATATGACATATTTTTCTCATGCGGGAAGGAGATGTAGCGCCAGACTTTGAGCTTGTGGCAAACAACGGGGAAAAAATCAGGCTGTCGTCTTTCAAAGACAAAAAAAATGTCGTTTTGTGCTTTTATCCAAAAAACCGCCTTTTCATGTGCCCCTCAAAAAAAGTCTTCAAGATGGCGCAAAGCGTTATCTCTGCTTACGGTGACATACTGAAGACTGACTCTGTTCTCTTTGCCATATCCGTTGACACCGTAGATGATCAGGCCGCCTTTGTGGAACGGTACAATATTCCATACTTGCATCTTAGTGATACTACAAAAGACGTCTGCAAGAAATATGCCGGACTGAATTTGGCAGGACTTGCCAAGCGCTCGACATTTATTGTCGGCAAAAACGGCACAATCCGTAATGTCTTTTATGACATCGACGTTGAATCGCACGGCAAACAAATTGCACAGGCACTGTCCAAACTGAACGGTTAAAAAGTATAAATAATTAAAACCAATTTCAAAAAATCACTTGCTCGATTTAGTTGCAAAAAAATTATTTCTAACAAAGGGAAAGGGAGTCCACGAAGACCGACTTACTAGTTTTGAATATGCGTTACGAGATGCTGGCATCTCTGGAACCAACATAGTTCTAATTTCTAGCATATTTCCTCCTGGGGCAAAACTGGTCTCAAAAAAAGAAGGACTGAACCTCATAAAACCAGGCCAAGTGTTATTTACGATTTATTCGCGAAACCAGACGAACGAGCCGCACCGACTTATCTCGGCATCAGTTGGCATTGCACAGCCATCTGATCCGAAAAGATACGGGTACCTCTCAGAATACGAGGCATTTGGGCAAAACGAAAAGAAGGCAGGCGACTATGCAGAAGACATCGCGGCGCAGATGCTTGCCTCTTCGCTTGGAATCCAGTTTGACATTGACAAAAGCTGGGATGAAAAGAGGCAGCAATGGAAGATCTCTGGGCAAATCTACAAGTCAATGAACGTCACACAAACAGCTGTCGGCGATGCAAAAGGTAGATGGACTACTGTGTTTGCAGCGGCAGTGCTGATTCTATAGTCGTTTCTGAATTTTTTATCTGGTGTGTTGATGAAATATGGCTAGTGTTGAAAATAAATCTGAATGTGAGAAAACAGACAATCTCTTGATGTAATCGCACTGATCTATGAACTGTTAGGCGTTCTAAATTTTGTATTCTGAAAATAATACAGCTCTCCAAATGGATTTAATTTTGATATGATTGGCAGATCTCTTACCTCTTCTTTGAACATAAATGCATAGCCTTCTCTGGTTATCTTGTCTAGTGCTTCTTGAAATTCCTCAAAGTTTCCTACTTTTTTTACCAGTATTGCAATCGTATCTGTTTTCCTAACAATTGGGTTATCTGACTTGAATATTTCATTAGTTGACGCAGCTTCCTCTCTTAGTGCATGCATCTTGTCCTCGGTAAAATCTGCAGTAGCCTTTCTTGCTTTTATTGCCTTGTTTTTAATCTTGGAAATTATGCCCATGCGTCTGCAATACGGGCGTGATCAGATCTTAATAATCTTCTGAATGTGTTGGCACGAATGTGTGAGAAATCTAAACACCTGTCATTTCCGCGATTATACAAAATCAAAAAATAGCATCTCACGATGATACTACTTTGGCCAAAAGTGGCAAAAGAGAACTTGCCGATTATTTCAGGCTGTTGATTATCTTATGATATTGACAAACATGTCCATAAAACTAACACAAGTGTAAGCGCGGCTTAATAGGCATTACCGACATTATCTGTCATGATGACTACGAATACAAAAAAGATACGTATTATTGGTATAGGAGTCGGCGTTATAGCCGCAGTCCTAATAGCAGTTGCAGTTATTACCACCGTCCCACAAATTACTCAGACTGTAATTCCCTTTGTGACGGTAAGCGGTAGTGCTTCAACTACAGGACCTGCTACGGCACCACTTACCATAGATTTCACATCCGATACAGGCTCTGTCAATTCTGCAACCGTGGATGAGGAAGGAAACTATTCAATAACATTGGCAAATCAGCATTCCTATTCAGCGACTATCCATTATTCAGCAGGATATGGATTGACGGGTGGAACATGTGATGCAGGCAAGCTTGACATCTACACAAGTTCACCATTGATGAATAGAAATCTCTCCTGTTAAAGGACCAATCAACTCTTTTTTTATATAATCAACTAAACGTTCCTGAGAAACGGAAAATCAATGCTTACTAGAATATGATGTGAGAATACTTGTGTTTATGCGGCGTTCTTCTTTGTTCTAAATCCCTTTAGATAGTATACTGCAGCGCCAGCAGCTACTGTGCCGATTCCAATGAGAACATACATCTCGTTTGCGCCTGGCAAATTTGCCTCTTCTGGCACGCTTTCTTTTTCACCAAGTGTCATGATGAGGTCTTGTCGTTTTGCCGAAAACTCCTCTCCAAAAAGATACATTACTTCTATCTTGCTCCCTGATTTGGAATTAAAGAACCACCCGCTCTCGGTAATGTCTGCCGGAATGGTCTGATTATTTTTCTCAATCGCGTCTATTACGTTTGTGTTGGTGTGTATTCTGGTAGTATTATCTATCGGGAGCACTACTACGTGTATTAGTGAGTTAAGGGGGAAAAAACCGCCTGCAAAATAATTGGATTTTCGTATTTCGTCAACTTTGAAAAGTTTTAGCGTATCTATCACCTTTGTGTCTTTTGCAGTGTTTGGGTATTTCTCAGATACCTTGAGCTGCATGACATAGTCGTGCTCTCTTGGAAGAATGGTAAATGTCATCCTGGAATTGTCGTCTTTTGCCAACTTTTGGGCAACCTCAAAGAATCCGCCCATGCTGCGAATTTGGGCTGGCATCAGAGTGGCAGAAATTTTGTTAAACATATAGTCGGTACTCTGAACTTGTGCTGTGTATACTGTAGAAATCGTACCGGCACCTGACACTTGGCCTGATGTCTCAAGTGCCTCGTTTGAGGAATCTTCATAGTGGATAAACACGGAGTGGAATTTCGTATTCAGGCTAAACGCACTATTGATGTCATCAATGTACCTGTCGCCTATTTCTCGTGCTTTGTCTTGGGCCTCTATGATCCCGCCCTTACTGCTTTCCCTTTTGGTGTTTATCATGACGCAAATCTGGTCATGGATTCCAAGAACGCACTGGTTTTCATTTGTAATTATGATTCCAACAATGTCAGTGCTGTTTCTTATCTTTGCATCAAGTTCGTGAGGTATCTGAAACTCTTGAATGCTTGTTGTCTGGAGAGAAATTGACGCAGTAACATTGTTTGATATCTTTTGATCCACGATTACTTGGGCTACCTCATGATACGTTGCAAGACGAGCTTGCTCTGCAAACACAATGCCTGCAGAATACGCCATGACGAAAATTAGTAAAAGCGGCAAAACTGCCTTGTGCATAGCCACAGGCGCCCCTGCTTTCAGTATTAAGTTTACTCTGAATTTGTCACATTATTTTTCCAGATCTGCGAAAATTCAAAGGTTTAAATTATTTAGAATGGAACCAGTCATTAAGACATCGAATTCAAACCGAAGGGGGACAAGCCAGCATCCCGTGCGTAAAGGATGCTGGCCCCATTTTCAATTACTTATAACGAAACTAGTTCCTTTACCTGCGTCTTTACGTAATCAAAGCCATCTTGCCAGAATTTTGACGACGAAATGTCAATTCCGTACTCGCTGAGCAGCGTTTCTGGCTTTTTTGACCCTCCAGCTGCTAGGATCTCAATGTATGTTTTCTCAAAGCTCGCCCCTTCCTTTTTGTATCTTTGGAACAATGACAGCGACAGGAGGTTTCCAAACGAATACGCGTAGCAGTAAAATGGCGTGTGGAAAAAGTGCGGGATGCAGCTCCACTCTATTCCAAAATCGTCTGATAACTCTACCGAGTTCCCAAACTGGGTTTTGAGGTTGGCAGAATACGTCTTTGATAGTTCGTCTACCGTGGTTCCGTCCGCAATTTGCTTGTGTGCGGACATTTCAAATATTGTAAAGAATGCCTGCCTCATTATTGTGGCATAAAGGTCGTCTATTTTTTCAGAAAGTATTGTGATTTTTTCACTATCGTTCATCTGGTCTGATATGTTGTCGTACAGTAGCAGTTCTGAAAACGTGGATGCCGTTTCTGCAAGCGGTAACGGTGCCTCTGCCACCAGTATTGACTGGCCGGATGCTGCCTGGCTGTGAACCGCGTGCCCCAATTCATGTGCAAGCGTAAATACATCTCGTGCACGCCCAGTGTAATTTACAAGAACATACGGTGTGATCTTTGGTGTGATTGTGCTGCAAAATGCCCCGTCTCTTTTTCCAGGCCTTATTTCTGAATCAATGTGGTTTTCTTTGAATACTCTGTCTGCATATTGGGACAGCCTTGGGCTGAATCTCTCAAGCGAATTCAAGACCAACTTCGATGCGCTCTCGTAGGAGTATGTTTTCTCCTTGATGTTCTTTGTGCTTGGCGCATACAGGTCGTACCGCCTTAGTTTCTCTAATCCAAGCATCTTTGCTTTGTATGCAAAAAACTTGTAAAACACATCGGAGTTTTTCTTGCAAACGTCAAGCAAACTGTTTACTGTCTTGTCCTCTACGTCGTTTCCAATGTTTCTAATCGAAATCGGCGACGAATAGCCGCGTATTTCAATTCCCTCGTTTTTCCAGTTTAGTGTAAGGTTTTGGTAAATCTCTCCTAAAACGCCCTTGTTTTTCGTGTATTTTGTAAGCAGGGTCTTGTATGCAAGCTCCCTTGTTTTTGGACTGTTGCTCCTAACAAGAACCGTGAGTTCTTCACGTGTCAGTTTCTTCTTTTTGCCGTTTACCGTAATGACATACTCAAAGGCGTTTGTTATCTTGTCATACAGTTTCACAAGCGCAGTAGACCCAGTAACGTCAAGCGTGTTGATTATTTTCTCCTCGGGCTCTGACAGTGAGTATTTTGCCAAAAGTCTTTTGTGTCTTAGGTATTCTCTTAGGTTTCCACTGTCCTTCATTAGGCGCAGTGCGTTTTTTTCATCAATCTTTCTTTTCCACCACAAATCAAAAAACAGAGTTTTGTTATCTATTTCTGAGCCAAGCTTTGCCATTTGTGTGACAAGAGATGTTGCCTCGTCTGACTGGGTGTCTGACGCATACCATAGCGATGCATAGCCGCCAATGACGCTTGCGTTTTCTGCTATGTCCTCGATGTTTTTTATTATTCCAAGAAAGTTCTTTGACGACATGTTTGGATTTAGCGATTTTTTTAGTTTCTCAAATTTTTTTACCTTGCCTTCTAGAGTAGAAATCTGCCTTGCAAATTTTGGACTTTTGTGATCTGACAGATCGGAGAGTTTCCATTTTCCCTGCTTGTACATGTGGTTCCTGCCCGTTTTCCTCTATATGACTATAATTCTAACGCCTAAATAGTGCCGAGTATTTTTCCCAAATTGGACCGGTTGTCTAGTGGTTAGGATGACGCACTCACACTGCGTATGGATGAAAATCCCGCAAAGGTCATGGGTTCGAATCCCATTCGGTCCACTTTTCAATTATGTTTTTTAATCAAATCATCTAGGAATCTGACTGTCCTACTATTCCCCTTCTAAAGTGTCCTGACGGCCTTTTTGAAAGGAGTTCTACAAACCAAGCTTCGTGTTCTATCTCCTCTCCCATTATTCTCTGAGCAATTTCATATGTTCGATGATCCTTGCCGACAGTATAGTCGCACACTTCTCCCCACGAATGAATTGCACATTTTTCAGCGGCTAGGAGAACTTTCAAAATCTCATCTATGTCTTCCCAGTTTTTTGGCAGAAATGCATCGGGACAGCCAGCAATGTTTGCAAACTCTCTGAGGTCTCTTGGCAGGCTTCCTCCAATCTCATATAGACGTGGCGTCATGGCCTCAAAGTGATTTCTATCCTCTATTCTGGCATCTTCAACGATTTCTTTAATGCCTTCGCCGTCTAGGCCTGTACAGTGCATTCGCAGTATTGTATAGTAGTAATATGTTGCAAATTCTGACCCTACGCCGGCCACAATGAGTTTTCTTAGTTTCTCCAAATCTATGCCGTTTTTTTCCAGAACCTCAATCCCTGCAAGCTTTCCTACTTTGTCTTTGATCTTGCCTGACATTTAGATACCTACGTTTTGATGTGTTTTGATCATGTTAGTCTGTTGGTGGCAAATCTATTAAGCTGCGCTTACATCGGTGTAAGTTTAATGGACGGATTTGTCAGTCTGTGAGTATATTCAGGTTTTTTAGAAATTTGATAAAATGTTCATTAAACTCATTGGGGTTTTCCATGCTGCTCATGTGTGCAGCATTTGCAATTATGTGCATCTTGGAATTCTGAATCCTGTCGTGCATTGCCTTGGCTGCAGCCGGCGGCGTGATAGTATCGTATTCACCTACCAATACAAGTGTCGGAACACTGATTTTAGAAAGGGCTTCTGTGGTGTCTGTTCTTGATGCCATCGCAAGCAATGCTCCACAAATACCGGTTATAGAATTTGACAGAATTATTTTCCTTACGCTCTCTACTGCATTCTGCTTTGTGCTAAAACTCTGCTCATAAAAGACTGCTTTTAGGAAGCCTTCTGCAAATGACCTTACTCCATCTTTTTTTATTAGTTTGATTGAGGCGGCACGTTTGATCTTTGCCTCGTTTGAATCTGCCGATGACGTGGTGTCGCACAAAATCAGGGCGCCAAAGCGCTCCGGATTCCTTTCGATGGCTCGAAGTGCGACATATCCTCCCATTGAAAACCCGCAAACGACTGCCTTTGTTATTCCCAGATGATCCAATAATGCCATCAAATCATCAACAAACAGTTCAACTGTGTACTGCCCATCGCCAATGCCGCTCTGACCGTGTCCTCGAAGATCATAGTCTATGACGTAAAAGCCGTTTTCTTGTAACGCTGCTACCTGTGCTTTCCACATTTCGGAACTAAATGGAAATCCGTGTATCAAAAGTACTGGCAAAGATCTACCCTTGCCTGTTTCATTGTAGTAGATGTTTATTCCATTGACTGAATCTAACGTATTGGTTTCCCACCTATGTTGAAGTTGGTCACTTACAAGTATATCACATGATGGCATTAAAACTCTGCTCAAAGATAAAAGTCACATATAGTACAGGCGGGTAAGAGTGTCATACCATGCCTTATGTCAAAGTATCTGATGATACATCGCTCTATGTCGAAGATACCGGTTCTGGCAAGCCTGTCGTATTCATCCACGGTTGGCCTTTGAGTAGCAAGATGTTTGAGTACCAGTTTATGACTCTGCAAAAGAACGGTTACCGTTGCATTGGTATTGACCTGAGGGGATTTGGCAAATCTGACAAACCTTGGGGAGAATACAATTATGATATCTTTGCCTCTGATATCAAGAAGGTCTTAGACTCACTCAGCTTGAAGATGGTGACACTGGTTGGATTTTCAATGGGTGGGGCAATTGTCATGCATTATGCAGCAAAGTATCGTGGGTATGGCCTTGACAAGATGGTGCTGATGGGCGCAGCTGCTCCGTCTTGGACAAAAAGGGCTGATTTTCCGCATGGCATGGAAAAATCAAGCGTTGATGCACTCATAGCACAAGCCTACTCTGATCGGCCCAAGCTTCTCTCTGATTTTGGCAAGATTTTTTTCAGTAAGGAGGAAGGCTCTGTCAGCAAAGAAATTGCACGGTGGCTATATTCAATTAATTTAGACGCATCTCCGTATGCAACCCTGAAATGCATTGAGGAATTAAGAGACGCCGACCTTCGCAAGGACATGCAAGCAATTAATGAATTGAAAATACCTGTATCTATTTTCCATGGCGTGCAGGACAAGATTTGCTCTTTTGATTTGGCAAAAATAATGAATGATGGGATTACCGGATCCAAGTTGGTTCGATTCGAAAAAAGTGGACACGGCTTGAATATTGAAGAGATGGAAAAGACAAACGAAGAATTAATGAAGTTTATCGATTAGACCCAGAGCCAATTTGTGATAACGTGGATGTACTGCACACTAAATTAATTTAAAATAACGGTGATTGCAGCTGATGTGATTATTCACCGATTTTTTTTACAAAATCTGTGATCATCGAGTCATCAAAGCTGACTTCCTTATCTTCGACCATTGTTTTTACTTTCTGCCACTCTGCCTTGCTCATTTTTTTAGTATGTGTCAGGCCTCCTGTTACAAGCATGTTCAAAACCATGGATATGCTCCAAGACTGATCTGTTTTTTCGATTAGTCGTGCCTGAATTTTACGCACTTTTGTCTCTATTTCTTTTTCCAGAGTGATACTCTTCTTGCTTTTTGGTATCGTCATGGACTCTCTAGTTGTCATGAATTGATCAGAAAATCTCTATCTTAAAAACCCCCTCTGCCAAAATCGGAAATGACGGATTCCGTATGTTCTTACCTTGTTCTATATCAACCAAGTAACCTGATCACACGTCTTGTCATACTGCAAGTTAAATTCTGACGATTTACTGATCGAATTTTTCGATCATGTGCCGAATTTAAACCCACCAAACGATGTGCCGCTTCCCTGAGTCTCACTTGCATGTTTGATGCCAAGAAGATCAACTAGTTCTTTGAGGTTCTTTGTCTGAAAGTACACTGTAGCAGGCCCGATAATTTCAGTTACCAGTCCCTCTCCCCCAAGAATTGTACTCTTTAACCCTCCAAACTTTGTCACACTGTACTCTGAATTCTGACTTAGTGCAACAAGGTGATAATTATCAAGGGTCATCTTTTCACCGCTTGCGATCTGTTTCTCTATTATGCCGCCATATGCGTTGCAGAACACCTTGCCATTTCCTGTGACCTTTAGCATGAAAATCTCGCTGCCGAATATTCCCTTTGTGAATCCTTGCCACTTTGTATCTATGTCAACACCGGCAGTAGATGCTATGTATGCGCCTAACTGCACTATGAATCCGTTATTGCTGTCTATTGGGATTTCTATTATGTCACCTACTGGGGGACCGGTCAAACCCAACACGCAGCCATCCTCACCTGCGATATACTCATTAACAAAAAACGACTCGTTCCCTAAAAATGCGACCTTTACAGTCTTTAGAAACCCCCCTCGCATCTTTGTCTTGACCTCAATACTGCCTTTCATGAATACAAGTGCCCCTGCCTCTGCTGTTATGATCTCGCCTTTGCCCATGTGAACTTCTAGTATGCTCATTGGGTTTTTGAGAATCTGAAACTGCACAAATTGGGTAGAAAATATTTGCTAAAAAAACTAACCGTTTACAATGAAAAATGACTGAAATACCTGTTGCGTGTCATTGCCGCACGCGCGGGCCTTGAATCTGCTTTCTTTTATATTGCTCAAAAATAAGATAGCATTATGTGTCAGCATGAGAACACGAACCTCCAAAGAAGGGGCAATAGACGCCTCACTGCGGAAAGAGATGATGATCCATTTGAGACGAATTTTAAAACGTCCATGCTGTTTACAAAATCCATGAAATCGCTATCTGCTAAAGACGAATGTAGGTAGCAGTACTGTCTGTGTGTTTTTTACAAACACTAGCTAATACACACAGCATAAAGTTAACAATGCGTAGCTTGAAAAACCTTTCAAAGAATCAAGAATTAAGCAAAAACTCACTGTCTGAATTTGAAAACATCGCACACCTGTCAAATGCTGACTTGATAACGATCGATGCGTTGGATTGTGCCACTACACTATCTAACAATCCTGTGGTTGGGGGCCGAAAAATGAAAGATTTACTCGAGCAAAAGATGCTACTTGCAATAGAGCCATACGTGCTGGCAATGCTGGAAGAAAGCAAGGCAAGTAGTGATCTGCAGTATAGAAACGTTGAACAAATCAACTCCGTTTTGCAAAAAATTGCCTCCCAGATGTCTGCTCAAACGATCTGCTATTTTCGTGCAGGCAAGGCTTATCTGAGAATTAGCCATGAACTGGGAGATATTGGCAACCTGTTTTTCAAATCATTGTTTTATAATGTTCTGAAAGATTTTGGAAAAAGTTATCACTTACAGACGCAGGAAAATGCAATCTGCGCAATATGTAGAGTTTGAATCTTGGCAGTAACTGGCAAAAAACACTCAACTGCACATAGTCATAGCAATTCATTTTTTGTTATCTGCTGTCTGATGAGCCGTATTTTTTTGTTATAAAACACCATGTTTGTTTAAAGCAATCATACAAAGGATTCTAATAGAAAGTACCAAGTATACTCGTGCAAGTATCTGAAATCGCTCAAGGAAAAAAATTTACTTTAGAAGAGGTCGTGGAATTTACAGATCTTATTGCAGAAAAGCTAGACAATGCAATTGACAAGGTAGATAACATTAATCATAAGACGCACGTTCTCTCTGTCAATGCCTCGATAGAAGCTGCACGTGCAGGAACTTTTGGACGGCCGTTTGGTATAGTTGCCGCAAACATGAGCGAATTGTCTGATGAGACGATAAAAATTACTGAGAGAATGCGAAAGGACACAAAGGAAATACTGGAAGTTGGCAATCTGATAAAATCGCAATCTCGGGAGTATCGCGGAAACAGGCTATCTGATCTGGCTTTGGTAAACATTGATCTAATCGATCGTAACTTGTATGAGAGAACCGCCGATGTGAGGTGGTGGGCAACTGATGGCAGTGTAGTTGACGCGTTAACCAAAAAAACCCCCGAGGCATACGAGTCTGTATCACAACGCCTTAATGTTATATTGCAGGCTTACACCGTTTACTATGACCTTGTGTTAGCTGATACGGAAGGAAATATTGTGGCAAATGGTAATAAGGAAAAATATTCCTCGGTAAACACCAATGTGGCAGACCGAAAGTGGTTTACCAGTGCAATTAGAACAAAAACTGGCAGCGAATTCGGGTTCCAACCCGTGTATAGATCTCCGCTTGTGAATAATGAGCTTGCAATAACTTACTCGGCAGCTGTGCGAGAAAATGGTGACACCAAAGGCAAGATAATCGGAGTCCTGGGCGTGATCTTCAAATGGGAATCACTCTCTCAGACAATAATTAATCACACCCCAATAGGTGAAGATGAGAAAAATCACACAAGAATTTGCATTGTTGATAATGATGGATTGATACTGGCAGACTCGGAAGGTAAAACGCTAAAAGAAACATTGCAGTTTGACAAAAAGACAAGTCTTCTTGGAGAAAAAAAGAACTACATGTTCACCGAATATGCCGGCGTACCGTGCTGCATCGGACATGCCCTTTCTCCAGGATTTGAGAATTACTCGACAGGCTGGCATTCAGTTATAATACAAAAACTGGTCAATTCTAAAAAATCAAAACCATAGACTAGATCTGTATTTGCTGCATGTATCAATCAAAATCTTTGTGGACCATGTGGGAAAATAAACGCAGTCCACCTCTCTAAACTCCCAAACAAGTTTTCAAATATGCGCCAAATCTGGTCTAAATGCGTCACGACATAAGCGGCAAACAATATGCCTATTATGAATAGACCCAATCCCAAAAATCCAATTATTTTCATTTAGTTATCGTCTTCATTGACCTGATTTGCCATGCTGAAAGTGGGTAGGATCATGAACTGCAAAGATTGCTCTACTCGAGGCTTTTTTTGCCACGTTCGATTCCTTTCTTGATATTTTGCTTGCCCGATTCTATTCCTTTCTCGATGTTTTGCTTACCAAGTTCGACGCCTTGCTTGCCCAACTCTATTCCTCTCTCAACGTCTTTCTCGGCAGTATCTTTTAGTTTTTTTATGATTCCCATGACGTTCTATCGATATGTTGTGATATAAGTCGCGCTTACATTTTTGCCAGTTTTACTGACAGATCTGTCAACCTTCGGAGAAACAAGCGGTGTTTTATCCCGACAATGCATGCTGACACTGCAAAATATTGTGATAATGCTGAAAGAAAACGATATTCATGATCTATTTTGAGACTTAGACCCAATTTTGTGCAAAATTGGTTATTTTGGAATCTTAAACCATGCCGAATGATCTTTCTTTATCGAAGAAGTGTAAAACAGCAGCATTCATTCTGACTGCAATTTGAGCATTCTTTTGCAGATTTGTCAGATTTACATTCTGACGGAAAACAACCACAATCGGCGCAATTTATCTCAACCATTTACAACTTTTTGTTTGTCCCAATCAAATCCCAAGAACCTCCATTGTCTGAGCTTTTATAGACTTCCTGATAACCGTCAGGGACATATCCAGCAATATACAAAATCTGGTTTTGTGCATCAACTGCAACACTCATTATTGTAATCTTTTGCGTGTTAATTTTCTCCCAAGTCTTCCCGAGGTCTGCAGATTTTGAAAGACCAAACTCATCAGTTGATGAGTAAAGAATTCCATTTTCATCAAATGTAAGCGCAAATACTGGCAATTCATTGTATTGTTCAATATGCATCCAGGTGTTTGCGCCGTCACTTGACTGGTATATTCCCTTTCCAGTTGCGGCAAATATCACATTAGGATCACTTGGAGAAATCGCAAGCGCCGATATATATTCTGGAAATTGTAATGTTTGCCAGTTTTGTCCGGCATCAATAGTTTTGAACAAACCCCTCCCACTGCTGTCAAACCCAATTATCAGATTTGGATCAGACTTGCTTATGCCCATCGCATGAAAGTCTACTGGCGGATCTAAAACTGTAGCAACTTGTCGCCAAGTTTTTCCACCATCCGTGCTCTTGATTAATCCTGTATTTCCGCCAGTTGCTGGATGTCCACTTGCGTATAATGGAACATTTTGAGCATACGGGGCATTAAACGCCATGTAATCGGCCCGTTGCTCATCTACCTTTACTGGTGGGTCGCCGTTTACGCTCTGATAAAAATCACCATGTGTTGCAATGTATAGTACGTTTCTGTCTTGAGGATCAATCCCAAGACCGTGTATGTGTCTCCAAAATACTGTTCTTGAATTGCTATGTGGATTGTCAGGATTTTGGACTGCAAAATTTGCCAAAATAGTCGCAGCTCCAATTCCAATTGTTATTGCAGCTGCAATAATGATGACGAAGAGTCTTGTCTTCTTCGAGTCCTCTGGTTTTGATTTATTTTTCATAAAACAACTATCGTTCACTTGAAATTATTGGATATATGAAATGATACCTTTACAATTGTAAAACATGTTTCTGAATTATTCTTTATGCTCAAAACATAGAATCGCGTTACAATCATTGCAATAAATTGTATCTTTTTCTATTTTGATGTTAGTTGATCCGCCTCTAGTACAAATTTTAATGTTGTCTACTCGGCAATGCTTCATCGGATCAATGATTTGTTCGTGTTTACTATCCGCTAGGATGATGTGTTTTTGATTTATTTAATGACTGTACTTTATAATTGTAAAGATCGGTTCTTAAATTTGAGTATTTGTCACACCATAACATGCCGATTGATCCTGTTTGTGGAATGGAAGTGGAGGAAATATCAAAGGTAAAATCAAGATTCAATGGGCAGGATTTCTATTTTTGCTGCCCGCATTGTAAATCGAAATTTGAGAGTGATCCTGCACAATTTACTACCTGAGTTTTCTATTTTCCTACACGAACAAATCAGCTGGTATCAAATCCTGGCTGCTGGGATTGTGATATTTGGGGTTTATCTGATGAACAGAAAAGAGTCTGCGATTAATCCCGTTTGAATTTGATTTCACACATCCGCGAACTCATTATTCATATATTGCCAAAAATACGCACGGGTTCACTGCAATGTATATTATGCCTAATTCATGTTTCTGAATTAAAGCATGAACGACGTTTACTTGTTGTGGGTAATATTCTCACTGTTTGTCGGCGTTTCGCTCGCAGTTGATCTTGGGGTGTTTTCAAAGCTACGAAGAAAAAAACAAGAACCACAGCACAAAGATCAGGCACCGCCGATCAAGACTGCTCTGATGTGGACAATAGTCTGGATTTCGCTAGCTGGAATCTTTGCCGGCATAATCTATTTTGACATGGGTCCTGAGAAACTAACCGAGTTCGTTACCGGGTACGCCCTTGAAAAGTCACTGAGTGTGGATAACATGTTTGTATTTTTATTGATATTTTCATCACTTAACATTCCTCACAAGTTCCAGCACAAGGTTCTGTCAATGGGAATACTTGGCGCCATTGCAATGAGGGTTCCGCTAATCCTAGTCGGCGTGACACTCCTTGAGAAATTCCACTGGATGATCTATCTTTTTGGAGGATTTCTGATTTTGACTGCAATAAGGATGCTGCTTCAAAGAAAGGAAAAGAAAATCGAAATTGAGAAAAACATTGCAATCCGCGTGCTCAAAAAGTTCATGCCTGTCGACTTTGAGCTAAATGACACAAAGTTTTTTGTCAGAAAAAACGGCATACTGTATGCCACCACGCTGATTGTCGCACTGGTAATAATAGAATTTACGGACCTGCTGTTTGCACTTGACTCCATCCCAGCTGTCTTGGCGATAACCACTGATCCGTTCATAGTTATCACATCTAACATATTTGCAATTTTGGGTCTCCGTAGTCTGTACTTCCTGCTTGCCGGCGTGATGGAAAAATTCTACTATCTAAAGCCCGGACTTATCGCGATTCTGATGTTTATTGGAGTCAAAATGATGGTGTCTGAGATAATTGAAATCCCAACTCCTGTGTCCCTGGGTGTGGTGCTTGGAATACTTGGATTCGTACTTGCCTTGTCGTTTGTTAGGGCAAGAAAGCACCCTGCATGATTTGAGATTCTGTAAAGTAAAATGTGAAAAGCACTAGCTTTTACTTTTTGGCGCCTAGCGTTCTGTTCTTTAGTCTAAGATAGCTTCCGTGGCACTTGCGACATCTTGATGCAGCCATGGAGTTTCTGACGCCACAGTTAAGACAAACCTTCATGTGGAGACGTGCTGCTTGAGCAATTCTTTTCTTTTCTGGGTCTGTGATTGGCATCTTTCTTAAATCTCCTTTTTTGTCCTTTTTAGTCTTTGGTTTTTTCCAATTTGCCTGCCAGCAATATGGCTACCTCGTTTGGTCTTTTGGCAACTGGGATGTTTGCCATGTTAAACATGGAAATCTTTGATTCTGCAGAGCCGTAGTTGCCCATGACTATTGCGCCTGCGTGCCCCATTCTCTTTTCTTTTGGGGCGCGCCTTCCTGCGATGTATGCCACGATTGGTTTTTTGAATTTAATGTCCATGATGTGCTGTGCAACGATTTCTTCGGCATCTCCTCCTATTTCGCCGACTATTACCATTCCTTCTATGGTAGGATCATCTTTTACCATGTCAAATGCGTCAATTAGCCTTGTGCCGTTCACTGGGTCTCCGCCTATTCCAATTGTGATGCTCTGTCCAAATCCTGCCTTTGTCAGGGTGTTTGAAATCTCATAGAGCAGAGTGCCGCTTTTTGATAGGACTACGATGTTTCCTGGCTTGAATGGGCTTGCAGGCATTATCCCGATTTTTACAAGTCCCGGTATCATTACTCCCGGTGTGTTTGGGCCAATTATTATTGCGTCTTTTTTCTTTGCCAGCTCGATTACCTGCATCGTGTCCCTGATTGGAACGTGTTCTGGTATTGCAACGAGAAGCTTTATTCCTGCCTCCAGTGCCTCAGTTGCCGCGCCCAAAAAGAACTTTGCTGGAACGAAAACGATTGAAACTTTGGAATTTGTCGCATCGACTGCGTCCTTTACCGTGTTGTATATTGGAACCTTGCCTTCGAACTTTTGCCCTCCCTTTCCAGGTGTCACACCGGCGGCAATGTTCGTGCCGTAGTCTAGCATCTGTTTTGCGTGCAGTGAGCCAAAGGTGCCAGTTATTCCTTGGACTATTACTGGAACTTTTTGATAATTCCCAGAAGAGTCCTTTTGGCCTCTTAGAAGTTCGTAAATGTCAGCCACGCTTGTTTACCTCCATCACCACTCCGTTTATCGCGTCCTCGACAGAGTCAAACATCTTCGTCCTTGTGTTTTTGAGCATCTCTTTTGATTTCTCAGATTCGGAGCCCATCAGTCTTGCGTAAACTGGCAAGTCAATTAGCTTATCGTCATACGCTTTGATAAATGCCGCAGCGACAGTTGTCGTCTTTACTATTCCTCCATACAGGTTGACCAAAATTGCTTTTACTTTTTTCATTTTTGAAACTAGTGTGAGGGCCTCATACACTGATTCAGTGGTGGCACCCCCTCCTACGTCAAGAAAGCATGCTGGCTTGCCGCCGTTGTCTGCAAGCATGTCAAGTGTTGACATGACAAGACCTGCGCCGTTGCCTACCACTGCTATGTTTCCGTCAAGCTCTACTAGTGTAAATCCGCTTTTTTCCGCTCTCTCCTCAAGCTCTGTCTTCTCTTGGTATTTGTCCATCTCTGGATGTCTAAAGTTTGCATTGTCATCTGTAACCACTTTGCCGTCAAGTGCAAGAAGTGATCCGTCCTTTAGAAGCGCAACTGGATTAATCTCTGCAAGCTCTGCTTCCTTTTCAACTGTGATTTTTGCAAGTCTTTGCAGCATGTCTACAAAATCCGGAATCGTTTTTCCCTGCAGCCCTATTTGTTTTGCAATCTCTTCTGCAGTTTGGGCGTCTACATCGCCTAGTCCTACCTCGCGTATGACTTGGTTTTTTACAGATTCGATTTCGACTCCTCCCTCAGACGACGCAATAACTGTGTAGCATCTCTTGCTGCGATTCAAAAATAATGACAAGTACAACTCTTTTTCATATTCTGCCATCTTCTCAAGTAAAATGGCCCTTGTTTTTTCGCCCTTGATTGACATGTCTAGGAGCTGAGGATATTTGATCTCAAACTCGTCGTCATTGTGGCACTTTTGTATGCCGCCTGCTTTTCCCCTTCCTCCGACTGGAACTTGGACCTTGATTACAAATGGGTAGCCTAACTGCTTTGCATCGTTTCTTGCCTGCTCTATGTTTTTTGAGGATATTCCCTTTGGGGTTTTGATGCCGTACTGCGCAAAAAGCTCCTTTGCCTGATACTCCAAAAGACGCATGCAGAAAATTTTTTTACGGTCTTTATAATCTGTATGTTAATTTATCTGGCCCTCAAGAAGCTCAATTGTCTGCAAGAATAGATCCTTGCTTTTTCGCAAAAGCCTCTGCGGGAATTCGTCTATGGTAAATATGAACTGCTGTCTAAATGTGGGCGGAAGGACGCCGCCTGATATGACTAGCTGCTCAACTACGTACTTTTCTGTAAGCGAGCAAACAATTTCCTCATATGCGTCCTCTTCTTCCTCAAGCATCTGCCTGTACAAAATGATGGGATTTCCAGTCTTTGTAACTATTGCAGATGCTTTTTTTAACAGATCCTCTAGGTGCTGCGTCTGCCACGCATCTAGGCTGATCTGCTTTACCATATCATATAATGGCGTTTTTGATATTTAATCCCCCTGATTTGCTAAAAGTGAGCTTCTTACTCTACTGAGATTCGAATTTTTTGACCATCGATGTCGTCGTCTTTGTAGTTCTTGCCGACTCCTGCAAAGTCGATCTGTTTTACTCTGACTAAAAATGCGAGATCTGATGATTTTTCTTTTGCCATTTCAAGCGACTCTTCGTCTAGATCAAGTATTGACGCTGTCTGCAAAATGTCTGTCGGGTTGTATCCTCTTTCCTTTCGCAGCGTTTGCAATCTTCTTGCCAAGTCCTTTACCAACCCCCTTGACATCATCTCCCTGTTTCGTATGGTCGAAATAAAGACAACAAGGCCGTCCCTTTTTGAAAACGCAAAACCGTCCTGCGCATCAAAATCAACTACAAAGTCTTCTCTGTCTAGTGTTATCTTGGCAGGCCCGACATCAAACGTGTAGGCCCCATTTGCTAGCAATTCAGACGCAATGTCTTCCTGCCTTGTTTCTGAAAACTTGGAAAGTAGCAGTGCCATGTGCTGTTTTGCCTTTGGGCCTATCTTTTTTCTGTCCATTTCTATGGCTGGCCTTGCTGGGATGCCTGCTTTTTGCATCTCATCGAGTAATTCGAGGCCTTCTTTGCTTTCAATCTCGACAACTTTGAATTTTTCAACGTTTAGCTGTGATAGGAGGAGATCCGAGAGTGTTTCAATTTTGGGCTTTTCTGACTTTTTGACGCAAATTATGGCCTCGTTTAGCGGCCATCTTCGCTTTAGTTTGGCCTTCATCCTGGCCGCTGCAGAAACTGACACTGACTCTTTCATCAGATCAAATGATTCCTCGATTGGCTCGTTGATCAGTCCCTGCTGGTGCTGAGGCCACTTGTCAAGCAGGATGCTGTTTTTGCCAAATGTCGCAAGATACAGGTATTCACTGGTATAGGGGCAAAGCGGGTGTATGAGGATGTCAAGTGTCTTGAGTATTTCGTGCAACACTGCATAAATTGCAAACCTTCTTTCGTTTGCGCCGTCTTCCTCCCAGAGCTCAGCTTTTGTGATTGGTATGTAAATCTGGCTTAGGGAATTTATGACAAAGTCTTCTATTGCCTTTGCTGACTCGTGGAACTTGCACTTGTCGTTGTTCTCCCCAACCTGCACGATGAGTTTTTGCAATTTGGATAGTAGCCAAATGTCTGGGGGCTGGAGCAGTCCCTTGTTTTGAACCGACTGGATGGGGGTGGCATCACTGTCGAACTTGTCGTACTCGCTGTTTTGTTTGAAATACAGGTGAATGTGATACAGCGTGTTTAGGATCTGGTATGGTCTTGACATCATCTCGTCCGTGCTAAAGTTGAGCGGTTCAATCGGGCTTGACTTCCACATGAAATAAAATCTGATCAAATCCACCGGATACTTTGTAAGCATCTCTTCTGCGTCCATGACGTTTCCAAGGCTCTTGCTCATCTTGTTGCCGTTTTTGTCAAGAACATGGCCCTGAAACAGGAACGACTTGAACGGCGCAATCGGCTTGTTGTTCAAAATGACATTTTCGATCAAAAGAGTGTATGCCCATCCGCGAGTCTGGTCTATGCCTTCTGTAAGAAATGGCGCCGGTATTCCTGATGCGTATTCTTCGTCTGTCAGGGACGAGTATGGTGCAGAGCCGCTGTTGTGCCAAGTGTCCAAAACAAATTTTTCTCTTTCCATGTTTGCGCTGCATTTTTTGCACCTGATCACTACCTTGTCAATCCATGGCCTGTGAAGCTCAAAGTTTGGCCCGTCTGGCAGCTCTACTGCAGAATCGACTATCTCTTTTCTTGAAAAAAGTCTCTCGATGTGGCCACATTTTTTGCAGTTCCATATTGGCAGTGGGCAGCCCCAAAACCTTTCACGGGAAATGCACCACGGGTGTTTTTCCTTTATTATGCCTAAAAATCGGTTCTTTGGCTGCTCAAAAAAATACTCTACGTTTTCTGCTGCCTGTATTGCCTTGTCCCCAAGTCTGTCTAGCATGTAGAAGAATTCTCTTCTTGCAATCCAGACAATTGGGTGGTGCGACCTCCAGCAAAGCGGATACTTGTGCTTGATTTTGCCAATTCTGACAAGCGCTCCCGCATCCCGAACGTCGTCTACGATTATCCTGTCCGCATCGCGAACAAAAAGGCCTGCATACTTTCCCGCATCCTCTGTAAACTTTACTTCGTCGTTGATTGGATTGAAAATTGGAGCGTTTCTCTTTCTGGCAATCTCGTAGTCCTCCTCTCCGTTTGCAGGAGATAGGTGCACAAGCCCGCTTCCCGTGTTTGCATCTACAAACGACTCTGCAACTGCAACATGAATTGTGGGGTCATTTGCCAAATCCTTTAGCTTTGGGATCATGCCTAGTAGTGGATGCGTGTATTTCTTCCCCTCAAATGTGGAGCCCTTGAGCGTTTTTGTTATCTCGTAATTTTCAATTTTTACCTCCTTCATGAACTCGTCTAGCCTCTTTTCGCCGACAACCCAAGTTTCGTTTTCCACTTTGACATAATGGTAGTTTTCTTCCGGATTCAGGCCGACCATTGCGTCTGTTACTAATGTAAACGGCATTGTAGTCCATACAATTAGGAATGCATCCTCTGATTCCATCTTGACCTTGTAGTATAATGATGGGTCTTGCACCATGTCGTATCCTTGGTTTACCTCCGCATGGCTAAGCGATGTCTGGCAGCTTGGGCAGTATGCGACAACCCTGTATCCCTCGGTTAGAATTCCAGTCTCGTGTGCTTTTTTTAGAAATTGCCACTCTCGCTCGATGAATCCGTCCTTGTAAGTCCAGTATGCTTTTTCCTGATTAAATGACATGCCGAGCAGCTGGTCAACTCTGATCCATTTTTCATTATACTTGTGAACTAGGCGCTTGCACTCCTCAACTAGCCTTTCAATTCCAAATGATTTTAGAATCTCCGTCTTTCCGCCGGTAATTCCAAGCTCCTTTTCTGCCTGCAATTCCACTGGAAGCCCCTGCGTGTCCCAGCCTGCATTGAAGATGACCTTGTGCCCCTTTAGGGTCATGTATCTGTACCAAAAGTCCTTCATTACCCGTCCCCGCAGGTGTCCTGCATGCGGGATGCCGTTCATTGTGGGCGGGCCCTCGATGAAAATTATTTTTGACTTTTTCTCGTCTGACTCTGAAATAATTTTCTGAAGGCCAATCTTGGCGTAGTGAGACCTGATCTCCTCCTCGATATTTTTTGAATCAAATTCTTTTGCTAAGTGCAATATCACTCTGGTATCTGATCTGATTTTATAAAGCTAGATTAGATGCCGCTTGTTCTTAGGTGATTGCTAATCTAAATTTGGAATATATACGAGGCTCCAAAAGTCCACGTGTTGGTTGACGTTTTAGTTGTTGGCTCTGGCGGACGTGAACACGCGATTGGGTGGAAATTGTCCAAATCGACAAAAGTGGGCCAGATATTTTTTGCGCCTGGTAACGGCGGAACCAAAAACAACGTCCCGATCCAAGTAGACGAACTTGACAAACTGGCAGACTTTGCTGCAAAAAACAACTGCTTTACCGTAGTTGGCCCCGAAGTTCCGCTTGCCATGGGGATTGTAGACAAGTTTAACGAAAGAAATCTCCCAATTTTTGGCCCGACAAAAAATGCAGCACAGATTGAGTCAAGCAAAATTTGGGCAAAAACATTCATGAAACGGAACAACATTCCGACTGCCGCCTTTGATGTCTTCGATGATCCTGCGTCCGCAAAAGAATACGTCAAATCAAAAGACTATGATGTGGTAATAAAGGCAGATGGGCTTGCCGCAGGAAAGGGAGTCATCGTATGCAACGGCAAGCAAGAAGCCTTTGACGCAATAGATTTGATTTTGGTAAAGCAGTCGTTTGGGAACGCGGGAAAAAGAATAATCGTGGAGGAAAAAATAGACGGCGTTGAAGCGTCATACATTGCACTCTCTGACGGAAACATCGCGATTCCGATGGCGACAAGTCAGGACCACAAAAGAATATTTGATGATGACAAGGGTCCAAACACCGGCGGAATGGGGGCGTATTCTCCAACCGGCGTAATCGATGATAAACTAGCTGAAAAAATACAAAAAGACATCATCGACAAAACAATCGAGTCCCTAAAGTCTGAGGGAATAACTTTCAAGGGATTTCTTTATGCGGGAATAATGCTAAAAGATGGCAGTCCGTACGTGCTGGAATACAATGCAAGGATGGGGGATCCTGAATGCCAACCAATACTGGTTCGCATGGACTCTGATCTGCTTGAATACCTCAAGGCAAGCTCTGATGGAACACTTGCAAAACTGCCTGCAATCTCCTGGAAAAAGCAAAGTGCCGTCTGCATAGTCTTGGCATCAAAGGGTTACCCTGAATCATATCAGAAAAATGACGAGATTGCTGGATTGGACTCTGTCGATGAAAAGTACGCCGTCGTGTTTCATGCAGGGACAAAACTTGAAAACAACAAAGTTCTCACAAGCGGCGGCCGTGTTTTGGGCGTAACTGCGCTTGGGGATTCGCTACAAAGCGCAATCGAAAACGCGTATTCTGCCGCAGGCAAAATATCTTGGAAAAACAAGTATTGCAGAATGGATATTGGAAAAAAAGGCCTACTTTACCTGTGATGTTCTTATCACTTCGTCTTCGGTGACAACCCATTGTATTGCGACGTCGCCGTCTGATTTTGGTATGTTCCTGACAACCAGTTTTGAATACTCTAACGCTATTGTGACTATCTTGTGCTTTGACAAAAACCTGTCATAGTATCCCATGCCGTAGCCCAGTCTCTGACCCGTTCTCATCATTGCAACTGCCGGAACCAGAATGATGTCAAAGTCATCAACTATGGGGCAGTTTTTCCTTGGCTCCATTATCCCGAACTCTCCTTTTTGAAGTTCCTCAAAGTTCTTGACGGCGCAAAAAACCAGATCGTCGTCTACGACTCTTGGGAGCGCGACAGTTCTTCCCTCGCTTATCATCTGCTGTATTATGTCAAGCGTCTTGACCTCGCTCCCAATGGAATAGTAGCAGGCGACTTTTTCTGCGTTCCTAAACGCCTCTATTTTTTTGAGGTTTCTTTGGATTTGCTTGCTTGCTATTGTCATAAAGTCATGCGATAACCCGTCGCGCTTTTCAAGCAAATGGCTGCGCAGCCTTGGCTTATCTTCTGACAATGCTCTCACTTAGCGAAGCCGCGGTAACCGTGTTTTTTAAAAGCATTGCAATTGTCATCGGCCCGACGCCTCCAGGTACCGGTGATGCAAATGACGCCTTTTGTATTATTTTGTCAAAATCGCAATCCCCGACTAGTTTTTCGTCATGACGCGTTGTCGCAACGTCTATCACTATGGCGCCGTCGCGTATCATTTCTGGAGTCAATGTAAACCTCGTTCTGTCTCCAACCCCCGTTATTATAATGTCCGAATCATGGCAAATTTTCTGAAGATTCTTTGTTTTGGAGTGACAAGTGGTGACAGTTGCGTTTCGCTGCAGCAGCAGGTGGTACAGTGGCTTTCCAAGCAGGTTGCTCCTATTTATCACGGCCACGTTTTTTCCTTCCAGGTCTATTTTGTAGTAATCAAATAATTCGATTATTCCTGATGGCGTACATGCCTTTAGAATTGCTTTTCCCAAAGACAGCAGACCAACATTGTACGGTGTTAGGCCATCAACATCCTTGATTGGTGAAATTCTTGAAGTGGTCTCGAACTCTCCTAATTGCTTTGGGAGCGGAAGCTGAACCAGTATTCCGTGGACGGACTCGTCTGAATTTAGGGTGCTGAGCAGCTCATTCATTTCCTCTTGCGATGTGGTTGCTGGCAGCTTGTGGTCTTTGGTCAGAATGCCAACATCAGCGCATGCCTTGTGCTTGTTCTTCACATATGTGGCAGATGCCTGATTGTCCCCGACTAGTACTGTGGCAAGGCATGGCTTGACTCCCTGCGATTTTAGCTCAGAGACTGCGTTTCTTACCACTTCTTTGACTGATGACGCCACTAGGACTCCGTCAATTTTTGTTCCAACCATTGTGGGTTCTTTGGGCTGATTGTATTTATTTTAATCAAGCTGAAAAACGGGATGGTCATTCCTAGAAGTTATTTATTCTCAAAGAGAATTGAAAAACTATGACCGTTACCAAAGGTTACCGTGACAAGATCTACATAATAAAAGACATAATTTTGCTTCTCGCCCAATATGGGGAACTGAATCAGACGTCGCTGGTAAGCTACAGCGGCCTGAATCTAAAAAAACACAAGCACATAATCGACGAATTAGAAGCGCGCCAAATAATTACAAAGACTGCTCTGCAAGACGGCAAACGCAAAATTACAATTTACAGGGTTACTGCAAAGGGGATGGAGTTTTGCCGAAACATCATAGAGCCGTACGAGGATCTGTTTCCAAGAAAAACAAACACCGACAGCAGTAAACTAGGTCTCCTGATCCTCGTCTAGATCAAAACTGGCTGATATTTTCTCGTCCAGTTTTTCTTTCTTTTTAATATAATTTGAATATCTTGAATTCCAAGACTTTAGCATTGCAAACTGTCGTATCCCCAAAACCAGCCAAATCGATGACACGATTATGACTGTGACAAGCAATATGACAAGAAATGTTCCAAACTCATCATACTCGTCGAGGATGAAAAAAAAGTGCTCATGTTTTACCAAATACACTGAAAGGCCTATTGCCAATGGTGCCAGAATCAGCGCAGAAATGGTAATCCCAAATAACATTTTCCTAGTTGTCTGTATCTGCTCTACAAACGATTCAATTACGTCTCTAATGCTGTAGTTCTCAGCGTCTTCCAATCCCAGTCCTCCGCATTGCAAGCCTATGTATTTTGCTGTGGTACAACCTACTTGCCTACCAAAATGGTGCCGTTCATCTTGGGGTTGAGCGAATCATAGTAGCTGAACCTTCCAGGTTTGTCTGCAACAAACGTAATTGACTGCGAACCAAAATGATCAAGGTCTTTCGTGTGGACGTTGAACTGGTCTATGTTAAAATTGTGTTTTTGGTGGTCTTCGTTAAGCACGTGTATTGACACAAGTTCGTTATTGTTGACCTCGATTGTGGGCGTAAGGTGTCCTCCGGAGCCTGAGAATCCCTTTCCTCCCTTGGTGGACGTGCTGACAAACGCAGGGCCGTTCTGAGAATTTACCACCTTGATGTAATGATTAGCTGGGACTCCTAACACTGGATACCTTGCATTAACTGGGGTTGAAGACATCAGTGCCGCATAGCCGATTCCAACCACCGCAAGTATGATGCCGCAAGTCCAGATTAATTTGCGTGAGCTAAACTTGTGATTTGCTTTATTCTTTTGCCTTGCCAACAGTACAAATGCGAATTCCTGCTATTTATCCGGTGATTAACAATGTTCACTGATATGGTGATGACGAGAACTGTCTTGGGTGTTTAGACAAGGGTTGGTATGGGTTATGGATTAGTTCTCGTCACACTTGGAATTGGGTAATCCTGGTATTTAGGGGCAAAGTAACAATGTTAATTCAGTTTTATCTATGCGGCTAAGAAAGTCGTCACTCGTGCAAGAATTCAAAAACATACAATTTCTACGCAATGGTTATAGGCAAAATCTGAGAATGTTCTCAATAATTCAGAAATAATCACTGGTGCAACAAATGAACAATCGAGAAAAAATCCAAATTTCGGCAATCGGACTTCTTTCAGTCCTACTTGTGTTTAGCGTTGCAACGAATCTCGGCCACACGTCTGATGCCGAACTGATTTCCACCGTACAAAAGAACGCAGACATAGTTGCACAAAACGATGACGCCTCTCTAAAAAACACAGTCTTGACTACCACAAATTCTGAGTCCGGCAAGCCAAGTTCATTGACTGCCATCTTCAAACAGGTGGAAAACTCGGTCGTTCAAATAACAAGCAAGGTATCGACAGTAAACGAAAGCGTCATCATAAACGGAAGCCCTCTTGAGAGCCAGTCTACAAGACTTGGCTCGGGATTTGTGTATGATAAGCTGGGCCACATCATTACCAATAATCACGTGGTTTCTGGTGCAAAAACAGTCGATGTCAGATTTGTTGACGGGAATATTTATTCTGCAAATGTAATTGGGACGGACCCGTTTAACGATATTGCGGTACTGCAAATAATCGACGACTATTCTGATGAACAGCTAAATCCACTCCCATTGGCAGACTCGTCCTTGCTCGATGTGGGACAACAAGTGATCGCAATAGGCAACCCGTTTGGCCTAAGTGACACCATGACCACTGGCATAATCAGTCAGATGGGCCGCATTTTGCCAAATCAGGGATCCGGATATTCAATATCAAACGTGATACAGACTGATGCTGCAATAAACCCTGGAAACTCAGGCGGACCGCTTTTGAACATGGATGGGCAAGTGATTGGAATAAACACTGCAATCCAGTCTACGACTGGAGAGTTTTCTGGGATTGGATTTGCAGTGCCGTCAAATACCATTAAGAGAATTTTACCCTCGTTGATTGAAAAGGGAACATATGCGCACCCGTGGCTTGGCGTGTCTGGAACAAGCCTGGTGCCAGACATTGCCCAAAAGTTAGGGCTTGCAAAAAACTACAAGGGCGTATTTGTCACAAGTACAATCAAGGACGGACCTGCGGCAAAAGCGGGCGTACAGGAGGCATCCTACAACATTAATCGCGAGGTAAAGAGCGGTGATGTGATAATAGCGCTAGATGGGTACAAGGTGCGTGATATTGATGACTTGATCATATACCTTTCTGAAAACAAAAACGTCGGCGATAAGGTGGTGCTACAAATAAACCGAAATGGGAACATACTGGAATTGACTGCCGTTTTGCAAGAAAGGGTGGCAACTAATTGACGCTTGCAAACTGAGTCGATAATTTAAATTCAAGATTTCTCATGACTCATTAAATGAAAAAGGACACAAACCCTATAGATAAAAATGGTTTTTCGGAGAGGTTTTTTGAGGAGCTTACCAAGGAATATGACAAGGCAAATACGTTTGCAGATAAGCAAAAAGAACTAAAACACAAACACACCCAGTCTACATTAAGATGAGAAGGCTTAGCCAATAGATGCATCGATCCAAAACCCTGTTTGCCCTTGCAGCGCTCTTACTGGCAACAATTACGTTCTATGGTGCCGATGCGGCAACAATAAGACAAACAATGGAAGGTGCCATGGATGTGACGATAACACATCCTGACTCTGTGATTGTGGGACGTGACTTTACGATTTCAGCGCTTGTTCAAAATAACGGATGGGAAGACAAACAGGACATAAAATTCACCATTACAAGTCCTGACGACTCGATTCTTGTAAACAATGGGACTCTGGTGATTGACCGACTTTCTACCGGGGGCTCGTATGGCGGAACAATCACCCTTGAATCTGCCGGCAGTGCACAGTTTGGAACTCATTATCTAAATGCCGTGTACTCACAAGTCTTGCTTAGCCATAATGAAACACCGTTGCCTGCAATGCAAAAAAACATCGCGATACCTATTGAAATAAAAAAACTGCCCGAAGTGCAGATAAACACTTCTGCGCCAGAATCGATATTTACAAACGCAGAGTTTCCTTTTGACGTGGAGATAATCTCAAAGGACATTGACATACAAAACGTGCTAGTTGAGATAAAGTCCCCAAATGACGTTTCCTTTAGGGGTCAGACAACGCATACCTTTTCAACAGTTACAAAAAATACTCCCCTTGTGGTCCATTCACAAATAGTGACGCCTCCATCTGAGGTCACATTGGAGCACAAACTGCCGTTTGAAGTATCCGTCAAATACACCGATGACACCGGAACTGAAAGAACAATATCAAAAACCGTGTCGCTACTGTTAAGACCGCGCACCTTCATGGAATTTACGACTGATGGGGGACTTTGGATTGGGGGCTTCTTTCTGGCACCGTACGTTAGCATCGGGACACTAGTTGGCATTCCTGGCGGCGCACTGTTCTCGCTTTTAATACACCGACTACAAAAGAAGAACGGCAAAAAACGAAAAAAGTGACTTTGCATGAAGATAGAATTTGACATAAAAAAATACATTGACGAGATTAGAAAGTCTGATGGGTACTTTCACACGTTTATCAATAAGCAAAACCTTGCAGCTGGGGTTTTGGTGCTAGAGCCAAACGAGGAAGATACCCAGGAACCACACGATTCAGACGAACTGTACTATGTGATTTATGGGGACGGATTCTTGAAAATAAACAACAGGGATTATGACATATCCGAAGGAAAGGCCTACTACGTTCAAAAGAACATACCTCACAAATTCTTTGGCAACAAAAAGGAACTAGTTGTCTTGTATTTCTTTAGCGGCCCTGACTCTTGATGATGGTCTTTCTTCCAGATATCCTGATCTTCCCCTCTGCAAATAACTTGACTGCTTGCGGGTAAATTTTGTGCTCCTTTGCAAGGATCTTTTTTGAAAGAGTTTCTTCAGTGTCGTCGTCTTTTACTTTGACTACTGCCTGCAGGATTATTGGCCCTGTGTCGACTCCCTCATCTACAAAATGAACCGTGCATCCTGAATATTTTGCGCCATATTCAACTGCCTGTCTCTGCGCATGCAGTCCTGGGAAAGAAGGCAACATTGCGGGATGGATGTTGAGCATACGGTTCTTGTATTTTCGTATGAACTCTGGGCTGATGATTCTCATAAATCCTGCAAGGCAAACAAGGCCGTTTTTTTCCGTAACTCCATGTCTTGAAAGAACTTGTATTATTTTTTTATCATAATCCCATCTGCTGCCTGGAAATCCTCTACTTTCAATGACCTCAGTTTTGACCCCCATCTTTTGTGCTATTTTGAGCCCGACTGCATCTGGATTATTCGATATCACTACTGCTGGGTTTATCGGAATTTTTTGTTTTTTGATTGCCTTGAGTATTGATTCCATGTTGCTTCCCCGACCGGAAATGAGTATTCCTAAACTAAGCAAATCTGAATTTTCTCAACTGTCAAACAATATTACTGTTTTATGTCTGTCTATATCTTTGGCAATCTTATGGTAAATGCAGTTCCTTTATTTACAATGCTGGAACAGTCTATCTCGCCGCCGTGGTTTTCTATTACTGCCTTGCAACTTGCAAGTCCGAGCCCAGTTCCGCTCTGTTTTGTAGTAAACAGGGGCTCAAAAATATGATCCAAGTTCCCACTTTCTATACCGCATCCGTTATCTATGATCTCAATTATCGTATCATCGTCTGAATCAAGAACTTGGATCATTATTTTTCCTTTATTCTCAATGGCTTGAATTGCATTTAGTATCAAATTTGAAAACACCGTCTGCATTTGCTTGACATCGACATAAATTCTGGCGTCTTGAGGCGGTAAAATCACCTGGATGTCTTTTGGCACGTCTATGTCATCGATAACTGTCTTTAGCAATTTGATCACTGAAACATCCTCTCGCATTAAATCCGCAGTCCTAACAAAGTCCAGAACATCCCTGATCTGCTGTGACATTCTGGCTACTGCTCTTTCTATTCGATTGTAGTTTTCTTTTGTTTTTTCATCTAGTTTGGGATCTCTTAGTCTTAGAATTTCCAAAGTGTTTTTTATTACAGCTAAGGGATTTTGCAAATCATGTGTTAGTCTTGATGATAATTCGCCAATTGCATACAATTTGTTTTTGCGTATCGCTGGTTCGCCTTCACCCAGTACTCTCTTTCCTGTTTTAGGCAAGTTCCTAAGCTCGTCCTCCTGCGCATTCTTTAGCATTCTAGCTGCGTCCTCCTGCGCATTCTTTAGCATTCTAGCTGCGTCCTCCTGCGCATTCTTTAGCATTCTAGCTGCGTCCTCCTGCGCATTCTTTAGCATTCTAGCTGCGTCCTCACTTGCACTCATCTTACAATCCTTGACCTTACGTTAGCGTACATGTACATAATCCGTATGATATTCATATGATATTTGGACTAGTCTGTTTTTTACAAACAACGTGAGCATAGTCTAAAATGCCTATTTCCATGAATGTCAGAACGAATAAAACAATCTCGTATGCATTAAGGTGGGTGGAACGCATGGATCCGATTGATGCTCAAATTAAGAGGGCACTAGTTGCCTTTGCAGTCGAAAAAGCACTCATTAACATGGGAGAGCCAGTATTTGAAAAGGTTGCAAAGACGCTCAAGGATGACTATAACTGCTATATTCCTGACTGCTATGAGCATCCAGAATATCTAAAAAGAATCCTGTCTGATTTGTATGGTAATGCCCATGTTGCGATAATCGTTTCTATAAAAAACAGCCTAGAGGAATTCTCTCAACATGAATCCATCAGTCGATTCATTTCCGTTTTAGAATAAAAAATGCAAACTGGTCTTGACGTTGCCACTGCAAAAAAATATCTAATCTTAGCACTAGTTGCCTGCGCATCAACAAACCTAATTTCTAATTTTGTTGGCAGTGATACTGCGATATTTGTGGGTAATGTGATGTACATCCCAGTGGCTGGAACATTTCTAATTGTGTCAATGTTGATGATATCTAGGTTCGGCACATCTGGGAATTTTGGACTTGCCTGGATTTCATTTGGGGGTTATGCGATATCGTGGTTCATTGCAGAGATGCTGTGGATTGTTCAAGAGCTGTATCTTAGAGTCGATCCGTTTCCATCATCTGCTGACATATTCTATCTTGTGGGATATCCGTTTTTGCTAATGTTTTTCATCGCATATTTGCAACCTGTGCGATTGGCAATTACAAAAAAAATGTTTATTGCGGCATCCTCCATTGCGATGGGGACTCTCATTCCAAGTGTGTATCTTGCCCTTGAGCCAAGCAAAAGCTCTGATCTACTACAACACAGTCTATCTGTAATTTATCCAATTTTTGATGCGTTGATACTAATCCCTGCATTGCTTGGGGTTGCATTATTTTTCAAAGGCCAAGTGAATTTTACGTGGACCCTCATGTGCTTGGGCGCGATTTCAGTTTTTGTAGCGGACACTGCTTTTTTGTTTGCGCAAAACGAAGACTCGTACTACACTGGGAACCCGATGGAAATCCTGTTTTACTGGAACTATATTCTTCTTACATTTGGCGTATATGGGCATATGAAATTATTTCAAAGGTCAAGGTAAGGCAATGCTCAATATCGGTAGTTGCTCTTTTCGCCTAGTCATATGCCATTACCTCTGATGCTACCAATTTGTTTTTTCACACAAACATTAGCCATTAAAGATAAAAAACACTGAAAATCGCCTCAAAATGGGGTTTTTTCAGGTAAAATTAACAATTTAAGACAAATGGAGAACTTTAATAATTATGTTTTTACACTCATTTTCAAATGTGGAAATACGTTGATGTTGGGGATGGGGAAAAAATCTTTCATAAAATAGATGAGTTCGTTCTTTCAAAAAAGACGAAATACCAATTACTGGAAATTGTTAAAACTCGGGACTTTGGCACTGTCTTGTTTTTGGATGGTGACCCCCAGTCTTCAGAGATAGATGAGCACGTTTTCAACGAATGCCTAGTTCATCCTTCCATGGTATCTAACTCAAAACCAAAAACCATTTTTATCGGCGGAGGTGGTACTGGCCTGACATTGCGTGAGGTCCTGCGTCACAATACTGTTGACAGGGTCGACATTGTGGACATAGACAAGGAGGTGGTGGACACCTGTAAAAAATTCTACAATTATGCTGCCGAGTCATTTTCAGATTCCCGTACAAAGTTATACCATGAAGACGCAAGGCAGTTTCTCTCAAGGACTGATTCAAGTTATGACTGCATATTTTTAGATACGACGATGCCCCATCACGAAGACATTGCCGCTCCCCTGTATAGGAAAGAATTTTTTGAGATAGTGAGCCAGAAATTAAAGCCTGATGGAATATTTGCAACTGCTGCAAATTCTGCCGATTTTAGACATGCTGCAAGATTTGCCTCTGTGGTAAAAACATTACAGGATGTCTTTGCCTTTGTAACTCCATATGTCGCATACGCCCCCCTGTTTGGACAAGACTGGGCATTTGTAACTGCGTCAAACGTATCTGATCCCTCTAAACTAAGACCTAATGATATAGACAAGAGACTTGTAGCAAACGGCTGTGGCGAGTTGAATTTTTACGACGGAATTACTCATCAAAAAATATTTTCACTTGACAAAAAACTACGAAGTATTTTGGATGAGACTGGCCACGTTTTGACTGATTCTATCCAAACTAGAGATGAAATCTTTGTGCCAGAACTACCAGAATCTTATCACTTTGAAAATTATGTGAATTTGGTTGACTTGACCTTGCATTCCAACCTGATAAAAGTCACAAACGCCCCTCACAAGACCTTTTGATGCCTGTATAGTGAGTAAACGATGACCATCCACCCTGCCTGCCAGAGGGCATTTACAATGTGCGTATCTGTATACTGACCAAATATTTCAAGATAATAATACCAGATGTCTGCAAACGTGTGGAAAAATAGCCCTACTGCGAGAAGTGACCAAACTACTGCCAATGCACTGTGTCTAAATGATTGGGCGCCCAAAATTGCAAATGAAATTGACGTGGAAGCTATTGAGACGAAGATCAGGCTATAGTAATAATGAAAATTAGTTCCCTCAGATGAGATTGCCAAATACGAATATGCGCTGACAATGATGACTGGGATCGCAATCATCCATGCCTTTGTTTTTTTGGTTATCTTGACTTCAAAACCTCTGATATTTGTTATCATGTGGTATATTGCAAACGGGTAAAATGCAAAATAGAAAATATCTGCAACAGACGGATATGGTTCTATAAATAAAATATTTTCAAAAATTTGCCACAGGACTTCTGCAGTAAACCACATCGCAAATGCTACCCCTAATGCAAAATACGCCCTTCCAAAGATTTTGCCAGGCCAATATAGTTTTGAAATAATAAAGGCAGATATCATGACCACCAACTGTAGAGATAACTCTGCTATGTCGATGGCGTTGAATTCTTCCGTTATGTCCTTAATTGCGTTATTTACAACATGGTATGCTAAAGTTAGGCACAAGATTACTGCCAATATTTTATAGTCAATTTTCCCCCCAAGCCTTGGGCTTGCATTTGACTCCGAACTCATAATTATGTCTGGATTAAATCTGTTTAATAATGTGAGCTTAACGTCTTGTGTGGCTGTTTTATGAGATCTTGCATCTACACGTACTGCCTTAGGCGGTATTATGTTATTATAAAATGATCATCTTAAATCTCTGAATAACTATTTCCAATTATGGAAATGGTGAATTAATCTGATCTCTTCGTTACAATTCACAAAGACTCGTTCTGTCTTTTCTAGACTACTTACTATCAAAACCTCTACTGCTATTGGGTTTGTCGTTGCCATTCTCTCTGCCGCTCTGTCCTCTCTGCCTGACGTTGTGTCAAAACCAATAGTTGATCCAAACGTTAACGGAATTGCACCAATTGAGCCGCTCATGGTTGTCTTCATTATGTATATGGCAACTGGCCTGTTTTTTACCCCTATTACAAAATTACAAAAATCGGTGGCACCAATTAAAAAATCATCTTACGCTGTTCTTGTAATTTACGGTGTGGCATCTGCCTGTTCGACTCTTGCTTTCTCTTTTGGACTAAAGGAAACAAGTGCAACAAATGCCTCGATCCTATCTAACAGCGAGATAGTTTTTACAGTGCTAATAGGAATGATTCTCTTCAAAGAATACCTTGCAAAAAAAGAGATTTTGCCATTTGTACTCATAGCTGCGGGCGCCATTATTCTTCCAATTGGCTCAGACATATACGAACACAGGTTTTCATTTTCAGAATTTGTTTTCGGCGACATCATGATTGTAATTTCTGGATTCATATACTGCCTGTGTACTTTTATCGCAAAACATGCAGGTAATGTGAAAACCACACGCGTCGTACAAATCATGTCTTTGTCAGGTGCTCTTTTTTGCTTTGCGATGATGCTAGTTTTCCAGACTCCTTTGTCAATTGACCTGTCTGCTCTTCCAATACTTTCTTTTGTTGGTATTGCTGGAATCGGCGGTAGCGTTCTATTTTTTGTAATGGCCGTTAGGCTGATAGGCGCTGTTAGAACTATTCTGATTTTTTCATCAGCTACTGTTTTTGGGGTTGTATATTCTGCAATCTATCTGTTGGAATCTGTCGATATATTCACTGTTTCATCCCTTGGTATTGTGACTGTGGGGCTGTACCGTCTTAGGTACAAGTTAGCTGCCTAAATCCAAAAACTATGGCATGAAAGGTCCATGATTCGCCTTGCCGGCTGCGTTTTGTTCGATCTACCCGATTCATACGTGTGCCTGTTGCCAAGTTTGGAAATATCGTGACTGCGTTAAGATCCTGTGTAGTCTTTTTGGAAATAGTAATATACCATAAAGGTGTTATGTAGTCATGGTAGGCATAGACAGGCTACTGTCAAAGTCGTTAGATACTGTAATTAGGGAAAATCTTGGTTCTAGAACTGTCCAAAAAATCGAAAACAGACTGGTTGAAAAATATGGCATAACATTAAGTGAATCAATAGAGCAATTTCAAAAATTAGACTCCGTCCTGAGGGAATTCTTTGGATCAAGCGCAGATGGCTTGGAAAACAAGTTCCTCAGAAACGTTTGTGAAATCAAACTAGTGGGAGGAGAAAAACATGTTTACATTGAAAATTCATCATTGACCAAAATAATACTAGAGTCCTTTGGTGATGATGACAAAAAGAAGATTTTGGGTGTCATAAACGGAGAATCTATGATCATCTCAGAGATAATCGAAAAATGTGACATTGCACAAACTTCTGGATACCGAAAGATAAATTCGCTAATAGATGACGGATTGCTTGTTCCATCCGGATATGTTTCTGCAAGTGATGGCAAAAAAGTCACAAAATACAGATCCATTTTTAACAACATAAACATCGAGATTGTGAAAAACAAAATAAATGTCTCACTCTATCTTCCAAAAGCCGACTTTGAGACTAGTTCAATCTTGACTGTGTGTGCCCAAAACTAATCTTTCTATTTCTTCCTTGATTGAAAATACTTGATCTTATACGCGCATCACAAAAACACGATTAATTTGTATTATTTTCAATTTCTATTTGCATAGTGTGCCTGTATTGGTTCTGTTTGCGACCTATGTTTTTCTATCGTAATGATATTTTTTAAAAACTACTAACGTGCTCTGACCTTCAACCGGCCAAACACAAATTCTGCTAAACTTATGCCTGTGTGCACACCGATAATACCGAACTTGCCTCAAACTCTTCTTTTGCTAATCTGATTGCTATCTTGACGTCGTTTCTTACAATTTCGATTTTGACATTATCGAAAACCGATCTGTATTTTGTGACTTTTTTGCCATCACTTGCAGAAACATATCCGGATGGAACAAGCAATCCGTCATCTATTAGCGAATTTATCTTTCGGTATCCAGAAGTTTGTGCAATGTCACATTTTTCGATTATTTGAGATATGATTAACGCATCACTGCTTAGGATGTCCATGATTCTTTTCTTGTCTATGTCCCCAAATGCCTCTAAAATGATTTTGGTTAGTATTGAATTGTTAATTAAAATCCGACTGTTGTCACTCGTGGTTTTAACATTACATATGTTTTCAAGAAACCTTTTTTCAAGCCCAACTGCCCCTGCACCAAAAAATTCCCTCAGGACGGAGTCTAATTTTTGAAATTGCTCTATTGATTCGGTTAATGTTATGCCGTATTTTTCAACCAGTCTATTCTCAACTTTCTGTATTGTTTTATCGCCTAGGTTTTCTTGAATAATGTGATCTAGGTGTTTTGATAACAGTCTGTCAAGACCTGCCACGCCTATGGGGCTCTATTATGATATATTATTATTTCCAATACTGGGCACAACAGTTTAATACAATTTTGACATTTCCAAAAGTGGTAATGAGCTTTCACATCGTATCTGGTAATGAGGAATTTCTAATACATGACTGGCCTGATTCACACCTGGAAATTGCTCGTGCTGCAAAAACGAAGTCAAAAAAATGCGATGTATTGCCTGCCTACCAAATACCTAAAAATCAGGGCAAGAATGATGCTTTTAATCAAATTGGAAACATGATGTGTCATATGTTGAAAACTAATGATAATAACTTGATAAAATATGGGCAACAAACCCGCCTCCCCGCAAATGTGCTGACGAGGCAATTCCGTGCCTTCGACATATTCTCAAAAGTCATTTGAAATGATAACTGCCATAGTAATAGATGATGATGTTGACACCGTGGATGTTTTTTGTGACTACTTGGAGATTGTGAATGTCAAAGTTATAGGAAGAGGGCATAATGGGAAAGAGGCGGTGGAACTATACCGAAAACATAACCCTGATGTGGTATTTTTGGATCTGATGATGCCTGATTATGACGGATTTTATGCGCTAGAAAACATTAGAAAAATAAGCCCTGCCGCTAAGGTTGTCGTTGTAACTGCTGATCTGCGTAGAGAAACTGCGGATAAGCTCAGTATTCTAAAGCCTACTGAGATCTTCATAAAGCCATATGATATTAACAAGATTTCAGAACTATTGGCAAAACTCTAGTTACTGCATGATTCTTTCAATCTTGTTTAATGCCGTCTCTATTCTTTTGATTTCGGGATTCAGCTTTTCATCTGCAGCTTGATGTTTTATTATTTTTAATGACGTGCTTATCACGAATAATGGATCCCGTAGTTCTGTGAGTTTTTCTGATTCAATTTGAGCCATTTTTGATCTACTATTCGTCTATTTCATATAAAAGACTGCTCTGCCAAAGCTGGAAATGTGTGCGGAAAGAGACGGATGTTTTTCCGAAGATCTGTATTTGTAGCATACCTGCAGCATCTGATTTTGCATTTTGTACAAAAATTGACTGAATATTTGTATGCAATTTAACAAAAAATACCTGTAATTCTTTTGTTTTATTTGATATTTGTGATTATATTAAACAAATTTTTATTATTTATGTGATCTTCATTAAATATGATAATCGTGTATAGTATACAATTCGAAAAAGTAAGAGAACGATGTGTCCAAAAATCTCTTAACTAGTTGCGAGTATCGCTCGTAATTCTCTTGCGTCTTGACACAAAGGTGTCATTTCGAATCCTAGTTAAGGACTGGACACTCCCTATCTCGTTTTTCTTTTTTTGTGCAGTTTTTGTTATTTGTTTTGTCAACATCGGATCAATACTGAAATTTAAATCAGATAGGATTGGCGCAATCTTGTCTTGTACAAGGTTTTGATGACGAAAAATGGAATTGCCTGCCGTAATAGCAGGATGATTGTAAACTTGGATCCAAAATCTTCCGTCGAAAATAACATAAATTTTGTATCGCATGCACATTCGGATCATCTGCCTAATGGAAAAAATGGCATAATCTTGGCAACAAAGGAGACTAAGGAAATAGCAAACATTAGAGGCAGAGAACTAACAAACCATGTTGAATATCTCGATAATTTTGCACTGTATGATAGCGGACACATACTTGGGGCAAGAAGCCTGCTTTTTGATGACGTGTTTTACACCGGGGATATCTGCACCCGGGATCGAGGCTTTCTCAAGGCTGCAACAATACCAAAATGTAAGACTTTGATAACTGAGTGTACTTTTGGCAAACCCGAATTTGTCTTCCCAAGGCTAGATGAGACGATTAAAAAAGTAAACGAGTTGATCTCAGAATTGTATAACAAAGGAAAACCGGTCATACTGCTTGGATACCAGCTTGGAAAGGCACAAACCCTATCCCATCTTTTTGGCCATTGGGATCCCGTGTATTATCATGATTCAGTCAAAGAAATGAACGACCTGCACAGAAAATTAGGAATTGACATTAAACCAGGACTTGGACACACTGAAGCTGCCTCAAAAGGATTGCTTGAGAAAAAACCATGGGTTATGGTTGCACCGCTAATGTCTGAAAGTAACCAATTCATTAAAGACATGAAATCAAAGTATGGTGCAGTTACAATAGGATTTAGTGGCTGGGCAAAATCTGGTCTTTCTTATGGTCGGAAAAATGACTATTCAATGCCGCTAAGCGATCATTGTGACTATGATGAATTAATCGACTTGGTAAAAAGGACAGGTGCAGAAAAAATCTACACCGTACATGGTTTTGTCGAAGAATTTGCGGCGGATTTGGTAAAAATGGGGTTTGACGCACAGCCATTGCGTGAAAACTCACTAGACGAATTTCTGTAGTTCAAATTAGATTTAAATTCCATATGAATTTCGAATCATATTGTGTCTACTGCGTCATTAAGGAAGGATCACGACCTAATTGAAAAAGTGATAAAATCAATGGAAGTAACGCTGCAATTATTAAAAAATGGAAAAACCATACCTGAATCAATACTTTTACCTGTGATTGATTTTTCCAAGAACTTTACCGATGTATGTCACCATGGAAAGGAGGAAGAATCTCTTTTCCCAGCACTGGAACAGACAGGAATGCCACGCAACATGGGGCCAATTGCCGTCATGCTAATGGAACATCAAATGACAAGGCAAATCGCAGACAGGATGGAAGAGTCTGCAAAAGAATACCTTGGGACTGGCTCCTCTACCAAGCTTGCATCTGATATCGGCGAATACATTGAGCACATATCTGCGCACCTGTGGAAGGAAAATAACCGACTGTTTATGATGGCTGAAATGCGACTACAGGGAAACTCTGATCAAGTGAACAACAGCCTAGATGAAGTTGAAAAACTAAAGCTTGAAAAAATTGGTAAAAATCGCGTCGACTATGAAAATCTAGTACATCAACTGGCACAAGATGTTTCTAAAATAATCTGATCTTTTCAGTTGTTCAAAAATTAAGAAAAATAATGAATTTGATGCAGAAATGTCTACTCTACTGTGACGTTTCCTGTCATCCATGGATGAACAACGCAGAAGTAATCATAACTTCCTTCTTCGTCAAACGTATGCTCAAATGTCTTTCCTGCCATGAGAATACTGCTGTCGAATACGCCGTCTGGTCCATCTGATGCTGTTCCACTAGTTACTGTATGTGCCGCTGTATCATCATTTGTCCATGTTACAGTGCCATCTACACTAACTGTTACCATGCTTGGCATGAAACATTCATCATTCTCTTCACATCCTGGAAGTGAAGATCCTTTTGGAATTGATACGTCAACTGCTGATGGTGCAGATGGTTCTTCTTCCATCGGAGCTTCCTCAACTGGAGTTGGCTCTTCTTCCACTATTGCTTCCTCAACTGGAGCTGGAGCCGGAGTTGGTACTGGAACCGGCATCGGTGCTGGAGCCGGAGTTGGTACTGGAACCGGCATCGGTGCTGGAGTTGATTCCATAGATGCAAAAGACCCTGCAATTGCAACAAATACGATAGTTATTCCTACCGCTAGAGCAATGCCAAATTTGTCTGAGGCTGTCATGTCGCTTGTGATTGTTCTAGGCTAAATAAAGCTAATTACAAGTTTGACTTATACTAGATTAAAAAACACTCGTTGCAACGAATGTGATAATACTGGAGGCCTCAGAAAAAAGAAAAAGCATTCCCGTTATTGAATTTTTAAAGGTTGGATCAATCGTGACTATTGCCAACATCACAATACTTTGCGCCTTCTTGTTTGCATATTCTATTCTAACTTAAAATCAAACTGTTCTGTATGGTGAAATGATTGTATTTTTTGGGGATTTAGCAGACGAATTTGCCTTACAAATCGTGTTAAATTGTCAAATATCTGTCCAAAGTATTCTTTGGGGTTTTCTACCGTGACCTGATATTTTGGAGGGGTTTTCGGCCCTTTGAAACCTCTGATCGTAAAGTCAAGGGTGATTTTATGATCTGTGATGTTAAGGATTTTTCCATGAGTTACCTTGTTTCGTAATGTTTGCAATTCCCACAACGTACTGTCTGTCGCATCAAAATGTCCTTGATCTGTCTTTACGTGTCTGGGTTTCGTTTCTGAACTTGGTTGTTGGTGTGTCGGAACTGAAAAATATTTTGCAATGGTATCTTTTACTTGTTTTTGAACTCCTACATTGCCTAGTTTTTTTCGTATTCCGTGGATGTAAAAGACGTTTTCCTTATCAAACAAATCGAACCTATCATTTATCTCAATTTTGATCATATCTATGACGCTTGACGAAAAAAACAAAAATGCATCAATATTTGCCTCGAGCAAAAAATGCTCAAAACTATTTTCTTTTGGTATTGACGGCGTAACCTTACCAAGAAAATGCCTTGCGATCGTGAGTCTGTTATCTACTGGATCGCAAATGATGTCTCTTGTAACGTCTTCTGGAATATGATCCATTTTTGCATTATTGTAGTTTTTACTTGTTAAAGTTATTTTTGATTGACATGGCTAAAACGTAAAGCCATTTCTTAGCATCACTTGCAGGTCTTCTTTAACATTATAGTCATCTAGTGTGAGCTTGAGATTTTCAAGCAGTGTCTCGATTATTACGCATTGATTTTTTGAAAACTGGTAATAGCATCCCAAAACATCTTCGTATGTTTTTGCATTCTTGTACGTGGACCAAAAATTATCCGACATTATTTGATAATTGTACAAAAAATTCCTAATTGGCTCTTGAACGTTTGCAGAAGAATCATATCGTAGCAAATTGACTAGCAGCTCCTCGAGTCTTCCATCTAGGTTTGCTTCAAAAATGGACTTGTAAACATTTGACACTGCCAGATCTATTCCTTGGCGTCAAAAGAAGATAAAATTATCCCGCGGAAATGTAAACGAATGTTTATTGTACTGTGGTGTGATTGGACAGATTTACTTTCTAATGACTACTCGTGCTTTATTTTACGCAATGCTCTGTTGTATGCGACTCCAAACCTATGTGCTTCGTCTCGTGCAAACTGCAGTATTTTAAGGGCTTGGCTGGTTTTTGAAATTATGATTGGCTCTTTTTGAGATGGGATGTATATCTCCTCATTTTCTTTTGCAAGTGATGCACATGGGGTTTTCAATCCAAGGCTTTGCAATGCAGATAGCGCAGCACTTAGTTGCCCCTTTCCACCGTCTATCAAAACAAGATCTGGCAATTGTGCTTTTTCGCTGTCAAGTCTGAGGTATCTGCGCTTTACAATTTCATTGATCATTGCAAAGTCGTCTCTACCTGCGATGGTCTTAATCCTAAACTTCCTATATCCTGACTTGTCGGGCCTGCCATTGACAAATCTTGACATTGATCCTACTGCATAATCTGTGCCGTGGTTTGATATGTCGAAGCATTCTATGGTGTTTGGAATCTCATGCAGTCTGAGCCTTTCTTTTATCTCAATTAGCGCAGGATCTGAGCCTTTTGACTGGATCACATCTATGTTTCTTAAAATCAAATCTATCATCTCTTTCCTTTTGCCGGATGCTGGAGAAATGATTTTTACTTGATGATTGGATTTTTTTGAAAACAACTGCTCAAGCAGTCTTGCGTTTTCTGGTATCTCATTCACTATTATGTGAGGTGGTATCTGATTTGTCGTATAATACTGGTGCAGAAAATTTGAAAATGAATTGTCCCCAACTAGATCAAAGGAAAATTTGTTGCTGTCGCGAATCACACCGTTTGTCTTTCTAAATGTCATGACTAGGACACTTTGTTCCATCGTTCTGGTCCCGAAATATTCTTCGTCAGAGTCTCTCACATTTTCCATTTTTTGCCTAGTTCCAAGGCTTCCAAGCCTCTGAAGAGTGTCTCGTATCTCTCTTGCACGCTCAAACTGCAGACGTTCTGATGCGTCTATCATTTCGGATTCCAGTTTTTTAACAAACAACTGTGGGTCGCGACCTTTCAGGACCGATTCCAAGTTTGAAACGTGTTTTTCATACCTTTCCTGTGCCTCTTTGAATTGGCACGGGGCCTCACAGTTTCCCAAGTGGTACTCAAGGCATGCCTTTTTTGGAAGTCTCTTGCAGATGCGAATTTGAAATGCCTTTCGAAGAGAGCCAATTGTTAGGAGTTTTGAGCTGCCTTGTGTGAACGGGCCGAAAATTTTTCCGTCTCCAAGGAATTTTCCGGCACGAGTTCTTCGTGCCACTAAAAGTCTTGGATATTTTTCGTTTGTCAGTCTAAGGTATGTGTATCTTTGCTGGTCTTTGAGCTCGATATTGTACACTGGGCGGTACTGCTTTATCATATTTGATTCAAGCAAGAACGCCTCACTTTCATTGTCCGTTAATACGAACTCCACATCTGAAATCTTTTCAACTAGTTTCTGCGTCTTGTAGTTTTGGTTTTTTACAAAATAAGAGCGGACTCTGTTTTTTAGATTTTTTGCTTTTCCGATATAGATTATCTTTCCATTGGAATCCTTCATCAGGTAGATTCCAGGGTGCGATGGGATGGCTGTCTTTTTGATATTAAATGTCAATTTGCTAGGATCTTCTTTAGGTACTGCCCTGTGTAGCTTTTCGGGTTGCTTGCAACCTGTGCAGGCGTTCCAGTGGCTACTATCTGTCCGCCCTTGTCTCCTCCTTCTGGTCCCAAATCAATTATCCAATCCGAGTTTTTTATGACGTCCATATTGTGCTCTATTACGACTACTGTGTTTCCAAGGTTCACTAGCCTGTTTAGGACATCGAGGAGTTTTTGAACATCTGCAAAGTGAAGCCCAGTCGTAGGCTCGTCCAAAATGTACATGGTCTGCCCGGTTCCCCTTTTTGCAAGCTCTGATGCAAGCTTTACTCTTTGGGCCTCTCCTCCTGAAAGCGTAGTTGAGGATTGCCCCAGTTTGATATAGCCAAGCCCGACGTCGTAAATTGTCTGCAAAATACGCCTAATCGAAGGGATGTTTTCAAAAAATGACAATGCCTCTTCGACTGTCATATCCAAAACGTCTGATACGTTTTTGCCCTTGTACAAAACTGAGAGTGTCTCAGAATTGTAGCGCTTTCCCTTGCATTCGTCGCACCGTACATACACATCTGAGAGAAACTGCATCTCTATTTTTTTGACGCCGTCTCCTTCACAGGCAAAGCACCTTCCATCTGCAACGTTAAATGAAAACTGTCCTGGCGCATATCCTCGCTCTTTTGCAGTCTCTGTATTTGCAAACAAGTCTCGTATGTGGGTAAACACACCGACATATGTTGCTGGATTTGATCTCGGGGTTCTTCCTATTGGGGACTGGTCTATCGCAATCACCTTGTCAATGTTTTCGGTTCCCTTTATGGAGTCGTGCTTTCCGGGCTTTTCGTTGGCCTTGTAAAAATGAGATGCAAGTGCCTTTAGCAAAATCTCATTTACAAGTGTGGATTTGCCTGATCCTGACACACCGGTTACTGTTACCAAATATCCAAGCGGAATTTCCACCTTGATTTTTTTGAGATTGTTTTCCGCAGCCCCGTTGATTGTGATTTTGCCTTTCTGATTGCGTATCTTGTTTGCAAGTCTGATCAGGCTCTTGTCTTTGAGGTAGTCGCCAGTTACCGACTTGTGGTTGTTAAGAATCTGTGCTACTGTTCCCTCAAAGACTACGCTTCCTCCGTGAATCCCAGCCCCTGGCCCTAGGTCTACTATCCAGTCTGCGTTTCGGATCACCTCCTCGTCGTGCTCTACTACGATTATGGTGTTTCCAAGATCACGAAGCTTGACGAGCGTTTTGATTAGTCTTGCATTGTCCCTTTGGTGAAGGCCGATTGTCGGCTCGTCAAGAACGTACAGCACGCCTGTGAGATTTGAGCCTATTTGCGTGGCCAGCCTTATTCGCTGCGATTCCCCTCCAGACAGAGTCGAGCTCTGCCTGTTTAGTGTAAGATAGTTTAGCCCTACGTTTTTTAAAAATTCCAACCTCTCTATGATTTCCTTTAAGATGTCTTTTGCAATGTATTTCTCAGTCTCTGTCAGCTTGATGTTTTTGAAAAAGTCATAGCATTCGTCAATTGACAAATCGCACACTTCGCTAATGCCTGTGCCGTTTACCTTGACTGCAAGCGCCTCTGGTCTGAGCTTTTTTCCCTTACACTCACTACACGGCGTGTCTCTCATGAACTGCTTTAGCCACTCTCTTTTTGACTCTGAATCCGTCTCCATAAATGCGCGCTGCAGGTTGTTTAGCACTCCCTCAAAGGAGTTGGTGTGCTGCCAGAAAGAGTCGCTAGTCTTTGACTCGTACTGGAAGTGAATCATCTGGTCTGTCCCATACAGGATTACTTTGAGCTGCTCTGGCTTCATCTTGTTCATAGGCGTTAGCAGGTCAAATCCAATTTTTTTCCCGACTGCGCGAAGCTCTTGCCTTCTAAACGATGAGAACCTCCCGCTCCATGGGACGATTGCCCCGTCAAGAATTGACTTTGTCATGTCTGGGATCACCAAGTCTGCATCAAACTCCATCTTTACCCCAAGCCCGTTGCATGCCTTGCATGATCCAAATGGCGAGTTGAACGAAAATGATCTCGGCTCTATCTCTCCTATCGTTATGCCGCAGTATGGGCAGGCGTTGTTTTGAGAAAACATTTTCTCGTCTTTGTCTGAGGCGATGAGGACGTATCCCTTTGCCGCCTTTAGCGCAGTCTGTATTGCCTCAAAGAGCCTGCTTTTTTCTGCCTTTGATGATTTTAGCCTGTCTACTACGATTTCGATATTGTGCCATTTCTGCCTGTCTATCTTTGGGATTTCGTCCTCAAGTAGAACTATCTGTCCGTCTACGCGCGCACGCGAGTATCCGTCTTTTTTCATCTGCTCAAATAATTTCTCATAGGTTCCCTTTTTTCTCTGAATCAGTGGCGCAAGAACCAAAACCTGTTTCTCGTCAAAATCCTTGAAAATTGACTCGCAAATCGATTCAATTGACTGGTTTGAAATTTTTCTTCCGCACTTTGTGCAGTGTGGAATCCCGATTCTGGCGTACAGCAACCTCAGATAATCATAGATTTCAGTAGTGGTGCCGACAGTCGAACGCGGGTTCTTCGACGTGGTCTTTTGCTGAATTGAAATCGCAGGCGACAATCCCTCTATTGAATCCACGTCTGGTTTGTCCATCATTTCCAAGAACTGTCTTGCGTACGCAGAAAGTGACTCGACATACCTTCTCTGGCCTTCGGCATAAATTGTATCAAACGCCAGCGTGGACTTGCCAGAGCCTGACAGGCCGCTGATTATGACAAGCTTGTTTTTTGGTATCTCCAAATTCAGGTTCTTTAGGTTGTGGTGTCGCGCGCCTCGAATCTTTAGCATGTCTATTCTTTTTGAAAGTTCCAATTCAGAATTAGTTCTCTTTAAAGTCTATTAAATGGATGCGGCTTTGCTGAACTGGGTATTTAATTTTTTATTTCCTTCAGTATCGATCCATGTTAAAGAATGATCATCATTGATGATTATCTTGTTCTCGCATACTAGATGAGCGATTATCGTGTTGAGAATGGGTGCTTTCATACTCCCTTTTAATTCCCGTAATAGGTGGGATCTTGAATTAAATTCAATGTGCTCTTTGAAGAGATCTTCGACTTTTAGTATGCTGTTCAGCGTGGTATTGTTTTTTCCCGCAAGTTCTTTTACTAATCTGTCTAGTTTGGTTTTCTTTCTCTCAATTAGGGTTTGTAAAAACTCGTCGTGCCTGATGGCTGAGTGTGAGCCGCTCTTCGTTCTTTCTTTGGACGCTGTTGGCATACTAATTAGTTATGTACTTATTAGTATATAACGTTCTCGTATGGTGCCTATTAGTGGGATTTTTTCTTAAAGTACCCAAATCGCTTGTTATACTCATCATGCGACAATAATTCTAAGAAAAGCGCCTCTTTGCCGTCTGGCAGAGATCTTCTTACTGTGTAGATCAAACGGTGACCATCAGGCATGTCAAAATGATACAGCAGTTGGATGTTATACTTGGTAATGTAATATTTTGGAATGGTGTCTCTCATGGTGTGCACCTAATGGCATATCTGAGTTTTCTAATCTGTGTTTCACATTGTTGATTGCTTCTAGCATGGCTTTGTTTTTCTGTTTGTTTGCCATGTTGTGCATATGTTGGTACAAAGTCATCTGAGTGTGCTAGTACTCGCAACGTATTACTGTCATGTCTGTATCTAATAAAGTGGCTTGATCAACGATTGATGCCATTGTGAAATTACAATTAAAAATTTAGTTCATTTTCGTATTGACCTGTAAATTTTAAATCGTCTTTAATGTACGCAATCCTGATTCAAACTAGTCCAATTGTGACTAATCTTGGAAAAATATCGTCATGAGAAACGTTTTGTTAAAAACACTGAAAATTATTTCGTTTCTTTAGTTTATCGTTCATTTTTCTTTTCCATCTCCACCTGAATTCGTCGTAATCTGTCTCTGCATTCTATTGCCTTTTCAAAGTCGAGATCTACTGCATATTTTTTCATCTGCGCCTCTATCTCTATGCTTTCTTTTCTAAGATCGTGCGGTGATTTGTTTTTAATGTCATCAAGTGTCGCGACTTGTTCTGGAATTGACTTTATTATTGTCTTTGGAGTTATCTTGTGCGTCTTGTTGTACTCTATCTGCTTGTTTCTTCTTCGCTCTGTCTCCTCTAGTGCAGATTTGATTGATTTTGTAATGGTGTCTGCATACAAGATGGCAGTGCCGTGCACGTTTCTTGCGGCCCTGCCAAAGGTCTGAATCAGGCTGGTGTTGTTTCTCAAAAACCCCTCCTTGTCTGCGTCAAGTATTGCTACAAGCGATACCTCCGGTATATCGAGTCCCTCTCTTAGGAGATTTATGCCGACTAGTACGTCAAAGTCGCCAAGCCTTAGCTGTCTTATCAGTTCTGTTCGCTGCAACCCTTCTATTTCCGAGTGCAAGTATCTCACCCGAACGTCTTTTTTTGCCAAATACTCTGCCAAATCTTCGGCCATTCTTTTTGTAAGCGTAGTCACTAGCACGCGCTCGCCGTTTTCTGTCCTCTTGCTGATTTCTGAAATCAGGTCATCCATCTGGTTCTTTGTCGGCCTTACCTCTACTACTGGATCCAAAAGCCCAGTTGGACGCACGAGCTGTTCTGCAATCTGAAATGATTTTTTCCTTTCATATTCTGACGGCGTGGCAGATACGAAGATGCAGTTTCTGATGTATTGCTCAAACTCTTCGAATTTTAACGGCCTGTTGTCAAACGCACTTGGCAGCCTAAAGCCATAGTCTATTAGTGATTTTTTTCTTGTGTGATCTCCTGCATACATTCCGTGGAGCTGCGGTATCGTTACATGCGACTCGTCAATTACCAGCAAAAAGTCGTCACCAAAGAAATCCAAAAGGCAAAACGCTTTTTCTCCCGCCTTTCTTCCGTCAAAATGCCTTGAATAGTTCTCAATTCCAGAACAGTATCCTAGTTCCTCGATCATTTCAAGATCAAACTTTGTCCTCATCTCTAGTCTCTGCCTTTCAAGCTCGTTTAGCTGAGTCAACCTGACTTTTAGTTCGTCTTTGATTGACTTGACTGCTTTCTGCCTGACATCGCTTGCAACCAGATAGTGCTTTGCGGGAAATATCTTGATGAGGTTTGTTTTTCCTTTCTCACTTAATGAGATGTGGTCCAAAACGGAAATTCTCTCCACCTCGTCACCAAATAATGAAATTCTTATCATGTCCTCAGAATATGCCGGAATTATGTCGATGGTGTCGCCCTTTACTCTGAAATTGCCAGGGGCCATCTCTGTATCGTTGCGCTCGTATCTTGCGTTGATGAGGCTTCTTATCAGTTCAGAGCGCTCTATGTTCTGGCCAGCCGTTACGGTTATTGCCATTTTTTCCCATTCTCCAGGCGAGCCAAGCGAATAGATGCATGATACTGTGGCTACAATTATTGTCGGCTCGCCTGAAAGCAGCATCGCAGTTGCCTCCAGCCTCATTTTTTCGATTTTTTCGTTAATCTGAGTGTCTTTTTCTATGTATGTGTCAGTCTGGGGGAGATAGCTTTCCGGCTGATAGTAATCGTAATAGCTTACAAAATAACCGACATTGTTTTTTGGGAAGAACTGCTTTAGCTCAGAGTAAAGCTGCGCCGCAAGTGTTTTATTGTGCGATATGACAAGTGTGTTCTTTCCAGTCTGGGCAATTACGTTTGCAACGGTAAACGTTTTGCCGCTGCCTGTGACTCCAAGCAGTGTCTGGATCTTCTTTTTTTTGACTCCGTCTATAATTTTTGCAATCGCCTGCGGCTGGTCTCCTGTGGGCTCAAAGTCTGATACTAATTGATACATGTGTACTTGTTGCAACAGATCCGATCGTATTTTGCGAAATTTAAAGCAATGGTGATTGTGTAATGCTGCACGGGATGATCCGTAGTTGATCACTGATGAATCATACGTCTATCTTTTAAGCAAAACTCCAAAGATGTGCCTTGATTGCAAATACGTAATAATCCTCACCTGATCGGCGTTTGCTCAATTGTGGCAGTATCGGTAATTGCGTTCTGGGGATTTGGACTGGCAGAAAAAATAATGCCGCAAGAACACATCCCCCAAATTACGGATGCACTGTTTGATAATTCCCCCGAACCTGTGGCCCAAAGCCCAATTATATCGTCAGCGTCTGCTGACGTGGAATCAAAAAGCGCATCAGAGACAATGCCTGAAAAAAAGCATGCCGCGGTTGAAAAAATCCTCAAACCTGTTCTGCGCCTCGAATCCCTTGAAAAAAGAGAATTCTATCTGAGTATGAGTGGGACATATTATGCAGGATCCCCAAGCGCATCAAAACCTGCAAGCCTTGAGATGAAAATTCGTCCCGTTCTAGGTACAAATTTAGAGAATTTTGAGGTGGTTGAGGCAAAAATGATGTTTAATAATTCGGGAATTCCAATTGCTCAGCCGTCAATTACGATAACTGGAAACGACGTGTTTCTGACCTTCGTATCTGACACTGTCGGTTCCTTTGTAATTAGAGGAACACTTGACGAATCTATTCTCTCAGACAAAAACGACAAGCAAACAATTGTAATTGATGATCAGCTGTTCTATCTTGCGCAAAAAGATATGCCGTATCATATTGACATGACTGGAATTATGTCTAGCTCATAATTACCAGTTTGGCTCGTCTACCATCTTTGCGCCGCTTTCAGTAATCTCAAAGCCCATGATTCGTAATGTTTCTCTTGAGGTGGGGGAATTTCGCTCTAGTATTTTTCCTGCAATGTGGCTTCGGGTGCCTTTGTCCATGTGCTGGCCAATCTTGTACTTTCCGCGCATTGTGTGCGGAACTATCTTAATTATTGCAACCTCGTTTACTACTTCCATGTCTCGTGTGAGTTTTTCATATCTTCCCTCTGGCTGGTATTTTTCCATCAATCCGTTTAGTGCCAGCGTTTTTTCGTCCTTGTCTGAAACGATTACCCCCTTTCCCTTGATCACCACGCTGATGTACAGCGTATCTGCCTGTGATGCGTCAGTTGGGTGTGTAAAATATGATGGCAAAAATTCTAGTTCTCTGTCTACCTCAAAGCCTACCTTGTCGTTTGATTTTATGTTTTCAAGCTTTTCGCCTCTTGTGTGCGAGTGCATATAGATTGCGTCGTTTAGAAAGATAAAGTTCATCGGGATTATCTGAGGAAACCCGTCTTTGTCAATTGAGCAGACCCGTCCCACATGCTCTTGGTTTAGGAACTCGGCTATCTTTTGTTTTGACTTTATCTCCAGTCTTCCCAACAACTGCATAGGAAAAACTATGATTTATTGTAATTAAATACAATCGTTTTACATTTGGCCTGAAAAAACACCAAATTTGAGCCTGAAAAATCCTGATCTAAAGTTTTAAAATAAATTCTGGCTCTATGAATAGGCCCATTCGTAAATTGAAAATGTCAGCCCTTCTTCTTCTGAAGAGTTTACTATTTTCTTTTCAAAGACAATTCTGTAAATTACGCTATCGTCATTTATTATGTTGAGTCCGGGCTCTGATTCTTTGCTTGACATCTCCTCTGAGAGAACGTCGAGCAATACGTTTGAGAGACTATCCAAATCTTTTTTTGCGTGCGCCGTGTCCTTTTGCAGATAAAACACCACATTTACGGAGAGAGGCTTTCCCTTGCATCGCTCCCTGACATTGCCGATGTTTTTCCCAAGCTTTGTCTCGACTGCATTGCGGATCTTCTTTTTATCTTCCTTTGCGTTTTTGCCAGCAGTTGCAGGAACAAAGCCTCTTACTTGGACGTTCTGTAGCAGTATGTCTCCTTTCATGAGACCTCTGGATTCTGTCTGAATTTAAGCCAAGCCTGCAAACAAAATCTGATTCAAAAGCTTGTCTTTTTGAATTAGGGCCGGACATTCTAAAATTTGATCGGCCTTTGCTTAAAGTGAATCAAAGTCTCGTTTGCCCCGTCAAGCAGTCTTTCTATTCCCGGCGTCCTGTCCTTGTTTTCAGAAATTTTCTTTTTTAACACGTTGAGATGGTGTATGTTCTGCTTGAGGATCTTGCCTCTTTTGGTTTTTGATAATTCCGAGTCCTTTAGGATCTTAAGTGTCGCCGATATTTCGCACAGTTTGATCAAAATTGATTCCCATGGAGCGTCTTGTAGCTGCTTGATGTACTGCTCCTCCTGCCTTTGTCTTGGCAGGGAAAAATCCTTTGATATTGAGGTGACAACTGTCGCTATCTCGCGCCCAAATCTTGCGTGTATCTCATCAAAGCTTGAATTTGCATAGCACAAAAAGGCGCAGCAAAGTATCTGCTCGTCGTTTACGCCAATTGACTTTAGCCTAAACACGATGCTCTTGCAAAAATCAATGTCTGCATTTTTGGCCCTTGCAAATGCTTCTGCCGATTCTATTAGGCTCATTGTCTTGTGCAGGCGCACCTGACCCAGACTACTTTGAACTTTCCTTCGGATTTTACGTTGTGGGATATTGGCTTTTGGCAGTGCCTGCACTCTGTAAATCCGTGATACTCGTCGACTGGAACTGTAAACACGTCCCAGCATTTTTTTACATCATTCCAGACTGTGGACTCGATAGTCTTTGGGGTTTCTGGCATTACTTGTTGTGTTTTTCTTTAAAGTATGGCATCACTTTTGATGCAAACTTGTCAATAGAGCCAAAATAATTGGAGCCCCAGAATCGTATCACAAAGTGATTTACTCCTGCCTTTCGGAATCGCTCAAAGACTGGAATCACGTCATCTGGCGTCCCGACAGCGACAGATGATCTTGCAACAGAGTCTGGAATTGTAGTTGCTCCCTCTCGCATCTTTACAATCCAGTCCTGGTTTGACATGGAGTATTCTGTGAAGTATTTCTTAAAGTCAAATCCCTCAATTTCTTTTATCCCGTGAACTCGCAGCACTTCTGGTTTGAACAAGCTTACTTTGACTGCCTCTTTCATTTTTGCCCATGACTCTTCTGCGTCATCTGAAAAGTAAACATCGATGTCTAGCGCATATTGGAAATTGTCCTGATCTTCTTTGCTTCTGTTGTTTTCTTTCATCGAGTCCTTGATTGTCTTTGCATGGTCTTCAAATAGCTCCGGAGTGTATCCTATGGGTAACCATCCGTCGCCGTACTTGCCTGTCATCTTTAGTGTTCGCTGTCCGCCTGCTGCCATGTATATCGGTGGGTGTGGTTTTCTGATTGGTTTTGCCTGAAGGCACGCTTTAGTTAATTGATAGTACTTGCCGTTAAAGTCTACCGTGTTCTCAGGGCTTGAACCAAACAAGAGCTTGATTACTTGTAGCTGTTCTTCCCACTTGCTAACTGGATTGTCAAACGGTATGTTGAATTCTTTTAAATTTTGAGCTTCGCCTGCACCTATTCCAAGTGTGGCTCTTCCCTTTGATACTCTGTCAAGCGTGATTGATGCAAGCGCAATGTTTGATGGGTGTCTTCTAATTGCGTCAGTGACACATGTGCCAAGTTCCACATGTCTTGTTGTTGCAGCTATTGCAGAAAGCATGACCCATGGGTCGTTTACTATTGCCTTTGTCCACTGGGGCACATTGGAGTGGTCCATGTACCAAATAGAGTCATAACCTGTTCTGTCTGCAAGTAAGCAAGCAGTTAGGATCTGGTCTTCGCTAAATCCTGCTCTTGCAACATTGAGCCCGTTTTGAATTCCGAACTTCAGCATCTTTTTTCTGGTCATATTTTGCGGTATTTAAGTTTAGTAAAATGTGCGATTTCTGCACCGTGCAATAAAAGAGAAAAGAGAGGAAAAAATTCTAGAGTCTTCCTTCGACGATGTCCTTTAGACACTGGATGACATCTTGCTTTGTTACCGGTCTTGGGTTTGGATCCAAATGGCCCTTGTCTGTCATGACCGTGTCTGCTGCCTGGTCAAGTGGCGCCTTTAGGGACATTCTGTCAAACTTTAGCTTTTCAATTACCTCTTTGAATTGCTCGTAAAAGATTGACTTGTTGAACTTGTGTGCTACTGTGGTGCATGACGAAAGGGAATAGCCGTGAGCAACGCCCTCATTTGAAAAGACGTATGACAAAGCATGGCCTAGCGTCGTGGAGCAATTACCAAATCCTATTCCAGATAGCATTGAGCCATACGGATAGTTTTCTGGCTTGTTGTTGATTATTGCGTCGTACAAAACCTCGAAGGCCTGCTTGCACATCGTTCGTGTGAACTCGTTTCCAAGCTTGCTGTCGTACCCTTCAGTTGCCTGTGCACATGCGTCGCAAACGGAATTTTTGACAATTTGTTCTGGAGTTCCCTCCATAAAGTATGCGTCAACTATCGCTCTGTCTGCAAGGAACCTGTCCTCTCGCAAGAGCTTTTTCTTTCCGTCAAACTTTAGAACGCAATATGTGGTCATTTCCGCACCCGTTCCAAATGTTGTCGGGATGAGTGTTTTCTCAAGTTTCATTTCAGCTGCCGAATATTTTGCAACATCGAGTGAGCTTCCGCCGCCCAGCCCAATTATGCAAGACGGATTCTTTGCCTTGTATTCTGAGATGACCTGGTTTACAGTCTCAATTGACGGTTCTGGCTCAACCTTGTCGTACAACATGTAATCCTGAATTCCCATTTTTGCCAACCATTTTGATGATATTGGCGGAGGGGCAGTTGTAATCACGAGTGCGTTTTTTGGATATTCTGCTTCTGATAATGCGTCTTTGCCAAACTGAATAATTTTTGGAATTTTTACTGTGTGCATATTTTGTGGTGTATTCAAATACTAATTATACTTTACAGGAGGAAACAACTTCCCCAATAATTCTTGATGCCAGGTGCGACGTTTGGTTGTTTAGGTCGTGCTTTGGGCAGACCTCCATGATGTCAAACCCAGCCATTCCCCTTTGAACAATTTTCTTGACTAGGTGCATGGCGTCTCGGCTCTCAATTCCTATTGGCACTGGAACTGAGACTCCTGGGGCGTATGCTGGATCTAGGCAATCCATGTCAAATGATATGTAGACATTTTCCTTTATTGTGTCTAGGACTGTTTTTGAGATTTCCATCATGCCTTGCTCTACTACGTCAAATGGCGTGATTACCTTGAGGCTGTGTTTTTTTATGTTGGCAATCTCCTCTGTTTCTGGACTTCGAATGCCGATCTGTATGCTTGATTTTACGTCGATATAGTCCAAAGAATCCGTGATGACTGAGCCGTAATAGTTCCTAGTGTGGGATACAAAGTCCGGATGGGCATCAAAATAAACCAGAGAGACAGGACCGTGTTTTTTTGCCATTGCCTTTAAAATTGGCGTGGTGTTGGAATGATCCCCTCCAATCGCAATTGGGATTTTTGAGGATGATAAAATTTTATCAAATGCCTGCGGAATCTGCCGTTTTTTGATATTCCCATAATCGTGGACTCTCGTGTCTTGGAGGCCGTTTGTTGTGAGGGCAAGACACTGGAGTTTTTTTTCATAGTATATGTCCCGCTCATTTGAAATCCTTCGTATCCTGTCTGGGGCCTTTGAGGCGCCTGACCATATCGAGTGGGATCCCGTCTCATCGGGTATTCCTAATATGACAATATCCGACTCTTCAAAACCTGCCGTGTTTGCCCAGCAGATTTTTTTGATTGCTTTCTTTGTTTTAACCAACTCTGGTGCATTGTGCATATTGGGAGTTGGAAAATAACTCTTTCTACAAACTTCACAAAATACTGATTATCATAGGTGATCTTAAATGATCTAATGCGGACTCAAAAGATGTTTGATTCAAAACAAGCAGGCGATCTATGGCAAAAAGACGCAAAACGCACTTGGCATTCTAGAGGCTGGATTGCAATCTGCATTGCCTGAAAACTTGCTTACCGGCATGATTACAAAAAATAAACTGCGCATTGGAAACAGATCGTATAATCTGTCAAAGTATGATAAAATCTATGTAGTGGCAGTAGGCAAGGCGGCAGATTCGATGGCAAAACTGGTTCACTCAAAAATAAATCTAGAGCGAGGAATAATTGTAGTTCCTCAAAATCACAAGCCAGTGTTTTGTAACAAAAAATTTAAAATTTGTCGCGCAGGCCATCCGATACCAAACAAATCAAGCGTGGTTGCGGCAAAATCCGTCCTAGCACTATTGAAAAATGCCAAAAAAGGGGACCTTGTAATTTTCCTGATTTCTGGCGGCGCATCTGCCCTGCTTTGCCTGCCTGACGGAATATCTTTGGCGCAAAAACAGCAAATGACAAAACTTCTTCTCAGATGTGGCGCCTCAATTGGCGAAATCAATAGCATTCGCAAGCACCTTTCTATGATAAAGGGCGGAAAATTGGTCCAAAATCTACCCTGTCCGGCAGTTTCGCTGGTAATGTCAGACGTGGTGGGAAACAATCTTGCCTCGATTGCGTCTGGCCTTACGTACTTTGACGATTCGACATTTTCTGATTGCATGAGAGTTATTAAAAAATATGGATTGGAGGGAAAAACGCCCCCGTCTGTTTTGAGGCGGATAAGACTTGGCATGACGGGGGAAATAGATGAGACTCCAAAAAAACCGGCAATCCCAAATTTTATCGTTGCAACAAACAAAAACTGCGTTGATGCGATGGCAAAGAAAGCAGCAAGTCTTGGCTACAGAACAAAAACACTCACTCCGATTTCAGGCGATGTAAAAAGTGTGGCAAAAAGAATTTTGAAAATCTTTTCAAATGCAAAAAAATCCTGCCTTGTTTTTGGCGGGGAACCGACTGTCAAAGTTACTGGCAGTGGCAGGGGTGGCAGAAATCAGGAATTGGTTTTACGGATATTGAAAGATCTAAAAGACCCTTCAGTTGTAGTTGCATCTGTTGGCACTGATGGAATTGATGGCAATACAAAATACGCTGGGGCTATTTTTGATTTTATTCCAGACCGTAATGAAATACAAAACTACCTGGATAATAACAACTCGAACGCATTTTTTAAAAAACACAACCGACTGATTCTGACTGGGCCAACTCACACAAATCTGATGGATGTTGGGCTGATCATGAGATCATAGGAATTTTGATGCGCTGTTATCTGCGGCGTTAATTTTTTCATAGATGAACTTGAGGTTTCTCTGCGTGCCGAGCTGATTTATGAATCCTTTTTTATGCTCTAGCATCTGGTCGCCTGATTTTGCATCGGAAGAAAGATGATTGATCATTTCATCTGAATCTAGCATGATCCTCACAGTGTCTCCGTTTTTTATTATGAAAACGCCAATTGACCAAAACAGTCCTACGTGCAGTGCAATGTACTTTGATTGAATATTTGTAACCTTGTCAAGATAGATATCTGCGTGGTCTCGAAACTGATCTCTTTGATCATTTTCTGTTTTGATCGTCCATGAGATCCTCTTTGCATTTCCGTCCGAATACAAAAGGTGCTCCATGGTCAATCAAAAAGGCGTTTTTAGTCTATATAATTTGAATTCAGGTCTGAATAATCAATCTGAAAATAAAGTCTTGATGCAAAGATCCTTTGCCTTCTTTACGAAAATGGTCGATGAACTAGTTGAGTTTTCAGATACTGATCCTGAGCTTGCGGAGGGCATAAAATGGCTTGACACGCAAGCGCAAAAGAAAGGAATCACATTTTATGAAATGGTGTTCCAAGTGCTTTACAAACACGACATCAATGCAAGGGCACAACAGTGGCTTAACTCTAGGAACTAGTCTTTTAGTAGCTCGCTTGCCTTTCTGAATTCTACTTTGTGTTTTCCTGGAATGATTTTACTGCGCGGCTCAATTCTTGGTTTTGACGATTTCTTCTTTTTTGCCTGAACGCTCTTTTTTGCCTGACTGCGCTTTTTTACCTTCTTACCGTAATCCTCCCACTTGATCCAGACCAACAATTACTCTACTTGGAAACTAGGATTAATGATTTCTCACTGTCTCAAGTCTAGCTGTTTGTACTCGCAACCTTGCGGGCCGCAGTATTTTCCGACATAGTTTGCCTTTGGCCTGTATAGCACCGGTTTTGGAGCAGCTCGCGCAAACTTTTCCTCAATTACATGTGCTGCCCATCCTGCAACGCGTGATATGGCAAAAATGGGCGTGTTGAGATCAGGCGGTATTTTGAGCATGTAGTACAGTGACGCACTGTACAGGTCCACGTTTGGATAGATGTCTATTCCTTTTTGTTTTTTCATTTCTCTGATTGTCACCTCTTCTACTTTTTCTGTTATGTCGTACCATGGCTGCCCTGTCTTCTTTGCCAGTTTCTTTGAAAGTTCTTTGAGCACTTGGGCGCGTGGATCATATGTTTTGTAAACTGCGTGGCCCATTCCCATGATTTTCTCGCTTTTTGCCAGTCTTTCTTTTACCCATGACTCTGCATTGTCAACTGTTTTGATATCAAGCAGCATCTTCATGACCTCGTGGTTTGCTCCTCCGTGGAGGGGACCGCTCAGTGCCCCTATTGCCGCACTTATTGCCGAATACATGTGGGCGCCAGTTGATGCAACCTCGCGCGCGGCAAACGTTGATGCATTAAACGTGTGATCTGCATGCAATATCAGGCAAATGTCAAAAATTCTCTCAGTTTCCTGATCAGGCTTTTCGCCAACAAGCATGTTCAAAAAGTTTCCAGCATGGCTTAGCCTTGGGTCTGGATCTACAATGTCTTTGCCAGTCCTTACCCGCTCCCAGCTTGCCACGATGGTCGGCATTTTTGTAATCAGGTTGATTGCGCTTTGATAATTGATTTCTTCCTCGCTTTCTCCATTGTCGTCATAGTATCCTGCAAGTGCAACCACGAATGCCTGTAGCATTACCATCGGATCTGCGTTTTTTCTCCAGTTTCTCATGTTTGACTGCATTTGCCTTGGCATGTCGCGTGCATCAACTAGTCTTTGCACAAACTCCTCAAAATCTGCCTTTGTTGGAAGATCGTCATTTAACAGCAAATAAGCTGTTTCCTCAAATGTTGAGTTCTTTGTTAAATCTAAAATGTCATATCCTCGATAAATCAACTTGCCCCTGTCGCCATCGATGTCTGAAATTTTGGTGTCTGCAATCTCGACATCTCTTAACCCTATGTTTTTTGTCTCCAATTTGGTATTTTTTGCTTGAAAATTGCCTATTAAGTTTTGCACCGCATGATCCTCTGTAAGATGTCTGCAAAGTCAGACGTGTGCTGTAAAAAATTGTTTGTGCTTATAACATGAACAAAAAATAATGAATGATTGCAGGCAAATACCGTTTGTGAAAATAAGGACAAAAATTCTTCTGATTTCGTCAATACTGGTACCTTATTTGCGGCTAAAAATTTAATCCGAACTAGCTCTTTATTGCTGCGCTAAATTTAGCAATTAGTCTAATATGGTAAAGCTTGCCACTATAGGCGTATTTTTTGATTGTAATCATGACTCAAGTCGAGCGCAAATACATGCAACAAGTAGATGATTTCATACTTGGAGCCTCACCTGAGGTCCTTTCAAAGTTGGCAGAAATTGACAAGAAAACTCAACTTGAAGGATTGACGTTTTATGATGTGTATTCTGCACTGTCTGATGAAGACCGAAAACAAATTTTGGTTAGAAACATCCAAAACAAAAAAGACTAGTTGGTTTTCCTTTTTGATTTAAATAAGGTAGCTAAAGAGTGCGAATGTGACTGCTGCTAAAAAGACAAAAACTGTAAAAAAACCGAGAACCAAAGTGATTTGTCTTTCTCACATGGAAGATGCAGACGGCATATGTGCTGCAGCACTTGTACGCGAAGCACATGGTGGAGACTCAGTCCTAGTTGATTATCCTGGAATGATGCCTGCATTAGAAATGGTCGCACAAGATGAAAAACTAAAAACTCTGATTATCTGTGACGTGGGGCTTGCCAAAAATAATCAGGAGAAATTTGTAGACATTCTGTCTGGTCTTAGAAAAAAAAGAGTCTCAATTACATACATTGATCATCATGACATTGATCCCGAAATAGTGAAAAAACTAGAGAAGGCAAAAATCAAAGTAATACATGACACAAACGAGTGCACCACAGTCCAAGTCTATGATGCATACAAATCAAAGTTGTCAGATCATTCTTCGTTTATCGCAGCATGTGCTGCAATAACTGATTACATGGAGGATAGGCCAAAGGGTGCCAAGCTTCTGCAAATCTATGACAGACAGTTTGCACTGATCTCTGCAACCGTTCTCACATACAACATAGTTGGACACCAAAAGGATCCTGACTACTTGCTGTATCTAGTTGAGGTTCTAAGTGAATCAAAATATCCGCATGAGATTCCAAATTCGTTTGAATTTGCACAAATCCAGGTTGAAAAGCTTGCAGGGATGATTGCAAAGGTCAAAAAGTCGCTAAAAACAATGAAGAACCTTGGATACATGGAGATTTTGGATGCAGGTGCAAGCGGTGCAGTTAACTTCGTTTTGGGACTTTCAGGAAAAGAGGTCGGTGTGGCATACAAGGAGCGTGTCGATCATGGCATCTATGCAGTATCCATCCGTGGCTCCAAGTCGTGCAAGATACACCTTGGAAGACTGGTAAACTCGCTTGCCGCAGAATTTGGAGGCTCTGGCGGAGGACATGATAAGGCATGTGGAGCGGTTATTCCAAAAGCAAAGATTCTCGCATTTGTAAAGGAACTTAACTCAAGACTCAATCAGAAGTAAATTCTACAATCATATCTATTTCGACAGTGGAATTTAGGGGAAGACTTGATACTCCAACTGCAATTCTTGAATGCTTGCCTTTCTCACCAAAGATTTCAAAGAACAAATCTGATGCTGCGTTTATTATTTTGGGATGTTCTGTAAAGTCGCCTGCCGAATTTACAAATCCTGACACTCGAACAATTTTTGATATTCTGTCCAGACTGCCAAGATTTGCCTTTAGCTGTGACAAAATATTGATTGCGCAAATCCTTGCTGCACTCTGCGCCTCTTCTGGAGTTCTTTCGGTTGGAACCTTTCCAGTGTATGCAACTTTGCCTTCTTGCATTGGGATTTGTCCTGAAACAAACGCCAAATTTCCTGATACTACGACTGGTATGTATGATCCTGCAGGTTTTGGCGGTACTGGTAATGTTATTCCAAGTGACTTTAATTTCTCGTCGATCACAAGTACTGTCCTCTGTCTTGGTTTTTTAATTCTTTGAATTTAGCTGTTTATCTTCAGATGGACCATCTCGCCTTTGTGCGAGTCCGTATGATAAGTCATTTTGGTGCTCTGGCCCTTTTGCTCAAGGTAGCTTCCAATTAACATTGCCCATGGCAAGGAATGGCCGCTGTTTATCTTTGATTCAAGCGTGATGTTGTTTGTCTTTGAGTCGTACTGGATCTTACCTGCACAGGTGATCTCTAGGGTAGAGTTTACAATGTCTAAAATCTCCTCTAGCGGTCTGTCCTTTAGCGATATACCATTTTTGTCCAAAAACTTTACAAAATCTACCAGTTTATTCTTTGAATTCATGATGGAATTGAGAACGAAGCCAAGGCCGTTTTCATTTATTGCGTTGATTATCTTGCAAACCTCAAGTGCGCGGGCCTTTGTCATGTCTGAAAGGTTATCTATTTTCAATGCAGTCTTCCAAACCTGTGAAAAAATCTTGGTCTGATTTCCACCTAGTATGTCAGTTGCAGTAAAAATTGCCCCCTTTCCGTTTGTGCTGTCAATTAAGAGAAGCTCAGTGTCATCAAAGATGAAGCAGTTCTGAATGATTTCCGATGACTTGATTTTTACGCCGTCTGGCATTGCCCTAAATGACTCGCTTCCAATTACCTGTGACGGCACAATTAACTTGACATCTAGATTCCTTCTCAACACTGAGAGTAATTCCTCCTTGCATTCTGCCAGAATGCTCAAACCCCACGAGTCTGCCATTACGTGAATTGATGATTTTGCACCGTCGACCATGGTGCGCAGCTGTTTTACAACATAATTCGGATGAAGGTGGAAATATCTTTTTTCTTCAGCGCCGCGAGCCTTCTTGCTCTCCTCGCTGATTTTCTTCAAGTTGGAGACAAGCGTATTCATGGCGTCTACTTTGTTTATCTGCTCGTGCACTATCTCGTCAAATGCGTCCTCTGGCGCAATGGCCGTGCACATTACTGGCTTGCTTTTTGATAAAATTGCAAGTTTTTTCTGCTGGAGCTTTAACAAAACTGGATAAACCTTGGTTCTTGGAAGTTCGGAATAATATGCAACCTCGCTTGCAGAAATGGTGCCCTTTGTGACTATTGTCACATAGGCGCGAGCTTCGTATTTTGAGAGGCCAAACTCCTCCAAACTTATGGTTAGCTCGTGTTCTTTTACCATGACCTGTGTTTTGGTATTATTAGGTAAGATCCATTGTCAAATTCATTGAACAAATGCTAGAAAAAAAACTCTAGATTGTACCCCTTGCATACTGTAACTGCGGTTAAACCAAAATTTGTGACACCGTTCTAATAAACACAAATCTGGGTTGATGATCAAGACATGGTCGCAAGTTCAGTATTTGTAAATGATATGGTGCGCGTTCTTCCAAACCCGTACGCCCTTACAATAAAGCCAAGGCTGGAATACTCTGCGTATCTGGTACAGCGCATATTTGATAAACTGCAAAAGCAGTGGGTGCTGGCAAGAAAATCCAACCTGAAGTTCTATCTCCAAAACGAAGGGGTGCTTGCAGAAAACTACGAGTTCAACAAACAGGTAGAATTTGAAGGGATCCTGACCTCTGCAATAACTGCAATCAAAATGATTCAAAAACGACTTGACTCAATATCTCAAATCAGTAACATCACCGAAACCGTGTCTCCCATGATATCCATTTTGAGGACTGTTAACTCTAACATCTATCTTACGTCGCCTGATATTAGTCAGGATTTCATTGAGCTATCCGGGATTTTGGGCAGCATTGTTATGGATTCGGGGAGTTTGATTGAGGCCAAATTTGACTTTAAGCAAACAAACCTCGAATCCAAACAAATCCTAGATGAAGTAAATTTGATAGCAGAATCTAAAATTCGCAAGCAGTACCCTAATCTAAATTTCTAGCAAGCCTGTGATGCTCATGAAGTCCTTTGAATCAAGCAGTTTAGACCGAGATGTGGAAAAGGTCAGGGGCATATCTGCACTCGTCAAAAAAAGACTCCTAGAATCGAACCCAAAATACGAACAAAAAATAGCAAAAATGTCTCGTGAGGAACTAGAAGACTTGGACATGATACTTGGACTGGCAGAGCAAGTGCTCATGAAATACCACCACAAGCATGATGCATATGCCATTTTGAAAGAGTTTACGGACCTGATTAGAAATTCGACTTTTTCACTTGGGGAAATAAATGACCAAATACAAGAACTGATAATTTCCGCCCAGTCCTCAGTGTCTGAAATAAAGACAGCGCAAGGCGATGTATCATCAAGTCTGTTTTTTGACGATAAGGTAAGGCCTGAGACCTCCTCAAAAGAAGGTAGAATAAATTTAACAAAATCTGCTACACCTGTTTACACACCAGAATACCAACAAAGTTCTCCAGTCCAGTACGAACAGGTGATTTGAGATGAGTCTAGCCCCGCAAGAATTAGAAAATAATGCAAGCAAGTATGCCTCTGACGCAATAAAGCTTGATTCCCAAGGCGCAAGGGGCATGGCAATTGCAAGCTACCAAAAAGCAATCGATTCTCTTGTAAAATTAATCCACTTGTATCCTGATAACAAACTAAACAAGGTTTACACCGAAAGATGCCGCGCTTATGAAAATAGAATAAAGGCGCTCCAAATGACACGCGGTGTGGACATAGAGCCAGCAGTTGATCCAAACGCAACTCCTGCAGAGCAAAAAGCGTCACTTGAAAAGAAAAAGGACGAAGATGATTTTGATGACCTGATAATGAAAGAAAAGCCAGACGTTAGCTGGAAAGAGGTAGTTGGTCTAGACGATGCAAAAAGCGCACTGCGCGAGTCAATCGTGTATCCTACACAAAGGTCTGACCTGTTTCCGCTTGGCTGGCCCCGAGGAATCTTACTTTATGGCCCACCAGGATGTGGCAAAACAGTCCTTGCAGCGGCAACTGCAAACGAAATTGACGGCTATTTCATAGTGGTTGATGCGGCATCGATGATGAGCAAGTGGCTTGGCGAGGCAGAAAAGAACGTCTCCAAAGTATTCAAGATGGCACGAGGATATGCCGAGCGCGAGCACAAGCCAGTAATATTATTCATAGATGAAATCGACTCCCTTCTGGGAAATAGAAACAGCGAGGTTGGAGGCGAGGTTAGAACAAAGAACCAGTTCCTAACAGAAATGGATGGAATCAACGGCAAAGGAAAGGACATCCAGCTGTATGTGATTGGTGCTACGAACAAGCCTTGGAGCCTTGACTGGCCATTCCTGAGAAGATTCCAAAAAAGAGTCTATGTTCCACTGCCGACACTTGAGGCAAGGGAGAAACTGTTTGATTTGTACACTCATCCGCTCAAAAAGGACGAAAAAGTCAAGTCAAATGAGCTTGCAAAAATATTTGACGGATACAGCGCAAGTGACATTAAGGACATCTGCCAGTCTGCACAACTAATGATTGTAAACGAGTTGTTTAGCGCACCTGACTATCACGAGCCAGTTGCAGGCGAAACGCCACCGCAACCGCGCGATCTGACCACCAATGACTTTAAGGAAATGATGGGAAGAAGAAAGCCGAGCGTTTCGATGGACATGATCCGAGCTTACTACAAGTGGAGCGAGCAGTTCAGAGCACTCTGACTTTTTGTTTGCGATCATCTCTCATAAAACTTAAATCAGCTTAGAAATCCACTTTTTGAGGGTCACAATTTCGATAAAAAAAGCCCAGTTTGCAAACAAATACGGAAAACTGATTTTATCTGACGGTACGGTTCTTGACGGCAAGGGCTTTGGGTACCAAAAGACCGTTTTTGGAGAACTGGTGTTCAACACTGGGATGGTGGGATACACTGAGACTTTGACTGATCCATCCTATGCAGGCCAAATCCTGACACTGACCTATCCGTTAATTGGGAATTATGGCGTTCCAGACCCGTCACTAATGGATAAATCGGGAATATCTCAATTCTTTGAATCTGATAAAATCCAGGCACGGGGACTGGTGGTTCACGAGCTATCTGAGGTTGCAAGCCACTGGAATCTTACCATGACCTTAGATGAATGGCTATACAACGAAAAGGTGCCTGGAATCTCTGGAATTGACACGAGGGAGCTTACAAAAAAACTCAGAATTGGAGGCGTCATGATGGCAGCACTCGTGGTATCTGACTCTGAAATTGATGTAGAGTCTATCAAAAAACAACTCGCGGAAGCCAAATCGTACTCGTCAGAGGAATTCATGGACCAGGTTTCAACAAAAGAAGAACACATCTATGGCAATGAGAGTGAATCGATTGTGGTGATTGACACTGGCGTGAAAAACGCAATCATACGAAACATTCGGGACCTGGGATACAGGGTGGTAAAGCTTCCATGGAACGCAACGATTGAAAAAGTATTATCGTATAATCCAAAAGGAGTGGTGCTAAGTAATGGTCCTGGTGATCCTGAGAAATGCCCGCAAACAATTCAAACTGCAAAACAGCTAATTGAAAAAAATATTCCGACACTTGGCATCTGTCTTGGCGCACAAATAATCGGGCTTGCCGGCGGCGCAGAAACTTACAAGCTCAAATACGGTCATCGGGGGCAAAACAAATCCTGCCTTAATTTGAAAAATAACCAGGTCTATGTCACAAGCCAAAATCACGGTTATGGAATTAATCCTGACTCGTTGGGAAAAACTGATTTTGAATTATGGTTTACAAATACAGACGATAATACAGTCGAAGGCATAAAGCACAAACAAAAAAAAGTCATCGCAGTCCAGTTTCATCCGGAAGCATCGCCTGGGCCATATGACTGTAAATACGTCTTTGAAGAGCTGAAAAGTTTGATCAAGGGGGGAGATTCTAATAAGAAATGAGAGCCTGAAAAAAATTCTAGTTCTTGGTAGTGGGGCAATAAAGATCGGAGAAGCAGGCGAAAGTCGCAAAAACGACCGCTAATTCGACTACTCCGGCAGTCAATGCCTCAAGGCCATACGGGAGGACGGTCTGAAAAGCGTGCTGATCAATCCAAACATCGCTACAATTCAGACAGATACCCGTTTTGCCGATAAAGTGTATTTGCTACCAGTTACTCCCGAGTATGTCTCGTCAATAATTGAATCTGAACGACCAGACGGCGTAATGCTGGGGTATGGCGGCCAGACTGCGCTTAACTGTGGTGTAAATCTTGGCGAGCAGGGAGTCTTGACAAAATATGGAGTCAAAGTGCTTGGAACGCAAATCCCTGGAATCCAAAAAACAGAGGACAGGCAGCTGTTCAAGGATTCCATGAAAGAGTGCGGAGTCCCGGTACTCAAGAGTAAAACTGTCAACACGTTTGACGATGCAAAAAATGCCGCAGAAGAACTAGGCTACCCTGTGATAATCAGAGTGGCGTACACACTTGGGGGCAAGGGAGGCGGTGTGGCCTACAATGAATACGAATTGCACGAAATTGTTGAACGCGGATTAAATGCAAGTCTTGTAAGACAAGTGCTCATTGAGGAATACATCGGGCACTGGAAACAAATCGAATATGAGGTAATGCAAGACTATGAGGGAAACAATGTCATAGTGTGCAACATGGAGAACGTTCTTTCAATGAGGGTTCATACTGGCGATAACATTGTTGTTGCACCGTCACAAACAATTAACAACCATGAATACCACATGCTTCGCTCTGCAGGACTTCGCGCAACAAAACACGTTGGGATTGTAGGCGAATGCAACATCCAGTTTGCGCTAGAGCCCACCTCTGATAGATATGTTGCAATCGAAATCAACCCAAGACTCTCAAGATCATCTGCTCTTGCAAGCAAGGCAACCGGATATCCGCTTGCATACATGTCTGCAAAAATAGGGCTTGGACACTCACTACCAGAACTTGTAAACCGCATCACAAAAACTACCACTGCGTGCTTTGAGCCCTCCTTGGACTATATCGTGTGCAAGCACCCTCGCTGGGATTTTGCTAAATTCGAGCTTGCAAACCGCAAGCTTGGTCCTACCATGAAGTCGGTGGGCGAGGTAATGGCAATTGGCAGGACATTTGAGGAATCATTGCAAAAATCAATCAGGATGCTTGACATTGGCAATGATGGGCTGGTCCTCAACCGCGGCAATGGGAAATCATACGATGTGGAAGACATTGAAAATCATCTTTTGAATCCAAATGATCATATTTTGTACTATGTTGCAGCCGCTCTTAAGAAAGGACTATCAGTTGAAAAAATCCAAAAACTATCTTCAATTGATCCATGGTTTATCGAAAAAATAAGAAACATCGTTGACGTAGAACAACAGACAAAGGAAAAACCGATGAACTCTGAACTTATGCATAAAGCAAAGCACTTTGGGTTCTCTGATAGGCAAATAGGGCGGGCTATAAACAAAAATGAATTCGAGGTGCGAAAACTCCGAAAAGAACTCGGTGTTGTTCCAATTGTAAAACAAATTGATACACTTGCAGCGGAATGGCCGGCAAAGACAAACTATCTTTACATGACGTATGGGGGAACTGAAAACGACATTCAAGTCAGTTCCGATCAGAGGGGCGTAGTTGTACTGGGTGCAGGACCGTATAGAATTGGAAGCAGCGTAGAGTTTGACTGGGGAACAGTCAACATGGTTTGGGGGTTGCAAGAAAATGGCGAACAAAACGTAATTGTTGTAAACTGTAATCCGGAAACCGTCTCAACTGACTATGATATTTGCAGCAGGCTTTACTTTGAGGAGCTTACCCTTGAAAGAATTCTGGACATTGCCGACTTTGAAAATCCAAAGGGCATGGTCACCTCTGTGGGCGGACAAACTGCAAACAATCTGACGCCACAGCTTGCAAAGGCGGGAATTCATCTCCTGGGCACGTCTGCAGAAGATGTTGACATGGCTGAGGACCGCTCCAAGTTTAGCAAAATCCTTGACAAATTGCACATAAAGCAGCCTCTATGGCAGGCGTTTTCTAGCTTTTCTGAGGCAAAATCATTTGCAATAAAGGTCGGATACCCCGTCTTGGTAAGACCATCTTACGTGTTAAGTGGAGCCGCAATGAAAGTGGTGTGGTCACAAGAAGAACTTGCCAAGTATGTCGGCGAGGCAACCACGCTTTCGCCTGATCATCCCGTGGTGATTACAAAATTCATGCTAAACTCGCTTGAAGTTGATGTGGATGGCGTATCTGATGGAAAAAATGTCATAATCGGCGCAATTGTGGAGCACATTGACGCCGCTGGCGTTCATTCAGGCGACGCAATGATGGTCATCCCGCCGTGGCGCCTTAACAATAAACAAGTTGAGACCATAACTGATTATTCAAACAAGATTGCAAAATCGTTTAACATCAAAGGCCCGTTCAATTTACAATTTCTGATTCATAACGATCAAGTTTACGTAATTGAGCTAAACATTAGGGCGTCTAGATCAATGCCGTTTGTCTCTAAACTGATAAAGACAAATCTCATCAGCCTTGCGGCACGCGCGGTTCTGGGCAAACCCCTGCCTAACATACCTTCAGACAAGTGGAAGAAAACACTAATCCATGGAATCAAAGTGCCCCAGTTTTCGTTTATGCAGCTTGACGGTGCAGATATCGTACTGGGTGTGGAGATGCAGTCAACAGGCGAGGCCGCGTGTTTTGGCGATAGCTTTTACGATGCGCTGGCAAAGGGATTGATTTCTGTTGGGTATAATCTGCCAAAGCAAGGGACTGCACTGATCACAATCGGCGGTGCAGAAAACAAGGAAAAAATGCTACAAACAATGGCAATTCTAAAACACCTTGGATTTAAAATACTTGCAACAGAGCACACTGCAGAATTTTTGTCTGAAAAAAATATTCAGGACGTTGAAATTGTCTACAAAATCAGCGAGCCGCACCGAAAGCCAAACATCTCTGATTTGCTTTATGAGCGCAAAATCAACTTTATAATCAATATTCCATCCACGTCAACCCTGGAAAAATATGTGGGAATGCTTTACGACGAATTCCAAATTCGCAGAAAGGCAACTGAGCTTGGAATCCCCGTTCTTACTACGACTGAGCTTGCAGAGTCTTTTGTCAAAACGCTAGAGTGGCTTCACACCAACGAAACTACCAAAAGGGCGCTTGAGCCGTACGATCCGTTCTAAATTACTTGGGACAGAAGCGACTCATTGCCAATTATTGTGCCGTCTAGCGTGGCAATTTTTGCAGAAGAAAAATCCTTGATCCTTTCTAAAATTGGTGAGATTGATTTTTTGTATGTCTTCTTTTTTGTCGCATAAAAATACCTGTTAAACGATGGAACTATCGTTATTTCTATTTCTCCGGAGGTAGACGGAAATATTTTTTCTTTTTCGGCCTTTAATGAAACCCATACCCGTTGCCCGTTTAACACCGAGTCTTCCTCAAAAAACACGGGGTGGACGTGCCCCATAATTATCTTGTCCACATGAGAAAAATTCTCTGTTGGCATTGTGTGGCCGTGTGTGAGCAAAACGTTTTCAATTACAAGGCCGATCGAACCAATCAGAGTTATTCCGTCTGGTGCAAGTTTTTGTATGTTGGAATCGTGGTTTCCGGGAATCAGTATGACGTTTGTTTTTTCTTGCATCTTTTTTAAAAACAGCGGAACCTCGTCCCACTCACTCCTTGAAATTGTCTTTATGCTTGATTTTACGTCGCCTAGCAGAATCAAATCGTCTGGTTTTTCAGAGTCAATGATTGATGATAACTGCTCGATTGATTCGTTGATGCTGGTATTTTTTCCAACAAAAATCAGATTTGTTGCCAGACTGCTTTCAAATCCTATGTGCAGATCAGTTGCTATTAGGTGACGCTTTTGACCTTCAAGTATCATTGCCGGCTTGGAAGGAACTATCTTAGTTAGTACCACCAAAAATATACGCATCATTTGAGATTAAATTCTTGTGGAAAAAACAGAAAATAAAACAGACGTGATTGTTTCAGAAAAACGAGTAAAACTGCACCTGTTTGAGCCTAGCCAAAGGCAAATCTGGACCGTGGTTGGAATGGGAAAAGAACATTGGATTTCTCCAGAATTTGATTTTTGCTCGTGCGAGGGATATTATTTTGGGAAATTAAAAGGAAAGAAACATTGTTACCATCTTGACTCTGCCAAATTGGCGCAGGACGAAAACAATATTGAAATCGTAACGTTTTCTGATGACGAATACTCTGATTTTTTGTCAGGACTGATATCTGAATTATAGGCTATTCGTTTCTTATGGAGTCTCGTGAGTGACCCTTGTTTACTATCATCTGAATTACGGCATCGACTGAATACTCTATGCCGTGCTCACTTTCCATGTGGTCGCGCAGCTTTTGAATCAAGGATATGCTTTTTTTGCCCTCTAAAACAAAATCGCACTCAAAACCATATTCTGCGCATATGAGTTTTATTGTCATCATTTGAAAATTTCGTCTTTTTACTTATAACCTTTGTTTTACAAGGTTCTGTGTAATCTACGAGACCTAAACCCCGATGTCATTCCGAGGTCAACATCTAACACAACGGATCGTTTTAATCCCAAAATCTACCATATGCTCCCATTGCCTGTCAAGTCAGTGCGGCAAAACTTTGATCCCAACTCGGAAATATCATCGATGATGGAGACATTCCGCCAGATGGTGAACCACTGCATAAGAATCGGTCTTGAAAACAACTGCTCTACGCTAAAAAGACTATCCAGTTTGGCATACCGCACACTGCAGGATTATGATATAATGTCGTACTACAAGATGACTGCAATCTCGCAAGCATGCGGAAGACTGTCCCAGATGAAAAGAGACATCAAAAAAGGCAGAAATCCAAAATCACCGTTTGTGCAAAAGCCATATCTTGTATCCTGCTATGGATTCAAAATCAATGGAATACTGCTATCATTCCCAGTACGTAACAGGGAATTTGCAAACATTCTGCTAAATGATCATCTGATCAGAATTTTATCAGACCAGTCCATTACACCAAGATCATTTACCATAACGCCCCAATCCCTGTCAATATCGATTGCCAAGGATGTTGAATCAATCCAGACGGAATTCACAATAGGAGTCGACAGGAACCTGAGAAATGTCACATTTGGAAACGGCAAAGAAATAATCCAAGTAAACACGTCAGAGATGCTCAAAATAAAGGAGAATTATTCTCACGTCAGATCCACATGTACAAGAAACGACCACAGAATCAGAAAAAAGGTTTACGGAAAACTTGGAAGGCGGCAGACAGGATAAGGCAGAGAATCCACAGAATGTCAAAATCAATAGTAAACTATGCCAAGAAAAACAAGGCTGCAATAATATTTGAGGATTTGAAAGGAATCAGAAAACTATACCGAAAGGGAAACGGCCAGGGAAATAAATTCAGAAGAAAGCTAAACTCGTGGTCTTTTTACGAACTGGAAAGGCAGACATCATACAAGGCAGCATGGGACGGCGTTCCGTTCTATAAGATAGATCCAAGGCGCACCAGCACGCTATGTCCGGCATGCGGAGGGAGACTCCAAGTGGACAGGCAGAGACATCGGGATTTGTGGTGCGGTAGTTGCAGGCGATGGCGCGACAGGGATGTTGTTGCCGCAATGAATATTGCTTGCAAGGGGTTGCACAGGTTTTGCAATCCTCAAGGTGACGCAGGTGAAGCGATGAGGGGGAACCTGGAAGAGCCAGTAATCCTCAGAGTCGATGTGTCAAAGTTGGTCACGGACTGGAGCGATGAGTGCATTGTTCAGGTCTTGTAGATTACACAGAACCTTTTACATTGTTAAGTGGCAAAACCCTGGATCTGCTATTTTCAAAAAGGGGAATTAAAGTGGGATGGTAGATATGTCGTCTTTTGAGACTCCTTTCCACAATCCAATCATGCCTACCGGCTCCACTGGCTCGACTTTGGTAATTTTTTGAATCTTGATGTGATCCGGGTTTGGCGGCATCCAAAGCATTGCCATGTAGTCTCCCACACTGCCTACTTTGTTTGGCAATGCAGAAAATATTTTGTCTTTTGAGAATCCTTTTGCCACAAGTGCTTCTATTGACTTGGTTTGCAAATCCATTCTTCCATGCGTAAAAAGGTAAACGTCTTTTGTTGCATCTATTTCTGACATGTATTCTCTGAATTGTAAAGGTAAATCAAGGTTTCCAACAATCTGGGCTCAAAAAAAGTTAAATTGGTATTAAAAAGACTGCTAACTGTGAAGATTGTAACTATTGGTAGCAGAATTTTTGTTACAAGTTTTCAATTAGCCGGAGTTCAGGGAATAGTCGTGGATAATCCGTCTGAGGCATTTTCAGAAATCAAAAAACTAGCCGATGATCCTGACGTGGGTCTGGTTCTGATAAGTGATGATATCTCTGCACCGATCAACACTGATTTGACAAAGCTACGTGCAACAAAATCAAAACCACTCGTGTTCTCATTGCCAGCTGCTGGCAGCGCAAAAAAGGAAGTAGACTACAGAAAAATGCTCAAGACCATTCTCGGAGTCTAAATCCTATCGTATTTCCTATCGTCTGCAAAAGACAGTTTGCCCGTCTTCGGTCCTTGCACATACGTTCCAATATACGCAATGCCTCCTGCAATTATTCCGCCTGCAAATAAAAGTGCAAACCCAGTTATTGGAATTTCTATCATGTCCATGATTTCAGAGCTGGCAGTTTCGTTTCCTATGGCAAAGTCAATAAACCCAGCCCCGCTCAGTCCTGCAAACATCATCAGTATTGTAGTTGCCGCCCCACCGACATTCATTCCTACAAGCTGCGCCCACGCAAGTTGTTTTTTACTTCCTCGTACCTGGCGATTCAAATTTGTCTCAAGATGACTGTAAAATATCGCAGTAATTGCGATTGTAACAACTAGTGTTATGTACATGAAATAACCGAAAAAGAACCACTTGGCCGGACCATCAATTGATAACGATAGGAACTCAATTAGGCTTACGTCTGCAAAGATTGCCTGAATTAGGATCAACGCGACAGTAAGTCCCGTGATGACTGCTCCCTGAATTATTGCAGATAGTACGAACCTGTTCCCCCAAACACTTGGGCGTTTTTTATCGGATACCTCGAGGAACTTTCTCCGCTCGGTTTCCTTCTTTTCAATCTCTACATAGTTGTAGAATTTCTTCAATAGCCTCGATTCTTCCTCATCGTCAAACCTATCTGGCTCGTCCCATCGCGACATTACTGATGTGAGTCTGAATTTTGTAATAATTGATTTTATGTTCGAATCGAACGGAATGTTTGAAAATTCTCCACAAATTTTTCAAATTCGTGAATACACATATACCCAAAAAATCTTGTAAAAAACACAATGAAAGCGGCATTTGTTACCGGTCCATCCAAAGTTGAGGTTGGTGACGTACAAAACCCCGCACTTGGATCCGGAGACGTTTTGATCAAAATGAAATCTTGTGGGATATGCGGCTCTGACGTTGAAAAAGTGTTTGGAAAATACGGACAACCTTCAATGCGCCTTGGACACGAACCTGCCGGAATAATCCTAGATGTGGGATCTGATGTTAAGGAATTCAAAAAAGGAGACCGCGTCTTTACTCATCATCACGTGCCTTGCTATTCTTGTCATTTTTGCACGCATGGAAATGAGACGATGTGTGCAAAATACTATGAGACAAATCTCTCCCCATGTGGACTGTCTGAAGAATACGTGGTTCCTGAATGGAACGTAAGGCACGGGGGCGTCTTGAAAATTCCAGACTCGATGTCATTTGACGAAGCTGCAATGATAGAGCCACTGGCATGCTGTGTTAGAGCATGGAACAAGTTCCAATTCAAAAAAGGCGACACTGCGGCAATCTTTGGGACTGGACCTACTGGCATAATGCACATGATGCTTGCACAAGCAAATGAGTTTAGCAAGGTATTTTGTTTTGACGTAAATGACTTTAGGCTAAATTTTGCAAAAACATTTGGCGTAACCACGCTGACATCGGGAAACCAAAATTCTATTCCACAACTTTTGTCTGATACGCAAAACCGGGGAGTCGACGTTTCAATCGTGGCAACGGGAAGCCTGCGCGCCGTATCTGACGCCATATCGTGCACGAGAAAGGGTGGGACAATTGTCCTCTTTGGAGTTCCGTCAAAAGGCGCTACGATGGATATTGACATGAGCGTGATTTACTCTAAAGAACTGACGCTGGTCCCAAGCTATGCTGCATCCGATCATGATACCAGACAATCACTTGATCTAATCGCGTCTGGCAAGGTGGATGTAAAAAAACTAATCACCCATAGGTACACGTTATCTGAATCTCAAAAGGCCTTTGAGCACGCTCACACTGGCGAAAACGCCATGAAGATAATCATTAACAGCTAGAAAAGATTAAGAAGGGTTCAAAATTTTTGAGAGTGAATAGAAATGGATTGGGGTTTAAAAAACAGAATTGCAAGCATAATCAAGCCAACCAATAACAGGGGCGTAATGCTTGCCATAGATCATGGTTATTTTTTAGGACCGACAGAGAAGCTTGAAGTTCCAAAGCGAACAATTAGTCCTTTACTAAAGTACTGTGATTCGTTGATGGTGACAAGAGGAATTGTCAGGACATCAGTTGATCCTAACTTTCCGGTTCCAATAGTGCTGCGCGTTTCAGGCGGCTCTAGCATAATTGGGGAGGATCTCTCAAATGAAAAAATCACGACAAGCGTAAAAGACGCAGTTAGAATTAATGCGAGTGCACTTGCGACGTCTATCTTTGTCGGTGCAAAATACGAGCACAACTCCCTAGTGAGTCTTGGGAATCTGGTAAATGAAGCAGAAGAATACGGGCTACCAGTTTTAGCAGTGACTGCTGTAGGAAAGGAACTTGCAAAAAGGGACGCACGATACCTTTCACTATCATGTAGAATTGCAGCCGAATTTGGCGCACATATAGTCAAGACATACTATTGTGATAACTTTGAAAAAGTTGTAAACAGCTGTCCTGTACCTGTAATAATTGCAGGCGGACCAAAGATTCCAGAGCGCGATGCGTTGGCATTGACGTACAATGGAATCAAGGCAGGCGCGGCGGGAGTTGACATGGGCAGGAACATTTGGCAATCCCAATATCCAATCCCAATGATTCGTGCAGTGCGAGCAATAGTTCACTCTAACTATAATCTCAACCAAGCATACGAGTTATTCAAAAAACTCTGCAAGGAATATCCTGTAAGAAACAATCCCTCACAGAATTTCCCAGGAAGACTGCCACAAAACCAGCAACGACCACAACAAAACCAGCCAAAGCCGCAGCAGAACCAGCAGCGACCTCAGCAAAAGCCACAGCAGAATCAACCACGCCCTCAACAAAATCAGCAACGTCCACCACAACCAACTCAACAACAAACCAAACCGCAACAAACTCAACCAAGACCTCCGCAAAAACAGCAACCAAAGCCTCAGCAAAACCAGCAGCGACCTCAGCAAAAGCCACAGCAACCAAAGCCACAGCAGAATCAACCAAGACCTCCGCAAAAACAGCAACCAAAGCAGCAGCAAAACCAGCAGCGACCTCAGCAAAAGCCACAGCAACCAAAGCCACAACAACAGTCTAAGCCAAAACCACAAAAATCAGAACCAAAAAAACAACCAGAGCCAGCTGCGGCAAAAACACAATAAATTTTTACAACTTTTCTGTTTTTGATTACGGTACTCTAGAAAGATGGATGTGAACTATTTTCCACGTTGGCTTTTTTATCAGGACAAATGTGGCCCTGCCGTCAATTAGGATGTGCTCACCAGTGTACGCCTTGTTGTCTATTAGCATTCCTTTCTGTGTCAGCTCAAACGCGACTACTGCCACGTCCCCAAACACGCTTATCTTTGGATTTCTTATTTGGTGATCATAGTCTGATATGCTGATGAATCGCAACTCCTCTAGCGATATGGTCGTCTTAAAGTCCTTGAGATCGTATGGCGGAACGTCACTAAAGCTAGAAAAACTGTTGTCGTCAAGCTGAATCTCCCTTAGGGGTGCCAAGTCTTTTGTTTTTCCCACCTCAAAAAAAGTTTCAATTATTTTGATGATTTCTTCCCTGTCTGACAAAATCGTTTTTGCTTGGAACATGCCGAGTTTAAGCATTATGCCTACGTGGACATTCTAAACCGAAAAGTCAACAGGAGTTTTTACGAATCTATAAGGTAATGTTTATAATGCTAAAATCCGTGTTAACCACTGAATATGACAATTTACAGTTCGACTGCCCCTACGGTTCTGCTGCTGGTCGAGCTGGTGCTGTAAATTTATACTACAGCGAATTTTTTAGGTGAATAATTTATGGAAACAATCTCTGGCGCTCGCGCATTAATGAAAGCATTGGAAAAGGAAGGTGTTAAGGAAGTCTTCGGCCTACCGGGAGGTGCAAACTTGCCTATGTACGACGAGTTGTACAAAAGTAACATCCGTCACATACTTGTCAGACACGAGCAATCAGCTGCACACATGGCAGATGGGTTTGGCAGGGTTAGCAGAAAGCCCGGTGTGTGCTTTGCAACTTCAGGACCTGGAGCAACTAACATCATAACGGGGCTTGCTACCGCACAGGCAGACTCCTCACCGATGGTTGCAATCACAGGCCAAGTGCCAGTCAACATGATTGGACGCGACGCGTTTCAGGAAAGTGACATTATCGGAATTGCAAATCCTGTGGTAAAGTATTCTTTTCAACCAAGACATGCATCTGAAATTCCGACCGTTATCAAAAAAGGGTTTTACATTGCAGAGACAGGACGTCCTGGCGCCGTATTAATTGACATTCCAAAAGACGTGCAGCAAAATGAGGCACAAATGGAATTTCCAGACGAGATCAAAATACGCGGATATCATCCATGGACTGATCCTGACGTTATTGCAATAGAAAAAGCAATTACCTTGCTGCTATCATCAAGCAGGCCTGTCATTTTGGCAGGTGGAGGAGTGATAATTTCAGGAGCATTTGCAGAGTTACAATCCCTTGCAGAAATGCTAATGATTCCAGTTGTCTCTACATTCAAAGGAAAGGGCGCATTTCCAGAAACCCATCCGTTATCTGTAGGACCGATAGGCATGCACGGTCACGCAGAGGCAAATAAAATAATGGCAGAGGCTGACTGTGTTCTTGCAATAGGGACACGATTCTCCGACAGATCAGTTGGGACGTTTACAGAATTTGAAAAGCACCTAAAAATAATCCACCTTGACGTGGACCCTGCCGAAATAGGAAAGAACCAGACCACAAGCGTTGCAGTGGTTGGCGATGTCAAGGCATCATTGAGAATATTTCTCAGATTGTTGCTTCAAAAGGCAACTAAAAAGTCAGAACACAACGTATGGTTTGATCACGTAACTGAGGTAAAGGAATACTGGAAACAAAACTTGAAGCTACACCCCGGCGAGCTTACAGCTGCAAAAATCTTGAGGAAATTGCGCGAGGTATTGCCGCACCAATCGATTGTTACAACCGAAGTAGGCCAACACCAAATGTGGGCATCATTGTTCTATGATGTGATACACCCTGGAACTTTCTTTAGCTCAACTGGTTTGGGAACTATGGGATGGGGATTCCCGGCAGCGATTGGAGCAAAAACTGCAAGGCCCGACTTGCCGGTAGTGGACATTGCAGGCGATGGAAGCTTTAACATGACTGAAAACTCGTTGGCAACATCAGTTCTTGACAACTTGCCTGTGATCGTATTTCTAGTAAACAACTACACCTTGGGAATGGTTGCCCAGTGGCAGAGAACCTTCTATGATAGGAGGATGATTGGCGTTGATCAAAAACACTGTCCTGACTATGTCAAGCTAGCAGAGTCATACGGGGCACAGGGAATTAGAGTGGGAAACCTCGACGAATTGGGCAACGCAATCAAGGCAGGGCTAAAGAGCGACGTGGCAACCGTAATTGATATTCCAATTGACCCAGAAGAAGACGTGCTTCCATTCGTTGCACCCGGCACCTCACTTAAGGACATGATATTACCATCGTAGTGATCTGAAATGTGGGCAATACTTTCAATACTTGTCGAAAACAAACCGGGGATTCTCTTTAAGGTGACTCATCTTTTCAGGTCGAGGAACTTTAACATAGATAGCATCTCAGTTGGAACGACGCAAAACCCCGAGTTTTCCAAGATGACAATCACCACAATAGGCGATGAGAAGCAGATCGAACAAATTGTAAAACAGCTTGACAAAATGATTGATACGATAGAGGTAAAGCGCCTAGATGAGAAAAAAACCGTATATAGAGAATTGGTCTTATTTAGAGTTAAAGTATCAAAGGCATCTGATACCATGGAGATAAACAATATTGCAAATTCATTTGGGGCAAAAATCCACGATGCGAGAAAGGACTCCATCATGCTAGAATTGACTGCCACCCCTGATCAGATAGAAAACCTTCAGGAGCTATTGTCCAAATACGAAATCTTGGACATGGCAAAAACCGGCGTTGCGGCATTGCAGAGGGGCGGAGATTGAGAGTTAGGATTTTTGACACCACGTTACGGGACGGAGAGCAAACACCTGGCGTCGCACTGTCGCCGGAGAAAAAACTCGAAATTGCAAAAAAGCTAGACGAGCTTGGCGTAGATGCAATAGAGGCTGGATTTCCAGTAATATCTGAAGGAGAACAACAAGCAATTAGGCTAATAACAAAGGCAAACCTTTCTGCAGAGATTTGCGGCCTTGCACGAACGACCAAGAAGGACATAGATGCAGCAATAGACTGCGGACTAAACTACATCCACACATTCATCGCAACATCTGACATTCACTTGCAGTACAAGCTCAAAATGACTAGAGATGAGGCGCTATCTAAGGCAATAGAGGCAGTCGAATATGGGAAATCTCATGGCTTGCAAGTTGAATTTTCAGCAGAGGACGCAACAAGATCCGACCGTGAATTCCTAAAGCACGTGTTTTCCGAAGTGGCAAAGGCAGGAGCAGACCGAATAGACATTCCAGACACCGTTGGATACTCTACACCTCAGTATATTGCAGAAATTACCAAGGACGCAATCGCAGCATCACACTTGCCAATCAGTGTTCACTGTCACAACGACTTTGGGTTGGCAGTTGCAAACGCCATATCTGGGATCCAGGCCGGAGCACAATGTGCACACGTTACAATTAACGGAATTGGTGAGAGGGCAGGAAACGCATCGCTTGAGGAACTTGTCATGGCATTGCAATGTTTGCCGTTTGGGCATGGGCAAAAGTGGGAGACTGGGATCAATACCAAACTACTATACGCAACTTCCAAGTTTGTCTCAAATCTAGTTGGAATCAAAGTTCAGCCAAACAAGGCAATTGTAGGCGAAAACGCGTTTGGCCACGAGTCTGGCATTCACACGCATGGAATTTTGAATAATCCGCTCACATACGAGCCGATAAGTCCTGAGTTGGTTGGCAGAACCCGATGGCTTCAAGTGGGAAAACACGCCGGAGTTCACGGGGTGTCTGCAATGCTTGAAGAATACGGCGTAAAGGCAAGTGAGACGCAGCTAAAGCTAATCTTGGATAAGGTAAAGGCAATCGGCGATCAAGGAAAACAGGTGACCGAAGTTGAATTGCTATCAATAGCAAACGAACTATTGTCTGAGCACCCGATAAAAAGAATAGTTCAACTAACAGGATTTTCAGTCTCTACTGGAATAGGCACAATGCCTTATGCGTTTGTCAAGCTAAACATTGATGGCACTGATTACATTGGAACAGATTATGGCGTGGGCCCAGTTGATGCCGCGCTAAATGCCATACAAAAGATTACCGGCGAGATCGCCAAGGTGCGAGTCAAAGAATACAAACTTGATTCAATTTCAGGTGGCGCAGATGCGCTATGCGAGGTCACCATAAAGGTGGACGATGCATACGGGAACGTGGCGTCTGCAAAATCAATCGGTGAGGATATAGTAACTACTAGTGTTCAGGCAGTAATTGAAGGAATTAATCGAATAATGTTCAAAAAAACACTAAAACAAAAAAAGATCGGAAACTAGGTTTAACGACTAGTCATGTACAAGATTTCATTAATCACTGGCGATGGTATCGGGCCTGAATTATCAGAATCCGTAATTTCTGTATTGAACACAATCCATGATAAATTAGATGTTAAGTTTAGTGTAGAAAAATTACTTGCGGGCGATATTGCGTTGGAAAAATTTGGAAAGGCATTGCCTGATCAGACGCTAGATGCAATCAAAAAATCTGACGTGTGCATGAAGGCGCCAGTCGGAGAATCTGCAGCTGACGTGATTGTGGTATTGCGAAGAATGCTTGACCTGTATGCAAATATTCGGCCTGCAAAATCCTATCCTGGCATGAATGCCCTAAAGGATGGAATTGATATGGTGATTGTTCGGGAAAACACGGAGGACTTGTACACTGGACAGGAGTTTGAGGTGCAGGGCGCCGCAGTTGCATTTAGGATTATCTCCGAAAAGGCATCTGCAAAGATTGCAAAATATGCATTTGAAACCGCAAGAATAAGAAATGGAAAAAAACGCGTCACATGCGTCCACAAGTCAAACGTCATGAGAAAGACCGACGGTCTATTTTCTAGAGTTTGTGCCGATGTCGCAAAATCCTATCCTGACATATCGTTTGATCAAATGTATGTTGATGCGTGCGCAATGAATCTGATTAGACGTCCTGAAACCTTCGATGTTATTGTTACCACTAACCTATTTGGCGACATTTTATCTGACGAATCTTCCGAAGTGGTGGGTGGATTGGGCATGGCGCCAGCTGCGAACATTGGAGATGACTTTGCGTTATTTGAGCCAGTGCATGGCGCGGCATTTGACATTGCCGGAAAAGGAATTGCAAACCCGTCTTCTTTTATCTTGTCTGCAAAGATGATGTTAGAGTGGCTAGGTGCAAAACACAACGATCCGAAATGTTTTGAAGTTGCCAAGAAATTAGAATCTGCCGTATATGGTGTGGTGAACAAGGGAGTCAAGACTTGTGACATTGGTGGGACAAAGACCACGTCGGAATTCACAAGGGAAATCGTTTCTTTACTGTAATCATACATCTGATGCAGGGGGATTCCTTGACCAGAAAAACATCATCAGGCAAAGCGGTATCATGCATACTATTGCCGCGATCACAAAAACGACATAGTACCCCTGATGGAGTCCTGGGATAAGCGGCCCTGGGAACACTGCGTAAAACCACACAAATGCCACAAATCCTACGATTATCTTATTTTTCTTAATTGTTGCCTTTAAGCCCAGTTTTCGCTTGTCGATGTAGCATTTTTTGCATCTAGTTCTGTCATCTGTCATACAAGATGTGCAAACTTGCTTTTGGCAGAAATAGCATTTTCTGTCGCCGAACCTAGAGCTGCAAAATTCGCAAGTTACCAATTAGGGTTTTTTCTCTTTTCTTTGAATTTATCTTTTTATGGGCTTAGTCTTTCCGGGTCTCGCGGATACAGGACTACCTCTCTGACGTTGTCTGTTCCAATTATCACTGCCATTAGTCTGTCAAGGCCCATTCCCCACCCGGAGTGTGGCGGCATGCCCCAGTCAAAGGCCCTTAGGTGATCCTCAAAGTTTGCAGGATCCAGCCCCTGCTCTGCAAGGCGTGACCTTAGCTTGTCAGGATCGTGGAGCCTTGTTCCACCTGACGATAATTCCAAATACCCATACTGCAAGTCAAATGACCTTGACAACTCTGGGTTTTCATCTTTTTCATGAATGTAAAACGGCTTTAGCTTCATAGGCCAGTCAATCAAAAAGAAAAATCCTGGATGATTGTTGCCGATTATTTTCAAATGCGAGTCTAAAAGATCCTCGCCAAACTGAACGGTAATTCCTTCTTTTGCCAATTCTTCTAGAACCTGCTGATACGTGACTCTCTCAAATGGCTGCTGCGGAACTTTTAGGTCCCGCTCCAAGATTTTTAGCTCTTCGGCGCAATTTTCCGCAACGTCTTTGAACACAGAAACAACAAGCGATTCTAAAACATCGATTACATCTGTATAATCCATAAATGCTGCCTCGATGTCTATGCTGGTAAATTCGCTCAGATGTCTTCCCGTGTGTGACTTTTCTGCGCGGTAAAACGACGCAATCTCGAACACTCTCTCAAGGCCGATTGTCAGCTGCTCTTTGTATAGTTGCGGGCTTTGCGCAAGGTAGCCTTTTTTGCCAAAATACTCTAGTGAAAACAGATTTGCGCCGCCCTCGCTTGCACTGCCGATTATTTTTGGCGTTGTCACCTCGATGAATCTTTTTTGCGAAAGGATTCTTCTCAAGGATGCCAGGACATGGTGTCTTATCTTAAAAATCGCGGCAACTCTTTGGTTTCTCAAGTCCAGTGCTCTTGCGTTTAACCTGTTGTCAATGTTGCTCTCTAGTCTTCCAATTGGATCAATTGGGAGTGGGTGCACCGCCTTTGTTAGGATGTCAATTCCGTTTGCCTTTATCTCAAATTTAAAATCGCGGGCCTTTGTGCTCTGGACGGTTCCGCTCACCATGATGACGCTCTGTCTTGTCAAGTCCTCCGGTATGCTTGTGGCGTCTTTGGCAATTATCTGGGCAAGTCCTGTCACATCGCGCACTGTTAGAAACGCCAGTTTTCCAAGCTTTCTGAGGTCTTCTACCCATCCTCCGATTACCACATCTTGCCCTTCCATGCTTGCCGATATTTCGTCAATGTTGTGAGTTTTCTTGAATTTCATTTTCTCTGGCTGTCCTCAAATTCTATTACTATGTCCAGTTGGCGCACCTGCTTTACAATGTTTATGACCTTGTTTATGTCAATTGGGAACTTTGCAGTCCACTTTCCAGACACGATTACCTTGGTTTTCTGAATTCCACCCGGAACCCAAACCACGTTTATAGACAGAATTCTTATTGGAAAGAACAAATCCTCGATGAACTTTCTGTCGTTTGCCTCTGATTCTACGAGCCAAATTTTTCCTGAGAACTCGTTCTGCAGAGTTCTGTAGAGCACTCTGCTCTGTCTGATGATGTCGATGTCTGCTTTTGACAGGTATAGTACAAAATCACCTGACACCTCTCTGCATGAAAACAAGGAAAACTTGTCTATCTCTGAATTTGTTTTTGCAAGTTTTGCAAGCTTTATTGAGGCATCCACGTCTGCTTTTGTCAGCTGGCCTGACTCGACCTTTGACTCGCACTGGGGGCACAAGATTGCGTTTTTTGCATCAAAATTACATATTGGAACTTGCAAGTAAATCGATTTCGCAATGAAACTAAAGATAAACTTATGGAAAGCGCAAATTTGACTAAAATTTCAACTGGAACATCAATTTAGAACCACAACGTCTAGTATTCCTTAAAAAATTTAAATCGGTTCCTGGGGCGGTTTTAAAAATTACGCTTTTTCAACAATAGATGCCAGGTTTTTTGGTATCTCGATAGTAAAGACTGTGGGCTCGCTGCTTGCAGTTATCGTTCCCGCATGCTGTGTTATGATGTTTCGGCAGCTTGAAAGACCGAGTCCTGTTCCGTTTTGTTTGGTGGTAAATAAGGGCACAAAAAGTTTTGATAATACGTCTTTGGGAATCGTGGGGCCGGAATTCTGTACTTTAATGATGTTTGAATTTTGGTCTTCAATCACTTCTATGATCAAGTCACCTGATTTACTCATTGCATCTGCCGCATTGTTGAACAAGTTTGTAAATACAATTTCTAATTTTTTTGGATCGCATACTATCATCACATCACAGTTAATTGTTTTTACCTTTATGGATTTTGGCAAATTGATGTTTGAGAGCGTGGACTGGATGATATTTGAAATCAAACACGTTTGTATCTCTAATGGGGTGTTTCTTACAAAGCTTAGCGTTCTGTCTATCTCGCTTTTCATTTTATTGACTGCTCTGCCTATTACCTGAAGTTTGTCATCTTGCTCTTCAGTCAGGCTATTTTGCCTAAGTAGCCACAGAGCCGATTCGATTATGGCTAGGGGTGATCTAAGATCATGAGCGATTTGACTTGACAACAAACCTATTGCGGATAATTTTGCAGATTTCTCCATCTCTGCATCTTGCACTTGTATTCGATTAGTTGCAGTTTCAAGCTCTGCATCTTGCATCTGTATTTGATTGGCCGCTATTTCCAGCTCTGTTTTTAAAAAGTTTATTTTCTCAATATTGTTATTTTTTGTCGCAATTTTTCGGATCTGTTCTTGCTCAGTATTGATTAAGTTGTCATGTTTCTTAACTGTCTGTTTCTTCACTTGTCTATCTCACCTTCGTACAATGATATAAGATGCGCTTACGTTGTTGTCAATTTTACTGACATAACTGTAAGTATGGTCAGATTACTTACAAATTTTTTGAAAATCGCGGAAAACTAAATTCAGTCTGTTTTCCATAGATTTAACTTTAGTTTGATTCGTGTCTAATCAATTAAACTACAGATTTCATATTTACAGACGAACTAGTTTTAGTTGTACGCTAGAAAATTAATATCATCTTAACAAGATACCTTTGTAGTTACATGTCTTCTTATTAATTCTGAGAGAAATTCAGTAGGCCATGGTTTTTCTAATAAATAAATGGCGCAAGCTGATTTTACTTCCTTCCATCTGGCATGATCAGCAAATCCAGTCATCATGATGATGTTTGCATTTGGGAATTTACTCCTTATGCGAAAAAATGCATCAAATCCATCCAGTATTGGCATTTTTACATCCATGAATACAAGATTTGGTATGTGTTTTTCAAATTGTAAGACAGCCTCCTGCCCATTACTTGCTAAAATTGCACCATATCCTAACGTGGTTATCACTTCGGACATAACCTTTAGAAGATCAGCATCGTCATCCACAAGAAGAATATTTTGTTTTTCCATGATGATGATCAGTCATCATTCCATATAGGTGTGGGGTAGCTATGAGTAATAAAAAATAATTTCACAAAATAGGCGACGATAATTTGATTAAAAACAGACATTATCTACAAATATCCCACATTAATTGCAAATACGTGTAATTAGGTAGGAACGTAGGAATGTTAGATAATGTTAAGCTAAACTAAGATGGCCATGATCATCTGAAAATATTCTTCTGTCATTGTTGGTATCCCCACCTTTTTGCCAGCCGTATCTTCCTGGATCTTCTTTTTCAAAACATAGTAGTTCGGCAAGCGTCAAAGTATCTAATATGTCCTAATTTCTCATGAATGTGACATCGGGGGTTAAACTCTGTACCACTCACTTACCTAGCACGTCTAACCACACAATCATGATTTTGCTGTTGAGGTATTTTGGTATGATTACCCAAGACTGCATTTCTCCTTGAAATCATATGGACTATTTTGCTTCACATCTATATGTCTAAAGTTAAATGCTTCTCATTGCTATCAAGGCAAAGGTGACTGCATGACACAATTTTTGACAATTGATGGCCTAAACACGTACTATATCACAGAGAAAGGCAATGTGCATGCAGTAGAGGATGTTAGTTTTAGTTTAGAGGATGGCGAATCAATTGGGATTGCAGGGGAGAGTGCGTGCGGCAAGAGCACACTGGGCTTGTCTATAATCCGAATGGTTCCAGGGGGCAAAATTGTCTCTGGCAAGATTTTGTTTGATGGTGATTCCATTTTGGAGTTGTCTAAAGATGAATTTGATAAAAAACAACGCTGGAAAAAAATCTCAATGGTATTTCAGGGCGCAATGAACTCGCTTGATCCCGTCTTTACCGTGTCTCAGCAACTCTCAGACGTTCTAAGGCAGCATGATTTTGATGGAGACTATTCTGATACTATGAAATGGGCTGTGCGTTCTGTTGGACTCAAAGAAGATGTCTTACAAAAATATCCACATGAATTGAGCGGCGGAATGAAGCAGCGCGTGGTCATCGCAATGGCATTGCTGTTGAGGCCAAAAATCATGATTGCAGACGAGCCAACAACTGCCTTAGACGTACTCGTTCAAGCACAAATCCTCAACTTGCTCAAAGGTCTAAAAAAAGAAGGAATGTCAATCATGCTGATTTCCCATGATCTGTCGACAATTTCTGAGGTTTGTGAAAAAATTGGGATAATGTATGGGGGCAAAATGATTGAGTTTGGAACATCGCGTGAAATATTTGAGAAGCCAAAGCATCCGTATACGCAAGCTCTAATTCAATCCATTCCGCGATTACGTGGGACTGAAAAACCAAAATACATTCCGGGCAGCCCGCCAAATCTACTTGATCCAAACCCTGGATGCAGGTTCATTGATAGGTGCCCTCATGTAATGGAAAAATGCAAAAAAGATCCGCCTAAATTCAAAACCGAATCAGGCTACGTGATGTGCTGGCTTTACGAGTAATTTCTTACTAGTGGAAGGCACGAGTCGATAATTCTCAGCATTTCTGAGCGAATCACCTTCTTGTCAATTGATACCCAAACCTTGTGTTTTTTTATTGCAAATGAAATTGTCTGGACTTTTTTTCTTTCCTCCCAGACAAATTCGACTTGGCCCAAGCTTTTATCGAATTCCCTCTCCATGCCTGTCTTAATTGCGATGTGGGAGAACTGGCTAGTCGTACCTTTTGCATTCAAAAATGGCTTTAATCCCTCTTTTCTTTTGTATGCAAGCAGTTTGCCGTTCTTTCCTATCACTCCAACAAATCTGATGTACGGACTTATTGCTGAAATCTTGTAACAAATTTCCTGCAGCTCTTTTTTTGTCAATTGCATTTCTCTCCGAACTATGATATTTTAATATCGTGGTTTCATGGTTTAATAGTCTAAATCAAATCGTCAGGATGTGGATATTTCAGCGATTTTTCCATTTGCTGATGAAATAGGCTACATTGGTCTTGCACTTGTAAGCTTTTTTGGCTCATTAATTCCGTTTGTACCATTGCCGTCGTTTATCTTTCTGGCGACAATGTCTGCAGGCGACAAATTCAACATCCATTACTTGGTGCTAATTTCGGCAATAACCTCGACTGTTGCAAAGCAAATAATATTTCTCATAAGCTATGGTGGAAGAAAAATGATGACTGATAAAACACGTGCCAGAATGAAGCCGTTTGAAAAGTTGGTAAAAAAATACGGCGCCGCAGCCGCATTTGTTGCCGCCGCAACTCCGATTCCAGATGATCTGATTTATGTCCCGTTGGGGCTTGCAAGGTATAACCCACTGCGATTTTTCATATCTACTTTTGTTGGAAAAATAGTTCTAAGTTATGTGGTCGTATTGTTGTCTCATTACTTTGGTATGGCATACGTTGAGCCAATTCTTGAAAATGTCGACGATCCAATGGTGGTGTATGTTGGGTTTGCAGTTTTTGCCGCGATAATGACTGCTGCCATACTGTTGATGCTGAAACTTGACTGGGAAAAAATTCTTGGGCGCTTTGCACCATGGACTGTGAAAAGTGACGACGAAAGCTAGATTTTGATCTTAAAGTTCCAAAGCTTTTCAGTTCCCTGTCTTATTCCAATTCGCGAACCCGCACTTATCTTTCCGTTAACCTTATCTTCTTCTGTAATGTATAGTTGTGAAGAATTGACAAGATCCTCACCGTAATGCATCTTTGTGATCCCAAGGGCAATTGTGAGTTTTGCGGGGCCGTTTGCAAGGTTTGAAACATTCTCAGTCTTTCTATTTTGAATCATGATGTCGATTCCCTCCTTTGGTTCCAGTGCCCTGATCAGGACTGCACCTGCCTGAAAGTTTTTGCTCTTTGCTACTGCGTTTACACAATAATACATTCCGTATGTAAAGTAGACATACGCATGCCCGACTTCACCAAACATTGCCTTGTTGCGCTCTGTCCTGCTCCTAAAAGCATGGCTTGCAGGATCGTCGCTGTGCCTGTATGCCTCCGTTTCGGTTATTATTCCGGACACTGTCTTTTTCCCAATTTTACGAACCAGTGTTTTCCCGAGCAAGTCCTTTGCAACTTCTACAGTATTTCGTGCGTAAAATTCTCTTGAGAGTCTCATTTTAGGTGCCTTTGATTTCATCTAGGGCTTTTACCAAATTTTGTATGTCTTTTTCCAGTACTGGTATGAGCTCCTGGTTGTATATTGTCGCTGCTGGATGAAAAGTCAAAAAATAGGTCCTGCCGTCTTTTTTTATTGTCTTTCCCCTGTTTTTTGTTATCTCTCCTTTTCCAAGAATTGAATTGCTTGCAGTATTTCCCATAACGCAAATTATTTTTGGGTTTATCAGTTTGATTTCATTATTCAGGTATTCTATGCATGAGGTGCGTTCTAGTTCCGTTGGAACGCGATTGTTAGGAGGCCTGCACTTTACGACGTTTGTTATGTATACTGCATCTCGTGAAAGCCCTGCCTTTTCTAGCATTTCTGAAAGCTTTTTTCCGGCGGATCCTACAAACGGCTCCCCCCTCAGATCCTCGCTTCTGCCCGGTGCCTCTCCAACAAAGACGATTTCGGCATTCTTGTTTCCCTTTCCTGGCACTGCCTTTGTCCTCGTCTTACACAAATCGCACTTTGTACAAGAAACGACCTGGCTGTGAATGTTATCGAGTTCTGTCATTTTACGTTCCTGTGCTTTTTACTGTGGCGATTCCCCGTATTGACGGACCACCATTACCCATCATCATTTGCTGCATTGGATCTCCTTTACCACAATTAGTAATTGGTCTTACTGTAAAATCCTTACCACACGCATCAATTGAATTAAAAAATTCCGGCGCAGTTCCAACCACAATTACATCTCTTAAAAGATCCGTTACCTCGCCGTTTTCTATCTTGTTTGCATATTGGCATGATATGCTCCAGTTGTACCTCCTCATGTCTATTGAGGGTATTTTCATGTTTGAGACAAGGTAGCCATTTTTGACATCCTTTATCATTTCTTGAGGATCCCAGTTGCCTTTTTCTATGCAAGTACACGCCATCCTGATTAGCGGCATAAACCGATATGATGTTGCGCGCATGCTCGCGTTTGGAGTTTTATTGAAAATATCTGCAGTTTCACGGCTATGCATGTGATCTACAAGATTGCCGTCCTTTACCAGCTGCTTTCTTTGTGATTTGGTGCCTTCGTCGTCATATTCGTACCACCCGAGATTTCCTTCCATCGTGGGATCGTCAATGACGTTGAGATTTTTTGAGCCAATCTGCTCTCCAAGCATTCCTGACCACCATGCTCCTCCTGCCCATGCCATTTCTTTTCCCAAAACTCTGTCTGCTTCAGACGGGTGACCCAAAATCTCGTGCGTCAAAAGCGCGACAAAATCTGGGTTCATCACGACTGTTGCTTTTTCTTCCCTTGCATGTCTTGCATCAAGCAACCTGACTGCGTTGTCTGACGTTTCTTTTGCTATGTGAAATATGTCTGCGTCATCTGTAATTTTCTCCACTCCTCCCCTTCCGCCCTCCGTCGTGTTTATGGACTGGGTCAATCCGTTCTGGTGTGCAATTGCCGTCAAATCCATTATGGTATCAGAAAACTCTTGCATGATTTTAGATCCCTCGCTACTTACAAAATACTTTGAGACTTTACTAGATGACGCACTCACAATGCTTTTGATTATTTTTTTATTGCCTTGAATTATTTTGTCGCAGTCAAACGCAATTCCTTCTAATGCTTCTGGTGTTGCCTCTTTTTTTATTTTGTAATTGACGTTCCTTACGGCTGTTGGGACTTTTGCTAGACTGACTGGGTTTTTCTTTTTCTGCGAATTGTGCCTCGCGGCCTTTATGGCATCAATGACGCCATTTTTTATCTTGGAAACATCTGAAGTGGAGTAAAACCCCCATGCCCCATCGCACAACACCCTGATTCCGATTCCGGATTCATGGCGAGTTATGGAATGCTCGATTTGACCGTTTTCTATGATAAATCCGTGCCTTTCGATGATCTCTACCCTTGCATCGCTGTATGAGCAGCCGTTGCTTTGGGCAAACTGTATTGCTTTCTCGGCATGTTCTTTTAGCACTAGTCTGCTGAAGCGTGGTGTTCTTTTATGTTAATTGCTTCCTGAGATTACCGGCATTGTGTAAAAGAACTCGTCCTCAAACCCGTCATCATTTTTACCCTGTTTGCGTAAAGCGGTGAAATACTCGTTACAGTTTGCATAAAACTCGCTGTTTTTTGCAGTATGTGACTCTTCCATGAATGCTCGTAAAAATTTTCAGTTATTTTGTGGCATGTGAGACAATTTAGCTTTCCAAGTTTGATTTCTTTGAGTAACTCAGATTGACATCTTGCCGTCGCCTTTTGGCAAAGAAAATGTAACCTTTGTTCCTACGCCCGGAGTGCTCTCTAGCGTAATTTTACCATCGTGCGCCCCGACAATTCCCTTGCAGATTGATAACCCAAGGCCGCTTCCTCCCTTTTCTCTTGTAAGTGATGCGTCTGCCTGATAGAACTTTGTGAAAAGCTTGGTTTGTTTTTCCGGCGGTATTCCAGTTCCGTTGTCCTCTACGGTGATTCTCACCTCGCTTGCGTCTTCAGCTGAGGTGATACGTATTATGCCGACATCTGGTTTTACTGATTTTAGGCTGTTTTTGATAAGGTTTGTCAAAACCTGGGTTATTCTGTCGGCATCATGTGCAACCATTGTTTTTGGGTTTACCTCGTTTATCACTTTGATCTTACTTTCGTCAATCTGTGGCTGTAGTGTTTGAATTGATTTTAAAACCGTATTCTGAATTGGCGTGACTTCTTTTTTCATTCTTAGCTGCCCGAGCTCAAGTTTTTGAGCATCTAACAAATCTGAAATAATCTGAAGCAACGATGTGGCACTTGACTTTATTATTCCCATTCTCTCTCTTTGCTTGTCTGTAAGCGTGCCTAGGTGGCCGCCAAGTAGCATGTCTGCGTATCCCTGAATTGGGACCAGGGGAGTCTTGAGCTCATGGGTAATCATTGTAAGAAACTCGTCTTTTGCAACGCTCATCCTTCTTGCCTCCTCTTCTTTTATTCTGATGGTGTCTGACATTATGTTAAATGTGGATGCAAGCTCTCCGATTTCGTCGCTTGAGCTGTACTTTATCTTCTCCCCGTAAATCCCCTCCTTTATGCGGGATAGGGCGTTTGTGATTGTTTGAAGCGGCAATAATGATTTTCGAATTACAAACAACACTATGATGAAAATTACAATGTCGACTCCAATTATTGCCTGTATTACTAACTGCCCCTCATTTCGCTCATCAAGCCTGCTCTGGTTCCATACGTCTAGCATGCTGTCAATCGAGTCTAACAGTGACTTTCTTTGCATGTTTAGACTTGAAAATGATTTGCTGAACTCGTCAGAAAATAGTGATTTTTTTTCAAGCGTCTTGACCCTTAATGACACTGACTCCCACAACAAATCTATCTGATCAAGCGACCTTGAATTTTCCCTCGGTATTGGGATTAGTTGTTCTGCCTTGAGGTTGGTTCCTGACAAGTCCAGATCGTCCAATGGTATCTGCAACAGGTTTCTAATTCCGACATCAAAAGTTAATCTTGCATTGTGTAGGCTGTTTCTTGTATTGTTTTCCTGTCCAATCGAAATTAAGACCGCGTCCTGCCCTATGGTTTTTGTAATTTCGTGCAACTCTCTTGCAATTTCTTTATGTCTGTTGTAGTCTCTGTTTAGATCTAACAAGTCTTTTGCTAACGAATCCGTTGTCAGTATCATCTCTGTATTTTTATCAAGTACGTAGTTTAATGCTGCCATTGTTTCTGGATTGTGTACCGATAAAGCCTGAATCTGCGATGCTTCTTTTTTGTATAGTTCCCAATTTTTTTTGACCACTTCGTACTCTGAGGATATGTCGCTGGATAACTGCGGTATGGCCTGCCCTCTGATGGTTCCACCATTTTTTAAAGTATTGAGGATGTTGTCAAAGTCTCTTATTTCATTGTCTAGTGTCTTTCTGTCATTTTCATTCCCGCCGGCGATTGAGCTTGCAAGGCTTGCAATTGTCTCTACTTTGGCCTTGAGGTCTCCTGCGCGAATGATGGCGTATGATTCGTTAGTGGTGGTAACCTGTGTATTGTACAGGATAAACAAATTGAAAAGTGCTACAGCTACTAGTATTCCTATTAGTAAGTATGTTTTACTGATAATCTTCAATTTTAGTTATCTTCTCTTTCACAGAGTATAAAAATCTCGATCAATTATCATTAGTGATTGTCAGAAGAATTCTTACGTGTTGCCAAAAAAGAAGTCTCAGACGATATTGCTGAAATTGGCAGTCTACTGCGTGCCTGTTCTGGCGATTCGGATATTTCAAAAAACGCAGCTGAAATTGAGAAACACACTCACAAGATAAAGGGCTTGGCGCCGATGATGGGGCAAATTGAAATTGGAGATGTTGCGTCCACACTTGACGCTCTGCTTAAGCTGGCAATCTCTGGAAACATGCCGCCTGATCTCTTTCAATCAATAAAGAAATCTCATCAATTCATGCTTGACACTATTGATGGCCACGAATCTGATTTTGCCTCGCTAAAAAGCGATTTAGACAAAAAATATTCTGCATTTCTTAGCCGAAAATAGAAATTTTCATAAGTTATGTCGTTTAGCTGTTGGTATGGCCAGAGTAATGATTGCAGATGACTCTGACGCGATTCGTTTTGTACTAAGTGATATTCTGACAATTGGGAACCACAAAATAGTGGCAGAGGCAGTCAATGGCGCAGAGGCTGTGGAGAAATTCTCCCAAACAAGTCCTGACGTGCTGCTGCTTGATCTTGCAATGCCAAAAAAAGATGGGCTGACCGTAGTGAAAGAAGTAATGGCAAAACATCCATCCGCGAGAATAATTCTGATCACTGCAAGCGACAATCAGAATATAATTAACGAATGTCTAAAGGCAGGGGCTTATGCGTTTATCTCAAAACCGTTTGACTTTGATCACGTCCTGAAGCTGATCACTGAAGTTTCGCCAAAATAACTTTTATTTCAACCAAGAATATCCCTGGCTTGTTAATAATTTTGCATGTTCTAATGTGAATCTTTCACTGCACTTTAAGCACAAGTACTCTGTAAAAATTATCGCAAAAATTTCTTTGCATTCGTTGCACGCATAAAAATTGTCCTGCTTTCTGTAGTCAACCCCAAACACTTTGATTACTTGGTGGCACTTTGGGCACTTGTCGTCAACGTATGACGCTTCCGTAGAAACGTTGCCGCACTTGTAGTGCTCAATAATTTTCTCCTGCTTAAAGTCGACCCCATTACATTTTGGGCAATGAAACATCTGTGCGACGCGAACATGGTTGCACCTTGGGCACGCGATTTCTTTTATTGTGTTTATCTGAATTACTTTTTTGTCAGAAATAAGCTGCTTAATTGCTGATAAAATTTCCTCCTCAGTTTTGCCCAAATATTGAGATAGTCTAAGAATGCTGATCTGAGTTGTATTTGACATTAGGTTTGCTATCTTTGCGGAAATCTCTTCGTTTAATATTGCCGCCTCTTCGTTTTTTAGAGTCTCGACAATTTCCTTTATCTTGTCCAGTCTGATTGGTTTTGCCAGGTATTGGTATGCACCTTGGGCAATCACGTCCTTGATTGATTCTTCCGTTTTGTCCCTTGCCGTCTCAATTATTACTTTGATGTCAGGCCTTATGTTTAGCAGCTGCGACATGATCGAAAACGCATTCATGTCTGGCAAGTTGTAGTCAAGAAAAACAAGCGGCACCGTGCCTGACTCAATAATCTCTTTAAATGTCTCAATGCCAGTTTTTCCGTTTTGGCAGCTGTGTATTTTTTTAAACCCCAGTTTTGTTAGAAACTCTTTGAGCAAAATGCCGACTGCTGGGCTGTCTTCTATGATTATGACCTCTTTTTCTTCCAACTCTGGCACACGCCATCTTTTCGTATCTGGTATGAAAAGTTTAGTTTGTGTCATTGAGTTATGATTAAAAGCCCCGCGGTGACCTCTGAATCATGTCAAAAATAGTAATTGACACTAGCGTGATTGTCAGTGGCCACATTACAAGGCAACTTGAATCAAAAAGCCTTCAGAATGTCGAGATAATCATACCTGTCGCAGGATTGGACGAATTGCAGTCTCAGGCGTCCCAGGGAAAAGAACAGGGCTTTATCGGCCTTGAGGAAATAAAGAAAATTCAAAAACTGTGTCAGGAAAACAACATCCCAGTTCAGTTTGTAGGGCAGAGACCAAGCCTTGACGATATCCGGCTTGCAAAACGCGGGAGAATTGACGCCATAATAAAAGACGTTGCAAAGCAAAATAACGCAATACTGTATACTGCCGATTATGTGCAAGGATTAGCCGCTGAGGCAGAAGGCGTTCTTGTAAACTATCAGAAATCAGAAAAACTGGCCGCTCCTTTGGAATTCTTGAGATTCTTTGATCAAACTACTATGAGCGTTCACCTAAAAGACCAAAATGCGCCCCTTGCAAAAAGAGGAAAGCCAGGCAATTTTGAACTAGTCAAAATTGAAGACAAGTTGTTAGATGAGGACTATCTTGAGCTCATAACGACGCAAATACTTGAGGCATCAAAAATCTCAAATGCCGGAACCATTGAGATCTCAAAGCCGGGTGCTTTGGTTGTACAGTACGGCGAATATCGAATTGCAATCACACACCCTCCATTTTCAGAATCATACGAAATTACAATCGTTCACCCAATCACAAAAATGTCACTTGATCAGTACGGGATGTCAAAAAAACTGATGAGCCGATTCTCAGAAAAAGCAGAGGGAGTCCTAATTTCCGGACCTCCTGGCTCTGGAAAAAGTACGCTTGCGTCAAGCCTTGCAAATTTTTATGCGTCGCTTGGAAATATTGTAAAAACATTCGAATCGCCACGTGACCTGCAGGTGGACAAGGGTGTCACGCAATACACAAAGCTTGATGGCAAATTTGAGAACTCTGCTGACATCTTGCTGCTTGTGCGACCAGATTACACTGTGTTTGATGAGGTGAGACAGCGTGATGATTTTAGAGTATTTGCAGATCTGAGGCTTGCCGGAGTTGGCATGATTGGGGTGGTGCACGCAAACATGCCCCTTGACGCAGTCCAGAGGTTCATCGGGAAAATAGAGCTAGGCATGATTCCAAGCGTAATTGACACTGTAGTTTTTGTAAAGGACGGATATGTCTCCAAAGTCTATGATCTTGATCTTAAAGTTAAGGTGCCGTCAGGGATGGTGGAGCAAGACTTGGCAAGGCCCGTAATAGAAATTCGTGATTTTGAGACGGGCACATTAGAGTATGAAATCTACACGTTTGGCGAAGAAAACGTGATTGTGCCTGTATCAAAACAAGAAGCAAAATCCGGAATTTACAAACTGGCAGAAGAAAAAATCCGAGACACCATTCGAAGATTTGACGCAAATCCTGAAATTGAGATACTGTCTGAGAGCGGCATTCGAGTCAGGGTGAGGAAGGACTCCATGCCTTCTATAATCGGAAAAGGCGGTTCTACTATTAGCGATCTTGAAAAAATACTACACGTTCACATTAATGTGGAGCCAAAAGAATCCGAAGATTCTCTTGGCTCGTATTCGAGTCAACAAAGTCGGGGCTCCACCCCGTTTGACCTTTCTGAATCCACAAACTCACTACTGTTTCAGGTAGATAAGAAAAACAACGGCTTGTTTGCAGACATTTACGTAAAAGGGGATTATGTTACCACTGCACGGGTGGCAAGACACGGAAAGATAAAAATCTCAAAACGCTCCGACGCCGGAAGGAGGCTGGCGAGATCTGCCTTTTCAAAAAATGACATCGAGATACTTCTTAAAGACTCTTAAAACTCTCAAGGAATTTCTGGTTTGATTTGAGATGCGTGATGAATTTTCGTAACTGCCTGATTGTTTTGGGATTTAGGTGATGCTCTATTCCCTCGGCGTCTTGGTTTGCAGTTTCGTGCTCTATTCCAAGTATCTCGAAAAACTCCAATAACGTGCTGTGCTTTTGCCTTATCGTGTCTGCCACGTTTTTTCCCTTTGAAGTGAGTTTGACTCCCTGGTATTTTTCATAGTTCAGAAAGCCGCCCTCGTCTAGCCTGTGAAGCATCTTTGTGACGCTTGGGGCGCTCACGTTTAGGTATCTTGACACGTCAAGGGTTGTTGCATATCCTTTCATCTCGACTAGTTCTGATATGACCTCAAGATAATCCTCGACTCTTGCCGATTTTGGCTTGACTGCCTTGTGGGCAGCCTTTATGGATTCAAGCCTGATTTCGTCCTTTTTCTTCAAATTGGTTTGTAAGTGGATGAGTGTCTTATAATCTAGTCTGTGTGTACTGGCATCTTGTTATTTGATCTTGACTTGAATGTAACTAATCTTCTGGTTTTGCACTTAACTAACAATATCAAAAATGATGCTGGGCATGGATAAGTATCGCGAGAGACTGCGCAAGTTAAAACTGGCATCCGAATCCGTAAAAAGGCGCTCTAGCATTTATTCAAAAATATCTGAAATCGATGACAAGCACAGCGCAAAGTCCATGTCTGCTTTGCGTAAAGCGCCAGATCCTGGAGGTAAGATACAAAAGATTGGCTTTATCGTGTTCTGGATTCCTGAGCCAACTGGCATTACAAACGCAGTTGGGGCCCCGATGATACTTGCAGGCAAGTATCTTGAGAAAAAATACAACGGCTCAACACTGTCTGACATAGGAAAAACCACAAAAAACAACACTTCTACGATTTCAAGCTTTAAGGATGCTGTATTTTAGACTGCACTTGGTTTTTAATACCTGATATTTTTTTAATCTCATTGGCAACACGTACCCAAATTTTGATACCGATAGGAATCGCAGCAATAATAATTGGTGCAGCTGGCCTCATCTCGATTCCAAAGGACGCCAAACTTGAACAAACCAAATTCCCAATGGGAATTGTGAAAATTGACGGTGTTACGCTGCAAGTCCAAATTGCCGATACGCGACCACTGCAGACTCGCGGTCTGATGTTCCAAGAAAAGATGCCCTATGATCAGGGAATGTTGTTTGTTTTTGATGGTGAGGCGATACGCTCAATGTGGATGCTAAACATGCAGTTTGCATTGGATGTTATCTGGTTTGATGCAAACGGCAATGTGGTTTACATACAAAAGGACGCACAGCCTTGCAAGTCAGCAATTGAGACTGCGACATGCACGTTTACAAATGGGAATAATGCAAAATATGTTCTTGAAGTGACATCTGGGTTTGTAGATATGTATGATATTACAGAAAGTTCAAAGTTGGAAATAATTTCAATTTGATTTGTTGGAAAGGCTTATCTGTAGAATATAGTGTCAACAAAAAATGAACAAAAAGATTCTTTATGCAGGAATCATGTCCGCAATAGCAATAATATCTGTTCTAATTGTGTCCTCAAACGACGCGGCGCCACCTGCAAGCGTTTCTGCCTCACAATATCTTGAACATAATCTCATTTTAAAGCAAAAACTATCTGAGGCCGAAATATCGATGTCGTCTCCTATCCGACTGCAGACACCTGATGAAATAACGCAATACTGTTCTTTTTTTGCAGACAGTGAAAAACAGAAACTTGTCGAGTACTGCACATCGACAGAACTAAAAGACAAGGACGGTAATTTTCTTGGGAATATACACATGGTGGGACTAAAAGACGTCCCACAAATGGTTCTGGTGCTAGTGCAGACTGATCCGACCATGTCAAAAATCGATTCTGTCAAAAAGATATTCAATGTCGTAATACAGGAACTTGTTTGCAAGTGCTGGGCCGATGTAAAACCTGATAATTTTGAAAACATAGATGGCTGGGTTGACGGCATGCGTGATTTTCATACCTCTGACACACAAACGCACAGCAAATCAAAACAGCTAGTACTGGAGGGAAAAACACTGCAACTTGAGCTTACGACAAATAATGACGGCTACCTCTGGCAGCTCTATATCTATAATTAGTGTCTGTCTGTTTTGCACAAACAGACTGTTAATAGAGCGCATTTAGGCATGATTTGGGGGATTGGGGTGTGAGTGGTACGCTGAGCATCGAGGGGGGTATTTCGTACGACGCATTGCTAGACAAAATAAAGGCGTTAGAGACAGAAAAACAAAAACTCAAGCAAGAAAATATGTCTCAGAGTAAAATAATTGTTGATCTGGAGCGAAAGATGGCAAAACTAGACGAAGTAACGCAGCAACGGGATTGGCTCTTGGACACGTTGACAAAAAAGATAAGCGATCTGAGTCGTTTTCAAACTGACCTTTTCAGGGCAGAACGATTCTCAACTATTGGAGAAATGTCTGCAAGACTTGCACACGACATGCGCAATCCTTTGGCAATAATCAAAAACACCATCGAAGTAGTCAAACTAAAACACTCATCTAAAATTCCAAATGATCTGATGAGTATGTTTAGTGCCATTGATAAGGCTTCATCACGGATGGTGTTTCAGCTAGACGAAGTGCTCAATTTTGTTCGAACTTCTCCCTTGGAGTGTGACGAATATTCGTTATCTGAAATACTTGACTCATCAATTGACAAAATCGTTGTTCCGGATCGAATACAAATTAATCGCCCAGAAAACGACGTACGTCTTTTCTGCGATATGAAAAAAATCGAGGCGGTCTTTACAAATCTTTTGATGAATGCGATTCAGGCCATGGAAAATTCAGGCCAAATCACGATCCGCTTTTTTCAAAATAACGATGTCGTTACCTTTGAAGTTGAGGATTCTGGGCCTGGGATCCCGGAAAACCTTCTTGATAAAATATTTGAGCCGCTGTTTACGACAAAATCCTGTGGCACCGGGCTTGGGCTGCCTACCGTAAAGGCGATCATCCAACAGCATTGCGGCACAATTGAAGTCAAAAATGCCCCGACTGTATTTTCTATCTTTATTCCAAAAACATTGTAATCCTAAGCACAAGGCAAGATTCAATAGCAAATCGAGAGTCATATGAAAAATGTTTGAAAATCTGTGGCTAATCCCGCTTGGCTTTGTGGCCGGGATTCTGGGCTCTATAATTGGCCTTGGAGGCGGGATAATAGTTGTACCAGTAATGACAATTCTTGGATTTTCTCACACTGTTACTTCAAGCAGTAGCCTTTTTGCCGCGTTTAGCAATTCAGTGGCGTCTTCTGTATCGTATGCCAAGCAAAAAAGAATCGAGTACAAACTGGGCATCACACTTGGGCTGATGTCTGTTCCTGGGACAATTCTGGGGGCATTCATATCCTCTGAGGCGTCGCCTTCAACGTTCAAAATACTATTTGGAATAGTACTGGTTGCCTCATGTCTGTATCTTTTTTTGAAAAGAAACTTGGAATCAAAATCTGCAAACATGACTGTAAAGATGCTCGTGTTTTCCTCTGGGATAAGCTTCTTTGCTGGAATACTGTCTAGCTTTTTTGGAATTGGCGGGGGAATTGTCTTTGTTCCGCTTATGATACTTGGAATCGGGATTTCGGTAAAACATGCAACTGCCACATCTCAGCTAATACTGATGTTTTCCTCGGCATCTGGGATGATTGCGCACTCGCTGCTTGGCCACTCTGATTTTACGTATGCCTTACTACTTGGCATTGGAGCATTTGCTGGGGGAATAATCGGTGCAAGAATATCTGTCGATCTCAAGGAAAACAACATCCGAATTCTGATCTGTGTGGTATTGCTTGCCGCCGCAATCAAACTGTTCCTTGACGCAATTGAGTCATAACTGTTAGGACCAATTAAAAATATAACACGGTCTGATTCATATCGAACATGGTAAAATTTGACGGAATCAGGATGCAGGAACTAGTCTCAGTCCAAGACCCAGATAAAGACGGTGGAATCACACTGATATTCCAGGATAACCGATCCCTGCAAATACGAGTCAAGGACGGAAAGCTAGAAACGATATCCGTTCCAGAATAAACTTTTTTGGCATCATCTGTGCCGATGAGTATTTGGAATTTTATCTCGGCGGCTCTTTTTTGATTCTGTACAGGTTTTTCTTTGATATCACGACAACGTCCCCGTTTTCTTTCTTTCCCTCAAAGTCTACTGTTATCATGCCAAAGTCTTCGTCTATGTCCTTTTTGTCCGATATTGTGAACTTTATCTTCAGTATCTCCTCTATGTGCAGGGGTTTGAGAAATCGCGTGTTTCTGTTTTCCCAGCTTGCATCCCCATCCATTCCGTACAGCAGTATCATGTTGCCGTAAATCTGGCTCAGTCTGGTGAACTCGCCCTCCATCCTTGCGATGATTGCACGACCTGACACTATGGTGCTATATTCATCATCGTCAAAGATCGTGTTTTTGATTCTTGAAAATGAAAGATACGTTTCCAGTTCCTTTTTTGAAAATGTACATGTGGACTGGAATTCCTCCCCTACCTTGAGGTCTGCAAATTTCTTCATTATTCCCTTGTCTCATCTATACAAAACGTTACTTCGGATGAATTTCTTGCAGAATCTGTGACAAAATAGTTTAGCGCCTGTGCGATTTTTTCATTGCTTGATTCTTTCCCCTCGATGCTTCCGGGCAGTACCAAAAATGACCTGATTTTTGATTTTAACACGTCGCTAAACTCTTGGTTTATTGTCGTAGTGAATGGTCTGAGTGCGCCTCGGAACACTTCGACTCGGGCCCTGTCTGCACCTGACACCTTTGGTCCTGTGGGCAAGTCTGGGCCAATTATCACCGCAGTTCCAGATCCGCTCTTGTATAGCCTTGGATCTTTGCTGCCTCCTGGAACAAACAACTCCAGCATGGATTGCAGTACCGTAGCAGGCGTGTTTATGAACTTGTCAACCAGGTTGTCCCAGTCCTTTCTTGACGATTCCATTATCTTGAGATTTTGCGGGACTTTGCCCGTGATGTGGATTATGGTGGATGCTTTGCCCATGTTTTTTGCCGCGTTTAGCCACCTTTGCATCTCTTCGGGCTTTTTTAGATTCACAACATGCGAGTGGAACTTTGCGCTGATTTGATCTTGGTATTCTTTTGGTGTGTTTTCTGAAATAAAGCAGACTGCCTTGCCGCCGTTTTTCTCCACATGCTGGCCCAAAAACAATACTCTGTCCGCATCTGACTTGTCAGTAGCGTCTATGGTAAAGACAAACACCTGTGAAGTAAAGTCTGGCTGATGAACCATTGGGGCGTCTGATGCAATATGTGGTTTTACTGGATAGAACACTCTGTCGCCTGGAATTACTTTGCCGTTTAGCGTTTTTGCAATGTCATCGTCTGCCAAAGCGATGACTGTTTGAGCTACCTGTGTCTGCGACAGGAACTGCCTGTCTGCAATCATAAACGAAGTGTTCTTTTGTACTTTTTCTGCGATTTCCTGTATCTTTGATAACTGTCTTGTCAGCGTCTGGGAAATTTTTTCGGCATCTCCGTTTTTTGCCTTTGCAACTATTTGTGCAGCTTTTTTGATGCCGTCTTTTACCGTCTGCTCGCTTTCGCCAAGCAGTCCGACAATCTCCTTGTTGGCAGCGTCGACTTCTGACGGACTGAGATCCTCAAAGCCGCTGACTCGCAAAAATTCTGCGGCCGCTTTTGGATAAACCGTTTTGTAAATTCTGTCTGAGTGGACAGGTCCTGGGTTTGTCGCAATTGAGACTATTCCTTTGTCGGTTAGTTCCCATGACATTGCCTCTACAAGCCTATTTTTTGCACCCTGCGCCGCAGTGTAGGGACTTCGGAATCTGTATGGTCTTTGCTCAAACGGCCTTTCCTCTGTGAAGAACGTTGAAATAGTAATTATTTTTCCACCTGGCTTCATTACTTTTAGTGCCTGAGATGACGTCCAGAAGGTGCCAGTCAGGTGGATTGCTACTGCACTTTTGAATTCTTCTAGCGGCGCATTTGAAAAACAGGTTACTGGCCCTGAAACACCTGCATTGTTTATCACAATGTCGACTATCACGTTTGCCTTTTTCAATTCCTCGTACATCTGTGAAACGCCTGCCTCATCGCTCACGTCGACACCTGGGAACAGCCAGACCTTTGCATTGCTGTTTACTCTGGCAATTATCTCGTCAAGTATCTTTTTTGTCTCTTCAAGAGGCTCCTTTCGCCTGCCTAAAATTATTATGCTTGCCCCGTTTTCCGCAAACAGTTTGGCAACTGTCTGACCTATTCCGGTTCCGCTGCCGGTAACTAGAATAACTTTATTTTGAAACTTTAACATGGATTTGGCAATCTTTTTGTATTATTTATTTGGATCAATCTTGCCTGCCGTGTTCCCCAATGTCTTTGCTGGTGTCAAACAATTGATCGGTCTTTACTCAATGCCGTCTCTTTGAGGCAAACTCAAGCTTTTTTTGCCCGTTCTTCTCACGGGTATCATCATAGAATTGGCTAACTGCACATGATGAGATCACATCTCGTCATGGCAGAAATTGGCATTTTATACTCAATATCTGAATAAATGATTTCTTAACCTGCAAAGTTAATTTTAGTACTTTTCTGTCGTGGATACAAATCATCTAATTTCATCTTGGTGATCACAAAAATTTCTCAATTCTAACAACCTGGATGTCGCTTACGTAGAATATGATGGTCAGATCTGCAAATAGTGTGCTAGTTATCTCTTCTATGATTTTTTCTAATTTGTCTTTGCTTAACACAACTTCAATTTTGACGTTTTTTTGATCCTGCAGGCCTTCTCCACGCACTCCTTTTTCACCTTTCCCCCTTACATCGTATATCGTATGTCCTGTCACTCCGTATTTTGCAAGTATGTCGTTGACATATTTTTGTGCAAGTATTTCGCAGGTGACTGTTAAAAGTTTCACATCGTATAGTTTCATAATTGTTTATCACCTATCCAAAAAAATCCATCATTCCGGAATGTAGCATTGTAGATAGTATGAACATCATCGGAAGTAATATGATGATGTTAAATGGGAATGTTATGCCTAGAGCGGATGTTATGTAGAGTCCGGGGTTTGCTTTTTTTATTGCGGTTCTAAGAACAGATGGAGCTGCAATGAATGATGCACTTGCAAGTAATAACCCAAACATGACTGCTCCTCCGATACTTAATCCCAAATATGTTGACACTATGACTCCAACTATTCCATTAAGCGTTGGAACTAAAATTGCAAATGCTATCAAAAAAATACCCGCTTTTCTTATGTCTTCAAGTCTCTGACCTGCAATGATTCCCATCTCGATTAAAAAAATCACAAGTGCTGCAAAAAACATATCTTCAAAACCGATTTTAATTGACTGAAAACCTTGCTCCCCAATGATGTAGCCAATTGTGATTGCTCCAAGCAAAATCACTATTGCTTTTCCAGATATGGTGTCGTGTAAGACCTGCCGTAAACTGGTTTCACGTCTTATCCCGCCTATCTCAATTGCAGTGGGTCTGTCATTTGGGCTTTGTCGCTGTATTTTTTCTACAATGTCTTTTGTCTCATATNNNNTTGTAAAATCTTTATTTGTGGATATTCATAGGCCCATAAACCATTCTCTTTATTCACTGCTCGTGCTTAAATTAAAAGACCTCAAGGCGTGGATTCGTTAGATAAATTTCAAAAAGAAAGATTTTGTAGAATACTGAGAATCAAAAATCTGCCAATTGCACACAAAACGGGATCTAAATTAAGGCTGAAACGTAGTATCTCTTCGGGCCCATCGATTTTTTTTAAAAAGAAAAATCCGAGTTCAACGGTGTTCACTACAACTGTTCTCACGGACGCCCTGACACTTCTGAATTTTTCTACAATCCGAATCCTTGATTTTTCATTTTGATCAATAACTGTAGTCTTCAACAATCTGATCTAGACCTGTGCTACACACCTCCCCATATTAGGTAGAATTGTATATATACAAGAATGTACTATGATATATCAAATGAGGATGTCTACGCTTACAGACAAAGGTCACAGCCCAAATCTCGATACCATACTGATGATAGAAGGTATTCTTTCAAAAAAGCACGAGTTTGCATCAAAGAACAAACTGAGACTCTCATTGCCAAAACAACTACAATACAAGACATTTAACAAGATTTTAGAATATCTGGAGGCATCAAACAAGATCGCCTATGACAAGGATGGTTCCATTTTCTGGATATTTGCTCAAGGTCCACAGTTTGAGAGACTGGAAAAAGAGTCAGTCAAACTAAAGTAATTCAATATCCAAATCTTTTTTCATAGTCCTTATGATCAAATATCTCAAGTACGTATACCGTCCTTTGATCCGGCTTTCCCGTAAATGAATAAACTAGCCTCCAGCCCCTGCTAATCTCAACTCGAAACAGGTTTGGAATGCCGTATGCTGCAATGTAGCATTTTGGGATTCTTTCATACTGGATTCTGTTTCCAATTTGCGGATTATCTTTGACTAGCTCAAGAATGTCATCAATCTCTTTGTAAAATTTACCCTTCTTTGCAAGTGTTCCAAAAAATTTCATGAACTTTAGTCCGCCTTTGACTTGATTCAATCGGTATTTCATTGGGTAATTCATGTATTAATCTTCAATGAAAAGCCTGGAGTTATGTGGTGGTGAATGTTGAATATTGCTGTATTTAGTAATCTTTAAAGCTGGTTTTGCCGTAAAAGCATTGGAATCCAAAATCTGAACCGCTGGCGGAACGAATCCCACTAGATTCGACTTTGATGACAAAACAATGATTCTGTGATCTGTAGTATCAACCTTTTTTGATAAATCTCTTACCTGGTGCTAAATCAAAGTTTAAAACTCAAAATAAAAAATTGGAGTAGGGTCAACTACCACTGTTCTCATGGGCACCTTCGGGCCCGTTTTTAAGATAATTTTGTAAACTAATATTTTGAATTTGGAATCTTTATT
>NZ_AVSQ01000019.1 GCF_000685395.1 Candidatus Nitrosotenuis chungbukensis | reverse complement strand
GATTCTGATTTTCTTTGAATCTTTGATGCTGAGATGTTTACCAAAAAAATGCACAAAATGAGGCTGACTGGCTCTAACACTGCTAATATTGCAGCCATGAATCCTTCGGATTGTACATTGTGAGTTTTCAAAAACGCTAATCCGACTGAGAAACTAGTTGCTCCCACCGAACCATATGTTGCCGCTATTGCGTATGAGTCAAAAATGCTGAATTTTCCAAGACGCTGCAGTATTTGATAATGATTCAATGTCATTACAACGGATAGTCCGATTGCAACAGAAATTGGAATGATTATGTTCTCTAAGCCTATTTTTTTCATTTCTATTCCACCGTGCAAACCGATTGCGGCAAGCAGGTAAATTGACAACATGGATGAGACCTCTTCTGGAATTCTCAAGTCCGATTTTACTCGCGCAGCGACTATTCCCAAAACGAAAAATAATACAAGCGGTGTTAGAAGATTGGATTGAATTATTTCAAATACGTTCATTTTGCCTATCTCGATGTTTTGCCTTATGGTTGACTTCTATGCCTGAGATTGCGTTTTTCTAATCCCTTTCCACAAAAATTCTTATCATAATATGGTGCATTTTTTATTAAATCTGACTCGTACATGTTCAAAAATCAGTAAAGTGGGGATATAATCAGGATGTATCCAGTGTAGCACAATGTGACACAACATTTGAAATCTATCCAGTCACGTGTCAAGAACGGCGCAAAAGCATATTTTATCTGCCATCTCATTCTGCCTTTGAATATTTTTTACTTGTTGAAAAAGTGATATGTGAGGCACCGTCATGAAATTTAATGCACACTGGAATCAAAAAACGGCCTACCGAACATGTAAGTTTTCGTATCGACAAAGGCGTTTTAGAGAACTTAAAATCAGTCTCAAAGGAAGAAAAATTAAGTCTAAACACCTATGTGAATCAGATTTTTGATTCGCATGTTAATTGGGACGCTCATGCGTCTGAAATAGGCTGGGTCATCATGCTAAAGTCTGCCCTAAAAGCGCTTATCAAAAAAGCAGATAGGGATACCATCATTGAGATCGCAAAAGATTCTGCAGAGTCCGGGGCTAAGGAGATTGCCCTTTCAATGAGGGGAAAATATGGCATTGCTGAGTGGATATCGATATTAAAGGATCGGGCCAGATCATCTGGTTTTTTCATCAAGGAGTATCGAGAGGGAAATAAGACTAGATTGGTGATGCATCATGATATGGGTGAAAACTGGTCCTTATTTTTTAGAACATACTATGAGAGTGTATTTTTTGACTTGGGCTCAAAAGTTCGCGCAGATCATACTGAAAACTCTATAGTTATTGAAATTGAAAGTCTGAATTAATTTAGTAACTGATATTGTAAAATCTTTATTTGTGGGTGCAAAATCCATATCCGTATGCACGACTCAGAATCTGATACTTTTGTACCACATACTTGGCCAGAAAAGGTCTCACACATGCTAAAAGAGATCGGAGTGGACTCTATTCCAAAGGAAAGGGGAACTGATTCTGTAGAAAAAGGCGATTATTACGGAAGAAGTTTCTCACAGACGCCGCGGATGATTACAAACCAAGGCTGCGTTGAACTAAAAAATTCTAATATTGACGTGATTCAGATAATTCAAAAAGGATAGAACATGCAAGACTCTACTATTTCCTCCTGGGGCGCACAAGACCGATTTCAAGCTCATTTCATTGTAAAGGTAAGTGTTGCAAACCCATCCAAGTATGTCGCACGAACAATCCTTAAAACAAAGGGGCATTTTGCCGCAAAGAAAGTAGAGTCTGTTAGCTGGGATGGGGGATTGCTTGCAGACGAGCTTAACAAAGACACTTCACTAAATGATCTCATCGCAAAGCAAAGCGTAAAGATTGCAACCATCCTCGTCGATCCGTCTGACAATGGAGTTCGAATATACAGCAAGTGGGAAAACAGCTATGATTTCAAAATAACAAAAGACATGTATGCGATTTACGACAAAATTGCAGAACACGTAAAGAAGATTTAGGCTCTCCACCAGTCTAGCGCAAGGTAGTCGATTTTATCTCCGTGTGGTATTGCAAGTATGAAGTTTTTCTTCACACTTGTCGCCAGTCTTCCCGCCAGCACAACGTCTGTTGAAGATATGGTGTCGCTTCTGTTGTACACGTGAACCAGGTATGGGGCATGATCCACTCCCGGCCCCCTCTGATACACCGCAAAGTCGCATCCAAACTTTATTCCGGGATTGACAATGTATTTCTTGTCTCTGAACTCCTTGTAGACGAGATATTTCTTATCGAAATTATGGTACTCTTTTCTGCAAATTTCGAGCACCTGGTTTGGGGTCAGTTTCTTTTTTGATTGAAAAATTGCAATCTTTGATTTTTCCTGCAAGTAATATCCCTCGATCAAGTCCAAGATGAGCGGTACGTTGATTTCTTCTGGTTTTGGCTTTGCCATGCCGATTGGCTTTCCATAATATGTGTCGGTGAAAAGTTTGCGCGCATCATTTGAATCCCATACGATGATCCTATTTTCTACAAGATCACCTTTCATGATGTGGTGCAAACTGACAAGATTAAAAATTCTTGCAATTTGCTAGGCGTCTTGGATATTTTGTTAAAATAGAAAATAATGAAGTTAGAGACTCAGTGCAAGTAAGATAAACGAGTCTGATACCTGCTGGCACTTGTCTGACATTTCCTCAATTCCCTGAATGACGTCTTTTACGAGCATCAGTTCTTTGATATTTGTGATTTCTTCTAGTGCCTTGACTGTTGCAATGCGGTATTTTTTGTCGATTTCACGTTCGATTTTTTGGGTCTCTTGTGCAAGCTCAATTGCATTTGCAGCATTAGTGTTCAGGCCTCGGACTATCTCATTGAGTTTGTATACTTCGTCTACCACCAACTCGATTAGAACCGAAATGTCTGCGTCTAGCTTGGCGTTCTTCAGTGTCGCTGGCTTGATGTTTGATAATTTGAAAGCGATTCCTGTTATGTAGCCTGCAATCTCATCCATCGTGTATGCTGTATTCAACAGGTTCTCCCTGTTCATGATGAGCCCTCCAACATCTGCAACTTCGCGAGTTATCTTTCGTCGAAGGTTTTCGACTTCTTCTTCAATGCTTGAGATTTGCTCGTTTGCAGCTTTTACTCCTGCCTTGTCTTTTTTCATGATTAGATCAGGCAGTGTCGCTAGTTCTCTTGCCGCGTTTAGAATTCTGTTTATTTCGTCTTGTAAAACTGCAATCGCTTTTCGCTTTGCTTGGACCTCTAGCTCTCCACTATACATCCTTTTTTAGACTTGTCTTGGTATTAATTAATCTTGCACAGACTCAAACTTCAGAAACATCCTGTGTCACTTTTTTCTGATTCTTGTAAAGTGTAACTACCTCCTGATCTGTTGATGCATCCTCTGGCGCCTTTTCGTCTCTGATCTTGCCTGTAAACTTTGGAAACCTTAGTGCAAGTCCGCTCCCCTTCCGTACGCTGTCTTTTGCACATGTGTGTACCGGGCTTAGCGTTATCTCTGACGCTACTATCTCGATTACCAGTTCTGGCTCAAACCACACATCTGGCTCCATCCCACTCTCAATTCTTGGATTTTTCTTTAGGGTCACCTTGCTGGAAAGAATCTGATAGAACTGGTCTAGGTTCTCATCCGTAAAGCCTGTGCCGACCTTGCAGATGCTCTCAAACGTGTCCTTTTCCTGGTTGTATGTTGAAAGCAACAACGTTCCGTACCTTCCAGTCCTTCTACCCTTTCCAAAAAATGCCCCGATTACGACAAGGTCAAGACTATCTCCAAGTTCGTTCCGGTATTCACGCTTTAGCTTAAGCCAGTTGCTTCCTCTTGCACCTGCCCTGTATGGCGCGTCTAGCACCTTTAACATCAGTCCCTCACACCCCGCATTAATTCCGTTTTCCAAAAAGTCCTCGACTTCGTTTTCAGATCTGACAATTATTTTTGGGACTAGTTTGACAAATTCGTTTTCAACTGTAATGTCCTCGAGCTTTTTCCTCCTTTCTTCGTATGTCGAGTTTAGCAGATCTTTTCCGTTTAGATACATTATGTCAAAAAGATTGACCGTTATCGGGTATTGGGATACGATTCTGTCAATGTTGTATTTTCTTCGCCTGTGCATTAATTCCTGAAATGGGAGAAACTCGCCGGTGTTCTCGTTTATCGCAACTGCCTCTGCCTCTAAAATGATCTCTTCTGTTTTTAGCGCCTTTGTGATGTTCTCGACAATGTCTGGATAATGGCTGGTGATGTTCTCGAGTCTTCTTGAGAACAACACTACCTTGTCACCGCCCAAATGAATTTGGACTCGCTCGCCGTCAAGCTTGTACTCTGCTGCAAACTCTTTGCCTAGTTTCTCTTCTGCCTCTTTTGCACTCTTGACACGCTCTGCAAGCATTGGCCGAATTGGGCTAAACAACGAAACGTGAAATTCCTTTAATCCGTCCAAGTTTTTTTCAGCAACAATCTCTGCCACTCTTCCAAGGTCTGATGAAACATTGTATGCGGCTTCTAGTTTTTCGCGATTTGTACGCGAGCCAGTATATGCTATTGCCAGTGCGTCCATTACGGTGTTGTCTGCAATGCCGAGCCTCAGCGTCCCCATTGCTATTTTGAGAATGAATTTTGCCTCTTGCGGCGTGGCATCGTTTAGGAGGCTGGAAATGTATTTCATTTTCATGTCCTGAGATCTCGCGCCTTCAAGTTTTGCGATTTTAAGCAAAGTGTCGTATACTCTTTCTGCAGTTATCTGTTGTTTGATGAAAGTTGTCTGCGTTTTCTGCTCAAGTGCCTTTGATGCCGCGTGTCCCAAGTCCCCATCCTCAACAAAAATGTCCTGGATTTTCTTGACTGAACTTCCGGATGATTTTGCAATTGCCCTAATTGCAAGTTTTTCAGCTACGCCAAGTTCAATTCCCTCAAAATCTGGACGTAGTTTTCCCTGAATCAAATATACTATCTTTGAAATGCTCTCTCTTGGCGTTGCCTTGAACAAATCCACTAGGTGCTGAGTAAGCTCCAGCCTTTTTGTGGTGGCTTCCATTTTCTCAAAAGTATCCGATATTAAAGAAAATTGCACTGGATTTTTTTAATTATTCTTGAATAAAAGTCTGAGTAGGGTAATTGATGTCCTGGTGGCTTTTACGGCAAATCTCTCTGTTGGTTGGCACGCAAAGTCTATTTTAGTTTCAGGTGCGTCTTGATTTTTAGCATGATCTCGGAATTTCTGTTTGCTATCTTGGAGTAAAAGTCGCCAAGCTCATCGTCATTTAGGAATCGGCTGTTTTGTAACAGAAACTTGTCAAAAAACACTCCTGATATGTATCCTATGTAGAGCCCATATGAAAAGTCAATTAGGGATCCTCCGGTGTTGTTGCTTTTTGATGCCGCAAGAACCATGCTCGGGTATTCCAGTGCGTAATCAATTATTTCTGTGAGGTTCTTTTCTTGGATGACGTCTAGTGGCATTTTATTAAAATTGAGTCTGCTTGGTATTTAGCGCTTATGATTGATGAGATTAGATGTATCTGAAAATTGTTTTCTTTTCAGTGTTTGCACCGTCTGCTACCATTGCAAAATTGTGCAACGGGTAGTCGTGTTTGTACTGCTTCATGAAACTCCACGCTACGTCATGATTCTTAAAGTCGGTTCTCAGGCCGTCGATTTCCGTTTGGTTGCCGTATATGTCAAATACGACCACTGAATATTTTTTAGGTCTGTTGTGCGGCCTTGCCTTTAGAAACCACGTAAACGCAAACGCAAAAACCATTATCACTATAAACGCGGCGCTGACGTCTCGGAAAAACCCTGTGACGGCGCTTGGTATTGTCTGGCTAAATACGGTAAATATTATGTGAGATACTGAAACTATTCCAAATCCAAACAGGACTGACTTTACGAACTCGAGGGGACCTGACCTCATAATCATTATTGGTAATTATCGCACTTAACCTTTTGTTAGATTATCAGGATTAATCTGGATCTTCGTATTTTTTGTTGCCGTATGATTTTGTCTCTTCGAGAGGCTTCATCTTTTTCTTTAGTCCTTCAAGTGCCGCCTTGTAGCCTTCTGCATATTCAAGCTCTGCTGGGACAAGTGTTGCTGGGTGGATGAATCCCTGGCTTCTCATTGCGAGTGCCTTTTTAGTTGCAATCTCTCTTATGTAATCCCAGTCTGGTGTCGAGAATCCGTCAAAGGGTCCTGTGAATTTGCCGTTGTGCATGGAAAAAACTAATGCCTCGATGATTGGAATGCAGAAATCAATTGATGCAGCTGTGTTGAGCTTGACTGGCATTAGTGGCATGTGGTGACTTCCACGAGTGTTGCCTGCCACATAGTGCGGATTGTTAAAGACGCTTCCCAGTTCTTCTGTTGCCGGAAAATTCTTTTGCGTTCTTACCACTGCAATTGGATCGTCTTTTCCAACATAAGTCCCGGCAATGTTGTGCAGTCTGTCAGTGGATGCTGCAAGAATTGGCTCGCCAGATTTTGTATAAACGGAAGAAACGACATATCTTCCAGGATACATCAGGGCAGCCTCCAATGTGGGCTTGTCTTGCCACAGTTCAAGCTCTGCAATCTCACCTGCCTCTACATCCATGATGTTAAACTTCACGCCAGATGCAAGGGACTTGTTTACAATGAGTCCTGTGTTGCTTAGCGCGTCAACAAATAATCGATAAAACGGATAATTAAAAGCGCCAGGCTCTGTCTTGTCTGCTGCCAGAACCGTGAATGCCTCGTTTGGTCTTTCCTCAAACTCCATTTCTGCAACTCCCGGTCCCATTCCTTTTACGTTTCCAGAGAAAGAATCCTTTAGCAGATCTTGACCTGCACCATACAGCCCCTCATTTTTTGCAACCTCCGTCCCGGCTTCAAATGCCTTCCACGCAAGTCCGTGAATTTCTGCATTGTCCACACCCTTTGTGTGGGACATTATGATGTGAACATCGTCGCCAGAATATCCGATATAGTAATCAAGTAAAAGATTGCTTGCACCTTTCACAGTTTTTCTTACTGCCTCAAGTAGGCCGTCGCTTGGTCTCGTATGGCCCCCTATTCCTCCAACATCAGCTTTTATCGCAGAAACGGTAACTTTCATAATTTTTGTCATCGCTTACTTTGATTTATAGTATGTCAAAAAATTCCAAAGTTTTGCTGATCAAAAAAAATTCAATAAATGAGAAAAAGTATTGAAAAAATCGCAACGGTAATAAACCCCTCTCCGCAGAACATCAGCATGGCAACAAAACCACACTTGAACTTGATCGTTACTGGACACATTGATAACGGTAAATCAACTACTATGGGACACTTCCTCATGGATATGGGTTTAGTAGACGAAAGAACTATTGCATCTCATGCAGCAGAATCTGAAAAGACCGGAAAAGGTGACACATTCAAGTATGCGTGGGTTATGGATAACATTAAAGACGAAAGAGAAAGGGGTATCACAATCGACCTGGCATTCCAAAAGTTTGAGACTCCAAAGTACTTCTTCACATTAATCGACGCTCCAGGTCACAGAGACTTTATCAAAAACATGATTACCGGCGCATCTGAGGCAGATGCAGCAATTCTGGTCCTTTCTGCAAAAGAAGGCGAAACCGATACTGCGATTGCACCAGGCGGACAGGCAAGAGAGCACGCATTCTTGCTCAAGACCCTCGGCGTAGGCCAATTAATCGTAGCAATTAACAAAATGGACGATAGCAATTATTCTGAAGCAGCATACAAGGTTGCAAAGGAGAAAGCAGAAAAACTAGTAAAATCTGTAGGTTACAAATTAGACAAGGTTCCAATCATTCCAGTATCTGGATGGAAAGGAGACAACCTCGTAAAGAAATCAGAAAACATGGGATGGTGGACTGGAAAGACACTGTTGCAAGCATTTGATGACTTTGAGGCTCCAGAAAAACCAGTTGGAAAGCCACTCAGACTCCCAATCCAAGACGTCTACACCATCACAGGTGTGGGTACTGTCCCAGTGGGCAGGGTCGAGACTGGCAAATTCAAACCAGGCGATAAAATCATAGTAATGCCATCTGGCGCAATAGGAGAAGTCAAATCAATTGAAACTCATCACACACAGTTGGAATCTGCCGAAGCAGGAGATAACATCGGTTTCAACCTCAGAGGCATTGAAAAGAAAGATATCAAGAGGGGCGATGTTTTAGGTCACCCAACAGATCCACCAAAAGTTGCCAAAGAATTCAGAGCACAAATCATAATCATACATCATCCAACAGCACTTGCACCTGGTTACACTCCAGTTATGCATGCTCACACAGCACAAGTTGCAGCAACAATTACAGAATTTGAAGCAAAGATAAATCCAGCAACCGGTGGAATTGACGAACAAAATCCAAAATTCCTCAAAGTTGGCGATTCTGCAATTGTAAAAATCCGACCAGTAAGACCAACATGTGTTGAGACATTCAAAGACTTTCCAGAAATGGGACGATTTGCACTCAGAGACATGGGCGCAACCATCGCTGCAGGAATCATTAAGGATATTACAGAAGAATACAAACCAGCTTGATCTAGATGACCCAGTCTGCCAGAATCAAGCTCACCAGCACAAACCTCCCAAAACTAGATGGTGTTTGTACTGAGATCATGGGCATTGGCACAAAAACTGGCGTCAAGGTAAAGGGCCCAACACCGCTTCCAGTAAAAAGACTCAACGTTGTAACTCGAAAATCCCCCTGTGGAAACGGCACTGAGACATATGAAAAATGGGAGATGCGAATGCACCGACGAATAATCGATCTTAGCGCAGACGACAAGGCAATCAGGCAATTAATGAGACTTAAAATTCCAGACGACGTCTACATCGAACTGTCCTTAAAATAAAATTATAGCCTTAAATTATCGAGTGACTGAAAAATACCATGTCTGAGCCTTCTATTGAAACAACCGAGTCCGCACCAGTGGAAGAGAAATTTGATGTTATTTACAAATGTCTCAGATGTGGAACAAATGTTACAAACACAGAACTGAGCAGACTCCCTGAGATAAAATGCATCTGCGGCTTTAGGGTCTTTAACAAAGTCAGACCTCCAGTAGTCAAATCAGTACAAGCGATTTAGGCTCTGTCCTTTTTGTAGCTGTGGTATCTTTGCAGGTGACTTCGCATGTCTTCCATGTTTGAAAAATCCTGATTACATTCTTTGCAGTCATATGGGATGTTCTTTCCATGGACTACTTGCTCATGCTGCATGAGTTTTTCCTGAGATGAAAACGTAAGGCTGCACTTGTCACACTTTATTTTTGGTTTTAGAAACCTCATCGGTGCATTTCCTTTTGCAAGTCCCAGCACTTTCTGCACAGCTGGCCTTCTATCTTCCACTCGCTTTTTGGGTTGTATCTGAAAAAGTTCATCTTTGCACCACAAATGCTGCACGATTCTTTTTTTGCATTAAAGTCGACTTCCTTTGAATCAAAGCACGATTTGCACAGCAATCCCTCCATGTCCCACTGCCACCTTGGCTCCCAGAGGTCGGTGATCTTTTTCTCAGTCCCGCATTTTACGCATTTTTGTTTGAACGTTCCATGATAGTACTGGCTCATGGTGTTCATGTAGCAGTCTGCACAAAGCGGATACTGCATATTCCACTCTTTTTTTGGCTTGTGCTTGTGTTTTGTCTCCTTGCTACAGACAGTACAAATTGCGGATTTTTTGCTGAATAATCCCATGTCTACTGCCCGATTAATTCTTTAAAAAACGTAGTCATGGACACTGAAAATAAAACAAAATGTGAATAAAAAATGCGTTTAGATCTCTTTTAGCAGCTTTTCAATTGCCTGGCTTGCATTGACCATGCCTTGCTCTTTGGCAATCTTTTCGATTTTTGCGTATTGTTCTGCTGTGAAGCATACTGGCATTGTGCGTTTTGACATGTTTAGAATTACTTTCCTAATTTTATAAACTTTGACTACAAAAGATCACCAAACTTGTCCGTGGACGAATATTGGTAATTACATGATGACCATCTTGTTAAATACAATAAATTCACAAAAACCACTCAATGTCAGAGTCAGGCAAAGTGGAAGAACGTCGTGCTAAAGATATGAACTCCTACCAGTCAACACGTAAAGCCGAAACTGGATTGAGTTCAGACATAGTACCGTAGGAACTACGGGAATTCACGTCTGCAGAGATCAAAAACTCGGTCGTTGAAGCAGAAAGAGGTTATCGGACTTGTTCTGATGGTGGTTCACATCCTTTACACTCGACAAAATGATCTCACCATTCCATGAAAGAGATATTTGACTCAGGGATCAAAAAACCAAATGGCAAAAAGGCGCCAAATTCTTGTAATTGGAAATAATGAAAACGGATGTACTCCTGAGCTGGAGAAAATCGCATATGATGTTGGGGTAGAAGTGGCACGATCGGATTCGGTTCTGATAACTGGCGGTCTTGGAGGTGTAATGAAGGCGGCATCTCATGGGGCACACGATGCAGGCGGCCTCGTTATTGGAATAATTCCGCAAGACGATCCCTCATTTGCAAATGAGTACTGTGATGTTGTGATTCCAAGCGGCCTTGGTTTGGCAAGGGACTTCCTAAACGCCCTGTCTGCAGACGGTGTCGTCATAATAGGCGGTGGATCTGGGACACTATCTGAGATGTGTGCTGCATACATGCACAAAAAACCAATGGTAGCACTAAAAAATTCTGGCGGCATTGCGGCAAAATACGCTGATCAGTACATTGATCACAGGCAAAGCATAATGATAGTTGGCGTTGAAACGCCAAAAGAGGCAATAGATTACATTCTAAGCCAGATCACTGCATAGAAACAAGCAGCGGATCTGGTTCGTAAAATTTGCCATATTTTTTAGCAAGATCGTTTAACTCACTTACAATGTTTTTGATTCCGATTTCTTTTGCTGTCTCAAAGAGTGGCTTTTTGAGCCCAAGTCCAAGCTGCGCCGCCTTTTCGATTTCGGCAATGTCGCTTGCCTTGTTTGTTACAAGCCATGCCGCATTGTTCAAAATGTTTGCAACCATCTGAATCGGGTTGCACCTCCGAGCCAGATTCTCATCCAGCTGGACTCGCTCGTATTTTTCATCCGAGTACTTGTAGAAGCCCTCGCCTGATTTCTGTCCCAGTTTTTTTTCATTGAACAGTCTTTCTACCTCTGGATGGGGCAGTATGACTTTTTTGTCGCGCAATTCTAATTCTATTGTCGCCTTGTGTATCACGTCCATGCCGGTAAAGTCTGCAAGCTCAAAAATTCCCATCGGGAACCCCATCTTGAATTTCACTGCAGAGTCGATTTCCTCCATTTTGAGATTTTCTCTCTGCTTTAACCAGCATGCCTCATGGACTAGCGGAATGAACAATCGATTGACGATGAACCCCGGTACGTCTTTTTTGCATATTACTGGTTCTTTTTTTACTGACTTTACAAACTCGACTGTCTGACTGAGAATTTCTTGTGCAGTCTTTTGTCCCGGTATCACTTCGACTAGTTTCATTAATTGGGGTGGGTTGAAAAAGTGAATGCCGATGAATCTCTCTGGGTTGCTTACAATGTTTGCAATTTCGGTAATCGGAAGCGTGCTTGTGTTTGATGCAAAAATCACGTTCTTACCTGCCACTGCGTCAAGCTCTGAATAGACCTTTTTTTTCAGGTCCATGATTTCTGGAACCGCCTCTATCACCAGATCAGCTGACTTGACTGCCTCTTTGAGGTCAACTTGGGTCTTTATTCTTGAAAGAATTTCGTCTGACTGTGCTTTTGTTATTTTTTCCTTTGACACTAGTTTTTCAAGGCTCCACTTGATTTTCTCAAGCGCCTTGTCGAGGAACTGCTGCTCTATATCCCGTAACACTACGTTATATCCAGACATGGCACTTACCTGTGCAATGCCGTGACCCATTATTCCGGATCCCAAAACTGTGATGTTTTTTATTGCCAACTGTTTTCTTGGTTGGATTTATCCATTATAATGTATTTCGTGGTTTTTTGCTCCGATACATTACCGTAAAATATGGCAGGGTTACTGCATACGATTAGCGTTTAAGACATGGACTGTGTATTTTGTAAAATCGCAAAGGGGGAAATCAAGGCAAGGACAATAGTTGAGACACAAAAATCACTGGCGTTTCTAGACGCATTTCCGCTGGCACTTGGACACTCACTGGTAATCCCAAAAAAACACCATGAGAAAATTCAAGACATGTCACCTGATGACAACGCAGACCTCTTTGGACTGGTTCACAGAGTTGTATCGATGGTAGACAAAGTCACAGGCTCCACCTTGGTGGCAGTTCATAATGGAAAGGCAAGCGGGCAGGAAATCCCACACGTTCATGTGCACCTGGTTCCTCGCAGCTCAGGCGACTCTGCAGGTCCAATTCACAGCATGTTTTCAAAGAGGCCAAAATTTTCAGATGAGCAATTCGATGACGTCTTGAGAAAAATAAAATCAATCTAGTATGGGTATAGTCGTTTTTTTGTTTCTTCTTCCTCTACGCTTATTGCCTTGGTCGGACAAGTTTGCGCCGCGTCCATTATCTTATCTGGCTTTGCACCCTTTTGGTTTATCACACTGGATTTTGGGTTCATCTTGGATAGTTTGTCCACTGCAAAAACCTGTGGCGCAATTATTTCGCAGCTGCAGCATCCTATGCACAAGCTGTGATCCACATTGACTGACAGGTCAGGCTCTGGCTCTTGTATTATCTTAAAGTCGTAGGGTTTTTTTGCTTGATTGCTCTTTGACTCATAGTTTTTCCAAAACTCTGCGACGTAGCTTTTCCAAAAGAACGGGTCTGACTGCTCTGTCTGTTTTGTGTATCTTGTCCAGTCTTCCTCAGGTGTGCTGTCGCTTGGCCTTGCGCCCCAGTTCGCACTGGTAAAGTTTTTTTCTTTTTTTGTTTTCGGCTCTGTGTATTTTGCGGACTCTTTGTTCTTTGCGTTTGTTACTCTGTTGTCTTTTTTTAGCATGTGGTACGCTTCGGTCACTTTCTTGAATTTTGTCCCGTCTACTTCATCCGTGTTTTTATCTGGATGCGATTCAAGTGCAAGTTTTCTGTATGCGTATTTTATTTCATCAAAAGACGATCCAGGATTTATCTTTAGAATTTGGTATGCGTCAGTTGAATTCAACACTTGATCAACGCTTAACTGTTTTAAAAATATGCTAGTTAGCTACTGGCTTTGTCTTGCCTTGATTGATATCAACGATGGTGCGTATTATGTCGCTGGAGTTTAGCGCTTCGTGATCCACAGATATCTTGGAAATTATTTCGTTTCCATTGATAATTATCTGGATCCCCTGGACTACTGACTTGTACAGTATTGCACGCTTTCCCTCAAACGTCTCCGCCATGCCGGTTGCCGTCACCATTTTCTCGTCAATGAGCTGGTTCATCTTTCTGTATCCTGACGTGTTTGGTATCTTGCATCGCTCCAAAATCTTTGGAATTGTCTCTGCCTCGTCTCGGATAAGATCCATGATTGCTTTTTTATCCGGGTCGGCAAAAGTCTTCAGAATTAATTCTGTCAGGTATTGGTTTTTAATCACTAGCCAAATCTCTGACGTCTTTGGGTCACGCTCTACGATCAAAAAGTCCTTGAGTATCTCGTCTTCAATGACTTTTAGATCATCTGTGAAGCGAGATAATGACTTTTTCATCTCTGGGAACTTGTAAAATATTTCATTCATGTGCATGCCGTAGTTTTGCAGCTGCTGTTCCATGTCTTCCAGATCTTTTGAGCTGATTTCTTTTTTTACGGTGTGCATGATTGCGTTTACTATGATTTCATCTAAACCGCGCACGACTGCATGATGTATTTTTTTGTATTTAAGTGGGCTGGAATGATTTTAAAAATAACTCGTCCTTGGCGGCGTTTTATTCGATTATTTCATCTTCTTGCTTCCATGCCGGCTCAACTATGCACAAAAATTCAAGATCAGTATCACCTGTATTTTCAATGAATTGCCGAGAAGACGGCGGTATGTATGCCGCCTGATTCTCGGTGATGTCTGACGACTCGTCCTCTATGTGCAAAATGCCGTGACCCTTTAGAATAAAGTAAATCTCTGATGATTTTAGCTTGTGAGGCTTTGATCTCTTGCCTGGTCCAACAGTGCACTGTGACACACTGTATCCTATGCCGAGCATTGTGTTGTGCGGATGGAAAATCTGTTTTATTTTGGTTCCCTCAGATCCGATTATGGGTTGGCACTTGTTTAGATCAGAAATTATCATGTTTTCTGGTGAATTGCGTTTTATTTTTCTCTATCTGCGTATCATCTGATTATTTTGTTAATTCGTTCGTCGTTTACTGACTGGAAAATTCTTTCTGCCCTTGCCCAGTTCTTTATCGTCTTGGAGTCTTTTTTCATTGCCCTCCTTAGGAGATCACAGGATTCGTCAATTTCGCCCGCAGCAGCTTTGCTTCTGGCCATCGCATAGATGACATTGATATTCTCGCCTGAGGAAAGAATTTTCTCAAAAATAATTATTGCGTCTTGATGCTTTCCTGTCTCTGCAAGCTCGAGCCCTTTGTGGAAATACGCCTCCATGTGATCCGGATGATTTTGGTGAACCTTGGAAAAGCAGCTCAGCGCCTCCTCGTGCCTTTTGAGCTTTGCAAGAATAACTCCTTTGTAAAACAACGCGTTTGGCTTTGTCGCGTCTATTTTTATTGCGTTTTCAAGTGACTCTAGTGCCTCCTCGTGGCGGAACAGTCTGTCAAGTAGCACCCCTTTGTTGTAGTGGCTTGGCGCATAGCTTGATTTGGATTTGATGGCCTTGTCATAGCTTGCCATCGCACCGTCAACGTTTCCAAGTTCTGCCTGCGCTATTGCCATGTTGTTTAAGACTATCTCATTGTTTGGTTCTTTTTTCAGTATTTTCTCAAAACATGTTATGGCGTCGTGATACTTGCGAATCTGGTTTAACGCAGTACCCTTGTTGAATAACGCTTCTTTGTGCTCAGGCTCTGCCTTTAGTATCTGGTTGAACACGTCGATTGCCTTTTTTGGCTGGTCTTTTTGCAAAAATGATACTGCCTGGCGCATTAGGTCGTTGGGACTCTTCTCGTGAAAGATCATTACACTTGATTTTACATCGATGTTAATTTAATGATTTAAAATAAACAGTTCAGGCACTGATCAAAAAAACATTCTACAGGCCTTGCGCAAATCTTTCTGCAGATCTGACCAGCGTTTTTACGTCCGAGTCTGAATGTGCGTTTGAAAACGCGCCAAGCTTGCCTGGCAGGAAAAACACCCCGTCTTTTACAATCATTTCAAAATGAAACCTCTGCAGCATCTTGGAGTTGCACCTTGCAGCGTCTGCCGCATTTTTTATTTCCATGTTCTCTTTTGTAAAATGCGTCATGAATAATGAGCCCTTCCCGGTCACCACCGCGTTTCCCAAAAGCGCCTTGGCTAATTGCTTTCTTGTCTTCTCTCCAAGCCCGTCTAGTTTTGTGTAGATGTTCTTGCCGTTCTTTAGCGCATCAAGTGTGGCCTTTCCAGCTTTCATTGTCATCGGATTTGCAGAAAACGTTCCGCCTCCGATGTATGCTCTTTTTGCTTTTGAGTGAGTCATCGTGTTTGCATAACTCATTATCTCGTCTGTACCACAAATCACCCCGACTGGAAATCCTCCGCCGACAATTTTTCCAAGCGTTACGATGTCTGGCTTGAGGTTCATGGTGTCGTACAGACATCCGTATCTGAATCTGAATCCAGTAACAATCTCGTCTAGGATAAACAGCGCGTTTACTTTCTTGGCGTACTCTTGCAACCCCATGAGGTATTCCTTTGTTGCAGGTATGCATCCTCCCCCGCCTAGGACCGGCTCCACTATGATCCCTGCTAGTTCTTTTTTTGCAGACTGTAAAATTTCTAATGACTTTTCCAAGTCGTTGTATGGGAGAGATACGATGTGCTCCTCATCTACAAGTCCGATGCTCTCAGGCTCGTTAAACGGCCAGTTTACGTTTTTTAGAAGATCAGTGGTGTATCCGTGCCAACCCCCGTCGATTTTTGCAATTACTTTCTTGCCTGTGACTGCTCGCGCAAGTCTCACTGCATACATCGTGGCCTCTGTCCCAGTTGACGCGTAGCGAATTTTCTGCGCTACTGGGACTGCCTTTGAAATCATCTCTGATAGTTCGATTGTGTTTTTGTTTACTACTCCGTGCATCCATCCGTCTGAAATCTGGCCTCTTACTTTTGCAAGGACTTGTTTTGCGGCATGCCCTAAAATGAGACTCCAATGACCCATCCAGAAATCCACATACTGGTTGGAATCGACATCGATGAGAAATTTCCCCCTTGCAGACTTTGTAACAAATGGGTATGGCTCAAAGAACCTGATGTTATGGCTCACTCCGTTCACATGAAGTTTTTTTGATTTCTCAAAAAGACTTGACGATGTCCGAGTTTTTTTCCTGTACTGCTTTTCTAATTCGCTCAACTGCTACTACCTTATATTGACCGATATATTTTTGATCGATTTATGTCATGTTTTTTGAAAAATTTTCTGAATGGTTTATATGCTATTTCCTGTGTCATTTTTTTGCATACGTAACGCTATGGCGGCGCTTGTGATGAAGTATGGTACTATACCATTTTGTGATTTACGGGCCTCCAGTTACGCATACAAAATGAGGATTTGATCAAAGATCTAATCTGACTATGTGAAGTTTGTGCATTCCGTCCAATTCCATTAATACACAATTAAACCAAAAATGAATCCCGTTGATCCTGCGGGACCTGACTGCTATCGGATTGGTACTAAGCCATGCGAGTCGTTGTAGCAATACAAGGCAGACTGCTCAGTAACACGTAGTTAACCTAACCTATGGATGGGGATAACCTCGGGAAACTGAGAATAATCCCCGATAGGCCACAATGCCTGGAATGGTTTGTGGCTCAAATGATTTATCGCCGTAGGATGGGACTGCGGCCTATCAGCTAGTTGGTGAGGTAATGGCCCACCAAGGCTATAACAGGTACGGGCTCTGAGAGGAGGGGCCCGGAGATGGGTACTGAGACACGGACCCAGGCCCTATGGGGCGCAGCAGGCGAGAAACCTTTGCAATGTGCGAAAGCACGACAAGGTTAATCCGAGTGTCTTCTGCTAAAGAAGTCTTTTGTTAGTCATAGAACCACTGATGAATAAGGGGTGGGCAAGTTCTGGTGTCAGCCGCCGCGGTAAAACCAGCACCTCGAGTGGTCAGGAGGTTTATTGGGCCTAAAGCATCCGTAGCCGGTTGTTTAAGTTTTCGGTTAAATCTATGCGCTTAACGTATAGGCTGCCGAAAATACTGGACAGCTAGGGAGTGGGAGAGGTACACGGTACTCAATAGGAAGGGGTAAAATCCTTTGATCTGTTGATGACCACCTGTGGCGAAGGCGGTGTACCAGAACACGTTCGACGGTGAGGGATGAAAGCTGGGGGAGCAAACCGGATTAGATACCCGGGTAGTCCCAGCTGTAAACGATGCAAACTCGGTGATGCATTGGCTTGTGGCCAATGCAGTGCCGCAGGGAAGCCGTTAAGTTTGCCGCCTGGGAAGTACGTACGCAAGTATGAAACTTAAAGGAATTGGCGGGGGAGCACCACAAGGGGTGAAGCCTGCGGTTCAATTGGAGTCAACGCCAGAAATCTTACCCGGAGCGACAGCAGAATGAAGGTCAAGCTGAAGACTTTACCAGACAAGCTGAGAGGTGGTGCATGGCCGTCGCCAGCTCGTGCCGTGAGATGTCCTGTTAAGTCAGGTAACGAGCGAGACCCCTGCTCCTAGTTGCTACCGTTACTCTCTGGAGTAGCGGAGCGAATTAGTAGGACCGCCGCAGTTAATGCGGAGGAAGGAAGGGGCCACGGCAGGTCAGTATGCCCCGAAACTCTGGGGCCACACGCGGGCTGCAATGGTATTGACAATGTGTTCCGAATCCGAAAGGAGGAGGCAATCATCAAACAATACCTCAGTTATGATTGAGGGCTGTAACTCGCCCTCATGAATATGGAATCCCTAGTAACTGCGCGTCACTACCGCGCGGTGAATACGTCCCTGCTCCTTGCACACACCGCCCGTCGTTTCATTGAAGTTGGCTTTTAGTGAGGTAGTGTCTTGTTGGCATTATCGAGCTTGAGGTCAGTGACAAGGGAAAAGTCGTAACAAGGTGACCGTAGGGGAACCTGCGGTCGGATCACCTCCTTAGACAAAGACAAAGAATAGTGTGCGGAATGCACAACTTCACATAAAAAAAACCATCAGATGCAATGCGTCATGAAAGTGACGTATGAAGGATGAAGCGGGTTCCACCCAGGAACACGTGATGATCATCGTGTATAGTCGTGTAATATTGTGGCTAATCATACCAGTGCATAGACGCCAGTAGGAGGATTGCTAGGCTTGAGAAGAGATGAAGGACGTGGCAAGCTGCGATAAGCCCGGGGTAGGCGCAAGCATCCTATGATCCCGGGATCTCCGAATAGGAATCCTGTATTTTACATACATGCAGCACGCAAGTGTTGCAATCGAACCATGGGAATTGAAGCATCTTAGTACCATGTGGAAAAGAAACCAATTGAGATATCCCAAGTAGCGGCGAGCGAAACGGAAACAGCCCAAACTGAATCTGTTATGGCAACATGGCAGAGATGTGGTGTTCGGTTATGATATTACGATCCGAGAACGCAACTGAAGTTTTCTGGAACGTAACGGCATAGAGGGTGATACCCCCGTAAGTGAAACGGTATCGGATCTTATCATGACCAGAGTACTTGTCCTTGGCAGTGGGCAAGGAATTTAGGTGAAAGTAGCATCTAAGGCTAAACATTACTCAAGACCGATAGTGGACTAGTACCGTGAGGGAAAGCTGAAAAGTACCCCGGAAGGGGGGTGAAAAGTGCATGAAACCTACTGGTTACAGACGTGGGTGGCATGGAAGATGATTTTTCCAGACTAGAGGTTCTAGCAATAGGGCTGAAGGTTTGGGTTCCTAGTCATCAGTGTCATCCGTTCCGTCTCGAAACACGGGCCATGGAGCTTACCGTTATGGCAAGCCTAAACCTTAACAGGGTGGAGGCGAAGGGAAACCGAATTTCCGCAGCATCCGCGAGGGAAAGCGTGTGAAAGTGCGTTGAGTCATAACGGCAAGGCTAGAAGCCAAGCGATCTATCCCTGAGCAAGCTGAAGGCGAGCGAAAGCTCGTTGGAGGGCTGAAGCAGTTCTAACGTGCAAATTGTTTGTCTGACTTGGGGATAGGGGTCAAAAACCAATCTAGCTTGGCGCTCGCTAGTTCCAACCGAAGCATCTCGCAGGGTGTCCTTTATGGAGATAGCACTTCCTGTAGAGCACTGTTAGGGTGGAGCGGGGAAGAAATTCCTCACCACCTCTACAAACTCCGAAGGGATGTGCATTATAGAAGTAAGGAGACGGGTTTGCGTGACGTAAGGTTCGCAACCGAGAGGGGTTTAACCCAGACCAAAGTTAAGGCCCCCAAATTCGTACTAAGTGTCAAGCGGAAGAGCGTCATTACGCCAAGACAGCAGGGAGGTAAGCTCAGAAGCAGCTATCCTTTAAAAAGTGTGTAACAACTTACCTGCCGAGCGTGGTGGCCTCGAAAATGGACGGGGCTAAAGTACGGTGCCGATACTTTGGATACTCACCTTAGGGTGAGTCATGGTAGGTTGGCGTAGTGATTGGGTCGAAGCAGGGCCGTGAGGTCCTGTGGACCGATTGCTATTGCAGATCATGGCGGCAGTAACAGCATAGTAAGGTGAGAATCCTTACCTTCGCAAGTGCAAGGGTTTCCAGGCAATGCGTCATCAGCCTGGAGTTAGTCGGTCCTAAGATTAATCTCAACAGAATTAATCGAAAGGGAAACTTGTTAATATTCAAGTACCTAGTGGAAAGCGCTATTACCTATTTGGTCGCTTCAAGATAGGGCATTTACAACCGTCGTTGTATCTAACTCTTCCAGGGTCGGGGAGTGTCGTAATGACGAGAACCGATCCGAGAGAGGAATGGCTTGGCGTTAGCTGAGTTTGCTCGAGTCTTGGGGACATTGAACAACTGAGTAGGGAGTGATTCACTATGCCCGTACCGAGAACCGACACAGGTGCACTGGATGAGAAGTCCAAGAAGTATCGGGTATACCGTAGGCGAGGGAACTCGACAAATTAGTCCTGTACCTTAGGTATAAGGGATGCCTGCAATCCTAATGAGAAATTGGGATAGCAGGTTGCAATGACAAGGGGGTTCCGACTGTTTAATAAAAACACAGGTGACTGCTAGTCCGAAAGGATTTGTATAGTCACTGAATCCTGGCCGGTGCTGGTACCTAAAACTTGGGTTCAACCGAGCTAAGGGCCAGTTAACGCCGGGAGTAACTCTGACTCTCTTAAGGTAGCCAAATGCCTTGTCGGGTAAGTTCCGACGTGCATGAATGGAACAACGAGAGCCCCACTGTCCCCGCCTACAACCCGGTGAAGCCACATAAGGTGGACGAACAGTCCATCATCTTCCATCGGGGAGAGAAGACCCCGTGGAGTTTTACTGCAGCTTGTGCTTGCGGTATAGTTGACATTGCATAGAGTATCTGGTAGCCATGCTTAACCCCCTCCGGGGGGTTAGGAAGCGTCGTTGTAACACCAGACTTTGTTTGCAGTATCGCTTATCTGGTGAAGACCAGAGACACGTGCAGGTGGGCAGTTCGGCTGGGGCGGCACCCCTTTGAAAAGATATCAAAGGGGCCCAAAGTTCAGCTCAAACGGGTCAGAAATCCGTTGAAGAGGGCAAAGCCAAAAGCTGGACTGACTGGATCTCCAAACGCACGGGATCCAGAGACGAAAGTCGGGCTTAGCGATCCTTCGTGTGCCCACTATTGGGGCCCGGAGGTGACAGAAAAATTACCCCAGGGATAACAGGCTCGTCGCGGGCGAGAGCTCCTATCGACCCCGCGGTTTGGTACCTCGATGTCGGCTTTTCCTATCCTGGTCCTGCAGCAGGGGCCAAGGGTGAGGCTGCTCGCCTATTAAAAGGGAACATGAGCTGGGTTTAGACCGTCGTGAGACAGGTCGGTCTCTGCCTGATGGAAGCGTGGTTATTTGAGGGGAAGTTGCTCCGAGTACGAGAGGAACAGAGCAGCGTGGCCACTGGTTTACCGGTTGTCTGACAAGGCAGGCCGGGCAGCTAAGCCATCTGGGCTAAGCGCTGAAAGCATCTAAGCGCGAAACCCTTCCTGAGACAAAATAACCCTTCGTATGATGGAGGTCGGCAGCAGAAGACTGCGTTGATAGGATGGAGGTGTAGATCACAAGCTTCGGCGAGTGGTGAGCCTGCCATTACTAATAGACCAAAGCACTGGTTAGCCACATTACATAGAGACTATACGCGATGATTATTCATTTAATCAACACCTAGTGTAAACTAGGTTTGATTCCAAGTTTTACCAGTTTTTAATTTGATAAAACCATGCGGCAAGCCTCATCTGATATTTTCCGTCATGATGTGACATGTGGAATTGAAAAATTGATTGCAATACACGACTTTACGATTCTATTTTCTGCCGCAATTTCTGTGCAGATGAATTTGTCCGATATTTTGGAAATCTGGCAAAATATGGCCAATTGATAATTTTTGAACCGGTGCGTGTTTTGGAAACGTGCAATGTCAAGTTTTTTATTTCGGATGAAAACAGTGTATGCGTTGACATCACCATATGCTTTCTATGAATCAAAATGCAAAAGCCTTACCGGCGAAAAATACGTTAGATTTGCAGGCATAATTGACGAAAACGGCAAGTTGGTTGCAGGCGGATTCAAAGAAGGCCTAGAGCCACTGGAGGGAAGCGAAACCAGATTACACGACTTTATGGAGTTTGTATCGCGACTTACACTTCGAAAAGAATTTGACAAAACACTTGGACCTATCAACTATCTTGCAGCAAGACGCGATAAGCTGGTACTTGTCAGCTTTCCGTTTCCGATAAGCAAGTTCGTGCTTTTGATATCTGCAGAACCGACAGTCGACATTGAAAAGCTGGCAAACACTGTTGTCCAAATTTTCAGCGATGTTTCGTAAGAAGACATCAAAACACAACTAAACTTTTTAAATTATGCGCAAATACGAATCCTATGAACGAGGCATACGTTTTGTTAAACGTAGACTACAAACTGCAGAAAAACATAATTGATCAGGCAAAAAAAGCTCCCGCCGTCAAATCCGTAAGGACCGTTTATGGAATTTATGATGTTTTAATTGTTCTAGAATCTGACAACATGCAGGAAATAAAAAACACAATCGATATCCACCTGCACAATATTGACGGAATAAACAACCTGACGTCGCTGATATCTGTGACATAGTTGGTCCAAGAATACGATGTAATCGTTATTGGTGCAGGGCCTGCAGGACTGTCTGCTGGAATTTTTGTGGCAAGACAGAGGGCATCGTGCCTTGTCATATCAAAAGATCTTGGCGGCCAGCTGAACCTGATTCCAAAGCTTGAAAATTATCCTGGCATGATGATGTCAAGCGGACCACTTCTTGCAAAAACACTGGAAAACCAATACCTGATGCTAAAGGGGGAGATAACATTTGACACCGTGGAAAAAATAGACGAGACTGAAGCAGGGTTGAAAGTAAAGACGACGCGCTCAGAATATCTTGCAAAATCCGTAGTGCTTGCACCTGGAAAGGTGCCCAACAATTTGGGCCTTGAAAATGAAAACGTGCTTTCAAACAAAGGGGTGCATTATTGCACCAAATGTGATGCTCCCTACTATCAGGGAAGGACCACTGCCACTGTAGGTGTTGGCGGGTACCTGCTTGAATCTGGAATCTTGCTTTCGCGCATGGCTGCAAAAGTGTACGTGATTTACAAAGGCGGCGGACTGGGCGGAGATAAGGACATGATAGAATCCATCAAGAAAAAAGAAAACGTCGAGCTTGTCCCAAACACGTCAATCAAGTCAATCTCTGGAACTACATCGCTGCAACAAATTACGCTTCTTGATAATTCCGGCGTGGAGAAAACAGTCGACGTTGACGGGCTTTTCATTGAGATGGGCTCAAAAATAAATCTGGACTTTGTCAAACATCTTGTAAAACTTAACGCCTCTGGCGAAATCGAGGTATCTGTCGGCGGAAAGACGACGCACCCTGCAATATTTGCTGCAGGCGATGCTACGCACATCCCGTACAAGCAGATTGTAGCTGCATGTGGCGACGGAGCGTCAGCAGGCCTGTCCGCATTTAATTATGTTGAAAAACTAAAGGGAAAGCCTGGAGTCCGCGCAGACTGGAAAAAGACAATCGGCGATACCGTGTTTCATTACTGATGTATCAAAAACGTGCCACTTGGGATTATCTTATTTGACTCAAAAGACACCGAATATATCATGCATTTTGTTGGCTTGTCTGACAAACCCAAGGCAAATGAAAAATCGTCAAAACAGTTGCTTTTTATTTTCTAGTCTTTTGTACGTTTCATGGTTAATCAAACCGAACCAAACGTGGTTGGCGTAAGCGTTCTAAAACAAAACGGTGTCGACATTGACGAACTCATACGACTCCTAGTCTACAACGCATCCGTGGAATTCACTGCCTACTATTACTTTACAAACCTCCGAATGCACTGCACCGGAATGGAGGGTGAAGGAATTAAGGGCATAATCGAAGACGCGCGACTAGAGGACCTGAGCCACTTTGAATCCTGCCTTTCTAGGATATACGAGCTTGGCGGAAGTCTGCCAAACGATGCAATGGAATTCGTCAAAATGTCTGGCTGCGAGTTCCTGCAACTGCCTCCAAACAAGACTGACATCAAGGCAATACTTGAAAAATGCCTCAAAGCTGAACAGGGAGCAATTGTGAACTGGAACAAAATATGCCAAATGACGCACGGCAAAGACCCAGCTACATACGACGTTGCAAAAGACATCCTGAGAGAAGAAATCGAACACGAAGCTTGGTTCTTAGAACTGCTCTACGGAAGACCCTCCGCACACATGAGGAGAAAGTTCCCAGGAGAAAGGCCTCACACTCACAAACATTCGCGAGCGTTAGGTTAGATCCTCTTTTTTCATTTTGTGTATTTGGAGAAGAATCTGAAACTTGTTTTATATGATTGTTCGTCATTGCCCGGTATGATGAAGCCGGGTCGCTTACTTGCAGGAATTTTATTTCTAGTTGTTATCCTAAGCATGTCTGCACACAATGCATCAGGACACGGAGTTGGATTTGAAACGCTTCCTCCAAAAATGATGGGTGATAGAAAAGTCACAATGGAAATAAGCTCAAACGTGGACAATGCGACAAATCGTAGGCAAGTTACTTTTTCGATGTTTGATGCAAACACAGGCATCACAATACGGGACGTCGTGTATCATGTTAAGACCATAAAAAACAATGGCGTCGTCTTTGAGGGAGACTATCCGACTGGTAATGGCGCACTGATATTTGATCTCATCCCGACAGAACAGGACGCTGTGACATCTGAGGAAAAAAACAAAGCTGGGTTTTTTGATGCCCTCATTGGGACGCAGAAAAACACAGTTGAGGCACAGGGAAAAATTTTCAGTCTTGGCGGCCTGTACAAGTTCTCAATTGATGTTCTTTCCGCAGAGGGTTATTCTGCAAAAACGCACCCGCCGGTGCACTTTGATGCCGGAATATCATTCCCCGAGGTTGTGGTATACCAAATAAATGACAAATATTTTGGAAAACAACAACTCAAAGTTGTGACCTATTATGACCTGCTTGACCGTGTGACATATGACCCAAAAACAAAGACAATTGCATTCTCAATGCCTTTTGAGTGGTCTGTTTCCAACATAGACCAAACGTCCGTAATCCACGAAGAGGTGTTCATTCCAAAAACGTTTGGCTCGCTCCAGGTGTCAGAGTATTCGGCATCTGTAAACGGCATACTTGTTTCCAACCAAACGATAACTGTTGATGACTTTTCAAAGGATGTCCGCACGGTTCACATTTTGCTGTACAACGCTGAGTTACTGCGGCTCAATGGTATGCAGGGAGAAAAGCCTGACACCATTGACTTTGAGCTGTTTCCAAAATCTGACGATTTTTTGCTTTCCGCAACAACTGAAAACGTACAATACAAAATTACCCTGACTGCAAACCCTGAGCAAATTTCCCCAGGCGATGACGTCCAAGTTTATTTCAAAATATACGATGTCTTTTTGCAGGGAAGGACCGTCTCAGTGCCGTATGATTTTTCCATCGCGTCTGACGGCAAGACGATTTTCAAAACCCGCGGAACCAGTACTGATTTTAGGGACAATTGGAACCAAGTTCCAGTTTCAATACCAGATGATGCGTCTGGCAACATCACGATCAAGTTTGAAAACCTGGGCGGAAACAAGCTTGCGAGAGCCGAAATCCCAATTGCGATAATTGCAAAACAATCTCTAGTTCCGCACTGGATAAAAAACACCGCAAAATGGTGGTGTGATGATTCCATATCTGGTAATGAGTTTTTGAGGGGAATTGAGTATCTCGTACGCCAAAATGTAATCCAAGTGTCTGAAAAGCCGTCTGGCGAACTGCTCGGAGACATTCCAAAATGGATCAAAACAAATTCTTGCATGTGGTCAGACGATTCTCTTACTGATGATGAATTTGTGAGCGGAATTGCGTATTTGATCAAAAACGGCATGATAAAGATCTAGATCCGCCTGCTTTTTCGCGTAGTGCCAAATATTTGATTCACTTGTATACTGCGATCAAACACGATGCTAAAACTTATCTATGTCGATAATTGAGTTGTCGGTAACTCAATGCGAGAAGAATTTGTCAATATTGATGGTAGCAAGATCCGTTACATTACAACAGGCTCATCAAAAAAGAATCTTGTCCTAATCCACGGTCTTGGCGCATCTGCAGAAAGATGGGCGCCAATACTGTCGTATTTTGGAAAACATTACAATGTGGTTGTTCCAGACCTGATTGGGTTTGGATACAGCGACAAGCCAAATACTGATTACACTGCGGACTTTTTTGCAAGGTTCGTCTCGTCTTTTGTAGACACACTCGGGCTGGACAGAACAATGATCATGGGCTCATCACTTGGCGGCCAAATCGCAATAGAGTACACTGCTGCAAACCAGCAAACCGTGGACAAACTGATCCTCGTCTCGCCAGCAGGCACCATGAAGCAGTCTACTCCCGCACTTGATGCATACATAATGGCTGCGCTGTACCCTGATCAAAACACTGCAAAAAATGCATTTACAATGATGACTGGAAACAATAAGGACGTAAATCAAAACATCGTTGATGACTTTGTTCAAAGAATGAGGCTCCCAAACGCAAAATTTGCATTCATGTCAACACTGCTTGGGTTGAAAAACGCACCAGAAATAACAACGAGGCTTGAGAAAATCATGGTCCCGACACTTGTCGTGTGGGGGGAACTTGATCCTGTCATTCCAGTAAAATATGCAGAAAAATTCGTCCGGGAAATACGTGACTGTAGATTTTATCAGATGGAAAACTGTGGACACACCCCATATGTTGAGGATCCTGAGAATTTTGCAAAACTCGTGCTCGATTTCATGAAAACCAACACGTAACTATAAATACCTCTGATTACCACATAAAACCAATGAGTGGTAATAGTAACCAATACGATTATGTCACAATGTTTCAAGATTGGATGCAAAAGGGCGGTAAGGCCCAAGTCGAGTTCATGAAGGCTTTCTCATCACAGATGGAAAACAGTCAAAAATTCGATCCGCTGCAAACCCTAAAAGAAATGACATCAAAAGCGTCTGAGACTCAGACAAGCTTTGCCAACAACATGGCCTCAATGCAAAAAACAGCAATGGAGCAAATGTTCAATGTTGGAAACATGATGCAAGGTTTCATTGGGTGGGGCGCATTTAAAACAGCAATTGGAAGCAACGGCAGAATCTCAATTCCAGAAGCAGAACGTGACGCATTGAAACTCAATGAGGGGGATCTAGTCCAAGTGATTGTTCTCCCGATTGATAAAAAGAAAAAATAGGAGGTGGAAATATGAGTAGCACAGAACAACCAAAAGATATCTTTGCATTGTACATACAGAATGTAGACAAATTCTTCAACGGAGTCGAAAAGACAATCCCAAGTTATCACCAGTCAATTACTGACCTTCAGCAAGAATGGCTTCAGGCATTTGAAAACAACATCAAATCAGTAGTAACATTGCAGCAAGAGTTTGCAAACAAAGCTGGAATAAACACAACCGTTCCAGAAGCAGCACTTAAAGCAATTAGGGATACAAACGAAGAAGTTGTAAAATCATACTCTGTTCAGAATCAAGTATTCTTAGCAGCAATTGATGCAACAAAACAAAACGTCAAAACATTCAACGACAACGCAAAATCTTTCGCAGATATGAACAAAAATATCATGCGATACTGGATATCAGCGTTCACACCAACAAGAAGTTAAAACCTGATCTTTCTCTTTTTTTATTTTGATCTTTCTTTTAACCACTCGCACATTTCGGGCAGGACCTTTTTCTGCGAAAACGAGCTTGCAATCATGCCTACGTGGCCTGTCGGATAAATCCTAAGCGACTTGTCCTCGCTGCCAACTGCGTAATACAGGGGCATACTGCATTCTGGCGAAACTAGGTGGTCTCCTACAGCAATCTGTATGAATAGCGGCATTGTTATCTTTTTGAGGTCTATCTGCCTCCCGCCCACGAACATTTTGTTTTGTATCAAAAGGTTCTCTTGATAGACGTCTTTTATCCACTGCCTGAATAATTCGCCTGGGATTGGAGGCGTATCGTTTAGCCACTTTTCTACCCTGAGGAAATTATCCACAAACTCCTTGTCGTTGATGTTTTTGAAAAATCTGTAGTATTTTTCCAGCCCCTGCTCAAAGGGCTTTAGGATTGAAAAGCAGTAATACATGAATTCTGGCGGCATGTTGCCTATTGTGTCGACAATTTTGTCAACATCGATTTGCTTTGTTACGTTGCTTACAACAGTAGTGTCCTTCCAACCGTCAATTACTGGCGCTGTTGCAATTAGATTTTTCACCTTGTGTGGGTGAAGCGATGCATAAATGGTGGCAAGCGTTCCGCCGGTACAGTAGCCTTGCAAAGAAACATTGTCTACTCCGGACTCTTTTCTTACAAAGTCTATGCAGTTGTCCATGTACGAGTTTACATAATCATCAAAGTCCAGGTACTTGTCGATGTTAGTCGGGGATCCCCAGTCAATCATGTATACGTTGATGCCTTCCTCGAGAAGTTTTCTTACCCAGCTTTTCTTTGACTGAATGTCTAGTATGTGGTATCTGTTTATGATTGCATAGCTGATCACCAAGGGGATCTTGACCTGTTTTTCAACAAGTGGCCTAAAGTGCAAAAGACGAACCTTGTCTTCCTCATACACGACGTCAAACGGGGTGGACTCTAATGTTATTTCGTCTGGGGCAGGCACGAACTTTGGCGCATCTGTGACGTTTTTTGTAAAGCTCAAAAACTCTTCTACCAATCTTGGGTCTATTGACTCATGCTGCATTTTTTTCATTCTCCTTTTTTTCTAGCTTGGACACTCGCCTTCTAAGCTCGTGCATTTCCTTGTAAACTTCGTCAATTTCCTTTCTAGTTGGGAGCTTCATTGATTGTAGCATGACATTTAGGATGTTTTCCCAGTGTTTTGTTAATTCTAATTCTGCTGAGACCATCTTGCCGTAGTTCTGCGCGAATTTCTCAGAGTCGAACAGACCGGTAAAGTCGTTTTCAAAAATATCAATCCAGACCCTTTTGTATGCCTCGATGTTTTCTACGTCCTGCGGTATGCTTGGGGACTTGGCGTCGACTTTTTTTTGCGCATCTACCCATGTTTCGCTTAACTGCTTGTAGTATTCTGCCAGCCTTTGGTTGAATTCCACCATGTCGTCATACGAGTCGATTACCTCTGTTACGACCTTTTTTAGGTCATTTGCATAGTTTCGCATTGGGCCTACCGATGATAGGGCAATTGGCTTGCCTGACATCAGGTGTAGCAGATCGGTCCAAAACAACGAAACGTGCTTGTAGTGCTCCAGGGGGGATTTTGGGTCTTGTGACAATAATAACTGCATACAAAAGATCGCAATAAATAGATCGATTTACTAATAAACCACAGCGCGTAACGGTCGTAGCTGAGATTAATCATGAATAAAGAAATAATGTGCGAAACAATTCGAAAACTTGACCCCAAGGTGCGTTTTGTGGGGCTGATAAACGACAAAGGGCACCTTATTGCAGGGGGGATGGTAGAAGGCAAGGACACCCTTGAGGACAAGAAAAAGGACGAAATGCTGTATCTTGAGCTTGCGCTGAGGGTAAAGATGCGACAGGAATTTGATGAGGAACTCGGCCCAGTCAGGTTTGCAATGTCGTACAGAGACAAGGTGCTTGTCATGAGCTTTCCAATGGCTAGGGAAGTCTTGCTTGTTTCAGCAGAAAAGGATCTTGATTTTTCGAAATTTCCTTTTTCAGTACTGAAAATAATCAAAGAATATTCATAGGATGTCGTTTACTTCAAACATGAGATATAACGTGCGGGTTACTTTGCTGTTGTTTATGATGCTATCTGGAATCATACCTGCTGTGGCATCGGGAGAAGTTCTTGTACCTGAGAGCGAGTTTGCTGGTTATTTTGACTCTAATGGCATTTACACAGTTGTAGGCGTGGTGAAAAATATGGAGACATATCCAATAGAATCACATCTGAGTCTGATTGTGATCAGTGATGGTAAAACAATTTCAGTCAGCCAAGATCTGCCGTCTGTTGCGCCAAACAAGGACATTCCGTTTAAAATTCGAATTCCTCAAGTAACTGACCGAAACGCTGTCTTGGAAAAGCCAACTGTAACATTCAGGCAAAGTACCGCTCTTCCGCCGTCAGACATTCAGGTGATGTATGATAATACTCTGATTCGTCACGACGACGGCCATTTGACTGGCAGAATAACAAACATTGGAAATCACACTGAATATGATGTCAAGGTGTATGCTGCGATTCACGGACCAAATAACAGATTCATGGACACTGGCATCAACGTGGAAAAAATAGAAAAAATCGAGCCCGGACAAATCATCGAGTTTTCCATTTATCCAGATCCGCTGGTGGCATCCGACGTGAACTATTACAGCTGCTTTGCAATTGGCGATGAGACAGTTGTTCCGCTATATGCCATTAGAAATGGGGAGCGATTCAACTTTAGGTATGATTCTACGGCTTCGTTTACCGCAGATGGGTTTGACGAAACAGGAACAAAACTGTCCATCTCTGGAATAAACTCGTTTAAGATTCAAACGTATGTGAACTTTGAGTTCCCAAAGACATCTGATGGCGAAAAGTTCGATGTTTTAGTAGACGGCAAACCCGTCAAATTTATCCAAAGCGTAGACGAGGACGGCAACTGGCATGTAGCATTTGATATAAGCCCATCAACACAAAACACTATTTTGATATCTGGGTTTGAGAACCCAGAAGGAAAAACCGAATCGGTTCAAAGTTATGGCACGTTGACTTACCTCTATGTTATTCCAATAATCGTGGCTGTCGCAGTTGGGGTTTACCTCTACAAACGCAAAAACTAGGCGTCTGTTCCCCTTGGCAACTTTATTGTAAATGTGGTCGGGTTGTTTTTTACGGAAATCTCCCCCCTGTGCCTTTCTATGATGTTTTTGCAGCTTGACAGGCCTAGCCCCGTCCCGCTTTGTTTTGTTGTAAATAACGGCTCAAATACTTTGCCCAGATCCTCTTCTGTGATGCCTGGGCCAGAGTCCTCAACTTCGATAATTATGTGACTTGGCGTGGTCTTTGCATTGATGTTAATTGATCCTACGCCGTTTATTGCTTCAATTGCATTTGTGATTAGATTGACAAAAACGATTTCAAGCTTGTCTATGTCGCATATTATCTGTGGGTTGTTTTTTGGCAGGTGTATCTCGACATCGTCGGTAGTTTGAACGCTTTCTATTACCTTTTTTAGAATGTCATGCAGCGAATAATCCTGTAGTTTTAGCGGGGGCAGCTTGACGTAGTTTAGGACGTCCTCGATTTGGTGATACATCTTTCTTGCCTCACTTTCAATTAACGCAAGCTGATCAAGTGATTTTTTGTCAAGCTTGTTTTTTGAATTTTTTTGAATCATGGTTGCATAGTTTATGATCACCGTGAGTGGGTTTCTCATGTCGTGGGTGATTCTTGATGTAAGTTCACCTATGTGCAAAAGCTTGTCATGTATCTTGTCTGATTCACCGTGTTTTGTATTTCTCATTTTGAGCACTTTTGTTCCAATCGCATATGTTTTTTGCTTTTTTGTTATAATCAAGGCTAGTTAGCCAAAACTCATCTATTTGTACAAATTTTTGTACATGTTATTTTTGGCTTGATGGCACGCCTGAAATGACTTGTAACTGAATTTTTAAATGGTGCTGAAGGACCCTGGGATACCATCGGTCTGGCAAGGGAGATAAATTATGGCACTGGTCCAACAGACCTGTTTTTGTATGTCTAAAACAGTTACTATTCTTATGTGTGTATAAATAACACAAACATCGTACGCCGTTCTATAATGACAAAAAATTACTATTTTCCATTGTCTTGATGACTACATGCACAATGGCATTTTGCCGTCGTGTTTTTTCTTGTACTCCTCAAGCAACTTTTCTTTGATGTCGTTATGTGACTGGGTTAGAAAATAACGGAATCTTTTTGCATCACATACGCAGCTTGCAGATGACGACTCGGTGATGCTTTTCTTTAGGTTGTCTGTATTCCCGATGTACAGAATTTTCATTGCGGCATGCATCATGTAAACGCCTGGTGATTCGGGTGTCTTTGCAATTTGCTCCTGACTGTAGTCCAGCCAGTCTGACCACTTGATTTCCTCTGACATGTCTTAGCTCAGTTTATGCCCCTTAAATTTTTACGGGGATATAGACAGCGCAAGTTTTGTAGCCCATATTACCACTTACGAAAACAATTACCAAACTTTAATGCATAAACAAGTGTAAATGTCTACTCGTATCATGAAAACCATGACCGAAAAAGGCATCGAGGGCAAACTATTATCACTTGATGCCAATCTGAACTATGCAAGACTTGCAAAACATGTTGTTTGGTTAGAGAAAAAAGGACTCATTGAATCTAAAATTGAATCTTCCGAGATTGATGTTGCTTTGACTAAAAATGGCAGTATTTGCTTCAACAATTTCAAAAATTATCTGATATAGTCCATAACACTGACAGATCAGTCCATTATACTGACAAGTCCATCCACAAGACTAACACAAACGTAAGCGCGGCTTAATAGATTCACCGCGTTATCTCTGTGATGAACACTAAATTACTTGCAAGTATTGCAGTTTTTTCATTGTTAACTGGAGTCATTAGCACCTCTATGATGCAGTCTGCATACGCTGCAGATTATGGGATATCTGACAAGACATCTGACGCCAAGAAACTAGCTGACAAGAAACTAGCTGACAAGAAAGTAGCTGACGCCAAGAAACTAGCTGACAAGAAAGTATCTAATGCCATGAAGCTAGCTGACAGAAAAGCGGCATTTTTTCAGACACTAGCTGACAAGAAAGCAACCGACTTCAAAGCATTATCTGACAAGAAAGCAGCAAACATCATGAAACTAGCTGACAAGAAAGTAGCTGACGCCATGAAAATAGCTGACAAGAAAGCAACTGACTTCAAAGCATTAGCTGACAAGAAAGCAACCGACTTCAAAGCATTAGCTGACAAGAAAGCAGCAAACAACATGAAACTAGCTGACAAGAAAGTAGCTGACGCCATGAAAATAGCTGACAAGAAAGCAACAGATGCCAAGAAACTAGCTGACAAGACCACATCTGACATCAAGAAACTAGCTGAAAAAACAGCAGACGCCAACAAAATTACAGTAGGTAATGATGGCACTGGTAATTCTGATGAAAATATAGTCACACTGTCAGACAAAAACTAAATTCTTCACTTTTTTTAATAATATTGTATCTGAATCCAACGAAATTAAAATCTGCACTTCTCAAATATAGAAATTCCGTACAACGGATAATATTCTGTACATTGGACGGGTTACAAAAGTTGGCTTGTCTGTATCGCCCTTAAATTTTTACACGATGCAGACTGAAAAACTCTACTAGTCCAGCAATGTTTTGAGCCCGACGCATCTGTTTCTAATCGTGACCTCGGTAACGCCTGCTGCAATCGAGATGTCTTTCTGTGATCTGATCTCGCCGTTTGAAATGCATGCTAGGTATAGCGCTGCTGCTGCAATTCCCATTGGATCCTTTCCTGCGACCATTCCTATTTTTTTAGCCTTGTTTAGTATTTCCATTGCCCTTCTCTTTGTTTTCTCACTTAGGTTTGCAGTGCTTGCAATTCTTGATATTCCCTTCGTTGGGTCTGCGACAGGCATTTTGAGATCAAGCTCTTTGTAGATTAGCCTGTAGCACCTTGCGACGTCCTTTCTTCTAATGTTGATGCTTTCTGCCACGTCGTCAAGCGTTCTTGGAGTTTCCGTGTTCCTGCATGCTGCGTATAGGCACGCTGCGATTAATCCGTGGATTGACCTGCCTCTTACGAGCTTTTTCTCCATAGCTTTTCTGTAGATGTATGCCGCCTTTTCAACAACTGACTCTGCAAGTGCCATCTTGTCCTTCATTTTGTCAAGCTCGCTTAGGGCCTGCCTTAGGTTCCTGTCTGCAGACGAATGGGTCTGGGTCCTGCTGTCCCACGTTCGAAGTCTTTCAATTGAGCTCTTCATTGATGCAGAAAGCGGCTTTCCTGTTGCGTCCTTGTCCGCTGATCCGATCACAGTTGACAAGCCCATGTCGTGCATCGTAAGCGACGTTCCGGCACCGACGCGACTTCTGTCCGACTCGTCGTTTGAAAACGCTCTCCACTCTGGCCCTGATTCTTCGATCTTTTCTGCAACTACGTAACCACAGTTCCGGCAAAACATCTCGCCGGTAGTCACGTCTGTCTGCATTGCGTTTTTTGCGCACGAGGGACATCTGATTTGTGATGAAGAGGACATTACGGGTATAGTTACGTGCTTTTGCTTATTATGGGTTCTGCTTAATTTCCATGATTGTTTGTATGTAGGTCAAGCTAACCTTAATTCTCACCTCATAGAACTAAAACAAATAATCAGGCATTGTTTGCGATGATCACATTGCCTGATCTGCAAATGTTTCTATAATGATTCTTTTTCACAAATTTTCATGACTACAAAAATGAACCGTTCTGTCATTTAAAATACAAAATCCGTATCTTGGTGTTTTATTGCATTGATGATGATGTGCCAAGAATCAGAAATTTAGCTGCAAACTCCCGGCGCAACTGAGGTTTAATTTTTTGCGTACTTTGAGTGGTTTTTTAGCTGCTCTGAAAGCTCTTTGAAAATTCCGTTGACGCTGACGTCCACTAAATTTATCGTGGCATTGTCCTTTATGATTTGTTTTTCATATTTTTCCTTGACTGCAAACATCACGGATGACCAGTGCAAAACGCCTTTGAGTTTTTCTTCTACTATGATGTTCGTATCGGGAAAATTAAATGACTGAAAAACAATTCCGTTGACCCAGTTTATGCTTGGGATTGCGCCGCCACCTGTCTTACTTCCAAAGGCAATCTGTGTTACCCAGTCATCAAAGTTGTATTCTATTACTTCGTGTATGACCAGCTTTTTCCATGGCTCGATTGTGATTTCCAAATCGCATACCTTTCAGAAACGGTGATTATATAACTTTCAAGGAATTTTGAACGCGATCTAAAATTGGTATTAGGTGATTGTCTGTCTATTTTGAACAAACAATATCTATTATTTCATTCATTAATCTTGGATTCGGGGATTAAAATGAACACACAACAAATTATTGAATCGCTGGCATACTTTGGTTTTGAAGACATCGACTCCAAAGTATACATGGGGCTGCTTCAAACCGGCCCAGTATCTGTAGGATCTTTGTCGTCAAGGCTTGGAATAGACAGGGGCAAGACGTACCGCTCCTTGAGCAAGCTTAGAAACTTGGGAGTCGTATCGACCACGTTCTCAAATCCAACACTGTGCTCTGCAATAGAACCAATTGAAGCATTAACCACAATTCTGGAGCGAAAGCAGGACGAAATCGTAACAATGAAGAGCTTGTCTGAGAAAATATCTCAAGATATTAGTGAAATTGTTAAGAACTGCGACGTGCAGGAAATATCATCATTTCTCATAATTCAGGGACGCTCTAACATCTATTCTAGAATTGGAAAAATTCTGCAAAAAGCATCGGGAACGGTGTACATTGTGGCGCCTCAAGAAGACCTGATGAGGATGTATCACACGACAATTCCAGAAAGAATACAACTGATCAAAGAAAATGGAGTCGAGGTCAGAATTCTTACCGAATCTGTAAGCGAGAAAGAACTGTCGTTTATCAGCAGACTGAACCCGTCTGAGATCAGAACGGGAAAACTCCCGTCAAAGAGCAGAATGGTTGTCGAGGAAAACAAGCAGCTGATAATGTCTGGCTCTCTTAACGGCTCCATGGACTTGAACGATGACGGTGATTCTGTAATGCACACAAACTCCATTGAGATGGTCAACAACATGTACAGCCTTTGTACACTTTTGTGGAACAAATCAAAGGAAATCGAAGTCGTGATTCCGCAGCGAGTCAAAAGAGTGAAGAGCCAATGATGGGGTATACGGGAATTCACTGTGAAAATCTGTCCCGGGTCGACAATGCTTCATCTGCAAGGCGAACTCTGTACCAAAAGAGAAAAACTGCCTTGGTAAACGATCTTGTGGACCCAATCTGCGTGATTTCAAATGCAAATGAAATCCTCTCAAAAAGGCTTGGAAAATTTCTGGACGCCGAAACAAGATCGTATTTTGAGATGATTACGCGGGCAGCGACAAAGACAAAAACTCTAGTCGAAGAACTGCGAAATGACAGCCTAGTTCAGTAGGCAATACGCGTATCTTGGCTTCATGGACGGATACATGATGCTACTCGTATCTGATGAATGACTCAGTCCTATTGAATGGCCCAACTCGTGCCGCATTATTTTCTCAACGCTTTTCACGTCGTACAGTTGAAAACTCCCATCACAGTTGTAGTCCCCAAGCGCGACTTCGACTGCGCCCTTTCCGACGTGTGCATGGCCTAGGACTCCCTCTCCAAGTTTTCGTACTGTCCATGTGACCCAAATGCTTGCCTCTGCCTTTGTGTCTGTGGGGGTGATCTTTACTGCCGCCTTTCCTTTGTTTGAGTTAAACGCCTGGGATTCCCAGTATTTGGTGGAGTTGTTTAGCGTGCCGACATGATCTAGCGGCAAGCCCATTGGCTGTTTGTTTACAAAAATCTTGTAGTTTAAGACATACGTGTCGTTATTCTGGGTCACCACTGGATCTGGAAATACGCTAGAGCCTGTCTTTATCTGCTGCTCAAAGTTCCATTTCTCGTAATCTCTGAGAAACTTTTTGATTACGTCAAAGCTTGGATTTGGATACTCGATGTAACGTTTTTCCTTTGATACTGTTGAAGACACCTTTCTGACGTATCCATCAAATGTCTTTGTGTCCATTTCTGTCTTTTTTGGCTTTTCAGTTGGCTTGTATGGGTATTTCTTGATTGTCTTGTCCGCAAGATCCTTGTAGTTTTTTGCGACAGTGGAATTTGGATAAATGCCGTATGCCGCATCAAAATACTTTTTTGCTTCCAAATATTCGCCAAAGTTGCCAAACCCTACGCCTAGGCCAAGTAATGAGACCAGATCCTTTGGATCCTTCTGATATACTTTGTAAAAGTTAACAAGCGATTTTTGATGGTAGCCGAGATTGCTTTCTGCAACTGCCTTCATTTTTAGGACCGCTATGTTGTTTGGGTAGCTTTTCAGTATCTTGTCGTATAGTGATATCGCCTCTTTGTATTTGCCCTTTGCAAAATATTTTGCAGCGTCTGCATACATGGCGTTTGCCTTGTCTGATTTCTCGTCTGCAAAGATTGGAGTTGCCTGTACAAACAACATAAAAGCCACAAAAATGATTATAACGCATATTTTCATGATATCTGGTATGCTCGGACTTGGTAATAATTTGAACGAACTAAAGATGAGGATCCTGCAGATTCAAGACGAAATATCCCAGCTTGGCTCCCCCGAACCAGTGATGCCAGAAATGATAAACATGACAAACACGCTTCGCTTAAACGAGTACCTGACAAAGTCTGACGAGAAAAAGACCGCGCTAAATGCAGCATATGCTGATTATACTAGGCAACTTGAGCAGATCATATCGTCACTGCTCTCGATTCAGGCGGACCTAAAGGACATCCTCAAGGCAGAGGCATCAATAATTGACGCACACGACTCTGGCAAGACTGAAAAAAAGACACGAGCAAAATCCAAGAAATAACTAGTACGAGATGTCGCCGGCCATGACTTTGGTCGGTTTTGACTTGTGCATTATTATCAGGCCGCCATCAGTATCTAGTTTTACCGCCTTTCCAGTTATCTTTCCATTTGACGTGGACAATGTGACTGTTTTGCCTATCGTTGAGGAATTTGCAGTCCAGTCTTTGATTACTTTGCTTATTTTTCCTTCATTTAACAGATTCAGGGTTTTTTCAAATTCTTCCAAAAACGCCTGCACGAGCTTTGCGGGCTTTGTCTTGTCGCTTTGGCTCACAAGCGTTGCAACTCCGTAAAAGTTTTCTTTTTTCTTTATCTTTTTTTCAATCTCCTCTGGGTCTACTCTGAAGTTTATCCCGACCCCGAGAATCAGGCTCTCTATGTTGCTTGACTCTATTGATGCGTCAATTATCATGCCTGCGATTTTTTTTCCCCTGAGCGTCACGTCGTTTGGCCACTTTAGTTCTGTTTTCACACCAAGCGTTTTTTGAATCGCCACTGACAGTGCTATCGATGCCACAAGTGGGACAAGCGTTATCTTTGCGACATCAAATCTTGGATGCAGTATCACAGAAAGCCAAATCCCACCCCTTGGCGATACCCAGGCGCGTCCCAGCCTTCCCTTCCCAGAGTCCTGCGTTTCAGATATGATGATTGCCCCGTCGTCTGCTTTGTTGCCTGCTATTGTTGATGCAAAACTCTGCGTCGAGTCTATCTTGTCAAAATAATATATTTTTCTTCCAATGCTTTTTGTCTTGAGGCCGTCTGTTATCTCCCATGGCAGCATAAGGTCGGTAATTTTTGTAAGCCTGTATCCTAGGTTTTGTTTCGACTCTATCTCGTATCCTAGTGATTGGATTTTTTTTATGTGCTTCCAGACTGCGACTCGGCTTATTTTTAGTACCTCGCTTAGGTCTTCTCCTGAGAGGTATTCTGAATGATGGGCCTTGAGAAACTGCAAAACCTTGATCAGCCCGCGGTTCTCATGAGACGAATATGACATAGAACAACAAAGCTTGGATTCTAGGATGATTTAAAATTTTTAAAATTTACAATTCTTGGGAAACTAGAAGCCGATATCGATGTCAAATCCGCCGCCGCCGTCTCCGCCCATGTCGCCGCCTGCATCTGCGCCACCGTCTCCAACGTCACTTGGCTGGTTTTCTGCACCTGGGGGAACCTGATCCTGCGGAACATAGTCGTGCATTTGAGAGCCCATCATTGAAAACATCATTGAAAACATCATCATGTCCATTATCCCAAAGAACATCATCATTGGAAGCATTGACTTGGTGGACTCCATGAATCCTTCCAGCTTTTTCTTGTCGCCTGATTTGTACAACTGAACCATTTGATCCCAGTTTTGTCTCATCTCGTGTATTCTTTGGTCCAGCTCGTTTGAGCCCTTGTCTGTGATTTGAAGCTCGATTTTTTCTCCGCCAAAAAGCCCCTTTTTCTTGTCGACTTTGATCATGCCGCGCTCTTCGAGCTTCTCTAAAATCTTGTTTAGCTCCTCCGGCTCGATTCCAGTCTTGTTTTTTATTTTGTCGAATTTCTTGGCACCTTTCTTAATTGCGCCTAGCACGATGACGTCTTTTGGCTCTTCTTCCACGATACGGGTTGATATTGTCACTATAAAGAATTTTCCGTTTGGTCGGTATTCATCACCGCGTTTCCTGTTTTTTGTTAATCGTTGTCTCTGTAACTATTTCTAAGAGATTCTTATCAAAAATATTTCTTGAGTGTTTTAGTGCCTACTATGATCATGTAGTCGTTGCGAATGTGTCCTGATTGTGATTCTATTTTGAGGTTATGGCTTACACGATTCCTTTAACTCATTCATAAAATACATGTCTGACAATTTCCTTTATTTTTGATTTTTTCTTCAAGTTTTTCTTTATGGGCAGAATTTATTTTTGATAATAACAAGTTCAAAATATAGTATTAAATAAGTAATTACCAAAAATGAAAATAGCTTATTAGATACTGCGTCTTTATGGTTTCGTGCATAGAAGAGATCTCAAAACTCTTTCATCCTCCGAATTAACAGAATTAGCAAATTTGATACGAGGACATGTCACACAAGCCGTTCTTGATGCTCATGAGGCATGGCATCAAATGCACGGTTCTGGCGGTATGATTGGGCCTGGAAGTGGGGAACATTTTTTAGATTTTCATCGAAATTTTATTAAAAATTTAGAGAATGCCCTCATAAATCGTGGAAAAAATCAATATGTTCCATTACCGAAATGGAATCCTGCGGATCCAATTCCTGCAGAATTTTCACATCCTGGTAGAAGTACGAATAATCCTGGAATCTCACCTCCCTCGTGGATCACTCTGGCAGGTGGATCTATCGGTGATCCTGTATTTGGCTACACTTCGTTGGGTCAATTCAAGAGCTCCGATGAATTGGGGAGGGCGCTGGGATCTGACTTTCATGGCTTGGTTCACATGACTATTGGCGGAGACATGAACTCGTTTAGATCTCCACAAGACCCAATATTCTATCCCTGGCATGCATTTTTGGATGATTTATGGAGTGACTGGCAAAATTCCCCAAATGGGAAGAGCCGTTGTTTCATTGCTACTGCTGCATATGGTTCTGATCTGGAGCCCCCTGTTAGATTTTTGAGGAACTTTAGAGATAACGTTGTTCTGCAATCCCGATTTCAAAAACCATTTAACACAATTCTAAACGTATACTATTCTTTTAGTCCACCTATTGCAGATGCCATGTATCATAATAATGCGTTTAAGCACATAATGAAATATTCAATTGTATTGCCTTTTGTCGTCTTGGCTAGAACCGTTGCATTTTTGATTAATCCATTTATTGTGAGAAAATCAAGATCGTGACTCTAAATCATCAATGCGACATCTAAGATGCATTATCTGCTCATCGTGCATTACTAAAGACCGCATACTAATTTTATCATCCGGATTGAAAATATCTCGAATTGGATTAATAACGAGTCTAATTTCTCGATTCTGGTATCTAATACAAAACGAACCATGATCTTTTTTAATAATAACTATTATGTAAAACCCGTGAACCCGTCGTTCAATAGGATTGTAGTCCTTATGGTTCCCCTTGTTTTTGGAATTTTCTGGCATCCACTGCCCACCTCATATGAGGATGATTCTGATTTTAACAAAACATCAGATCAGGAAACAAACATTGTGCAAAACAAGATCTTGTCTCCAATACTGCAGATCGAATCCGGAGTCAATCCTGAGGATGTTGAATGCGAAGATGGCTATGTACTAGTTGTGAGAGATTTCGGCAAAAACAGAGTAGCTTGCATCCTATCCGAAAACATACAAAAATTTGAAGGATTTGGGGCAATGCGTGACAAAAGTTTATGCAAGAAGCACATAGATCTTAAGATGAGTTCTTTGGACGGTATTGGCCGACTCACAATAGGCTTTTTTCTAAATGGTACTGATAATCGCTGCATGAAACATTGGGATTTTGGTGATGGGCAAAAAAGAGGCAGTGTCTATAATATTATTGAAAATCATCAATATGATCACGATTTTGATGGAAAGCCGTATGACCGTTACACATTTCATGGACACGTGAATGTGACAGATCCTTATTATGATCCAAATCGTCTGGATCCGATTATTCAACGGTTTAATGTCACTGTATTAAAAAATCCAAATGAAATTATTTCTAATGTTAACCAACTACAGGCAGTTGTGGTTCAAGGCGATTCTGTCGGCTTTTCTATATCAACTAAAAATATAAAATCTAAAACAAAATGGACTTTTGAAGAACAATCCATCCAATCACAACCATATCGATTAGCTGAACATTACAAATACAATAAAGTGGGAATAATAAATGGGAATGTTACTGTTTGGCCAGATATTAATCACCCTGACCCAGATTATCTGTCGGAGTATTGGAAATTTGCAGTTTTGGTTGTGCCTAAAACGATGACGACTTGGAAAATTACTGCCATTGAATCTGGATATGGTAATCATGATTGGGATACTTGGCACGCGAACAAACCCATAAAGTTTTCATGTGAAAGTGCTGCTAACTCCCATGTGGAGTCAACACTAGACGGCGTGAATCATAGAAATAGATACTACGTGTGGGATTTTGGTGATAATTCTACCGGCAAAACAAATGAACCTTTTGTTGAACATGTTTATGGATATGCCAATGTTACCAAAAATTATCTAGTGACCTGTGATGTAAAAGATAACGGCATGCCGCTTAAAGTATGGAAAAGCATAAGCATAGTTCCACCTGACTGTCCAATACATACACGTAATTGTAAATAATTATAGTGACTTGTTGTTTATTCATGGCTTGGTGTTGATCTTATCTTCTGACAATTCTTTTTTAATTTCTTCAAAATCTCTAAATTGTCGAGTTATTTCTGTGTAAATTCTGAAGTCGCTGTCTGGAAAGTTCAAACCTTTTAACCAATCGCTTTACTTGGAACGATTATTTGTCGCAGCGCGTATTTTTGGTTCAAATTGTCACACGCATTAAATAAAATTAAGGAGGCAAACTGACTCTGTGAATCTGAGGAACATCGATCATACTCCTAAATCCCGAACAAAAATACTGTCAAAATTATGTGTTGTCCGATAAATTATAATCTGTTTTGTGCATACTGGTATCATGGAAGTAGACTCGTATTCAGACGATGAGATCAGGCAAATCTTGTCATTGAAGAACGTGGCAGTAGTTGGAATGTCAAAAAATGCCGACAAGGCGGCGCATTACGTGCCAAAATACCTGCTCGCACAAGGATACAACGTGATGCCTGTAAACCCGACTGCAGACGAGATACTTGAGAGAAAATGCTTTTCGTCTCTGCAAGACGTTGATCAGTATATCGATATAGTTGATGTGTTTAGGCCATCAGACCAAGTCGTACCCGTAGTACAGGAGGCAATAAAAAAGAAGCCCAAAGTCATCTGGCTCCAAGAGGGGATACACAATCCTGAAGCTGAAGACATGGCAAGGAAGGCTGGAATCAAAATAGTGTTTAACAGGTGCATGCTTGCTGAGCATCAGCGGTTGTTCTAATGGCCGATGCAACTTTTGATGATTTTTTCAAATCATTACAGGAACTAATCAAATCATATGAGAAAAAAAACCTCATGATAAAAACACAGTCTGACGTGGAGTCAAACATAGTGCGTCTCTTTGGAGAGCAGATGAGCTCACTGTCCAGGGCGCAAAGCGGACTGGACGATGTCTATGAGCTGGCGTGCACTACTGCAGAGCATCACCCGTACTGGAACGTTTTGTATCATGCATGTCAAATATCAAAGATAACACTTGACAAGTGGGACGGTGAGCTCACACAAGAAGAACTGAATGAAATCTCTTGGTCAATTGACGAGCTCAAAAACACTTGTGAAAAACTCAAAGCAAGACCGCAAAATGATCACATCCATTAGGCAGAGATAAATAGCTAAAAACGCAATTTGTATCTGTGCCAATAAAAATTGGAATTATCGGCAAGACAAACACTGGCAAGACAACTTTTTTTAATTCTGCAACGCTTTCGTCTTCTGAAATTTCCACTTATCCGTTTACGACAAAAAAACCCGAATCAAGCCTTACCAATGCAATTTCATTATGCGTTCATCCTGAGTTTAACGTCTTTGACAACCCCAAGAACTCAAAGTGCATCGACGGGTGGAGATACATTCCAATTGAGCTAATTGATCTTCCAGGATTGATCAAGGATGCGTGGCAGGGCAAGGGGCTTGGCAACCAGTTTCTCTCAGTCGCAGCACAAGCAGACGCAATACTGCACGTAGTTGATGTGTCTGGCGGGATAGACTCGTCTGGCAAAATCTCAGAGGCCGGAACAGGTGACCCGATATCTGACTTTGCAGACATCGAAGAGGAGCTAATCATGTGGTATCTGAAAATACTTGAAGGAAACCGTGACAAGGTCTCAAAGGTGATTCATACTGGTACTGACAAAATTGTGGCGATTGCCGATTTGTATCGTGGAATTGGCGTGAACAACTCGCACGTAAAGGAGGCACTGCACGTGGCAGGAATCGAGGACAATGAGTTTGATGACATTGACTTTCAGGACAGCAAAAAATTTGCAACAATCTTGCGTAAAATATCAAAACCTACCCTGATTGTAGCAAACAAAATAGACGTGGAGGGGGCAGACAAGAATTTTGCAAGACTGCGAGAGCGCTATAATGACACCATAGTGGTGCCTGCAAGCGCAGACAGCGAACTATCGCTGCGACGAGCAGAGCAAAAGGGACTCATAAAATATTCACCGGGCTCTGAGCAGTTCAATATAGTAAAGCCAGACGAGCTGAGCCAGAAACAAAAAACCGCACTTGATTTTATCACGAGGGAAATTATGGGTGAATACATGAGGACCGGAGTCCAGTTTGCAATCAACGTTACTGTGTTCAAATTGCTAAAAATGAACGCAATCTATCCTGTGGCTGACGAGGAAAAGCTCTCAGACAGAAAGGGCAGGGTACTGCCTGACCTGATTTTGCTAAAGGACGGTGCTACCGTTGCAGACCTTGCAAAGGAAATTCACAGTGATCTGACAAAGGGCTTGCTGTATGCAAAGGACATTCGGTATAATTTGCGCCTTCCTACCACATACCAGCTAAGGGATCGCGACGTCATATCGTTGGTTTCGGCATCGACAAAAAAGTCTAGCTAGTATCCGATAGAATTTTTTCTTTTTTCATCCAGACTGTTTTGTTTTTGTGATCCAAAAGAACTATGTTCATCTGTGAAACCTGATCCCGGATTTGGTCTGCCTCCTGGTATTTTTTTTGTTCTCGGAGAGTTTCGCGTTTTTTTAGCAAATCCGTAATTGATTGCTTTTCTTGCTCTGTTACCTTTTGTACTGATAGCCCGAGAATCTCGGACATCCTCTCAAATTCCGGCAGGCCGATATCTGCAATTGATCTTGTCATGGATTCTGACGCTGCGATTCTGTTTATTCCCTTGACTAGTTTGAAAAAGGCGCCAACTGCCAAAGACGTGTTAAAGTCACTTTCAAGTGCAGAGTCAAATTCTTGGCTGCACTCTCTGACTAGCTGTGAAATCTCTATAGTATTGCCAGTTCCGTCTACCATTATCATCTCATAGTACGCAGTTTCGACTTGGCGCCACTTGATGAGGTTCTCCTTTAGGAGATCCTCTGAGTAATCAATTGGTTTTGAATAATGTCCTGAGAGGCAGAATAACCGAATCACGTTTGGGCCCCAGTTTTCCAGAACATGCCTTACCGATTTTATGTTTCCAAGCGACTTTGACATCTTTTCTCCGCCTATTGTAACCATCCCTACGTGCATCCATGTTTTTGCAAGGGGTTTTTTTGTAAATGCCTCTGACTGGGCAATCTCGTTTTCATGGTGTGGAAATATCAGATCTCTTCCTCCTCCATGAATCTCAAACTCCTCTCCCAGGTATCTGAGGCTCATCGCAGAGCATTCTATGTGCCAGCCAGGCCTGCCATTGCCCCAGGGGCTTGGCCACATTGGCTCTGTATCTGCAAACTTCCATAGCGCAAAGTCGAGCGGATCGTTTTTTGTCTCATCTATTCCTATTCTGGCACCAGATATCAGATCATCTGTCTTCTTTTTTGACAGCTTGCCGTATTCTGAAAATTTGGACACGCTATAGTATACACCGTTTTTTGAAACATACGCAAATCCCAAATCGACCAAGTTTTGCACCAGTTTTATCATGTCTGGTATGTGCTCTGTTGCCTTTGGGTATGCAGTTGCCCGCTTGATGTTTAGTTTATCAAAATCCTCAAAGTAATGATCAATGTATCTGGTGCTGATCTCAAGTGCGGATACTCCCTCAGTGCTTGCGCGGTTGATTATCTTGTCATCAACATCTGTAAAGTTCTGGACAAAATTCACAGACTTGCCTTTGGATTCTAGGTATCGCCTAAGCGTATCAAACACTATGATTGTTCGAGCATGCCCTATGTGGGACTCGTCATACACGGTAACACCGCAAAGATAAATCCGAATGTTTTTTGCCGAAATTTCCTGCTCCTTTGTGCTTAATGTGTCGAGAATTTTCATTTTCTACTACCCTCATAATCTTGATGGCATTATTCTCTTGTGTTCACTTTTTTTGTATAACTGATGGATTTTTTCGATTTTGTCCTTTTCAATCTGTGTC
>NZ_AVSQ01000018.1 GCF_000685395.1 Candidatus Nitrosotenuis chungbukensis | reverse complement strand
CCCGAGCGATTTCTCTTCAGGCTCTACAATGTTTGCAAACTGTGAATGAATCAGACTGATGTCAATTAGCTTGTAATCTAGTCCTAGCTTGTCGACTATCTGCAGCGCATCTTCTGTCTCTTCTTTTGGCGAAACTCTGCTGTCTGGCATTAGCAGTGCGAGCGATTTTTCTTTAAATGATTTTGCGCAAATATGTGCGACTACTGCAGAGTCTATCCCGCCACTCAGGCCAAAAACCAAACCGCTTGCCCCTGCCTTTGCAATGCTTTCCCTGAGAAACGATTCTACGTTGCTTTGAATTTTGGCATAGTCTTGATTGGTTATCTCGTCTAGAACTTGCTTGTTCACTAGGATTTGTTTGAAATATTGATTAAAAATTGTATTGTTAGATGTCGATGTAGATTCCGTCGTTTCTTGCCTCTACTTTGTAGGTTTGAAGCTTTACTCCCTTGAGGTAGTCTTTGAGCTCGCCAGTCTTGATGTTATAGTGCCAAAAGTGCAGAGGGCATTCCACAATGTCTCCGTCTAGTGCGCCTGACGCAATCGAGGCGTCCTGGTGTACGCATATTGCGTCGATTCCATGGTAGCCGTCCTGGTTGAAAATTGCGATTTTTTTCTCGTCCACTTGGAACTCTCTTCCCTTGCCGCTTGCGATTGCTCCCTTTTCGGCTACTTTTTTCCAGGCCATTATACCGGAGTCAATCGTTGGTAGTTATTTAGATTACTGAGTTGGGGGGTCGAATTACAAAGCAAACATGATAAGATTTTTTAGTACTGAATCTTGCGGTACCATGTTGAGCAAAGTAAAGGATCCTGAATTGGCAGAACAGGGAAGGACTTCGTACGAATGGGCAAGGGATCACATGCAAATTCTAAACAATACGATTAACAGATTAAAAAAGTCACAACCATTAAAGGGGCTTACAATTGGGTTCTGTCTTCACATTACAAAGGAGACATCCGTGTTGTTGATGGGCGCAAAGGAACTTGGGGCAAACGTTGTGGCGTGCGCCGGAAACCCGCTTACCACCCAGGACGACATTGCCGCATTTTTGGCATCTGAGGGAATCCACATCTATGCTTGGGGAAACGAAACCACCCAAGAATACGACTGGTGCATTGACCAGGTGCTTGACCACAAGCCAATCATACTTACCGACGACGGTGCGGACATGAACGTAAAGGCGCATTTTGATAAAAGATACAAGACAATGAAAATTCTTGGCGCAACAGAGGAAACAACTGCAGGCGTCACAAGAATCAAGGCAATAGAAAAGAAAGGAAAGCTACGATATCCCGTTATTGTGGTAAACGAGGCATACACAAAACACATGTTTGATAATAGATATGGAACCGGGCAGTCCACCATTGACGGATACCTTCGTGCAATGAACTTGCTTTTTGCATCAAAACGAGTCGTGGTTGCAGGATATGGCTGGGTTGGAAGGGGAGTGGCAGAGCGGTGCAGAGGAATGGGCTCAAAGGTGATAGTTACCGAAGTTGACGCAGTAAAGGGACTGGAGGCACACATGGATGGCTTTGAGGTGATGACGATGTCTGACGCTGCAAAAATTGGCGATATCTTTGTCACATGCACTGGCATGACAGATGTCATTAGAAAAGAACACCTGCTTGCAATGAAAAGTGGTGCCGTGGTTGGAAACGTTGGACATTTTGATGTTGAAATTGACAGTGACTTTTTGCTAAACCAGTCAAAATCCACAAAAGAGGTGAGGCCAAACCTTGACGAATGTGTTCTGAAAAATGGCAAGAAAATTTATCTGATTGGAAAGGGAAGGCTGGCAAATTTGGTTGCAGCGGAGGGCCATCCGCCTGAAGTCATGGCGCAGTCATTTTCAAATCAGATTTTATCAATTCTGTATATCATAAAAAACCACAAAAAAATTGGAAACAAGGTGATTACTGTTCCAAGTGAAATTGACACTCAAATTGCAATCGATGCACTAAAGGCATTTGATGTCAAGATTGATTCACTAAACAAAAAGCAGCTTGCCTACAGAGAAAACTGGTAAAGATTCTTAACATACATTAACGAAATTTCAAACATTGAGAAAAAGAGCAATCATCACAAGCGCACTGCCATACGCAAACGGCGAGATTCATCTGGGCCATGTTGCATCGACATATCTTCCAGCAGATGTGACAACTAGGTTTCTCAAGATGAACGATGTTGAGGCGTACTATATCTGCGCATCAGACGACTTTGGCACTCCGATTATGATCCAATCCGAAAAGGAGAAAAAAACCCCACAGGAATATGTCGCACACTGGAACAAGCGTGATTATGATGACTTTACTGCGTTTGATATTGCGTTTGACTTTTTTTACCGTACCAGCTCGCAGGAAAACATCGAGTTTGTCAGGTATGTTTTCAATAAACTAGTAAAAAATGGTCATATTTACAAATCTGAGATAATCCAGTTTTACTGCAAAAACGACAACAAGTTCCTGCCTGACCGGTATGTCACAGGAACGTGCCCGTACTGCAAGGCAGACGACCAATACTCTGACTTGTGCGAAAAATGCGGACGGGTTCCTGAGGAAATTGAAAATCCAAAATGTGCGATTTGTGGCGCCCTGCCGGTAAAGGAAAAAACAACCCACTATTTCTTCAAGCTGAAAACCTTTGGGGACGCATTGTACAAATGGCTTGACGAAAACCAAAACCTGCAAAAGGACGTAAAAAAATACGTGCAAAACTGGATAACATCCGGACTTGTTGACTGGGACATCACACGCGATATCTCGTGGGGCGTACCGGTGCCGGGAGACGAATCAAAGGTCTTCTACGGCTGGTTTGACAATCACCTGGCATACATTTCTACTGCAGTAAAATTCCTAAATGACAAGGGGATTAACGGAAAAGAGTTCTGGAATTCTGCTGACATCTATCATTTTATTGGGAAAGACATAGTGTATCACCACTACTTGTTTTTGCCTGCAATGCGACTTGGCATAGACCAGGAATACAAGCTGCCTGATTTTATTCCGACACGCGGGCATCTTACATTACAGTCAAAAAAGATCTCAAAGAGCAGAAACTGGTATATTGGACTAAAGGAATTCCTGGAGTTTTATCCTGCGGATTATTTGAGATTTTATCTGGTATCGATAAACCCGTACTCGCAAGACGACCTGAACTTTGATTGGGACGACTTTGCAGTGAGGATTAACTCTGAATTAATTGGAAATCTTGGCAATCTGGTGAATCGCGCACTTGGGTTCACAAAGAAAACATTTGACGGTGAGATCCCGTCGCCTGACGATTATGATGACAAGGACAAGGACGCCGAGGCAAAAATCATGGGCCTTGCATCTGAACTGTCTGTGCTGATGAACCAAAATCACCTTGACCGTGCACTGAAAAAAATCATGGAGTTTTCCACGTACTTTAACCAGTATTTCCAGCACAAGGAGCCTTGGAAGAAGGGGCCTGGGACAAACACGTGCGTGTTTTTATCCGTAAACGCTGTGCGCTCCATAGCGATAGCACTGTATCCGTTCTTGCCAAAATCGTCTGAAAAAATCTGGCAGCAAATCGGACTGTCTGGAACGGTATCAGAAAAACAATGGAATGAAATTTCAAAAATTGCAGTAAACCCGTCTCACAAGCTGGGAGATATCACACCAGTCTTTGCAAAAATTGAAGAAGAAGACATCAAAAAGCGAAAAGAAAAATTTGAAACAAAGTAGGATTCCTAGAATTTCCACTCGCGGATTTTATGATTTGGGTTCTGGCAGGAAACTAAAAAATAAGTCATACGATCTGTATCCAAAGAAATTTTTTGAAACGCTTGGAAATGTGCCAGAAATAACAATAATGATTCATGGTTTGCGAAACAACAAATCTGGCGCGCTAACAAAGTTCTCAATTGCTCAAAGTCGCCTAAAACAATTAGGATACAAATATCCTGTGGTTGGGTTTAGCTATGACTCTAACACGAGGGGAGTTCAATACAAGTCCTGTGAGAAAAAAGCAACAGATGTTGGCCGAATCATAGCAAGAAAAAATGGTCATAATCTATCAAAGTTCATAATTGACATCAAGAAGAAATTCCCACATCTAAAAATCCGATTGATGGGTCATTCTTTGGGATCTGAGGTGATACTTCATGCGCTTGCAAATCTCAAGAACAAAACTGGGATCGTTGATAATGTTTATTTTTTTGGGGCATCCATACCGGCTGATTCTATCACTCCAAAAAAATTTGGCAAAATACTGCAAAAAACAGTAAGGCGAAAAATCATAAATTATTACAGCCCACAAGATGAGGTTCTAAAGTATGCTTATGAAACTGGGTTGATTAAAATCCCTCTTGGATATCGTGGCGTACAGCGGAAATCCGTGCCTAAATATGTACAAAAAAGGGTAATGCCAAAAAATCATAGGTTTGTAAGCTATGTATCTTTGCTTATGTCATTTCACTAACTTACTTTTGTTGTTACCATCCCTTCGGCATAGTACCACGTGGATGTGTATCTTTACCTGATTGGGCATGCTCTTCTTTATATCCGCCTTTGTCTCCATCTCCGGAACGTTGCCCATGTCCGCCACTCTTTGCCCACTTCCATCCAATTACAATTGCCACTATGATTGTGATGACGACCAGTATGCTCCAAGATGCGACTTGCATGTAATCAATTGTTGCATGAGGTTCTGTAATTACATGTGCATTTGGTTGTACCGTCGAAGCGCGTTGGTATGATATGATCATATCGTCAATATAGTTTGAAGCTTCATTATATGCGTCTGGCGTTAGTTTAGACTTTAAACTTTCTTTGAGATTTTTTAATTGACTAATTATCTTTTGTAATGATCTAGCAGAATTTTCATGAGACATTATCGAATTTTTGATTTCGTTAGTTTGTGTGAGTATGTCCTTTTTGATTTGTTCTGTTCCTTCCTTGTCTGATTTGTAGATTTGGTTGTCCTTGATTGTCATGCTTGTTTCTTTAAATTTATTTCCAACTTCACTTGTTGCTTGAGTATTTGTCAGTTCATCGCCAACAGTTTTCTCATTTAATTGGATTGGTGTGATCTGAATTGATTTTGCGTCAAAATAATCATAACGAAGCGAAATACCTGTTCTTCTACAATTATCGATGTCTAGATTCAAGAAACACTCTAGTGCTGTTATGCGTGACATCCTTTGATTCCGAACGTCATTTATTGTAATTTCCTTAGAGAAATCCCCAAAGCCTGTTTTTGCATTCCCGTTATCATCTACTTGTATACCTACCCCAGAAGACCAATATTCATACGGTCCTTTATTGAATGTGTAGTTAACATTTGACCAATCGTTATAACTGGTATATCTCTCGTTACTTGTGGGGTTTGGACATCCATTCAAATTATTTGCATCGGCGCTTACTGGCATGCTATCGAATATGCCGTCTCTATTCCAATCTATCTTATTACCATCAGCGATTACAATTTGGGGAATTTTGTTGAGCCCAAACACCATGCGCGGCGAACCTGGTACTGGCGTGACTCCATTTTCGTCTAATGCAGTCTCATTTAACGGAACTATCGTTGTTCCGTTTATCGATGCCCAAGAATAATCTAATTCTCTGTTACTTATAAGAGTACTAAACTGTCTTGAATAACTCATAACGCTAAGATAATTTGGTTTACAGTTTACCAAATTGACTGTAGGATCTGTTTGTAACTTGTTGCGTGGTCCGCCATGATCGAGATTCAAATTATGTCCTAATTCATGCATAAAAGTTCCGGCTTGCTCGTCCTCACTTCCAATTTGATCCGTAAATGTGCCTAATGATATCATGAAATCATTGCCAAGATTTTCAGCAATCCCTGATGACTTTATGTCTCCTGCAAAACTATGAACAAATAAAGCATAATGAAACGCTTGTTTTTTTAGATTCCAAAAATCTGGTTGTGATCTCTCAATAACTGTTCCATGCCATCTTTCTTTTATTTGATCAAATCCTGCATTAGTTGGAAATCTGCTATTAGAGCCCGGGAATTTTGTAGTTTCTTTATGATTAATTACATTTTCATCGATCTGAACGTGTAAGTTTACTCCTCTATCTGCAAATCTATCCATTACTTGCTCAATTGCACTTAGCATTGGATCGTGACCATTCATGTAATCTACTTCAACATATACATCCGGTTTATTTGGATCAGGGCAACGCGGATCGCATGGATATGTATATGTGGTAGATCCAGAAGTAATTTTTAATCCATCCTGAGTTTCCCATTCATTACACAATCCGTCTTTATCAGTGTCATTCGACCCAGTTGTTGGGTCGATGGAGTTACATGGGATGATGGATACGTTGTACTTTTTTTGTAAATACTGATCACTAAAACTTGCATTCACCCTATCTTGTATTGATGTTGTCCTAGTCTGGTCGTTAGGATTTGTATATGTGGCGGTAAAATCATTTCCTACAGCTGCTCCCAAATCATTTTGACCTGGAATTCCTGTGAATTTAATATATTTTAAAACAAAAATTCCCGTGTTGTCTCTTTCTCTTAATACAATGATATTGGATGCCCCGCTATTCAAATTTCTGAGTGTGACATTTATTGTGTCACTGCTAATACTATCATCTGCAAGTGCAAAATCTCTCACCGTAATTACCAAATTATTATCGATTACTGGCGGTCTTTGATCAATAGTTATTGTCGGATTGGGAATGAAGGGTTGGCCGTTTGCGTTTTGATGAATGATCAAAAAAGAAACTAAACTTAGAAAAATAATTGTTAAAAAAATCCTTTGTTTCAACGGATATGCATTATTTTTCTAATATAAAAAAATGTTTTATTTGTAAAACATTCATAATTTTATTATAAAATATGAAAAATTTTTATTATTTCTGTATTAAAATAATAATTTATTATGTAAATAATCTGCGTTTTTCATATCCTGCTACTTTCTTGAACATTGGCTAATCTTCTATGGTGTGAATACAACATTTTTTCAGAATTTCTTCTGCACGTATACTTTCAAATGTTTTATCAATTTGTAGTTCTTTATTATCTTGTCTTGATACATAATTAAAAATGGTATCTTGTGGTCTTTCTGTCAACTCACTGTGAATTTCTTTTCCAGCAAGAATTTTCTCCAACATGAATTGCGCTAGTAGTTCTTGACTCTCTTTGTATATTGAAAACATATCATTATGTCTATCATATCCATGAGATGTAATGGAATCGATTTTACCAGCAGGCTTGTAATCCATTACCCATTCTTTGTTAAACGTCCAAGTGTTGCCATCTCCGTCTACCGCTGTATTCATGCCTGTCTCAACGATGTGAATCTGATTGCCTTTGTAAATCCCAACATGTTCACGTGGGGGATTAAGTGATTCACCTGTGATCTCAATTCCATCATTGTAATAGTTTTGCCATGCATTATTGTCAAAATCCCAAACATCTGTTGCGACTATGTTGAAATCAAGCGGTGCTCTGAACGTATGATAAATTGTAACTACTTGACATTCTGCAAATGTGAACGGATTGCACTTTGAAGTCGTTGTTTCCACACGAATATCCTGTAAAACATTTTCTGGATCGTAGGTGGAAACTACTTTTTCCCCATCATCGGTTGTATCTAGTGATATTGATGCTTTACTTTCATCTAAAATCTGTCCTTTTCCAAGTCCGAATGCTAGTTCTACATGTTTAATGTTGCTTATTCCTGAATTTTCATAGATTCTAAGAACTGCTTTGTTTTCACGCCCCACGGTGGATGTTACAAGTGGATAATGTGTATAAAATAACATGACGTCTACAGGATGATCATTGTAGGAAAAACCCGCGTCAACTAAACGTTGGTAGGTATCGTCCACACCTAAGGTTGGTGGCGTGCAATCTCCTTTACATCCACTTCCAGAACTTGATGAGCTTGAAGCAATTGCTATTGCATCTACAACCAAGCTTGGTGCTACTAATCCACCTCCGCCCCTTCCAGGACCAGGATATGCGGATACTGTAAAAGAAACGGGAGCAAGTCCTGTATACTCCGCTGTCACACTTTGACCAACCTCTGCGGATATTGCTCCCTTAAACAGACTTGGACTTGGATTTGGAGCGATCATTCCGTTTGCACGACGTCCTGCAGTCGTGTCGTCTACTGTAATGAAATCTCCAGCTGTAGCAGCTAGTCTATTGGTAGGTTCATCGGTTGTTGCTCCAAAACTTATTTGTGCAGTATAGGTTCCCGTGTTGGATCCAGTTTCTGTAAAAATTGGAACTATGCCAAATGAATCTGAGTCTGACAAAATGACAATGCTTGAATCTCCGTTGATTGTTCCAAGGCCAGGTGTGTCTGAAATAGTTATGGTTGCTGTATCTGATAGTGAAATGACATCATTGCCATTCATTAAAGCTAAGTTGGTATTTTCATAGACGCCTGGACTGACTTCATCAAGGGTCAAGACAATTCCCACACTATCCACACTAGATGTAATTCTGACCTGCACAGTTCCCAGACCTGCAGTATCAGTAACTCGAACTACTACTTGTGTACTTCCAAGGCCTGATGGATCTGCTGTTCCAACATTTAATGAAAATGGACTGCCTACCCATTGGATGGTAGCAGCATATGCATCTGGGACTGTAACTAGCAAAACACAAGAAACTATCAAAATTATGACTAGGGACTTACTTTTAATTGGAAAACTACAGTTGATTTCCAACACGTTTCCTTGCCGTGATCTATATGTGGTAGGTTCTATTTCCACTTTTGGTATTATTCTGTGCCTGTGAGTACTCAAACACTTTCATCCTTTCGTAATCGCGTAAGTTGATAGACTGGATAGGAAAGCTTGAATCCAGCCGAATACCCTTTGATTTCTTTGAAGGCAACTCCATCAATCTGTTTTGCAATATGGTACAAGTCTCCACCTGCAACAATTCCATTTTTTTCTGCACAGCGGTTTATCTTACTACACATGTTTACAGCGGGACCAATCATGTCAAGTGACTTTGAATCACTCGCCTTCATTGGAATCACATGTCCGTAATCTATGCTTATTCTGTAATCTACACCTGGGAGCCCTTCTTTTCTCATTTGGCTGCACAGGAACTTGTGAGCATCTATCATGGCTAGGCTGCACTCGAGGCATTTTGCAATTGCCGACTTGTCTTGTATTGCAGCTGTTTGTGGAAAGCAAAATAACAAACAGTCTCCAACGTTTTTGATCACCCTGCCATCGTACACTTCGATTATCTTTGACATCAGGTTCAAAAAGTTCTGATAGTATCTTGACATCTTTGACATTCCTAAACTTGCAGCCATCTTTGTGGATCCAACCATGTCTACAATGCCGATGCAATATCTGACTGACTTTTCAGAAAATACCACGCAATAACTAGACGGACTTGACTCGCTTTCCTGCTCTTGAATCTTTTCTTTTAGGAATGCCTCCGGTTCAACAAGAGAGCCGCTGAAAAGCCTTGCAGTATCTGACTTGGCTGTCGAGATATCTATCATGAGTATGATGTATTGCTTGCCAAAGATATGATCTGTTTAGCTGAAAATGAGAAAAGTTAGCTAACTTGTATAATCAAAAAAATATGTTTTTGCGATGATTAGTATGTATGATTGAAAATTTGACTTTACAAAAGGTGAGTTTAGGATGACTGGAAGAGGCAGCGGAACAATACTGTGATCTGGGCATAAATTGGCTATCTGACCAATTTTTCATGCGTAAAGATCTGTTTAAAAATCTGATCTGAGCACTTAGGGTACGGAAAATAACGCAAAGCTGGTCACAGTGGCTAAAATTCTTGGGTTGCTAGAGGAAAAAGGCAAAAACAAGGACTGGCTACTTGCTGAATTAAAGCGGCTAAAAATCAAACTTGCTATTTCACCGACAACTAACAGTTTTGAAATACTGCAGACGTGTCCCGCTAAGACCATAAATCACATACATGGCTTGCTACAAGATGATTATTCTGGAATAGAGGAGATTAAAACTCAGACAAAAACCCTTCATTGGTTCTTTACTGATATAGTTGGGAGCTCAAATCCGAACATTTCTACAAAGTCACAGATTCGAAAAATATACCAGCTGTATGCATACATTAGAAACACCGACGTGTTCAAGCGATTGGGAAAAAACTCCGTCGTCCTGCCGACTGGAGATGGGATGGTTATGGGCTTTGAGGATAGTCCAGAAACCCCCCTGAGGCTTGCAATACAACTCCACAAATCCCTTGAGAAATACAATAAATCAAAACCCCCAAATGACAAAATCTACATCCGAATAGGAATTGACACCGGACCAGTGTATTTTATCAAGGACGTTATGGGCAATGACACCGTTTGGGGCCCAGGAATCATACTGTCTAGGAGATTGATGGATCTGTGCGGACCAAATCAAATTTTTGCATCAAGAAAAATTGGCGATGATATAAGCAAGCTCTCTTTAGAATACAAGGCAATACTGCATCCAATTGGCGACTATGCGATAAAACATGGGGAGCGTCTCTTGATTTACAATGTGTATGGAAAAGGCTTTGGAAACAAGGTTGCCACTAAAAAAGGCAAAGTGGTTGAAAAACCAAAAGAGGATCTTTTTGCAAACCCGATAAAATTCGAATTCAATAAAGTTGAGATACGACTTGATGTACTGGACGAAAAAACCATGATGACACACCATACTTGGATTTGGGATGTCAGCAACAAGACAAAAGAGCCGCTAAGCCAAGTATACTATGACATTGCAGGAGACGTCCCAAAGGATTTTGCTGATCTTAACGTGTCAATTAAGGATGAGAAAAACAACCCACTGGAAATAATCAGCCTCGACGTGAACAAGCCGCATGAGAAAAAGTTCAACGTAAAGCTTGCCAGCCCAATTAGGAGAAATCAGAAAGGACGTCTTTTGATACTTGAATATGACTGGGAGGAACCTGAGCGTGTCTTTGAATATGGGTTTTCAGCAAAATCAAAGAAATTCAAGTACGCCTTTAGCATTCCAAAGAAAGTTCCAATAAAAAACATGGTCCTAGAAGTAGTTCCCGGGCTTGGCATCAAAAAACGAGCTGACCCGCCTCCCACGATTAGGTACTCAAATGACAAGACTCTGATAGAATGGGAAACAAAAGACAGGCAGACGATAAGCCGGTTCTCTGCCTACGAGTTCAAATGGTGACATCTGGTAAAATTGTTATGCTATCTTGCTTTCCTGAAACGCGGTTGCATTCTTCCACGATTCATTGAAAAAATCAAAACACCACTCGTGAAATGATTTATCTGAACTGTATAGCATTTTACTCATGTCTGGTTCGCCTTCGTTTGTCGGAAAGCTCAGACCAGCTTCGTTTTCGTTTAGCACCATTGCGATTTTGACGTTTTTCATCATTTTTCTCTCCAGTGCACCGCTTTTGATAAATTTGGAAAAATTGAACTTGCTTAGCAAATCCCGCCTTTCTTTGGAAACTACCATGTCCTCAGAAAAGATTGATTCGATCTTTGTCTTGTTCTCAAGCTTGTTTTCCAGGATTTTCAGGAGGCCCTCGTTGTACGGAATCTCAATTAAAATATTGTAAATGTATTTCTTGGAATTTTTGTAAATGTTTTCCCATTCCTCCATTACCTTGACGTAGCCTGTGATCAGTTTCGAGTCTGCAAGCGCACCTATTCTCTGAATGTATTTGGTAGGAATGTCCATCAAGTCATGGGATTCAAAGTATTTCTTGTTTTTAATCATGAAACTAAACGTTGGAATCTGGGTACAGATTATTTTTCCGTACAATGTTAATTCATAGTTCCCGTCGGAATCCTTTCTGACAAATCCTGCCTTTTGCAGCCTGCTGAAATTTCGGTGCACTTCGGCAGCAGTGGCATCAAGCCGTCTTGCCATGTTTGACAAGTTGGATTTTTCTGTATTCAACCCCAGTATGATGTTTAGCCTTTGCTCGCTTGAAATCTCAAGGAATTCTGGCGCCAGTATTTCTGAGTCAATTGCCATTACCGTGCTATCCATGATAATACATCTAAGGTTTGCTGCGCTCAGGATTCCGGCCAATTCCCGCTACAAGTCTGGCAAATTCCTCTTAGTCCCCCATATCTGAAATCCTCGACTATCGTGGCGTTGGGTGAGCCGCAGCCTTGACACCTAGTCTGCAAGTGCTTCTCCATTGCTGGTATTAAGGCCAAACCTCGTTATCAATTTCTATTTGAATAAAAGCTAAAAATTTAACATTTCAGCTAATGCTTGCCTCAAATTCTTAATCATTGGCGTTATATTCTAATTATACTGATTTTGACTCTGATCATGAAGTCGGTAAACTTTGTCGTATTGGGTGATCAGGAGATAGCTGCCCAGTTTGGCAAAAAAGGAACCGCCACCGATATGACGATGTATGACAAAAAAGAGCTCGGCGCTATCAGGACATATACTGCCCCAAACGGATTTCCAGAAAAAGTCCAGCCGCTCTTGCAGACTATCAATCTGGCAGAATATGTGGTGTTTTACGTAAACAAGCTTGACAAATTTGTAGGCGAGCAAATTATAGCACTAGACATGCTAAAGAAAAAGCACGGAGTAATATCACACACGTACGATGTGGATGAAAACATGCTAAACACGATGATAAAAAATACCGTATTAGAAAACTACATCAGAACCACGCCTGATAAAATAAAAGAAGAACTCGACAAGTTTGAGCAAATCTCAAAAGATGGAGCGGCGCGAATAGTAATTGATCACTGCTTTGACGTAAAAGGAGTAGGAACCGTAATTCTAGGCAAGGTAGAGCAGGGGAAAATAAAACAATATGACAATCTCAAGCTACTTCCTGCGGGAATCGACGTCATGATAAAATCAATTCAAATGCACGATGACCCTGTAGATGAGGCAGTGTCGCCTGGCAGAGTCGGCCTTGCAGTAAAAGGCGTCACACCAGACCAGGTAAGTCGCGGAGACATCATATGTGTGCCCTCTACAGAGCAGGTATCTACTGAAATTGAGATTGATTTTGTGAAAAGCCCCTTTTACAAAGGAGAGATTGCGCAAAACCAAATGTGTTTGGTAAATATCGGCCTTCAAATCAAGGCTGCCAAGTTTGCCTCAATTAGCCCACTAAAACTCACACTTGACAAGCCAGTCGTATACAACAAAGGAGATATCTGCGTAATTCTCAAGCCTGAATCTCAAACGATTAGGCTTTTGGGCAGCGGGTCAATACGATAGATTATTGCTTTTCTAATATCTTCAGCAAAAAA
>NZ_AVSQ01000017.1 GCF_000685395.1 Candidatus Nitrosotenuis chungbukensis | reverse complement strand
ATTTTTGTCGTCAACTCGACATGATCCGTTTTTCCCTGCTCTAGCATCAGCCACCCAATTTCAGAATGCCACTCTACGGCATTTTGAGCATTATCTGTAATGCCATACGCTAACGATGTATTAACGAACATGACAGCTGCAAGCGATGCAGCCGTGACCCCAAACGCCTTCATTACGGACTGAGATAGCTAAAACTATTTATGAATATCTGCTCGTTTTAGTCAGACAATTGTCAAATTGATCCTTGTTCGGTGTTTTCATCTTGCTTACAAAGGCAAAGCCTGACAAATTAATCAAAAAGCCTCAACGACAATTCGTGCAAAAATAAGCAGACAAGATCCTATAATTATCAGTCCGTCTATTCTTTTTCATGAAAGGCCTCAGAGCGTGTCCTATTTGCCCAAAATGCGGCTCAAAAAAGTTTGAACGACTAGTCGGAGAAGACGTGCAGGTAAGATGCCTTGGATGCAACAAGGTTATTTCGATTTAGTTTTTATTTCGAGTGTTTTTAGGTCTAGATATGGCAAAAACATGGAAGGATTCAGATATCAATTTAGATCCTATAAAAAATCAAACAATTGCAGTAATCGGCTACGGCATTCAAGGCGATGCCCAGGCAAATAACCTCAAAGACTCTGGATTAAAGGTAATAGTCGGGCTAAAGGAAGGCAGCCCGACTTGGAACAAGGCCAAAAATGACGGCCACCAAGTAATGTCAGTCGCGGAGGCTACAAAAAAAGCAGACATTGTTCACGTCCTGATTCCTGACATGATTCAGGCCAAAGTTTACAGAGATGAGATTGAACCAAACCTTTCGGCAGGAAAGGCATTATCGTTTTCACACGCAGCTGCAATCCACTGGGAGTGGATAAAAGCACCAGATAACGTGGACATCATCATGGTTGCACCAAAGGGCCCCGGCTCAAAGGTCCGCGAAACATATCTTGATGGATTTGGAACTCCTGCAATTGTCGCAGTGTACCAGGACAAAACAGGCTCCGCATGGAACAGAACACTTGGATTGGCAAAAGGAATCGGCTCTGCAAGAGCTGGATTGATCCAGACGACATTCAAAGAAGAGGTGGAGACTGACTGGTTTGGGGAGCAGGCTGATCTCTGCGGAGGATGTGCATCGATGGTTACAAACGCATTTGAGACGCTAGTAGAAGCAGGATACCAGCCAGAAATCGCATACTTTGAGGTACTGCACGAACTAAAACTAATTGTAGACATGATCCAGCGATACGGAATCAACGGCATGTGGAGACGTGTCAGCGAGACTGCAAGATATGGCGGACTGACAAGAGGCCCGATGGTCATGGACAAAGACGTCAAGGCAAAGATGAAAAAAGTCCTAGACATGATTCAGGACGGAACGTTCAACGAGGAATGGATCTCAGAATACCACAAGAACGGCAAGAACGCATTTGACAGATACATGAAACAACTTGACTCGCACCAAATAGAACAAGTCGGCAAAAAGATGCGACAAATGATGTGGCCTGACTCTAAAGAATAATCACAGCTTTCTTAGTTTTGCAACGCCTGCATTGATGTGATCAATTATTGTAGCTAGTGGCGTTCCAGGACCAAACACGCCTGAGACTCCTGATTTTTCCAGTCCCTGTCTGTCCTCTTCTGGGATTACCCCTCCACCCAATACGAGCACGTCCTTGATTCCCTTTTTGTGCAATTCCTTGACAACCCTTGGGAACAGCGTATTATGAGCACCGTTTAGAAGGCTTAGGGCCACTGCGTCAACGTCCTCATCCTCTGCAATCTGTGCAACGCGTTCAGGCGTGGCAAAAAGACCAGAATAAATGACCTCCATTCCTGCGTCTCTAAACGCCCTGCACAGAACTAGCGCACCCCTATCGTGCCCGTCAAGGCCTAGCTTGGCAACTAAAATCTTGATTCTCCTTGGCGCTAGTTTCTGCTTCATTGATTGGTTAACGTAGGTGTGTATTTTAAAACTTTATACTGCCTGCTCGTTTGTCTTGCCGTTTTTTATTTTGATTAGATGCGCTAGCGGATACACATAGACTATGCCGTCTCCGACCTGACCCGTTCTTGCTCCCTTGGATATTGCCTCGGTTATGGCGTCTTTGTCCTTGTCCCTGCAAATTATTTCTATTTTCGTTTTAGGAATTAGCGCACTTGTCTTGAATGTTCCCGGCCTTCCGCCAGATGTCTGCCCGTGAGACAGTCCTGACATTTCAACTTTAAATGTGGAAAACGCCGTAATCCCAATCTGCTCCAGCTCGTTTTTTACTTGCTGCAGTTTGGTGCTTCTGATTACTGCCTCGATTTTTAGCATGTGATATGTAATTTTCAGATCATACTAATTAAAACTGATCCTGTTCTCGGGAAAAAATCAATCCTAAATATACATAAAGGCAGTCAATTTACCAAACTCATGCAGGTATCCCCAGTACACTATGACCTGACATTTGAGCCAAACCTTGACGACTTTACGTTTTCTGGAAAAGAAATAATCGATGTCAAAATATCAAAACCTACAAATACAATTTTACTTGATTCAGCGGAGCTCAAAATAAAATCCTGCCACGTAATATCAAACAACCAAAAATTCAGCGCAAAAACAAGGCTGGATGAAAAAAACGAATCCCTCACAATCCTAATTCCAAAGAAAATCTCAGGTGCTGCAAGAATCTTTATCGATTACACTGGAATCCTAAATGACAGGCTTGTCGGCTTTTATCGAAGCCAGTACAAGGACAAAAGCGGAAACACCAAGTACTTGGCCACGACCCAGTTTGAGGCAGCAGACGCGCGACGCGCGTTTCCTTGCTGGGATGAGCCTGCGGCAAAGGCAACATTTGGGATAACACTGGTCACAGAAAAAAACTACACCGCAGTCTCCAACATGAATATCATATCAAAGAAAACACTGGGCAAAAAAACAGCCTATGCGTTTGCAAAAACACCCGTCATGTCAACATACCTCCTGTATCTCGGAGTGGGAGAATTCGAATACCTCTCAAGCAAGCAAGGCAAGGTCCAATATAGGATAATCACGACAAAGGGCAACAGCAAAAAGGGAAAGTTTGCACTAGACCTGTGCAAAAAACTTGTCACATCGTATGAAAATTATTTTGGAATCAAATATCCGCTACCAAAGCTTGACCTGATTGCAGTGCCCGACTTTGCGTCTGGGGCAATGGAGAACTGGGGGGCAATCACGTTTCGCGAGACCATACTGCTGTATGACCCAAAGACGTCATCGACGCAAACAAAGCAATACATCGCAGAGGTGGTCTCACACGAAGTGGCACACCAGTGGTTTGGCAATCTTGTCACCATGGAGTGGTGGAACGACCTGTGGTTAAACGAATCGTTTGCGACATTTATGGCAACAAAGTTTGTTGACAAGTTCTATCCGTCGTGGAAGCTTTGGGACCAATTCCTAGAGGACACGATGAACGTTGCAATGGGGCTTGACTCACTGCATTCTTCGCATCCAATAGATGTCAAGGTAAACAAGCCTTCTGAAATCCGCGAAATCTTTGACGCGATATCCTATGACAAGGGCGGGTGCGTCCTGAGGATGCTTGAGGGCTTTGTCACGGAAAAAAACTTCCGCGCAGGCCTGAGGGTGTACCTGAAGAAGTTTTCGTACAAGAATGCAAAGGGTGATGACTTGTGGAACGAGATAGGCACGGCTGCAAGGATGCCTGTCAGAACCATGATAAATTCCTGGATAAAGCAGGTCGGATTCCCGATGGTTGATGTAAAGCGGCAAAACTCCAAACTCGTTTTGGCGCAAAAGCGATTTGTCCTAGAGCAAAAGGGAAGAGAAAAAGGACTCTGGCACATCCCCGTATCTGTCACGCAGGACAGGACAACAAGAAACAAGCTTGTGACAAAACAATGTGATGTCATCCCAGTCGGTCCCTCTGATGTTATGATAAATTCCGGAAGACATGGATTCTACAGGGTCAAGTACTCGCCTGATCTCCTCGATTACCTAAAGGGATTGGTCTTGCAAAAATCCATCTCGCATGTGGACAGGTGGGCACTACAAAACGATCTCTTCGCACTATGCGTGTCTGGGGATGACACTGCAAAAAACTATCTTGACTTTTCAAAGTCATATGAAAACGAAGACGACTATATCACACAGTCAAACGTTGCAGGAAACCTGTACGCTCTGTACAATAGAACCGTTGAAGAACGGTTCAACTATGAAATCAAGGAAATCACCCATGATTTTCTAAAAACAGTTTTTGCAAAAATTGGATGGGATGCAAAAAAAGGAGAGCCATACACAAACGCATTGCTCCGGGGATTTGTAATTGGCGCACTTGGCAAGCTTGACGATGAGGAAATAACCGTTGAAGCGCAAAAAAGATTTGCCGCATATCTGAAAAACCCCCTGTCGTTAAACCCTGACCTGCAAGACGCCGTATTTTCGGTAGTGGCGTGGAGCGGAGACTCTAAGACATATCAAAAGATGCTTGACTTGTACAAAAAAGTAAAAACCCAGGAAGAAAAGCTTCGATTCCTTGGGGCGCTTTGCAACTTTAAGGACGAAAAACTGCTGCTAAGGACGCTTAATTTCTCGCAAACAAAGGACGTCCGCTCGCAAAACATGCACGTTCCAATAATCCGCGTGGCCGGAAACCGCTATGGGAAAAAGATTTTCTGGCCGTGGCTCAAAAAGAACTGGAAGCCGTTGCACAAGAAGGTGGGCGTTGGAAGCCCTCTTCTAAACAGAATAGTTGCAAGCATATCTACAGTGGCCGACTCTTCTATGGAAAAAGAAATAAAACAATTCTTCAAGAAAAACCCGACCCCTGGAACGGAAAGAACGCTTGACCAAACCCTTGAGAGAATCCGAATTCACACAAATCTTTTGCAAAGACTGCGACTGGAATTTGCCTGATCCTGATGAACAAAAAAACCACACTTGCAGTAGTTTTTACAATTATCGCATTTGGGATTGTGCTCTCCGTCGTACAAAACATGCAGAACTCTGAAAAGTATTCCGGAGTATTTTACCTTGATGCGACATTTTACAATGACAAAAAATATGTTGAGATAAAATTCGATGACTTGACACAAAAAACCACGTCCTCTGTTTTGGAAATTCAAGGAATGGAGACAAGCTTTCAAAAGACTTTTGCCGGATCTAACTTTACAATCCAGGTTCCATTTGACAGTGTTCCAAAGTATGGCTGGAAGACGATGCCTGTTACGCTGATAGTGGAGCATTCCGAATTTGGCAAGGTTGGAGTAAAGGTAGACATTCATGATTTCGGTGAGCCGTCAGGCAACCTGATATTTAGTGAACCATGATTGTGTAGTATGGTGCAATGTAGATTGCTTATTGCAACAAGAATTTATTGCAGAATAAAGGCTTGATTTTGTTGGAACTTTTATCTGATCTAAAAAAAGGCAAGCGGGGCGCGATTGCAAAGGCAATATCGATAATAGAAAATGACGAAAAAGAGGCACGAAAACTAGTCAAGAAAATATTCAAACAGTCAGGACATTCAACCATAATTGGCATCACCGGCCCTGCAGGCGCAGGAAAAAGCTCGCTTATCAACAAGACATCCATTGCATTAAAAAAACTAAAACTAAAACCGGCAGTACTTGCAATCGACCCAACAAGCCACGTGACAGGCGGCGCTATTCTGGGCGACAGGGTCAGGATGACTGAATCAACTGACTCTGGAACGTACATTCGAAGCATAGCGTCCCGTGGGGCAACAGGCGCAGTATCTCACTCCATTCGAAACAGCATCAGGGTTCTGGAATATGCCGGATTCAATCCGATAATAATCGAAAGCGTAGGCGCCGGCCAAACCGAAGTGGAAATTGCAAACATTGCAGACATCACAGTAGTGGTGTTTAATCCAAACACCGGGGACAGCATCCAGACAATAAAGGCAGGATTAACGGAAATTGGCGACATCTATTTGGTAAACAAGTCAGACCTTGACGGCGCATCCCAGCTATACCAAGCTGTACTTGAGTTCATCGGCATGACTGAACGAAACCCAGTCGTACTTCAGACGTCAACTACGAAAAACAAGGGAATTGACGAATTTGCAAAAAAACTAAAGGATCTGATGGCTGATAAGAAAAAATCCAAAAAAGAACACGACGTGGCGCGACTTGAAATTGAGCTAAAGGATATTATTTTAAATAATGTACGGCACAAACTTGATTCGGTCTTGGAATCTGACAAAAATTATTCAAAATACCTAAAAAAACTCCAATTAAGACAAATCGACCCGTTCGAGGCAGCAGACAAGATATCTAGCTCAATACTAAAGTGATACACATGGAAAAAAAAGAGAAAAAACCAGAAATTCTAACCGATTCTAACTTCCCAGTAAAGCGCGTTTATCATCAGACTAAAAAACTAGCAAAAGAAGAGCCCGGCAAGTATCCATACACCCGGGGAATCCACTCAGAGATGTACCGGGAAAGACTGTGGACCATGCGCCAGTATTCGGGGTTTGGCGACGCAAAGCAAACCAACGAGCGATTCAAGTTCATGCTTGAAAAAGGACAAACAGGGCTATCTATGGCATTTGACCTGCCAACGCAGATAGGCCACGACCCGGATTCGCAGCAAGCCGAAGGTGAGGTTGGCAAAGTCGGCGTGTCAATTGCGTCCCTCAAAGACATGATGACTGCATTTGACGGAATACCGCTGGGCAAAGTAAGCACGTCTATGACAATTAATTCTACGGCATCTACGCTTCTGGCCTACTATATCGCGGTAGGCGAGTCCCAGGGATTCAAAAGCGTGGATCTTAGGGGAACGACCCAAAACGACATTCTCAAAGAATACATTGCAAGAAACACCTACATCTATCCGCCAATCCCGTCAATGAGACTGATCGGCGACATGATTGCATACTGTGCAAAGCACGTTCCGCAATGGTACCCGATTTCAATATCTGGATACCACATGAGGGAGGCAGGATCTACTGCAACGCAGGAAGTCGCATTTACTATTGCAAACGCAATTGCGTACATTCAGACCTGTCTTGACAGGGGACTGAAGATTGATGACTTTGCGCCACGACTGTCGTTCTTTTTCTGCTGTACCATAGAATTCTTTGAGGAGATTGCCAAGTTCAGAGTGGCAAGGAAAGTCTATGCAAAAATTCTAAAAGAAAAGTTCCACGCAAAGGATCCCAAGTCAATCCAGCTAAAATTCCACACCCAGACAAGCGGCGAATCGCTAACTGCACAACAGCCAGACAACAACATCGTCCGAGTGTCGATACAGACGATGGCAGCAGTGCTGGGTGGAACCCAATCGCTTCACACCAATTCCCGTGATGAGGCACTTGCATTGCCAACTGCAGAGTCTGCCAAAATTGCGCTTAGAACACAGCAAATTGTCGCATACGAGTCAGGCGTTACAAAAACCGTTGACCCGCTTGCCGGCTCTCATTACCTGGAATATCTGTGCGACGAGATAGAGGCTGGCGTCTGGAAATACCTAAAGCAGGTTGAAAAAATGGGCGGCGCGCTAAAGGCAATCGAAAAGGGATTCTTCCAGTCAGAAATCAGGCAAAACGCTTACCGGCTCAAAAAAGAGGTTGACTCTAGCCAGAGGGTCCTAGTCGGCGTAAACAAGTTTTCAGAGGAGGCAAAGTCAAAGCAGGACCTTTTGCGAATCGACGACACTGTGGAAATAAAGCAAAAACAGGCGCTAAAGAAATTGCGCTCAGAGCGTGACAACAAAAAAGTTGAGCAGGCCTTGTCAAAAATGAAATCAGCTGCAGAAAAAGACGAGAACCTGATGCCGTTCATTTTGGATTCTGTAAAATCATACGCCACAACTGGCGAAATAAGCAATACATTCCGTGAGGTGTTTGGAGTGTATCGTCCAAAGGAAGTGTTCTAGTTGAAAATTGATCACATTGCCATTGCGGTAAATGACGTAGAGTCTGCAGCAAAACAGTACCAGCAGGCACTTGGAGTTGACAATGTAGTCTTTGAGACCGTGGAATCAGAAGGAGTAAAGCTTGCCATATTGAAACTAGAAAATGGAAGAATCGAACTGATGGAACCGACCCGTGATGACTCGCCGATTAGAAAGTTTTTGGACAAAAAAGGCGAAGGACTACACCACATGGCACTTGCAACTGATGACATAGAAAACGAATTTCAAAGAATGGAAGGGTGCGGAGTCCAGTTCTTGGGAAAAATTCGCAACGGCTCTGAGGGAACAAAAATCGCGTTCATTCACCCAAAATCACTTTTCGGCGTTCTGGCAGAGCTCTGCTCGCATCCAAAAAGCCACTAAAGCCTAGTCGAAATATAAAAAACGGAATTGGTAAATTACAAAATAATTTACTTTACCACAACAACTGGAACGTTTGTTTTGTGCAGTACGTGATTTGATGTGCTTCCTAGGAAGATCTCTTTTGCCGCACCTCTTCCCCTGGAGCCGATTACTACCAAATCAAAGTGTCCCGTGTTTGCGGTTCTGACGATTTTGTCTCCGGGATCGCCCGTTTCTATTTTTGGCTTGAATGCAACTCCGTGCCTTGTAGCTATTTTTGTGGCCTCGTCAATTATTGATTCTGCATATCTGATCTCTTTTTTTCTCGTCTCTGGACTGATTCTGATTGCAGCGGCCGCTGGGATGTTGACCACATACAAGCCTGTAATCTCTGCATCAAACTGCTTTGCAAACATGATTGCGTTTTGCAAACCTCTCAGTGAATTTGTTGATCCGTCAAGAGGGGCCAGAATTTTGTTGATTTTTTTAGCAACCATGTATGGTTAGGACCTAAATCAAGTTATAATTAGTTTGCAAATTATCATGGCTGAGAATAACTGCTGTGAATTGAAATTATTTGTAATTGATACTGCAGAAAAATAATTCATAGGATCAGGATGCCTGCCAAAAATAATCTCTCTTTCTTCCTAATCTGGATTCTTGACTTTGTAATTTTTTATAAAATTATTATGGCTATTTTATAATTGAACTCAGTTGACAATCAAAGAATTGGTAGATTTGATAAATCTAAGTTGGTTTGCATAAAACCAAATATGATTCTTAATCTTGAATATTGTGTTACCATGATATATAATTAAATTCTGAAGAACTATCAATGGTAAGCCAAACTACCGTATTCATCACTCTACTGATTGGTTTTGCTGTAACGATAATGGGCGTGTTTGTCTGGCCGTTCTGGAATCTAATTCCTGAATACGTAACTGAAGAAGTCAAGGTAGTATACGTAGATGATCAAGGCAGGTGCGTTGTACAAACAATGCCGGATAACTTCCTTATACCAATTGGAAAATGTAACGCAAATCCGGGCGATGTGATATCTGCAGAATATGATGTCAAAGTCAAAGAAAGAATGATACAGTCAATCAGACGACTGTGATTTTTTTATTTTTTTAAGCATAAAAAAACAAGCTCAGGGTGTAACCAAATCTACTTTTTCCTGAACTTTTTGGAAATATCCGCTTTGGTAGATGGCCGGTACGTTGTAGGAGAATTCAATCACATCTCCAGACTTTGCGCTGCATGGGCTCACAGTTATCGGGTATCCGAAACTAGAGTCAACTACACAGCCTGCCTCTACGTTTGCAATGACCACGGCATTTTCGGTAACACTGACTGGAAACCAATATCCTATTGGATATATCGTAGTCAGTATGAGGACTGAAAGCACTGTCAGCGCCAGCCCTGTATACCAAATCCATGGTGTTTTTGTGTCTTTTTGTATTTGTTCTTGCATGTTAGCTCGATTAGTATGTGGTCGAAATTGCATATAATCAACAGGAATCTAGTGCAAGCGTTTGCAATTTAGCTTCTACTTCTTGGCTTTGTGCGCATGATGGTCCTGCAACAGGGGCATCTTGTTTCCTGCCAGTTCAAAAATAAGCCGCAATGTGAGCATCTCTTTTGCCCGCTTTGGTATTTCCTACCGTTTTCTGTCCCCTGGCTTTTGTACCGTATGCAGATCCCCTTGCATGAAAATGCCATGCTTGATGTTGTACTGATGGAAGATTAAACAAGGACGAATGCTTTGCACTCAATTGCAGTTAAACTGATAAGATACAGTGCCTGCACCAATACGTGAGCGGTAAAAAGACATCCAGTATTACTTTTAGAATAGACGAAAAGTATGACAAGATTTTACGAAAATTGGCCGAAGAAAAACGAGTCAGTCTAAACACCCTGGCAAACCAGATTTTTGGCAATTTCACCGAATTTGATTTCTATACTCGGAAATTTGGAACCTTGCTGATGAGCAATGATACTTTTAGAAGAATACTGTCTGTGATTCCGGAAAAAGACCTGATCCTGACTGCTTCGAACTGTGGAAGCGAGGAGGCAAAGGAGTTCATTTTGTTCAAGTGGAAGGAACTGAACCTGAGTAATGTTCTTGATTTTATTCGAATGTATTTTGATTATTGCGGCTATGGGCGATGCGATATAGAAACAACGGAAAGCAAATACAAGATAAGCGTTCATCACGACTTTGGGGCAAAAGGCTCTACATTCCTAAAACACTTTTTGGAGGGATTGATAATGTCTGCGTTGAACAAGACCTGTAAGACAATCACTACAAAAGACAGCGTGTCATTGAGCTTTTCTTAATCAGTTTATTGAGAACCAGTACTTGAAGCTGGGATCGGTATTTTTAATTTGTTTTTTAGAAAAGATTTTGTGGAAAAATGTCTCTCCTTTAGCAAGTGTTTTATCTCAGCTTTATACTGTTCTTGTGTGACATTTTGCCCTTCTTGTGGGAAAGAGTTTGCGGCAGATGAGAATTTCTGCTCAGGATGCGGCAAGCCCAGATTCTCACAAACTCTGAAGACTGGAACCCCTACTGGCATAATCGTACTTGGAATGCTCCAAATAATTTTAGGAATAATCCTAGCCGTCTTTGCCGTAATGGTTATGGTGATGTCAAGTATGATGGGAAATTATTCGTATTTTGGTGATATGACGTCGATAATAGGAGGTGCGGTTACCGTAGTACTGATGGTGCTTGCGGCATTTTCGTTTTTGATTGCAAGTGCCTTGTTTTCAGGCAAAAAATGGGGGCGAACAATAGTAATTGTGTTTTCTATAGTAAACCTAGTAATGGATGCTGCATCCATGATGGTGGGCAACGTGTTTGGAATCGGCGGAATGATCCTAAACGGAATTGTCTTGTACTATATGTGGCGACCGCATGTGATTGCATATTTTAGCAAATAATTTCATACTTGATGTCATTCTAACATCTTTAGCGTATCGGATGCGGTGATTATTCCGACTATTTTTCCCGCCTTTGCCACAAGAATGCATTTTGAGTATCTGATGAGCGGAACTAGCGTTTTAGCTGGGGTCTGCTGATCAACTATTGGCGGTCGCGCCTCCATCACATCTGCAAGCCTTATCTTTTTCCACGATGACTCGTCACTGTCTGCCAGGTGTTTTACTACTCCGTCTTCTGTTATTATCCCAACTGGCTCGGTTTTGTTGAAAATCGGAATCTGACTAATTGACATTTTTTGCATCTTTGTTATGGCATCGTGCAGCGAATCTGTGGGTTTTAGTTTGACTATTTCTTTACTGCATATGTCCCCTGCCTTGTTTGGGTCTGCCCTTCCCTCAAGTGTTGCCAAACTGTCGAACATTCTCTTTGCAGTCTCATAGCTTGGCTGGCTCCGCCCAGACTCTATCTGGTTTATCATAGATGTGCTGACCCCCGTCATCCTTGCAAGCTCTTTTTGGGTTATTCCAAGCTTGGTTCGCTGTTGCTTGATGTTGTCTAGGCGCGGTAACATGACATGTGTAATCTGGGATGTGCTATGAATTTTACTCAAATCTTGCAACAATTTGCTGTGACTGCGTATGTTCCGTCCTTTCTGCCTTCTAAATGTCTTCGACACATCTAAAGCCTGAAAACATCCATCTTTCATCTAGGCGAAAGAAATTCCTGTAGCTTGCACGGATTGATCTTTTCGGAGTAGCAAAGGAACCACCACGTAGAACTTTTTGGTTTGTAAACCACTTGTCGTTATACTCTTGGAATCCGGACTTGAATCCCGGATATCCTACAAATTCAGACGATGTCCACTCCCATACGTCTCCGATCATCTGATAGCATCCGTAATGACTCCTTCCCATCGGATAGGAGCCTATCTCGCTTGCACTCCACATGTGTGATTCCAATAGATTTGCATGTTCGACAGTGGGCCTGTCGTTTCCCCACGGGAAAACCGTCTTTGCCTTTTTTTCTTCGTTCCAACAAGCCGCCTTTTCCCACTCTGCTTCCGTTGGGAGTCTTTTTCCAGCCCACTTGCAATATGCGTCAGATTCGTAAAAGCTAACGTTGCAAACAGGCTCGTTTGGATTTATTTTCCGCATTCCTATGAAGTCGATCACGTGCCACGCATCATCGATTTTTTGCCAGTACATTGGCGCCTTCCAGTTGTTTTGCTTGACTGTCTTCCATCCATCCGAAAGCCAGTATTTGTATTCAGAATATCCTCCCGACTCGACAAATTCAAGATATTGGCCTGCAGTAACAGGGTGCGAGTCAATTTTAAAATCCTTCAGGTACACTTTGTGCTCTGGCATCTCTACGTCATAGCAAAAGTCTTTTCCCCCATATCCTAAATCGTATAATCCGCCGTCGACGCGGATCTGTTCCTGTCTTGTGTGCTCTTTTTTTGGAGGATGGTTTTTTGTTTTAGGTTTGTACTGGTCTGCAAGGATGTGCTGTAAATCGTACACCAAAAGCTCCTGATGCTGGTATTCGTGATTAATTCCAAGCTCAAAACGCTTTCGGTCCTCCTCTGAGAGCGTGTTTCTTTGAATTAAATCGGTAATCCTCTTGGTGATTATTTCGTAATATTCTAAAATTTGTTTTACTGTTGGCCTTGAGACTGTGCCCCTGCTTGCCTTGTCCATCTGCTCGCCAAATCTGTTGTAATACGAGTTAAGATAGCGCAAAAATTCTTCTGAATAATACTCGTATTTCTCGTCTGCCTGCTTTAGGAGCATCTCGAAAAGCCAGCTAACGTGGCCCAGGTGCCATTTTGGAGGGCTTACATATGGCGCCGTTTGAACAACAAAGTCGTCATACTCTAATGTTTCTACCAAATCCAATGTGTGCTTTCGCATTTCTCTAAATTCGTCAACAAGTGAAACAGTGGATAGCATTTTTGTGTAATTTCTTCACGCTCTAATCATTTATTCTTATCCTTGACCCTACAAATCAATTTCAAAAACGTGATGACTTGACATGTTTGTTGGTGTGATCATCAATTTACAAACGAGTTCTGATGCGAAGCATTCAAAAGTCATCGTGACATGGGGTATAGCAATAGAATCATTGAACATGAAAGACACGATTAGCATTAATTCCAATAGTTATGAGAAAAAGTCTGTTGGTCCAAACTGCGTTCTGATAAAATCATTAAACCCGCAGCAAGACGATTTTGCCTCTGAAATCTCATTTGGCCTCACAAGAAAGAAAAAATTTATCCCATCCAAGTACTTCTATGATGCCAACGGCTCTAGGCTTTTTGAGGAAATATGTGATCTTGACGAATACTATCTGACAAAAAAAGAGCTTGAAATACTATCTGCAATTAAATCTGAAATGCCAAAGTATTTCTCTCAACATGGCTCTGTCGTGGAGCTGGGAAGCGGCTCTTCAATTAAGACTAGGCACCTGTTTGAGTCATTGCTGGAAAATCACAGTCATGTGAAGTACTATCCTATAGACATTTCTGACATTGTACAGGAAAGCTCCGAGCGACTTCAAGATGAATTTACAAATCTTCACATCACTGGAATAATTGATCAATACGAGGCCGGGTTGCAACTACTAAAAAACCTGGATGACAAGAAAATCATTGTATTTTTTGGTTCAAGCTTTGGCAATTTTGATCACATTGCGGGGCTGGAATTTCTAAACAGCATAAGAAATTGCATGAAAAAAGATGATTTGTTCCTACTCGGAATAGACTTGGTAAAAGACGTACGGGTCCTAGAAAAGGCATACGATGATTCAAAAGGCGTCACAAAAAACTTCAATCTCAACCTGCTAGCAAGAATAAATGCCGAGCTGGGTGGCAATTTTAATTTAGAAAAATTTGAACACCGTGCGTTTTTTAATGCACAAGAAAACCGAATTGAAATGCACTTGGAATCAAAAGTTCGACAACAGGTGTATCTTGAGGGGGTGGATTTGCAAATAAAACTTGAAAAGGGAGAATCGATTCGCACCGAATACTCGCACAAATACACGTTGCGTCAGATAAAAAAGATTGCAAGCAAGAGCGGGTTTAAAATAAACAAGATCTGGCAGGACAAGCAAAAATACTTTGCATTGATCTTGTTTTCTACGCGATGACTCGGCTCTGAGTGTGAAAATTTGGCTAATTGCACTACGGTGTATCGCCAGGTTGCGAAACGATAGGGATTTACCCTTCAAATCCTAAATTGATTCATGAAGGCGGTGTGGAATGATGCGGTCCTGGCAGAGAGCGAAGATACCGTAGTTGTTGAAGGAAATCAGTACTTTCCTCACGACGCAATAAAGATGGAATTTTTTAAAAAATCCAGTACAAAGACAACCTGCAGTTGGAAGGGGGTTGCAAGCTATTATTCTGTAACCGTAAATGGAAAGACCAATCCTGACTGTGCCTGGTATTATCCTGAGCCGTCTGACGCTGCAAAACAAATTAAAAACTATGTGGCGTTTTGGAACGGCGTAAGGATTGTTAAATAACATTTCTTGCTTTGCTATACATTCTGAATGTTTGTGATTCAAACTCCGTGTAATTAGAAAAGTGAGGATACCTGAGACATGGCCGACTTGATATCCTCACTGATTTGGTGTGGTCTTAGTGGTCCTATCTCGGCATTGTTACCGACTGAACCTGAAATACAATCAACTTTTAGTAAAAAAAGGCTTGCGTAGGATTCATCAGTATGTTGTTCGAATAAAACACACTAGTCTTCAAGCATAACAAGAAATCATACTAGCTAAATTGATAATACTAGTTGCTGAAGACAACAAGTTTGTTGCAAATCAGTACAAGATAGTGCTTGAAAAAAAAGGCCACACGGTAATCACTACCCAAGACGGAGTGGAGTGCATAAAAAAATACAAAGAACAGCTCAAAAAAACAGAATTTGACTCACTTGACGAATCGCCGTTTGACCTGGTGCTCTTGGACCATAACATGCCAAAAAAGACGGGAGCAAAGGCAGCAAAGGAGATTTTGGCAAAAAACCCAAAACAAAAAATTCTATTCATTACGGGATATCAGAGATGGGCACTAGAGGATGAAACAGATGATCTTGTGGATAAGATTGCTGTTTTGGAGAAGCCCTTTACGCTATCACAACTTGAACGAAAAATAGAATCACTTGCGTGATTTTTTCTTAAGTGCCTTTTTCTTGGTCTGAGTTTTTTTCTTTTTTGGATGCCTTGGTGTGCTTTTGTCTAGGATCTCGGCTTGGGCTGCTGCGACAATTGCAATGGGGATTCTGTGCGGTGATGCGCTGACATATGATACCCCAATTCCATGGAAGAACTTGACCGAGTTTGGATCTCCGCCGTGCTCTCCGCAAACTCCGATTTCGATGTTTGGCTTTACTGTTTTTCCGTTTGCAATTGCGATTTTCACAAGGCTTCCTACTCCGTTTACGTCGATTGTCTGGAACGGATTTCTCTCAAGGACCTCTTTTTCTATATATTCTGGAAGGAACTTGCCCTCTGCATCCTCCCTTGAAAAGCTAAACACTGCCTGCGTCAGGTCGTTTGTTCCAAAGCTGAAAAACTCCGCCGTACTTGCAAGCTCATTTGATGTAAGGCAGCCCCGAACAACCTCTAGCATGGTTCCAAAGTTTATTGTGAGTTTGACTCCGTGCTTTGATTCGGATTCTGCCTTGACTCTGTCATAGATTCTCTTGATGTAGTTTAGCTCTGCAATGCTGCCTACCTGCGGGATCATGATTTGTGGGTATGCGTTTACCTTTTGCTTTGCAAGTTCTGCCGCTGCCTCGAAGACTGATCTGATCTGCATTTCATATATCTCTGGATATGTTATGCCTACTCGAACTCCCCTGTGGCCCATCATCGGGTTTATTTCTGCCAGTTCGCGTGCTCGGGCCAAAATCACCCTTGTCTCTTCAAGTTCTGGCGAATTTCCAAGTTTTTCCAATTTGTGGATTCTGTTGATCAGTTCTTCTGGGTTTGGGAGGAATTCGTGGAGTGGTGGGTCAAGCAGCCTGATTGTCACCTTGTAGCCTTCCATGGTTTTTAGAATTTGCATGAAATCGCTTTTCTGTAACTCTTGCAGTTTGAGCAAGTGTTCTTTTCTCTCCTCGACTGATTTTGCCATGATTAGTTTTACAAATAATCCTAGTCTGTCTGCTGCGTTGAACATTCTTTCTGTTCTGCACAGTCCTATCCCCTTTGCCCCGTACTTTCTTGCAAGCTGTGCGCCTTCCGGAGTGTCTGCGTTTGCGCGAATTCCGATTCTCTTTGTATTTTGCGCCCACTCGAGAACTACCCTGAAATCATTTGTGATTTGCGGCTCAATTGTTGGTACCTCTCCAAGATAGACGTCCCCGATACTTCCGTCAATTGTAATTGCATCACCGTCATGTATTACCAAATTGCCAACAGTTGCCTGCTTTGTTTCCAAGTTAATTTTCAAATCCGAGCAGCCTACGATGCATGGCTTTCCCATTCCTCGTGCTACTACTGCAGCATGTGACGTCTTTCCTCCCCTGCTTGTCAAAATTCCAACCGATGCAAAAAATGCCGGAACGTCCTCTGGCTTTGTTTCCTCTCTGACTAGGATTACCTTGGCGCCGTTCTCGCCCATTGCAACTGCGTGCTTTACGTCAAATACTGCAATGCCACTTGCCGCACCAGGAGACGCTGCAATTCCTCTGACTACTTTTTTGAATTCTTTTGCCTTTTCGTAATTGATTGTCTTGTGGAGAAGCTGCTCTAATTGATCAGGATGTAATCGTAATAATGCTCTGTCTTTGTTGATTAGTTTTTCTTTTACCATGTCTACTGATGTCTTGATCATTCCGGCGGCGTTCATCTTTGCAGACCTTGTCTGAAGCAAGTAGAACTTGCCCTGCTCTATTGTAAACTCGATGTCCTGCGGCTCTTTGTAGTGTTTTTCTAGCTTTTTGCAAGTGTCAGCCAGCAGTTTGTAGCTTTTTGTCATTTCAATCCTCATTTCGTCAACTGGCTTTGGAGTCCTGACGCCTGCTACGACGTCTTCGCCTTGCGCGTTTACCAAGTAGTCGCCAAAAATCTTGTTTGTGCCGTCGCCTGGGTTTCTAGTAAATACGACACCTGTAGCACTGTCATTTCCCATGTTCCCAAATACCATTGTGACTACATTTACTGCAGTTCCATCTGCAATGTCTCGGGTGATGTGGTTTTTTTCACGGTAAACTATCGCGCGCTCACCCATCCAGCTGTTAAAGACTGCCTTTACTGATAACTCCAATTGCTCGTCTGCACTTGTCGGGAATGGCCTTCCAGTATGTTTTTGGCAAGTCTCCTTGTACTGTGAAACAATCTGTCTTAGTGACTGTTCGTTTAGGTCGCTGTCAAGATGAACTCCTTGCTTTTTCTTTGCCTCTTCCAGGATTTCGTCAAACTTTTTGTCATTTACGCCAAACACTACTTTGCCAAATAACTGGATGAATCTGCGATACGAGTCCCATGCAAATCTCGGGTTGTTTGTCTTTTTTGCAAGCGCCTCGACTGCGGCATCGTTTAGTCCTAGGTTTAAAATGGTATCCATCATGCCCGGCATCGACAGTGCTGCACCTGAGCGGACTGATACCAGTAGTGGGTTGGTACTAGAGTTCCATTTTTTTCCAGTCTTTTTTTCCAATCTTGAAATGTTCTTTTTAATCTCTGCCCAAAGACTCTTTGGAAGGGTCTTGTTGTTTTGATAGTATAATTTGCAAACATCTGTGGTGATTGTGAATCCTGGTGGGACTGGCAGCTTTAGTCTTGTCATTTCCGCTAGGCCTGCGCCTTTTCCGCCAAGAAGTTTCTTGTTCTTGCCGTCTCCCTCGTCAAAGAAATAAACCATTTTCATTATTTTATCACCGGATTTTCCTATCCATTTGAACGTGTTTTAAGCATTCCCTTTGCAAATTCCTCGACGATCACATTCCAGTTCTTTGCCTTTACTATGCCGCTTGCCACAAGTATCCCCTTTGAGCCAAGATCCATTGCCTTTCTGACATCCTGGCCGCTGACAATACCTGCGCCGCACAGTAGCTTTGTGCTGTTTTTTGCATCCCTTACTGCCTGCGCTGCCTTTGTGATGAGTTCTGGCTTTTCGGTTGATACTGCCTTTCCTGATCCAATTAGTTCTGGTGGCTCTATTGCGATGTATGTTGGATTTAGCTTTGCGTATTTTGCAGCCTCTGCCACATCTTTGACGCAGACGACTGTGATCATTTTCAGTTTTTTCAGCCTCTCTACTAGTTCAATGATGTCCTTGCCTGGGATCCTGTGCTCGCTGTGATTGATCAGAGAGCCGCTTATGTTTGATTTTTTCAACAGTTCTGGAACGACAAACCCAGTCGTGCTGCCCACCTTGGCATTATCAACATGCTGGGATAACAGTGGGCCTGAATAGTTTTTGACTGCAGATAATAGGTGATGCGGTGGTGCAATTGCAATTTTGATTTTGTATTTTTTTGCTATGCCTGATGCAACTGAGGCTAGTTTTACTGCCTTGTCGCCTGCGATCTCTTCATAATTTTTGTAATTTATTATAAACACGGCTTATGTGAAAGTGTTTTCTGCATTATTTAATTTTTTTAAAACTACATCTTTATGACATCTGCGCCTCTCCAAATGAAAGTGCACAGTGTAAAGATGCTGTTTGTCATTTCTTCAGAGTTTGTAAACAGTGCGCATTCTGAATCGACGTTCTCATGCAAAGTTCCCCTCACCGCGGAATCCGACATCAAGAGTTTGCCTGTCATCGGACAGTTTTTGGATACAACTATTCTGCCTTTTGATGGGAGTTTTCCAAGTCTTACCTCCCTTGCCCCAAACCTCTTTACAAAGGGAAGCATTTTTGGCGAGACCTCGTCTACTATCAATCGCACAGTGCCTCCTGCCTTTTCGGCAAGTTTGATCTTCTCAGGTATTTCTGAATGATATAGTCTTGAAATGTCTTCAAGTGTGGTTACAAAATAAACAATGTCCGTTGTGGTTTCAAGCATGCGCTCTACTTGCGAGGATATGTTGTCCAGCCCCTGGATTATGCGGAATGTCGGAACGTTTGATTTGGTGTCGCTGGCGCTTACCTCTTTAATTTTATCTATGATCTTCTTGCCGTCCTTTTTTATTTTGAAAATCTCTTCTTCCTTTTTCTTTAATGTCAGCGATAATATTTCATCAGGATCTGCCGCAATGCAAAGCTTTGGCGATGAAAACGAGATCGAAACTATTCCGTTGCTCGAGAGTTTGTCGATTGTGCGATATGTCTTTGCGCGGTCTACGTTGATCTCTTTTGACAGTGCACTTGCAGTGATTGGCCCTGTTCGCAGCAAATTCAAATAAATTCTTGTTTCTAAATTATCCAGACCTAAAATTAACGAAAGCTCCGCTGATAGATCGTTATAGTATGGCATCTGTGTCTTCTCAAACTGAATATCCTCAGATGCGTCAAGTCCTGCATCCATGACATTGTTGGCTTCATTGTGTATTAACGATGTTCTTTGTTTTTTTTGAACAGACATTTTCTTCTCATTGTCGTTCTTGAGTGTCTGCGTAATTAAGCCGTGGAAGGATTCTGACGATGAATTTAAAAATAACAAACCAACCTCCTCCTAAATTACCGTAAATGCGATAACTGCGATTATTATCATGACTATCACGTGCTTTATTCCTGAAACATACGATCCGCTGCCAATTTTACCTGCCGCGAGGCCTCCAAAGATGGACTCTATTATCGACATGTTGAACATGATCGCATCCAAGTCGTTGATCTTTACACCTGATAATGCTGCAAAGATGTTGCTTGTCCCCCCCATGTTGGATTCCTCAAGCATGTTCTTTACTGACTCGATCTGCGTAAAGAACTGTGATGATAGAATCACCGTTATGGCAATGAATACCACGTATGCGATGTATATTGTATACGTATAGGGTTGCAGCGCCGACTTGCGCTCTTTTTCCAAGTTTCTTAGCTCAGTTACGTGTTTTTGTATGGTCTCAAGGTTTTCTGATATGTTTCCGCCGTTTTTGAATGCTATCTCAAGTAGAACTGTTACTCTTTTTGCCATGCGGGTTCCTGCCTTTTTTGAAAAATTTGTAAACCCATCTTCAAGTGACATACCCCAACTGATGTTTGCCTTCAAATTTTGAAGCAATGGGCCCAAATTTCCCATGTTTCGTTCAGGTACTGCTAGGATTGCCTGAATTAGGTTAGAGCCGCTCTGGATGGAGCTTACCAATGATAGTAAAAACAACGGGAGATGTCTGTCGATGCTTTCTCTTCGCTGTACCTCCTTTAGCTGTAGCAGTGCGAGTGGTATTATTCCTGCAAGTATGGCAAAGATAATTCCTACATCTTGAGTAATCTGGCTAGTCGAGCCTGACAAATACAATGTGCTAAAGACGATCACAAGCAAGCTGGCAATGCCTGAAATTACTGCTACGCGAAACTTTTCGGTTCGAATCCGTGGTATTTTTGGAAGTTCGTCACTGAGTTCTTTTTGTATTGTCCTTGTTTTTTTCATGCTTATCTCTTTGGCACCATTGAGTTCATCATTAAGAGCAAAACTATCCCAAAAAGAGGTACGAGAATGTATGTGAGCATGTTCATTAGTGTAATCAGGTCAAAGCCGCCTAGATTTGGGTTCATTATTGCCATGATTGACAGCATGATTACTGCCATTAGCGGAAACACGATTAGTAAAATAGTGTACAATTCTGCCATTATGCCAAGTGATTCCGTTGATCTTTTTACGCTGATCTTCTTTTCCTCGAGATGGACTTTTGCCGTTGCAAGAAAATACTCTCTCAAATTTCCGCCTGATCTAAATGTGATTATTGCGCCCTCTAGTAATTCCGAATATGGCCCGTTTGGCGTTCTCTTGATTAAATCATTAATCGCAGTTACGACGTCCATCCCAAAAATCTCTATGTTTCGCGTCACAAATTTGGCGTCCCTTACGACCTCTTCTGCCGCATTCTCTTTGGCAATTGATTTGAATATTCCTTCAAGTGACAGCCCGCTTGCGCAAAGCGTCGCCATGTATCCTATGTAGTGCGGTATTTCTTCGCTTAGCTTTGCAGCCCTTGTCTTTACGTTGATGGCAGGTATTACCTGCATGATAGCAAACGTGCCTCCTGAACAACCAATACTTCCAACAAGAATTAGGATTATTGTTGCAACCGGCGTGAAGTTAAACATGATTGATGCAGATATTGTGGCAACAAGCCCAACAATTGCCGCAATTATGCTAGATAGAACCATGTTTGCCACAAAAACCTCAAAAGGAACTGGCATCATTGACTGCCTGATGTTTTCTCTCAGCCCCGGTAGTCTTGGATAAAGAAAATGAAGATAGCGGTTTAGAAGTCTGTAGCTGAAGACCTGAAATGATGATGGTTGTCGTTTTTTCCCATCAAGTTCTCTTGATTTTAAAACCCCGATCAACTTTCAATCACAAGTCTTTTGCTTTCGTAGAACCTGTCAGAATTTGAATAAAATTCCAGGATGTTTTTCATTACTTCTTTGTGATCTCTTATGTTGTTCTCTGTAAGCCACTCAAGTGCTGTCTCTCGCTTTTTTAATTCGTAATTGATTTGATCATCGCTAATGCCTGTTCTTTCTTTGATCTTGTTCACTACAATGCTGTTGCCTGAGAATTCATGTCTGTCATCATTTGGGTCCCACTTGAATATTTCATTGGTCTTTATTTCGCCTGTTTTTTCATCTAGCCCGGCAATCTCTGAAATCTGCATGACTCGTCTCACTGACTTGTCCTTGAATCGCATCTTTAGCTGAAGTGTTATGATGTCTAGCGTGTTTGCAATAAGTGCCTTTGGAACATCCATCGGGGATGACACGAGTCTTGTTAGCGTTGCCTCCACAGAGTCTGCATGAATTGACGAGTATCCGCCGTGCCCTGTGGCCATTGCCTGAAACAGCGTGTATGCCTCGCGACCTCTCGTTTCCCCCACAATTAGTATGTCAGGTCTTTGCCTTAGTGCAGCCCTGAGCAAGTCGTACTGAGTTATTTCGCCAATTTGACCGTCGGTAAAATTCTGGCGAGATACCGCTGGAATCCAATTTTCGTGCAACATATTAAGTTCATGCGTGTCTTCAATGCTCACTATTTTCTGGCCAGGTCGAATAAACGATGATAATGAGTTAAGCAGGGTGGTTTTTCCACTAGCTGTGCCTCCTGCCACTAGCATTGTAGAATTGTTTTCCACTGCAAGCCAAAGATACGCTGCAGCGTGTACTGATATTGTTCCAAATTTGATCAAATCAATTATTGTAATTGGATCTGCCCTAAATCGACGAATGGTAAACGTGCTTCCTCGTTTTGTTATCTCGTGCCCCAATGTCATATTTATTCTGCTTCCATCAGGGAGTGACGCATCAACGATTGGATTTGCAAGCGAGGCATGTTTGCCTCCTATATATGATAGCTTTTGGACAAAGTTGTCAAGATCTTCACCGTTTTCAAATATCACGTTTGTTGGGACTGACTCAAACTCCCTGTGCCAGACATACAGGGGTACATGAGTCCCATCACAGCTTATTTCCTCAATCATGTGATCACGCATGAGTGGCTCGATTCGTCCAAGATATACGAAATCCCTTATGGCGTAATATGATATCTTTGAGAGGCTTTTTGTTTGGATTTCAATATTGTATTTTTTTATCAGCAGTAAAATTTTGTTTTTTAGTTCTTTAGCTGCCTCTTTTTTCGTTTTAATGTTGTTCAGTGATATGTCTAGTTCTGATATCAAAAGCTTTTTGATCACTCTGAAGTTTATCACGTCGTGCTTGTTTAACTGAGGCTCAATTATCACGTACCGTAGGCCGTTCTTCGATGTAGGATCAGCTATCAATCCAGTGTAAATTTCAGCGTCATCAAAGTCTATCTTGTTTAGCGTTTTGAATTTTGGGACAAGTGTATTTTCAATTTCGGTTAGATTGGCGTCGTTTTGGCTGGCGAGTTTTACCAAATTTGTCTCTGCAGTATTTAGGATCTGTTTTGAGGCTGCAAATTCGGGTGTTTGATTTTTTTCCGAGATGAATTTTGCAAAATTAAATGGGTTGCTCTTTTTGATTCTAATGAAAAGCGAATCCGTCTGTGTTTTGTTAATGCTCAATACTGGGTAGTGATTGTGAACATCTCATAAGGAATTGTTAGTGCAAATGAACAGCATCCGATTTACATTTTTGGTTTTTAGACTAACTATCAGGCAGTAGTTATGGCTAGAAAAAGGTCGGAGAGCATTGTTTCAGTTTAATAGAAATTCGTTAAGGAAATTGCCAAATAATGCCAAGTTGCCTGACGATTCTGTCCAAAAAGCGCCAAAACTGGCTCAAAAACAGGCCCTGATTCATGACTCTGTGACAGAAGTCAAGGAAATTCTACGCTGGCAGGAAGAAAACAGTCAGAAAATCTCAAAAATACTTGGCAAGATCAAGCAGAATTCCAACGGCGTGCTCCTACCTGAAATCGATCACTACCAAGGCACACTGCAATATCCAATTTTGAATGAAATTGGAGAATCTGTCCTGAACATGGGTTTTCTTGAAAAACTCTCACACAAAAAACTAAACCTGCTTGAAAGATTTGTTTACAATCAGTTTTTGATTTGTCCCGATCACAAATCGTCTTTTCTGGTCAATGTCAGGCTATGCTGCCCCAAATGCAGTTCACTCGATGTCAATAAACTGCATCTCTTTGAGCACAAAATTTGTGGGTGTATAATGGAAAAAACAAAGTTTGTGGACTTGCAGAAATCTGACAGTCTAAAATGCCCATCTTGTGGCAGAATGATAAAACAACCTGAAAAAGAGCTGCGCGTACCCGCCACTTGGTATTTTTGTAATGACTGTAAGGGCAAATTCGATAACGCGCTAATTAATTTTCATTGCAAGGAGTTTGATCATGACTTTACCATACATGATGCTCAGGTGGTAACAGCATATGGATATGCACTAACTAATGGTGCATCTCATATGCCGCTTGATAATCAAAAATTAAAAAGTGAAATTTCCAAAGTTCTAATAAAACTCGGCTTTACAGTAGATGAAAATCACCTCATAAAGGGAAAAAGCGGCCATGATCACAACATTGACATCTATGGGAACAATGTCAAGGATCAAACTGTATTCATTCTAATAAATGAGACGACTGATTCTGAGGTTGACTCTAAAATAATTCAAATATTTGACACCTCGCCAAAAATTGCACTAATCATTGGCCTTGCATCTATAACTGAAAAAACAAAAGCGATTGCAGCAAAATACAATGTTTCAATAATATCGTCACAGAACATCAGTGAAATAATATCAGAAACTGAGAAAATACTTTCCAACAGAATTCAAAAGCTGGACGGCGCACAAAGTAAATGAATCTCAGACAGCGCAATGTTTCTACTTTTTCAAAAAAACGGGGAATAAGCCAAATCATGGGATCCATGTTCATGCTTGCATTGGTAGTTCCAGTTGGAGTGGTAATAGTAACCAAGGGGCTTAACGAGGCTGGCGAGATAAGCAATCGCCTGTCAAGCGGCATTACTTTTCAAAATGAGGGGGGTCAAGAAGATATTGTATTTGAGCATGTGCGATTTGATCCTACGGGAAACCAAGTTATGATTTCGCTGCGAAACGTAGGAACTGTAGAATCCACCATTGCCAAGATCACAATGGTGAAAACAGATACGCAAGAAGTACTCATCAACAACAAAGATCTTGCAGTAGTGGCCCAGCCAAGGGTCGGGACAAGTGTTCTTGAAACTGCAAATCTTCAATTTTCGGCAAAATGGGATGACCCGAACTATGTCAATTCTGAATACAAAATTTCGATCATGACTGATAGGGGAAATTTTTACGGCGTGGTGGCGAGGCCGTTTAACACTTGAATACGTATTTGACAAAAAAACGCGGACTCTCTGAAATTATTGCCACACTGTTATTACTTGTGATAACAATAACTGGTTCTGCTTTTTTGGCATTAATAGTTCAGGGTGGCGGTTTTAGTGCATCTGCATCAAACCCGTTGGCATCTGCATACCCGGCATACTCAATCAAAATGATGGGTTATGATACCAGAGATGCGGCAAATCTGCTTGAAATTTCTAGCATTGATAACAAATTTGATGAAAAGATTTGCACTGCAAGCTGCCAAGGTTCTGCAGATAACATTCCAACAGATGTGGCTCCAGGAACTGAATTCATTGTCCTGCAAATTAAAAATGTCAGCCCAAGTCTGGTTTACATAAAAAGTATTCAGATAAACGGGATACTGCATTTGTGGGATGAGCAAACCGGTGGAAAGTTATTTGATGCAAGTGCCAGTGATTTGTCAGGCAACTATCCTCTCAATGGAAAATTCAGCATTCTTCAAATGTCGAATCTAGTGCAAAAATCCGACAACAAATTATCTGAAGATGAAGAAATACGCCTAGTCATAAAACTAAGCAAGAGCATCAGTACAGATATTTCGCTCTCAAAACCAATCCAAGTTCTCATTAATTTTGGCAGTACGCGGGCAACCGAACTTGTAATTGTGAGTGGGGACACAAGGTGATTTTTCAATGACTGGAAGATTCCACAAGAGGGCAGTCTCAACCGTTGTGGGCTCTGTTTTCTTTTTGGTGCTGATGACTACCGGTCTTTCAGTATCCTATCTTGTAATTGAGACCCAGTCAGACATGATACAGGCGCAGCAAACAATAGCAGATGGTGAAATTAAGAAAATCCAAGAAAAATTCTACACGTCTGCATCCACGGGTGATGGAAATAGACTTGCATTATATGTCAAAAATGATGGATCTAACACTTTGGAAATTGATAACGTTTGGATTGTCAACGAAACTGATTCAACACATGCTGCAAAAAAATATGAAATTAGCTATTCTGATGCAGTTCTTGCACCGGGTTATGGCGCTGATGTACTACAAAACACTCCGTTGTTCATGAGCCCTGGAACTTATAACATTAAGGTGGTATCTTCACTTGGCACCATAAAAACAGCTGAGCAGCTGAACGTGGGTGGATCAAACAAACTCAAAGTCAAGCTTGTAATTAATCCGCCTGATGTGCGACTTGGAGAAAACGCAACTGCGTTATTGTTTGTGACAAATACTGGAAATTCCAGAATACTAAATGTTACATCTGGGCCAATTGTAGTGACGCCATCCTCAAATGTGCTATCTGTTTCACCGATAACTCAGATGAAGTCTGATTTAGCACCTGCGGAATCTACCATACTTTCATGGAAATATCGTTTGATGGGCGCTGCTGGAACCAATGTCACATTTTCAACATTTGCGCAAGGAGTAGATCAACCATCAAATGTGATTGTACAAAGTAATGTTGACAAAAGTTTAGTCTTGCTTCGTGATAACTCTGAGCTTGGTTCTGTGGTGTCCTCAGACCTTTTTTCAAGGCCTGAAATATTTATGGTAATACCTAACACGTTTGGCGATACTGCAGACAAGGGTTTGTGGGGGGTCAATATCGTAAATCCAACGGATCAACCCATTTACGTCAGCAAAGTAGTGATTAGCGCACAAACTGCGCCAGCAAACAGCAACGACGAAATATTTGATACTGCTTGTGGCACTCAATCCGTACCTCCAACGACAAACAATTGGTCGTGTCCTACATCTAATCAGCTAATGTGGAAAAATACAGGTACGCCGCAACTAATCCACCCAAAATCCGTCTTTCCGTTTTTAGTCAAAGTCAATCCTGGAAATCTAGGAGGTAGCAGTCCTGAGCCTGAAACCGTTGTTGTTCAAACAAATGTCTTTACAACTCTTGGACAGTTCGGCAAGGCTGCTTATGGGACATCTATGCGAACATCTTCTGCAATGCCAAACGTATACCTCTCAAAAGTTGTAGATTCTACTTCCGATAACGACATATTTGCAAACAAGACCGGGATTTTGCCTGGTTCCACTCAAACATTTAACGTGGTTCTTGCAGACTTGGAAACTGGAACCGGAAACAAGATTAATGCAGGTTCAAGATTGATAATAAACATACCAAAAGGCTGGTCTGATCCAACAATAATTGGCAATACGGGATTCAATATGCAGCCAATTCAACAGTTTCCTGATGGCTCATCGCAAATAGTTGGGCAGTTAGTTTCCGACTTGACTGGTGCCGGGGGAACAGGAAAAACCATAACATTTACTGTGACTGCACCATCCATAACGGATACTAGGATGTATGTCATGTATGTTCTTGGGGATGGTTACGTCAACAATAGTGTTGTCATGGGTCCTCTTGCAGAAATTGTCCTACGTGTTTCACCAAACTAAAGTTAAGCACATAATAATTTCATGATTTTTCTATTATTGTAGAACGATAACTTGCTGTTTTTCTTATATGATCAATTAGCTTCTAATTGTTCTCAACTGGAGTTCTTGGGAGACTTGGTCATATTTTTTATGAATTTAGGATACAAAAGTCGTTTAGGCTATTTTGTTTTTGATTTGCACAACTCAAAGTCATCATTATTGTCGCTTGATACTAAATAGAAAATTTACAAATGGAATTAGTATTAAATCTGCTACAAAGCAGTCAAAGTAATTTCTAATTTTTTCTTAAATCTATTAAAAAATAAATTAGATCTTTATACAAAAGCAACTAATTTTTGTTGTCATGAATCATCATAATCCAACATTTTGTCTAACTGGAAACTGATTTTTTATAGAATCAGGGTTATATGATACAAATCAATTTGTCTTTTAATTCTCTTACAATAGTTTTATTACAATGAACGTGTGATCAGTAATACTGAATAAAAAATATATCATTGCAACAATTGTGCTTATTGGAATTTTAATCAGTGTAACTTTACTTTATTTTCCATTTCCTGCCAGATTGTCGATAGAAGGACTACAAGATAGTTACAAAGTTAAAGAACCAATCAAGTTTACATTGATTGCAAATGGGTGTGGACTAAAATGCGACAATATTAAAATCAATGTTATGCTAAAAGAAAAAAATCAAGTGCTATATTCTACTGCCATAGTAGCTGATGGATTACCTCTTTTCCCACTTTTGACAAATACTAGAGAGCGCATTCCAGCTGATGGTGTGATAACAATTGATGAACCTGGAAGTTATACCATAGTTATTGATTTCAATGGTTCAATAATTGAAAAACAAGTTACTATAACCTAAAACATGTAGTAATATAGACAAGTTAAACGAGACTTGGACATTATTTTTTGGAAAGAGTTATGCCCAAGGCCTTTTAATTCTGTCTCAAATTACAAAATCTGCTTTTACTAAAAATTATTCATATTCTTCGTCTTCTAGACGCAGTTTGGGTTTTCGTAAAAAGATTACCATTCCAACAACAACTGTTGCGACAACGCCAATTCCGGCATAGATTAGCCACTCTGGCAACTCTGTTTGTTTTACTTCCGTATTTGGCTGCACGACAAACTCGAAAGTTTTCTGCTCCTCCGTATAACCCTCAGCTGAGGCTAAAATCTGCAATGATGTCTTGGGGGCACTATGCGCATTAAACTGGATTATCGCGCTTCCATCTGCCTTGGTCGTAACTGTGTTTGGAGTAACTGCAGAATTATCTGAGATTATCCTGATTGTCGCCCCGCCGATAGAGTTTTCTTGTTCGTCATCAACATAGATCTTCAAGTCCATTGGCTGGTCAGCTGGAATCGGCTCGTTTACACTACCTATGCTTATCTTCAGCTTTGTGACTATCGACTCTACCTTAATTTCTGCAAGTGCACCAACGATTCCTTTTGAGCTGGCATCTAGGATTATAGTCTCAGTCTTGCCCTTCGTTTCTATTGGAAACTCTGCAAAAGACTTGCCGCTTGGTATAGTAACATGGTCGGGCACCCCTATCACCCCGATACTCGATGGTGAAATCTTGACTCGAAGGTCTCCAGATAACGTAATTGGGTCTCCTCTAAAGTCTAAAATCTGCACAACACCCACATATTTTCCCTCATTAGAGTTTAGTACTTCGAACGGCATGTCAAATTGCAGCTTTGCAGTCGGTCTTATTGCAAAATTATTTTGAATTTCAAGGCCAACATCTGCAGATTCCCCTATTGGAACTGTCTTTATCAATATGGCATCTTGGTTTTCTGATTGGATCATGTTTCCCTGGAAGTTGACATGAGAAAACGTCTTGTTCTTCTCTATGGTTAAAATCTCATTAATTGGCGTCAGCAGATACCTTATTTCATTTTCAACAAGGGTCGGCCTGCCCTTCATGTCAAGGGATATCACAAACAAGTCAAAGTAGCCGTTTTTGTCAAACAGTATGGCGGTATTTCCGGTAGGCGAGAAAACCATCGTCTTTTCCTGCTTTAGAGTGTTGATGACCTCAGTTTGAATGGATGCGGAGCCGATTCCCTTGATGGTTGATGAGAGGACTACGGTTCCTGTTTCTTGGCCGCTTTCAATTATCGCAGTGCCGTACGATGATGTCACATCGATGTTGCCAATTTCTTTTATCTTTAGCAGTAGATCATTGCTTGATATCAGGTTGATTTTCTTGTCGCTGCCATCTGAGGCATAGTTTTCATTTATGATGAGTGGATAGAATTCTTTCTCTGTTTGTTCTGTAGTTTGCTCTAATGACTCGTCTGGGTCTGCCTGCTTTGGCAAAAGCATGCCTATCTGAAACACGGCAATGGTTTGTGACTTGGTTGGTATCTTGCTTAGTGTCAAGAGCTGCATTGTCTTGTTTTCGGCAAGTGGGTTACCTGTGGTATATGGCTTGACGGTGTAAAATGTGTCAGATGCCACTCCAAGACCCTTGGTTGTGGCGCCAATTGTAATTGTTTTATTTTCTTTGGCAAGGTCTAATCTGTGGCTGAAGTGATAACTGAACTGGCCTTTTTTTATGACCGGCTTGCTTTGAGATTCTTTAAATCCCCTGTCAATTTGGTTCCCAATCGAGTCGTCGTCTGAGAAAAACTGTAAAGTGATGTCTTCCTGGGTAAGTGTTGGCTGCCCGTCGGAATCCAATAGACTAACAACTACATCTATGTCTCTTTTCAGAGTAGCCGGGACTTTTTCTGGAAAAATGTTAACTGATAATGATGATGGTAAGGATGAAGATATTCGAATTTCTTTTGCCTCGTCGATTCCAAGCTGGTCAGATGTTGCCCTGATGAATGCGTTTCCTACCTTGTCATGGGATTTTATGGTGCCCCACACGTAGCTGTTTCCTTTCATAATTGTGAGATCGTTTGCAGCAATCCCAATTAGGCTATCTTCATAATCAAGTGAAACGCTTATGTCAAAAGGCGCCTGTGTTATTTCTCCTTCAGAACTTTGCAGGTATAGTGAAAACGGCATCTCCGAGTTTACGTTCATCTCACTTGTTGGCAAGTTTATGACTAGTCTGATGTCGTTTGCAAGGTCCGATGATGCGCCAACAGATATGGTGGCATACACCTTTTCGTCGTTGTATGACGCAAAAATGTTCGCAGAACCCGTGGTATTTGTAGTCTTTATGCCAAATGATGCAAATTCTGAATATGCTAAAATGGTGATTTTGGATGGAACTGACGCAACTTCCTCATTACTTGACTCTAACTGGATAGTTGTGTCTTTTGGGAACTTTATCATGCTACCGTATTTGTTGGCAAATCCAACATGACCGATGTTGTGTGTTTGGTCTCCTGCTTCCACACTCGAGGGGGAGATTCTTAGTGTTAGTGATACATTGGCAGAATCGTCAGTTTGAGAATAAACTAGGATGGTGTTTCCTGAAATTAATGTAAATATCAATCCGAATACAACGAGGGCTTTTTGCGAGACAGTTTTGTTCATTTTTCTGTCTCCATAAAAAGAAAAGAGGGGTTAACCACTCTGCTGACCTACAACAACAGTGCCAACAAATACCGCACCGTTGGTGGTGGTTATCTTGAATTGCGTGTCTCTACCGGACTTCATGTCTTCACTTAGTGCTAAAACGATGCTTCCAGTTTGACCGGGTTGGATTTCTGCAACGGAGCTCACAGTAATAAGATCAGGTACTGTGCCACCCACAACACCTGCAATCGTATAGGCACCATTAGCAAGTACTGATAATGTGGCTGGAGCTGGATTAGCGAATTGGTATATTGATCCGCCGAATCTTAGTTCGCTCAAGGTTATTGCCTGAACGCTATCGTTTTTGACAAATACGGATATTCTTTCACCAGCTTCCTTCTGTGCATCGTTATCTCCACCAGAACCTGCTCCTGCAAATTGAGCTCCGTTTTGGTTAAAGATGTCTGATACTGCTCTTGCATCATATCCTACAATCTTTACTGCCTCAATTGTTGGTTTTCCGCTAAGTTGTGAAGAGCTGAAAAAGCCTTGCGCATATGCAAATACGATTGCCCCTCCAACAACTGCTATTGCAACAAGCAACAGTGTAGCTATTACTGGTGCCACCGCTCTACGTGATTTGTGAAGTCGTAGTATGTCGATGTTTGTATTCATTGATGAATTGTAGCCTCAGATGTTGTTAAGACGGATGCTGTGCATCAAACACAACATTTTACTATAAAAATAAGTAACTTAGCTCCAGAAGAACTGATCAAGGCCGGTTTGCTTTGGCTTGCCGATCATTGTGTCAAAGTCAAGGTCCATTGACGATGTTATCTGGTCTAGTGTGCTTTCCATAAACTCCATGTACTTTGCAGAATCAATCTCGTCTGGACGCGCCATCTCGACTGGCTTTACTCCCGGCTTGTTGATTGTCTTTACATATGATATGATGTCGCCCCGCTTTATCTCCCGGGTCTGTTCCAGTAGTTTCGCTGCGCGAATGTGCTGAGGGATGGTCTTGTCATACTCTGATAGCGATTTGCTTATCATTACATTAAATGCAAGCTCTGCAATTGGAATTTTCTTTTCCTTTACCTTGGTTGCACATGCTGTGATTTTATCGCTGATTTGCTTTTTTGCATTTTCGAAATCAGATGCAGTCTGGACCTTGGATAGTACATCAAGTAGTTCGTAGAACAGGTTTCTGATAAATGGCGGCGTATGTGATTTCTTTCCGGTTAGGCCCTTGACGTCTACTTTGCCGTCTTTTGTTACTCCAAGATAGTTCTTTTTCCTGTTGCTCAATACGACATATCGATAGTCCTTGTCTACCTCCAAGTCTACTCCTTGTTCAATTTTTGTATCATCGATTACTCTCTGAATCTGTTCTGGGGTAGTTTTTCTGACAAATACTGAATCAGTATCGCCATACAAAACCTCAATTCCGTTAGCTTGAAATTTTTTGATTGTCTCCATGATGATGTATCTGCCGATTGCAGTTGTTGCCTCTGCTGCAGGAAGAAAATAGAGCGGGAAGATTTCGGCACCCATTACACCATAGCTTGCATTCAAAATGACCTTGAGCGCTTGGCTGACTACTGTGTATAGTTGTCTTTGTTCCTCAGTCTTTGCCTTTTTTGACAGGCTCTTGTAATAGTTTACTCGAAGATCCCTTAACGAGCCAATCAATAATGATGTGATTCCGTTGTATTTTGTGCAGACCCAGTGGTTTGTATCTGGGATTGTATTTTTCTTGCACTCTTCGTGCGGACATCGTACAGTTTCATACGAAAGATTTCTTACTTTTATGATACTTGGATACAGGCTTGCAAAGTCCATAACAGTGACGTTAAAGTGGATTCCTTCCGTTGGGTCAACCACCAATCCGCCACGGTATTTTTTGTCTTTGATTACTGCGTCGTTTAAAACCCCCTGTGATTTCGCATCGATCTCCTCTCTCCTTGGAATTAGCGCATTTCTGTGTCTGTGTTCGTAATACAGGAGGCTCCTTATCCACTGGGATACCCCCATCCTTGCTATGTCATCAATTGGCATCCTTGCGATTCTTGATATTACTACTAGCAATTTCATCAGCAAATCGTTGTTAAAGCTTGTAAGGTTGTACGTGAGCCTTGCATCATTGTAGCAGTAATGTGCAAGCTGATAGTTTTCCAGTCTGTCTAGTTCTACCCCGTAATCAATTTTTGACTCGCCAAGCAATGCAAGTGAGACACTGTTCAATGAAAAGTCAGTGTACTTGTGGCTAAATGCGTAAATCTGAAATGATCTATTTGACATGGTGCGGTACAAGTCGATGTGGACTCCCTGCTTTAACGTGGCAGAGTCACGCATCATGTAAAACGGGTTTTCAGAGTTTTTTATTCCAAGCCGTTCTGCGCGGTTGTACAGGTACGGCATGTCAAAATCATCGCCGTTGTACGTTATCACAAAAGGATATTCTGCGATGAATCGAAACGAGTCTTCTATCATCTTTTTTTCCTCGTTTTCTGCGTAAAATACGACCTTTACGTCACTTGGAATGTCGCTCTTCCCGTCAATTGAGCCGTTCTTCCTCAACACAAACACCTGCTTTAGGCCGTCCGAGTCCTCAAACCCCACTGCAGTTACTTTTTTTTCTGCAATCTTTGGGTCTGGGATTCTTCCTATTTCGGATTCAACTTCGATGTCAAAGCTGACTCGTTTTATTTTTGGGACTGGCTGGTTTAGAAGCTCTGCCCACTGTGTCACATATTCTTGAAACTCTTTTGAGTTTACGATTCCCTTTGTAGTGCTTGCATCAAGCAGCAGGCTCTTCAGTGCCAGGTTTACGTCGTCTGCAAGCTCAAAGTTATGCGGAGTTATTTTTCCGCCTTCTGCCTTGTAATATCTCCCTACGATTAATTCTCTATCATACAAATAATTTTCATAATACTTGATGTCTGATTCCCAAGATTCAATGATGTTTCTGATGCTCTTATCTGTCTGCGTTCCGCCTATTGCCAGTGGATCATCTACTATTATTTTTGAGACCAATACTTCCTGGTCGCGCAGCAAGTCTTTGCGTTTTATCTGATCAATTTTCAGTACGTCCTTTCTTGATGAGATAAACCCAAGTTCTTCTGGATCTAGTTTTGAATAACAGTATGGCTTGTGGCCAGTCTCGTCTGCCCACAAAATTATTTTTTGGGATTCCGGATTGTAAAATTTTAGAACAGCTGCTTTTTTTTGACTGTCATATGTCGCAGAAACAAGAAGCGATGGTGGAAACGATGTTACTTGAGGCTCTTGAGATGACATTTTGCATTATTTGTCCAAAAGTGCGCCAGCCCATCGCTTTATGGCGTTTTTGTCTAGTGTTACAACCTCGACTCCTGCTTCTTTGATTAGGTCGTAATCCGTTTCAGGATAAGTGTCAAGGCAAATTATTTTCTTAATTCCAATTGTTATTGCCATTTTGGTGCATTCTAGGCACGGAACAAACGTGGTATACAGTATGGCGCCCTTTGAGCCTGCCTCTATTCCCATTATGGCACAGTGCATGATTGCGTTTGCCTCGGCGTGATTGCAGAGACATCTGTCAAGTGCCGCACCTGACTCTATTTTTCCCTCCATTCGAAGCGTGCATCTCTTGCATCCTCCCTCAAAGCAGTTTTTTACACCGGGCGGCGTTCCGTTGTACCCTGTGGCAATCTGCCTGTTGTTTCGTACTATTACTGCTCCAACCTGTCGCGTCATGCAGTTTGAGCGAAGCTTGGCAAGCTCTGCCTGCAGCATGAAATACTCATCCCAGCTTGGACGCTCAAAGTTTTTGTCCATGTTGGGATCAGCGATTATTTCCTATTTAGATGGTTCTGTGTATGGCGGGATCTATATCACATCACTTAATCAAGAATTAAGCAACAAGCTACTATTCGCTACTCGAAAGTATCAAATTAACAGATCATGCCTTACTAAAACAGCCATTGTCAGATTACATTCAACATAGATACATCAAGCCCAACATCGTTGAAGCACGCGAATACCAAATATCGCTTGCAAAACAGGCCGCATCAGAAAACTGCCTCGTTGTTTTGCCAACAGGTCTTGGCAAGACGACTGTCGCACTGCAAGTAATAGCCGAATATCTGTCAAAGGGAACTGGAGGAATCTTGTTTATGGCGCCTACCCGAGTCCTAGCAAACCAGCACTATGAGTTTTTAAAAAATAATCTTACCATTGAAGACATTGCGTTACTAACTGGCGAAGACACTGTTACAAAAAGGAAAAAGCTCTGGGCAAACAGTGTAATCTGTGCAACGCCTGAAATAACAAAAAATGATCTGGATCGTGGAATCGTGTCTACAGACCAGTTTGTCTTGGTGATATTTGATGAGGCGCACAGGACTGTCGGCGATTACGCGTATTCCTCAATCGCTCACAGATTTGCAGTTTCAAACGCCAGAATAATGGGCATGACTGCCACACTCCCAAGCGAAAAGGAAAAGGCAACTGAGATCATCACCACGCTCCGAGTCGCAAGCGTTGCAGAACGAAACGAATCAAGCCCGGACGTAATGCCATACATCCAAAAGACAGACACCGAGTGGATAAAAGTAGAATTGCCGCACGAACTAAAAGAAGTTCAGTTCTATTTGAGAAAGGCACTTGCGGTGAGGCACAACGAACTGCAAAGGTGCGGTCTGAGGCTGTCTGGAAACGTATCACTGTCACAGCTTTTAAGAGCACGTGATTTCGTCCTGCGTCAAAACCAAAGGGCAGCCATGCCACTCTTTACTGCAATCCGACTGCATTATGCACTAAACATTTTGGAATCACACGGAATAACATCATTTCTAAGGTTCTGTGAGAGAACCAAGGAGAAAAAAGGCGCTGGAATAAAAGATCTTTTTGAAAACGACTCGAACTTTTTGAGGGCACTAGCACATGCAAAGGATGCGCAGGAAAAAGGAATCGAGCACAGCAAAATAGTAAAGCTTGCCGAATTAATCAAGATAATCAAAGGAAAGGCAATTGTGTTTACAAGCTATCGGGACTCGGTTGACATCATCCACCAAAAGCTAGTCGAGATGGGAATCGCCGCAGGGTTTCTTATCGGAAAGGCAGGCGAGACTGGGCTAAAACAAAAAAAGCAAATCGAAACGGTGCAAAAATTCCGAGAAGGGACATACCAGGTATTAATTGCAACGCGCGTCGGCGAAGAAGGACTTGACATATCCGAAGTAAATAATGTGATATTTTTTGATAACGTTCCAAGCTCAATTCGATTTGTGCAACGAAAGGGAAGAACGGGGCGCAAGTCTGTTGGAAAACTGTTTGTCTTGATAGCAAAGGACACAATAGATGAAGCCTATTACTGGGTGGGGCAGCGAAAAATTAAGGCAGCGCAAGGCATGGGCGACAAGCTAACAAGAGACTTGCAAAAACAAAACGGCGTACCAAAGTCAGCACTTGATGCATATTTCTGATATTACGAATACCTTTTGATTATGTGATATCCGTATTCTGTCTTTACGGGCTCTGAGATTTCTCCAACTGCAAGCTTAAACGCCGCTGTCTCAAAGGGTTTTACCATCTTTCCTCGCCCAAAATATCCCAGTTCTCCGCCCCTCTTGCCGCTTCCAGAGTCAAGCGATAATTCCTTTGCAAGTTCTGCAAACTTTTCTCCTTTCTTTAGCCTCTCCAAGATTGCAAGCGCTTGGCCTTGTTTTTCTACCAAAATGTGTGAGCACTTTATTTTATCTGCCATGATTTCTCCAAAACTAGCCGTTTGAAAAATCTTATGCCAGGCCCCACGAAGCCTTGTGCTTTGGAACAAGCCTTAGAAACGGTGCCTCTTTTTCTTTCCACGGGTCTTTTCTGACCCACGCGAATTTTTCAAAAAATTTGGCATAGATTTTTTTAAATTCTGGCCCGTCTTCGATTATCTTTACTTCTCCCTGCGCAAGTACTGCCTTGTGCTTGCCTGGGTCGTAAATGTCAACTGTGATGGCAGCATGCTGGTTTTTCTTGATGTTTTTGTACGTTACAGTGGTATAATCAGTTGCAATGTAAAACGAATTGTCCTGAAAAATAAATGACACTGGTTTTACGTGCGGCATTGACTTGTTTGCCGTGGCAAATCTTGCTTCCTCAATTGATGCTAGAAACTTTTTTTCTTTTTCTGTAAACTGTATCAACTGAAGATCCTTTCTCTTATTTGCGGAATTTTAGAATACACCATGTCTCGAACCTTGACTTGATCCTCTTCTGAGGGCATTCCGTTTCTTATGGCTGCAATTGCAGCGCCTGCCATTCCAAGCGCCATTCCCATTATCACCCCATAGGCAAACTCTTTTGTATTTTCGACTTGCAGTTCTGATTTGTTTTGCTCAATCTCTGCCATATAGATTGGAATTGTCTGCAGTGCACCGTCAAGTGTCTGCGTGATTAGCTGTTCTACTAGTTCCTCTTCGCTCATGTTTTTCAGTAAATCTGACAGGTAATAAAATTTGCATCTGAAATGACAAAAATGCTTTTAATGGCATCGATTTACAGTCAAATCATGTTCTCGTATTTTACCATAGCAACTGCTAACGCTGTACTGCCTCAAGTAATTGAAAAATTCAAGAACCTTCAAAAGAAAAAACAAGAAATCCTAAAACTGGAGGCTGAAATGAACGCGCAAATGTCCGCATCGTTTAACTTTGCAGACTATGTGGTCCTGAAGCAAAATCTCAATTCTGCAATTACAAGATTTTACGAGGCAATCGAAGATCTGGAAAACACGGGCGTCGTCCTAAAGAGCGTCGAGGAGGGACTGCTTGACTTTCCATCAAAGAGGTTCGATGAGGAGGTCTGGCTCTGCTGGAAGGAGGGTGAAAAGGAGATAAAGTTCTGGCACGAAAAGGACGTTGGCTTTATGGGCCGCAAGCCGCTTGATGTAAGCGATGAATCTTTAGTATAGGCGCCTGCAATAATTTGATATGAACATATCTGTCTGGCTTCGCGTAATTCGAATCAAATTTCTTTTGGCGTCTGTAATTGCAGTGTCACTCGGGCTTGCCATGTCATACTGGCACACTGGGAGACTGGATGTGATGCATTCTGTCATCACAATGGCCGGTGTAATCTCCTTGCACGCAAGTGTTGATCTTCTAAATGACTTTTGGGACTACAAACGAGGAATCGACACCATTACAAAACGAACAAAATTCAGCGGTGGAACCGGTGTCCTACCAGAAGGATTGCTCAAGCCGTCTCACGTGTATATGGCAGGTATTGCGTTTTTAATTCTCGGCTCGCTTGCCGGACTGTACTTTATTGTCATTTACGGCTGGATTATTGCAGTAATACTTGGCTTTGCAATTTTGTCAATCTACTTTTACTCTACAAAAATAGTTGACTCTGGCCTTGGAGAAATATTTGTTGGAATAAAGGGCACCATGATAGTACTTGGCACGTATTTCATACAGACGCAGCAAATCACTCCGTCAAGCATGTTAGGCGGGATAGTCGTCGGCGCTTTATCCTCACTAGTCCTGTACATTACGTCATTTCCCGACCTTGATGCGGACAAGCAAAAGGGAAGAAAAACACTTGTCATAATGCTTGGCAAAAAAAGAGCATCAAATGTTTTTTGGGCATTTCCATTTGTCAGTTACGGAATAATCGTATCTGGAGTCATACTGCACTTGTTTCCTGTTTTTTGCCTGATGTCCCTTGCAACAATCCCACTCATGATGAAATCTGGACTGAATTTACGAAGGCATTTTGACGATTCCGACAAGTTTGTCTCCGTAATGAAATCTGCCCTGCTCTTTAGCAGAATAACTGGTGCGCTTTTTGTAATCGGGTTTTTGGTTGGCATCATAGCAAACAACAATTAAATCGCACAATCTTAGATTTATCACATGATTTCTGGATGTGCCACGCCCGAGGGAACGAAAAAGTTTGCCGCAAAATATGGCGCGGTATCTGACAATTATGTGCTTGCGCAAGGCCTTGCTTTATCGAACGTCGGAATCGGCACGTACCTTGGAACTCCTGACTCCCAGACAGATCTTTTGGTAATTGACGCAATAAAAAAATCCGTCCTTGCAGGAATCAACGTAATTGACACTGCCATAAACTACCGGGCGCAAAAGGCAGAGCGCGCAGTGGGAACCGCAATATCTGATTTAATTCAAGATGGAAAAATTACGCGCGACTCGATATTTGTAAGCACAAAAAACGGTTATGTGACAAACGACGGCGACATCAAAGAAGACTTTTGGGCATACGTGCAAAGAGAATACGCAAAGCCTGGAATCGTAAAGCCAAACGACATCTCGTCTGGATATCACTGTATGACTATACCCTACCTTGAGGACCAGCTAAACCGTAGCCTCAAAAACCTTGGACTGGAATGCGTCGACCTGATTTACCTGCACAACTCAATTGAAGGGCAAATCCAAGACATTTCAAAAGAACAATTCATGAAAAACCTGAAAGACGTGATTAGTCTATACGAGCAGAAACGAAAAGAAGGGAAAATCAAATACTATGGAATGGCAACATGGGAGTGCTTTAGGGTTCCAAAGGAAAACCCCCAACATCTTTCCATTTTAGACGTGTTGCAAATTGCCAAGGAGATAGGTGGGGAGAATCACGGATTCAGATTCATCCAGCTCCCGTACAATCTGTATCTTGATCAGGCGCTCATGCTAAAAAATCAACCATCAAACGGGGCAGATGTTTCGATTCTTGAAGCAGCGCAAAGCAACGGGATTGGTGTTTTTACAAGCGTTCCGCTAATGCAGGGCAAGCTGCTTTCGCCCGGCGTGCTTCCCGATTACATTGATCTCAAGCCGTCCCTCAAATGCCTTCAGTTTATACGCTCCACTCCCGGCGTTTTAGCTCCGCTCGTCGGGCAAAAAACCCCATCACATGTTGAGGAAAATTTGGAAATTATGAAAATTCCGCCGCTTAAACAAGACGAGTTTTACTCATTGTTAAAAAAACTGACGTCCTAAGTCTTCACCTTTACCTTTCCACCCAAGTCAAGAATTGAGCTTGAGATATTTGGAATGGTTCTCTCCAATTCTAAAATGACGCCTTCCCTATCAAAGACCTGAACTTTTATGTATTCACTAGTTGCCGGCCTGTCCTTATCTGCATAAACCACAACAAGATTTGCAATTTCGTTATTCTGCAAGAATTTATTCGAGTCTTGATTGATCACCCAGTAAAAGAAGGCGCTAGTCGTATCTGGTTTTTCAGAATCAGTCAATGGGTTTACCTTGATGAGGCCTTTTTCTTTTGCAGCCTTCATCGCCTCATTTACCGAGTTGTAGGATTCCCCAATTAATGCCCCAGAATAGATGTTGTCATACGTGATTATGTGGCTTGAGTCCTTGATTATCTTGTATGTCACGTGGAGGAATTCCGGATCCAGGTTGACAAAACTGTCTGCTGTGACAGTAACTGGGGTTGCAGTGGTGGTGACCCTGTTTTCTGTTATCTGGGTGGTTCCAATCATTTTCCCAATTACTTTTACCGCAACTGATGACTTTGTCACTGATTTTTCCAAGACGTCCTTTACTGCCTCACTTGATGAAAAACCCGCACTCATAATGGTACCTGTCAGAGCTATCGTAATTAGCGCAAAAGTAGCTAGCGCGGCATGGTGCCAAAATACCATGCCCCTATGTTTTGTAAAGTTCAATGTTTTTTCTGCAAATGATCTGACTATCTTTTATAGTATGTTTGAGCTGAACGAATAACCTGATTTCTTTTATATATTATTGAAATTTTTCACACTCTGTGAGTGACCTGCCAAAATTCTCTAGCCGAGTATTTCTGGCTCCGATGGCAGGAGTCAGCGATCCTGCACTGCGACTGTTGTGCAAGGAAATGGGCGCAGGCCTAGTTGTGAGCGAGCTGACAAGCATACATGCCATAATCGCAAAGGAAAAACAACTACAGGTGGAAAATAAAAAGATAAGCGAATTCATCGAATTTTCGGAAAAAGAGCGACCCTTGTCGGTGCAGCTCTTTGGCTCGGATCTTGAGGCGTTGGCAAAAGCCGCAAAAATAGTCGAGCCGTTTTTTGACATAATTGATTACAATATGGGGTGCCCAGCACCGCACATCACACAACAAATGGCAGGAGGGGCACTACTCCAAAACATAGACTTGACGCAAAAGATCTTCAAAACGCTGGTCTCATCTGTAAAAAAACCGGTGACACTCAAGATGCGCGCAGGCGTAAATGACCAGTATCTGTTTAAGGATATTGCAAGCGTGGCACAAAAGGAGGGAATTAAAATGATAACCCTTCACGCTAGAACTGTACGTCAGGGATATTCTGGAAAATCAGACTGGACTTTAATTAAGGAATTAAAGGAAATGGTTGACATCCCAATTGTTGGCAATGGTGACGTCACAAGCCCGGAGCTTGCAAAGGCAATGATTGATGAAACCGGCTGTGACTATGTGATGGTTGGCAGGGGTGCAATGGGAAATCCGTTTCTGTTCAGACAGATAAACGACTATCTGAAATCCGGAAGTTATCAGGAATATTCTGCAAAGCATCGGCTTGAAATGTTTTTGAAATATGCTGATTTTGCGATAAACTATAACATAAAATTTTCAAATATTCGGCAGCAGGCAATGCGCTTTACCAAGGGAATAATGCACGCGGCAAAACTGCGACCACAAATCATGCTTGCAAAAACAGTCGATGATCTAAAATCCATAATTGTCGAAGCATCCTACTGATCACCTGATCTGCATTATGTATAAATAGAAAAATTGTTAGGCCTAGTTATGCCAGTGGATCCCGTCTGCGGAATTGAAATGGATGAAAGCCTAGCGGTGGTATATGAATATGAAGAAAAGAAATATTTTTTCTGCTGTAACGGGTGCAGGCGCATCTTCAAAAAGAAGCCAAAAAAATGGAAGAAAAATACCTAGAGTGGAAACCTTCCACACATTCTACAGAATTTTGAGTCTTCCTCAATACTGTGTCTGCAGTCAGGACACGTGATGCCTGAATCGCCGGTTTTAGGCTCGTTATACCTGCGATAAATTTCATAATACTGGAGAGATTCTTTGGTCCTAATTATCACGCCGTCTTTGTCTTTGATTTTTTTTGCCTTTTCATTAAATATGGGATCTGGAATCGCGCTATTGAAAAACTCAGTAAGGCTTTGGGTTCCAGCACCGTCCTGCATGGGAGATTTTTGCCTCCACGTGATCGCATTTGGTATTTTCCCCTCAAATGCCTTCCTTAGAATCCACTTGCCAAATTTCTTGCCGCCCTCTTCGTGCACTTTGAGATCTGCAGGTATTGTTTTTGCAAATTCTACTACCTCTTTGTTGCAAAACGGTGACACTACGTCTATTCCAAGCGCCTTTCCTATTTTCTGTGACGGAAAGTGCATGATTCTGCCAATCCTTTTCAGGTCTGATTCAAGTTCGTCTGCGCTTTTGTTTAGTAGGAAGTTATATCCTGCAAAGATCTCGTCTGCTCCGTCCCCAGTCATTACCTTGCTAAATCCAAGTTCTTTTGCAACAGACAATGCAAGGTACATTACAACGTTGTTCCGTATTTCGATATCGTTAAAGTTCTTTAGAATTTTTATGGTCTCTTCGATTCCAGAATAGATCTCGTCTGTCCCGCAGAATCTGATGTTTAGTGGGAGGTTGAACTTGCTTGCAGCAAGCTGGCAATACGTCAGATCGTTTGCAAGAAAGTCTTTTGCTATTATTGATACGGTGCCGATTTTTCTATCTCTAAGAAAGTATGCCAAAATGGTGCTATCCAGCCCGCCTGATAGCGACAAACAGTCTGTGCTGCTTTGCAAAACTGCTTTTTCTATGATTTGATAAGTTTGGCTGATGACTTGGCTCACATTTTTTTTTGTATGATAAACAAATTAAGCTTTGAGTAGCGAAATTAGCTTCAGCTATTTTTTGCATGAAATTAATTTGCCTGACGTGATTTGATTTTGTACATTGTTAACTTTAAATAGATTGTAGACCGATTTTCCATCGTTGTTACTTCCTGCAGAAATCGAATCAAAAACACTAATTCCAGCGTTACGTGCGATTTTGGCAAAAAAGCTTGCCGAAGAGCACCAAATCAGAGAGGACGAAATCTCAAAAATGCTAGGGGTAACGCAGGCTGCAATAAGCAACTACATTCGAGGAACACGCGGTGATCCAAAACTCATTCAGAAACTCATAGCCGACGAACAGGTGTCTCAACTGATAAACACCCTAAGTGATAGCCTTGCATCCGATATGGCGTACACCCCGTCCAGCCTTGCAAAATTCATCAGTCTTTGCAATTACATAAAATCAAGTCTTTTGATTTGTGAGATTCACCACAACTTGGAATCAAACATTGACGAAGCAGTGTGCAAAGAATGTGAAAACATGTTGCTAAAGGGGCCTGGCAGTATTTACTAGTTCTTGATAATAGAAATTTCTATTGTGGATAGCATTCTCTTTCCAAACGCATCTGTGTTTTCGCTGTCAAGTGTTATGCGCTCTATGGACGCTGCATTGTGAAGCATTTTTTCCACGATGATGTTTGCAATTGCAACTGCACTTGGGATTGTGTTTCCCTTTGCCTTTAGCAGTCCCTTTCCATGTTTGTTGATTAGCATAAAGACGTCAAGTGCGGCAGGCATTATCGGTTCGTTTCTTACATAGAACACGTGGGGCTGATCAGTTTGCTTTGCGGGCTCTGTGTTTTGCTTTGTCTCTTCCATGCTGATCATTCCATTTTTTCAAAAAATGTAGTTCTTTTAAGTTTTGTCGACGATTTGTCCATTAATTGAAAAAGTCAATTGGAATGTTTTGGTAATCGCCGTTTGGCAGTTTTCGTCTAATAACAATTGGAATTACTCGATCTTCGAGTTCTTTTAGTGCTATGTCAAGCGATGTTCTGGCATTTGCTGGGATTGTTATGAATGGCGGTGCTCCTAATGACAACTGTAATGCTCGCGCGCCTAGAATTCTTGCCTTCTCAAATCTTGTTAGTGTTGGTGGGCCGATTGCTATCTTGCCTTTTCCTGCAAGTGGAATTTCTATGGCATCGTGAACTGGATCTGTGTCAACTATTTCCCGCTGCTCCATCTCCTTTACCTTTTTGTCTAGCTCGACTCGTTCATCATCTGTTAGTTCTTTGGTCTCGAAGATTTTTTTGTATGCTGCCACCGCGTCTTCCATTGAGGTGTCTTCTGCAGCCTCTTCTACGCCAACTGGCCTTGCAAACTCTGGTTCCTCTTCAACCTCTTCGGTAATCTCAACTTCGGCTTCTTCAGGATCTGACAATTGAAAAAATTCTCTAATACGGTTATATATTCATACGCCAAAGCGACGGGGATGAGTGCTGGCTCTGTATCGAGTTTTCAGCTAATTATTGAGATTAGGGGCAAATCCAAGTTAACTTGTGATCTAAAGCGTCATCTGTCGCCAAAAACTGTCAGCTCAATACTGCGATCATTGCCGCTTGAAGGCAATGCTCACTTTCTTGGGCAAAACATTGTGTATTTTGAGACCATGATAAACTCAGGGGTGGAAAGACAAAGAAAGGAATTCAAAAAAGGCGACATTGCGTTTTCTCCAGCGGGTGGAAGCATCTGTTTTTTCTTATCTGATGTGATATTGACAAAATCCATGACTCCTATTGGGAAAATTACTTCTGATGTTGGGATGCTAAGTGATGTAAAATCAGGAGACGTGATTGCGGTTTCTCAGGCAGTTAGCTGATAAATCCAGTGTCCGCTAAATCCGCCAGCTCTTTTGAGTGTGCCTTTTTTTGTCAGACTCACAAGGCATGCGTTTGCGGCAGAAATTTTGACACCTGTTTGTTTTGCAAGCTCTTGAACTGTGATGTAGTTATTTGATTTGATTAATTTTAGCGCTTGATCCTCATTTACTATGACCGTGATCTCTGCTTTCTTTTCGGTCTTTTCCTGCTTTTTGTCTTTCTTGCCTTTGGACTCTTTCTTTTCGTCGGTTTGAGATTTGTCCATCTGCGCTGGAGATTTCTTCTTTGATCCGCCCATGTTTTACTGCAAAATTATTCCATTTATAAACGAATGACGTGTTGTGAATCTCAGTCTTGTGGGCAAGAAAACTGTTTGCGTTTATTTTACAAACGCCACTTAGTATATGACAATCATGTAATATCGATATTGGCCAGACGGTATTTGGATCGCAAAACAAAGGAGCGATTTAAACGGTTAGCTCGTGACAGTGAGTTTGACAAGTACATTACTGAAAAGGGTCCGAAAATCCCAGAATTTGAGGATACTCTGTCATCAAAGAGAATGATCTTCCTACAAGATCTGTATGCTGATCCAAAATCGGTTAGCGACGTTATCAATGAACAGATGAACGAATTGTGTCGTACTGCAGAAGAAACAAGTCAGTACATTAAACTTGTCAATGATCATCTTGGCAAGCAGCAGTTACGTGTAGATGATCTAAAGGAAATGCAAAAAACATTTGAGACTCAGATGCGGGATCTGGCATCAAAAGAACCGTCGGAAAAAAAGAAAAACACGTTAGAGGAACCTTAGAAAGGCCAGTATTTCACAATTGGGATTTGATTAAACTCTCGCATGTCTGCTAAGGATCACGTTCATTCTTGCGCTGTCAAATGGTTTTAAGACATAGTCTAACGCGCCAAGCTTCATTGCATCCTGAACTATGTGGTTCTTTGCACTTGACGAAACCATGATTACTTTGGCGTCTGGGTCTATTTTCTTTATGGCGCGCAACGCTTGTATCCCGTCTGCCTTTGGCATCAACACGTCCATGGTCACCAGATACGGTCGATACTCTTTGTATTTCATCACTGCCTCTATCCCATCTGCAGCCTCAATAATTTTGGTGGTGATTCTTGCGGATTCAATTATTTTTCTTAATGCTTTTCTCATAAATGACGCATCGTCTACTATCATTATGATGGGCTCGTCATCTTCTTCGCTCATTACTATGGATTTTCACTAATAAGCGGAATTATGCACTAGTGTGTTTGAAACAAACAAAAGGTCGTAAATCTGGTTCCTTGATTGCTATTTTATAATGCGCCTGCAAATCACGTGTCTTTTGCCAGTGCAAGCAGTATGTTTCTCTTGCTGATAATTCCAAGCAGCGTATTACTTTCATCGCTTATCCCAAGACTGTCTATTCTTTTTTCCAAGATTACCTTTGCCGCATCCACCATGTCAACAGACGGACCTGTTGTGATTATTCCGGGAGTCATTATTTCTCCTGCAATTTGGGAGCCGACAAAGCCAGTCTCTGACCACAATCCATCCTTTTCTAAATAATTGGCAATGCTTGACTGCACTATGCTTAGCTTGTTTGTCTCTATTGTCAAATTGAACAGGTCTCCAGCTGTAATCATTCCGACCGGTTTTTTATCATCATCTGTTATCACTACACGCGATATGTCAAAAGCTATCATCTTTTTAATCAGTTCGTACACCCTGTCGTTTATTCCAGCCGAAAAATAACTAATTGTCATATAATCTGACACTTTGCTAGTGTCATGCTGCCTTGTTATGTAGTATTTTATGAGGTCTGACTTTGTTATTATGCCTGCTAGATTTTCTTTACTCCCAACTCCGAGGGTGCCTATCTTGTTGAGAAGCATGAGCTGGGCAGCCTGTTGACATGTTAGTCCTTTATTCACAAAGCAGATGTTGTTCATCAATTCGGTGGCAAGAATTTGATTCAGGTTTCTGCCACTTTTATCAATGTACAAAAATCTTATGATGTCTTTGTCTGTAACTACTCCGACCGGTTTTGCATCATCGTAAATGAAAATCTTGCTTATCTTGTTCATTGAAAGGCAAGATATGATATCTTGAAGAGTATTGTCTTTTTGCAGTTTTATGATGTCAGTATTTGCAATGTCTGATACGCCGTCATCGCAGATTATCTGTGCACGTCTAGCTGTTTTCAATAAATTTTTAATAAAATTCGTAATTTTATCCAATAGTTAGTTTACTATGAACAAACATGGGGATTTGCTAGTATTGTGAAAGATAACCGTGCGGCAATTCAAGGTAAGGTTTGCCTCAAAATCGGTTTCAACTATAAATATCATTAATTGGGCATACCAGTATGGGAATTGTTTCAAAAGGAGCAAAATGTAATGTTGATGGCTGTAGCAACGACGGAGCTCGCTCAATTAACACCTCAAAAGTAGAAAGCGCAGGATTGCGAGTAGCGTCTTCTGGAAAACACACCGTACTTTGCAAAGAGCACTATAAAGAATGGAAAAAGGAAACTAAAGAAGACCGAGATATCGAACGAGCGAGATTTAGCAGGTTTTAGAGCCGCTTTATCTTGGCCTGTTTTTGTTTTTCTAATTTATGTTGAAAATATGATCTAGGCAACAGAGCTGTTTTTTTTAATCGCTCTATCTCTTTTACAGAAAGCGCAGTATTCATCTGACGAATTGCGGCTAATCGGAGTTAAACAATCATGACAGTACTTCATGCTCATCATAGGTCAAACCAAGTATATTAAGAAATTATGAGTTTAGGCGACAACTAAGTGTAAAAAGAGCGTTTTAGAATCTAACATCCTTTGATTCTTTGTTTTAATCTGATTTCTTCTCAGATTCGAGTGTGCTTGCGTCGTCAGGCGATTTCTTGCTACAAGAACAAGACTTCAGTTTTGCAATTATCTTACTTAGCATGTCTGATCCGGATTTTCACGTACATATAAGTCAGGTTTGATCTTTACCAGAGGCTTCCTTCGCTGTTGTTTGGATCCATTTTCTTAACGGGTAAGTTTCCGTGTGCTTTTTTCATGTGTCTTTTTAGACGTTCTGGGTCGGGCAGTTCTAGTCCACAATTTTTGCACTTTGTTTCATTTGCATCTGTCTTTTTTTTGAACAAGCCCATTTCCTATTGGTTGAAAACTTGGTGTTATTATTATTTCTGAAAGGTCGATAAGGGGGTTTTCAAACGGCTCAAAACAGGGCACGTGTCTTTTAAGCGATTAGGAGGCTAATTGGTAATTTCGAGTGCACATTGTATTGAGCAGACTCGTTTATTGAATATATTTTCATATTCCCTGCCGCAATGGATGCATTTTCGAAAACTCATGGAACCAATATGCGTTCATCGCTTATAAAATTAATTTAACCATGTTCTGCTAACTTGTCACGACCCAAGCACGACAAAGTTTTCACATTTTAAATAGCTCAGCGACCTATTTGGTCATGGAAAAAGACACGCTTGAAGAATATTCCAAGAAAAACTCCTAAGGATATTGAAAAGGTGCCCAAAATTATTTAGTGAATTTACTAAACTTTGGACTTGATTTTGTTTGTAAAGGCTAACGTTCTGTATGATGATTTGGGTATCGACAAGTAGCACCGCCTATTCAAGACCATAAATTTGAATCCTGACTACCTAGGTGGCATCATCAGGCAAAAGTCCTTTGGCAACGAATGCCTGAAAACAGATGTATCTATCAATACCGCTTAAACCAAACTGCCAATAGACTCTTAAAAATAAACGATCATGATCTTATAGGCTTGAAAATAACCGACAACGTAAACCCAAATAGAATCAATCGTCGACCAGATAAGACATTCAAACTTCTTTCGGGTATGTTTGTAGAACAAGGAATTACCATAAAACTAATCGAATTACGTCAATTTGTGGAAAAAACAGACGAGAAGTTAGGACCTTACTCCCTTATCACCTCATTCGTTGATACTGACAAAGGCCAAGTTGAGATGATATATGACGAGGGATTCCGTGGGGAAAACGCTTTGGAGAGGGCGGCAACCTTTATCTTAAATAACCTGGGCCTGTCGGGGATAATTCTGCGCTCTATCATTTATCTAAACCAAGAACTGGAAAAATAGGTAGTAATGCACGCGCTTCCTACTTGAAAAGTTAAGATTATTCGTTTGTAAAAAACAGACAAATCTTCATAGTTTTACCAATTGAAAGTATTTCTGTAATGTCTGGAGTTAATCCGTATTTTTTCATAAAAGAGGTCCCGACCGAGGATCTCGTAAAGATCTTGGCGCAAAAAATAAAGGAATTAAAGTCTGAAAAAGACACAACTGCAAATCTGAACTTACAATTGCAAAATACCGTAAAAGAGCTAAAAAACACGCAAGGCGAATTGCTTCGTAATAGAAAAATGCTACAAGACGAGGTCAAGCAAAAAACCGAGGATCTGCTAAACCTTGAGAGAGTATCATTGTTGGGAAACTTTACGGCAAGAGCGGCACATGATCTGAACAACCCACTGTCCATTATCAAGAACTCGTCACAAATTTTACGTATAAATCTGGACAAACACCTAGATGAGAAATCCAAGGCACAGTGGTCGCGGCTTGATCGTGCGGTTGCAAGAATGTCGCATCAAATTGACAATGTTCTCGGTTTTGTAAAACCGCCCACATTGGAAAGAAAAAAACACGTAATTGCAAGTATTTTATCAGACGTGCTGGAAAGAATGGAGATTCCAAGTAACATTGAGGTTCATCCGCCGCTTGTGGGCTCGACAATTTATTGTGATTATGAACAAATTGAGATAGTTTTTGTAAATCTGTTGACAAATGCTATTCAGGCAATTGGCAGCAATAACGGTTCAATTGATATCACAATATCTGACGACCCTGATCCGAAATACGTGCAAATCATGGTTCGGGATTCTGGATGCGGCGTGCCGCCAAACATGTCAGATAAACTGTTTGAGCCGTTTTTTACAATAAAACAAACTGGGACCGGATTGGGCTTGGTCAGCTGCAAGAGCATAGTCAAAGAACACGGTGGTTACATAGACATAGATAGCACTTTTGGCAAAGGAACTACGATCAAGATCAGGCTTCCAAAAGAATCCGAATTTGACAGTATGTATCTTGGCAGCCAAGAAAGGGCGTTAAAAAATTGAAACTCATAAAACATCCGCATCCAAAAGCCTTTTAGCAAAAAATATGGCGAAATCTCAGATATTTCCGATCCGTTCTGTTGATCTGCGATAATTTCACAAAACATTTAATTCAATAATGCCGTTTGTTTGAATTTGTGCGCATACTCCAATTACACTGTGACAGTATAGAATTTACCCCGACAAAAAAGGAAATCAAGTCCGCCGAGGATATCGTTCCAGAATCAAAAAAACTAGACGAAGTGGTAGTTGCCTTTGTTGCGATGGAGCAAGGAGATGATTCCCAGACTGCAAAAAAGGCAATTGTGGAAATAACTGCCTCAATGGACAAGGTCGGATGTAAGAAATTACTGCTATATCCATACGCGCACCTAAGCTCAAACCTTGCATCCCCGAGTCTGGCACTAAGCCTGCTAAAAGAAATGGAATCCCTTGCAGTGGGCTATGATGTGTCGCATGCCCCATTTGGATGGACCAAATCTTACAACGTCAAGGTAAAGGGACACCCGTTGGCAGAAAGCTCAAAGACCATCGTCAACGAATCTGTGGGGGAAATGCATTCCCACGAAGGCCACACGCACGATGAGGGCCATACGTCTGATGCGCTCAAGTCCGAGTCAAAAATCCAGTCCTTTTGGTACATCATGACACCAGAGGGGGAAATGCACGAAGTTGGCAAGTTTAATTTTGCAAAACATGAAAAATTAGAAATATTATCCAAGTACGAATCTGCAAAGAAGAGAGCAGTCGACGAACCCCCACCACATGTAAAGCTAATGAAAAAAATGGCAATTGCAGACTACGAACCCGCATCTGATTCTGGCAACATGCGATTTTATCCAAATGGCAGACTTATCAAATCACTTCTTGAGCGATTCGTAAATGATCAAGTAAAAGAGTATGGTGGCCTTGAGGTAGAAACCCCAATCATGTATGACTCACACCATCCAAGCATGGAGAGTTACTTTAACCGATTTCCCGCACGACAGTACAACATCAATACCGAAGGAAAGCAGCTGTTCTTGCGATTTGCGGCGTGTTTTGGGCAATTCCTCATGGCAAATGATTTCCAAATATCTTATCGCAACATGCCTCTAAAACTGTACGAGCTTACAAGATACAGCTTTAGGCGAGAGCAGTCAGGCGAGCTTGTTGGTCTGCGACGATTACGGGCATTTACGATGCCTGATTGCCATGCGTTTTGCACCGACATACCGCAGGCAGTAGAAGAGATGACAAAACGATTTGAACTGTCTCGAAATGTCCTCAAACAAGTCGGAATAAACGAATCTGACTATGAGATGGCAATTCGATTTACAGAGGAATTCTACAACGAACACAAGTCGGTAATTCACAATCTCGTCAAAAAGCTTGGCAAGCCAGTACTTGTCGAAATGTGGAAGGAGAGATTCTTTTATTTTGTATTGAAATGGGAATTCAATTATGTTGACAGTCTTGGAAAGGCGTCTGCACTGTCTACTGATCAAATCGATGTTGAAAACGGTATGCGATACGGAATCAAATATTTTGACGAAAACAACGTCCCACACCATCCGATAATCCTGCACAATTCGCCAAGCGGTGCCATTGAGCGAGTAATCTATGTCCTTCTTGAAAAGGCGGCATTAGATCAAAAAGAGGGCAGAAAGGCAAGTCTCCCACTGTGGCTTGCCCCGACACAGGTGCGAATCATTCCACTAAAGGAAGAATTTCTACAACACTGTGAGGCCCTTGCAGACAGGTTGACTAAGCAAGACATTCGAGTAGATATTGACGACCGAAACGAAACCATTGGAAAAAGAGTACGCGAATCAGAAACCGAATGGATAAGGTACAGCCTTGTGATTGGGGAAAAAGAAGTAAATCAGCCAAATCTTTCCGTCCGAGACAGGATTTCGGGTAACGTTACAGAGATACCGTTTGACGATTTTGTTGCAGATATCAGAGAACAAACAAAGGAAAAACCGTTTACAAGACTAAATCTGTCAAGATACATGACAAAACGACCACAGATAATGGTCTAGCCGTGTTTGTTTAAAACAAACAAGTCAAAACAGAATAACAAATCCCACATAAAACATTCGTATGATGATTTTGGTTGCAGAGGACAGTCAGGCATACGCCTTGCTATACCAGAAAATATTTGAATCCAGAGGCCACACGGTGGTAATAACAAATGACGGCCTTGAATGCCTCACTGCATATGCAAATGAGGCAAAGGCAAGAAAAAACAACACGACACACCCGTATGATGCAGTGATACTTGATTATGAGATGCCTAAAAAGAACGGCTTTGAAACTGCAAGAGAAATTCTAAACATCACGCCGAGTCAAAAGATTTTGTTCATTACCGCATTTGGCGACGAAATTCTGACAAAGATGGACTTTAAGGGGTCAAACGTCGGATTGATTCAAAAGCCGTTTAATTCGATAGACCTGATAAACAAAGTTGAGGGGCTCACACAATTAGACGGCGGCATAAAGTACCAACCATCTGCAAAACTATTCTCAGATTCCTGAATTCCTATTAATTTATTTTCTAGTGGTTTTGAGTATTTGTGAGAAGAATTGAGTTACCGTGATCTGTATCTGAGCAAATCCCCCCTGATAATTAGCCCAAGCGAAGACAGTGATCCCGCTGCAATCATCTACGGAATACCGTTTGATTCCACCCACTCGTACAAGCCCGGAACCAGATTCGGGCCTGATGCGATACGCGACGCGTTTAACAATATTGAGATTTTTCATCCCCAGTTTCAAATCGACTTGGCATCTGTAAACATTCAGGATCTTGGAAACATACATCATACTGTAAACGTTGAAGAGATGACTGAGATGGTCAACAAGCTAACTGGCGAGCTGATCAAAAAAGACAAGCTTTTGGTAATTCTGGGCGGCGAGCACTCCCTTACGTACGGCACATACACTGCATTCCCAAAAGACACAGGCTACATTGTATTTGATGCCCATTTTGACCTTAGGTCCGAATATGCAGGAGTGCGACTCAGCCATGCCGCATATCTGAGACGAGTTGTGGAAAAAAATGGTGCGGAGAACATCATTCATGTCGGGGCCCGCTCTTTTGTAGGTGAAGAACTCGCATTTCTAAAAGAACACAAAATCAAAACAATCACAGAAAGAGACATTCGAGATGGAAAAGGCCCAAAACTGGTAAACGATATGCTGTCCACGTTCAAAAAAACATACGTGAGTGTCGACCTTGATGTGCTTGATCCTGCATTTGCGCCAGGAGTTGGAAATCCTGAGGCCGTGGGAATCACATCGCGTGAGCTGTTTGACATGATATATGCCATGGAAGGACACAAAATAGCATGCCTAGACGTGGTAGAGTTAAACCCCACGTATGATACAGGTGCGACTGCATCCCTTGCGGCAAAACTAATCTCGACAATGATTGCTATGAATATTAAATAGAATCATTTGGTATGATCAGGAAACATAAATGCTAAACAATTTCCGAGAGTCGTTAAAACCCCATCTTGAAAAAATCGGCAAAGGCTTTGCCTCTACTGGACTTTCGCCTAATTTTTGGACATCCATCGGGCTTGGGTTTGCATTCTTGGCATCAATCGCATATGGACTGAATTTGCAGTATCCTCACTATGCCGCAATAGCCGGAGGTGTTCTCTTGCTTGTTTCGGGATTTTTTGATGTGGTAGATGGCCAAGTTGCCAGATTCACTAAAAAGACTTCAAAGCGGGGGGGCTTTCTTGATTCGGTATTTGACAAAATAGCTGAGGTTTCAATATTTTTGGGAATTTTAGTTGGAAATTTTACGGAGCCGTATTTGGTATTTTTGGCAATCACTTTGTCCCTTCTTGTAAGCTATTCTCGTTCCAGAGCAGAGTCGTTAGGAGTAAAACTCCAAGGAATAGGAATAGGCGAACGGGCAGAAAGGCTGCTTGTAATTGCGTTAATTGGAATGATTGGCCTTATGCCTTATGCTGTGGTGATAGTGATAATTATTGCGGCAATAACGTTTATTCAAAGAATAATTGTTACTTCAAAAAACATTCAGGATTAACGGAGTCTTCCCGTCTGTCTTCTTGATGATGCTGATCTGATTTTCAATATGCCAAAGTGAATTGCGCATGATATGCAGTACCATTTTAGAACTGATGGTGATGCAATGTATGCCCCCTGGGCTCTTAGCTCTTTTGCAAGCGAGTGTTCAACTAGGCTCAGTCTTGATGTGACTTTCTTTGCTTTGTCTTTTGGCACTGTTGCGCCACAGTTTGTGCACTGGATTCGGTCTGACGAACCTTTTCCGCCCTTTCGTCTTCCTCTACTTGCACGCTTTAGTGGCATGGAAATCCTGTAAACTGCCTCTTTATAATCTTGGTGCGTTTTTGCCACACTCAAATCAGATAAAGTGATTGTTTTGTAAGATCAATCTGTCTTTTGTTTTACCAAATAGACACCGAGCTTGTTTTCCAAGTCGATGTCGTACTCGGTGATTTTTTCAAAACTGTATCCCTTTACGTCCTTTATCTTGTTGTACAACGACTCCCCCATGATCAACGTGTTTGGGCTTGCAAGTGTGTTTATTTTTGCGCACGTGTTAACTGTTGCACCAAATATGTCATCAATTGTAGATGTGGCAACTATGGCTACTCTGACTGGACCAAATGTCGCGCTTATCCTGTAACTTACCTCTGGAAGCCTTTCAAGCGTCATTCTTTCATTTATTTTGACTCTTGATTCTAGCATATCCATGGAGCATTTTAGCATGTTTTCAAACGGTTCCATGTCATCAGTGTCTGTTTTTGGGAAATAATACAATAATGCGTCCCCGATGTTCTTTACTACCACCCCACCGTACTGAGTGACTATTGTTGCCATGGAATTGAGAAATATGGAGTAAAACTTGCTTGTCTCAAGGTCTGACAGCTTGGCAGTAAGTTTGGTGGAGCTTACAATATCGACAAAACACACGCAGTAGTTGGAACTGTATTCTGAGAATTGGAGAAGTATGTTTTTTTGCTGCTTGATTATGTCTTCACGCTCTGTGATTTTAATTAACGAGTCCTGAATCTTTTCAGCCATCTGATCAAATGATTGTGATAGCTCCCCGATTTCGTCCCTAGTTGAAATGTTTGTCCTCACGTCAAAATCCCCACCTGCGATTTTATTTGCCGCGTTTCTAAGCTTGATTATTGGCCTTGAAATCAATTTTGACAAAAAGAACGCAGCTGCGCCTACGACAATGGTCATGACAATTCCAAGAACTATGATCTTTTCTTGCAAGCTTTTGACTGGCTGAAAGACTTCGTTATCGTCGATTTCTACAAGAAGTACAAGGCCCAAATCATACATGCAGTTTGAGCTTCCAAGGATGACTTCCTGCCGGTAATCCAGATACTGTCCGTGAAAGTTTTTCTTGTTGTCAAAACACTCGCTTACTGACGGTGTATCAACGATTTGATGAAATGGTGCACCTTCTATGAATCTCGACTCTGTGATCATCATTTTGTTTTTGTTTACCAAGTATGCTTCACCAGTATTCCCAAGCCCGAACCTGTTTAGCAAAATCTGATCAATTGATTGCGTGTTTGCAGTAACAATGGCAATTCCGATTGGCTCTGTATCTTTTGGCTTGTCAAAAATTGGAGTGACTGTCACCAACTTCCGCTTGCCGTCTTTTCCAAGTATTATCTCTGCATATGGCTCCATTACTCCTTTTACGAATTTTTCATCGGTCAGAAAGTTCTTTTTGTTTTTGACGTTGATCAGTAAGAACAAGTCCTTGCCGTTTTTGCCGATGATTTCCACGTTTTCAAGCTCGTTTAAGCCGCCGATGGTAGTCTCAAATGCTTGAATCTGAATAAGAAAGTCTATTCTTTTCTCAGATATTTTCGCACTCAGCACAGAGTCATCATCAATGGCGTTAAGTTCGTTGATGAGGTTTCTTATCATCGGGTCGGTTCCAATCACCTGTATTTGCTGCAGTCTTGAGTTGAACAGGCTTCTGACCGAGTCTCCCCGGATTGTGGATTCGCTGAGCAGTTGGTCCATTATCCTTTCCTCGAGTATGATGTTTGAATAATGAAATGACAGTACTATCGTTACCCCGATTCCTATAACAGATACAAATATGGCCAAAGTGACCAGTTTTTTATCAAGCGTAAGAGAATTTGAAAACCGCATGACTTTTTCCAAGCGTGTCAGAATATCTCCTTTTCTCAAATTTTCAATCGGGATTTATGCTAGTGGGTGCTACATGATGCTATGCGAGGACTGTGTCATGTCTGCCTTACCTCAAACGTGGAATTGGTAATCGAAAAAGGGAAGATCCTCTGCAAATCCTGTTTAAAAATGCAAAAAACTAAATCCGCAGGATAAAGACTCTATAAAATGAAGCTCGGAATATTTTCTCACTGCACAATAGATCAAATAAAAATCGGCACGGACTCATACGAGCGACCCGGTGGGCCTGCATGCTATTGCGGTCTTGCCGCAAGAAGGCTGGGTTTTGATGTTGAACTGTTTACGAAATTTGGCCCTGATTTTACATTTACAACGGAATTGCAGAAAAATAAAATAAAGTTTGATAATGCCCTATCTAGTAAGCCAACAACAAAATTTACCTTGGAAGTAAAAGACTCTGAAAGAAACCTCTGGCTGGAAAATGTCTGCGAGAAGATTCCTTATTCTGACTCTGATGCAGATGGCGTGCTTGTAAGTCCTGTATTTGATGAGATATCAAAAGAAACTTTGGATAAAATCAAAAAAAATTCCGAGATGACGTTTTTAGATCCGCAGGGATTTCTGAGGCGAGTTGATTCTCAAAAAAAAATATCGCTTGACAGAACAGAACTGGACTTGTCAAAAATCACCGCGATAAAGTCTGACCCAAGCGAAGTCCAGAGCTTGACTGGCATGACAGGGGTAGAGGGAGCACTCGATTTGCAAAAACGCGGCGTCGAGCACGTGCTGTACACGAACAAGCGAGACGTCTCCCTTCTGTCAAAAAACAGGCTTTATTCTATCCAACTGCCAAACATGGAAATTGCTGACACATCTGGAGTCGGTGACATTTTTACTGCCGCATTTTGCTGTACCTTGCTAAAGGAACGAGACATTCTCTGGGCGTTTAGCTTTGCAGGCGGGGCCGCACAGGCGGCGTTAGAATCAAAACAGATTGGCCTTGACAAGGTCCCTACAAAGGGCGAAGTCCAAACAAATGCCTCGTATTACTATAATATAATGAAGTTTACAGATGTCTAAGCTTTTATTGTAATTGGTAGTTGTGTCTTTGTGCATATTGGAATTTCAGGCTCCACTCCGTCTGACCTTGCGGTAAAAACCATCAAAACAGTCCTCGATGATTATGGGATGGATTCAGTGTATGTCGGCAACAAGTCAAGAAAAGACGTCGATTGCATTATTGTCACCGGCGGGGACAAGGGAGTTAGAAATTATTTTCATAAAACGCAGGACCCTCAAATCCCAATTCTAGGTGTGAGTGAATCTGAGACAAGTGGATTTTTGGCACAAGTTGATCTAAAAGAGTTCTCATCTTACGTCAATCGCATAAAAAAACAAGATTATGAGACAAGTGAATTTACAAGACTTGGGGTCAAAATAGATGGAAAGCCCGTATCTTCGGTGCTAAACGATGTAGCTGTATTTCCATCAAAAAGCGCAATGCTGATGGAGCACATACTTCGGGTAAACCGAGAGGAAGTGTGGCATGACAGCAGTGACGGAATAATCATATCTACACCTATTGGCTCCTCGGCATACTCGATGTCAGCTGGAGGGCCAATGATATTTCAGGACTCGCCAGTGTTTGGAATTGTTTCGGTAAACTCGCTTGACATCACAAGAAGACCGCTCATAGTGCCAGACACAAGCGTGGTGGAAATAGACGACATCTCTGCAAGACTGTACTGTGAAGTAATTCTTGACGGCATTGACAGATTCAAAATAGTAAATACCTTAGAATGCACAAAATCTGACCCGCCTGCAAGAATCATAAAAATGAAAAAAGATTCATCGGCAGTATCTGCCCTCACAAAGAAAGTAAGGCTTGCAGAGGATCTGCTCAACATGCCTCCAAGCTCAAAGCTATTGCTAAAGACCCTGGAATACGAAGGAATACTGACACAGAGGGAGCTTGCGGCTAAAACCTTGCTTCCGGACAGAACGGTGCGCCTTGCCCTGAGGCACCTTTTAGACAAGGGTTATGTCAAAAAGAAGATCTCAATTAGGGACGCAAGGCAGAAAATATACGAGATTTCCAATTAGTCATGACGCATATCAAGCTCATTTCTATTGCAACTGTCTTACTTTTACTGTGTGTGACCTTTAGTTCTACTGCGTTTGCAGAGACAAGGGTCCCGTACTGGATAATCCAGAATCTTAGGTGGTGGGCCAACGACAAGATACCTACCGCCCAGATCGAATCATCATTGTTGTGGATTGGCGTAAGAGAAAAAATCAAGATGACCCTAGTTGATGGCCCATCCCAAATCCCAGATGTCATAAAAAGAGATACAAAAAAATGGAATCTTGGGGAACTTTCCGACGCAGAGTTTTTTAACAAAATAAAGTCGGGGCTCAAAGACGGCTCAATTAAGATTTCCTCAAAATCAAAATTCAACATAAATGACTACAAGGAGCATGAATTCTCAGGACATTCGCCGCTTTTTAGGACGTTTGCATACAAAAAAGACTTCATAACTGTGAACGGCGAGAAGACCCCAAGAGACATACAATTTGAACTGCGCTCAAACCAAACCGAGATGTACAAAAGACTAATGGTAAATGAGAAAGACGCAATTGTCATAGTTCCGATTTTTACTAAATCCGCATATGACGAGCCTGGGTTTTACACATACTATCGTGGTGAATGTGACACAAAATGCCTAACAAAACAAATCAAATACACTGCGCCCCATGGCTATTCCAGCTCTTCTAATGCGATAAAGGTCTTGAACTTGCTTGGGTATCACACCAACACCGATGTTGCGGTAGATTCAAACCCAAAAATTCTCTCCAAATACAAAAAAGTAATTGTCTTGCACAACGAATACGTGACGCAGGCCGAGTTTGACGCAATAACCAGCCATCCCCGCGTGTTGTATCTTTATCCAAATGCGCTGTATGCTAAAGTGTCTGCCAACTACCAAACTGATACAATAACACTGGTTCGAGGCCATCACTACCCCACAAGTACGGTTGGAAATGGATTTGACTGGAAATTTGACAACAGCAAGCTGGAATATGACACAACATGCAAAAACTGGAGCTTTACCAAAGTCAAAAACGGAAAAATGCTAAACTGCTATCCTGAGCACATCATATTTTCTGATGCCGAACTGCTAAAAGCAATAAAAGACTACTAGGGATTGCAAAAGATCATTCATCTTAACTGATTCTTTATTGCGAGATAACTTGGTAGAAGTTTGGCGATGGTGCTTTTTTGAGAAAACCAGTCAGCTGCCTGCGGATCTCATCGTGTTCTTTTGTCTGGTGTATCTTTGCGTGTGATTCCTTGTCTGCAAATTCTACTATTAACCCGTGTTTTCCATCGTCTGATTTTATCAGCCTTCGGTTAACGAATCCAGGCAATTTCAATAGCACCTTGTTTGTTTCAGCAATCCATGCCTTGAATTCATCTTCGGCGTTTTCTTTTAGCTCGATATCTATTAGTGCTACATACATGGCTAATCACTTTGACGCGGCACTGATAAATGCTTCAAATGCCTCTTCAGGGTAGCCCGGCCTACTGTTAAATTCAGGATGGAACTGCACTCCAAAATAGAACTTGTGAGACGGAATCTCCAGCATCTCCATTCTTTTGGCGTTGTCGCTTTCCGCTGAGAAAACCATTCCGTTCTTTTCAAAAATGTCTATGTATTTTTTGTTGATTTCATATCTGTGCCTGTGTCGTCGTATCACCTTGTCGGAATTGTATGTCTTGTGTGCAAGTGTGTTGCCTTTTACTAGAATTTCATGTGCCCCCAGCCTCAATGATCCCCCCATGTTTGAGACAGTTTTTTGTTCTGGGAGCAAATCAACTATTGGGTTTGTGGTGTTTTGGTCAAGCTCAGTCGAGTTTGCGTCTTTGAAGTCGCATACGTGTCTTCCAAAGGCAACTGCCGCAAGCTGAAAACCAAAGCAAATGCCAAAGTATGGTATGTTTTTCTCTCTAGTGTAATTTGCAGTTTTGATTATTCCCTCTGCCCCCCTTGAGCCAAATCCCCCTGGCACTATCACCCCGTCATATTTTGATAGATCATCGACATTTCCGTTGATTGTTTCAGAGTCAATCCAGTCGATTGAAACCACCTTGCCAATTTTTGCTCCAGCATGTTTTAGAGCATGGTTTACACTAACATAGCTGTCTGTAAGCGTGACATATTTTCCAACCATTGCGATTTTGACATTGCCTTGTGCTGTCTGGAGCGAGTTCACTATGGAGTTCCATTTGTCCCAATTTGCAGAGGTGTTGACTAGTCCAAATTTGCCAAACTTGGTAAATATTGTATCAACTATTCCCTGATCATACAGAATTTGTGGAACCATGAAAATTGATTCTACATCATGACATGAAAACACATCACGAGTTGTAACGTTTGTAAACATGGATATTTTCTTTTTTGTAGACTCGTGTAAGGGGCTGGAACATCTTGCAGCGATGATGTCTGGCTGGATACCAATTCTCCTTAATTCTTGTACACTGTGCTGTGTCGGTTTTGTCTTTTGTTCCCCTACGACATCAAGTGAGGGCGTAAGTGTCACGTGGACAAATATCACGTTTTGTGAGCCTTCCTCAAGTCTTAGCTGCCTTAGTGCTTCTAAAAATGGAAGACTTTCAATGTCACCTACAGTTCCGCCGCATTCCACAACTAGGATGTCAAGTTTTTCATCTTCTGCGATTTTTCTAATCCTTCGCTTGATTTCGTCTGTGACGTGTGGAATTATTTGGACGCAGGCGCCAAGATACTCCCCGCGTCTTTCTGCCTCGATTACCGTTGAGTAAATCTGGGCAGTTGTGATGTTGTGCGTCTTTGGTATGTTTTGGTTCAAAAATCGTTCATAATTGCCAATGTCCATGTCGCATTCGCCCCCATCCTCTGTGACAAAGACCTCGCCGTGAGCAATTGGGTTCATTGTCCCTGCATCGTAGTTCAGGTAAGGGTCTATTTTTACGCAGGAAACCTTTTGATTTGATAACTGTAATAGTTTGGCAATAGATGACGTCATCACGCCTTTGCCAAGCCCAGACATAACACCGCCAGTAACGAAAATGAACTTTGTCTGCACATTTACAAGTGGAAATCGGTGTTTTTAATTCTTTATACTGGGACAAAATTCTAATACCAATTATTTGGTCTGAAAGAAGTGTTTTTTGAAGGAATCTGGATAATCATCCTTGGAACTATCGCGTCAGTAATGGTTACTGTCGGATGGATTCCTCAAATTATTCGCGGCTATAAAACAAAAAGCCTCTCTGATGTCTCGTACTATCTCATGATTTTGATTTCCACAGGATCTGTTTTGTGGATTTTTTATGGAGTCGAGATCAATGATAAAATAATAGTCGGGGTCAACATAGCAATCTTGATTTTTAATTTGACACTGCTTGGCATGAAGATAAAATATTCAAGAAAGTAAAACTCAGATAATCTTTGTCGTGCTTTTTAGTTTTTTTGTAAACTCAGTGACCGTTTTTTCAAGTTTTGAAGTTGGAGTTTTTTCCACCAGTTTTATTAGTGCACTGCCAATTATGACTGCGTCTGCTCCCTGTTTTATGAAATGCCCGACATCTTCTGGAGTTGAAATGCCAAATCCGATTCCAACTGGAATTTTTCTGTCAACTATTTTTTTTGTGTTCCTGAGAGCGTCAATCGTGTATTGCTGAATTTTGTTTTGAACTCCTGTAGTTCCGTACACTGCCACCAGGTATAGAAAACCCGTTGTCTGCCTGATTATTCTTCCCAGTCTTTTTTTGTCAGTGTTTGGTGAGACTAGAAATATTGTATCAATTGCATTACTTCTGGCTGCTTTTAGGTACTCTTTTGACTCTTCAATCGTCATGTCTGGGGTGATGACCCCGTCAATTCCTGCGTTTTTTATCTCCTTGAAGAACTTTTCATAGTTTTGATGGTACAGGATGTTTGTGTATGTCATCAATACGAGCGGGATGTTGCTTTCCTGCCTAATTTTTCTCACAAGTCTAAAAAATTGCCCAAGATTGGTTCCCTTGTCAAGTGACAGCATACTTGCATTTTGTATTACCAGGCCGTCTGCCAGAGGATCAGAAAACGGAAAACCTAACTCAATTATATCTGCACCTCCCTTTATCAGCCCACGGATTACTGCAAGTGTGTCTTTTTCATTTGGATACCCAACTACGGCATACATTATTAGGGCTTTTTCATTTTTAGAATCAAGTTCTAAAAATTTATCTTGAATTCTTGATGTTCCTGACATATTCCTCAACTACTTCGACGTCTTTGTCACCCCTGCCTGACAGTGTGACAACTATTGACTCTGACTTTGGTTTTGACTTTGCAATTTTGACTGCCTCTGCAATCGCATGTGATGATTCAAGCGCTGGAATTATCCCCTCAGTTCGCGTCAGCAGCAAAAACGCTTCGATTACTTCTTTATCCGTGGCACTGCGGTATTTTACGCGATTTACGTCCTTTAGAAAAGCGTGCTCCGGGCCAACACCTGGATAATCAAGTCCTGCAGATATGCTGTGGGTTTCTTTTATCTGCCCCTCCTTGTCCTGCAACAGGTAGGTCATCATCCCATGCAAGACCCCCTTTGATCCCGCACTCAGTGTGGCAGAATGAAATTCTGTTTTCAGCCCCTTTCCTGCTGCTTCGACTCCAACGATTTCAGTATCGCTGTCAATTAACGGATAAAATGTTCCAATTGCATTTGACCCTCCTCCGACACATGCAACTACAGTGTCGGGGGCTTTCTTGTTTATTTTTTTCATCTGCTGTATTATTTCCGTGCCAATTACTGACTGAAAGTCACGGACCATTACGGGATATGGGTGTGGGCCGACTGCAGAGCCAAGCAGATAGTATGTGTCTTTTACGTTTGTAATCCAGTCTCTTATCGCCTCGTTGATTGCATCCTTTAGTGTCTGTGAACCTGATTTTACGGGATGGACCTTACTTCCCAGGAGATTCATTCTGTATACGTTCAGCTTTTGCCTTATGGTGTCCTTGTATCCCATGTATACCTCAGACGTCAGTCCTAGGCATGCGCATGCCATCGCGGTTGCGACTCCGTGCTGTCCTGCACCAGTTTCTGCAATGATTCGTTTTTTCTTCATTCTTTTGGCAAGCAGCGCCTGGCCTAACGTATTGTTGATCTTGTGTGCCCCGCCATGGAGAAGATCCTCCCTTTTGAGATAAATTTTCGCCCCTCCTATTTTCTCAGTGAGGTTTTTTGCAAAGTAAAGCGGGGTCGGGCGCCCGGCATATTCTGTAAGGTAATAGTTTAGCTCTTTTTTGAAACTTTTATCGTTTTTAATTTTTAGATAATTCTCTTCAAGCTCCTCAATTGCAGGAACAAGCGTTTCTGGAATGTATTTTCCTCCAAATTCCCCAAATCTGCCGTCTTTTGGAAACCTTGATTTCATATTGCGTTTACCAGTCCTCTGACATTTTCTTCAATGTTGTCGCTTTTCATTATGCTTGAGCCAATCAAAAACGCGTCGGCGCCGCACTTTTTTAGGAATTTGATATCGTCGGGAGAATTAATTCCGCTTTCAGACAATGTTATTTTTGATTTTTTCTGGTTCTCTAATAGTTTTTTTGTGGTGTTTATGTCGATTTCAAGCGTGTCTAGATTTCTGTTGTTTATGCCGACGACGTCTGCATCTGTTTTCATCGAATTTACAAATTCTGATTCTGTGTGCGCCTCGACTAGTACCTTCAAGCCGTTTTTATGGCCATAGGATATGAACTCGTCAATTTCTCTTAGGTGGCCCATGTCAAATAGTGATTGTATTAGCAACATATAGTCTGCACCGATTTTTTTTGCAGCGTCAATTTGGATTTTGTCAATAATGATATCTTTCATCAGCATCGGAACTTTGACTTGACGTCTGACCTCCATAAAATACTTTGGCGAGCCGCTAAACAGATAGGGCTGGGTAAGGACAGATAGTCCCACTGCACCTCCTCGTACCATTGCCTTGGCAATCGATACTGGGTCTGAGACTTTTCTGATTTCTCCCAGTGATGGAGATGCGAATTTTATCTCAGTTATGAGAGACGCATGCTGGTTATTTCGGATAGAATCTGCAAGATCCACGCCTGAATTTGGCAGTCGTTCTGAAATTTCATAAATTCCATCGCTTATGGCAGTTTGGGAATTCTTTACGAGTTTTTTTAAAACATCACTCATGATTCTGCCTCTCTTAGTTTTTCAACTTGCCCGCACGATCTCACAAAATCTGTCAGAAGAGAGTATGCCTTTTCATTTTTTATTGTCTGTCTGGCAATTTCTATTGCATCTGTAAAGTTTTCTGCAATATTAGACACCATCAACCCGCCGGCTGCATTGAGAACTGTAATTTCTAGCATTGAACGATTTGCTGTGCCATTTAGCACCGATAAAAACGCTTGAATTGCATGGGCCTTTGACGAAATCTGAATGTCATTAATTGAGGCCTTGTGCAAGCCAAATTTTTCTGGATCAATTATCATTGTTTCAGTCTTGCCATTTTTTAGAAAGCAGACCTTGTTTTTTCCAGTAGTGGATAGCTCGTCTAGTCCGTCGTTTGAGCGAACAGTCATGATGTTTTGCGCTCCTCTTTTTTTCAAAATTCTGATTATTCTTTCAAGGTAGTCTTCTGCAAATACACCAATTAGCTGATTTTTCACCTGCGCTGGATTGCATAATGGCCCAAGCAAGTTAAACGCGGTTCTTGCCCCTATCATTTTTCTTGCATTTGCAACGTTTTTCATTGATGGGTGAAATTTCTGTGCAAACATAAACCCGATTCCAAACTTTTCAATTATTTTTGTAATTTTTTCAGGCGGTGCGTTAAGATCATACCCAAAGTATTCAAAAATATCTGCACTACCCGAGATGCCAGAGACTGATCTGTTGCCGTGCTTTGCGACTATTCCACCAGACGCAGCAATAACAAACGCCGCGGTAGTCGAAATGTTGAAAGTTTGTAATTTATCGCCGCCTGTTCCGCAGACGTCTATTATCGTGCCATTGCATGCTGGATTGATGTGAATTCCGTGCCTATCAATCTCATTTAGCATTGCATAAAGCTCCTCGTCAGTCTCTCCTTTTTTTGACAAGTTTTTTAGAAAATCTGCCTTTTCAGAATCCGAAATTTTGTCGTTTAGAAGATCATCCATCGCAGTTGACATTTCGTCTAACGTCAAGTCTTGGCCCCTCTGGAGAATTTCGGTGTATTTTGTGATCATTTCTTTATCATGTTGATGAAGTTTTGGAATATTTTTTTCCCCTCGGTAGTCAAAATGGATTCTGGGTGGAACTGCACTCCCTCGATTAGGTATTCTTTGTGGCTTACGCCCATCACCTCACCGTCATCCTCCGCCACTGCAGTTATCTTGAGAACATCCGGAATGATTGTCTTGTCGCCCACAAGGGAATGATATCTTGTCGCCCTAAACGGGTTCTTCACCCCATGAAAAATCGACTCGTCTGAATGTTTGATCTGGCTTGTTTTTCCATGCCTTACGTTTCCTGCGTTTACTACCTTGCCGCCAAACTCGTGAATTATTCCCTGGTGCCCAAGACACACGCCGAGAATCGGGGTCGTAGGTCCGAGTTTTCTAATTACGTCGGAGCAAACTCCGAAATACTTTTTGTCTTCCGGGGTACCGGGCCCTGGAGATATGATTATTGCGTCGTAATTGTTTTTTTGTATTTGCTCTATTGTTATTTTGTCATTTCTAATTACGTCTGACTCCACCCCAAGCTCTCCTAAAACCTGAGCTATGTTGTACACAAAAGAATCGTAATTGTCTAGAATTAGGAATTTCATTTTGTTGCCTCCTTTAATGCGGCAAGCATCGCCCCAACTTTGTGCTCTGTTTCCTTGAATTCGTTTTCTGGCGTGGAGTCGGCCACAATTCCGGCGCCACTCTGGGCAAAACCAGATTCGCCATCAATGAATATGCTACGTATGGCTATTGCAAAATCGCAGCAGCCGTTGTTTGAAAAATAGCCTACTGCTCCGGCATACTGGCCCCTGACGTCTTCCTCCAGTTCGTTGATTATTTCCATTGCCCTGACCTTTGGCGCGCCAGTTACTGTTCCAGCTGGAAAAACCGCCTCAAATGCCGTAAACATGTTGTGTTTTGAATCAAGCGTGCCTACAACATGAGATACTATGTGCTGGACGTGTGAGAATCGTTTTACCTGCATCAGTTCAGTTACGCGTACGCTTCCGTATTTGCAGACCCTGCCTATGTCGTTTCTTCCAAGATCAACTAGCATCGTGTGCTCGGCGATCTCTTTTTCGTCGTTTAAGAGTTCTTGTTTTAGCATCTCGTTTTTCCCCTCATCTTCGGTGATTTTTCTTGTACCTGCAATTGGGAATGTTTCCACCTCACTTCCAGTGACTCGGACCAGCATTTCAGGGCTTGAGCCAATGAATGTTTTTTGTCCAAACTTCATGTGATACAGATATGGAGACGGGTTTAGTGAGCGGAGTTCCTTGTAAATTCTCAGATGGTTTCCCTTGATGCCGAAATTGAATCTTCTGGATAGCACTACCTGAAAAATATCTCCGTCATGGATGTATTTTTTTGCCTTGTTGACAATTTCTGAGAATTTTTTCTCATCCATGTTTACAGAAATATCGGAAATTTCCAATTTGCCAAAGTTTGGCTCTGATAATTTTATGTCGTTGATTCTATTCTCATCATAATAAAAGTAGAGCAGTTTTCTTGTTTTGTTGTCATATAGGATTCCGTCTTGGTAAATCCCAAACTCCATCAGTGGAGCACGATTACTTTTAATTGGAATTTTTTCGTATAATTTTACTGCATCATAATTAATTATCCCGACTGCCCCGCCAAGATACCTAAACGAGGTGTCATCTGTATGTCCAATTAGATTTTTTATCTCTGCTATTGGGTCAGTGGTGGTTATTGTCTTAGTTGAACCGTCGCGGTACTGCAAAACTATTCTGTCCTCATATCCTTGCAAAACGACGTCTGGATCAAATCCGATTAGCGATGTTTCTGCAAGCTCCTCAGGACCTGTAAGCGATTCAAACAGAAACGTATGCGAATAATTTTTTTCTATTTTAGAATAAATTTCAAACTGTGAGCCCGATATCTCTAGAGGTATTATTGTAGGACTGGAATTTCCAAAGAAGGCCACCCATGTCAATCAAGGCAGCCGTGGGATATTTATAACTTTTAAACAAGTTTTAGTCTTTGGTTGAAATTAACGCGATATTCTCAAAATGCCTCTTATTTTGAGCATGGTTTGGGCACGGGATTATATGAATTACGGTATGGTACGGTACCTTTATATGCGATCTGGGCGTATTGTACCCATGAGTCAGATCCTTGCAACAAAGCCAAAAACTCAAACTCTGTACTATGACCTACATTTTACAAAACCCGAAATCCACCTGCACAGCACAGTAAGTGAAGCAACATGTCATGTTTGCAAAAAGGAGCTAGGTGAAGGGCTAGGTCTTACGGCAAAAAGAATTGCTGACAAGACAATTCTTGTATGCAGTTTGCACAACTAGTGTTTTTCTAATTATTGCCAGATTGGGCTTGTAATTGCGCCCTGTGCGGCAGATCCTACGAGGGATGCATATTTTGCAAGCGCGCCGGTCTCATAGTTTGGCTTTCTTGGCTTCCATTCTTTTCTTCTTTGGTCTAGTTCTTCTTTTGGAACGTCAAGATCAATTATGTTCGTCTCCGTATTGATTATGATTCGGTCTCCGTTTTTTACAAGTGCAATATTTCCTCCAACGTATGCCTCTGGTGCGACATGCCCAATCATGAATCCACGTGTTGCGCCTGAGAATCTGCCGTCTGTAACAAGTGCGACTTTTTCGCCCAATCCCTGTCCGACTATTGCTGCAGTTACTGCAAGCATCTCTCGCATTCCAGGGCCACCCTTTGGACCCTCATATCTGATTACAACCACGTCGCCTTCTTTGACTTCGTTTTTTGATACTGCGTCAAATGCATCCTCTTCTCTGTCAAATACCTTGGCCTTTCCAGTGAATTTGTCAATCTTGACCCCTGCGATTTTTACAACTGCACCGTCTGGCGCAAGTGAGCCTTTGAGTACAACTGCGGTTCCAACCTTGTGGAGTGGAGTGCCAAGAGGTCTGACAATATCTGCATTTGCTGGAGGCGGAATTGTTATTGCGTCAAGGTTTTGTTTCATCGTCTTTCCGGTAACCGTTATGACGTCTTCATGAAGCAGTTTTCTATCCAATAGTTTTTTGAGCATCAGTGGAACTCCGCCTATCTTGTCTAAATCATTCATGACATACATTCCGCCTGGCTTGAGGTCTGCAATGTGTGGAACCTTTTTCCTAACTCGCTCAAAATCGTCGTACGTAAGCTTTACTCTGGACTCGTTTGAAATTGCCAATAGGTGCAATATTGCGTTTGTAGAGCCGCCAATTGCGTTTAGTATTGTTATGGCGTTCTCAAATGCCTCAAACGTCAAAATATCCCTTGGTTTGATGTTTAGTTCTAAAAGTTTTGTAGCTGCAACTCCTGTATCGTATACCATTTTCTCCCTCCTCTCATCCTCTGCGGGAGGGCTTGCGCTACCAGGTAATGATATTCCCAATGCTTCGGAAATTGATGCCATTGTATTTGCAGTAAACATTCCTCCGCAGGAGCCTGCAGTTGGACAGGCATAGTTTTCAATGTTCTTTAATGCCTCAAGTGATAATTGGCCTGCATCAAATGCCCCTACTGCCTCATACACATCTTGAACAGTTAGCTGTTTGCCGTTATAGTAGCCCGGCATTATTGTCCCGCCATATACGAAAACAGATGGAAGGTTTAGTCTTGCCATTGCCATCATTGTACCAGGTAAGCTTTTGTCGCACCCTGCAATTCCAACAAGACCGTCGTACTGATGAGCCCTGACCATTAATTCAATTGAATCTGCGATAACTTCCCTGCTGACAAGGGATGATTTCATTCCCTCATGCCCCATTGCAATTCCGTCGCTTACTGCAATGGTGCTGAATTCTCTTGGTGTCGCACCTGCATCATAAACTCCTTCCTTTGCTTTTTGTGCCAGCCTTCCAAGGTGAATGTTACACGGCGTGGCCTCATTTCCAGTATGGGACACTCCGATGAATTTGCGACTGAGATCCTCGTCTGTTAGCCCCATTGCCTTGTACATCGCTCTGTGGGGGGATCTTGACGTTCCTTCGACTACATTCCTGCTGGAAATATCGGTGTTATTCATGATATGACGACATGATTGGTTTTGCTATATTAGTATATTTTGGATTCTCAAACTGCGGAGTTATTTTTTGATTAGCTGGCCGTCAAGTTCCAGTAGTTGTGCATCTATTCCGGTTTGGTTTTCATTGCCGTATGAAATCAGTATCCTATCGTCCTCGTTTATGACATAGTCTCTGATGCTGTCTACTTTTTGATGGTTGACAAAGAACTTGAGCGAGTAATCTTCGTTTGTACAGAACGTGTGCTCTGGCTTTTTGTCTGGGAATGTAAAGCACTCATCTGTAACATCGACTTTTATCGTGTCAAACAGATAGCCCAGTTTGATATTTGACGCATGTCTGTGAATAGTGTTGCCATCCTCGCCTTCAAAGTGAATGAACGGGCTTTTTACCTGGTATAGCTGCTGCGAGAAATCGAACTTGTCGCCAAAGATTCTAACTAGTAGTGATGCATGTTCATGCTCATCTCCAAGTTTCCCTGCCCCTTCTGGAGCATTCATCGGGCTTGACTGTGTTTTTGTTATAAAGTGATAACTTGCAAATGCTATAATTCCTACAATTATTGCCAAAACTCCTATTCCGATTAGCATGTTTTTTCGTTTTTGCCTTGACTGTCTATCTACAAAACTTTCACGACGTTCTTCTTTTACTTCTCTGTCTTTTTTGCCCATGAAACACTCACACTCTAAAATTAGGACTAATTAATCAATCGATGCTAGTCCCAGTTTTGTGGGAATGATAAGTTGGTTGGGGCAATTTGCGGAAACGATCGATAATATAATAAATTGTTTGACCGCGTTGTAATCATTGCACTGCATATTTTGTGACATCATATCTGGAAATAGAGAGGGGCACTTTATCTACGAAGATGCAGATCATGTGGCATTTTTGGACAAGTATCCAATCGATAAAGGCCACACCTTGGTTGTGCCAAAAAAACACTATGAAAAAATCACAGATATGGAATCAGGTGACGTTGGGAATCTTTTTTCTAAAATACCTCACATTGCAAGCAAAATACTTGCCGCGACAAAGGCAGACGCATTTAGCATTGCCCAGAACAACGGCAGGGCTGCAAAACAGATCATACCTCACGTCCACGTCCACATCATTCCAAGATACAACGATGCAGGTGCCATATGGACAAAAAGAGTGATTCTTTCACAGGACGAGCTCAAAGTCTTGGCAAAACAAATTCGTGATCATACTTAATTGGAATTCTATACGGCGTCTTTTGATGATGTTTGTTTGAAACAAAAAAACTAGTCTTAAAACACGTATTTTCGTTAGAGATTTTCATGCCACTTGACATACTTATTGCAGAAGATAACGAGTTTACCGCAAAGCAATACAAAATCGCACTTGAGAAGAGAAACCACAAAGTCACAATGGCAAAAGACGGAGTGGAGTGTATCGATTATTACATAAATGAGGCAAAATATGACGAGCTGTTTAGGAAAAGCAGGGCGCCACCGTTTGACTTGGTTCTACTGGACCACGACATGCCAAGAAAAACTGGGGCAGACGCTGCAAGAGAAATACTAGAATACCGACCTAGCCAAAGGCTGATCTTTCTTTCAGCATACGGGCAGGGAATAATGCAAAAACTCCAGGACCTAAAAGACGAAACAATTCAGATAATTCAAAAACCATTCTCGCTGACCTTTTTGATTAAAAAAATTGAGGGGTCAAGCATCAAAAATAGAATAATCAATGCACAAGACGGCAATGTAATGACAGCTACGCAAGACAGTGCGGCAATAAGGTAGTCTATTGATTTGGGTTGTATCTGAGTACGGCTCCAACCTTACCTAGGCTAGACAGCATTGCGCCATACTCTGTGACACCTGAAATAACCTCGACTTTTGTTCCTACCTGAGCTGCAATAAGCGACAGGTAATCAACTAAATCTTGTGATATTGCCTCTTGGTCTGTACTTTTGCAGCTAGGGCACGGCTTGTTTAGAAGTTCGGTTTTTCGAGGAATCAGCTTTAATCTGTCGACGATTTCTTCCTGTAGGTTTTGGCACCTGTTGCACTTTATTTCCAATCGGTACAGGTTTGTGTCATCCGTGATTAGCAGCGTCTCGACAACATTATTTTTCAAATACTGTATTACATCTTTGAGGCCGTACATGCCCTTACCGGAATGGGAATTGACTTCACGAAACAGTTTCTCAACGAGTATTTTTTCTTCAGACAGTCTAAAGTCTGACAATACATCACTTGCCTTTACGAACGCTTCGCGAATTCCCTCTGAACCGGAATACGATGTGTCCAAAACAGCAATCACCATGTTCTGCAGTCGATATTCAAGATAGTTTGATTTTAGAAAGTCTTCCTTTGTTGGACCAGGTCCAGATACAATTAGCCCCTTTATTGGGTAAATGTCGATAAAAAATTCCTTTGTTACCTCTGCAATCCTATTGTAATAATACGTAAGTTCCATTTCTCGAAGCCTTTCAAATCTCCTTGCGGACTGGCCACCCTGTCGGTGTTTTCCGGCAACACCTGAGCTTGTTTCCCTTAGTACCTCGATTTTGTTTCCATAAAGAAGCCCCCATCCGGCATCCTTTGTGTCAATTGCCAAAAATCCAATCAGGTTGTCGTCCTTTAACATGTCCTTTAAAATGTCAACGTGAAAATGATCATCACAGCGGTACAGAAACGTGGTAAGATCCTTTGGCGGCTCTATCTCCCAGACCTTGATTACTTCGCTGCCAATAGGCCCGCCGCCCTCAGGTGGGACTGCGCCACAAAATATCACAAGGCCGTGGTCTGGGGTGTTTTTGTACAGCTTTAGTCTCTGCTGTACCCGTGATAGCGAGTCAACTACGTGAGTTCTTGTGAGATCGGACTTTATGTTGTCTGCAGTTCCCTGCTCCTCTCTTAGCGTGTTTATGACCATGTGGAGCTGCTTACCTTTTGGAACGTATACTGAAATCAGTTCGGTTCCCCTGCCAGATATGCGTGAAAGCTCGTCAAGTGTTTTTTTTATTTTGTAAAGTTTGACAGAATCCTGCTTCTCAATCGTAATTTTGCCCATTATTTGACCTCTATGGATTCAGTATTAAGAAGTTTGGGCAAACATTCCAAAATGGAATCTATTTTTGTCGCAAAGTGCCGAACTGATAATTAATCAAGCCGTGGTTTGCGGTACGTGGAAAAAAATATGCTGCCATATTGCATCGAATTGGAAGACTATCCAAAACTATTCCGGTACCGAGTAACTCCTCAGGGGTTCTGCCACATGGAAGAGATCATATCACAGATTTACCTGGAGGGAAAAGAGATTTCGATGTACAAACTAGTTCAACTCGGCATGTTGTTGCGCGTCAACATGTGTCAAACGATGAAAATGGACAACGAGACATTGTTCCAGGACGTATCAAAAAAGGCAGCAAAATACGGAGGCGTCGAGCCAGAATACGTTGCACACTGCATCAAGAGCATGGTGTTAAGAGGACTGCTCGACTCTAATCCAAAATATGACAATCAAATTGCAAACGACTTGCACAAATTGGAAAAATAATTACATGTCGTCAAGTGTTTTTCTAAACACATCGATTGGCTGATTTCCAGTAATCTTGACAATCTTGTCGCCCTTTATGATAAGAAATGATGGTGTTGCATCGATTCCGATTTTTTGCCCAAAATCATATGTGTCAAGGACCGCTTGTTTGTATTTTGACGAATCAAGGCATGACTTGAACTGATCAGCATCCAACCCTATGTTTTGAGCAAATCTGTTTAGCGAGTCCTTGCTCACCCAGCCGGTGTTTTCGCCATCCCAGTTATCGTACACCTCATCGTGATACTCCCAGAATTTTCCTTGGTCTTTTGCACAATGAGATGCCTCTGCTGCAAGAACTGAGTTCGGGCCGTTTAATGCAAAGTCCCTAAAAACAAAGTTTGCCTTGCCTGACTGGACGTATTCTTCCTTGATTGTTCCAAGGCTTGAGTCATGAAACAAATGGCAAAAAGTACACTGATAATCGCCCCACTCGACAATTGTGATTGGTGCTGACGGGTTTCCTTCGTATGGGGAACCGTTTTCAATTAATTGTTGCACTGTAAAAGTATCGTCGTCTTGTGAACCATCCTGGTTTCCAAAATACGTGACTGCAAATAACCCTCCGATTATTCCAATGACTGCTGGAATTGCAAGAAGGTAATATTTTGCCACAGACTCACACATTATGCACGCTTCAAATAGTTTACTGTCTGCCGTGCGTGGCAAGTGTCCACAGCGCAGAGTTTTTTGCCGCAATCTCTGCAACAAACGGGTCACTTGCAGATGCAATTATTATCATATCTCCGTTTTTTGGATGCAGTTCACCTGTCAACAAGTTCCTGGTTTTTTGATCATTTAGAAGGCAGTCAATATTCTCGTTTGGAAAAACGAACCTGTCCTCCTTGTAAAGAAGAGTTGTTGCCCCAGATGCGCCATACAGTATGGTGTAATCTCGTTGCTCAACCCCCGTCTTTGTCGCAAATGAATAATTTTTCAAAATGACTGCGTGATTGAATCTTCCCTGTGCAATTTGGCATTTTTTAATATCGCACTCTGCAAAGATTATCTCCAGGAGATTTTTTATGAATGCCTTCCCCTTTGCAGTAAGAAAGGTTCCGGATTTTGTCGAATCTACCATGGATTCTTTCTTTAGGTGCATGATCATTGTCTTGACGGCCCCCTCCCCCATGTGTAAGTTCTGGCAAAAACTTGATCTGCTCACGTATTCATTTTCATGCAACAATTGCAATGCCTTGAACACGTGCGGCACTGAGAATGTCAGGACCTTGCTTGATCCTTTTCGCGATACAATGTTTTGCAGTGTTTGCACTTGTTGGGTGGTGTTCATTTAGTTAAATATTGGACGATTCATCCAAGAATTTAAATACATTCATTCAGGCTTAGATTCCATGTCTTTCTCAAAAGAGATTACAATCTCAAAATCAAGTGTTCCAAAGGTTGCACTACTTGTATTAGCTACAATTTTTGCATTTGGAATATTTGAGGTAGGGTTTGATCAGGGACAATTATTCAGCATCGTCTTTGGCGAACAAGCATATGCAGACATGTACATACATGAACTGACCCATGACATGAGACATGCAGCAGGATTTCCCTGCCACTAGTGACAAGTCATGAGGACGTCTCTTTTTATTGCAATCATCTTGCTATCTGGATGCTCAGCTGGAGTCATCCACGGTCTGGTAAATTTGGCACTTGTAGAACCGTATTTGGACAGGGCAATTGGGATTGAAAATCAGCACATGTTTACGTCTGGCGAGGCAAAAGACACTCCGCAGTTTTGGGCAGAGTATTACTCGTATAGGGCGTGGCAGAAGGGAGGACAGTTGCTGGCAGGCGCAATGCTTGGCACTGCGATTGGGGCATTGTTTGGAATCGTTTTCGGGTATGCGAGAAACATTCTTCCTGGAAACAGTTTTGCCAAAAAAGCACTAGTTCTTGCAGCAATCATGTGGATTACATTGTATCTAATACCGTTTGCAAAATATCCTGCAAACCCACCAACAGTTGGAGACCCAGAAACGATTCTCCTAAGGCAGATGTTGTATGTTTCATTTATTGCGATTTCGGGGTTTGGCGCACTTGGGTTTTATCTGATTTTCAGGCGACTCAGGAGCAAGAGATTCGTCGCAGTTTTAGGATATGCGGGGTTCATTGGAATGGTGTTTGCATTGATGCCTCAAAACCCAGATGCAGTAACTGCCCCAACTGACCTAGTAAATGGGTTTAGAGCAATGTCTTTGGTTGGAGTCACGGCATTTTGGCTATCTGTCGGTTTGATCCTCGGGGCACTGTGGCAGAAACTACAACCAGACAGAGTAAAACAGACAAAATTCCAGTAAGTTATTTGGTCATGTGTCATTGTTTTCGAATTCTTATTTTGAATTGTTCTCATTTTATAGAATGAGAAGGATAACATTTTATTTAAATAACAATACAAAGTAGAACAGTGTCTTGGGTCGCAAATTTACACTTCCACAATTAAAGAAATACGACGTAACGCAAAAAGTAATTGAGGCGCTGGCAGATGCAGAGTCCAGGACTATTCTGTTTTCACTAATCAAGCAAGGCAGAACTGCTGCAGAAATTTCAGACAAATACAAGATTCCATTAAGCTCAGTTTACAAAAAACTGTCGGATCTTGAAGACTTGACACTGATTCGCGTAGAGCGCTGGATGATATCTGACAAGGGCAGAAAATTCAAAGTCTATCGAAGCAGAATAAGTAAGGCAGACATAAGTATCAAAAAGCCAGAGCCAACTCTTGTTTTGGCGCCGAATTAAACAGAGGGTATGAATTATGAAAAAAAATACCGTTTTTCAGCTCAGCCAGTATGATGTAACGCAGCAAATCATAGAAACACTGACAAATGTTTACTCTAGATCCGTGCTGTTTTCAATCACGACAAAAGCAAAAGATGCACAAAAAATTGCAGACGAGCAAAAGATGTCGATCTCCACAGTCTACAAGATATTGTCAAATCTTGAGGTACTTGCACTTGTTTATGTGGACAAATTCGAGATCTCAAACGCCGGAAAAAAAATCAAGTATTACAAAAGCAGAATTAAGAAAGCAGAAATCATAGTCGGCGGAATAAATCCGACATTGAACTTGCAATCAAATTAGTTTTTCATATTCTCATTCTAGATTCTTAGAACGTATCTCTGTTTTAAATACCGTTAGCTAGCCCTAACCACACAGTGACCCCCAAACAAATTCTTCTTTCAATTGCAATGGTTTCCATTTTATCGGTCAGTCAGGCATCCTTTGCACAGGCCGAAACTGACCACTCAATCCAGTCTACAGGCGAAATAGTTCAGATTGGGATTGGCCTTGTAAAAACAAGCATAGCAGGCAACGATTACGGACAAGCTGCAAAGTATTCCAAGTTTACTACCGGTGTTTACGGTCACCAAATAAGCCAGCTCCGAGAGGCAAATGTGAAGCAGGCAGACGATCTGCACTTGGTGCTACTTGACATACATTCCAAAATAGAAAGCAATGCGCCATCAGGTGAAATACTGGCAGATGTCGCAGTGGCAGAGCAACTGGTAAGCGAGTTTCCAAAATCACAGCAAGTCCCATTTGTTGTGTCTGATTTGCTGACTGCAGCAGACGAGAGTTATCAAATCGCAATTTCAGAAAACGACATTGAGCACCATTTGATGTCGGTGTCACTTGTCGATAAAGCAGTTCAACTGTTTATGTCAGACTCGTCATTTGACGAAAGACAGACTGGCGAACTTGCGTCATTTTTTGACGAGCTAAAAATAAAGATTGCCCAAAAACAGGATTTTGTCTCCGTCGGAAAACTGATCACGACAATACAGCGCGACCTTACTGGGACTGACTCTGCATCATCAGATCATGAACATTTGTATGCCATGATAAGGCAGCATTATGACCGAACATTGGCTGAAATCAAAGACGGCAATTACGCAAAAGCAGAAGAACATGTCATTGCAGCATATCTTGACAACTTTGAGTATCTCGAAGCGGACATCGGTAAGGCAGATGAGGCACTCTTGCACAAAATGGAATTAAACATGAGGGAAAATTTGCGAGCGATGGTACAAGAAAAAAAATCATATGATGAGATACAGTCCTTTATCAATGATCCAATACTTGTAGACCTTGACAATACGGAAAATCTGATTTCAGAATCATCACTTGCCAGTCAGACAGTGTCCGGAATTGAACTGGAAAAAGTAACAAATGAAATGGGCTCAGCCACAGAAGACCAAAAGTCAGTCGTACGAAGCCAGATTGACTTTATTCGAATGACCCTCCAGACAATGCTAAGCCAGTACAAGGAAGGCAATACCCAGGCTGCATTTGTCTCTGCAAGAACCGCGTATTTGGACAGCTATGAACACGTAGAAATCCCACTGCGAACAATTGATCCTGACTTTACATTACAAGTGGAACTTCAGTTTGCAGAGCTTCGAAGTTTGATAAACCAGAAGGCAGATTATGACAAAATTGAGCAGGCTACAATTTCAGTAAGGCGAAGCCTCGATGAATCAGAAAGGCTAGTCACGGGAACCGGCCAGCTTGCTCCAACAATTGCGTTTACATCATCGTTTGCGGTTATTTTCCGAGAGGGACTAGAGTCAGTTCTGATTCTTGGCGCCATCCTTACTTATCTTGAAGCGTCAAGGAATGTAAAGTTCAAGCGATTCGTATACTATGGAATAGTCTTGGCAATTGGAGCAACTGCCGTAACGTGGTTTATTGCATCATATATCATCAGAATATCTGGTGCAAACAGGGAGCTAATCGAGGCAATTGCGGCACTTTCCGCAACCGCAGTATTGTTTTATGTGAGTTTTTGGATTCTAAATAAAATAGAGCATAAAAAATGGATGGAGTTTGTAAAAGCCAAGGTCTGGCAGGCATCAACCACGGGTGGAACAGCTGTGTTTGTGATGCTTTCATTTTTCACAGTATACCGGGAAGGATTTGAGACAGTGTTGTTCTATGAAGCGATGTTTGGATTTGCAAAATACATGGAAACGTATGTCGGGTTGGGATTTGTCGCAGGAATTGCAACCCTGCTCGGAGTATACTTTGTAACAAGAAAACTGGGGAAAAGACTGCCGCTCAAGATGCTTTTTGGCCTTACGATGGGAGTCGGCGCATATCTTTCAATTGCATTTTTGGGCAATGCCGTAAGGGAGTTACAAACACTTGACATTTTGCCGTTTACCAGCCTTCTTGGAATTGTTCCAAGACTCGATATCAACATGGCAAAGATGACTGGAATTTATCCGACACTTGAGACAATAATTGCACAGGCAATCATGCTTGGAATATATCTGGTAGCGGCATCATATGTGCTTGTTTTGAAGCCAAGAAGGGAAGAGAAAATAGCCACAATGCGCAAATCAAGAAGGGAAATCGATGAGTCAACGACGCATTAGAGTAGGAATTGATGTAGGCGGCACGTTCACAAAGGCAATAGCAATAGACATCAAAACTGGGCAGCTTATCGGCAAGTCAACTACCCCCACCACACACAAGGCGCAAAAAGGCGTCTCGGAAGGAATCGTGCTTGCACTATCCCAGCTAGTTAATGAATCAAAAATAGAGTTATCCGAAATCGAATTAATTGCACACAGTACCACTCAGGCAATTAACGCGCTGCTTGAATCCGACACTGCAAAGGTCGGCATAATTGCAATGGGTGTGACGCCAGAAAAAGGCGACGTCATAAAAAGAACAAATCTACAGGATGCCACATTTAACTCTGATCAAAGCCTAAAGACAGAACATGTCTTTCTTGATACATCTCACCTGATTTCAGAAAAAGAGGTACACCATGCAATCAATTCCCTAAAGGACAGAGGAGTCAAGGTAATTGTCGCAACAGAAGCGTTTGGAGTGGATGATCCGTCAAATGAAATGTTTGTAATGAAAAATGCGATGCAGGGAAACATTCCAGCCACTGCGTCGCATGAAATTTCTGGAATTTACGGCCTTGAAATTAGGACGCTGACTGCGGCAATCAACGCAAGCGTCCTTCCAAAAACAGTCGAGGTCGCAAACTTTGTAGAGGAGGCCATTAGAAACGCAGGAGTCAACGCACCGTTAATGATCATGAAAGGAGACGGCGGAGTTACAAACATGGACACGTTTAGGACAAAGCCAATTCTAACCATTCTTTCAGGACCGGCTGCCAGTGTTGCAGGTGCCTTGCTGTATCTCAAGGTAACAAATGGAATATTTGTCGAAGTTGGCGGAACGAGCACCAACATCTGCATAATAAAAAATGGCAAGCCTGAGATTCGTTATGTTACGATAAAAGACCATCCAACGTGCATCCGTTCAATGGATGTTCGCATTTTAGGCGTGGCTGGAGGCAGTATGATAAAGATAAAGGACGGGCGGGTTTGGAAGGTGGGTCCGCGAAGCGCCCACATTGCAGGTTTAAAGTATGCCTGTTTTGCAGACCCGGACGTTTTGAAAAAAGGAAAAATCATCACAATAAAACCCAAGGAAAACGACGTTGAGCCGTACGTTGCAATAAAATGCGACACTGAAACATTTGCAATCACAAACACGTGTGCCGCAAACGCACTTGGTATGATAGAAAAGGACGATTATTCATTTGCAAACCAAACCTCTGCAAAAATTGCAATGGAGATGCTCGGACGCGAGCTCAAGGTAACTGGTCCTGAGGCGGCAATGTCTGTAATCCAGACAGCATCGTTTGAGATAACAAAGGCAATTTCGAAAATCATAAAAGAGTTCAAGATGGAAAAGGCAAAGACCCAGATAATAGGCGGTGGCGGAGGGGCATCAGTGCTGGTTCCTTTTGTCGCAAAACAGCTCGGAGTGCCGTACAAAAAAGCAGAGCATGCCGAGGTCATATCGTCAATAGGAGTCGCATCCTCGATGATTCAGGAGGAAATAGAGCACACAATATCCAACCCGACACCTGAGCAAATATCTGAGATGCACAAAAAAATTCACGCAATCATGATTGACAAGGGGGCAGTGCCAGAATCAATTCTGATAAACAGCGAGTATATTTCAGAAAAAGCGCTACTCAGAGTGTCTGCAACAGGAAATGTGGAACTTGACAGCGCGGAGAACGCAAAGAACATCTTTACACTTGATGAGGCGCTCATCAGGGCAAGCGAGATGATGGAAGTCGGCAAGGATCTTGTAGAGTTGAGCTTTGAAACTGATCATTACTTTGTATTCACAGGACACGTTTCAGAAAAAAAGCTGTTTTCAAAGAAAAACAGACACCATGTCTTGGTATTAGACAGATTCGGCCGAATGAAATTATCGCACAAAAATGCAAAAATATTCCAGGGTGGAAAGATATCGATTCTAGAAGAATTAGACGACTTTTTAGAGTCCAGAAACAACGACATTGCGCCGCAGGTGTACCTTTTGAACAACCTAAAACTAGTTGACTTTTCAAGCCTGACGTCAGTATCGCACATCCTAAACGCGGTACAACAAGAGCTTGACAACTCTGAAAAAGCAGCAATAATAGTCGAAACAAACTAAAAATACGGAAAAATCTATATTGTTATAGGTTAACAAAAGGTGTTGAAAAATTATCTTTTTGCTATCAGCACGATTGTGATTTTGTCGATGGTTCCGCTCTCCTTTTCAGAGTCTGGAAGTTATGATCTTGAGATAGATGAAGGAACGTTCAATCTGGCTTACAGTTTTGATGGGGAGGTAATTTCTATGGATATCGATAAGGAACTGCCCTCTCTTTTGATTGGAACCGCAAATGTGGACGAATCAACGTTTGAACTATCGTTTCCATCAGAATTAATCGGTGCAGAAAACGACGAATTCATCATACTGCTCGACGGCGCTGAAACTGTTTATTCCATTGCACATACTGAAGACACGACAGAGATATCATTTGTAATTCCTATCGCAACTGAAGAAATTGAAATCATCGGAACGAGTGTAATTCCAGAATTCCCGCTCGGAGTGTTGGCAATAATGGGAATTGTTTCTACCATGGCAATAATGTTCTCTAGAACAAAACTGATGCGCTTTAGGTAGTAATTTTATCCAGTTTCTTTTGTTTTGTTGCTGTTTTTACTTCCCTAGCTATTCTTCTGCCCATGCTCATTGGGACGTCATACAGTAATGTGGAATATGGCGAGCCATCCATGTAGATGTTCGTTCCAGCAACGATACGTGCTGAAAACTCAAATGTCCAAAATTTGCCATCCTGATCATACACGCCCTCTATGCAAAACGGGCCGTTCATCCCAGGTTTGACTAGTCTCTTTGATGCTTTGACGAATCTCTCACCCATACCATATACTGCGTCAAGCAATGATTCTCGCAGCACCATCGGGCTGTTCCCTATGACATTAAACGAGGAAATGTAATCCATTCCCATTTGTTGCTGGGATGGAATTCTTGCCAGCCCTTCAATATCAGATTCGTGCCTTTTGTCAACTCCGAAGAACTCTAGCTCGTCTTTTAGTGGAGAGTAGAAGAATTGTAGATATGCCAAAACCCCCATCACATATTCCTGCAGGTACAGGTCCTTATCGCCTTTGATCAGTCCCGTCTTGATCAGGTAGTTTCTTTTTTTGATATAGTCTTTTTCGCTAGACGTAAGAAAGTAGCCTTTGCCGCCAGCCGCACCATGTCTTTTGGCGATTGTCAGTCGTTTGATGTTTTTTGGATTTGGGATTGATTTTGGGACGTCAAGATTTGCCTCAAGCATCAGTTTTTCTTTTAGATTTCTGTCAGACTCCCACCTTAGAATCCATTTGTTGCCAAATATCGGAGCCTTGATTGACTCAATCTGTTCTGTGCTCATCTGGGCAATCAGCGTGCCATGTGGAATCAAAACAGTATCGTTTTTTTCCAGAATTTTCGAGTATTTTGAATCAAGAATGTCTAAAAACGAGTCCACCAGAACTAACTTGTCGATAAACCCAAATCTTCGGTACAGGCTCTCGCGCTTTTTTTCACAGACAAGAAGCGTTTTGAGGCCCTCGTCTTTTGCCCCCTTTAGAACCTGTAGTGCACAATGGGAGCCAAGCGTTGCAATAGTAGTCATCTTTTAATTTTTGTTAAATTGCTGGCTTTATGAAAGTTCAGTTTTCGTATTGGAGACATATGCAAAAATTTCGTCAATTAGATCCATCGAGATCTCTTTTTTGAGAGGTTCCGGGGTGGATTTTAGAATAAAGTCAATCATTGACATGTTTTTTGGCAGCATGTCGGGATTTTTCGTGTATACCGAATACACTGAAATTGCGTTTGATACTGCAACTATTGCCTTTTCCCTGTTTGTGAGAGCCATGATTTCATGAGGTATCAGTGTAGTTTTTAGTGTTATTTTTTGCGTGCACGAATTATTCGCTCTATGATGAGCCCTACGACAACCACGCTCAGGGTCACAATTATGGACAGGTAGATGTCAGTGGTTGGCTCGCCAGTTGTAGCTTGGTACATTTGAATTCCTGTTTCTTGTGCAGCTTGCGATGCTTCAGGCGCCTGTAATGTTTTCTGTGCCATTTCCGGGGCAGCCTTCATCATCGAGTCAGCACTTGGTGATGATTCGTATACTGCCGTCTGTTGGTGTTGTATGAACTGGGATGAAAACCACGTTGCAAGTGCGGCCCCACCAATTGTCGCAAATCTGTAAATTCGATTAAAAGAATTATGCAGCGACTTGCTTGATTTTGCCTTTTCTGACAGTCCGGATGGTAAAATTACGATTGCAAACTTGTCAACGGTGTAATACTTCATGTTGTGTGATTTCGTATTTTTTCCAGTGGATGATACAGAAACAACACCTGCATCTTGCATTTTCTTTAGATGATACATCACCAATGGCAACGATGTTTCAGTTTTTTGCGCAATTTGGTTTGCAGTCATGTGTTCATTGAACAATAACTGCAGAATTGTTCTGCTAGAATCGGAGCTGAGAAGCTCGCCTACTGCCTTTATTCTTTGATCATCAGTTGAGAGAATTTCGATTTTATCATTAATTCCAACCGGATCTTCTGAATCACCCATAAAACAAGGCTATTTGGATGCTTCTTTAATAGATTTTCTATTAAATTCTATTTTAATCAAAGGTTATAGCACAAAATGCCGATACCATACCATGAACAAAACATTGACAATCGCAGCGGCGACAGGAATCGTTCTTGTTATGGCCTTTGCTCTTGGTGCAATCCCATCGGGAAGCCTAGCAGAAGCACAGACAGAGCCGACCCCATACCCATCACGAGAAAAGACAATCTCAGTGAGCGGAACCGCAACTGCAACGATAAAACCGGATTTGGTGAATGTTCAGTTCGGAGTAGAAGTTCAAAAACCGACTGCCAAAGAAGCACTCGATGCAAACTCTGAAATGATGAATGGAGTAGTAGCAGCAATCAAGGGAGTAGGTATAACCGAATCTGAGATAAGCACTGCCCAGTTTAGCATCTACCCAGTGTATGAGTCATACCAAGAAAAAGAGACGGGGATTTGGAAGCAAAAGCTTACCGGATACAGCGTCTCTAACATAATCAAGGTAAAAACAGCAAAACTTGATTTGGTATCGAGCATCATAGACGCAGCAGTAGATCAAGGCGTCAACAGAGTAGACACAGTGTACTTTTCATTGTCTCCTGACAAACAAAAGAAACTAAGTGATGACTTGTTGTCAAAGGCAATCGAAAACGCAAGAGAGCGAGCAGACAAGGCATTAGTTCCACTAGACTACCAAATAATTGGCGTAAAATCAGTTATTTTGGATAGTTTTTCAACTCCACCACCAATGCCGTACTATTACGCAAAGGCAGAAAGTGCCATGGATTCCAGGGCACCAACACCAGTGTTTTCATCCGACCAGGACGTCAGCACATCAGCAAGCGTAATCTTTTTGATTGGAAGCAAATAACCTTCCAATCTTTTCTTTATTTTTTGGCAATATCTTAGATGAATCCATACGGCACAAAATGAACACCTGCAGTGTTTGTACACCCAATCCACAATATAAGTAAGAAAGTGCATAAAGGAACTATGCAAAAAGACAGAACGTCAGAATGGTTTGTCCCAAAGTTTGGCTCAAAGAGTTTTAGAATAAGCGTTGGAATCTTGTTTTTGCCATACACTGGAATGGTGGTGTCCTTTGCCGCATGGGGCTCGTTTACCACTGATTTTTCCACAGACAGGCTTGTGGCAATCTGCGTCTTGTATTTTCTTGCACTTGGAGTAACAGCACACTGCCTTGATTCCATAGGGAGTAAGACCAAGCCGTGGGGATTTTTATCTAAAAGAAAACTGGTGGCGATATCGCTGCTCTCATTGGGAGGAGCATTTGCAATAGGACTGCATTACGCATTTTTGGATTCGCCGCTATTGATCCCAATTGGAATTTTAGAGTCATTTTTTCTTTTTGCGTATAACTTGGAATTATTCAAAGGACGATTCCACAATAACTTGACGTTTGTTGTATCCTGGGGCATACTGCCAGTGTTTGCAGGCTCGGCAATTCAATCAAATTCAATATCATTTGAAACAGTCATGATGGCAGGAATAGCTGGCGCGCTGAGCTACTTGCTGATAATTACTTCAAGAAGATACAAGGAGCTAAAGCGTAAGTCTTCAGATCATTCAAAGGTACGTAGAAAAGAAATCACATTGCAACTCACAAGCATCGGCGTTATTGTTATTACGGTATGCTATCTAATAGTAAGACATCTTTAATTGATTGATCAGAGTATAATATCATACGAACACTCTAGAGATCTTAGCAGAAACAATTTTGAATACTCCTATTGGTCACATGGAGCAAACAGTAGCAGACATTCTAAAAAGAAATGTCGGTTTTAACGTAATTGAGCAAACTCCAATAGGTAAAACCGAGTACCTAAGAAAAATAATCATTTCAGCAGATCAATTTCCCATAGTTTCTGCCACGGTGCGATTTGACTCAAAGGCAATCCCGCGACACATACTAGCAGAACTCTTGAGGAAAAAAGAAGGAATCGGCACCATATTGCAAAAACACCACGTCGTGGCACATCGGCGCGCTATCGTAATTACAATAAGCACTGATGGGAAAAAAATCACAAGAGATTATGAAATAGTACAAGATAGTTCGGTCTGGTTTCAAGTTTCAGAGGAAATACGGCTAGATCTTCTTTATGCCTGTCAGAATGGCTGAACTGTTCCAAGTCAATGACTGCAAGTGGGTTTCCAAACCGTGTTCTTTCATGACCTGTTCATAATCATCTAGCCATTTTGTAGTCCGTATCAGTTTTGGAAGATCTGCAAACACTTTCTTCCATGATGGAAGAAAATAACCAACCACACTCAATATGACAAAATAAGTATTCCACAAGGACTTGACGATGCTGCTTTTTGGATATGTAAAATCATGCAAAATTATCTTTCCATTAGGTTTTAGGTGATTCAGGCACACTGGAATGAGACTTTTAGGGTCACAATATTTTGGAATGTACGATGATACAATGCAGTCAAACTTTTGTGAAAGATCTAGTTTTTCTGCATCTTGTTTTAGAAAAGAAACACTCTGATACGGATTTTTCTTTTTTGCCACGTTCAGATAACTTTCTGTAATGTCTATGCCAGTTATTTTGGAATTCGGAAACTGTTTTGCCATCTGAAATGTAAGTATGCCTGTCCCGCAAGCAAGGTCAAGTATTGTTTCGCAGTTAGGAATTTGTTTGAGAATCTCCCTTTTCCAGTATCTGTCTTTTCCAAAGGTTGTCCAATTTACCACAGAATCATAGGTTTGTGCAGTATTGTCAAAAAATGCTGGAACCAAATCCTTTGGCGAATCTGCTTTCAATACAGAGTTTGGTATTTTGGTTTAGATAAATACGATCGTGGCGTGTTCCAGAGTGATTAAAAATAAGATTAGAATCCACACGTTTCGTCAAAAGACAACTCGCACATATTCAGATGAGAAGCAATACGTATTCATAATAATGCTGAGATTTCTACGGTAGGGGAGTAGTACTTTCAGATGTCGAAAAAACCAGTTAACGCCTCAAGAAAAATCAGCATAATCATTGCAATTCAAATTGTAATAATACTGTCAAGTTTCCTTTCTTTGCAGACATTAGAATCTGAAAAAATATTTCTAGGAAACGCCGTGAACGTAGCTGGGAAGGACAGGTTTCTTACAGTAAATGTTCTTGTCAAGCTACAAAACTATAACATCGATGGAGAATCACAGGAGAACCTGATTTTGGCTCTCAAAGACTATGAAAACAACTTGATGTTTCTCAAAAACGGAGGGAGCGAATCGGGATTAAAAATAGATCCGCTAGACGCAAAGTTTTATCCTCAATGGGAGGCAATTTACGATTCATTTGCAAAATACGATGAGAAGATAATGGAGTTCATCGGATCAGAGTTTGATATAGATACAACAAAGTCCAAGCTGCTTGAAATTAATCAAATTGCAGAAAAACTGGTAGAGCAAAACGATGCTCTGACTTTGGAGCTAGGGCTGGAAGCAGAGAAAATGTCCACAAATCTGATTCTTCTCCAAATCACACTTGCCATCGTAAACATCGGAATTCATCTTTTCATGATGTGGTTGGTCCTTAGAATTTTGAAAGAAGACACGGAGCGATTAACGAAAATGGAGAGAATGTACACGATTGGCGAAATGACCGCACGTCTTGCACATGATCTGAGGAATCCATTAGGGGTGATTAAGATGGCGTCAGAGATACTCGTGTCAAGATCAGGCAACGTTGATGAAAAAACAAAAGAGCGCTACAAAATGATCGAGATGTCTGCGCAAAGAATGAATCGCCAGATAGAGGACATGATGGATTTTGTTAGAACAAAAGAGCCACAGCTCAGAGAAAACTCGGTAAGAGAAATAATCACATCAGCTGCCAAAACGACAGAAATTCCAGCAAATATTCAACTCACCATACCGGAAAATGACGTAACCTTGAGATGTGATCAAAAACAATTAGTGGTGTTGTTGAGCAATCTCATTTCAAACGCAGTTCAGGCGATTGGGGAAAAAAACGGTGCAATATTCATCAGATGGGATAGTGATTTACATGATGTCATAATCGAAGTTGAGGACTCTGGTCCTGGAATCAAAGACGACATAATGCCCAAAATATTTGATCCGTTATTTACAACAAAGCCTCATGGAACCGGGCTTGGACTGGTGAGCTGTAAAAACATTGTAGATGCACACAAAGGAAAAATCACAATACAGAACAACCCGACAAAATTCATCATTAGAATCCCCAAAATCATAGATCAAGCCTAATCTGTCAAACACGCTCATATGATGAATTTTAAGAAGATTGTAAAGTTCAGGAGGCAAACAAGTTCACATGATGCTGCGATTTTACTCTCAGCAAGAGATCGTCCTGCTTGCCTGAGCACATATTACGTTTTTCCGATTAAAAAGGAATACGCATAATTTTTTACTAAATTGATAAAAGATTTTTTCAGTCCAAGCCGCGCTTTGACAGCTTTTTTTGGCGCTCTTCTTTTGCGTGATGCAGTCGGTCTTTTTCGTGGATGAATTCCTTGCCACATTCGGCACATTTTGGGATGACCTGATGGTGGTCGTGTCGCGCATGACGAATCAGTTCTTCATGAGTCTTGAATTTTTGCTTACACTTATCACACGTGTTGTCGTTACGGCCAAAGAACTTCAACTCGCTATTAATGGCAGTATTGCTTAAAAAGGATTTTTTGGTTCCCAATGGCCATGGTCGGCAGCGCCGTACAAAAACTGCCCGTATCGGTCCAGTTCTTCGATTGTGCGAACCTTGCCTTTTGTGATTTGAGCCAGTTTTTTCTTGTAGGACAGATCAATTCTTGTTCTATGCTCCAATTGCTCAATTACCCTTCTTGTCAGGTACTTGCCTTTTCTGTCAGAATCAAAGAGTAGGATCAGATTCTTATGATCCGATACCGAGTCTGCAAATTTTGTCAATCCCCCAAATCTGTGAAATTCCAAGACTTTTTCAGTGAACCCTAGTTTTTTGAGCGCTGCAGAGTCGCGCTTTCCTTCGACAATTACAGCGCTTTCTTTTTCAGAATTCAACGAATCTATGAACTCCCTAATTCCATAGATTTCGCTTTCTATAACCTGCATTGCTTACGTGCTAGTATGATCACAGTTGCTATTTAAAATTGAACATTGTACTAATGTTCACAAATTCAGAAATATTTTGTTCATAACATGCAGACTAGTCTTCTTATCCACAATAACAGTGATCCAGTACAAAATGACAAAAACGCAACGATTTTTTGATTGTTGTCTTGATATCGACAGGCTTACAACGAGGATCACCACATATTTGCAAGAGCATAGCTTTGAGGTGGCCATATCAAAGGACAAGGGAAACCCCCCATCATGGTGCTTTATTCAGGCAAGAAAGAACGGGATCTTGAGAACCACTACTGGAACCAGGAGAAGCATAAACATTTCAATAAACGGAACTCCCGATAATATCGAAATAGAAATAGGGACGGGTGAATGGGGAAAGAACCTCCTATCTTCAGCACCATTGTTTGTCATCCCGGTGATAGGAATAGCTGCAACACTAACGAAATTTTATACTGCAAAAAGATTCGAGAGCAACCTATGGAGATACATAAAAGAGCAGATAATCCACCTAAAGGACTCGTGCGCAATCAATTCTAAGGAATACTTTACAAAATCAGATTTCAGGAAATACCAATGTGACTATGTCGAAGGGTATCCCGGGTGGGATCTGCCAAACATTGGAGGAATGCTCGTACTTGAGCACAAGAAGAACGAAAAGCATCGAGTTGTTTTCACGTCTAGCGATTCAAGAGAGATCGTATTTTCTGCAGAAGGCATCATCAAGGCAAGCATCATATCGAGGCAAAAGGGCCTAAATGAGCACGATCTCATGATCGAGATTATCTACAAGGACAAGGACGGAAAAACAATTCAGCCAGTCTTTAACCTAAATGACGCAATAATTACGGGAGTCCTAGCCGGAATAAACGAACTTGTGGCAGAAGACGCATATCTAAAGAACCTCTACAAGTCTCACTGAAACTTTCTTCTAACCAGTTCGGATTCTGCCTTTTTGATCCTGGCAAAATGGGTGATATCGTCAGTTGCCTCACGTACCTCTTGCATATTGGCAATTGGGGTTAGTTCGTCTTCTTTTGATTGAACAAAATCGCAGTCCAGGTCGGACAAAATTTCAAGGCTGTCTGCAATAACTTTTTTGAATTCCTTTACAAATTCGCCCAAATCCGAATCTTCATCCATTAATTCAACTAACCAAGCAGTGCTAATTAATTTTTCAAGCGCGCAATAAAGAGAACCACGCATAAATTGCTGAATTCGTCCGTTTTTCCCAAACAGACTAGGCCTTTTGCCACGCCAAAACCCCCAATAATCACAATGCATTATGTAAGACATACCCCAAGCGGGCTTTTTTCATACTGGGTAATCCAAGTTAGAAACGTCCTTAGGATTTTTGGCGTATTGATCACAGAAAAAAGCAGGGTACTGTTTTATCACCAAAGAAAAAATCAAGAGTTTCGCAGCTACTTTGTAATTCAAAAAAGAGGGAGTGCGCTTGGAACCAGATAGCCAAAAAAGGATCCTGATTTTGGGCGGAGGGTTTGCAGGAATTTCAGTGCTGCAGCAGCTGCAAAAAATCTTCAAAAACAACAAAAGTGTGAAAATTCGTCTTGTAAACGAGGATAATTTTTTCCTGTTCACGCCAATGCTGCCTGAAATCGCATCTGGAATAATACACCCAAGCGACATTTCGATTCCGTTGCGAACGTTTTGTAAAAATGAAAAATTCTACCAGGCCAAGGTATCTGCAATCGACATGAAAAACAAGCTTGTCGCAATAACCCGCGCATTTGACGGCAAGGTAAAGGTTCTCGATTATGATTATCTGGTAATCGCACTTGGAAGCACGACAAACTATTTTGGAAACAAGAGAATTGAAAAGAACTCTTTTACGATGAAGACAATCCAAGACGCAATTGCCATAAAGAGCCACATGATCCACATGATGGAGATAGCAGACCAGGAAGACGACATGGCAGTTCAAGAAAGACTCATGACCCTAGTGGTAGTTGGCGGCGGATTTGCGGGGGTGGAGACAATTGGCGAGCTAAACGACTTTGTAAAAGAGTCTGCACGGCATTTTTACCGAAACATTCCTCAATGCAACATCAAGATGGTCCTAGTGTCTGCTGCAAAAGACGGAATATTGCCTGAGCTTGATCCAGACATTGCAAAAAAGGCCACAGAATCCCTGCAGAAAGCAGGAATTAGAATAATTTCAAACACAAAGGCAGTTGATGCCGGAGACAATTTTGTGTTCTTGGGTAACGGCGAGACAATCCCGTGCAGCACGATAATTTGGACTGCAGGCGTTACAATTGATTCTGTCGTGTCAGGCCTTGACTGTGAGCACACTGCAGGCAAGGTAGTAGTTGACAGCCACCTAAGAATTCCAAAATATGAAAATGTGTTTGTACTTGGAGACTGCGCTGCAATAACGGATACAAAAACAGGCAACCTCTATCCCCCAACAGCGCAACATGCGTTGCGAGAAAGCAAGATTGTGTCTCACAATCTAAAGTCGGCAATCACCGGAAAGAATCAGGATAAAGAATTCAACTACGAGAGCAAGGGGATGATGGCAGTGATTGGGAAAAGAAGCGGCATTGCATCTGTTTTTGGATGCAAGATATCTGGCACGGTGGCATGGGTGATTTGGAAGACATACTATCTTACAATGCTTCCAACGTTTGAGAAAAAATGCAGAGTCGCCCTGGACTGGACAGTCAACCTGTTCTTTAAGCGAGACATCACACTTGTCGGCAAAATAAAGAAAAAATCGCTAAACGAATTCAATATCACAACGCTTGACGACGTATTGTTCAAAGACGAAAGACAGGTATCAGAACAAAAGTCGTAATTTGTGAACCGTTCGTAAGCAGTCAAAAAATGCAGAGCGGATTGTGATGAGTCAGATCAATCAACTCAGATTTGACGAGCCAAATAAATACCTCAAAACTGAGCAAAATACATCACATGATAGGAACAGATCTTGAAAAATGGCGCAGGACTCATTATTCTAATCAGTTATCACCGGCATTGGCAGATACAGACGTCACCATAATGGGATGGGTTCTAAGTGTCAGGGGGCACGGCAACATTTCGTTTATGATGCTAAAGGACAAGGAGGGAGAGATCCAGGTTCTTGCAAAGGCTGGAAGCTGCCCTGATGAAATTCGCGAAAAAATATCGCACCTCAAGGCACACTCGTCAATTGGCATAATCGGTACGGTAAAGCCGTCAGAAAAGGCACCACGTGGAATAGAGATAATCCCAAAAGAGCTCAAGGTGTTCTCAGAGGTAGAAAAAATAGCGCCGTTTGAGCCATATGCAAAGACTGTCAAAAACATAGACACCAGGTTAGAGGTCAGGCCAATCGACCTTAAGCGAAAATCACTCCAGCACGTATTCAAGGCAAGAAGCCTTGTCCTAAAATCAATCAGGGATTATTTTTACGATAACGGATTTTTGGAAATCAATACGCCAAAAATGATTGCAACTGCAACGGAGGGAGGAGCTGCACTGTTTCCGATATTTTACTACAACAAGGAGGCGTTCTTGGCCCAGTCACCCCAGTTGTACAAAGAACAGCTGACAATGAGCTTTGAAAAGGTATTTGAAATTGCGCCGATATTTCGAGCAGAACCATCAAGGACAAACAGACACCTCTCTGAGGCAATCTCAATAGACATGGAAGAGGCATACATTGACTATACTGATGTGATGAAAAGAATCGAGCAGATGATAAAAATCGCAATCAAGACAGTTCAAGATTATGCAAAAGAAAATCCCGAGTCAGAGTTTGTGGTTCCGGAGATGCCAAGCGCCATCCCGCAGTACACATATTCAGAACTTGTTGAAAAAATGCAAAAGGCAGGAGCTAAAACAGAGTGGGGTGATGACCTGTACCCCTCAAACCTGAAAAAAATCGGACTGGGCGGATTTTACTTTATCAAGGATTGGCCGACAGGACCAAAACCATTCTATGTAAAAATCAGCAAGCAGGATCCAAAGGTTTCAGAGTCATTTGATCTGATGTTTGGCGACTTGGAGCTATCATCTGGTAGCACAAGGGTTGAAAAACGCTCAGAGCTAGAGGAGAGAATGAAAAACAAGGGACTAAAAACAGACGCCTTTGAGTACCATTTGAGAGCATTTGATTACGGGGTTCCCCCACACGCAGGATGCGGAATCGGCCTTGAGAGGCTGATAATGTCACTCACAGGCACTGAAAACATAAGAGACACTACATTTTATCCAAGAGACGTAGACAGGCTTACACCCTAGGTGATACATTTGGTAACCAAAGAAGACATAGAACACGTTGCAAAATTAATGAGAATAGAAATCGATAGTCCTGATGAATATTTTGAGCGAATCCAAAAGATAATGAATTATTTTGACATCCTAGACAAGGCAGACATCGAGTCGGAGGAAATCCCGGTTCAAGAGGTGACAATAAGCGAACTCCGAGAGGACAAGTTCATTCCGTTTGAATCAAAACTAATTACCAATCTCAAAAACTACAAGGGAACTTTTGTCAGAGCACCAAAGATGAACTAACTTGAGTCTTGCAATTTCCGCCCTAGAGTACATCAGCAGCGTAAAAAACGGAAGCATCACTGCAGAGGAGTTTGTCGCAAAAACACTTGACCAAATATCAAAACACGAGGATAGGGTACACGCGTTTATCTCAATTAACGAAAGAGCGCTTGATCAGGCAAGGGAGATAGATAAGAAAATAAAATCAAAGGAAAAAGTCGGCGCATTCTACGGTATGCCGATATCAATCAAGGACAACATATCAATCAAAGGCGGAAAGACAACATGCGCATCAAAGATGCTATCAGACTATGTTTCACCGTACGATGCAACCGTCGTATCAAAGCTAAAATCGCAAGACGCGATACTGATTGGAAAGGCAAACCTTGACGAGTTTGCAATGGGAGTCGCAACAGAATTTTCCGCATTCGGCCCAAGCAAAAACCCGTGGAACACAGACTATGTCCCGGGGGGATCGTCCGGAGGGAGCGCGGCATCAGTTTCAGCACTTGAATGTATGGCATCTCTTGGCTCAGACACCGGAGGCTCGGTTAGAAATCCGGCAAGTTTTTGCTCAGTTGTCGGGCTCAAGCCGACATACGGCCTAGTTTCCAGATATGGGCTGGTATCATATGCAAACAGCATAGAGCAGATAGGCCCGATTGCAAGAAAGGTCGAAGACGTGGCGTTTTTGCTAAATCACATCGCAGGAAAGGACCAAAACGACAACACCACAGTTGACAACCAAAGCCAGGACTATCTTGCAGGAATAGATTCAGGCATAGAGGGGAAAAAGATAGGCATCATAAAGGAAATGAGTCGTGGCGCAGGGCTTGACAAAAACGTAGAGTCGGCATTCTGGCGCGCAGTGGACTCGTTTGAAAAACTGGGGGCAAAAGTCGAGGAGATGTCACTAGACATGGTAGAGTACACGGTTGCGACATATTACGTTCTGACCACTGCAGAGGCAGGAAGCAACCTCTCAAGATATGACAACATACGATACGGATACCCGATGGATTTGGAGGGATACGAGTTCAAATCATACATATCAAAGGCAAGAAGAAACTTCGGGCCGGAGGTAACAAGAAGAATGATCATAGGAGGGTTTGTACCGTCAGCTGGGTTTGCAGGAAAGTATCTGCTAAAGGCACTCAAGGTAAAGAGCAAACTGAAAAGACAGGTCCTAGAGGCATTCAAAAAATTTGATTTTCTGATTTCCCCGACGGTTCCAATTTTGCCATTTAGGTTTGGAGAAAAAATTGACGACCCGCTGGCAATGTACATGGCAGACATCAACACCGTCACTGCAAACCTGACTGGAATTCCGGCAATATCAGTCCCGTTTGAGATCCACAACGGCCTGCCAATAGGAGTGCAGATTCACGCAAACTCGTTGCAGGAAAAACAGCTCTTGCAGGCAGCACATGCATTGCAGGGAACGACGAGTATTCCGGGAGCGCCGCTATGATAGGACTAGAGATTCACTGCCAGCTGACAAATCTTCAAAGCAAGCTGTTTTGCTCGTGCAAGGCAAACTATAGGGAGTTTGAGCCAAACACAAACATTTGCCCAGTCTGCATGGGGCTGCCAGGCTCCCTGCCAAGACTAAACCAAAAGGCAGTAGAAAAGGCAAGCATGATTGCAATGGCACTAAACTGCAAGACGCCGCAGAGGCTTGGGTTTTTTAGGAAAAATTACTTTTACCCGGACTTGCCGAAAAACTTTCAGATTACCCAGCTTAACATGTATGGTCCAACAAGCATCGGCGAGCAGGGCAAGGTGTCAATCGAGGGAAAAGAAATCAGAATACGAAGAATCCAGCTGGAAGAAGATCCCGGAAGGCTGATTTACGAGGGGGCGTCTGAGCGAACCCAGATCACGCTTGTCGATTACAATCGGGCAGGCACGCCGCTAGTCGAAATCGTGACAGAGCCTGACTTTGACAACCCAAGGCAGGTCAGAATATTTCTAAACATATTGTCGGATTTGCTTGAAAACCTCGGCGTTTCCGACCCGTCACTTGAGGGCGCAATGCGTGCAGATGCAAACGTATCCATCGAGGGGGGATTGCGAGTAGAGGTCAAAAACATCGGCTCGTTCCACGATTTGGAAAAATCAATCCACTTTGAGCTGACAAGGCAGCAGAGCCTTGCAGAAAGAGGGATAGCGATTGCACAAGAGACAAGGCATTGGGACGACAAGCGAAAAATCACCATCTCGTCAAGATCAAAAGAGGAGGACGAGGACTACAGGTACATCCTTGAGGGAGACATCCCATGGGTGATTATGGATTCAGAGTCGATTGAAAAATGGAAAAAGAACATGCCAGAAAGCATCAGCTCAAAAAAAGAGCGCTACATTACAAAGCATGCCATACCGGCACAGGTAGCAGACGTACTGTCATCAGACAAGTATTATTCTGACTTGTTTGAGCAGGCCCACACGGAATCAAACGCAAAAGAGGTTGCAAACATGATAACGACAGACCTGATGGGTTTGGTAGACACCCGGGAGAAAAGAGAGCAAAGCAGGCTTACGCCAAAGCACCTTGCGGATTTAATTGAGATAATAAACAGCGGCAAAATAACTCGCAGCTCTGCAAAAAACGCGCTGCAGGAAATAGTAAAGACAGGCAAGTCAGTATCGGAGATTGTTTCGCAGACAGGCCTTGCTAAAATATCAGACGAGAGAGAGCTTGTAAAAATAATATCTGACGTGATGGCCCAAGAGCCGACTGCAGTGCAGCAGGCAAGGGAAAACCCCCAGACAATCAACTATTTGGTAGGGAAGGTGATGCAAAAGACAAAGGGAACGGCAGATCCAACCCTGACACTAAAAATCCTCAAAGAAAGAATTTCATCATAAATGGACTCCAGACTAGAGCCAGACGAGGCAGAAATTGTCAAGATAATGTCAAACTTGCCTGAATTTTCATGGCTAAACGGGGCAGATCCTGCCAAAATCAGGCACGAAATCAACAATACGATATCTGATGTCCTAAGAGAGTATTATTTTGAAAACACCCGCATGACAGACACCGTGTGGACTGCCAAGTTCAGAGAGGCAAACATAACTGAGGACGACGGAAAAGCCGCGATCTCGTGTGCGAGGAGACTTGGAATTAACATATCATAATCAATTTATGCCAAACAAATTTTGAGAAGAGTTACGTGAGTGATTTTATTTTCAAGCCAACCAAGGATCAGATTGAAAAATCAAACATTATCCGATTCATGAAAAAGCACGGTGTCGCGTCATTTGCAGACCTTGCCAAAAAATCAAAGGCAGATTCTGACTGGTTCTGGAATGCGGTAAACGACGACATCGGGATAGTGTGGGACAAGAAATACACAGTAGTTTCCGACTTTTCAAAAGGCAAGCCGTGGCCCAAATGGTTTGCCGACGGAAAGATAAACATCGTAAACTCGACTGTGGAAAAATTTGCAGAAAAAACGCCAAACAAAATCGCATACTGCTTTGTGTCTGAGGACGGCACGGAAAAAGTGGTCACATATTCGCAGCTTGAAATTCAGGTAAGCAAGCTAGCAAACGCCCTAAAATCACTAGACGTGGAAAAAGGAGACGTTGTCGCAATATACATGCCGATGATTTTTGAAGCAATAGTTGCCATTTTGGCGTGTGCAAAAATTGGCGCAGTCCAGACGGTGATTTTTTCTGGATACAGCACAGAGTCCCTAAAAATCAGGCTGCAGGACTGCAACGCCAAAGTCCTTTTTGTCTCAGACGGGTTTGCAAGAAAGGGAAACCCGGTGTCGCAAAAAAAGACGCTGCCAGAATCCATACAGGACACAAAAATTGAAAAACTGATCGTGGTGCCATACAAGAGGGTAGACAGATACGATTTTTCAGACTCGGTTTTAGATTATGCAAAACTGGTAGAAGACCAGCCGGACTCGTACAAGCCAGAGTCAATGGATTCTGAGGATCCGCTGTTTATTTTGTATACTTCGGGCACGACAGGCAGGCCAAAAGGGGTAATTCACACGCACGGAGGCTTTTCAGTGTTTGCCGGCCATCAGGCATCATATTTGATAGATATGAAGCCAGACGACATTTTGTTTTGGCCTGCAGACATGGGCTGGATAACGGGCCAGACATGGAATGTTTACGGCCTTTTGGAAATTGGGGCAACTGCGATAATATATGACGGGGCAATCGACTGGCCGACTCCTGACAAACTGTGGAAAATGCTTGAAAAGTACGAGGTAACAATTTTTGGGATATCGCCAACGGCGGTTCGAATATTTAGAAAACTTGGACTAGAACCAAGAAAGCAGTTCAACCTAGACCACATCAGGATAATTCCAACAACTGGTGAGCCAATTGACGAAGAATCGTGGTGGTGGCTCTATGAGAAAATAGGGAACAAAAAAGCTCCAATCATGAACTTGGCAGGCGGGACAGAAATTGGCGGCGCGATGCTGTCGGTGTTTCCAGGTATGAAGCTAAAGCCGACCACGGTCGGCATACCGTGTCCTGGGTTTGATCTTGATGTGATTGATGAAACGAAAAAATCAGTCAAGAACAAAAAAGGATTCCTCATCATAAAGTCCCCCTGGCCCACCATGACAAGGGGCTTGCTCAATGATCCTGAAAGATACATCCAGAGCTACTGGAGCCAGTACAAAGACGTGTGGTTTCACGGGGATTACGTCATGGTTGATGACGACGGACTATGGTACATGTACGGGAGAGTGGATGATGTCATCAATGTCTCAGGGCACAGACTGAGCACGGTTGAAATCGAGCAGGCGGTGATAACACATAAGAAAATTGCAGATGCCGCGGCAATCTCAATTCCAGACGAGATAACGGGAAATGCGATTGCACTCTTTGTAGTGCTAAAGGACAAGGCTGATCAAAAGACCATTCAGCCTGAAATGGAAGAGTTCATCTCTGAAAAAATAGGCAAGATTGCCAAGCCAAAGACAGTCCTTGTCATATCAGACATGCCAAAGACCAGAACAGGCAAGGTGATGCGGCGCCTGCTTAGGGCAAAGCTGCTTGGCGAAGATATAGGCGATACGTCTGCGCTTGAAAACCCGCATGTTCTAGACGAGATAAAGCGGATTTAGCGCTTGAGGTGCTTTAATTCCTGCGCAACTAGCGGCAAAAACGCACCAACATCGGATACAATTCCAAGTGCCTGCCACGTGCCCCTGTCCATCAGTTTGGTTACAGTCGGCTGGTTGATGTCAACTACAACTACTTTGACATTTGCCGGAAGCATGTTTCCTGTAGCTATTGAGTGAAGCATTGTCGATATCATGATGACCATTTTTGCCCCCTTTAGCACCTCTTTGTATTTTTTCTGCGCAACTGCCATGTCAGTTATGACATCTGGGAGTGGGCCGTCATCTCGGATGGAGCCTGCCAAGACAAATGGAATTTTTCGCTTTACACACTCGTACATTATTCCTCTTGTGAGTTTTTTTGTTTTCACCATATTTGCAATGGAGCCGGACTTGAAGACAGAGTTGATTGCCTCCATGTGGTTTCGGTGCCCCTTGACTGCAAGCGAGCCATCATGGACGTTCATGCCAAGAGACGTTCCAAGTGTTGCATATTCCACATCGTGAACCGCAAGTGCGTTTCCTGCCAAAAGCCCATCAATGTATCCCATCCGGATTAATTCTGCAACAGAGTCAGCTGCTCCGGTGTGGACTATTGCCGGTCCTCCGACAATGATTATTTTTCCTCCTGCCTTTTTTGTCTTGAAAATATCCTGAGCCACCTTTTTTGCAATGTGCTGCGTCGGCCTCTCACTTGAGCTGCTGCTACCCATGAATTCAAAGACGTTGGCTCCGTCGCGCGGACGCTCAGGAGGCGTTACCTTTACTCCCGTTTCTCCGACAACGATCTTGTCGCCTTTTTTTACATCCCTAATTGGAATGCACATTGCCTTTCCTCCTTTTACTAGGATGCACTTGTCCATCATTGTGTTTTCCACGTCTATCCATTTTCCGCCAAGGAAGATCTGAGTCGCATTGTTTGTCGTGCTATAGAAATTGTCTGGCATCACCCTGTCCTTTGGTGCTGCCTTAAGTGCAACTGCCTTTCCTATGGTGGATATGGCGCCTGCCCTGTAAACCTGCTCGAGTAGTTTTTCAAGGTGGTCTTTGGTCTTTCCCTGGATTTGCAGCTTGGCGTAGCTTGGATCCTTTTTCTTCTTTCCGACCTGCATTTCAAGGACCTCGAATTCTCCGCCCATGTCCATTATAACATCAAATATTTTGGTAAGTATCATAGAGTCAATCAGGTGTCCCTTTACCTCAACTTCGGCTGAAAACTTCATTCTGTGGATATCCACCCATCAGAATTTAAAATCTCTGGTATTGCCAAATATATGATAGATCGGTAATTACGCAATAACCCAGTCATTATACAGTTATTTTATAATACAAATACACGGAATCAACAATATCTGTTATTCAACATCATAACAGTCCTGAACTAGTATTGCTAATGGAAGAATTCAGGTGGATGATCAACGAAGCAATTAGAATCGGAATAGAAAGAAACATTACCTCGCAGCAAGCTTTCAATTCAAATGTATATCATTACTTGTCAGACAATACAGAATTTCTCAAACTGTATGTTGCAAGAGCAATGCAGATAGCGAGGTCAAAAATCAATCATTTAAGAAAAACGAGAAGAAAGAATCCAAATGCCAAAATTCCACATTACAAAAAACCACATGTTATTGTTGATAAGCAGTCATACAGAATCATTGGAAACACGCTTCTAATCGGAGTCCGTCCCGGACAATCATATGTTGGAATTCCATTAAATAATTATACGGTGTCACAAATCTCTGATCCATGTACTAAAATTGGAGCAATTACAATTACCCAAGATACAATATCAATTTCAATATTAAAAGAAACGCCAAGTATCAAATTTGTGGAATTTATTGGAATAGATACAAATCTGAATAACATATCAGCCGTTCACTCTGATGGAACGACTAATGTTTACTCAGATATAGTCAAGATAACAAAAATCAAAGAGAGATACAGAAAAGTGACATCACATTTTAAGCGAAACGACACACGAATTAGGAGAAAGATTTTTCAAAAATACGGCACAAAGCAAAAATGCAAAACCCAACAAATTATTCACAACATTACAAAAAAACTTGTAGAGCAGAAAAAACAGATAATTCTTGAGGATCTAACTGGAATTAGAAAACTATATCAAAAAGGAAACGGTCAAGGAACAAAATATCGTTCAAGGCTCAACGGCTGGCCATTTTATGAATTCCGAAAGCAACTAGAATACAAATCAAAATGGTATAATGGAATCGATGTCATCAAGATAAAACCAAACCATACATCATCAAAGTGTTCGATATGTGGGGCAAAAGTGATCCCCGAAGAGAACAGACAGATAAGATGTCATTGTGGTCACAGAGAAGACCGCGATATCAATGCTGCACGAAATATTCTATACAAAGGAATACCAGCAGTGCAGTTACGAGGCATGGGGTTCAGGCCAAACGCATCACAAGATGAAGCAATGAAGCAGTCAAAAGATGTGAAGCAGATTGTGATGAGTCAGATCAATCAATTGTAGATTTGACAGAACCAAATCTCTCGCATGCATAATAGTTAACATTACCTCCAGTTTTCTTGTTTTTTATACAGGAAGAATTACCTTGCCTTTGAATTGCGGCACGTTGTCCTTTTCAAACTCCTTTACAATCTGTTCCTTTTGCTCCAGTGTCACGCCTTGAACTAACGTCTTTGAAAACCCGTCCTTGTCGCATAGAGCTATGATGTACCCGCTGGTGTCAGTCAGGACAAATCCACTTGACTCGTCAACTACAGCATAATAGTTTTCTTCGCCAACTGGCTCCCACACGTCTGACTTTGTGTCCCGCAGTGCAAGTGCAGGCATTGCCCTGTTGTTTGTAAGCTTGTTCAGATAGTCCCTTGAGGCCTGAACTCTTTTTTGCCCCATCTTTAATGCCTGAAAGTACTGCATGACTCGTTATGCAAAATTAATTATTAAAACCTAGTTGCGCAATATTGTTATAACATATCGCAAGGCATGGAAATTATGCCGCTGTCAAACAACACCATAATTCGTCTAAACGAGATCACGACCCAAGTCTACGACAAGAAAAACCTGACTGACAAAGACGAGAAGTTGATCAAAGAGGTGTTCCTCAGAATACTTGAGAGTGGGGAATACTATGATGTCGATGAGATAGAGTCGTGGTTTGAAAATGAGGGCAGCTGGAAGCACAAGCCGACAATTGTTCGAATAACAAACATCTCGCATTATGTGCAGGCAAGATTTGAGCAGGGTGGAAAGAAGCTGCGCGTTCTGTCAGACCATGACGGCGACGACTGCAGTTGTCACTGATTGGGCTGTAGTTTTTCTAAAAGTTTTGCAACTATTTTGCCGTTTTCTGTTCTCTGTGCCAGGATTTCGTCTAGCCGTTTTTGGTCAGCATCCCTTACGGTGTCATTTGCTATTATCCCAAAGTATTCCTCGTCCAAAGTGTTGTTTGCCTGGAGTCGTTTTATTATCTCAAACAAGACTCCGATGAGCTCGTTTTGGGCGCGAATCAGTTCGTCTTTTTCTTGCTCAGACACATCAGAAATCACACAGACGGTATTTCTAAATCTTACAAAATTTTTTTAAACGCCTTTTTGAGATCAGGGTCGGAGATTTCCCTTTTTGCCGAATCAAAAAACGGCTTTAGTTGTTTTTTTGTGAATTTTTTTTCGTAGGATTTTGCCTGTAGTGCCATTTCCAGCTTGTCGATTTGGTGCAAGAGTCTGGCCTCGTTTGTGCTGTTTTGCTGATACTCCATCCAGAGTTTTGCATATTTGGCTCTGAGCGGTTTTGGAAGGTGTGCGAGAATTTTTTTCATCGCACGTGTTTCCAGTTTCTCTTTTTTTGATTTTGTGACATCTTCCGGCGTGAGATCCCCGGTTACAGATTCTGCCAAATCGTGCAAAAGGGTCATTTTGATTATTTTTTCAGTGTCAAGCCTTTTCAAATCTGAAAATATCATTGCCAGTACTGCCATCGAATAGCAATGGTCTGCAACGGATTCCGGATTCTTTAGGCCGAGCTTGTTTATCCAGCCTTGCCTTGGGACGGCCTTTAGTTCCATGGCGTTTTTTAGAAAATCTTCAAGCAATCACATCATTCCATTTCAAATATTCTATTAATCTATCTAAAACATTATGGATTTAATAAAATAATTTGGGTTTTGAGGTAAGTTGGAATTTAGAATTTTTTTCTAGAGCCTTCTAACAAACCAGAATCGCCATGTATTCTGTCAATGTGTTTTGAAAGATCTTCGTTGCTGTCAAACTCCGATTCGCAGTACGGGCACGTGGCTTTTTTTACCATGTTAAACGTACTGTTCCGGCCTATAAATAAATTGCAGAACTGCAGAACAAATCTGCAAAATTATTTTATTTGAAATGCGATTCGAACAAGATAATAACTGCGAACCCAAAAATCTTCTTACTTGAAAATATACACCAAAACAGGAGATGACGGAACCACCGGGCTCCAGGGTGGAAAGCGCGTTTTAAAATCAGATTTACGAATAATAGCATACGGGGCAGTGGATGAAGCAAACTCCTCGCTTGGCGTCGCACTGTCACATGATATGGATGCAGACATCAGAGAACTGCTTACAAGAATACAAAACGAACTGTTTGTCGCAGGCTCTGATCTGTCCAATCCAGACTTGGGGAAAAAAGACAACAGAATCACAGAGCAGATGGTCGAGAACCTAGAAAAAAACATTGACAGATTCGAGGCAGAACTGAGCCCCCTTACAAATTTCATACTTCCGGGAGGCCACCAGAGTGCTGCGCACTTGCACATGGCAAGAACCGTATCCAGACGAGCTGAAACAGATGTCGTGGCACTGGCAAAAGACGAGCAGATCAACTCGTACTGTCAGAAATACCTTAACCGATTATCGGACCTTTTGTTTGTGCTTGCACGCGTTGTCAATAAGCGAAACGGAACAAGCGACGTGGTCTGGAAACCGTAGATTTTGGATTTTTTCAAAGCAAAAGACACTTTAATTCCCCCCAGTTTACAGAAAAATTGACGCCAAGGTAGCTCAGCCTGGGAGAGCACTCGGCTGAAGACCGAGCTGTCGTGGATTCAAGTCCCACCCTTGGCATAATTTTCTTTTTTCTAATAATTTGAGCCCGATTTTTTAAAACCTAAAAAAATAGAGTCCAAAGTCAGTCAGTTTTGAATTGGATAGTTTTAGAATATCAGCAATATACTAATGATCTTAAATCACAATACAACCTAAAGATTGAATCCTACAACAATTCTAATATTTTCCAACAGTCTTTTTTGGAATAGTGCCATCGGGAATAATGCTTCAAAACACCAAACAGTTACGTAATCCTTTTTAGTCAATTAACACCATATCAGTCATCACACATGGAAACTAGGATGACATCACGGCAGGAGATCAATAAGATTATGAGGGATGTCAAAAAATACAAGCAAACTACTGACCGGGAAATAAAGCTGCTTAACATGAAGATTGTCAAATTACAAAAAATGATAGAAAAGAACATGATACGAGAAGACAGTCCAGACGAATATGAAAGCAAGGCAATAAAGAATTTTGAATCAAAAAAGAAAGCAGAGTACTTGCCGTTAGATTCGTTGAACTAGTCTCAGGTTTGACAATCAAGGTTTTAGTTAAAAAAGAAGTTTCTAACAAACTTGATGAACTTCCTAATGACCTAAAGAAGAGAATCAGAACTGCGTTAAATGAGCTTGAATCCATGTGGCCAACATGCAGACTTGATATAAAGAAACTAAAGGGGTATGACAACCATTACAGGATTCGGGTTGGAGATTACAGAATCCTATTTTTCCGTGAAGAGGGTACTGCAAAGATATACGACATATCACATAGAAGTGACGTATACAAATGACGATTGACTAAAGATTTTCAAAATTTTTAAACAAACTCTGTAAACCCGTAATTGAAACTTGAATGAAAGTAAATTTGTACGCAAAGTTAATGTGTTCAGGCATGAATGCGTTAACATGTACATAAAACACTTTTTTCCATTTTTATTTCTAATTTTAACAAAATAACATGTACATCTTCCAGAAAAAATTCATTGGCATCATAATTGCAGTGGTTATCGTTGCTGTGTTGAGTCCGACTCTTTATGATTATGTGGTTTGGAGGGCGCCCTTAGAAAGTTTAGAGGTTTTCCCAATACTGGATCCCTGTGACGTTAACTGTAAGACAGAATTGGAAAAAGCTGGAAATACATGCATGCAAACAAAAGAAGGTTTTGTATGTGTTGAGCCACGTATCATTAGACATCCAGAGTCAGATGTGCATGGGAGATTCATTACGCCAATCGATTATGGCGGATATTTTTTTATAAAAAATACTGAAAATGTACGGCTGCAAGGAATAAAGGATTTAGAAATAATAGATCAGGATACCGTGAGAATAACGTTTAGCGATGTTGACAGTGATGGTGACATGAATCCTGATAGTGATTTTGAGTATACTGCCAATATACAGAAAGGTAAGAGCTTTGTAGGTGAATGTTTTATGAATAGAAATTTGCACGTCTATACGTTTACTGATGTTTTTGAGTTGGACGGAATCCAGTACGCCGAATTCATCAAAAGATTGGCATTTATTCCAGACGGGATGGAATGCAATACTCCACAAATCATAAAGCACAGTATTGGAACTTCTGTTGATAATTTTCCAGTACCGCCTTAAACAAGTCATTACATCTTTTGATGGACTACTCATAAGGGCAATCCTGTGATTTAGTCATACTCTGAAACATTTAGCTCGTGTTTCTTTACCCTTGTCCAGATCTATTCTAGGGCTGAAAAAAGGGCAAAATCTAACCTCCGACCATATCCTCTTACTCTAGCAATCAAATTTTGGTGAGGGTACATAATAATTCGCTAAAATCCCACCCTTGGCACATTTTTTTATATTTCAATTAAAACATGTTGTAAACTAGGCTGACACTGACAAACCTTCTAAATACATAATCAGAAATCCAGACTTGTGGCCTTTGAGTTCATCGTATTCTTTACTGCCTTCAAGTATGTTTTTGTCGAGGGTGGGGAGCAAGCCCTTGTCGGAATTGGAACACTTGTTAGAATAGGATACCGGGAAACACTCAAAATCACATTAATCGGCTTGGCCGTTGGAATCGCGCTTTATTTTCTGTTCCTAAATGCAGTAGAATTTTTCCCAACAAATCTGGTAGAAATTGCACTTGGCGTAGGTCTTTTGTATTTCAGCTACACAATGTTCAAGGAGTTTTTAGAGCGTGAAGAAAAAGACGTTACCAAATACAAGATAGGCTACTTTTACATCGCAATACTTGAAGCGATAGAAAACTCAGTTGCGCTAGCAACATTTAGCCTAATAGACATGGCAAGCGCAATATCTGGTGCAGTGCTGGCAATAGGGTTAATCGTAGGATTGCTATACCTTGGAATAATCAAGAGAATTCCATTAAAACTGACGAGACTGGTTTCTGGAATCTTGCTTGCGGCAACAGGAATCCCTTTAATCATCTATGGATTAGACATCCCATATCCAGAAATAATGCAGTGGCTCATTCCGCCACTATCATAGGTTAAAATAAAAAATTATTGGAATAGCGATTTTGCATCATCAAGATTCTCTTTTATGGAATTTATCTTTGCGTCAATGTCTTCTATTGGATCTTCATTTTGAATCATGGAGCGCAGCTCAACTCTTAGCATGAACTCGATTTTTTCCATCAAGTTCAGGTCTTTTGCCGCAATTGCACTTTCGACATACTCGTAATTTTCAAGGTATGCCTCTGTTGCAAGGCCAAATGCTCCAGATACATCGCCATCATTGTATCTTACTGAGACCTGATCTAGCAATTTCTTGACATTGTTTATTGTAGACATCACTTCACTGTTTTTTGTGATTGGTGTTCCCATCATCGTCCCTGATCCCATCATGTTGTTTCCCATCATTCCCGGATTCATCCAACCGGATCCCATCATTCCTTGCCAGTTAGTACTGTTGCTCATCCAAGGTCCCATCCAGTTTTGCTGAAACTGTGGACTCATCATCATTCCTTGCATGAACTGTTGATTTTGCATCATCATGCCCATCATCTGTTGACTCATCTGTGGGTTGCTCATCATACTATTCATCATACTTGGGCCCATCGTATTCATCATTGTCTGCATGTGTTGAGGATTGTTAATCATCAAATCGTGCATTTGTTGCATTGCTTGTGGGTTGCCCATCATTGTGTTCATCCAGCTGTTCATTGCTTGTGGATCATTTATCATGGTTTGATGCCACTGGGTCATCATTTGCGGGTTGCCCATCATTTGTTGCATTTGCTGTGGTGTCATGTGCATAAAGATAGAAGATTGGTTTGCTGAAAAAATCGCATAACCAATTCCAAGCCCTGCAAAAAAAACACCTATGGATATGCCAATTATGACATACGGACTTGCCATTATGGAGGATGGCTGTCTAAAGGTATTAACACTAGACACCGATTTTCACCTCTGATTCTCAACTATGAACATAGGTTATGAAGAAAAAATGTAAAGTAGCATCCTACCATTATTATTTCACAGATATCTATCAGCAATCAAATTTGAACCGAGTTTTGGTGATATGCATAATAATTCACTAAAATCTTATCTTGGCACATTTTTTATTTAATACGATCTCATTTGAGCAAAATCAGATCCGGGACCAACCCAAAGACACATCCCATATGATCACAAAAAACAATGCGAGAACAGCACCAGAAGTAATGTTTTAATACATCAAAATAGCCTCATGAGAAAGTCAACTTGGCAAAAACAAAAGAACCAAAGGCAAAAAAGGAAAAACCAGCTAAAGCGGCACCCAAAAAGGAAAAACCGGCTAAAGAAAAACCAGCCAAGGATGCCAAGAAAAAATCAAAGAAACCAAAAGAAGATTTCATAGCAGACGACGGCTTGGTCATCATAGACGAAAAGTTAGAAGAGGACAAGGAAGCCGAGCTTGAGGCAAGGAAGGCATACTTGGAGGAAGCTAGATCCCAAGAGGTCGAAGACTAAACCTTTATCCGCAAAAACTCACTATACCATACATGCGCGCAGTCTGTCTCATTACAATAAAACCAGGCAAGACAGACCGGATCTTAGAGGCGCTACGGAAAAAACGCAAACTGCTCAAGGAAATCATGCCAGTAACAGGAAGGGCAGACATTTGCGTCCTATTGTCTGGGACGATAGACGAGATAAACAACATGGTAATCGACTTTAAGAAAATAAAGGAAATTGTCAGCACCGAGACTCTCATCGAAGTGGAGGTAAACTTGGGATGGTAAAGGCAGTAATCCTAGTCAAATCGCCAAAGAAGCTCATTGCAGCAAAGCTTGGCAAGATGGACTTTGTGTACAACTCGTTTCCAGTGTCTGGCCAGTTTGACGCAGTTGCATTTGTCGATGTCAAGGACTTGTCGGAAATCAGGGAAATTACAACAAAAATCCAAATGATTCCCGGCGTTGAGCGAACCGAAACCATGATAGAAATACAGTAAAAATACCATGCGCTAAAAGGCATTTGTTTTCTTTCTCGCTATTTCATAAAGCATTTAACAATGTAGTGTATAACAGAGTCGTGAACATAAAGCGAGTCGGAAATGTCATCCTTGCAGTTAAGGATTTGGACAAGTCTGTAGAGTTTTACCACAACATCATGGGGCTTCCAATAAAAAACCAGAGAAGGTCATGGGTTGACTTGGGGCAATCGGGCGCACTTTTGAGTCTGCACCCAGCATCACTAACTGCAAAGCACCTTGGAACATCGCTTGAAAACGGAATCGTAATTGGGTTTTTGGTAGGCGATGTAAAGTCAGCAGTTGAGGAGCTAAAGGCAAAAGGCGTTACCATATACAGAGACATCATAGACAGAGAGTCTGGAAAAAATGCAATAGTTTTGGATCCTGACGAATACATGGTATCATTGTTCGAGCCCATATTTGCCGATAAAGAACAACAGACCTCAGGCTACCACGGATTCACGCCAGTCTAAACTACACTCTTAATCTTTTTGATTATGCCTTCAAGCGACGTCGTGCCCGGATTGAGTGACACATAGTACACGATGTTTCCGTCCGGAACGCAAACAATTGTCGCTTTTTTGTGCTGCAGTACAATATGATCAAGGGAGCCAAACGCCTTTGATTGGACATGCCGCAGGGTAATCAGATTTGAAACAATGAAGAACTCGTTTTTCGCATCCTCCGGTTTTAGAATTGGTTTAATCCCCGGCTGTATTATTCCGGTAAGTGTTCTCCCATACTCGTTAATCACTCCGGCATATCTAATGGATTTTGAAATTGCGATAATGTTCTGACAGTTTTTCCTGTATGATATGATGGATTCTTTCCATTTTTCTTCAGGGGTTTTGCTCATGCCATTACTACACCAGTCAAAAGTTAAAAGAGTTTGTTATTCTTGTAAGACCAAATGAGCGAAGATTTGGATCCAATCAGAATGATTCGGCTGCTACTTGATTCAGACGTCATCAATTACCTTGAAAGCAGCGAAAGACTGTATCTTAGCACATACCTTCAAAAGACACAATCAAACAACTTGCCAAATAGTAAAGAATCAGAAACAGTGCAAAGGATTTTCAGAAAATACAGGAAATATCTTTAGCTAATCGTGCTTTTTTGATTTTGTGAACTGCTCAAAGCGATTTTTCAATTCCGAGTTTTCTTTGCGCAGTTTTTCGTTTTCTCCCTCAACTACTTCTGGGCTCACTTGGGAATACATCGGGTGTCCCGGTGGAACCATCTTTGAGGTCATCTCAAGCAAACTAGAGGCCTGTTGAAGATACATCTTGTTAAAGTCATGCAGTTTCACAGTGAACGTTTCGTTTTCTCGGATTATCTTTTCTTTTAGTTTTGCAGGGTTTATTGAAAACGGCGCATTTGTCCCAGGAGGATATCTAGTAATGGCAAACGGGCTTAGACTAAACCCTGCTGGATAACCATACATCTCCATGAACATCTTCATTTCTACTGGATTCATGACGCTATTGCTAATTTAACGAGGTATTTTTGCTTTGGCATTAGGCGTTAGATATACTCAGTTGTAAATTCGGGGGCAGTTTTAATCAAATTGAGCTGATCGCAGATCCTTATAGCGATCAGAGATCGCACCCAGCTTGTAATGAAAGTGGATTTGAAGAACTGCATAAAGTGCAAAAAAAACATCGTAGATAGTGAATTGCACAAAATTGTAATTTACGTGGTGAGCGAAAGATTCACTGATCACCATTACGAGCACGTCGAGTGTCCAGAAAGATTCACAGTTTAATCGACATACGCAAAGACGGGATACAGCTCGCCAGTAGACCTACGATATTTCCACTCGTTGTTCTTCCAGACAACTTTTTCAAATGAAGGTTGAATCGAAGGATGAATCCTCGCATAGACGTCATCGCCTACAAGGATTTGGTTTGGTTTTGCCATGTTTTGGATTTTCGCCGCAATGTTCATTGACGGTCCCAAGATGTCAACGTGTGATTTTTTTGCGTCTGCACCATACCTGACTATCATGTTTTCGCCATAATCGATTCCTATTTTGATTGCCAAGTCAGGATAATCATACTGGTTCAGAATTGGGTTGATTCCTTTTTGGATTACGGACACCATTGATTTTGCGCACAGTACAGCGTCGTCTGCAGGCTGGAGCTGGTTTTCCTCTGCAACAAAGTATCCAATCACCGCATCACCTACAAACTTGAGCACGTACCCGTTGTGGTGTCGTATGGTAGATGCCATTTCCTGTGCAAAGCAGGTGATTATGATTGCAACTTTGTCTTCTGGAAGCTCAAGTGCAATGTTTGTAGAGCCGACCAAATCCACATACATTACAACCATCTTCATTCTAGACGAGACGTGTTTTCGTAAAAACGCATCAGACTGATCTTCTACTGGAGAATACTCATATCCGCTCTTTAGCGCATGCCATACCCGATTCTGAGTTTCCTTGATCAGTGTTTCTGAGTCAATGACCCTTAATTCACCGTGACTTAGCATCATGTCGATTATGCCATAATCAGGTTTTGTTTTGTTTGAGATTGATGGATTTTCAGCCGGGTCGCTTTTTATCTTGTTACTTTCAGTACCGCTCATATTGCAATAATCACCTATTCTAATGGAAAGCTAATCTCACAGACGGGGCATTTTGCCCTTTTTCCCTTATAGCCGTCATCGTAATACTGGACCACTTCTACGCTACATATGGAGCAAAGTATCCTGTGAACGGACATTCCTAGGGTAATTAGGCGTATTTTGTATATAAGAGATTGGTAGATAAAATAGAAAACGGCAGCTCAACAGGATTCACTTCGAGTCATGAAATACGCCGTCTGTCCAAAAGGCAGATGCAGACATAGGATTTTTAGTCTCAAAGGACAGGCTCACTTGTGCGTCTAGGAAGCAATACTACGGACGAATTTATGAAAGATTTGGGCGAAAAATCTCAAAAAATAAGCGAAATATTTCAAAAAAACATAGAACGGATTACCAAACCTACAAGCGTCAAGGTCATGCTTGGAGACACGACGGTAACTGAGCAAACCACTTTTGATCCGGAGGGTATAAAGACATTTTACAGTAAAATAATGAACAGTCTGCCAGACTGGAAAACAAGCGGAATTGCCATGACAAGTGACGAGGACTTGAGAAGAATATTTGTCAAGCTTGAAAAGCCGGCCGGCAACTATGTCTTGCTTTGGCACATGTCACTACAATATCACGCGTTGTTGTACTACAAGGTAAGCATCGAGGTACAAAAAATCCAAAAAGAACTAGCAGATCTTTTAGACAGCACGATGGACAAGGAGAAGGAGCTTGCAGAAATGACAGACAGCATGATAAAGGAAAAACTAGAGTCCCTTGGGTTTAAGGACGTTGATGAGCAAAAGCTGTTTGAGGTGCTCTTTGAAAACGACCAGATGAGAGAAAAGATAGTCGAAGATGTGAGCGGAAAGACGGACTTTGACTTTAAGGCAAAGGCGGAAAGAAAGAAAGAACTATTCAAAGAACTAGACAATTTGCTTGTAGAGACATACCAGACAACGTCGGTATTGCTTGATGAGAGCAAGCTGATTGGCGGTGAGGAAGGGTGCCTCTGCACATTTGATCTTGACTACATCAAAAAGAAATCAAAGGAATCAATTTTCGATCCAAGACGAATGTCTGCAGAGACAAAAGAACATGTCACAAAATCCCTAGACGAAATAATTAACGCCTTATCAAAATAGGAAATTTTTATATTTGTCACGATGTAATGTTTGTAATAATAATGTCAAAGGATCAGGAACTAATTTGACTTAGTTCTTAGGGGAGAACTGACCCTTTGACAGAATATGTACGATCACAGTTATTCTATTTAAGGATATCCGGAAATATTAGGCTCAGATAGAACATAGTAAATTTTCTAACATCATATGACACCACACGAGAAATTAAATATAGTTGAGGGACTGCGATCAAATCTAATGAATCCAACTTATGACGAGATTGTCAATATTAGGCAGTCATACGGAAACATGATTCGAAAAACTCCCTTGTTGTACACGGATACGTTTAGCAAAATGTCAGGCTCAAAGGTGTATCTCAAGGCAGAGTTTCAGCAAAGGACGGGTTCGTTTAAGCTCAGAGGAGCATATGCAAAAATAAAAGCCCTTACAAAAGAGGAAAAGAAAAACGGAGTGATTGCAGCGTCAGCGGGAAACCACGCGCAGGGCGTGGCGTTTGCATCAAAGCTTGAAAAAATACCATGTACCATAGTAATGCCAGTTACTGCATCACCAGCAAAGGTTGCCGCAACTCGAGGATACGGTGCAAAGGTCATACTCGAGGGAATAAACTATGACGAATCGTGGGCAAAAGCACAAGAGATTTCAAAGAAAACTGGTGCAAAAATAATCCATGCATTTGATGATCCAAAAATAATTGAGGCAAACGGTGCAATCGGACTAGAAATTTTAGAAGACCTCCCAGACGTAGATGAAATCTACGTCCCAATCGGTGGTGGCGGATTAGCTGCGGGAGTTTTGCTTGCAGTCAAGGCAAAAAACCCAAAGGTCAAAGTAATCGGGGTTGAGTCAAAAGCATTTCCTGCAATGAAAAATTCCATAAAGGTCGGAAGGCTGCAGACAGTAAAAGGCGAGAGAACAATTGCAGACGGAATATCCGTAAAGATGCCAGGAAAACTGACATTTAAAATAATTAATGAGTTAATTGACGACATCGTTCTTGTTGATGACACTCAGATAGTCAAGACAATGTTTTTGCTAATGGAGCGCGCAAAGATGGTGGTAGAACCGGCAGGCGCAGTCACACTTGCATATCTGCTCAATTCAAAACCAGCACCAGGCAAAAAAGTAGTTCCAATCTTAGGCGGAGGGAATGTAGACATGTATCTTTTGGGTCAGATAGTAGCAAAGGGCCTTACCGCAATGAGCAGACTGGTCAAAATTTTCATTTTGCTAAAAGACAAGCCGGGTGCGCTAAAAGAAGTAGTAGATGAGATAGCCTCGCTGAGCGTAAACATTGTAGAGGTAGTTCATGACAGGCTGAGCTCAAACATTGATGCTGGAACCGCAGGCGTAACACTCAGTCTTGAAATGGAAGGAAAGGAACATGCACAAAAGCTAGTCTCGCACCTAAAATCAAAGAACATACAATTCAAGATACTGACTTAGATTCACTTGAATTTCTTTTGTACAAATTTGACAAGGCCTGTTTTTTTCATCTCGTCTGATTCATCAAGCACTGACTGATGCTGCTTTTGTTTGAATGTCTTTAGTTTCTTTTGCAATTCCGTAAATTCGTTTGCGAGAATTTTTACTGCGTACAGTCCGGCATTTGTAGCCTTGTTTATGCCAACTGTTGCAACGGGGGATCCATTTGGCATTTCAACTATCGACAGGAGAGAATCCATTCCGCCAAATGCCGAAAACTTGAATCGCTCTTGTTTTTTCTCCGACTTGTCATTATACACCATTATCGGAACTGCGACTACGGGGATTATTGTGTGAGACGCAACCATTCCGGGCAGGTGCGCAGATCCTCCGGCGCCTGCAATTATTATTTTAAATCCGCTTTTCTCCGCATGCTTTGCATACTCTTCTAGCCTTGTCGGGGTTCTATGAGCAGATATGATTTGGTCTTCATGTGCAATCCCAAAGTCATCTAGTATTTTTGCTGCACTGTGCATTACCTTGCTGTCAGAGCTTGATCCCATGATTATTCCGACTAGTGGCTTTTTTGGAATCATGATATCTCAAAAGAGAGTGATGTTTTTAACAATATCTGAGAAATCAGTTTGCTTCAAATTAAAATAACTATTTTTAATCCAAGACTCGTTTGATGTAATGTTGAGGCAAATTTTAGGCATAATTGGAGGCGGCCAGCTTGGAATGATGCTTACTGAGGCTGCAAAGAAAATGCCAGAGCACATATCTGACGTAATAGTGCTAGATCCGACACCAAACTGCTCTGCAGCACAGGCCGGTGCAAAGCAGATTGTGGGTGACTTTAAGGACAAAGACGCAATCTTGGAGCTTGCCTCAAAGGCAGACATCATAACATACGAAATAGAATCAGGAGACAGCTCGGTCCTAAAAATCGCAGAATCCAAAACGACGATCAACCCATCCCCTGAAACTCTCAGAATAATCCAAGACAAGTTTTTACAGAAAACATTTCTAAAAGACAACAAAATACCAGTTACAGACTTTGTCGAGATAACATCGCTTGATGATCTTAGGAAAAAAATATCGAACTTTGGATATCCGGCATTACTCAAGGCAAGAAGAGACGCGTACGACGGTCGCGGAAATTTTAAAATAAAATCCGAAGCCGACTTGGAGCAGGCGCTAAACTATTTTTCTGGAAAACCACTCATGCTTGAAAGATTCGTTGACTTTAAAATGGAAGTATCGGTAATCGCTGCAAGAAACACCAAGGGGCAAATCGCAACATATCCAGTTGTCGAAAACATTCACGAAAACAATATTTTGAAAATGACAGTTGCTCCTGCAAGGGTAACAAAAAACGTCACATCTGAAGCAGAAAAAATTGCAAAAGAAACAATGCGTGTGCTCCACGGTGCAGGAGTGTTTGGAATAGAGATGTTTGTGACAAGGCAAGACCAAATTTTGATAAACGAGATTGCACCACGAGTTCACAATTCAGGGCATCACACTCTGCAGTCAAGCAAGACGTCGCAATTTGAGCAACATCTGCGCGCGATACTTGGACTTGATCTTGGAGACACCGCACTGATTCGCCCAACAATAATGTACAATATTTTAGGCCCAGACAACTTTCAGGGAAAATACAAAATTCCCGAAGTAAAACAAGACAACCTTTATCTCAAAATGTACGGCAAAGAAGAATCAAAACCTCAAAGAAAACTCGGCCACTTTAATCTAGTCGACAGAAAAAACATCGGAATAGACGGACTGCTAGAATCAATCAATTTGATAAAAGACAAGTTCAGGCCAATTCCGGCATAGATTCATAGTCGTTAACACAGCACAATAAAACTTTTCACACCCTCAAGCTAATATACTTGATTTGCGATTCAGTTTTGTAATTTGCAGGACAAAGACGAGCTAATCACAATGCTAAAACATTTTGACCTAGAAGAAACCGATTCTAAAATATACATAGGATTACTACAGGTAGGACCGCTTTCAGTTGGAAACATTGCAGCAAAATTGGAAATTGAAAGAGGCAAAGCATACAGATCACTTGAAAAATTAAGAAGTATTGGATTGATCACAACGACCCTTACAAATCCGATAATTTGCAAACCGATTGAGCCAAAGGAGGCGCTGACAAACATCATCAGCCACAAAGAAAATGAATTTATCACAATGCAAAAACTTGCCAGCAAGCTTGCAGTGGATCTAAAAGACATTACAAGAAAGCAGACAATGAGTGATACCCCAACAGTTTCAATAATTCAGGGAAGGCACAACATTTACTCCAGAATTGGAAAAATGCTGCAAGAGTCTACAGGAATAATATACATGGTTACCACGGAAAAAGATCTTTTGCGAATGTATCATACGGCAATACCAGAAAAGATCAAAATTTGCAAGAACAAGGGCGGACAGATCAGAATAATCACAGACAGTGAGGACCCAAATACGCTTTCAATCATATCAAAACTTGGCGCCTCCGAAATAAGAATAGGCAAGCTCCCATCAAAGAGCAGAATGATAGTCGAGGATCAAAAACGCGTCGTGATGTCAGGGGGATTTAGTGAGACCATGGACATGAATGACGACAGTGATTCGGTTTTGGATAGCAATTCCATCGAGATGACAAATAACATGTACAGTCTTTGTGAGCACCTCTGGAAGCGATCAAAGGAAGTTGAGCCAGTTAAGAAAATTGCAAAACAGGTATCACACTAAACTACGTTTAAACAAAAAACTCAAGCTTGTCATTAAATAAACTCCAAATCAGGTATAACGTAAAAGGGCAATGTCAGAACTAGCACACCTAGATCAAATAAGGATCGTCTTATCGCTTGCGATGCTCGGAATTGCTACTGTGTCAGATATTAAAAAAAGGGAAATCAGCGACATTATCTGGGTGGTTTTTGGAGCGCTTGGAGTAGGCATAGTTTTGCTCGGAACAGACCTAAGCCAAGAACTGCCCAAAATTGGAATTTCGTTAATCATTGCACCGTTTGTCCTACTGATATGGCGAATAGGCCTGTTTGGCGGGGCAGACGCCTTTGCCCTGATTGTCCTTGCAGTTCTTGCGCCAAGCATCACACTTACTGGGAATACGGTAACGCCATTTACCACGCTTACAAATGCAGTCTTAATGTCAATAGCGCCGATGATCATCAACGTTACAAGAAATACCATACTGCTTGCGACAAAAAAGAACATTTTCGAAGGCTTTGACGAGTCTACAAAAAAGAAAATCGTCGCAATGTTCGTAGGATACAGGGCGGCAAACCCAAAATTCAGCTTTTCAATTGAGCGAAAAGTTGGGAACCAAAAGAAACTGAACCTTGCCTTACAGCATGCAGAAAACGCGGCGTTTTGCAATAAAAGCGACACGTGGGTAACTCCTGGCATCCCGTACATGATATTCATAACCGCAGGCTTTGTCATCCAGCTGGTGTACGGGGATTTTATAATGAGCGTCTTTGGGGCTTTTCGCTAGGTACTGAAAACTCGAGGTAAATTTTCTAAATTTGTTTGTTTGATCATTACAAACACAGGATAATACCAAATAAAAAAGTCATAAAAATCACAATGCCAGAGCAGTCATCCTATTTTGAAAAATTCTCGGGCCTTACGGGAAAGACAATAACGGAATTAAACCAGGCAAAGACCGAAGTTGAGGAAAGGGGAAACCAGCTGCAAGAGCTGGCAAACCAGTCCAACGCAAAATTCAACGAGGTGCTGAAAATGAATCTCGGGCTGAAGGAAAAAATTGAGTTTTTGCAAGGCCTTACAGAAAATTTGAGTGTAAGAAACGAAGAGTTGGAAAAACGAAACCAGGAATTGGAAAAACAGAGAATAGAGAACAACAATCTGTCATCGGATCTGAAAAAGAATTTAGAAAAAGTAGTCCTAAAAGAAAAGGAGTTAGAGCTTCAAAAAGACCAGCTTGAAAGGAGGATAAACGAAAAGACTGAGGAGCTGATCAAATCGCAAAAGCTTGCAATAATTGGCGAGCTTGCGTCAAGGATGGCGCACGACCTTAGAAACCCATTATCCACAATCAAAAACGTAGTGGAGATAATGGAAAATAAGCAAAAGCTCCGAATTGAAGAAAAAATTGTCTACTATGGCAAGCTGCACAGGGCAATAGAAAGAATATCACACCAGGTAGACGATGTCTTGGAGTACGGACGGTCTACTCAGCTCAACTTGCAAACATGCAAGATCACGCAGCTGATCACGCAGGCAGTGTTGGAGGGAAACTTTGGAAGCAATGTCAAAATCAACATAGAGGACAGCGAGATGAAGATAAACGTAGACATGAGAAAAATCGAGGCAGTCTTTACAAATCTTTTAGTTAATGCAGCTCAATCAATTGAGAACGTCGGGACGATCAACGTGAGAATCATGGACAATGGCGCAAACGCGATAATAGCGTTTGAGGACTCTGGCCCGGGAATTCCCCAGGACGTGATGCCAAAAATATTTGATCCATTGTTTACAACAAAGCAGACAGGAACCGGGCTAGGCCTGTCAATTTGCAAGAAAATCATCGAACAGCACGGCGGAAGCATTGCTGCAAAGAACAACCCGACTACATTTATCATCAGACTGCCAAAGAACTTTTAGAAAACGCCAACATCGGAATCAGGACAAAAAGATATTACTTTTGAAGAATAACTAGACTAGCACGGTTTATTAGTTAATTAAACTGACGGCGAAACATGGCAATAAAAGCGGCCCTGATCATAACCGGGATTTCAATAGCATTACTTGTGATTTATGGGGCAGACGTTGCAGCCGGCGGAGGAACCGGAACCGGATTTTTGCCATTTGATCATAAAATCAGGGGCATGGCATTAGGCGGACCTGCAATGATATTGCCAATAATAGGATTTTTCATATCAAGAAAAGAGTCATCAAAACCGCTTGCAATCATGCTTTTTGTGGCAGGAATTTTGATAATAGTTGGCGGCGCAGTTGTAATTTCAATGCCGCCTTCGGCAGAATCTGTCAATACCGGAAGAAATGCAGTTGCAGAGGCAGTACCCCTGATTGCAGTCGGCGCATTTATCATCGGACTTGGAGCAGTAAAAATCCGAAAGTGATATGACAGTCTGTGCCAAATGCAGTAAAGATACAAACAAAACATACGAATGCACGCATACCAACGATCAGGAATACTGCACAGAGTGCTATACCGAACTCCACTACTACCTAACTGAGAATCAAAGTTGCTAGAAATAGAGGCATTTGTTCAATGGGTAAGCTCACTGGTCGCACAGTATTTGTATGCAGGGGTATTTGTTGCGGCAATAATTGAGACTGTTTTTCCACCAGTGCCGACATTTGCCATATTTCCCCTGGCAGGATACTTTGCATCACAGAGCAAAATGAGCTTGCTTGAGGTCATAGGGCTCGGAGTGGCAGGCGGAGCTGGTGCAACGATAGGTTCCACGATAATCTACTTTGTGTGCATAAAGCTTGGACGGATTGCGTTACTGCGGTACCTCAGATACGCCAGGATCACAGACGAAAGACTTGCAAAGATAGAGAAATGGTTTGAGAAATACGGCGACAAGGCGGTGTTTTTTGGAAGGATGGTTCCGGTCCTAAGGGAAATGATTTCAATCCCTGCAGGGCTGCTTCGAATGAGGCCGGCCAAGTTTATCACATACACGTTTTTTGGCTCGTGCGTATGGAGCATTTCGCTCACTCTTGTCGGGTATTATTTTGGCGTCATAACCATCGAAATTTTCTAGCCCCAGGCATAGATTTCAGAAATAAAAGAGCATTTGAATGCAAAATAACGATGTATGCTTGATTTGAACAACATATTCCTATTATGCTATTTTGCAGATTTGCAAAAACATGGTTGTGACCACACGAATGTTTCACCAGATGAGCAAGTCAGAGCCCACAGTGTCAGATATTGACAAAATAGACTTGGAATTACGAGTCAAAAAAGACGCCGAGATTCAGATTCAAAAATAGGTAAATCAGATTATATGATTACGGGCCGCAACTAGGAAATTCTAATACATAGGATCGCTTTTCCAGATCGAGTCTAACTTTTTCTACCCAACGTGTTTGATTCAGACACCACACAAAATAATAGGAAAATAACACATACCATAACTAGGCATTTGCGGCTGTCGTCAATGTACTTTCAGTTATTGGCCTTAAGCCTTGAGTGCCGTTTTTTTGCAATTTAGATTCGCCTTTGTTCATCAAGATCTTTTTAGTAGCGAGTAGGACGGTGGTCGTTGGGGCACTGTTTGGTATCCCCAGTCCACTGATAGGGATTCAATATTTTGTGATATTAAAGACGAACGAAGAAATTATCAGCGTTCAGATATGGACTAGTTTAGTCTCATACTGACCTTACAGGTCTCGCATACGCCATACAGTCCGCCGTAGTCGCTTATCTCAGACACCAAAAAGTTTTTTGGGGTTTTGCAGTATTCGCAATATTTTGTCATCTTGTCTCCCAATTTTGCCATTTTTTCTAATTCCTATTTTCAAAAAACAGTAATTAAACTGAGATCTCCACCATGCCAGATTTCATGAAAATCAAGATCAATCTTAAATAATATTTTGACGTATAGTATACAACGAGAAACTGTCATATCTGCGTCGTAGACTGACAGAGAAAGGAAAACAATCATGTTATTACGAAACTATTTCGTTGTAGTTTTCCACTGTTTTCTCGTTGATGATTACAGATTTAGCCTATTTTTGGTAGCAATTGGCAGTTGTGGCACGCGTGTAGATTCTCAATTACACAATTACAGAGATTTTAAAGATGACACATTTTTAAAAACCTAAACCGGACTGAAAGTTGTGGACGCAATTATTCTTGCAGGCGGCAAAGGTACCAGACTAAAGCCACTCACAGACCACGTCCCAAAACCGCTAATTCCAATAAACAGCAAGCCGCTCATAGAATGGCAAATAAGATATCTAAAAAAATTTGGCATAAAGAACATAGTCATCTGCACGGGATACAAATCCAAGCAAATCGAAGGCTATCTTGAGAGAAAGGCAAACTTTGGCTCAAAAATAAAATTTTCAATTGAGAAAAAACCGCTTGGAACCGGAGGCGCAATCAAAAAAGCAGCAAAGATGATCCAGGGAAGCTCGTTTTTGGTCCTAAACGGAGACGTCATCACGAACATGGACATCAAACAGATGTACAAAAAGAAAAACGCAATTGCGCTAATCGAGCTAAAAACAAAATATGGCACCGTGTCAATACACGAGGACCGGATAACTGAATTCAGAGAGAAAAAATCAGTGCCAGACGTTTGGATGAATGCGGGGATTTACCACTTGGATAGAAGCATTGTTGAAAAACTGCCCACAAACGGCGCAATAGAAAAGACAGTGTTTCTCAAATACGCAAAAGAAGGAAAGTTGCACGGGGTAAAATTCAGAGACTCGTTTTGGTTTTCAATTGACTCTCACAAGGACTTGGAGGATTGCTCAGAAACCCTCCAGCTCAAAAAATATAGGGGCTTTGTCTAGAATCACGCCATGAAACTATCATACAGCCTGGGCTCGCTTTTATCAATTGAGGACCTTTTGAACTGCACGCAAAAACTATCAAAGAAAAACGTCGAGGCGCTGTGGGTTCCTGAGACGTGGGGCATGGAAAACTTTGCAATGCTCAGCGCGGTTTCCCAAAAAATAGATTCTGCCAAAATCGGCTCATCAATTATCAATATCTATTCCAGGAGCCCTGTGCTAATTGCGATGGGCGCGGCAACCGTAGACACGATATCAAACAAAAGGCTGATCTTGGGACTTGGGACAAGCAGCGTGCCAATTGTACAAGGACTGCACGGCGCAAAATTTGAAAAACCTCTAAGGCGGATGCAGGAATATGTGGAAATAATACGACTTGCGCTGTCTGGGAAAAAAATAGACTATTCAGGAGAGATATTTTCCCTTAAAGGGTTCACGCTTTTGATAAAACCGCCACGACATGACATTCCGATTTATCTGGCAGCGATAAACCAAAAGATGGTCGATCTTACATGGAGAATAGCAGACGGTGCAATATTTTACCTAAGGCCTATTTCAGAAATGAAAAAGACAATTTCAAAAATGCAATCAAAAAGAAAGATAGACGTAGCATGCCAGTTCATCACATGTATTTCAAATGACGAAAAAAAGGCAAAAGAGCGCGCAAGAAAAACAGTTGCATTTTACGTATCAGTTGGAGAGATTTATCGAAAGTTTCTTGCAGAAAACGGATTCAAAGACGATACTGCGCGCATCTATGACGAATACATAAAATCAGGATTCAGCTCAAACCACGAGCTTGTGACAGATGCCATGCTAGAGTCACTGACAGTGTGCGGAACGCCAAGCCAGGCAAGGGAGCAGGTTGCCAGAATTTACGATGCAGGTATAACACACCCGATAATTCAGTTCAACCCAATTGGAAACGTCAACGAGTCGTTTGACCTGCTGATATCTACGCTAAGTGATGCAAATTGAACAAGGTCGCAATAACAGGGTATTCGGACACAAAATTCTCATCAGACGACATCCCAATAGAGTCATCAATGATATCGGCAGTAAGGCTACTTTTTGAGCAGACGTCAAATCTTGGCCAAAAAGACATCGATGTCGTTCTAACATCGACTAACGACAACAAAAAGTACCTTGCCCCGATAGTCTCAGAACTGTCAGGTATTGCGCCAAAGATTTCCCACAACGTTGAGAACCTATGCAGCTCAGGCACAAACGCGGCCGTCTCTGCATTTTCATATATCGCATCAGGCCTGGCAGACGTTGCACTGGTGGTTGGCGCCGAGCGATTTGACAGCCCGGGTCAAGTGCTACAGTGGGACGACTCGCGAGGAGAGTTCAAGCACCCGATATTTTGGGCAACAATGTTTACCAAGGCACACAAGCGAAAATTCGGCACCACCAATGAGCAGCTTGCATACGTGTCTGCAAAAAACCACAGAAACGCATTGGATAACCCAAACGCATACAACCCAAAAAAATACACAGTTGAGGAAATAATGAACTCTAAAAAACTAACAGACGACCTCAGGCTGCTTGACTGCTCAAGGCCGTGCACGGGGAGCTCTGCAATCTTGCTTGCGTCTGAAAAAATTGCCAAAAAATTCACAGACATGCCAGTCTGGATTTCAGGAATTGGACAGAAAACAACGTCTGCGAGCTTTACAAAAAACGATCTGACCAGCATCGAGTCAACAAAGATTGCGGCTCATGAGGCATTTACAATGTCAAAAACAAGCCCAGAAAAAATAGACGTCGCGGAAATACACGATGCGTTTACTGTCTGCGAGCTGATGGTACTAGAGGACACTGGAATTGCACAAAAAGGAAAGGCAGGCCAGCTTGTCTCTGATCTATACAATACAAATAATAAAAAAATCAATCCGCGCGGCGGACTGATTGGTGCAGGCCATCCACTTGGGGCAACGGGAATCTCACAGATTGCCGAAATCACAAGGCAGTTGCAGGGAAAATCCGGAAAAAGGCAGACTGAAAACCCAAAGACGGGCCTCGTACAAAACATGTCTGCTGCGGCAACATCTTCGACGGTTTTGATATTGGAATCATGAGCGTTTTTGAGGCAGAACTAAAAAACGGAAGATTCGTAATCTCCGAGTGCCCAAGGTGCCAGAAAATAATTTGGCCGCCAAGCGAGTTCTGCACGCATTGTTTTGGAAATACAATATGGCGCACAGTAAGCGAGCCTGGCACGCTTGTAGAATATTCCTCAAAGGACGGCAAGACGTTTTGTATCGCAGAGTTTGAGGATTCAATCAGAGTCATGGGCTCACTTGACACCAAGACGCCGTCAGTCGGCCAAAAAGTCAAGATCTCAAGCTGTGGGTTTGACAAATCCCCCCAGTTCACATTCAGCCCAGAAGAATTCTGACGATACGCACAAAGTTGTCAAATCAATCAAATGTGTGACAAATGAAGTTAATCATTAAAAACAATCTTTTGAAAATAGAACTAACCCAAACGGTTCCCAAGACTGGCTCTAGGAGTCAAGGACAGCTTGTTTTTGAAAAATCAGATCTTACAGTACAAGCCATAGTATTTCAGATAAAATAGCGATTTTGCAAGCAAACAGATCTTCACAAACTTGTAAGATAATACAATAACCTAGTCACTATAACGAAACGAGTCCACGATTAGTCATTGAAAGCAGCAAAGCCAGTTCTTTTGTTAAAGTCATCTAAAATAACAAAGCCGGATCCCCCAGTCAAGGATAACAAAAAAATCGCAAGAACGAGGCGCCAGCGAGGCTACAACTGGGAAGACACACTGGTAAAGAGATTCAACGCAATGTCAGACTGGAAGGCGTTTAGGCTTGGCTCCCCAAGCGTCGGGCTGCCTGACATTTTGGTTGTAAGCACAAAACACAGCACCATATTTACAATAGAGGCAAAGTCAGGAACGACAAACTCGCTGACTGTCCCGTATGACCAGGTCCAAAGATGCCTAAAATGGACAGACACCTTTGAGATCTACGGTACGCGCAGGGTCATATTTGCATTCAAGTTTCTCTCAAAAAAGAGAATAGGCCTTGGGCAATACGAAAAAAGAGAGCTAAGGGAGTTCTACAAGGTCTGGGACAAGGCGCACCAGGTTACCGATTTTGTCTGCAGCTACGAGGGCGAGACTTATGCCCTAGTTGACGGAAAGCGCCAAACGCTTGACCTGAAGGACCACGCAATGCCCTTTAAGATGAGGCACTCAAAGACTAGTGCCTAAAACGGCGCCAGCAAATTGAGATTTATGACAATTCTTTAATTATCCTTTCACCATACCATACCCATGAGCTTTGAACAGTTTGTTGACGAAAGGATGCTGGTAAGCCACAACGTCTTTGGAAACAAGGAAATGAAGATCAAGATACTCGAAGTCTCCGACGAACACCCTCCATCACAGTGGAAATTTGGAAACAGGGTAAAGGTGAACAAAATTTTGGTCACAATAAAACATCTGGCCACACAGCAAATCGAGGAAGGCGAGTTTGATATCGACGTAATCGAAAAAGAACTCAAAGAAAGAAGCAACTACACCTCTACAAACAGGTGGGTGTCTGTAAACGACATAAAAAACGGATACGTTGTAAACACAAAGCATTTCTCCCTTATCAGCGATGCAGTGGCGCTAGAATACATCACGTTCTGATACCACAACTACAAGTCATTTTTTGACTCATTTCGAGGGAAAACTATAAGACAGTATACGAAAAAGACAGAATCATGCTTACAAAGGAGATTTCGATTAGCGGCACCGACTACCACATAACGTTGACTGATCAGCTTCTCAACCAAGTAAACAATCTCAAATCATTATACAGTGCGGCATACGAGGATCCAGAGAGCTTTGAGCAGGTAAGCTCTGAAATCTCAAATGCCATAACAGAAATAGCGGCCCAGGCAGAGCCTCCCGTTTCAGACGACGATCTTGACAAATTCATTCAGGAGATAATCAAGGTTGTCGACAAGAAAGCAGCGGAGATTGAAGAGTTGGAAAACAAGGCGGCAAAGGCAAAAAAAGAAGCCAAGCCAGAAAAACACTCAAAGGTAAAAAAATAACATCATTTTAGCTCCAAATCAGCAAAAGATACGCAGTTTTAGTTATATTCAGGAATGAGTAATGATGCTTATGCAAACACATTGTGAGTGCGGCATTTGCGGCCATTACACCGAGTCAGAGTGTATCGACAAAGAGTGCAAGTGTTGTATAAACTTCCATGTTCGTTCGGGCGCGAAGAAGTCCAGTTAAAATACCGAGTTTGCATCATTTTACAGTTGTCAAAAATCGAAAACCTAGAACAGTTCAAACTAGTCAAGGGATCAAATTTCGGTTTTATCGTGTACTCTGATGATGCGTCAAAGACCATACACCAAAGCAAGTGCGATTCCATAACGGAGGGCAAATTTGCAAACAATGGCGACGGCTTTCACTGGTTCTCCACAATTGACATGGCCAGAAAATCTTTCAGTGTCATAGTGTGCGACACTTGCAAGCCAGGTGACTAATTGTGGCAGCTGCAGCTTTTTGACCAGTGCCTTGAGCAGCCAAATATCTTGTGATCACGGCATCCGCAAATCACGCACTTTTTTTCAGCCAATCACAGCCCCCTAAGAAACGCGCTGATGTGTCCAATTAAGTTTTTTTCATCAAGTGCATCAAGTATGGTAAGCCTGATGCCCTTTAGTCGCATCGGGTCATCAGAATACAAAAGTGACACAGTGTCGATTTCCCTAAAAAAATCATAGTTCTCCAGGTAAAACTTTGACGGCGACAGAAAGTAGCGATAGTCGGACGCCTCTTCAGGGTTTGCCTCAATCTTGTTTGCCAAGACCTGCAAAAGGCCGGTTATCTTGGCAAGTTCTTTTTTTATCACATCCAGGTCCCCAGGCTTGTCCTTTAGATTTTTCAAAACGGTATGCGAGTCAGATATTTGCTGCAGGATTCCCTCGATGTACTTGGAAAACGCAGTCATTTTCTTGTATTCGTACGCGACTATTCAAAAATGTTAGGCCTAATTGAAACGGGGCAATCATCGGTTCAAATTTAAACCAGTATTTTATTTGCAAGTCATTGAACGATAACGCATATCTAAAATGCATTGATCCTTCCTGCGGACTGGAGTACCCAATCACGTCAAGAAACATAGAGTGCGACAAAGGCCACCTACTTGACGTAAAATACAAAAAATCACCATCATCAGAACTAAAGGAATTATTCTATACAAGGCGCAATTCCCAGGGCAACATTTTCAACGAAAGCGGAGTGTGGAGATTCAGAGACCTGCTCAATTTCTGCCAGATAGACACCAGAAACGAGGAGGAGTGCTCCAAGTACCTGGTCTCACTTGACGGGGCGGAGGGAAGGCAGTCAAAGCCCTACCAGATGTCAAAGGTCGCAGAATACATCGGTGTAAATCACGATAACTTGTGGCTCCAGCCAGAAGGGTACAACCCAAGTGGCTCCTTCAAAGACAACGGCATGGCAACTGCGATTACCCACGCAAAGCTAATCGGGGCAAGAAAGATAATTTGCGCCTCAACTGGCAACACGTCTGCTGCAGCTGCAATGTTTGCCGCAAACGAAAACATGGACTGCCACGTGTACATCCCGGCAGGACAGATAGCGCCTGGAAAGCTGAGCCAGGCATACCAGTTTGGTGCGCAGATAATCCAGGTGCAGGGAAATTTTGACGACGCACTTGCCAAGTCACTTGACGATGCAAAAAATCAGGACGGATACACGGTAAACTCTGTAAACCCGTTTAGAATTGAGGGGCAAAAGACAATCCCATACCGGGCAATAGAATACCTGAACTGGCAGGCGCCAGACTGGATTGTGTATCCAGGAGGCGCACTTGGAAACATCTCAAGTTGCGGCAAGGCACTCATGGAGCTGTACGAGTGGGGCTGGATTAAAAAAGTCCCAAGAATCGCTGCAATAAACTCAGACGGCGCAAGCACGTTATACGATTTGTACAACGGTAAGTTTGAAGGGGCAGAGCTGCGATGGAACAAAGGAAAGCCGGATACTGATTTGATAAAAAGATACTACAAGAACATGGACGAGAAAGGAATACGCCCAAAGACAAAGGCAACTGCAATCCAAATTGGCAGGCCTGCAAACATCCTAAAGGGACTGAGGGCACTAGAGTTTACAAACGGAGTTGTCGAGCAGGTATCTGATTCTGAGATGCTTGACGGCATGTCAATAGTAGGGCTAAACGGATTTGACTGCGAGATGGCATCAGGTGCGACACCAGCTGGAATAAAGAAACTCGTAGAAAAGGGGACAATCAAAAAAGACGACGTAGTAGTAGGAATACTGACGGGCAGACAAAAGGATTCCAGCCTGCCAGTTGACTACCACAACAACCCTGCAAACAGGTTTGCCATCCCACCAAGAGGATAAGATCAGGCTTTAATTTATTATAGCCAAATCAGTTGAGGTAACCTATAGTTGGCAGTAGGTTCTAAAAAAGCAGTATATGCAGCATTATTTGGAAACTTGGGTGTTGCAATTAGCAAGTTTGTTGCGGCATTATTTACAGGAAGTGCCGCAATGTGGGCAGAGGCATACCACTCTGCATCAGACACGTTCAACCAGGTCCTGCTCTTGTTTGGAATGAAGACCAGTGTAAAAGCTGCAAGCTATCAGCACCAGTTCGGCTACGGGAGGGATCTTTTCTTTTGGTCATTTATTGTTGCAACCATGCTGTTTGGAATATCAGGCATTTTGTCATTGGAAAACGGCGCCTCATCTTTACTTCATGGAAACTACAAGATTGAAAACGTCCAGATAAGCTACATCATACTTGTAATAGCGTTCGGGTTTGAGGCAAACGCGCTAAGGATTGCATTAAAACAGTTTACAAAGGGAATCAGAGGGCGCGGAGAAAAGATCACGCCGTCATCAATGATCAATGAGTTCAAGGAAAGCAAGGACACGGTAATCCTGACAGTCATTGTTGAGGATTCTGCAGCACTGCTTGGAATAGCAATAGCTGCAATAGGAATTTTCCTATCGGACATGACTGGAAACTCTGTTTACGACGGGATTGCGTCTCTTCTAATCGGATCCATCCTGATGTTCTTTGCGTTCTTTTTGGCAAAAGAGAACAGGGGTTTGATCATAGGCGAATCCATAACGGCAAGAGAGTACAGACGAATAGTAAAATCAATCAATGACATCCCAGAGGTAAACAGAGTCATAACGATGAGAACCATGCACTTGGGACTGGACGACATTCTAATCGGAGTTCAGGTGAACCTGATAGACAATCTGGATACTGACAAGATAGAAGTGGTGACAGATATTGTGGAGCAAAAGATAATGGAGATAATTCCAAAGGCAAACAGAGAGCACATCTTTGTCGAGATAGAGCGAGAGAGAATAAAATAATATTTGCAGTTATTTTTTAGAAAAAAACTCTTCTAGTGCCTTCTTTTTCTCATCCATGTGAAACAGGCTTTCGGTGTGCCTAGATGCCTCCTCGTACGTTTTTTGGAACAGCATTGCCTGCATCAGGATGTGGTTTTCAGGAATCACGATTCCCGTTTGGTCATCAGAGTACGCCATCTTGATTGTGTCGCCAACTGACTCTAGCATCTCAGCGTGGATGTGAATCATGTTAGTGTCCTTGAAGCTAAACTTCATGGACTCTGCGGCATCGCGTATTTGCTTTGTTCCCTTGGCAGTCCACAGCGTTGCAACGCCGTATTCATTTTTGAAAAGATCCAAAATCTCAGAAGGCTTTGGCGCGGCATCTTTGAATCTGACAGCCATGAGATGAAGGTGCATCTGCCTTGTCGGAACTTTGATCACTTGCAAAAACAGCGGCGTGTCTTTTCCCATGTAGTGCTTTACGTCGTCCCCGTGGTGCGGGTTTGGGGTCCACTCTACGGTATCTGGGACTGTTTTGCTTGTCTGCTCAAGGTCTGCCCATCGTCGTACCAAGACGGCGTCAAACCTGACTAGTCTTGAACCAAACTTTTCTCGCAGAGGCTGCAGTATCCTTCCCATTCCAGTTACGTTGCAGCTTCCCTGCATGACGTGTTTTTGGCCAAATGCCTCCTTGTATGTCACGCGGGAATTGAACAGCAAGTCAGAGACGCGCTCGTCCCCAGATACTGACTCTCCCCCCTGGTATATTGCCATCACGCCCTTTGGCTCATAGAGACGTTTTTTGTTGGCATAGCCTGTGCCCCCAGGTGTTGCATCTATCACCAGGTCGCAGTCATCCAGTGCGCTCTCGATCGTCCCTTTGATTTTGTAATTCTTGAAAAGTGCAATGTTTTTTTCCGGAACGTAAACGTCAAATCCGCGCGATATTGCATCGTTTACCTTATCGTCAGGCGAGTTCTTGCCAATCCCGATTACCTTGATTTGGGGATCGTCTTTGATGAACTGTACTATACGGGTTCCAATCGAGCCATACCCGTTTACAAAAACCCGTTTCATGTTTTTTCCAAAGGCTCGGGATTTATTTACATTACACTTTGGGTTTTTACGGATTTAATCCAGAATCAGTCGACATAGGCACTTGTTTTGATTCATCGCGCAGCGTCTCAACTCTGTTTATTGCCTTGTCCAGCCCCATTTTTGTCTGCTCAACTGTGCCATCTTTTGCAGTGATTGGATACAGTACAAAATACGCAAGAATCAAAAGCGATGACAGTGCTACAGTGACAGTTATGGTCCACATGTTATCTCCGGACAACAGTCATGATCGCAGTTTTGCTTTAGATTAATGTGAATGTGTTCGGTTCGTCCAGACAGGATAAAGAACTAAATGCGCCCAGATTTGACCAGTCTTAGTTGAACATACACGCGCCATCACTAGGAATCGGGGCAGGAATCGCGGCAATTTCCATAATCGCAGTATTTTATGCAATGTCCGCAAATGTCGGAACGCCGTTTAGCGTCGAAGACATAGAGCAGTCAAAGCATGAAAACGTAAAACCTGCAGAGGAGGAAGGCCCCAAGCAAATCAGCATGTCGGTACTGACTGAAAACGCATCGCCGCTACTGGGCGATCCTAGCGCGCCAATTACGATAATAGAGTTTGGAGACTATCAGTGCTTTTTCTGCAACAAGTTCTTCCATGAGACAGAGAACCAAATTCTTGAAAACTATATAAAAACAGGAAAAGTGAAAATGATATTCAAGGACTTTACCATAATAGGCCAAGACTCTGTCACTGCCGCACACGCGGCACACTGTGCAGGAGAGCAGGACAAGTTCTGGGAGTACCACGATACCCTGTACAACAACTGGACTGGTGAGAACAACGGCTGGGCGTCTCCTGAGAATCAGATCAAATTTGCAAATGATCTTGGACTTGACATGGAGGCATTTGCAGAATGCACGTCAAGCGGAAGATACATGAAAATGATCCAGGCAAGCGCGGAGGATGCAAAAACAGTTGGCTTTACTGGAACGCCGGGATTCATCATCGTTGGGGCAAACAACAAGATGGCAAAGATACCGGGGGCTCAGCCATACGACGTCTTTGCCAAGGTCCTAGATTCAGAAGAGCTGCAAAACAACTAGAGTTTTATTGTTTTACGCCGTTTGCATTGCGTGGATTTTAACTGTGTTCAGGACTGTTCCCAGTGCTGCATAGAACGCGAGTACTACCCTTCAAAAAAGTTCGGCAAGATAGGCGTGCTCATAATGCCTGAAGAAAGGGAAAGAATCCACGCCCTTGCCAAGACGCATGATCTTGACGTGACGATTCTGCCGCGAATCGGCATTTCATACGAATCTGACGGGCCAACAGAGGTCATGGCGTACCAGATGATGGGAATTGAGGAAAACGGAAACACCTGCCCATTTTTGGATACAAAGTCTGGCAAAAAATCGCCTCATGGTGGGTTTCCATGTATGATTTACGAGCAAAGGCCGCTTGCATGCAAGGCATATCCAGTATCTGACACGGATCCAATCAGACTTGATCCAAAATGCAAGTTCTGCCAAAACCACGGAAACACAAGCAGTAATCTTGCAAACGAGACCGAGGCCCTGATAAAAATAAAGGTCAGAATGTCAACTGACGCGCCAGTCATTTGGAGATACGCCACAGGTGTCGGGGAGGCAGTCGACAGATCAGCCATACAAAAAGGCTGGATCATGGAGTCCTGACGTTTTTCAGATTTGGGCAAAATAACTAATAATTACACTACACCGAACAATAATTGTAAAAAAATTGCCAAACAAATCAAGATAGCAGAAAATATCGCAGATTTTCACGTGATTATACGTTATTAGAATATGCTTAGTTGACAAACCTTATATTCAAATTTGAGAAGGGAAGCTCATGGCGGCAGGCATAGATGACATGGCCATCTATATTCCAAGGCTTTTTGTTGATTCGGCAGACTTTGCAGTAGCAAGGGGAGTTGATCCTGCAAAGCTAAAGCAGGGTTTGGGAATATCCAAGATGGCAATAGTAGATACAAACCAAGACCCAGCGTGCCTGGCTGCAAATGCATGCCTCAAACTAATGCAAAAAAACAATGTTTCCCCAAGCGAGATAGGCAGGCTTTATGTCGCAACCGAATCGGCACTAGACGAGTCAAAGGCGCTAAACTCCTACGTGATTGGAATGCTCGAGCAGGTATACGGCCCGGACTCTTTTGAGCACTGTGGTGGAATAGAGTGCAAGTTTGCATGTGTAAGCGGTTCTTATGCGCTGTATGATAATTCTAATTGGATCAGAGCTGGAGAGGCTGAAGGAAAATCAGCCATAGTTGTGGTATCAGACATTGCCAAGTACGACATGGGTTCGACTGGTGAGTATACGCAGGGGGCAGGGGCAGTCGCAATGCTTCTCAACGACAAGCCAAGGCTGCTCCAGTTTGACGCAAAGGTAACATCAACTTCGATTAAAAACGAGTATGATTTCTACAGGCCGTTTGGAAAGGAAACCCCAATTGTTCACGGCCAGTATTCTAATTTACTATACCTGATTCAGGTCAAAAAGGCCTTTGAGGCATACAAGAAAAAGGCACTGGGCACAGGAATAATCAAAATAAACGAGGGCGAGACAATTTTGGACCATATCGATTATCTCTGCATGCACCTGCCGTACTCAAACATGGGCAAAAAGGCGCTGTCATACCTGCTTAGAAGGGAGTGGAGAGGCCTGCCAAGATGGAAGAGGACCATCGAGCAGACAGGAATGGAGGAGCCAGTTCCAAAAGATCCGCGGGGCACAATAGAATCGATTTTGGCAGATGAGGAATACATGACAAAAGACCATGAATTTACCAAGCTTTTCACAAAGACAAAAGAATACAGGCAGTTCTACGAAGACAAGCTTGCAAGCTCCCTTATTGCATCCACGATGATTGGAAACTTGTATACGGCGTCTTTGTACTTGGGATTTAGAAGCTGCCTAGAGTTTGAATTCCAAAAGGGAATCGACCTGGCTGGAAAACGCATCGGATTTGGCTCGTACGGCAGCGGAAGCAGTGCAATGGTGTTTAGCGGAACTGTTCAGCCAGACTACAAAGAAATCGTAAGCAACATGAATCTCGAGGTGGAGATAGGCGAGCGCAAAAAGCTTTCACTTGAGGAATACGAGGAAATCCACGAAAACAAACGCTCTCCAGATCAAAGTCTTTTGGATGCCAAAAAAGAATTCGTCCTAGTCAGCATCGAAGACACTCCTGAAAGCAGAGGCGAGCGCAAGTACGTGTTCTGTGACTAGGCTATCGCCTAGCGTAAATTCCGCCAGCAGCATAAGATATTGCAATTAAAATCCTAGACAGCAAAACTGCAACGTCTTGCAATATGACTAGTTGCGTGTCTATGAAAACTGCAACTGGTATTGAGATCAACGCAATGCATCCAACTATCATCTGTTCTCTGTTGTCCTGATTGCTAAACTTCCTCATCATAAGATAAGTCGCAAGATTACCAAGTCCAATGCCAAGAAGTATCAGATATTGTAGCAATGACGGAAACACCGCGATTGCGGCAAACGGCCCCGCCCAGCAGAGCCCGTTTATGGCACTTATGTACGGAGGCCACTTTACGCTGTTTTTCATTCTTTGGCGGATCAATGGAATGGTCTTGGAGAATTTTCTAAAACTAGATCCTACGGTTATGCCAAAACTTCCAACCCAGACTATCCCGTAGTAATAAAATGGCAAATTGTTCTGATAAACAATTTCGCTCAAGACCGCGCCTGCCACAACTGCGATTGAAACGCATATGAATAGAAATCCAAACGCTCGTCGTATCTCAATTGATGGCGATTCCAACAAGACTGCTGAAGGACTTCTAGTTATAAGCCATGGATGGATCCAGAACGCAGACGCCGTACGGAATTAATTCAGTTATTTTACGATGCCACTTGCAAGCGTTTTAAAATCAGACTCGTACCAAGTGGTCTTGTATTCCTTGTTCTTTGCAGGTATGATGTTAATTGCAATATGAGAGAAAACATTTCTTTTGTCCGCAGAGCCATGAGTGTGAAGCGTTCCCTTTTTGATGTATGCCACGTCACCTACATTGAGGCTGATTTTTTGGGTTCTTGCAATGCCGAAATGATCCCTTCCGCTTCCCTTTTTTGAAAACGTTTCCAAGACTCCCCTTCCTTTTGTGGCAATCAGTATTTGGTTTCCGTTATGTATGTGCACTTTGGTTTTTGCGCCATTCTTAAAGTAAACATGATAGATGTGCTGTTCTTTTGATTTTATGACGTCTGAGATATCAGTCATGTGGACCTTGCCAGTAAACCAGTTTGGATTTATTTTCCTTATTTTTGAACTAGAAAACAAGTTTTCCTTTTTTACGCTCATTCCACCGAAGTTAAAGACATGACAGATTTGAGTATTTTGGGGCCTCATCCAAATCAAGAGACAAAAATATCCCACAGCCACTACAAATTAAGATATTTTTTGAACGCGGCCTACTTTGCCCCCCTCTAATTCAACTTTGATCCCATGAGGGTGGAAATTACTCGATGTGAGAATTCTTTTGACCGTGCCTTCAGTCAGAGCGCCCGTACGCTGATCCTGTTTTTGCACTATCAGCACGTTTGACCCAATTCTTATTTTGTCCCTCGAAGGCACTTTGTCCAATGATCATACACAGAGTATCAAATTTTAAAACTATGCCAAGCGGGAGACAGACATGGCATACGAGATAGACGGAAAAGAAAAGGCCAGCCTAACCCCCGAGTCAGGATTTAATCTAGTTGGCATAGACCCGTTTGGATCTCACGGAAGCCAGCTGTACCTGATTGAGCACTTTGAGCGCTACCAAGACGCATTGATTGCAAAAAAGTCACGAAAGAATCCCGAGGAATATCTGATATTATATCCAGGAGAGTAGCGGATTTTCTTTTCAGATTCGAGTTATCCTAAATTTAGTGCGAACTAGGATTATTTGTTAGGCATTGCGATTTGCGACGGAACTGCGCTATGTGATACGCTCTTATCAGATACGACGGCGCTGGATTTTGGAATTCGTATTGTAAAGGTCGTTCCCTTTCCAACGCTGCTAGTGACAGTGATTATGCCTTTGTGTTGCTCAACTATTGCCTTACAGCTTGCCAGCCCAAGGCCGGTGCCTATCTGCTTTGTCGTAAACAACGGCTCAAATATTCTAGGCATTACGTCTTTGGGTATGCCGCAGCCACTGTCGATTACCTGCAATGTCGCATATTTTCCGTCATCAAAAAGTCTGACATCGACCTGGCCGGAGTTGTTCATTGCCTGAATTGCGTTCATTATGAGATTCGTAATCATCACTTCAAATTTTATAAAATCACATGGCACATAGACAAAATTATTTGGAAGATTGATTTTTACGTTATCTGGTTTTGCTATTTTTTCTATTGCAGAAATAACAATTTCATTTAAAAGATTATTTGTCACGGTAAGCTTACTTGGCCTGACAAAGTCAAGTACTTCGTCTATTTGATGGGATATTCTGTTTATCGCCCGGTGCAGCCTCCCATAACAGATGATTTTTTCTTCGATCTTAAGCTTCGGCTTGCTTTCCATTATTTCCACAACGTTTTTGATTACTGACAACGGGTTTCGCAGATCGTGTGCAAGCCTCGCCGCCAGTTCGCCTATGACTTGAAGTTTGTCCGTGTCACCCTGATCCCCAAGTGTAACTTGCTGTATTTGAGTGATGGAATCGCACTTAATTCCAAATTTAACATGATGATCTCGTATAGACTTTTCATCTGGGGAATCCAAAATGCAGCATAGTTTTTGTTGCTGAGGATTGAAAAACATCTCTTTGGTGTAGATGTGAGATTCAAATTCGCTGGTTATGATGTTTTTGAATAGGTTCAGAGAATCAGCATCAATGGTGTGTTCATCCATGAAAATAGGCACAGTGAATTTTCTTTGATATTTTATAATTAGATTTATGTTTTCGATTTGTTCAAACAATACCCAACAAAATACAGCCAGACAATAAACTGACTGGCGTTACATTTTCTAAAATTACAGTATGAGGTTCTCACGCTCATGCCCTATGCCAAAAAACAACAGAGTTGTTTGTTCATTTTAAATATCATGATAAACATTAGGTAGAATTTCTGAAGTTTGTCATTGGTAAAACACATTAATCGAATCTCAAAAGACGGGCAGCCAATTCAGGGTCAGGGTGATTCAGCGGAGGACGAATGGTCGCACATTACAGGAGTAGGATCTAAGATTGAGATTCAGGACGCGGCAGAGGTAACAGATAGGTCAATTTTCTTCTCAAACAAGCCGCAAATTTTATCAAAACATGAGGAGGTTTTACAAAAATCAAAAGACATCCATGATCAAATTCTTGATACAAACCAATATCAAAAATTTGTAAATGCTACACTTACTCAGAAAATGGCCAACATGAAAACGCTGCTTGAAAAAGAAAAAAAGTTTGCCGATGAATTAAATTGTTTTCGTGAATCGCCAAAAAACAAAGTCGAATTAGAGAAAATAAACCCAAAGCACATAACTGAAAGTGACATAAGGACCATAATATCAAATCTTGAAGCTAATTACAATAGATTAAACGAAAAGCTGGAACATGAGCAGATGGTAGTTGAAAAGACAAAAAATGAGATGGTCTCAACAAAAAGGCAAATAATATCACTAAAAGAGGAAATGGAGTTTGTGATAAAAAAACAGAAAAACCCAGAAATCACGGATCCCACGCTACTGATAAAACAGGAACTAAAGCGACTTGGGATTAATGACGAGCATTCAGAAAGAATATGCAAATTAATAAAATCACAGGAAAGCTAAACCGTAATTTCAAAAAAAGACTAGAAAAAAATTAAAAATTATTTCTTTGCAAGCAAATTAGGCAGGCGGATTGTAAATGTAGTTGGGGTGTTTTTTACAGACATGTTTCCACCGTGTTGCTCGATTATGTTTTTACAACTTGACAGTCCAAGACCCGTTCCCCTTTGTTTTGTCGTAAACAGCGGATCAAAAACCCTGTCCAAAATCTCAGGAGGAATCCCAGGACCGGAATCTGCCACTTCGATTATCACATAATCTGACGTTTCCACATAACGAACATAGATCTTGCCAGGGTTATCGCCAATTGCTTGAACGGAATTCAGTATGATATTTCCAAAAACGACTTCCATTTTTATCGAGTCGCACTTCAAAGTTATGTCAGTGTTTGGCAAGTTAATTTGAACATTTTTTGGAATTGTCAGAGGCATGATTGATACTTTTATGATGTTAATCAAAGACGATGGCTCCATCTGCAGGGGGGTTTTCTTGATATAATCAAGCACGCCGTCAACTTGATGACTTATTCGGAAAATAGATTCATCCATCATGTCAAATCTTTTCATGACATACTCGTCTATTGGCTTGCCTTGGAATGTTTTTAGCAGTTTAACTGTGCTTTTGATTGTGGTAAGCGGATTTTTTATATCGTGCGCAAGCCTTGCCGAAAGCTCTCCTATCGCAGATAGTTTCTCAGAATCAAGGATTCTCTTTGTTTTCTCTTCCACCTCGATTTCGAGCTGATTTTTTCGCTCTTCTAGTTCCTCATCTAGTTTAGAAATGGTAAGAAGGTTTGTTTGCAACGTATCATTTAGATGCTTTGTCAGCTGTTGCTCTTCTTCCAGATGTTTGTACATTAGTTTTATTTTGTTTTCCTGGAACTCTTTTACGACTCCGAGCGACTGATCAAATAACTTTTTTATCTCTTGAGACTGACCAGCAGCATTATTTGGCTTATCGACATTATCTGCGTCTTTGTCTTCGTTGCTAGACTTGGTCTTTAATTCCAAGGTGCTTTTAGTCAGACTAGGTCCTGAAGAGTCACTTTGCTTAAAATCCTCTTTGCCCAGATCCTCTTTGTCCAGATCATCTATCGTGGGTTGGTTTTTTGCATTTGGGTCTTTTTTGAAAAAGACAGTTCTCTCCGTAAAACTCATCGGATCCAATTCTTTAGACTGTGTTGAAGACTCAGCATCCTCCTTTCTAATGATGAATCTACGCATGCAGTGGATACAAATCATCATTTAAAAAAAATGTGTTTTTTTAATCAAACAAACAGGTTTTATGAGTTATAAATAACAAAAAGAAAACATGTGAATTTTTTGTACAAACACATGGTTATTTGGATTTTAATCAGTTATAGAATAAATGAGCAAAAAGGACACCATCATAATAATAGAAGACGACAAGGACATGGCAGAGATATTTGAAGAATGGGCAAAATCAGCAAACATCTCTGTTGTAGGCGTAGGCTATGACGGAAGAGAGGCAGTCGGATTATTTGAAAAACACAGGCCAGAAATAATCGTACTTGATCTAATGATGCCGTATTTTGACGGATTTTATGCAATTGACAAGATACGAAAAATCGACCCAAGCGCAAAGTTCCTAGTTCTAACTGCAGACATCACAGACGCAACAAAGAAGAAACTCGAGCAAATGAAGGAGATTTCGCTGATGTACAAGCCTTACGATTTAGACGACGTGATAAACGAGATTAAAAAACTGGCCAACATACAGCCAGCAGTATGATCTCTGGAAACTTGGGTCAAAACACAGTTTTCTAGTTTTTACAGGATTTTAGCCACGCATCGTTTGATATCTGGGCATAGTGACGAATACAGGTCTCGCAAAACGAGTCCCATTCGCCAATCTTTAAGACATCAAAGAATTCTCTTGTCCACTCGTAAGACGGGGACTTTCTATATTGAAACTGCTGAATCGTGTAAATGTCCTTCGGATTAAACTTGTTCAGGCACCTTTTGCATTCGGCGTTTTTCACTAGTTCTCAGAATTATGCCCATGATTTAGGAATTTCTACGCGACTTTAGGAAATCCGTGCCAGACACCAGGTTAGGATTGCAGAGTTCATTTTACGCAAATCCAAAACAAGAAATGGTGCAAACGGTTGACAAATCCATGAGCGAGGCATCCCCAGTCAAAGAAATTCTGTACGAGCAGATAGATTCAATCTCAGAGCAGAAAATTCAGACAGAGATTTCAAAAAACAATACAGTCGACATGATCCAGCACATTGTAAACAACTGCTACCCAAAAATTATCAAATTGCACGGAGACCAGCACGAAAACTTTGAAGTGCTTGCAGAGTCGCTGATGCATTATTTGCTCACAAATGCGCTGATCCCAAGCCAAAGAAAGGTGACGCTAAAATCCGTAGAAATAGACATTGTGATTCCAGACGTTCGAACGCTTGTCTCATCTCCAAAAGACGCACTAGTCATATTTTTCCCAAAAACAAAGAACGTAGACGCAATTCTCGAATCGCTAAAGAGGATTGAAACCGTACAGCCGACAAAAGAAAACATCTGGCTTGTGCAAAAAACTGGCCTTGGCCTTCAATACAAGACGTACGAAATCGACAACGGGTGCTCTTTTTCCAGCATCATAAATGACATCAGTGCTTTTTGCGCCTCAAGGACACAGTCAAAATTTAAAATCTTCAAAGTGTGAATCAGAGCGCAGACAGCATACTGCTTTCGGCCAAGATTCTGGAAATTTTCTCTGTGTTGCACCCATCAACATGTGGGATCGAGCACAGCACGTCAAGCCCGCTAAGATTTTTCAAGTCAGATGCAAGATCGTCTGCAGCATACCCAGATGCATCAGAATTGTTTATGACTATCCCTTTTGCCTTGATCCCGTACTTTGCGCAGGCGTCACACGTCAAAAGGGTGTGATTTACGGTTCCAATTCTTGAGCTTGCCACTATCATGGCCTCAAGGTTCATGTCCTTTATCAAATCAGCAACATGGTAATCTTTGAGAATCGGCGTCATTATTCCGCCAATCCCCTCAACTAGCACGGAATCGTGAAGGGATTGCAGTTTTTCAAATCGGTCTAGCACCAAACTCACGTCGATTGCAGTTTTCAGCTTGTTCGCTGCCATGTACGGCGAGGCGGGAATTGGGAAAAAGTACGGATTTACCAGACTTTCACCGTCTTTTGCACCAGATGCCTCAACTAGAATTTCCACATCCTCGGATTGGTACCCGGTCTTTTGCGGAATGCCGGTGGCAAAAGGTTTCATCACGCCCACGTCAGTTCCGGAATTTCTCATTACAAGTGCAAGGCCTGCAGTAAAGCATGTTTTCCCAACTCCGGTGTCAGTTCCCGTAATAAAGTAGGATTTCAACAGGAAAAAATCCACCTAGTTGATTGATTAACCTTTTTACCGCTTGATTATTAAAATGAAAACCAGTCATACAGACGATGAAGCCTCAGAGCTCTGTCTGGCACCCATACACGCAGATGTCCGAATGGGACTCGTTTACAAGGATTGTAAGAGGCCAGGGGATGTGGCTGATTGACTCAAACGGCAACAGGCTTCTTGACGGCGTGGCAAGCATGTGGTGCAACGTATGGGGGCACTCGAAAAAAGAGCTGATTTTTGCAATAAAAAAACAGTCAGAAAAAATAGTGCATTCGTCGCTGTTTAACCTCACAAATGATCAGGCAGAATCCCTTGCCAAAAGACTAGTTGGCATTTCCCCACACATGCACAAGGTGTTTTATTCAGACGACGGCTCTACTGCGATGGAAATCTCATTCAAAATGGCCCTGCAGTACTGGCAAAACGAGGGCGAGAAAAACAAATCCCAGTTTGCAACACTCCAAAATGGATACCATGGTGACACGTTTGGCGCAATGTCTGTAGGATACGTGCCGGGGTTTTTTTCCAAATTCAAGAACCAACTGTACAAAACAATTCAGATTCCCTTTGCAAACAGCTACAGGCTGCCCAGCAACACAACGCCAAAAGAATACCAGGATCAGCGTCTAGAAAAAATCGAAAGACTGTTTTCAAATAACGACAAAATTGCGGCATTTGTAATGGAAAGCGGGGCACAGATTGCAGGGGGAGTAAACATTTACCAGAACGGATTCCAAGAAAAAATAAGCAGGCTGTGCAAAAAGCACGGAGTCTTACTCATACTAGATGAAATTGCAACTGGCTTTGGAAGACTGGGATCACTTGTAGAATACGTGTCTCAAAACAGCAAGCCAGACATTGTTTCCTACGGGAAAATGCTAACTGGTGGATACATCACGATGGCTGCAACGCTGGTGACAAAAAACATCTACGACTCGTTTTTGGGCAAGTATTCTGACATGAGGCACATCTACCACGGCCACACGTTTACTGGAAACCCGCTATCATGCGCTGTCGCAAACGAGAACTTGGACCTATATGAAAAAGCAAGCCTCATTAAAAAAATACAAAAAACATCAACGGTCTTTGAAAAAAGAACCCAGGAAATCCTCGACCTAAAAACAGTGGGCGACGTGCGACACAAGGGCATGCTCATGGGAATAGAACTGGTACGTGACAAGAGCAAAAAGACGCCTATTTCCTTTAAAAAATCCACAAACAAAGTGGTTTTTGAAGAAGCAAGGAAAAATGGCATCTACCTTAGAACCCTTGGAAACATAGTCATGCTGGTTCCGCCGCTTGCGATTTCTGAATCCGAACTAAACTATCTGATAGACAGGACGATACTCACCATCAAAAACATTTCAAGGTAATTGTAAACCAGCACACAGTGCGACCAGTTAACATTGAAATCTTAATTAACCGTGAAAAGTCGCTACTGTTTGATGATTCCTGATCATCAATTCATTTTAGAGTGTCAACAAAAGGTCCTAGACGGCATCAGCCTTTCGGATTCTGACCTGGAAGGACTAATCAGCATACCAAAATCAGAACTAGTAACACTATCAGATGCGGCAAACAAAATAACGCGCAGATTCAGCGGAGACAAAGTAGATGTAGAGCAGCTTGCAAACATCAAGAAAAACTATTGCAGCGAAGATTGCGCATTTTGCGGCCAGTCGGCATTTTTCAACACTGGAATAGACAGCTACCAGCTGCTTCCGGCAGAAGAGATTGTAGAAAAGGCAAAAAAAGCACTAGACGAGGGAGCAGAGTCATACTGCCTAGTTGCAGCATGGAGAGAGCCATCAGAGTCAGACTTTCAGAAAGTGTGCAGGATAATCGAGCAGATCAACAGCCAGGTTGGAATCAGTTTAGAGTGCAGCTTGGGATTTCTCACCATGAGCCAGGCAAAACAGCTAAAGGCATTGGGGGTGCGGAGGTACAACCACAACTTAGAAACGTCAAGATCAAAGTTTCCCCAGATTTGCACGACTCACACGTATCAGGACAGAATAGACACCCTCCTAATAGCGCGCCAGGCAGGACTTGAGTTGTGCACCGGCGGAATAATAGGAATGGGCGAAACAAGGAGCCAGAGGCTGGAACTGATTTTGGATTTAGCAAAAATGAAGCCAGAGGAGGTTACGATAAACTTGCTTGTTGCAATGCCTGGAACCCCGCTTGAGCTGCAAACACCGTTGCCGTTTGAGGAGATATTGCGCATGTTTGCAGTCACAAGATTTGCACTACCGAAATCAATAATCAAAATTTCCGGAGGTCGCGAAGTGCACCTAAAAGACGGTGGTGAAGAACTGCTCCTAAGCGGTGCAAACGGAATAATCAGCTCCGGCTATCTGACCATGGGCGGAAACGAGATGAAAAAAGACTTGGAAATGATCAAAAAAATAAATCTTGAAGCCTAAACTCGAATTTGTAAATCATATTTTAAGAGAGATAAAGGAAAAAGACCTCCACAGGCAGCTACGCTACGGCCACGTCAGAGAGTCGCACATAACAATTGGAGCAAAAAAACTCATCAACCTTTGCTCAAATGACTACCTAGGACTGCAGGGAAGTAAAATCGAGGCAGGCCAGCTGCAGTCAAGCTCGCGCCTTGTTTCAGGAAACGACGTTTCGTTTAGGAGACTAGAAAAAAAACTTGCGGCGCACAAGTCGCAAAAGGCATCACTCGTATTTCCAACAGGATACATGGCAAATCTCGGAGTCATTTCCGCACTGGTTGGGAAAAAAGATCTCATACTAAGCGATGAGCTAAATCACGCAAGCATCATCGATGCGTGCAAGATGACAGGCGCGAAAGTGCAGGTGTACAAACACAACGACATGGAAGACCTGGCAAAAAAAATCAGCACGCATGACAGGATGCGAAAGTTCGTGATCACGGAAGGAATCTTCAGCATGGACGGAGACTATGCCAAGCTAAAACAGATGACAGAGATTACTGAGAAAAAAAATGCAATCTTGATCCTAGATGACGCGCACGGGGACTTTGCAGTAGGTGATGACGGCAGGGGCACTGCGAATCTTTTTGGAGTCGATAAAAAAATCGACGCATACGTGAGCAGCCTAAGCAAGGCACTTGGCTCTTTTGGCGGATACGTTGCGGCGCATGACTCCGTCATAGATCTGTGCATAAATCGCTCAAAATCATTCATCTACACGTCTGCGCTACCATCATTTCTTGTCAAGATGTCACTTGACAGGTTCGAGCAGGACAGAAAAACACGGCAAACGGCACTCAGTAAGAATACAGATCTGCTCTCATCGGGACTAAAAGAAATCGGTTACGACATAAGGTCCCCCACGCACATAATTCCCATCATAATTGGAAAGGAGAAAAAGACACTTGACTTTGGAAAATACCTCTTTGAGTGCGGAGTGTTTGCCCAACCAATCCGCTATCCGACGGTTCCAAAAAACAGCGCACGAATCAGGGTTTCGGTAACGGCGTGGATTTCAAAAAAGCAAATAGAGTACACACTGTCAGTCTTTGAAAAAGCAGGAAAAAAGTTTAAGATTTTCTAATGCTATCTGCGCATGTCCAGGCCCATGAACATTGGTGAGCCGACATAAACTGCAATTGCAATTATGATTGCAAACGCTATCCCGATTGCGATGAATCTTTTATTCATGGAGGTTCACATGGTACGGTTAGATAAAAAGCAATGTCAGGCAATTAGGACTGAATTTGGAAGAATGTTTAATTAAAAAAATCAAACCTAGTGTATCATGTCGGAGATAACCATCGCAATAGCCGCAGTGTCAGGACTTGGCTCGTTTCTCGCCCCGTGCATACTGCCTGTAATACCTGCGTTTTTGGCATACATTTCCGGAACGACGATCACGGATCTTCAAAAAAACAACGGCGTGATCACGGTGGCAAATCGGCTAAACGTTTTGTTAAACACGGTATTTTTTGTTCTCGGGTTCTCAGTTGTGTTTTCTATTTTTGGAGTTGTGCTAAACAGCGTACTTTCAAGTGTGGCATCTGGCCTAATATCTGGACTAAACCAAGTTGGAGGAATAATAATAATTGGGTTTGGCGTCTTTATGCTATTATCAACTAAGATCAACAAGCTTAACTTTGAAAAGAAATTTTTGCCAAGCAGGGGCAAGGCAAGTTACCCGCTATCATTTGTCTTCGGGCTTGCGTTTGCCACGTGCTGGACGCCGTGCATAGGCCCAATACTTGGAAGCGTCTTGACGCTGGCTGTCACCACGCCGGGGCAGGCATTTACGCTATTGCTTGCGTATTCCCTAGGACTAGGGATTCCGTTTGTCCTAATGGGCGTGTTCTTTTCAAGATTCACAGGATTGATTCGCGCGCTAAGCAGACACCTGAAATATTATTCCATAATCATGGGAAGCTTGATCATCATACTTGGCGTTTTGGTACTAACAAACCAGCTTGCCGCAATTGCAAGCTTTCCATTCCTAAATGATCTGTTGCTAGGGTAAGAAAATGAGAACGGAAATCAAGACGGCCATAATCATGGGAATAATAATTGCAGGAGCAATAGGCGGACTTAGTGCTTATTTTACATCGCTAGAAACCCCAGGCAATGCAGACACACAGGTACAATCAATGGATAAAAGCAGATTCAAAAAAGCGCCAGAACTGCAGGGAATAGCAGGATACATCAATACAGATGCAGATGATCTCAAAGACCAAATCGAAGGAAAAGTCGTGCTCTATGACATTTGGACATACAGCTGTATAAACTGCCAGAGGACCATCCCATACATCGTAGCTTGGAACGATAAATATTCAGACAAAGGGCTAGTCATAGTCGGAGTACATTCGCCGGAATTTGAGTTTGAAAAAGACATCAACAACGTAAGGATGGCAACTGAAAAGTTTGGAATCGAATATCCAGTAGTGCTTGACAACGACAAAGAAATCTGGAGTGCGTTTTCAAACAATTATTGGCCAAGAAAATACATTGCGGACGACGAAGGCTACATCAGATATGACCACATAGGGGAAGGAGCGTATGCCGAAACTGAAAAAATAATCCAAGACTTGCTAAATGAGCGATCATCAAGACTTGGGCTAAAAGTTGATGCAGGACAATCGCTTGTCGAGATCCAAGAATCAAGAAGCGGCGCTAGGACTCCGGAATTGTATTTTGGATACGACTTTGCGTATGGAAGGGACAGGTTAGGAAACGCAGAAGGGTTCAATCCAGACAGAGAGGTAAGGTATGTTATTCCAGGCAAACTGCAAGATGATTACTTTTACTTGGATGGAGTTTGGAAAAACGTTTCAGACCGCATGATCCTAGTGTCAGATTCTGGAATCATCAAGTTGCCATACTTTGCAAAAGAGGTAAACATTGTAGCGTCAGGAGAATCAGAACTTGCAATACTGCTTGACGGAAAGCAGGTATCTCAAGAAGACTCAGGGGGCGACACAGAAGATGGAAAGGTCCGCACGTCAGAGTCACGACTCTACAATCTGGTCAAAACAAAAGAGCCCGGAAGACACACACTAGAAATTCAGGTGAGCGGGCCTGGCTTTGAAATCTATACGTTTACCTTCGGATGAGTGCTGTAACCAGGTGATCTTGTAACTAGAGTGACAGGGGGCGGGGTTACAAACTTGTTTAAAATCAATTTTTTTATCAATAATGGAAAATGGGGTCGTTAAGTGACAGATGGAATGATATGGGACGCGGGGACAATCTCTCGCAAAAAATACTAGACAGAGTAAAGCCAGACGTACCACTCAAAAACAAGATAGATGTCGCACAAAAAAACCTCCAGCTCCAGATAGTAAAACTTGACGGGATTGCGTCAAAAATAAAGCAGAAAAATGATTATATTTTCAATAAAATAATTGCCGCTCAAAAAACAAACAACCAGCATTATGCCAGAGCGTACGCCACTGAATTACTTGAGATTAGGAAAATGCACAACATGGTAAACGGTGCAAAACTTGCTTTGGAACAGATTCAGCTAAGGCTAAACACAGTATCAGAACTCGGAGACATCGTGGTAACACTAAGCCCGTGCATGTCAGTAATCAAGGGATTGGGCGCATCGCTGAGCGGAATAATGCCAGAGGCAACATCATCAATGCAGAACCTATCCCAAGTGTTAGGAGATGTGCTGACTGGCTCTTCTATGAACGCATCAGACACTGCAGTGACAACGTACAGTTCAAGCTCAGATACGCTTGCAATTCTTGAAGAGGCTCAGGCAGTAATAGAGGGCCAGACAAGGGCAAGCATTCCAGAGCCTCCAAGCGACATTCCAGCTGGAATTTTGCAGAAAAAAGAATCGCTCATTTAGACTTTTTCTTGCTTTTTTCAACCAGGATTTTCTTTATTCTAGATATTGTCGGGTAACTGTAGCCTCGTCGCCGATAGTTGGAGATCATCATTTTCCAGTTCTTTAGCCTCCACTGCGCCTGCTCGTTTGTAACGGAATGGACCTCTTTTTGTATGATGCTTTTTCGCCCCACTTTTAGAACGCCGGCGTCTTTTGCAGACCACCTGTTTTTTGCAAACTTGAGTCCGGTTAGGATTTCCTCAATAGGCATCTCCCTAAAATAATCCTCCAGCATGCGTAATTGCGCATCCGTAAGCCTTTTTGGAACAGGCAACCTTACCTCTAGGCCATCCACATGGTATGCAGGCGTGCATTTCTTAATAGAGTCATGATGAATTAGATTTAACAAAATATGGAGTTTAGGAACAGTGATTTTATGAAAGGTGTTTGTTCAATTAAAACAGAACACAGGATATTACTAATAGGATTTTAGAGAAACCAATGGTAGAAAAGCACATAGCAAAAAGAGACGTAACTGAGAAAAACATCACAAATGACGATTTGGAGGACATTATAGAAAGCGGAGGAACAAGAAAATTGTTCTTTAAAGAAGAACTTGACACGCGGGATCGTTCCGAGCGAGTCAAGGACCAGTTCATCGAGGCAGGGCAGGATACGAGAAACGCAAATCAGTTTGTAAAACTAGTCAATGCCCAACTACAGAAAAAAGTATCCCAGATCGCGAAGATCAAGGAGGCTCAACGCAAATACGAAGAGGAGATGAACATGTTCAAAGTAGACGCAGTTGTCGAGCAGAGCGGATTTCAAGCAAAAAGTAACGAAGTGTCAAACGACGTCGAAGCGGCACTGATAACCCGAGAGCTATCTGCAATGATTAACAAGTATGGCTTTGAGAAACTAACAAAAGCGCTCGACGCCATAATGGCAGCAAAGTAATAAAAAATCACAAGATTTTAGAGATAGGTAAAACAAATTATTTAGTTTATTTGCACTTGAAAATTACTTTTGCTTGTTTAGCTTGAGTAATTCGTGGTGCTCATATGTGTCGTAGGGGGATGCGTGAGTTCTGTATTTCATGTGCCACTTGAAGTAAGATGGTCCAGGGCATAATTCGTCGCCACATACCTTGTTTCCTACCCAGTTGGAGTACTTGTGCCTAAGAGAATTCAAATCCTTAGTTGCCTTTACCGCTTCTGCAGAGTGACCTGGGCTAATTGCGCTGATCATGGCCACTGACAGCAATGCGCTTATCATTACAAGTGCAACTAATCGCAACATGGTTTGTGCATGTGCGTTGGATTAATTAAAGTAATCATTTTTCACTGTTTCTAAATTCGAATTTAGAAATATCAAATTTTGCCGCATTAGAGCATCGTGTAAAAAATCAGGTACAAAAAAGGAAAGCGAGTTTTTGTTTCTTATCGGTGTGGTGAGCCCTTTACTATCTTAAGTGGCACTTTTGAGTATGATGGTCCTTCACAGAGTTGGTCACCGCATACTTTGTTATGTTGCCATTTGCTGAACTTGTGTTTTGGTGACATTTTTGAAGGCTTTGCCTCTGCATATTGCTCAGATGACAGGGCCATTACCAATATCGTAGACAGGAGGACTGTTATTGCAACGAGTCCGAGTATTTTGCCGGTCATGCTCAATTTTTTAATTCCCAATTAATTAACTGATCTTTTCACAATATTTCTAAATTCGAATTTAGAAACATATGGTTTTTAGGCATGAGAATCATTGCGAGTGTGCTTTAGCGCGTCCTTTATGAGAGCGCGATGATGCGGAATGATCTTGCTTGGAAGTCTTGCAAAAAACCTAAGATCACTGCTTTGGTGGTCAGTCTTAATCTGGCCGCCGTTAATTGAAACGACAAATCCGTGTGACACGTCATGGCGAAAAGTATTCAGACTTTCATAGACTCCGACAAATTTCCTAATTTTCACATCAAGGCCAAGTTCTTCTTTTGCAGAGCGCCTTACGGTGTCAGTCATTTTCTCATCCTTGTGTATCATGCTGCCAGGCAGGTGCCAATACCCCTTGTATGGGTCCCTGGTGCGCTTTGTCAGCAAGACAGACTTGCCGTCAAATATCACCATGTCAATACATGAAAAAGCAAAATATTTTCTAAAGTTATCATATTCTTTTTTTGGTGCTATCCTTATTTTCTGATTTTTTGGCTGTTTTTTCATGTGCTACAAATCAGAATGTCCGTTAATTTGAAGTATTTTGACTTTTTGTCAAATATCTCGATTTGTTCGTAAAAGCTAAACCCCCACATACGCAACCCCCAATTACGAGGGCGGCGATTTTTTCAGGATCAGGCGTTTTTCAGGGGGGTTTAACACTTGTTCGTAACTAATGCAGGCAAGTGCCAAAACATCCCCATTACCCAGGTAAAGGTGCCAAAACTATTTGCTCCCCGAACAAAAGCTAAACCCCGGTAAAAATCAAATTTTGGCGGAAAAACCTAGCTTTGAATCAGGGATTTTTCGGGTTTTTTGATACAAGTCAGGCCAATGACGGTTCTCAATTTATGCGTAAACGCCAAATTCTTTTGCCCTAGTTTGTGGCAAAAGGGTGGGGGTTTTTCCTGTAAAACTTGGCAAAACTTTTCATAATGCAAGAGAAAAAGCGGCTAGAACGAGTTTTTTATTGAATTGAGGAGGGTTTCCTAAGATATGCCAAGGTGTACGCCAGGCCGCCGCACATCACACCTATTGCAAGAAAACCGATGAACAGTCCAATTGGAGGAATAAATGAATCCATAACTGCAAGATTTGGTTTGCCAATCTCCCCTGTTGTAAATATGTCCATCACCCCAGAACCGCTAAGTCCTGCAAATATCATAAGAAGCGTAGTGCCAGTTCCGCCCACGTTCATCCCTATCAGGTGAATCCAAGCTAAAAATTTGGATTTGCCAGAAAATCTTCGCTTTAGATTGATTTCCAAATGACTGTAAAAAACGGCAGTAACTGCTATTGCTACAATTAGTATCAGGTAGAACATCAGCCCAAGAAAGACCCATTTTGCCGGCCCCTCAAAAGACAGGGACAAAAACTGAATCATGTTAACTTTGGTAAAAACAGCCTGGGCGCCAACCATGCTTAGCGCCATGAGAGTTATGATGCCACCCTGCAGGATTGCAGCAATTATGAAGCGATTTCCCCAAGTACTCTTGACATCGTCCACGGAGAGTTCTTGGTACAGTTGGATAAAAAGTTCTACTAGTTCAGATATTGTAAAATTGATCTACGCTGCCGGGGTTTTTTCTAGGATTTTCCTAGCTTCGACTATTTCTATCTCCACAGTTTCCAGCGGATCGTCAACCTGGTTCCTCCTAATTGAGAAAAGCTTTGGTTTTTCAAAGTCTACCGTGCAGTCAGGGCAGCCGTACACCAAAACCCTGTGCTCGTTTGGTGCTTTTGGGTTTGAAAGACGTGGGTAATACACCAGTCTTGCCCCACAGTCAACACAATACCTGTTGGCCCTTTTAATTCTGGCCATCGTAAACCTCCTGCATTATTCATAATGTGCGATCAGATATTAGATCCAGACGGTCTAATAGAGTAAACCAAATGGTTGCATCGATCTATATTTCTAAATTCGAATTTAGAAAGATTTAAAATTAAACTCGCAAATCAACGCGTCTTGAACCGCAAGATGCAAAAACAAATGTTTCAGAACTCGAATTTAGAAAGATTATGCGCCGCCCGTCAGACTTGAACTGACGACCCCCTGATTAACAGTCAGGCGCTCTACCACGCTGAGCTAGGGCGGCAACAGGTTTTGTCTTAGGCGTATGCGATTTAATCCTTACTAAGTTTGAAAATTTGAAAAATTATTTTTCGATGCCTTTTTCCTTGTAGAATTGGTAGATTCCATCAAGGAAAACTCGGTGATCTTTGTTTTTGACTTTGGTGTTTGATTGGATTTCTGCTGCAGTCTGCGTTACGTGTTGCAGCACTGGTCCTGACACAACTACCTCGTCTCCTTTTGAGGTGACCTTGGTTGTTCCGTGGATTTTTGCAGTTCTTGGTGCACGTTCGCCTTGAAAGTTTTCAACTAGGACAAGTTTGTCTTTTGTTTTGACAGTAATTGGAAAGTGAGCGTAGACTATTTTCATTTTTATTGTATAGCCTGTGAGTACTCCTTCGCACAATGTTCGAATTATTGAAAGTGTAGTGTTTGCAATTGCGTGATACTTCTTCCTAGAGTTCACAGCTGTAATTGTCACTTTGTTGTCTTTGACTTCAAGGCCGACTGGAATTTTCTTGAAATTCTTGTATGTCTTGCCTAGCGGGCCTTCAATGTGTAGCATGTGTTTTTTGAGTGTAAGCTTTACTTTTGCCGGAACATCAAATGTAGCTTGGAATATTTCTTCTTGTTTAGTAGACATATCCAATCAAGAATCCTCCAATTCCCTTGTTTGCGGCCTCGTGGTGCGACATTACGCCTTGGTTTGTAGTTACAAGCATCATTCCTTTGTTGTATGACGGGAGATATTGCTGTTCCCAGTCAACGAATTCGCCTTTTTTTACCTTGAATCTGGGCGTGATTGCGCCGCATTTTGTTATGTGAGCCAATAGTTGAATCTTGAATTTTCCGCCTCTCTTGTCGTCAATGTGCTCAAATTCGCCAATGTAGTTGTGCTTTTGGAGAGTCTTTAGTACCTCAATTCCGAGCTTTGATGTGGGCAGGATTATGCATTCGCTCTTTCTTCTTGCCTCGTTGTTGTACAGAGTGTTAAACAGGTTTGCTACGATGTTAGTTGCTGGCATTTATCTCACCTGTATTTTGCAAATCCCAAAGAATTTGCAACCTCCCTAAAGCATCGTCTGCAGATGTTCAAATCATATTTTTGAATGACTGCTGTGTAATCGCCACATCGCTTGCACCAGCGTGAGCCTTTTCCGAATTTGTGCTCCTTTCTGCCAGTGTACTTGTATGATCTATCTTTCATTATACAAACGCAACTCCAAATTCACGTGATAAAAATTCTTTCGCTTCGTCACTGCTGATGCGGTGGTGCTTTCCAACGCTTGCCTTGTGTCTGCTTCTGAATCTAATGCCAAATCCTGGTCTTACAAGAGTCACTGCTGCCTCCAGTCCCAAGATTCCAATTTGTGGATCGTATTTTATTCCAGGAATGTCAATGTGCTCTCGAATGCCAAAAGAAACATTGCCAAAATCATCAAAGGATCTGCCGTTTAGCTTCTTGCCCTTTGCATCGATTAGTCTTTGCAGTAATTTGCCTGCATCCTCGCCTCTAACGGTAACTGCGACTCCTATTGGCTCACCTTTTCTTACTCCCCAGTCTCTTTGGGTTCCCTTTGCATCTCTTGCGCAGGATTTTTTGCCTGAAATCGAATCAAGTGCTTTTTTTGCAGTCTCGATTGCATCGCCAGACTTGCCGACGCCCATGTTTAAGACGACTTTTTCTAATCTAATTTTTTTCATTATGCTGTCTTTGTTTGCCATATAATCACGCTACTTGAACTACTGGCTCCTTTTTGCCTATGACCATTACTAGGTCTGCTGGAATTTCAATTTCTCTCTGGTCAAATGAAAGCAGTGCTCGTTTTGGAAGAACAAACGTGCCCTCCTTGATGTCTTTTACATCTGCTATCTGACCTGTGTTAACTCCTTTAGTGACAATTACTTTGGCTCCCTTTTCTAGCTTCAAAACTTCTTTAATTTTTTGTTCTGGGACTTGCATGACACATGTGTCTCCCACTGAAACTTTTTCGTCAGAGAGTAACGAGCGTCCGTCGTGGAATCCAATCTGGGTTTTTCCCTTTGGAACGTTTTGTTTGCTTGTAACCTTGACTAGTTTAACAGATTTTTCAGAACTCTTGATTTTTAGCGGTGTTAGTATGTGGCCCTTTCCAGGTACGAGTCGGTAGATGTCAGAGATTCCTTCGAGCTCGACTACATCCATGAGTCCGATTCCATGGTGGAGTGATTTTCGCTCAACACCGTCAACTTTGACCTTGCCTCCATAGATTGCATATTTTGCCTCTCGTAGGGTAGTCACTAGTTTTAGTGTGTCACGCAGGAATACTGCAGTTGGAATCGAAACTTGTTTTGAGTGAGGACCAGGCCTTACGGTAACTACGAATCGTGGCTCTTTTCTTGAGATTCCCCAGAACATTGGAGACATCTGACGCTTTAGTTTTTTACTTCCTGCTATTCGTGGCAATTATTTTTTCTCCTTTTTCTTTTCAGTTTTGGTTGGCTTTGATTCTTTGGTTTCTTTTGGCGTTGATTGCTTTGCCGGTGCCTTTGCTTCTTTTTTCGGAGCAGGTTTTGCGGCTTCTTTTGGTTTTGCTTCTTTGACTGGCTTTGTTTTCTTTCCTTCCAGTTTGTTTTGTCGCCACTTGTCTTCGGTGTTTAGTTCTGTAACTATGAGGTTTGACGGGTGAATAAAGACGTCAAGGTTTCCGCCCTTGAGTTTTTCCTTTTTGACTCCTTCTATAGAGACGCCATTTCTTGGAGTCGACACGTTGGTGATTTTGCCTGTGACGCCTCTGAATTCTCCTCGGAGTACGCGAATTGTATCGCCTTCAATTATTCTGATGCTGCGCTTGTTGTATTTTTTTTGCAGCTCTTTTGAAAGATGGCTGCTAAGCTGTTTGCTTTTGACAACGGCAGTTGCCTGGTAAATCATTCGGTTACGAATTGTTGTTGGCTTCATTTTCTTATACCACCATCGATGCCAGGTTTGCAACTCTTGGCCATTTTTCAGAGGCCTCTGCTGCAACCGGTCCTTTTATGTCAGTTCCTTTGATTTCCCCTTCCGGAGTAACTAGCACTGCTGCGTTGTCCTCAAATGAAACGCGAATTCCATTTAATCTTCGAATTGGGTACTTTTGTCTAATTATAACTGCGCCAAAGATTTGTTTTCTTAGTTCTGCTGGGCCTTTCTTAACTACAACGTTTACAAAGTCCCCAACTGCGGCTGCAGGATATTGTGAGTGTCTAGTCTTTGCTCGTTTTACCATGATAATTTCTAGGATCTTAGCACCGGTGTTGTCTGCACATGTGACTCTTGCGCCAAGTGGGAGTACTCTGGTAACATATGGCCTGAACTCCTGCACACCCTTTGCAGATACTGCACGACTTTTTCCGCCAGACATTTTAGGACTTGACCTCCACTACAACAAATGAAACAGATTTTGCGATTGGTCTGCATTCTGCTGCAACAACCATATCGCCTTCTTTGATCGCCAATTTTGCTGGCTTGTATGCATGAATTGTGCTCTTGCTTCTTGCGTATCGTTTTGTCTTTGACATGTACAATGGAGCTTCTCTTTGAATAACTACAGTATTTTTGTTCTTCGCACTGACCACTTTGCCCTCAAAGAGCTTTCCTCTAACGCTTAGTGCATCGCCATTGTCCATGACGATTCCGTGATAGATGTGTTTTGACTCGGTTTGTCCCTTAGCCATTTTTCTTCACCTTTAATCGTTCTTCTGGTCGCTTTGAGATTTCCAAGCCGTCAATTACGCAGCTTTGGGTTCCGTTAATTGTAAATTTCCATTTAGAGTGTTCTTTTGGAATCATTTTCAAACCTGTTTGTGTCTGAATTGTAAATGTTGATCTTGTTTCGTCCACCACTTTGCCGCTAAAGCCGACAATTTGATTATTTGTGGACTCTACAATCTGGGTGTCAAGTCCGATTAGCTCATGGTTTGCGATATTTTCTAGTGTAATCATTGTGTTTTTGCCTCGTTTATTTTTGTGAGCATTCTTGCGATTTCTTTTCTATATGCTCGAATTTTTCCGCTTTCCTTTCTCAGGGTTCCTTTTGCTGCCTCGGTTCGTATTTTTGAAAGCTCTACTCTTGACTGTGCTAGCTTTTCTTTGAGGTCTTGCGCGTTTAGCTCTCGAATGGATTTCATCTTGAGTCGGGCCATTTTATTTGAGCTTCTCCTCTACGTCTTCCATAAGATCAAGATTTTCAATTTTTTCTGCAATGATTTTTACTGCTTCGCTTTCAGTTTTTGCCAGGAGTAGTGCTGCTGCATCTGCCTCTTCCTTTTGTCTTTGTGCCAGAGTTTTTTCGTCTTTTACTCCCTTGAGTTCAAATTCTGGAATGAATCTGTCTTTTTTAGCAATTCTGATTCTTACTCCGATGTATCCCATTGCTGTCGGGATGTGAGTGATATCTTCGTCAACTATAATCTGTGCTTGGTGCCCTGCGCGCGGCAGTATTCCGGCAGAATGTTTTTCAAAGCTTGAGCGGTCGCCTCTTAGTTTTCCAGACAGTGTGATTTGCACGCCCATTGCGCCGGCATTCATGATTTGCTGCAGTGTCCACATTGTTGCACGTCTAAATGCAGTTCCTCGCTGAATCAGCGATGCGACCCTATTGCACATCACGCTTGATGTGAGTTCAGGTTGGGAAATTTCGTTTACTGCAATTTGTGGGCTCTTTAATCCAAAGTCTTTTTCTAGTTTTTCAGTCAGGTCTCTGATTCCAGATCCTTTTCTTCCGATTACAATTCCAGGTCTGGTTACATGCAAGACTACTCTAGTGCCAGTTGGCGTCTTTGAGATCTCAACATGCGAGAATCCTGCCTCTTTGATTGCTTCCCTTAGGTAGTCCTTTAGGAGCATCATGTTGTAGTTGTCTTTTATGACGTTTTTTACTGCGGTCAATTCTATGCTTCCTGAGCCACTAGCTCAATATGTGTTAGGACGTTGTTTTTGGGAGTTGCTCTGCCCTGTGCACGCGGTGTGAATCTTTTTACTATTACTCCTTTGTGGGTGTTTGCGCCGACAATTTTGAGTCTGTCAAGATCCATTCCCTTGTATTCGGCATTTGCTTCCAAATTATCTAATAGTTTGATGAATTCCCTTGCGGTTTTTTCAGGATAACGTCCAGACATTACGCCAGGATCAGATCTGTGGCCAACTTCGTTGTTGAATCTTCTAAATGGAATCGCGCGCTTTGCTGCAACAACATCTTGCAAGTAGTCGCGTGCCTTCTCAATTGTAAGGCCCTTTATCGCCTTGGCAACTTCGCGTGCGTGTTTGTGTGAAACGTCTTTTTCGCGTATTGATGCACGGACATGTTTTGTCGCATCAAAGTTTTGAAAAGCGTAATCAAAGTTTCCCATGTCAATCACTTTAATGGCACGTACAAGCTGGATCTTGATGCTCCGACTCCTGGTGCTCCATGTACGACTCGCTTGTTTGTTCTAACGTATTCTCCAATGTGGTGTCCTATCATTGGTGTGGTAATTGTAACTGGAACGAATTCCTTGCCTGAAAAGACGCTAATTGTAACTCCTACCATGTAAGGCAGCACTATCAAATCTCGAATGTGGGTCTTGATTGGATTCTTTAGTTTTCCAGCCTTGTCAAGTTTGATTTCCTCGATAAGCTTTCTCTTGCCGTCGGTGATGCCTCTGGTAAGTGATCTTCTTGATCTTGCCGGGAATATCTCAAATAATTTTTCTAGCGACATGTTCTGTAGTTCTGCCAGCGGGATTCCCCTATAATCAAATTCTTTAACCATGTATTGACACCTTTATGATTGAAGTTTTTCGGTCCATATTATAGCATTCCTATCTTTGTTGCAAGGTCTCTTGCTTTTTCGACTGACTCAAATTTGACAAACGCCTTTTTGCCAGAAATTGTCTTTGCAGTGTTGACATCAAGTGCATTTTCCTCATACAGGATCTTGATTGCCTCCTTGATTGTCTTTTTGTCTGCATCGGCATCCACAATAAAGCAGATTCTGTTGTCTTTTTCAATTAGCGCAAAAGTCTTTTCAGTGATGTGTGGTCTTATGATGATTTTTGTTGCTTGAATTGTATTCATTGCAATATCTCCATTAGTCCAAGATGTGTCGATTTTATCTTTGCAATTTCCGCAATTGCAGATTTTGTGTATACTGTGAGTCTGATTGGTTGAGAGCCGGGTGCCAAGTCAAGAATTGACAAGTCATTTGCATTTACCACGTCCACTCCCAAGAATCCGCCGCATGCCTTGGAAAGATTTTTTGCGTCTTTTGTTACAAAGAGAATGCTTTTTCCAGTCTTTGTCTTTCTTCCTCGAATGACTGCTCTGCCGGAACGAGCCTTGCGGCTTTCAAGTCTCTTGATGTCAGGCGTCAGGTGTAATGCGTCAAATACTTTGAGTATGTCTTTTGCCTTTGAGATGTTTTCAATATCGTCAGATACTACCAGTGGGAATGACTCGACTTTTTCGACCACGTGTCCTCTTGATTCTACGATATCCTTTGAGGCAGTAGCCGCAATTGCAGAGCATAGCGCAAATCGGTTTTCTTTTTTGTTTAGTTTCTTGTAGATTATCTTTTCAGACGTTGGTGGATGTGCCTGTCTTCCGCCCCTTGTTTGTGAGACGCCTGCGCCTTCGCCTTGTCTTGGTCCGCCGCCTCGGATTCTTGCAATTCTTGCCTTGCCGTGTCCTGTCGGCGGATCGTTTGACATTGCGACTACATCCATACCTGCAGTTGGGTGTCGTCCCTGGGATTGGTAGTGATGGGAATCTAAATTGACAAATGCTCTGTGAATTACGTCTTTTCTAAACGGAGTCAGGAACACTGGTGGCAGTTCGATTTCCTCCTGCTTTGTTCCGGTTAACGAAAATGTCTTGGCCTTCATATCACAATCTCCAGTATGTTCGGCTTTAGAACCTTTGTCGGAATGTCTCTCATTTGTGCTCTGAGCTTGACAAGACGTCGGTATGTTCCAGGAACTGAGCCTTTCAAAACAACAAAGTCGCCATTTACGACGCCATAGTGTTTGAATCCGCCAGATGGATTTATCTTGAATTCGTTTTTGTCCGTGTTGCTCATTATCATAATTCGTTTATTGTACTCGACTCTTTGATGGAAACCCCGTTGTCCTGCACGTGGTACAGTGTACATGATGCTTGCTGGGGAAATTGGTCCAAGTGATCCGAGTGCCCTTACGCTTTTTCTTGATTTGTGTTGCTTTTTCTTGACACCCCATCTTGTGATCGGGCCTTCAATTCCCTTTCCTTTTGTTATGGATGCAACGTCAACGGTTGTGCCAAGCTCGAATACTTCTTCTACCTTGACTTGTTTTCCGAAAAGATTTTTCAAAAATTCAAATTGTTTTTTGGTGTCTCCGCCTTTTACTGCAACTTCAAACACATATGGTTTCTTTTGTTCGAGTCCTGCAGTGTTTGGGAATACTGCAACTACTGCAAATAATTCGCTTACTTTGCTGAGCATTTTTTCTGCCTGCTCCAGTCCGCCTTCCTTTGGTTTTACTGTGAATAATCGTGATACTTCTTTTGGCATGTCGCTGCTGTACACATCAAAGAGCGCATGCGCGCCGTCATTGTCGTCACGGTAACCTCGAATTCCAATTATTGAGATTGGTGGGGTCGCAACGACAGTTCCAAGGCTTACAAGTTGTTTTCCATGGTTTGGTGTTTTTTCCCTATCATCAATGCTGACAATTTGGATGCACCCTACTTTGAATCCTGCATAGCCTAAGAGTTTTGGTTGTTCTGAATTTACTTCAGGCCAGTTTCGAATTCTTGCCTCCATGCTTTTGGCACGTCCTCTCGGCGAGTACGCAAGACTTCCACGACGTGGCTGACTGTATTTCTTATGGCCCATGGATAATCGAAAACCTCGTTAACCCCATTATATATCTAGGGGTAACGAATGTTATGGTTTTACTAGACTTGCAAGCGAAAGATAAAACGTGATTCCGCCAATTACGATTCCCACAATCCCCACCAGAATTACCAGCTTGAGAAAACTTTTTGATTTTGCCATCCAGTACACGGGGAAATGATCATTAATGTGAGTTTGCAAAATTAAGAATCGACAGTATGCCCATGAGTGCTTCCTCCATTCTGACAGTTTCAGTTGCCTGATTTGGGAAAAAGTTGAGCACCTTTGCATTTGAGATGTCGTTTATTCTCTGGCCAAGCATTTCGTATACTCCCCGATCCGGACCTCCAAAAACCAAAAGCATCGGCTTTTCAGACTGAACATAGTAATCCAGGTGTTTTTGTGTGGCGTTTTTTCCCTTGCGCGATGTCATGAGAATGTCGCCTTTCCATTCGGTTAGCAGTTTTAGCAGATTTGATCGCTCCTTTACTTTGTATCCCCAGTACTGCTTTACTTCACTTTCAGAAATTTCTTTTACGGTGACTGTCGGCACCACGGTTTTGATTTGAACGGTGAGTCGTTTCTTTTCGTGTTCCTTTCCATAGTATACGACGGGATCAAATGTTCCAATGTCAAGGAATTTTTTTCCCTTGTGGTGCAGTACAACTCCTTCCCTGATGTCTCCGACCTTGAGGTACTTTGGATTTGCCAAAAGAGAGTGATGCGGGATCTGTAATGGGTGCAGTATGCCGGCATACTTGAGTTCATCTATTTTTGGAAAGAGCGCCTTTCGCAAATATTGCGGAGTTTCAAGATAGCGCAGAATCAATGAAAGGAGGAATCTGTCTGCCTCGCTTCCGCCGCTTTCCTCGTACAGGTATATTGTGTCGATTCTAAAAATTGCGCATGCCCGTGCAATTAAGGAGGCCTTACGGGACTTGTCAAGCTGTGTCGATTCATCCTTGAGAGCAGAGTCTGGAATAGCGATTGAGATTTTCAATATTGAGAAACTTATGAAGACGGAACTGGGAATTTTTGCTTTGCAATTGCTGCATAGTGTGCAATTTGTTCTTGGGTTACCTTGTCAAACTGTCTTGTAGATGATTTTACATTTGACATCTTGATGTGATCTGTTCCTTCCTTTTGATCACTTGCAAGGTATATGCATGACACTGCTAGTGCAGACGCGTCTTCAAGTGACATGTCTGGCTTGTAATTTTTTTCAAGAAAATCATTTGCTTGATCAGAATTTGCGCCGATTGCAACTGCATCATATGCGATGTATGTTCCGCTAGGATCAGTCAAGAACAAAGAGTTACCGTTAGAGTCAACGCCACCAATTATCAGTGCAACGCCAAACGGCCTTGCTCCACCAAACTGGGTGTATTGCTGGCATTGGTCTGCAAGATGTTTTGCTACTGTCTCCACGTCAACGGGTTCGTCATAGATCATCCTGTTGCTTTGTGAAAAGAATCGCGCTGCATCTGCCTGACTTCTCGCATCAGGAATGTATCCTGCTGCCGCAAACCCAATGTGCTCATCAATTTGAAATATTTTATGTGCTGATTCTGAAATTTGTAATTTTCGTGGCTTTTCTTCTACTGCAATTACGACGCCTTCTTTGCTTTTGATTCCAACTGCAATTGCTCCGCGCCTTACTGTTTCAATTGCATATTCTACTTGGTAAAGTCTTCCATCTGGGGAAAATATCGTAATAGCTCTGTCATAACCTTGTTGAGAAGGAAGCAATTGTTTTCAATGCTTTGAAAGTTTAATTTAAGTCTAGTCATGGAATGTAGCGTGCGATTTGAGATTCCATTTTACGGCCACGAAAATGTCAGAGCGTTTCATCCAAGAACAATTGAGATCACAACCGAGCCTGATCTTACAGTGCAGGGAGATTGCATTATCGGCGTCTCTGCAGAGTGCGGCTGTAAAGACATTCCAAAGAAACTAAAAGAAAGGCTAAGAGACGAGCGATCTACAGTCACATTTTCAATCCAGGTAAACGACGAAATTTTTCAAGTCGCTGGGAGCGGAAACCCGGATCTGATACTTGAACACCCACACGACATAGTGATTAGGAAAAGCAAGTTTTTGTGCCCAAGGACATTGGCAATAGATTGCGACAAGGCATCAAACGACATCCCGCGCAAAATGATAAAGATGTTACAGAGCCCTCAAACAAAAGGCGTCTTTGTGATCGAAGTCACTTGAGCCTTTTTTGTGACGTGTAGTCTTTTGTTTCCAGAGCCTTTGCGGTTGCGCGGTTGACAATTTCCATCAGAAGAAATTCGCCATAACCTTGCTTGTCTGTCTTTTTTTGCAGTGCCGGTTTTTTTGCAATGCCTTCAAGAATTTTCTCAATCTTTGCAGACGTGTTTTCTATAATTGAAGAATATTTGGTGTCAAAATCTTTTGAAGAATGATTTCCAAGAAACTTGGTTGACGTGCCATAAAACTTTGCAACTGCTCCTCGCACCTCTTCGATTTTTACTATCTCAATTAGGCCTGCTTCTTTTAGAATATCGATGTGGTGTCGAATCGTGGTGATTGCCTTGTTGTGTCCTGTTTTTTGCAGCTCCTTTGTAATTTGTTCTGCGGTGAGCCTTTTGTGATACAGAATTTCCACAATTTTTGCTCGTGCTGGGTCTTCTAGTGCACGGGCGTGTTCGACTGAAATTGTCATTATGCGACTAATTTTGATTGGTTTTTCTAGTAATGTAGACATGATAGCGTTCTGTATTTGGGTTAGCTAAAAGATCAACGTATCACATTTTTTTGTCTAATCGCACTATTTTTTTTACATTACCAAAAATATCGTATTAAAATCACTAAAGTTTCTTTTGCTACTACTAATCTCGTATCGGTGTCATAAATATGATATCGTGTTGACAAATTTGATAACCCTACAACTAATATTAGAAACTGTCAAATTTTTGAAAATCCCAAAACCACCACCGCCAAACAGGTGCAAAACACCCCAAGACGGGGTTTTGAAAAAAGATTTGACTTGGGGGAGAATTTGAAATTCGAGTTAAAGAGCCTTGCCAGTAAGCTTTTCGTATGAAACTACGTATCGTTGTGACATTTTACGGATAATGTCGGCAGGTATCAAGGGGGCTACTGGTTCCTTGCCTTCCTTTCTGAAATCCTCAAACTGTTTCTGGTAGCCGTTTGCAGTTAGCCAGTCGCGAAGAATTTGCTTGTCGTAGGATTCTTGGATTTTGCCGACAGCATAAGCGTCCTTTGGCCACAGTCGGTATTCGTCAGGACCGATAGAATCCCCAAGCAAAATCTCATCGTTTATCTTGCCAAACTCTAGCTTCAAGTCTGCAAGGATGAATCCTGCAGAATCTGCGATTTTTGACATCAGGTTATAGATTTCAATCGATTTTGACTCTAGCCACTCAAATTCCTGTTTTGTTACCAGTCCGCGAGTTACTGCAGATTCCTTTGTCACAGGCTCGTCGTGCTCTGCCTTTGTTGTGGGATCAAATATCGGGTGTGGCAATTTGGCTGCAACTTCAGTTATGGCTCCAGACGGTAATTTTATTTCTCCACTTTTCCATCTAGAAACAAGACTGCCATAGAAATAGCCGCGAACTACGCATTCCATTGGAATCATTTTCATTTTCTTGACAATGATTTCGTTTTTTGATACGGTTCTGACATAGTGGTTTTTTGCAGGAAGTTTGTTGAACCAAAATTCCGCAAACTTGCACAAGACCTCGCCTTTAAGAGGAATAGGATCATGAAACTTTACATCATATGCAGAGACTCGATCGCTAAACTTGAACTGCAGTTCCCCATTTTCCAAATCATAAACATCTTTTACTTTGCCAGATCCTACAAACTTCAAGTATTTTCCAGATTTTGATAATAAATCTGTCATTATAACAATTTTGGATGAGTTTTTAATTT
>NZ_AVSQ01000016.1 GCF_000685395.1 Candidatus Nitrosotenuis chungbukensis | reverse complement strand
GATACGGACGGTGGAAAAGCAATTGAAAACCGAATTTACAAGTACGAGTGGGACGGAAATAATTTGATCAATCCAGTTTTGATAAAGACACTTCCTAGTGATAATTATTATCATAACGGGGGAGCGATGACTAACTTTGACGGTCAAGTATATGCAGTAATTGGAGACAATGGCAACTATGGCAGATTGCAGAACAGAGCGACAGAGTGGAAAAACGACACCAGTGTGATTTTAAGAATTGACCCGCCGGGGCAGTATTACGCAATGGGGGTCAGGAACAGTTTTGGAATCACGTTTGATCCCAACACTGGAAGCATGTGGGATACGGAAAACGGGGATGACGAATATGACGAGATCAACCTTGTTCCAGAAAACTTCAACAGTGGGTGGATTGAGATAATGGGACCTGCAAAAAATCAAGAGCAGGTTGACGCATTACCAAAATACGGAAATTTTGTTTACAGCGACCCAGAATTTACTTGGCAAAAACCAGTTGCCCCAACTGCTATTTCTTTTGTAAAGTCTGACAAGCTAAAAGATTATGAGGACAGCGTATTTGTCGGAGACTGCAATACAGGCAACTTGTACAGATTCAAGCTCAATTCAGACAGAACCGGTTTTGTCTTCGAGTCCCCAGAACTATCAGACAAGGTTCACAACGTTGACGAATCGATGGACGAGATTTTATTTGGCACTGGCTTTGGATGCGTGACTGATATCGAGGTAGGCCCAGACGGACTAGTCTACATTGTGTCGCTTTCAGAGGGAAAAATATTCAGAATTCTTCCAAAGGCAGTGGCAGAGGAGTCAGGCCAAAAGTCAGACGCAGGTGGTGGATGCCTTATTGCCACTGCCACATATGGGACAGAGTTATCCACACATGTGCAGATGCTTCGAGAAATACGAGACGGTGTTTTGTTCAACACTGGCTCTGGGACGACTTTCATGGCAGGATTCAACCAGTTTTACTATTCATTTAGCCCAACCATAGCAGACTGGGAAAGGCAGAGTCCTGCTTTCAGAGAGATTGTAAAAGTAGCTATATTCCCGATGCTCTCCACCCTATCAATTCTAAATTACGCAGATATTGACTCAGAGCAAGAGATGCTAGGATATGGAATCGGAGTCATACTGCTAAACTCTGCAATGTATTTTGTCATGCCCATGTTTGCCATTGTAAAGATACGACAGCATTTTAGCAAAAAGAGCAATTCAAAACAGCCCTAACCAGTCACGTTTAGTGCGCCAAAACAAAAATTTATCAATGAAATTTCCCCCACATACGACATGAGAGACATCAATGACATCATGCCCAAGATCCCAAATATGAAGTGGGGTGCGCTAACTAACAAGTTCCCTACAAAAAACAACGTAAACGAGCTAGACAAGCTGCTGCCACACGACAAAAAATGGCACACCGTATTTGATCTTGAGGACCAAGTCTATGTTGACGACGTCCGAGTCTGGAAAAAAGATAAAAAAGCTTGGACCTAGGAGCCCATCATTCCAGGAATCTTTGGCGGAATTCGATACGGCTTTGTTACTGAAATTCCGTTATCTGCCGTGACCTTTACTTGGTGCAACGAGTTTTCAGACGGAGGAGACAGGATTACTTTTTGACCTGGAGTCAGAGTTCCAAGACTTAGGACGTGCCCGTCACCGTAATTTACGACCACGTTGGTAAGAGGCTTTGCACCAATGTTTTGAACCATGACTCTTGCAGTGACAAACAGATTCTGCGGATCCTTGAACGGGTCTACGTCAATCTCATAGTCTTGTGACGAAAGGGTTCCTTTGGATAACGAAATTGCAATCACACCCCCAATTCCGGCAATTACCGCGATTCCAATCATTATGAAAAACTTGTACGATGAAACCATCAAATGTGGAGACGCAGTACTGATTTAAAAATAGTTTAACTTGGATTATTTTCCGCCCTGTTCTGGAATGGTCGAAAGGGTGCTCGTAGATACAACGTGCGGAATTTTTCGGATTTGCTTGGTTACAATATCCGATACTATTTTATGGGTCTGACCCTGGACCTTGACGAAAATATCATACATCCCGTATGTTCCGTGCGCCTCTTTTACCCCGTCAATTTTTAGAACATCTCGCATCACATCCATTTCGTGGGCCACCTCACACTTTACTAGGACAAACGCGATTTCCATTTTATTCGCCTTTCATTTCCTCTCTTGACTTGAATATAGGCTTTATTCCCAGCGTAGAGTAATCCCCGCTTGTGCACGTAAAGCACATCGAATCAAGCGGTATGCCGACGGCATTTGCCAGATTTTCCGCATCATTATATCCCAAAAAGTCAGCACCGATGTCCCGGCGTATTTTGTCAATTACTTGCTCATCAGTAACACCATCACCTATTACCCCAGTCGCCAATTCGTCCTGGGATGGAAAGTCGATTCCTGCATAGCACGGATACTTGATTGGTGGGTACGTGATGAGCATGCTAATTTTTCTTGCGCCTGCCCGCCTTAGCGCCTTTATGATTGCCTTTGAGCTTGTACCCCGAACTAGGCTGTCATCTATTACAACCACGTGCATCCCGGCAATGATCTCTGTAATCGGTATGATCCAGCGATTTATCTCGACTCGGTCGCTTTGGTGCGGCTCGATGAAGCTTCGCAGTGGCCCCTTTTTGCTATACCTGTCTTTGAGTAACCCTTCATCAAACTGTATTCCAAGCTCCTGCGCGTATCCGAGGGCTGCAGGCCTTGCAGAGTCGGGAACCGGGATTACCAGGTCTGCGTCCTTGATTGGAAACTTGCGGGCTAGAAACTGGCCGATCCTTTTCCTTGCCACGTAGATGTTTGTCCCCTCCATTCTAGACGTAGGGTGTGCAAAATATGTAAATTCAAACGAGCAGTGTGCGTGCTTTTTTTCTTCTGAAAACATTTCAGACTCCATTCCAGAGTTGCTAAACTTCAATAGTTCTCCTGGAAGGACGTCGCGGACAAGTTTTGCGCCAATTGCAGTTAGGGCAGACGACTCGGATGCGACGATTGTTACCTGCCCATCTTCTTTTGAGCCAAGAACCATCGGCCTAAATCCTCGAGGATCGCGAGCCGCATATACTGCATTATCATCAGATACAAAGGTAAAGCAATACGAACCGGCCATCTCATTTTTTAGGATTGACAGCGCACTTCCAAGCTTGCCGTTTGTAGACATTAGAGAGACCAGCCTTTGGGCAGCCACCAGCGTATCACTTGCATTTTGCGGCGTAAACGTGCATCCCCCAACTAGGTTTGCAAGTTCTGCAACATTTGCTATGGTTCCATTGTGGGCAATGCACAGATCCTTGACCTTTAGCGGCTGGGCGTTTTCCAGGTTGCTTTTTCCAACAGTAGAGTACCTTACATGCCCTATTGCAGCAGGCGATGCGTATTCTTCGGTGATTTTTTGATATTCGCCTGATGCGCCAGATACAAGCCCCAGTCTTTTGATTGGCGCTTTTTTTGGAATCGCAATTCCCCATGCTTCCTGACCTCGGTGTTGCAGTGCACGTAACGCGTCAATTACCATTGGGATTACGTTTGTTCCGTCTCTGCTGAAAATTCCAACTACGCCGCAGTTTTCTTTAACCATGCAAAACCAAATCCTTCAGTGAATTAAACCACTTGTCATGTGCCTTATCAACGCTTAGTTTTACAATCACTTTTTTGCTTTTGGAAAACATGATGCTTTTTCCTTCAAACTTGCCAATTATGCCAAAGGTTACGTTCTTTGCCCTCAGATACCCCAGTACGGCGTCAAGGTTTGATTTTGATACAGACATCAAGTACCGAGAATGACTCTCAGAAAACAAAACATTGTCATCGGACATCTTTGATGACGGCACGTTATCAAGTGACACAGTACACCCAATGCCGCTAGTCATAGCAATTTCAGAGACTGCAGTTGCAAGTCCGCCCTTTGAGCAGTCATGAACGTTTCTTGCCCACTCGTTTTCAATTATGTGTAGTACTGATTCCATGTTTCGTTTTGACTCTGCAAAGTCAACTACTGGGCATTTTCCTCCAACAAACTCATGAATGTATTCATAGTATTCAGAGCCGCCAAGCTCGTCTTTTGTAGCTCCAATCAGAATCAGAATGTCTCCCTGCTCGGACTTTTGCGTGTGCAGTGGTTTTTTCTCAATTAGCCCCAGGACACCAATTAGCGGGGTTGGCTTGATTGGCCCCTGCGGGGTTTCGTTGTACAAGCTTACTTTTCCACCAACGCATGGGATGTCAAAGTGTTTTGAAAATTCAGATATTCCCTTTAGTGACTCTAAAAATGTCCAGAAAATTTCAGGGTTTTCAGGATTGCCAAACTGCAGGTGATCAACCATCCCAATCGGTGTGGCGCCGGTGCACACCACGTTTCTGCACGCCTCTTCAAAGCATCCGATTGCGCCGTTTTTTGGATCAATGTAGCACTGCTTTGGGTTTCCATCAATTTTTGCAGCCAGGTATTTTCCGTTATCCAAACGCAGTACGGCAGAATCCATCCCGGGCTTCACTACGGTTCTGATTCCAACCTCGTGATCATACTGGCCATATACCCAAATTTTGCTTGCAATGTTTGGACAAGACAGCAGCCTCATGAGTGTTTTAGAGAGATCAGAGGCAGGTTTTGGCTCCTTTCTTTTTTGTAGTTCTTTAAGATATGCCGGCTCCTTTGACGGCCTGTCAAGAAGAGGCGCATTTGCAACAATTTCAGCAGGCATTGATGCAACGATTGTGTTGTTGTTTTTGACCCTCATCATTTTGTCAGACGTTACCTTGCCAATGACAGAACAGGTGACTCGGAATTTTTTGCAGATGGATTCAAGTTTTACGAGTTTTTTCTTGTCGGTGATAATCAGCATTCTTTCTTGAGATTCAGATGTCATTATCTCCCTCGGATTCATACCAGGCTCTCTTGTGTGGACGCGGTTCACGTCAAGCTCAATTCCGATTCCAAGGGTGTCCGCGGTTTCCGAAATTGCGCACGAAAGACCGCCTCCTCCCAAGTCCTTTAGCGCCTTGATGCATCCCTCGTTTCTTGCCTCAAGGGTTGCCTCGATGATCAATTTTTCAATAAAAGGATCCGGGATTTGCACTGCAGAGCGGTCTTCTGTTTCAAGCGAGTCTGACGCAAACTGGGCGCCTCCTATTCCGTCACGCCCTGTCGAGCCCCCAAGCAACACCACCAAGTCACCTGCATCGGCGTGATTTTTGATCAATCTTTCTTTTTTTCCAAACCCAATTGATGCGACGTCAACTAGCGCATAATTTGCATAACATTCGTCAAACTCTACCTCGCCGCCGATGGTCGGAATGCCAAGGCAGTTGCCATAGTCTGCAATTCCAGTTACGGCATTTTTGAACAGCCACCTTGCTTGGGAATCTTTTTCTATGTTCCCAAAACGAAGTCCGTCAAGAAGTGCAATAGGTCTTGTGCCTGCAGACAAAATATCTCGAATCACCCCTCCCACCCCAGTGGCTGCGCCCCCATATGGCTCGACAGCAGACGGATGGTTGTGACTTTCTATGTGGACGGTTACGACGTATCCATCCCCTACATCTAGCACCCCAGAGTCAAATCCCTTTTCCCGGATTACCCGCGGTCCAGACATTGGAAGCATTTTGAGATGCTTTTTTGAAGACTTGTACGAGCAGTGCTCAGACCACTCTGCAGCAACGATGTGTGCTTCGGTGTCGTTTAGTTTTCTTTTAATTTTTTTTGAGAGATAGTCTAGTTCCTGTGGCTGCAGACTCATTTTCTTGCACCAACAGTAGTAATCAAAGACTCAAAAATCACAGATGCGGGTTTGGAATCTCGGGGGTTGATTTCAGCCTCAACTGCACGCTCAGGATGCGGCATCATGCCAACTACGTTTCCCTCCTTGTTGCAGATTCCGGCAATGTCAAACACAGAATTGTTTACGGATTCTCCATACCTAAACACAATCTGGTTATTTTTCTTTAGCATGGCAAGTGTGGCTTTGTCTACATAGTATCGCCCCTCGCCATTTGCAATAGGTATTGGGATCCTCTCCTTTAGCGCAAATTTGTTGGTAAACGGAGTCTTGTTGTTTTCCACTATGAGCTCAGTCCATCTGCACATGAAGTTAAGTGACGTGTTTTTTAGCAATACGCCAGGCAAAAGCTCAGACTCTACTAATATCTGAAATCCGTTGCACACGCCAAGAACTGGCATTCCCTTGTCTGCCATCCTCTTGACATCTGCAATTATTGGACTGTGTGCTGCAATCACCCCAGCCCTAAGCCTATCACCGTAAGAAAAACCACCGGGCAGGACGATAGCATCCAGATCCTTGGGTAGCTTGTCCTCATGCCAAAAATATTTCACATCTAGTTTGAAAACGTCAAGCAAAACGTGGTACATATCGCGATCGCAATTACTTCCTGGAAATACGACAATGCCGACTTTCACACGGTGATTTGTACGACGCCATTAATTAATTAAATCACAAGGCTCGGCAGTCTACCCTGTGAACGCCAGTATGAATCACGACAAACCTTTTTTATCTTGAAAATACGCAAAACGAATCATGGGCCAAGTCCGAGACATAATGAACAAGCAGGTAATCACCATATCAAAGGAAAAGACGTGTTTGGAGGCAGCATCATTACTTCAGGAAAAAGACATCAGCTTTCTTGTAGTAACCGAGGGCCAAAACCCAGTAGGAATACTAAGCGAGGCAGACTTTGTTAGAAAACTCATAGTCAAGAACAGGCTTGCATCCGACGTACCAATATCTGAGATAATGTCCCCCAAGTTCAGATGGGTTGAGCCAACTACGCTAATCGAGGATGCGGTGCAAAAAATGCTAAACAACAACATCAGAAGGCTGCTGGTACTTGAAAACGAAAAGCTGGTAGGGGTCATCACGCAGACAGACCTTGCATCTCATTTGAGGAGCAAGCTGCTCATAGACGAGACAATAAAGTCAATTGGAAAAGAAGACTAGTTCACTGTGAATGTGACCTTGCTTACCATCGGGTTGTAGATTCTAAGTTCGTTGCAGAGTTTTTGAACTGTTTCTTCTGCAGTCTTTTTGTTGGTGGTACTTATCTGGAATCTTAGCATTTTTGCCGATCGTATTTTTTTTACCGATGAATAGCTACCCTTCAGGACCAAGTCGTTTAGGATTGTAGCGCCTTCAGGATCACTTATTCCGGGTTTGTTTTCAATTATAACTTGGACCTCAAACATCGGCATGACGAGATTTGCCATCGGTCTAATATATTCGCAATTTGACAGAGCCATTTTATATGACATCAAAACTCAGGAATTGCAGTGACTCGCCACAGATACTGGAAAATAACACCAGATGACATTCAAAAGTATGATTATGATCAAGCCAAGGTGTTAAACTGGGAAATCAAGGGCGTGAAGGAGCCAGAAGAGGACGCAAGATTCATCGGAGTATTTCTGTACAAAAGAGGAACTCCAATTGACTATACCCCGACAAAAGGAATCGTACTATACCACAACAACATTCTAAAAAAAGAAGTTGATGAGGCTACAAAATTCATCAAAGATAGGTTCGGTGGTGACGTAAGGGACAAGGGAACTCGTATATTTTTGGAAGGCTCTAAAGAATTCTATTCAGGAAAAGAAGTGGGCCAGTTTGCAAAGGACTTGGAGACACGGTTCAACCTCAAGGCCACCATTTCAATAGAGTTTGAGAGCCTTACAGAAGAGGAGCGAAAAAAATCAGGCCTACCTGACGCAAAACTGTTGCCAATACCTGGAAACCACAGCTAAAAACCAGTAACCTAAATTAGAGATTTGGCGCATTAAAACATCAGATGTCTGAACTACATGGAATTTTTCAGCACATATCAGAGCTGCGAAAAAGAGTAACAAGAATAGCAATTGCAGTAATCATCATCATCATATTTATTCTCACGTTTAGACTTGAGCACTTTGTTTACAATGGAATTACACTTTACTATCCCATTCCAGAGCCAGTCAACAACATTGCGGCACAGATAACAAACCACATGCGGCAAGAACTTGTGCCAGAAAGCGTTCAGCTTATCCAGACAGCTCCGGGCCAGGCATTTTATGCGCAAATGTATGTCGCAGCGATTGCTGGAATTGTACTGTCCATGCCAATTATCGTAAGAGAGTTTACCGCGTTTATCAGGCCAGCACTAAAGGAAAGTGAAGTCAAGGCAACCCGTTCAATAGCAATTCCGGCGTTGGTTCTTTTTGTATCAGGTGTGGTGTTTTCGTATTTTACAGTAATACCGTTCATGTTAGATTTTCTGTACCAGTACGGGGAAGCATCAGGACTGATTACGTTTTTGAACGTGATGGATTTTGTATCGTTTGTTTTACAATTCTTGCTTGCCTTTGGAGTTGCGTTTCAGCTCCCACTAATCATGTATGCTGCAACAGCATCAGGAATCACAGATGCCAAGTTTTGGCGAAGAAACATCAGGTACGCGATTGTTATTCTAGTGATTATTGGAGCAGTAGCCACTCCCGATGGGAGCGGTGTCACGATGTGGTTCATTTCAGGACCCATGATTGCTCTATATCTGGCAGGCATGGTAGTAATAGAAAGACGAGAATTGAGAATTAAAAAAACCCAACAGAGATAGCCCAAGGTCATTTTTTGACTCCCGAGAAATCATCCGTTTTATTAAAAAAAGAAGCGGCGTCTATACAGTTATCTTTTTGATTTTTTCAAAGCTTTCTTTGTTGTTTTCTTCAAGATCTTTTTTGATTTCTTCAAAGATTTCTTTGTTGTTTTCTTCAAGATCTTTTTTGACGTCTTCAAAGCTTTCTTTGTTGTTTTCTTCAAGATCTTTTTTGACGTCTTCAAAGTTTTCTGTGATGACTTTGCCAGTGTTTTCTTTGGCAATTGCACCTTGCGTCTTTTTTGCCAGGCTAGTCCTTGCTCGACGCTAATATCCACGCCTTTCTCGAATCCTTTTTTGCCAAGTTCCACTCCTTTGTCGAATCCGATTTTGCCGTATTTTTTGCCGAGTTCGTATCCTCTCCTGGCACCTATTTTTCCATATTTTCTGCCAAGTTTTACCCCTTGCTCGAGGTCTTCTTCAGCAGCATCTCTTAGTGTTTTGAATAATCCCATATGAGTTTCTATTCTCACACCACAGTATAACACGTGCTTACATTTTTGTCAGCTTTATTGACAAATCTGTCAGGTTTTTAGAAATCAGATTTTCCAAAATCACATCAGAAGGATCTGCTAAAGTCAGACTTTGATTTGTTGACATCAACGAGGTCAGATTCAAGAACATAAAAGACTTAAATCTCATCCGGGACATTAGTAAGCAATGATACTACAGAATGTAACCAACGCTGGAATCGGTATGGGCGAGATCGTCTTTATCATAATAATAGCAGCGATTCTGATATTTGGTGCAAAGAAAATTCCAGAACTAGCAAGAACACTTGGAAAAGCCAAAGGCGAATTTGAAAAAGGAAAATTAGAATCAGATAAAGAACTCAAAGACCTAGAAAAGAAAGAGCACAAGGAAAAGAAAGAACCAAAAGAAAAGAAAGACTAGTTAGTTTTCAGCTAATTTAGCAAACTCATCAATTATTTTTGTAAACTCTATTTTGATTTTTTCGCCAGAGAAGACGGATAAGATTTTCAAAAAACCGCCCATCTTGATGTCTGCATCGACTATTAGTTTTGTTGCCTCGTTTGCCTTTTCGTATTTTTCCATGATGTGAGTTCCTTTTGCATCGCCACCAATTACAAAAACCTCATGCGTTTCTGGATATTTCGTGACGTGTTTTGTCATCATCACAAACTCCCGATTACCAAGCCGGAGGTGCTCTTCGACTATTGCGGTGTTCTCCCTAACTGACCTTACTCTAATTGACGGGAAATATCTTGGCATGATGTTTTGAAAGTTCTCAAAGTTTGCCACGATATCAAAGACGCGGTGCCGCTCGGCATGGATTATCTTTTCAATGTGAACTTTTGGCAATACTAGCTAAGTTCCCCATCTTTTGTATAAATTATGTTCAATGCCAAACTGGTCAAGGCATTTACCGACAGTATGATCAATTATTTGCTCAATTGACTTTGGCTTGGTATAGAACCCCGGAACTGGCGGTAGTATCACGACCCCGAGTCGCGCAAGCTTGAGCATGTTTTCGAGATTTATGGCAGTAAGAGGTGTCTCCCTTGTCACCAGAATTAGTTTTCTTGACTCCTTTAGTGTGACGCCAGCTGCCCTTGCGACAAGCGTCTCGTCATAACCATTTGCTATGCTGGACAAAGTCTTCATACTGCACGGAATCACAATCATCCCATCGGTTCGGTATGTACCGCTCGAGATCCCAGACGCCAGATTAGAGTCGTCAGAATACTGGGATGCCAGGTTTTTTACGTCGTCAAGCTTGTAGTCAGTCTCCATTGCAAGGCATTTTTTTGCCCATTCTGTGATGACCAAATGCGTTTCAACCCCGCATTCCTTGAGCGCCTCAAGTATTCGCACGCCATAGATTACGCCAGTGCTTCCCGTAATTCCAATCACAAGCTTCATTGGTATTATTTGGTAGAGTGATTATTTTAAGATGTAACGAGTTATTGCCCCAATTAACACTAGGTTCGCATCCTGTTGGGCACCATCCGTCCAAAGAAAAAAGAGCCTTTAATTATATTACCAAAGATTTGCAGTCAATTTGTCCATGATAAAGCCTGCAGAAATTCATAAAATTGCAGACAAGTACTCTGACTTGAGAATCGGAGTTTTGGGAAGCCATTCCGCGCTAGAAATCATGGACGGGGCAAAAGACGAGGGGCTAAAAACAGTGGTGATTTGCCAAAAGGGCAGAGACATACCTTATCGAAGATTTCAGAGAATCGCAGACGAGATAATCGTAGTCAACGACTTCAAAGACATGGCATCGCAAAAGATGCAAAAGCGCCTAGTTGATACAAATACGATAATAGTTCCCCACAGGGCACTAACAGCATATTTGGGATACGAGACCATAGAAAGCAAATTCAAGGTCCCAATTTTTGGAAACCGCTCACTGTTCCAAGCAGAGGAACGAAGCCACAAGAAAAACCAGTACTATCTGCTTGAAAAATCAAATGTCAGATACCCAAAGCTTTTCAAAACTCCAAAAGACATAGACAGGCCGGCAATAGTAAAGGTCCAAGAAAAAGGCAGAAAGTTAGAGCGCGCATTTTTCACAGTATCATCATACGAAGATTATAAAATAAAATCAGAAGACAGGATCAAAAAAGGAATCATAGCACGAGACGACCTCAAAAAGGCAAGTGTCGAGGAACTGGTAATCGGAACATACATGAATTTCAATTACTTTCACACACCCATTTCAGACCAGGTGGATTTTATCGGGATAGAGCGCAGACTGCAGACAAACGTGCATGACTATAACGCGATTCCAGCAAAACAGCAGCTTGACATCAACATAGACATACAAAACATCGAGGTAGGCCACACCCCTGCAAGCATAAGGGAGTCATTGCTAGAAAAGGTGCTAAAGATGGGAGACAAGTTTGTGGCAGGCGTGCAAAAAGTATACCCTCCGGGAATAATTGGCCCGTTTTCACTACAAAGTGTCATCACAAAAGACTTGGAGCTAGTAGTGTACGACGTATCGCTCAGGGTCCCAGGAAATCCAATTGTTGCGACCACCTCACCATACACAAAATACCAATATGGAGAAACCTTTGGCGTTGGAAGAAGAATAGCAATGGAAATCAAAAAGGCAAGCCAAGAGGGAAGGCTTGCTGAAATTCTAACCTAGACCTCGAGGCTTTTCTTTAGGAGAGTTTTTCTCACAAGAATCGGGATGTTGTAAAACACTCCCAACGCAACCGCATCAGAGGCCCTATAGTTCCTAAGAACGATGTCCTTTTTGCCAGTAAAGTAAAGATTTGCGCGCAGGACGCTTCCGCTCTCATACACTTTGACCTTTACCAGATACAGCTCGTTTTCCTCGCATAGCTGCTCAATCATGTTGTATATGGTCGGCAGGTTGTCACGCTTTCCCTCGACAAAACTCTTGATGTGCCTTGCCACCTCTCCAGAAAATGCGCGCATATGAAATTCCTTTTTATCATCAGATTGCAGAATGATTATTCCCTCCAGTGCATAGGGATCAATAAATCCAACATGAGTAATTTTTGCAGTGGAATAGTCGGGCTCTTCTTTTTGATCTATGTTCAACGACTCCCATTAGACTTTATTTCTTATAAAGATAGGTAGTGGGTAATCTACGAGACCTAAACTCCGATGTCATTCCGAGGTTAACATCTAACACAACGGATCGTTTTAATCCCAAAATCTACCATATGCCCCATTGCCTGTCAAGTCAGTGCGGCAAAACTTTGATCCCAACTCGGAAATATCCTCGATGATGAAGACGTTCCGCCAGATGGTGAACCACTGCATAAGAATCGGTCTTGAAAACAACTGCTCTACGCTAAAGAGATTATCCAGTCTGGCATACCACACACTGCAGGATTATGATATAATGTCGTACTACAAGCTGACTGCAATCTCGCAAGCATGTGGAAGAATGTCCCAGATGAAAAGAGACATCAAAAAAGGCAGAAATCCAAAATCACCGTTTGTGCAAAAGCCATGTCTCGTATCATGCTATGGATTCAAGATCAACGGAATGTTGCTATCATTCCCAGTACGTAACAGGGAATTTGCAAACATTCTGCTAAATGATCATCTGATCAGAATTTTATCAGACCAGTCCATCACGCCTAGATCATTTACCATAACGCCCCAGTCCCTGTCAATATCGATTGCCAAGGATGTTGAGCCAATCCAGACGGAATCCACAATAGGAGTAGATAGGAACCTGAGAAACATCACATTCGGAAACGGCAAAGAAATAATCCAGGTAAACACGTCTGAGATGCTCAAAATAAAGGAGAACTATTCCCATGTCAAGTCCACATGCACACGAAACGACCACCGAATCAGAAAAAAGGTTTACGGAAAACTTGGAAAAAGACAGGCAGACAGGATAAGGCAGAGAATCCACAGAATGTCAAAATCAATAGTAAACTATGCCAAGAAAAACAAGACTGCGATAATATTTGAGGATTTGAAAGGAATCAGAAAACTATACCGAAAGGGAAACGGCCAGGGAAATAAATTCAGAAGAAAGCTAAACTCGTGGTCTTTTTACGAACTGGAAAGGCAGACATCATACAAGGCAGCATGGGACGGCGTTCCGTTCTATAAGATAGATCCAAGATGCACCAGCACGCTATGTCCGGCATGCAGAGGGAGACTCCAAGTGGACAGGCAGAGACGTCGGGATTTGTGGTGCGGTAGTTGCAGGCGATGGCGCGACAGGGATGTCGTTGCCGCAATGAATATTGCTTGCAAGGGGTTGCACAGGTTTTGCAATCCTCAAGGTGACGCAGTTGAAGCGATGAGGGGGAACCTGGAAGAGCCGGCAATCCTCAGAGTCGATGTGTCAAAGTTGGTCACAGACTGGAGCGATGAGTGCATTGTTCAGGTCTTGTAGATTACACAGAACCTAAATATACAACTTATTTTCAAAAAAATGAACAAGTTATCAGTCCTACGCGGCTCTTAAATGCAGAAAATACAAAATTAGAATATGCAAATCGACATACCGCTTCCGTGTCCATCGTGCGGCGGAAAAATGTATTCAGTCGGATATGAAGCAACACTGAAAATACTGAAAAACAGAACTTGGCACGTATGTAAGGAATGCAAGTTCACAAGAAATGTAGAAGATTTCAAAAAAACACTTTGTTGTGCTTGACAAAGTGAACCAACTTCTTTAGAATTTTAAAAGATACGATTTAATCACACCGTAAATCAGGCAGTAATGATGTCAAAAGACGACACCGGACACGACGGCAGGCTTTTGATCACGTTGGGCTTTGCAAGCATAGGCATCTTGTTTTTAATTTATGCAAGACTTGGCGGAACAACGGTTACGCCAGATGCAGTGTCGGCAATAGAAAGAATCGGAACGGCATTTTACGTAATGCTGCTCGTAGCGCTCGGTGCAATCGCGTACGGCATGTACCAGTACCACAAGCAGAAAATTCTCAAAAACGACGACAGCCTCTTGTCAGTGATTGCAAAAATTACGTGGAATTCCAAGTCAAGAAAGATATTTTTGGCAACATTTGTCTCATATGGCGTGTTTTTTGCCCTGACATCTGGGACTTTGGTGTACCAGCCAGACGTCATTTTCTCAAAGCATTATGACGTTACAGTGCCATCTGCACACATAACCCCATGCTGTGGCGAGATAGGGTATGTTCCAAAACTCATAGTATACATCACAGAGCAGGTAGGGCTGCAGGTAATTCCCATAAACCTGATTTTGCAGATAATTGTTTCATATTTAGTCGGGCTAAACACATCAGTTGCGGTAAACGCGTTTTCCATTTTGAAAAAGAATACGGGCATCGGCGGGATAGCCGCAGTAACGGGTCTGTTTATTGCGTGCCCCACATGTGCCGGAACGTTTCTTTCATTGTTTGTTAGCGCGTCAGGTGCAGTTGCGTTTACTCTGGCAATTACGCAGCTTCAAACAATGTTTATCGCAATATCGATTCCTCTTTTGATAATAACGCCAATAATAATGGCAAGAAAAATCAGAAACAGCGGATGGAGCTGTAAAATAGAATCCTAGGTTACAAACTTTTTGACTTCCGGAATTTGCCAGTTCCCTATGTCGTATCCGTCGCGCCTCAGATATTTGAGCGTGAGCTTGTATATCAGCTCATCATGATCAACTTGCGCCAGTATGTCAGACCAGAGAATTTTTCCGTTTTGTTCTATCATTTTTTTAAATTCCGGGTTTAGGGACTCTGCGACCTGCACACATTGATCAAAGGTCTTGCCGTTCTTGTATGCCCTAGTACGGGTGTCACAGCTGTCCATGGATATCATAAGACATTGAAGGATAAAAGCTTAGACTCAGGACAGGGTTTTGAGTTTCTCAACTACGATTTTGAAGATTTCGTTGTTGTCAAGCAGTATGCATGGAAGGTTGTTTTCTGCGCACGCCTGACCGCTTTCCGTATCGCGTGTCACCAATATCATTTGGTTTTCCCGTGCATAGTTAATTATGGAGTAATCGGTTCGGAGTTTTTTCCCCTCGGCGAGCAGCTTTTTTACAGAATATGCCTCATATCCAAGACTGCGCAGTTTTTCATCCATTCCGTCGTCCATTTCGTCGACAAGTATTTTCATGGTCGTTCTTTGGAATTTATTTTTCCGTATTTATCTCTTGAAATCACGGATGTAGTGTGCCCAATACCAAAGGCAGAATGGTAGATAGCCCAACTAGCCCGCCAAGCAACAGAATCACGTGTTGTATGTCCACAACATTGCTACGCGCAGGTACATTGTAATGTCAAGGGTGTTTGGAATAAACAGATTATATTTACAGGTGCATCGTGATTTTTTTGGCACGGTTAATTATCGCCATTTTCTTAGTCGCGCTAAGCTCAGGCTCCAGTGTAAAGTAGACTGTTTTCCTTTTTGGATAAATCACTATCTGGGTTACCTTTTCTCGTTCAACTTGGACATACCTTACTTTGCCCAGCCCTTTGTCAAATTCCTGTCTCATTTTTCTCCTTTGGGCAACCTGAACGCAGAAATGCTCTTCTTCCTTTTGGGTTTTCAGAGAGGTCTTTCCTTTTTTCATTATTGACTCAAGGATGTTTCCCTTTAGATCGATTATTGCGGCAAATCTCATACTTGGGTCCATGTTTACCAAGTCTTCAACGATTTCAGTCAGGGTTGCCTTTTTGTACGCGTTCAATTTCTTGCAACTAAAAATCCGCCCAATATAATTGCTAGAAATGCCAGAGGTAGTTTTCTGATCGGGTTATAACACAATAAAAATAGAAACATGCATACCATTGAAAAATTTTGCAGATCAGCCATATGACTTGCAGAACATATGAACTGGCGTCAACTAGGACTTGATTTGTTTGTGATTTTTTTCAGATCAGCTGCTTCTTTTTTTATTCCCTGCTCTAGTTCTTTTTTACGCCTTTTTAATTGCCTTATTTTTTGGGTTTCTAGTTTTTTCGTGTTTGATATGGACGACTTTTGCTCCATTACCTGTTTTTCAAGACTGGATTTTTCCTTGCGGATTGAATCTAATTCAGATTCGGCGGAGGTTATTTGTTGCTCCAGCGCTTTTCTCTCCAAGACAATTTTTTCCAACAGTTCAGTTTCCTGATTTATTTGCGATATCGAGGAGGCAGTTTTTGCAATTTTTTTCTTCTGGTCTTCAATTTTGCTTGTGAGTAGTGATTGTTTTTGTTTGGAAGATGCCAGATATTTTTCATAGTTCGTGATGTTTTTGAGTAGTTTTGCCTGCATGGCAACTTTGGCAGACTCTTTTTTGACCTGGGTTGCAAGCTCGGCCTCTCGTGCCTTTGTAGTCAGCATTATGGATTCAGATTCAGCACGTATGTTTTCAAGACGCTCTTTTTCAGAGTGTATGCGCTGGGCAGCTTTTGCCTGCTCTGCCAATCTCTGACGCTCGATTTGGACTTTTTGCGCAATTTCTTGCTCTTCTTTTGTTATTTCTAACGAGATTTTCTGGTATTCGTTTTTTACATAATCTAGTGCATCTTTTTGGTTTTGAAGATCGTCAGACAGCCTGGCTTGTTCCCGCTGCAATTGTAAGACTATCTCATCGCGTACTTTTTTTGCTTTTTCCAGCTCAGACTCCTGAGCTCTAATTTGCTCGGCGATCTTTGTTTGCTCCGATACGCTTTTTCGCTCCAGTTCAATTTGCTGTTCAAGTCGCGCGTGCTCGATTTTTACTTGCTTTTCAAATTCCTGCCTGTTCAAAATGATTTGCATTAGTTTTGATTGTTCGATTTTAAGTTCATCAGCTTCTGTTTTTTTCTCATTGAGTTTTTCTTGTTCAGTTTTGATTTGACTTTTGACTTGTTCCAACTCATTTGATTCCACTGGAGGCTGCCAGCCTTTTGGCATTGCGCCGTGTACTGGTTTGGATTTTTGCAGCTGCATGTCCAGTCTTGCATCTCCAAGGCGGGTAATTTTCTCGTTCAGTACAGATTCCAGATTTGTTATCTTTTGGTTTGCAAGCATTACCTGAGACTTGAGATTGTCTATTGTTTTGTTAGAATCGTTTTCTCGGCTCAAGTCACTTGGATTAATTTTTCCTCCAACCTTGGATTCAAGATACGCGCGGTCTGAACGATAAAGCGTTTTTCCCTGCTGAATGCTCTCCAAGATGAACTGCAGTCTGCCGGTGTCGCCTTTTCCCGACGCAATCAGGTTTTGGATCTTAGTCAGGAGGTTTTCCTCGACTAGGGGTTTTTTGGCAACCCCTATTTCGTCTGCAAGTTTTGCATTTAGGTATTTTTTATCAGAATCGTAAAGATTCCTGCCTTCTCTTAGCACGGTTAGAATGTGATTCAGTCTTCCATAGTCCCCCTTGCCGGAGGCTATTAGATTCTTAACAAAAGATTGAGCTTCATCTGGCGATAAGATGGCCATGTTCTTCTGTTTTCCTATACAGGGCTAGTATTTTAATAACTCAAAACTTGAATTAATTTAACAAAACGTGCATCATGATATGCTTCATAAAATAATTTTATTTGAGAACCACGCGATCAATTACCTCCCATTTTTCCACGTTTCTGGAGGACGTAATTACGGCAATTTTATCAAACGTAAATTTTTGTTTTATTCTTAAGCCGTCTATGATTTCTTGTTTTTCAGAGTTGCTCATTTTTTTGTATATCAGGCTGATGTGTGGATTGAATCGATATTGTGTGCTTTGACGAATGTTTTCCTTTACGGTATCGTGGATTTGTTCTAGTCTCTGATTTTTTTCCACATTGACAAACACTGTCTTCCACAGACTGTCAGAAAAGTCCAAACCAGTTGCCATCACTGTGAACTTTCCCATGTTTTTGCAGTTTTGAATGGCAAGTTTTGCATCAGAGACGCTCCGTATCCCGCTATACATTGTGATGTGCGGATTAAACGTATGGGAGTGATATTTTTTCCCAAGCTTGCAAATTATTTGGAACAGATATTTTGCGTCTTTTGTTGCAGGCTCTGCCCAAATAGAAAACATCAGATCATCTTTTGTGTAATGATTGCCCGGTATTCAGGATAGTCAGTTGCAGAATAATCCTGTTCAAATTCCTCAGCAAAGACAGAATCGGTAATGGCAGTAATCATGTGAGGGGTCATCGGAGGCGTAACGATAACAAATGGTGCACGGAGGGTTTGCGTTTTTTCTTCACCAATTTGCAGATTTTTTTCTCTGTATTCAATGAGCCCAGACATCAAGAAATGCTTTGATTCAAAATCATGGTAATGACCGCCACGTGAGAACCCTTTTTTCGTCTCTACGAGGTTGATCCTCTTGTTACCGTATCGGAGCATCAGTATTTTTCCCCTGACATCGCTTGCCTCTTTTTCAAATTGCAGTTCCATGGTTTACGATAAACTCTACACGGACGGTCCCACGTTTAATGTCAACGAAAGTGTGGGAGACAGTGCAGAGGGATTGTCAATGCTTTCCCAGACAAATATTGTTGCGACGTATTCCCCAGTCTCGTCTGGAGTCCAGGACAGTGCGGGGCTAAAAGATTGCGCCGGAACCAATTTGCCAGTAAGCCACGACAGGGACACGGTGACACCGTCCTCATTTTGTATCTGTACGATGTACGCAAAATCTTGCTCTATGTCCTGATTGTTTCTTAGGTCTGCAGTTATTTGCACCTGCTTTCCGACCTCAAGTGACATTGTTTTTTGCTTATCACCAAGTATGACTTGAGATTCGGCATACGCGTGATTTGCCGTTAATATGAACAATAATCCAAATATTACAAGACTGCGATATTTCATACAAAAACTTGCCAATCCCTTTTGATAAGTTATTCTAATTGACAGTGGCGTTTTCAGCGTGATTTACAGCACAGTCAGTAGAGCAAAAGTTTGATGCTCGGTTTTGGAACTCTTTTCCGCAGTTTTTGCACTTCACATAATGTTGGCATAAAAAATGAAATAATAAATTAACTGTGAAATCCCAAAATTGGGAACATTGCTTAATTTCCATTGTTGGGAATCAAATTGATCTTGTTTTTGGAATCACCGACTCGAGGCAGGTTATTCCCAAACTGGTTTTTTCATGCATTTTCAGCCAGATTTTCAGTCTCATCATTTAGCAGAATGGGGTCAAATGCGCCCAGTATAAACAAGGCAGCAGAACCAGAAGGGATTCCAAAATCACATACACACGATGGAATTTCTGCTTAAAAGAATCGAGGATAGTTCGTTGGTTTGTGTTGATAGATGGGCGGGATGGTCTGGCACGGCATTAATCCCATCTATCTAAAACAGTTAGACGTATTTTTGTATAAAAAAGCCGCGAAGAAATCATTCATCATCCAAGGCCGCACTTTGCGTAATATTGCTGATGGTATTCCTCTGCCTTGTAAAACTCCTCTGCAGGCTTGATTTCAGTAGCTATTTTTTTGCCAAGCTTGCCTGATTTATCCAAATTTTCTTTTGACTGCCTTGCGATTTTTTCCTGCTCACCATCGTGGCAAAATATGACAGAACGGTATTGTTTTCCAACATCAGGCCCCTGCCGATTAAGCGAGGTTGGATCATGGGATTGCCAGAATACGTCCAATAGTTTTTCGTATGGCAGTACGGCTGGATCAAACTCTACTTGCACTACTTCGGCGTGTCCTGTCATATCGGTGCACACGTCTTGATACGTGGGGTTTTTTTGCCATCCTCCGCTGTATCCCACCGCAGTTGACGTGACTCCTTTTGTTTTTCTAAATATGTCCTCTACACACCAAAAACAGCCCGCACCAAACGTAGCTTTCATGCATTAATCACAACGCACTGCAATTAAAATTGTTATCCAAGTATTATTTTTCATACAGATACACGTCCAGCTTTGTCAGTGGAAGGCTCAGTGTGTCAGGAACTACGATCAAGAGTCCAGAATTTTCATCTACGTTTTCGCATGTGCCACTAAAGCTTACGTAGTTTTTGCCAAAACACCCCATGCCCCCATAGTGTTTGAATTTAGCGTTTTGCTCATCATAGTTTACTTGCTCAGATATTGACGGGACAAAATAAACGTCAAAGCCGACAGATTCATCGTTTATTCTAACGCTGTAATCAAACGAGGCAGCATCTTTTGAAGTGCAGATTGGGATGAATTGTGAAAATCCTGTTTTTAATTCATCTTCGTGTTCCTTGTCGCCCTGTTTGCTTTTGACTGGGGTATACATGGTAATGTTTGGATCCGGACTCTTTTGTTTTCCTGCAAGGTATTCTATTTGGTGGCGTATCACGTCTGCGCCAAATCTTGCATAGTGCGGCTCCCACACATCATGGCAGTCAGTGTTATCGTGCTGGACTAGGATGTATGATTTTCCATGAACAGATCTTACTTCATCGACGCTTGTTTCTTTTGCCATCTCCAGTCTTGCTTCCGGCCGGAGTGTTTGCTCTTTTGTTTGCGACCAAACATTTGTTATATCATACACTATGTTTCCAGGGTAGCTCCTCCAGTCTTGGAGCAGGTGGACGTAGACTGACTGCTTGTTGATTGCCTGTTGTTGCAAAACAAATGCGCTTGTGATGTAATAGGTGACAATTATTCCGATGATCACAAGTATTACGACGTGAAGAATCCTCATCGAATGCGTTTGAATTTCATAGCCTTTTGAAAGTTCCTATGGTTCCACGTGTGCATTATTCAAATGTGATCTATGCTTGTCTGTTTATTTTGAAATTAAATTATCTTATAAGATCATCATACCATACGTGCCTATGGACAACTGTAAATCGTGTGGAAAAAGCCTAGAGGGGATGCCACCAGACAGCAAGTATTGTTCTTTAGAATGTGCATATGGAATAGCAGGCGTTGCAAAAGAGCGGGCAGTGTTTCCGTAAACTATGCAGTATGCCCAGCATTTGATTTTAAATCGTACTCGATGTCGCTTCCGGTTTCATGAAAATATCGATGTTTTATTCCGTCCAATTTTTCTGACAGGGTGTGATCATGCGGTAAATTACGCCTGCTTATCTTCAGTTTTAGGTCACGATAATTGGAAACCAGTTTTTTTAATTCAGATTTTTTCACAGTTATTACATTACAATTTTTGTTTTAAAAAATTTATTGTATATGGAATAACTTGTGAAATAGGAAAAAAAGTAGACCTTTTTCTAAGGTCGACTTATTTTTTCTTGCTTTTGGATTTAGCAGGTGATTTTTTTGCTTTTGCTTTTGTAGCCATACCTGTAAGTTTTTTGTATGCTATTAAACATGCTGATTTTGGAATTTTTGTTATTTGGTTTTGAAAAAATAAAATCAATTACAAAAAAGATCGACTTGATGTTGAAAAAATGTTTTTGAGCAAAATAAAAAGTTGCGATCTAGTTTATGCGACACTGCCAAACAAAGAAACCGCAGACTGCCAGATCAGAGTGATCATTTTTGCATTCTTACAATGATCGATTGTCTTTGCTATGCAATTGTCTTGCGAGTGTTTTTTAGAACAGGTTTACTGTCTTTGAGACGCGAAGTGTTGGATTTTTGACCTATTTTTGATAGCCAAGATGGAAAAAACGGGAATTCCAAGATAAATTCCGGCATTAAGCAGGATTATCCCCATCCCGTACAACACAACTTCAGATTCAGAGTCGGCATTGTTTAGAAGTGGCAGTGTGGAAAGCATTGGCAACATGGTCGCCTTTACAATTTCTTTGAAAACTGGGCTCTGTCGCTCCAAATCTGCCACGGTTGGGCTAAACGAATAGTAAAACTGGTTGAATCCTGCCATGAAGGTTGCACCAGAGTCAGTATTGAGCAAGACACTGTCTCGTATTTCCCGCAGTAGCTGCACTTGTGTGGATAGTTCAGTCCCATATGCAGCAGTTGCGACAAGACATCCGCCGCCTTTTTCAGCGTCAAGCACACAGACTCCACCTTCAAGATGCGTTCCCGCTCCACATTTTGTAGCATCTGGGACAGGCTCTGGTTCAGGAACGCCAAATAACGCATAGATTGTTTGGCTTGGGAAGTTTTCATCAAACCATGCCTTAAACGAAGGCTCGCTTTTGTATAGGTAAATGTAGTATTCAGAGTCCTTGGCAGGGTCTGGGAATCCAGGAATGTGGGTTGTGATTACTTTCTTTTCATTAGGATCAATGGCCCCCACCACGTCATAGATTGATTCGCCTGGGAAGTTTTTGTCAAACCATGCGGTAAATTCAGGCTCGTTGTTGTATCTATCTACGTAATATTGAGGATCTCTTGCAGGGTCTGGGAATCCAGGAATGTGGGTTTTCGGCCCTTCCCGCTCTGGCTCTTCCGTAGGCGTCTCCGTTTCTTCTGGAACGGTAGGAGTTGTCGGTTTTGTTGGTGCCGCAACCACGACTGAGACTTCGTTTGACGGAGAACCGATTCCAGCCGAGTTTATCGCGTAAACCCTGTAAGAATAGGTGTTTGCCAATAGCCCAGTATGGGAATATGACGTGCCAGTTGCCTTGGTAATCAAAGTCATGTATGATCCAGAGCCAATTTTGTATTCTATCTTGTATCCTGTGACCGGGGCGCCTCCATCATTTGAGGGAGATGACCAGTGAAGATTTGCCCGGTTTGCACTGTGAGTTATGGTAAGGATTGGGGCGCCAGGAGGGTGTGCCGAAACTGCAGACGGTATTGCCGAGGTCTCAGCAGACGGTGAGCTTATCCCAACAGAGTTAATTGCGTAAACCCTGTAGACATATGTCGCCCCAGTTGTTAATCCCGTGTGAGAGTATTTTGTAGTAGAGTTTTGAGTGCTAGGTGCAAGGGTCTCAAATTGACCCGTGTTCTTTTTTACTTCGATTTTGTATCCAGTTATAGCAGAGCCGCCCGTGTTTGACGGGGCTGACCAGGACAGGTTGATTGTTGTTGGGGATGAAGGCGTTGCGGCAAGCCCGGTTGGTGTCCCAGGAGGGTTTACGTTTGATTGCGATGGGGGAGGAGTCGAGGTGCTCAGCGGTGTTGCAGATGCCTCGTTTGAAAATGGACTTGCACCCAAGGTAAAAAATGCTGAAACTACATAGGTGTGAGGTTTCCCAGTTGTAAGCCCGCTGATCGAATACGTTGTCGCAGTAGAACCGGTGTTTTCAGATATTGTCTTGTATGCATCTGGGCCTATTTTTTCATCTATCTTGTATCCGGTGATTTGCTGCTTGTATGTTTGTGACGGCGGAACCCATGACAGCATAATTGAGGTTGGAGAGACGGCCGTCGCAGTAAGCGCTGGTGCCGTTGTCTCTTTTGGTGTTGCAGATGCATCACTTGAAGGGCCAGTTCCAACGGAATTAATTGCTGAAACGCGGTAATAGTATATGGTTCCTTTTGTCAGTCCGGTGTGGATAAACGACGTTGCGGTGCTAGCAGTGTTTGCAACCAGCGTCTCGTAAGAGCCCGTGCCCTTTTTTACCTCAATTTTGTACCCAGTTATGGCAGAGCCGCCGTTGTTTGAGGGCGGAGACCAGGACAGGTTGACCTGTGTTGGCGATGCAGTAACTGCAGTCAGACCGGTTGGCGCACTTGGAATATTTGATGAGGACAGAGTAGTAGAAGATTCTGCCGATGCGCTGCTAGTTCCAATTGAATTAATTGCTGAAACGCGGTAAACATAGGTTTGTCCTGCACTCAGTCCGGTGTGAGAGTATGTGGTTACTGTGCTGGCAGTGTTTGACACTAGGACAGAGTAGGAGCCAGAGCCAACCCGGTATTCTATTTTGTATCCAGTGACTGGGTAACCGCCGTTGTTTGAGGGGGCATTCCAGGACAGGTTGTTTTGAGTTGAAGAGACACTAGTTGCAATCAGAGACGTAGGAGCGCTTGGAACGGTTGCAGAAGACGAAGATGTGGGAGTCGCTGACACCTCAGATGATGTGGTTCCAGTACCGATAGAATTGACGGCAGAAACCTTGTACGTATAGACAGTTCCAGTTACAAGTCCGGTGTGAGAGTACGTGGTAGATGTGCTGGCAGTGTTTGACACTAGGACAGAGTAGGAGCCAGAGCCGGATTTAGACTCAATCTTGTAACCAGAGATTGCAGAACCTCCGTTGTTTGATGGAGCAGTCCAGGACAGGTTGACCTGTGTTGGCGAAACTGGTACTGCGGTAAGACCAGTAGGTGCGCCAGGAACTGTCAGTGCAGAGGAGGATTGGGGTTGTGCCACGGCCTCAGTCGATGGCTGCACGCTGGTTCCAAATGAGGTAATTGTGAATACACGGTAAATGTAAACTTGGCCGGTGGTAAGTCCAGTATGCGAATAAGTTGTTGACAAACTTCCAGTGTTTGACACCAGAGTGGTGTAAGAGCTTGAGCCAACCCGGTATTCTATTCTGTAGCCAGTGATTTGGTACCCTCCGTTGTTTGAGGGGGCATTCCAGGACAGGTTGACCTGTGTTGGCGATGCAGGTACTGCGGTAAGACCAGTAGGTGAACCAGGATTTGTTCCAGAGGATGTCGAGGTTGGAGTCGCAGACACCTCAGATGAAGATGCGCTTGTTCCAATCGAATTAATCGCATATACGTGGTAAGTGTAGGTTTGATCAGATGTCAGTCCGGTGTGAGAGTACGTGGTAGATGTGCTGGCAGTGTTTGACACTAGGACAGAGTAGGAGCCAGAGCCAACCCGGTATTCTATTTTGTATCCAGTGATGCTTGACTGGCCGTCATTTGGAGTAGACCAGAAAAGATTGATCTGGGTTGGTGATACGGCAGTCACTGTGAGTCCGGACGGTGCGTCTGGAACTGTCGCTGCGTTTACCTCAGCGTGAAGAGATACCAAAATGAGAACGGAGGATAGTAACAATGCAGGTAGCAGATTCATGCCAGCATTGACTTGCCAATACTGGCTGATAAACACTTTGAACAAATTATTAGGGAGTCAGGTAAAATTAGTTTTGGTCAGTCCAAGGTACTTTTCTGTTTTCAGGGGGGATTTTCATGAACATGCGGCATGGTTTTATGAATACGTTGCACATAGATGAGATGATGGAAAGGATGCGAATTGAGTCAAGTGATCTAAAATCAGTAGGGTATGACGAGTCAACACAAACTCTCGAAATAGAGTTCCGGCAGGGAGGAGTATACCAGTACTTTGGGGTACCAAAAAAGATCCACGATGGCCTGATGCAGTATGCGTTATCCCACGATCAGTATCATAACAGATTCATCAAAAACCGCTACAGACACAAGAAGATTCGCTGAGCCGGAACATTTCGCGACAGGTGCAATCAGCCATGTTCATTTAGAATATTTTTCCAAGACAGCAGCCTCACCAAAACTTTGTATTTCGTTTGTTAGATCATCTAAAATACGAAGGCCGTGCAGAATGGGCTCCTTTGCCAGGTTTTTGTTTTCAAGTTTGTGCTTTAGGACAAGTCTTTCATTGTTTACAAAGCTCAAAAGCCCGATGCTCCCCTGCATGTTCAGCCCGACATAGAATTTCACATATTCAGACATGGTCTTTATCCCCATGACACGATTAAATTTTTCCAGTATTTGATTCAGTCTTTTCAGACGCTATTTTGGTATGCTAGTGGGGTACTTTCTCCAGGTGAGGGTTGACATTTGAAAAACTCACCGAGATGGAGTATGGATTATCAGCACGGATGAAAAACTCGTTTGTCCTACAGGCTTTAGGCATGATCAGCCCGGAGATTTTCAGAGTCAGCGATTCCTTGTCGGATTTTAGTATCAACTCAGGCGAATACAGTTTGTCCATTCCGGCGCAGATTTCAATTGTTACAACATACAAAACCTGAAGGAATCTGGATTGAGTTATTTTAGTTATCTTTACGGATTTGTCTTCAAGTGGAATTTGGACTCCTTTGATATGCTTTAGGCGGGTATCAGATTTAGATGCGGCCTTGGAGTACGCCAGAATTGGGCTTGAGAGTAAAGACAGAGATATTACAAATACCAACAGCAAGATAGCAATACGCAATGGGATCATCTATGCGACTTAGGATTTAAGAATTTAGAAAGATAGCACTAAGAAAACTGGTTTATCTTTTCCAGCGCAGTTCGGATGTTGGAACAGTCAGATGCTGCGTGGTCATTTCCAGACAGCAAGTCAGAGTAGAATTTTTCGTTTTGCGCCCTTTTGATGTCTGACTCGTAGCAGTTTAACGCTTTTTCATACAATGGAATGTCTGCCTGTAGTTCGGATAGAGTTTCTGGATGCTCTAATGCGTTTTTTATTTTTGATATTGCCGGATCTATTTGAGGTCCCGTCTTGCTTGCCTCCGAAATCACTATTGTGGCAAACATCGGCGCGTCTTTTAGTTCGGGTGATTTTCCGATCGACTTTAGCCTCTTCCTATAATGGTTCAAGGCCCGCAAAATGATTTCATATCCTCCTTCTTCTTTCAGATAGATTCTGCCTAACCAAATTTGGGACATGTTCATTCTGTATCGGTTTGGTCAGTTATTATTTGTAAACTTGAGGAATAGTTCATTGCAAGATTAGTCAGATATCAGCATCAGGTTAAATCTTCACATGTCAATACTGTGTTTATCGCTATTGTTCCCGAATCAGTGATTGTTCCACCGCACAGATTGAACATGTTACCGCTGTTAGTAATCACATCATAATTGGCAATTAAGTCCAAGTTCCAGATGTCACCTGCGTTCAAAACAGATCCGCTGTTGGCAAATGTGCCAGACGTAACTATGGTGCCACGATTAAGAAGGTTCAGTGCATTGACTAGCGTACCATTGTTTACCAGCACACCGGTGCCGTTTATGATCACGTTCCCAGACGAAGTGATCATGCCGCTACTAGTCATGCTGCCCAGAATCGACATAACACCTGTCGGATTGTTAATTATTGTTCCAGACGAATTGATTTTGCCAACATTCTCGAACTGACCGTTGTTTGTTATCGTGCCGCCACTAACAGTAATGGTCCCATAATTGCTAAGACTGCCAAAAGTTGTTATGGCGCCATCACTTGCGATATGGATTTGCCCATTATTGGTAATGATGCCATTGTTAGTGATTGTTCCAATGCTTAAAACCACATCAGATGAAACGATTAATTCGTCAACAGTGCCAATTACAAGGGTAGTGACGGTACACGTCTTGGTGGATAAAGTCCAAACGCCACTAATAGGTACAGATTCACATGCAGTTTTGCCATCCACAATAGTTAGTGCCATTGCATTAGGAGTAACAAAAACAGAAATCATAGTAACTAATACGATGAGTATCAAGGTTTGTTTTATGCCTGCCAATATCAGTTTATTATCGGTAAAAACTATTAAGACGCGCTTACACTAGTGTAAGTTTTATGGACGAATCCATCAGTATTATGGACTCAGTATCTATCTTTTGAGATCATGGAGGCAAACGCCTTGCCATTTCTAGTCAGAACGATATTAATTTTGGAAGATTCTATTTTAGATTCAACTAGGCCTTTTTTCTCTAACCACATGATGTGCTTTGCGAGTCGGGCATAGTTCAGATTGGCATCAAGCGATAACTGTGTCTTTCCTCCGATTCCATTAGACACTAAGGCTTGCATGATACGAGACAAAGTTTTCATGCTAGGTTGAAAGCCCCGCTCTAATTGTTTGCATTCAATGCTTACTTGTGTCATAACTTGCTACTTTCCCGATATACTCGTACGGGACAATCACATATAAAATATGTGTGAGATTTTCAGTTGAATAAAAAAATTAGTATGAATTCATACTAATGCTTATATAGTATTCTCATATGGTGTTAGCCTGCCAAGAAAAGAATACAAAACAATCAGCATAAAAGTGAAAACTTTTGTGAGATTTTTAAAAGAAGCAAAAGATGCAAAAAAGAAAGACTCCTCAGTGAGCAACACCAGTTTCCTTGATCATCTTCTTGATCTTAGGTCCACAGTTGGCTCAAAGCGGTTTTTTTAGGATTGCATTGTTGTCAGACTGACGGAAAAACCCCTTCTAAAAAGCACATTCCAATTCAGATACCATAAACTGACCACATGACTTGGAAAGATTCCAAAAGGTGGAACAAAATATCAGAAACGCAGGCGTTAGAATTCTAAATTTTGCTACCCTTTAGGAGCAGCCCACACAACATGTTTTGCTGTAAGTTCAATCCGATCTGTTCCTGTGGATCCAACATAACATCCACATTTACAAATTAGTTCTATCAGCCCATCGTGAACAAGTCTGCATTGAGTACGACTAGAGCCAGTTGCCAGCACATAGTTCAACACTAGTTTTTAGGGATTTCTAAACGACGAAACAAGTTTACCAAAATACAATAATCGATCAAGTTCCAGACACGATTTTTACAAGCACGATATATTAAAAAAAGAGAGGGGGTTAGTTTTTGCCGTACTGCTTACCAGAGTATTTACCATCGTGGCCTTTGTCTTTGTGGCCTTTATTGTCGTGGTCTTTATCATGTCCTTTACCATGTCCACCCTTACCATCGTGGTCTTTACCATCGTGGTCGTGACCATGTCCGCCGGTACAATCTTCGTCATCATCATGGTTACCGTTACCACCATCACCAGTGCCTACTACGGTGACGTTGTTGGTATCCATTGTAACTGCGCCATTTATTGCAAGCAGTCTACCATCTACCGTTGCTCCAGCAGTTGCAGTTATTGACGTGTAAGCAATTACAGTGCCTTCAAGAACAGAGTTAGTTCCAAGAGTTGCAGAACTACCCACTGCCCAAAAGATATTGTCTGCTGTTGCACCGTTGATCAGGACGACGTTACTATTTTCTGCTGTAGTAACAAGTGTACTTCCTATTTTAAAGATGTAAACTCCACTGCCATCAAGAGTAAGCGTTCCAGTTATAGCAGCTGATGAGGGAAAACAGTAAACTCCTGGAGTCAGTGTTTGCCCGCCTATGTCTGCTACGGCTGGTTCGATTGTCGTGCATGTCGCGCCTATTAGTGAACCGTATGCGGTAGCGGCATCAGCATGAGCCTGATTTGCGATTGGATCACCTACGTGTATTGTTCCAGTTACAGTTCCAAGTCCTGTGGTCGTACATCCGACAAAGCCGGTGCACGCGACACCTGGTGAGCTTACACCGAGATCTCCCGTTACGACCGTGTTACCAGTGTTGGTCACTGTTGTACCACCCAAGACTGCGAAATTGCTAGCTGTTCCAAGCGTTGGTGCTGCAAAAGCGTTATTTTGTATCATGCCTGAAGCTGAGAGTATCAGTACAGACATTACAAAATAGTTTTTGATGTTATTTCTTGTCATTGCTAGTTTTTTATTGGTAAATCTATTAAGCCACGCTTACAATGGTGTAAGTTTCACTGACAAGTTTAGCAGTATTATGGACTAATCTGTCAGCCAATATCAGAAATTATTGAGGCAAATTCTTTTCCATCTTTAGTCAAAACAACATTAATTTTGGAAGATTCAATTTTAGATTCAACGAGGCCTTTTTTCTCTAGCCACATGATATGCTTTGCAAGTCTGGCATAGTTCAGATTTGTATCACGTGCCAGGTAGGTCTTGCATTCAGGTCCCTTGTCTACCAAGGTTTTCACAATGTGCGACAAAGTCTTTATGCTAGGATCAAAGTCCGGATCCAATTTTATACGTCTGGAATTCCCCTGAGGCATAACTTACTATCCCGATACACATATTGGACAAATGTAATATTTATTACAAAACATAATTATCAAATTTGAAAATCGAAACTCTCATGCCACAGAGAAATTCTGCTCAAATCATCATTGAAAGATAGATAAAAAAAACAAAACTATCTGGAAGACAGATGTCTTTTAATTTGACTAGGATAATTCATAAATAATCACGAATTGACAAACGAGTGATTTGAGGGAATCTGCAAATTATATTGGGCGCGCCGCACTTCTTCTATTAACAGGCGTTGGGCTGATCTTATTTTGGCGTGGAATATGGCAAGTATCTGAAGAAATATTTTCAGAGCAAATAAGCTTAATTTTAGGACTAGTCATATTATTTGGTATTGCGATATATGAGAAAAAACAAATCTTTAAAATTTTGGGCAGCTCGCACTAGTTTCTAAAGAATTATGAGCAGAATTTACACACGTAAGTCGTGGTGTTCTATTTTTACTCAGACATGATTCATCTTGCCTTTGCTGAATCTAATCTTCTGAAAATATTGAAGCAAACACTTCGCCCTTTCCAGTCAAAGCAACGTTAACCTTGGAATCTTCAACTTTAGATTCAACGAGGCCTTTTTTCTCTAACCAGACAATATGCCTTACAAGTCGGGCATAGTTCAGATTGGCATCAAGCGATAACTTGGTCTTGCATTCAGAGCCATTTTCTGTCATAACCTTCATGATGCGAGATATGTTTTTCATGCTTGGTTCAAAGTCAGACTTTGATTTTGTTCTAATTCCTACTTGCGCCATATCATACACCATTATTGGTACGTACAAACAATATTTAAGACAAAAACAGATTTCCAAATTTGATAATCGATCTTTATCACATTAGGGAAACGCACTGATAATTTTCAGCTTTGAGAATCACAGTATCTTCTAATATACTTGAAAACAGTACAAAGCCAGCTGCCAACACGCATGCTCAACAATAGGTTTTAGGAATTCCTAAACAATGAAATCGGTTTATCGATGTTGATTGAAAGTTCTAGACCATGATTCACAATGGTAATAATTTGACAACATACAACATTATTAAAAAAAAAGAGAGGAGTTTAGTTTTTGTGGATCTGTATGTTACCAGCTGTTAGTGTGCCGCTTGTGGAATATGTTCCACCATCGATCTCGATTGAGAATTTATCACTATTTCTTCCTGGCTCACCGTTATCTTCTATTATCACTTTAAACGTGTGACCCGGATCTCCGTTGATGGTTGCGGTTCCGCTAAACACTGCCAAAGTGGATGAATACACACTAAGGGAGTAAAAGCTGGTGCTGTGAAGGTTGATGTTATTGATCTTGGACTGGAATTCCAGACTGCCTGTTGGTGTTGTCGATGTTTGTGATTTTACGACAAAGCCAAAGTTAACATCCTTACCTTTTTCTATTGATGTTGAACCCCCTCCTGTAACTTTACCGGAGGTGCGTGGTGGCGTTGGGAATCCAGAATCGCCTACTATGGTGACGTTGTTTGTATCCATTGTGACTGCGCCGTTTATTGCAAGCAGTCTACCATCTACAGTTGCTCCAGCAGTTGCCGTTATTGACGTGAATGCAATTACGGTTCCTTCGAGAACAGAGTTAGCTCCAAGAGTTGCAGAACTACCTACTATCCAAAAGATGTCACTTGCCGTGGCACCATTAGTCAGAACTACATTACTGTTGCTTGCAGTGATAAGCGTACTTCCGATTATGAAGATGTAAACTCCACTGCCATCAAGAGTAAGCGTTCCAGTTATAGCAGCTGATGAGGGAAAACAATAAACTCCTGGAGTCAGTGTTTGCCCGCCTATGTCTGCTACGGCTGGTTCGATTGTCGTGCATGTTGTGCCTGCTAGAACGCCGTATGCAGTAGCGGCATCAGCATGAGCCTGATTTGCGATTGGATCACCTACATGTATTGTTCCAGATACAGTTCCAAGTCCTGTGGTTGTACAACCGACAAAGCCGGTGCACGCGACACCTGGTGAGCTTACACCGAGATCCCCTATGACGACAGTCGGACCAGTATTGGTTACCGTTGTGCCACCTAAGACCGCAAATGTGCTAGCCGTTCCAAGCGGAGACGCTGCAAAAGCGTTGTTTTGCATCATACCTGAAGCTGAAAGTATCAGTACAGACATTACGAAGTAATTTTTGATGTTGTTTCTTGTCATTGCTAAATAATCATTGATAAATCTATTAAGCCACGCTTACACTAGTGTAAGTTTCATGGACAAATTCATCAGTATTATTGACTAATCTGTCAGACAGTATTTAAAAAAAGTATGAAACATAAAATATGACTCGATCAAATTCAGAGTCCCGGCACGCTCCTGGCACTATTTTTCGATAGAGTAAAAAATAGTCTCCCCGATAAAAGACCAAAATCATCCGACGCGTTTGTCCATAACAATGACAAATTCGTCCATAATCCTAACCCACATGTCAATGAACATAACTCAAATGTCAGCGTCGCTTAATACCTTTACTCACGATAAGCTAGTGATGATAAGAAAACAAACAAACATTAAAAATAAAAAATTAGCACTTGATTTTAAACCAAGCATGACAGCTCTATCACGTATCATGCAAACTATGATAGAAAATGGCTCTGAATGCAAGACCAAGTTATCGCTTGATGCCAATCTGAACTATGCCCGACTTGTAAGGCATATTGTCTGGTTAGAGAAAAAAGGCCTCGTTGAATCTAAAGTTGAAGATAACAAAATTAATGTTGTTTTAACTGAAAATGGAAAAACATTCGCCTCCACTATCTCCGGCATTAGTCAATAATGCTGATAGCTATGTCCATGAAACTTACGCCGATGTCAGCGTCGCTTAATACCTTTGCCGACAATAAATAATGATGACTATGCAAACCTTTGTTAGCGGTATCTCAACAAGATCAGAGATTTCAGTAATTATTTGGGATAAGACTAGGATTCTAAAATGGAGTGATTTCAAGAAAAAACCTAATCCTAAAGATAATGCATCAGCTAGCCTAGCAATAGGATTTGAATCAATGCCACTTGTTGAACATATTGCTATTGGGGGCAAATTCAAATTTAAGATTAAAGATATGTATCTACGTGCAATTTTCATCCCTGATCTCTCTTGGGTATTGGAAAATATCAGTAAGAAAGCAGGGGTATTGCTCCTGAAACATGAACAAGGACATTTTGATCTGGCAGAAGAAATCACTAGAAAAATTAGAAATAAAACAACCAAGCGTTTTCAGAACAGATCCTTTGCTGTAAAAGGAAAAAATGAAGATGAGGCAAAAAAAGATGCAATATTACAAGTGACTGAACTGAGAAAAGAAATAGAATATGAATTACAAAAGGAATTCAAAAACCAAGAAACAAAATATGATGACAAAACTAACCATGGATTAATCCTGCCATCCCAGGAGAAATACTATGAACGATTCAAAAAATTAAGAGAATGAATACCCCCTAAATAAGAAAAGACACCAAATGTAAAACCTCCTTGAGATTTTTTGTTCTCAAAAAGTGGGGATTCTATTTTTACTCTTTATCGATGAACTCATCTGCAGTCGGAGGCTCTGGGCTGAGACCCTTTCTCTTTCTGATATCTGCAATCAGTGTTGCCTGAATTGATTTTGGAATTGGTGACCAGGCCTTAAAGTGGGTGTTCCACATTGCCTTTCCAGCGGTTTGGCCCCTCATTATTTCTGCCAAATCAAATGTCTCAGATGCCGGTACCTCACCAGTAACAATGCTTGTGACTCCTTTTTGCTGCATGTCAAGGACCTTGCCTCTTTTTCCAGACAAGACAGATGCAACGTTTCCAATCATGTCCTGTGGAACTCGCACCTCGATTCCAAGTAGCGGCTCAAGTAGGATTGGACTTGATTTTAGCATCGCACCCATGCATGCGCGTCTTGATGCAGGACCCAACTGTGACAGGCCCCTGTGTGCAGTGTCCTCGTGTGGTACAAAGTGGGTAAATGTAAATTTGCAGTTTCTCACCTGTTCTTTTGCCAGCGGTCCTTCCTTCATCACGTCCTCAAAGCCGGACAGAATAGAGTCAGTTGATTCTTGGATGAACTGGACACCCTTTGTTCCGTTAATCATCACGTTTCCGCGAGAATCAAATCTCATTATATTTTTAGAAACATCAGAGTCCCAGCCTTTTGAACGCAAAATGGTGGCAACCTCCTTTTTGTCCTTCATTTCTGAAAGCTGGCCGCTTCGTATCATGTCTGCAATTTCAGGCTCCAGTGGCTCCACCCTCATGAAAATCTTGTTGTGCCTGTTTGGAGATTTTGCCATGACTGCATCGGTTCCACTAAGTATTGTTTCCCTGTAATTAATCAAAGGCTGCGATGTCACTACCTGAACACCGGCATCTGCAATTAGGGACGCTGCAATTTCCAAGTGCAAAACGCCCATTCCTGCAATTACTGTCTCTCCGCTTTCCTCGTTGATTTTGACAACCAGGTTTGGATCCTCAATTGTAATTCTGCGCAACGCCTCGACTAGCTTTGGCAAGTCCTTTGGATGCTTTGCCTCAACTGCTATCTGAACCACGGGCTCTGACACATACTTGATTCCCTCAAATAATGCGACATCTTTTACGGTGGATAGTGTTTGTCCTGCTCTAGCTTCAGTTAGTCCAAGCAATGCAGGGATGTTTCCTGCTCCAAGCTCGCCGACCATTTCTCTTTGGTTTCCCATGAAAAAGTTGACAGATTGGATTTTCCCCTCTCGTTTAGTGTCAATAAGATTTACAGTTTGTCCGTCTCGCAGTGTGCCGGCAAACAATCGCCCTATTGCGACAGGACCAGCTGCCGGGTCCATTGCCATGTTTACAATCATCATTACCGCGGGGCCGGTGTCATCGCAATTCAAAAGTGCCTTGCCAATATCAGAATCAAGATCACCTTTCCAGATTTTTGGGATTCTGTATTTTTGTGCCACATGTGGAGGCGGATGATGCTTTACGACCATTCCCAGTACGGCCTCTGCAAGCGGCGCCTTTTTTGCAAGTTCTTCTACGCTTCCGCCTTCTGAATATGCAGTGAAAATGTCCTTAAACGAAATTCCCTTCTCCTTCATTATATCGATGTTAAAGCCCCACCTGTCCTTTGCAGAGCCAAAAGATACGCTGCCATCCTGGATTGACACCTTCCATTTTTCCTTGTATTCAGGTTCTGCGTATGTGTCGATTAATCCGTTAAAAGTAGTAATGATGTTCACAAGCCACTCTTGCATTTTTTCTGGAGTAAGCCTCAGCTCTTTTATGAGTCGGTCTATCTTGTTGATGTACAAAACAGGTCGGACTCGTTCTTCCAGTGCTTGTCGTGTTACGGTTTCAGTCTGCGTCATGATTCCCTCTACAGAGTCAGACACCACAACTGCACCATCAATTGCCCTAAGGCTTCTAGTCACCCTACCAGTAAAGTCAATGTGCCCGGGAGTATCAATCATGTTTATGACGTATTCCTGTCCGGCTTTTTCATAAAGCAAAGTAACGTTTGCCTGAACTATTGTCATCTGTCTGTCTTGTTCAAGCTTCATCGAGTCCAAGGCAAGTGCTCTTCCTGCAGCAGACGGTGCAATGATTCCCGCATATCCAAGCAAGCTATCACTCATGGTTGTCTTTCCATGGTCCACGTGAGCAATTACACCAAAGTTTCGAATCAGGTTCTTGTCCTTGATGATCTTTAGGATCTGCTCTGTTGCCTTGTACTTCATATTTGAATGAAATCCTTCTAGAACACATATTAAATCTTCTGCAAAATGAACGCAATTTTTGTAAAAATTAGTAAATCATTGACGAGCTAACATTTCGAATTTTCTTTTCCGTAATAAAATAACAGTCCGTAAGGCGTTTTCTTTTTGCACCATTTAGCGCCAGAACCTGCGATACAAACGTGTAAAAAATAACTTGGGAAATTTTGCTGCCTGACTTGATTGAAGGAGTGTGCACAGACAGGCCGAGACTTTTTAGTTGCGATACAAGGCATGCATTGTGAGCGTTTTTTCCTTCAAATATTATTACGGTGTCACCAGGTTTGGCAGAAAACAAACCTGCGTGTGAGAACTGTTCTATCATATCATAATGCGCATCCATGCCCAGTACCTCATGAAGCTTGGCTGCAGCATACATGCACAGCGGATACGTGTGCTGGTTTCCAATAAAGTAGACTTTGTTTTTTAGTGCGATTTTTCTTGCCTGAGATTTGGCAGAGAGAAACAGTTTTCTGGCATTTTTAACTCTAAAGCCAAAGACAAGAGACATGCACGCAAGCATGCTGGCAAGAAAGCTGATGCTTCCAGATGTCATCACACCAGAATCGTAATAGTCAAGTGGAATGGTATCAGTGCACGCCTTGGCAAGATTGCTTGTTGGGTTTTTTGTTATTGCGGTTGATTTTTTTACCATTTTTGCGGCCCTGATGTTTGAAATAGTGTTTCCAGATATTGAAACAAAGTAGACATGCTTGTTTTTTGAAATGCTCTTGTTTTTTGCCAGAACAAGCGGGTCTACTGCCAGGGCTTGATAGTCAGAAAAGCATTCTGCCATCATTGACGACGCAAGCGAGTCACCGCTGCCGCAAAACAGCGCACCCTTTGGATTGATTTGCTTTTGCGGTTTGAACGTATCTAAAAACTCCAGCTGTGACTCGATGTCACGTTCAAATGCCAAAATTGTGCGCACGTCTATCTATTACCAGCGGCGGTTTTTATTTTCAGTGTATTGGTTTGGAAATTTTGTTTGGATGAATCAAACATGCTACACTATATGGTTTTGGGCAAATTTCCAGTGTTATTGTTAAGCCAGCAAAAAAGACGCAGTTATTTGGTAACTGCAGAGGACCTGTCCAAGGAGCCAATTTCAATCGGCAAAGATTCGGCAGTGTACGACGGAATTGAAAAAATCATCGACAACAGGATATCGGGCCTGATAGTAGACGCAAAAAAAACACAGAGTGGTATCATGTCCGCAAGGGATGTCGGAAAGGCCCTAGTTTCAAAAAACCAAAACACCAAAACGATTCCAGTATCAAGTGTAATGAAGGAGCTGGTCCTAGTCGACCAGTACGCGCCAATCCCAAACTGCGCAGAAATGATGCTTGCAAAAAAGACAAACATGATCGGCATCAAGGGCAAAGACGGAATCATCGGAATAATGACAAAGCACGACTTGGTCAAACACTATCATGAAAACGCGACGGACTCTAAAAAAATTCAGGACGTCATGACGTATGGGAGTTTTTTTGTGCATGACGACGCTAGCATGTATGACGGGCTGGCAAAAATGATATCAGCCCAGGTATCGCGCCTTTTGATTAAAAACTCTCAAGACGAGCCAGTCGGGATTGTGACCTTTGGGAACTTCCTCGGCAAGGTGTTCAGATACGAGCAAGATGCATCAAGTGTTTTTACAGACTATGGAAAAAACTGCAAGATATCAGACGTGATGACAAAACAAATAATCACAGTTACGGCACAGACTAGCCTTCCAAGGATTGCAAAGATACTACTAGAATACAGAATCCATGGCGTCGCAATAACCGATCGTCGCAAGATAGTTGGCTTTGTCACAGAAAAAGACATCATCAGAGAACTGTCAAGGCAAGAAATTTAGAATAGATATTTAGAGCCAAATTTCAGACAGCATGCATGGAAATTTCTGTCGGACATACTCCAGACTCAGACGACGCGTTCATGTTCTACGGAATGCTAACTGGAAAGATTCCATCACAAGGGTTTACCATAAGACATGTTATTGCAGATATCGAGGAGCTAAACAAGAGGGCGCAGAGGCACGAGCTTGACGTCACGGCAGTGTCAATTCATGCATGTGCATACATCCCAGACTATACTATTTTGCGCAGCGGTGGAAGCTTTGGAATCGGATACGGGCCAATTGTGATTGCAAAACAAAACATCAAGCCAGAAGAGCTGAAGAATTTGAAAATCGCAATTCCGGGAAAAATGACATCGGCGTTTTTGCTGCTCCAGCTAATGATTGGCAAATTCGACCATGTTGAAATGAAGTTTAGCGACATCCCAGATGCAGTAAACAGCGGAAAGGTAGACGCAGGCCTGGTGATCCACGAAACCCAGTTATCGTACAAGCACGAAGGCTTGCAAAAGATTCTCGACGTTGGGGAGTGGTGGGACAAGACAACAAACGGACTCCCTGTGCCCCTTGGGACAAACGTAATGAGCGACAAGTTTGGCCAGGAGACGATACAGAGATTCGACAAATACCTGCACGATTCAATAAAATACGGACTAGAGCACCTCGATGATGCACTTGACTATTCCATGCAGTACAGCAGAGGCAAGCCGGCTGACCTAATCAAGAAATTTGTATCAATGTACGTAAACGACGTAACAGTAGACATGGGAAAGTCAGGCGAGGAATCAATCAGGCGATTTTTCTCGATGGCGTCTGAGAAGAACCTAGTGCCAAAATTTGAGATTAAGATCAGCCAAGCCAAGTTTTAGGGTTAGATTTGTATATAATTATCACATAGTATAGATGATCATGGTTCTGGTAGACAAGAAAATACTAGCCGGCGGAATATCGTTGGTCTCAGTTGGACTAGTCATAATATTTTATCTCAATTCCTCAACTCCGGTTTGGCACGAAGGCATGACGCAGGCCCAGGCAGATGACCTTTTGGTAAAACAGCAGGAAAATAGAAACTATACAAACTTGGCAGGCATGGCGGCAGGCGTTGGGTTTTTGCTCGTCCTGATTAGTTTTGGTGCGAGAAGGAAAAAAGGCGGCGCAAAGACAATAGAAAAGGACGAAAGGCCTAAAGATTTTAATCAAAACTGATTTTTAAAATCTTGATATGATTCACGCAGAAATCAGCATCTACCCAATCGGTACGGATTCTACTAGTGTTAGCATCTATGTCGCAAGGGCAATTGAGGCAATTGCTGATTTTAAAGATGTAAAGTACAAGATCACCCCGATGGGGACTGTACTTGAATCAGACAGAATTGAGAGGATATTTGAGGCAACAAAAATAATGACAGATGCGGTTCACAGGATGGGAGTAAAACGAGTAGAAGTAATACTCAAAATAGATTCAAGGTCAGACAAAAATCAGACAATTGATTCAAAGGTAGACTCGGTTAACAAGTATCTAAAATCAGAAGGTCCGTAGCGTCTTAAAGAACGTGTTTCGCTGGATTGGCTCTCTTCCTATTTCCTTTACCATCGTAGCTAGCTCCATTACCGAAGAGGTGGTAGGCTTTCCTGCTGCACGGTATATTTCCTCAGAAAACGCAGTTCCCACAAGGTCGCTTCCGCCATTTGAGAGTGCAACCTGTGCAAGCTTTTTCCCAAACGCAACCCAGTAAACAGAAATGTTGTTTAGCACACCTGCAAGCATGAGCCGCGATACGGCTATAATTTTTAGATCATAGATGGATGAGCACTCGTGCTTTACAAGATCGTTTTGCTCAAGCTCCGTGTTGTCAAGGCTAAACTTTAGTGGAATGAATGTGATGAATCCGCCCGTCTTTTTTTGCAGTTCGCGAATCTTTATGAGATGATCTATGATATGGTGAGGCTTTTCAATGTGCCCATAAAGCATTGTAGCATTGCTTCGAATTCCCAAGTTATGTGCCTGTTCTATCGTGTCAAGCCATTCCTGGCCTGAGCACTTGCCGCGCACTATCTGACTTCGGATTTCCGGGTGGAACAGCTCTGCGCCTCCCCCAGGCATGGAGTCAAGTCCTGCTGCCTTTAATCTAGACAATATTTCCTTGACAGAATTTTTTGTAAGCTTTGATAAAAAGAATATTTCTGCGGCAGTAAACGCCTTGATTGTAAGTTCAGGGTGATGCTTTTTGATTATCTTCATCATGTTTTCATAATAGTCAAGCGTAAGTGTCGGATGAAATCCTCCGACAATGTGTACCTCAGTTGCGCCCATTTGTTTTGCAAGTCCCACCCTCTGCTCAATTTGCTCAGGGCTCAGCGTATATGCGTCAGACTCGTCGCCCTTGCGGTAAAACGCGCACATTTGGCAGCTGGCAGCACAGAGATTTGTATAGTTCATGTAGTAGGAGGCGGCAAACGTTACCCTGTCCCCAACCAGACTCTTTCTCACTAGATCCGCAGTTGCGCCAACGGTGAAAAGGTTGTCATTATCCATCAGTTCCAGTCCGTCGTTGTATGACAGCTCCTCTCCAGAGAAAACTCGTTCCAGGGCTTTTGACTCACTGATTAAATCGCGTAGCAACGGCTTGTTTGGCGCAATCTGTAAATATAAAATAAACTGAGTGCAGGCAGATCAGTTATCAGAGGTGCTGTCTGCAGATTTTGGCTTTGCCTTTGCCAGTGCAGCCTGCTGCGCTTTTTGTGCCTTCTTTTCATACAGTTCCTTTATGCGCTCTTTTGCCTTGTCTTCGAGTGCTTGTCTTTTCTCTTTGATTTCGTCTGCAGCCTCTTGACGCTTCTTTGTCAGTTCTTTTTGCAGCGCTTGCTGGTCAAGCAGTGTTTTTTGTTTTGTCTCCTTTAGTTTGAGATCAAGTTCTGCTTTTTGTTTTTCAATCTTTACCTTTGTGTTTACTTGCTTTTGCTCGTCAAGCATTTGTTGTCTTTTTTGCATCATTTCATCGACTTGTTGTTTGGCTCTTTCTTTTATTGCCTTGATTTCATCTAGCTTTTCCTGCTTTTTTGCAAGTGCTTCTTTTCTTGCGGCGTCCTTTTGTTCCTGCAGTGCCTTTCTCTTCAGGTCCAGTTCCTTTTGCTGCAGCTTTTTCTTGTCAAGGACCTCCTTACTTTTCTTCACTTGATCGTCTAAGAGCGCCTTTTGTTTTGCCTCAATTGCCTTTATTTTTTCTTCCTGGATTGACTCAAATTCACGTATTCTTTCAGAGGCCGTCTGTTTTGCAGACTTTACATCGGTTTTAGAATCGGCAGATTCTGCAGCCGACAAATTATGTGGAATCGCAATCAGAGATGCCAAAAGTAGAATCGACACAGTAATTCCTATTTTTTGCACATCATAATATCACGCTTTTACTATAAATTAGTAACTGCGAAACAATTCTAAATTCAGATTATAAATTAAAAAACTGCGCCACTTTTGGTTATGGATTTGCAGATGTGCTGTTTGATACTGAAACTTTGATAGATTCAGGTGCAAATGCTTTCACAGATGCCATCTTTTTTGCAAGTGCTTCTCTTTTTTCTGCCACTTTTTTGTCATGCGCCTCCATTTTTTTTGCCATCTTGTCTTCGAACTGGGCCCTCAGCTTTGCCATCTTTTCTTCAAATACGGCTTTTACATTAGTCATTTTTTGCTCGGACTTTGTTTTCTTTTCTGCCATCTGTTTTTCTGCTTGTGCACGCCTTTCTACCATCTTTCCTTCTTTTGCTTCTCTGTGCTCTTGCAGTTTCTGTGCTCTTTTCTCAAGAATGTCGTCTAGTGTTCGTTGCTGTTTTAGTGATCTTTCTTTGAGCGCTAAGACTTTGGCGTCAACTTTTGATTGAATCTTTTGTTTCTTTACTTCCATTTTTTGTGTCATTTGTTCTATTTTGACATCGGTGTCTGTTGATGTGGCATTTGAGCCGGCATCAGTTTGCGCAAACGAAAATCCAATTGGTCCAACCAGTGCTGCAGTTAACAGCAATACTGATGCCATGAATCCCAGTTTTTGCATACCTGTATGCGACTTTAGACGATATTTAACACTATGGAACGCCACGTATGAAAAAACGACCATGCCACCCCAAACACACGTGAAGGATTAAGTAGGTTTTAAGACAAACCAATTTCATGGTGCTCCCAATTGTCGACGAATACAAGCCAAAATGCTACATTTGCAACAATGCATTTGAGACAATAGAAAAGTTGCGAGAGCATCAGGAAACGTCACATAAGGAATTTGTAGATCATCACGAGTCGCACAGGCGAGAGCCGGCACCTGGCGACGTAACAGTGTTCTAGTTGGTTTGAAATGTCAGTTGAAGAAATGCTAGAAGACGCAAATCGCTTGTTTCTGAAAAAGAAATTTCACGATGCGCTGTCAATGTATGACAAGGTACTTGCAATCAATCCAAGGCAAGTGGTTGCGCTAAACAACAAGGGATATTCGCTTGGCAAGCTAAAGGATCACGAACGTGCAATACGGTGCTATGACGAGGCGCTGCAAATCACCCCAAATGACAAGACTATCCTGATAAACAAGGCATCGTCTCTAAGAAAGATGAAAAAATACGGGGAGGCCATCAATTACTGCAATCAAATACTAGAGGAAAACCCAAAAGACGCCATCGCGTTGTACCATAAAGAGCGAATTCTGTTTTCCCTAGGAAACTACAGGGATTCGGTTTATTGCTGCGATGTCATTTTAGAGGGACATTCAGAAAATGGCGACGTATTGTTTGACAAATCAGCCAGCCTTGCAATGCTAGACAGCACAGAGCATGCCCTAGATACGCTAAGGGAGGCAGTAAGGGTTTCCCGCCAGTTCAAGATAAAGGCAAAGAACCACAAGGCCTTTGCAAAATTATACGACAACCCCAGATTCTTGCAACTAGTATCAGACTAGGACTTGGACTGTCTTAGCAGATTCTGCGCTATTTGCTTGTTTATGAGGGCAACGTCATAATCCTTGTCTATTCTCAGCGCCTTTTTGAAATATTTGAGTGCGTCTTCTACTGAGCCCATCTCTCCAAGGGACAGCCCCTTGTAGGCAAGTGCCATCGTGCATTTTTTATCAATTGCGATTGCCTCGTCGTATGCCAGAATTGCTTTTTGGAACTCGCCTAGCCCGTGCAATACAGAGCCCTTGTTGACAAGGGCCGTGATGTTTTTTTTATCAATCTTAAGCGCGTTTTCAAAGCATAGCAGTGCGGGTTTTAGCTTGTCAAGGTTTTGCAGTGCCACGCCCTTGTCAATTAATGCATTGACATTGTTTGGGTCCATTCTCAGTATGCGATCATATAGATTTACTGCCTTTTCAAAATCACCATCCTCACACAAATCAAGGGCATGACTCAAAATCTTTTCAATGTTATTCAATTCCGTATTTACAAATGTGTTTGATTTAGATAATAATTATTCTTTTGTCAACAACAAAGACACATGCTCTTGATATGGAATCTATGAGGAGTGCCTGTCTGCAGGGTCCATCTCAAGGGACTTGTTAAAACATTCCAGTGCCTCGTCGTACCTGCCAAGGCTTCTCAGTGCGGCACCTTTTTGATTCCAAATATCAGGATCGTTTCGGCTTAACAAAAGGGCCTGCTCAAAATACGCCAGCGCATCCTCAAAGTTTCCCTCGACTAGCAGAGCCTTTCCTTTTTTCACCAGTTCGCTCACATCAGGCATGCAATATCGTTTGTGATTCTTCCTATACTAGGTTTCTGTGTTATCATTGTGTGTTTGAATAGAACAGACTAGGGTTAAAACGCCAAACGGTAAAACCATAGGCATGAGTTTGAACATACTCATTGCTGAGGACAATCAGTTTACGGCAACCCAGTATGACAGAATTTTGAGAAAGTACGGCCACAATGTCGTCATAACAAGGGACGGCTCAGAGTGCCTAGAAAAATACCGAAATGAGCTCAAAAAAACAGAGTTTGACTCGCTTGACAATAACCCGTTTGATGTCGTAGTATTGGACCAGTCCATGCCAAAAAAGTCAGGCTCAGAGGTGGCAGAGGAGATACTTGAGGCAAACCCAAGGCAGAAAATAATATTTGCGTCAGCCTATGCTCTTACTGGGAGCGACAACACAAAGCAGCTCAAAAAAAAGGTAGATTTTTTGCAAAAACCATTCTCACTTAGGGATTTTGTGCAAAAAATAGAAGGCGAAAACCTCAGCGAGTAAATTTTTCACATGTGCACGACTCTACGAGACACGAGTCGTAGTTTCTAATGTGGTCATTGAGCAAATGCTTGCAGTTTGCGTTTTTGCACATTCGCATACGTCGCTCTTTTTGGATGATTTTTTGTGCAATGGCGTTAGCCTCTTCCTTTGAGTAGCGTTTTTTGTCAATGTAGTACCTGAGGATTTTGCCGTAAAGGCGGTTAATGTCAAAATATTTTTCAATCATGCTTTCACAGTTTATGATACGTGGATGATGAATTTAATCTAGATTAGGGGTAGAGTAAAAAAGTATTCAAAAAAACACGGCAAGGTTTAATATTTGTAAATTCCATCATGGATCACATTGCTGGATAAAACTGACATAAAAATTCTAAAAAACCTGCTAGTCGATGCGAGGTTGTCATCAAGGCAGATGGCGCTCAAGCTAGGCATGTCCACAGTCACCATCCTGACTAGAATCAAAAAGATGGAAAGAGAAAAGATAGTCAGAGGATACACCGCCATAATAGACCATGAAAAGCTTGGCTACGATCTTACAGCAATAATTGAGATTTTTACAAAGAAGGGCAAAATGGTAGAAATTGAAAACGAACTGTCTAGCCTCGAGAACGTTTGCGCAGTATATGACGTGACAGGAGAGTCAGACACTGTAGTTGTTGCCAAGTTCAAAAACAGGGAGGATCTGAGCAAATTTGTCAAGTCATTGTCCTCAAAGCCAAACGTAGACAAGACGGTGACAAACATAGTTTTAAACACGGTTAAAGAGGATTTCAGGCTGGTTTAGGAATACGGAATATTAATAAAATTTTAAAAACAATTCAGCTTAAATGAAACTTTTCATCCTATTTGCATTTGCGGCATTCTTGATGGCGCAGTGCTTAGAAACACCACAGTTTGTAAACGCTCAACAGCCAGACCCAAGCCAAGCCCCGCGCGGCTCAGAAGAAATTTCAGAATACTACAATGTGAAAGATGTACAGATGGCACTTGTAATAATGGCAGTTGCAGTAGTCGGTTTGTTTCTGTATCTTGCACGCGACATAATTCTTAGAAGAAAAACAGGATATGAGGAAAAGGATTTGGAGTCCAAGCGGAACAGGGACTATGAAAAGTATCACTCCCCGTGGAACGAAGACGAGGATGACTTTATCTCATCTACAAAAAAGAGCAAGGACGCAGAAGAGTTCAGAAGGCAGGTACAAGAGTCAAGCCTACCAGACTACTATGCCATGCTCGGGGTGCCAAACGATGCAGATCAAAAAATGATCAAAGCAAGGTTCAGGCAGCTTGTAAAAGAACTACACCCAGACAAGTCAAAGGACGAAAAAACAGCCGAAAGGCTAGCGGAGATCAGCAAAGCATACAAGATTTTATCGGATGCGGAAAAAAGGAAAACATACGATGCGTACTACAAGGCATCAGTCGGATAGTTCTGCGCCGACGACGACAAGATTTAGCTCAAGGCCGCCTCCACGCTGCACATAGTTTGTCAGGTTTGCAAATAACGTAGCTTGTTTTTTTGTACCGCCAGATTCCACGTCGGTCAAAAACTCGATCCGCTCAAAATCAGTGTTCGGCCCAAGCATTGTTTTAGAGAGAACGGACGACAGCGCAGCATCTGAGAATTTTGCCCTGATTTTGTACTCTTTCAAATTTGAAAAATACACTCCGCCACGCATTGTCGGTTTTGTCACAGGGGTTTGCATGTGCGCAATGTCAAGTGATTCCACGGGATAGTTCGCCCCGCCAACTGACATTGTAAATCGCAGTTTGTTTTGCTGATCAACCAGAGACGAGATTACCTGCGAGTCATCCATATCCATGTGGTGAAAAATTTGGGGTTTTGAGTTTTGCTAATTCGTGCACTCACATCTCAAGTACGCCAGACTGCAAGACCTTTAATTTTAGCATGAGATCGATTTTTACCTCCTTGCAGGCAATTCTCGCCTCGGACTTGGATACGTCAAAGTCATTTTGGATTGCGGCATAGATTTTGTTTTTGTCAGAGCACCCTTCTTCAAGAAGGTGCAGTATTTTGGATTGGATTTGGGATTTATTTGGGGATTTAATTTTGATTTGAGTTTGTTTTGTGCTCATGATACACTACGAATCACTTAGTAGAATACCGTGTGTGTGTTCATACGGCATATCAAGCTGTTTGACTTGATCAAAAACACAATACTTGGTATGCCGGACGGATGTGACGATGTCTTTTAATTTGAAATTCTTGCATAAAAACCGCACAGTACTTTGTAAAATTTACAAAATCTGTTTGAATTATTAGCCACAGATTTAAAACTGAGTGGATTATCGATAGATTATTGCAATTGTTTGCTAATCCACAGACTCTTAGAAATGAAATCATCAACCTATCGGTTTCATGCGGATTGGAAAAGCCCTGTTATACGCGCATGCTAGATTACACCATAAAGCTCTTCGAGTCCCAAGGACTTGGGAAAGACTACTACGGATACCACAACATAACGCACGAGCTCGAGGTAACGTACGTTTCCATGATTGTCCTAAATTGGAAGAGCATACTAAACAACGTGCGTCCTGATGATTTTAAGTACCTTTACGCGGCTGCACTGTTTCACGATTTTGACCCGCAAAAAAGCGTAGACAAGCCACACGAGGACAACGTGATCAGGTTTCTAACGCACGATGGCAGTGTAAAGCAGCTTTGCCATGATGCGGAACTTGATCTTAATATCGTAAAGGCCCTGATTTTGCGCACCACGTACCCGTGGGGCGGCAAGCTCAAAGAACGTGCGGAAAAACAAATTCAGGAATGCTTTAACGAATCGCCAATCACAAAAGACAATCCGCAAATGCAAGAATACTTTATGAAACTGGGATGGCTGCTCTCAATAATTGACAGGGTGAGCGGGTATGCGCTGGGAGACTTTGGCAAGGCGATGGACATGGCAAAAAAGAATGCTCACGCGCTGGCATGGCATCCTTCATTTATAGTAAAACGCTCAGTTGCGTATTTTGAGGACCTGCTAAATGACGAGGCAGAGATGTGCGAGACAGTCCTCAGGGCACTCCCAAAGCACATGAGAAAAAACTTCATGGACACGGTGACGGGATTTTTGAATTTGAGGCAACAAGAAATAAAGATCCAATCAGATTACCTATACGAGAATCTAAGACTGGTTCCAAAAATAGAATCAATGAAGATAAGGGACGATTCGGATTTTGTAAAAACTCTAGTAGAAATATACAATGAACTGCCAATGCCCCTGCAGTTTGACAGAGAGCATTTTGAGAGAACGATGAGAGACACAAAGACCATTCTCAACACATTGCGACTTGGGAGTTCCGATGGACCGATAATTGGTTTTGCAAAAGGCGGGCCAATAGAAAACTACATCTTGCGTCCCGAAATAATAGACGAGAATTACGGCAAGAACAACACGGTGTTTTTGGAGCCAATCGCGTTAAAGATGGGCTACTGGGGACTGCGAGGTGGAAGTGAAATGAGGCACCTGTTCACAATGCAGGCGCATTCGATGAACTACAAGTACCTGACAAGCTTTGCCCTAAGGGATGTAATTCAAAAACGAGTCGACGGCCATGAAAAGGCGGAATTTGTAACCAAATTCGACCCAGAAAGATGGGACTATTACAGAATAGATCTGACGTAAAGGCAGTTTTCACAGATGTCTCCATGCAAACTCTTTAGTATCCTACAGATTAGTATTCATGCGTGCTAGAGAAAATTTTGATTTTTGGCATATGTGTTTTAGTTTTAATCACAACGCCGCACGCCTTTGCACTAGACGGGACGAGTCGTGCAGAGCTAAAGAACGTGCGGCTGGTAAACGCATTTGGGGAGGCATCAGCACAGAACATCAACACCAATCAGCAGGTACAGATTTCAGCAGACATTACAAACATGCAGGGCCAAAACCAGGACTTTGTATACATAGTCCAGGTATTAGATCAGAACAAGGTTCCAGTTCAACTAACGTGGATTAAAGCGTCGTTTAAGGCGCAGCAGACTTTTTCGCCGGCGCTTTCCTGGGTCACAGACAGGCCTGGAACCTATACTGCCCAGATATTTCTCTGGGACAGCATACAAAACGCAAGTGCGTTGGCAGCAAGATCAGAGATCAAGATAACGGTGAGCTGATCTCCTGACGCCTTATGGAATTTATCATCCTATGACAGACCAAAGCGCCGACTAGACCCATTACGATACACGGAACTGCGATGAGTGGGTAAACTGACAAAACCATATCAAAGTAAATTTTTGAAGTCATGCTGGCAGAGACAATCTGGTTTGTGTCTATTTTGTTGTACACGTGAGTGATTAGCGGGTAATACACAAAATAGCCAAGCATTCCAAAAACTCCAGCTGCAAGATAGGTGCGCATTTTGTTTTTAGTCATCATCAGCACCAAATCACAGAGAACTATTGGGATTATGGTAAACAAGTAAAACGGAACTGTCGGATGCAGCCAAGGATTTGGGATGATCGAAGTCATCATGTTAATGACAACTAGCGTAGCACCAGTAGTGGAGATAAAACCGAATTTCCTGTCATTTACAAGATATGCCATGTGCAGCATGAGTGAAATCAAAAAAGGAAACGCGATTGTTGCAAAAATCGCTCCAAAGACAGGGTCTGGATTAAAATCAAAATAATCAGTTTGCGAAAAGGGCAACGAAAACGAGAAAAACAAACCAGTCACAGACAGCCATACCGGAATGATGCTAAGTACAGTCAGAATGTTTTTTGACACATATGATCTACTGACAAAAACCGCAGAGTTTTTTGCAATCGAGATAAACGAGCCTATGCTGGAGAACACCATGCCGCAAATCAGTGCAAGGTGGGGCGGACTGAGCAACCCGTCCAATCCAAAACTAGAATGCCAGAGAAAATCAAACGGCCCTGCGCCAAGCAGCAATACGATTCCAACCAGTATTAATTTTATCGAGAACCGGTTTTCTGACTTTATTTCTTTTACAGACATTTTCAGCATCACAAGTGCTGCCCCAAACAGTGCAACCATCACCCCGGAATAAAGGACGGCGTGCGGAGGAGCAAAAAACGTTTCAGGTCTGTTTAGCAAGTGGTTTGATATGTCCCAGCTTCCGCCAGTAGTCACAATCAATATGCCAATGCTGATCAAAATGTTTCCAAGAAAAAACACCCGGTAGTTTTTTGCAGAATCGGTTTGGGAGTAATTCAATTATTGTAATTCCCCTGTTGGTTTATGTAAATTATTGGGAAACCATTACAGAAAAAGATTCCACATACTCGTTTTGATGATCCTTTATTCCAGAATGTGGATAATGTGAATACTCAGTAGTGTGAGGAATTGCGACAGTCTTTACAAATACCGTAAAATTTCCTACCGTATCTGGAGTTACCTTCAATTCCACGGAATAATGAGCGCCCGGAGTTACTGGCCTGCTGTACGCCTCAATTGACGGATATTGCGCCAGGACCAATTTTGTTCCACCTGAATAAGCATAGCCGATTTTGTCTCCAGTTTTTACATACCTTGGAGACTGGGTAAAGTCATAGCTGACAATTTCCACATTGCTTCCTATCTTCGTCATGTTTGGAAACGCAATTGACACTATCTGTATGTCAGATGCATCATTAGAGTTGCCTGAATATACCACAATGTCAAAGGAATCTCCAAGACGGATGTGGTTTGAACTTATTTTTGCATCAAAGCTTGGCTGAGGCTCAAGGGTCGGAACATCTGAATATTCTTGAGGAACCACAAATAGGACGATTCCAAAATAAGACGCAAGGCCTGCCAGTGTGAGAATTAATGCAATTTTCACTCATTGTGATTTTTTTGTGCCAGTTAAAAATTCTAGGACTAAATAATGGGACATACCGCCAATGGTCTGTTGAGTCTAACAGGCGCTCAAAAGAAAATCGCGGTTGGATCTTTTCTTGGGTGGTCACTTGATGGGTACGACATAGTTTTGATGCTTCTTGTCATCCCATCCATCAGTCAGCTGTTTTTCCCATCTGACAACCCAGTTTTTAGCATAATGGCAACATTTGCGTCATACACAATTACTTTGATAATGAGGCCTCTGGGATCGGTGATTTTTGGAATTTACGGCGACAAGTTTGGTAGAAAAAGATCAATGATGATTACAATTCTCGGCTTTTCAGTTGCCACGTTTGCAATCGGCCTGTTGCCAACATATGCAGCCATAGGAATCATGGCCCCAATTCTTCTTGTGATGATTCGCCTTATTCAGGGAATCTTTGCAGGTGGGGAATGGGGCAGTGGCGCAGTCATAACAATGGAAAGCGTTCCAAAGCAAAAAAGGGGGCTGATATCAGGGTTCTTGCAGAGCGGCTTTTCGTTCGGATTTTTGCTGGCAGCGATTGCCTTTGAGATCACAACTTGGATGTTTCCCGGGCAGATGTTTGAGGAGATAGGCTGGAGGGTCTTGTTTTTCACAGGGATAATCCCAGGCTTTGTGGCACTGTTTGTCAGGTTAAGCATGAATGAATCCCCGTTGTGGGCTGAAAAAAACAAAGCAGGCGCACTTGAGAGATCGCCACTGAGAACCATAGTCCTGGGCAAGAAATACAGAAAAGAGTTCTTTTTGTGCGCAGCCATAATGACGGGCCTGGTTTACATGTATCACGGATCCATTAGCATTTTGCCCACATACCTGCAGCAGTTTGGAACATTTGACAAAGGAGACGTTGCAAGAATCATGATCTATGCAACTGCGTCATCTTGGATTGGAATGATAGTTACGGGCTGGCTTTCTCAAAAAACAGGAAGAAAAAAAGCAATGCTGGTTTTTGTCATGATGTCAGTTGCATTGTCAGTGCCGCTTGCAGATGCAATCTTAAACAAAACGAATCTTGTCATCATATACATCGTAGTGTTTGCTTTTGTTGTGTCAACTGCATCAGGTCCAGTCCCTGCGTTTTTTTCTGAAAGATTCCCAACACAGGTAAGAAACAGTGCTGCTGGTTTCTCATACAATGCAGGATTGATTTTCGGGTCATGGTCTCCATTGATTGCGCTGAGTCTCATGTCAAGTGTTGAGAAAAGCATGATTCCTTTTGCGCTTGGCGCAAACATAATCATCGGCGCAGTAATCGTCATCGTGCCAACCATGCTTAGTAGGGAAACCAAAGACGACGAGATGGAATGACAGTCATCTTATAAGGAAAACGGCGCAAAAATTGGATCGCAGTCCACCTAGGTGTGAAATAATGTTCACAGCATTCTAGTAATAGAAGATCTGGCCATTAAGGACATCATGATAGGCTATTGCGTAAAATGCAGAGCAAAACGCGAGATGGCAGGTATGAAACCAGTCACGCTCAAGAACGGAAAACCGGCGACAAAGGGAACGTGTCCTTCATGTTCCACAGCCATATTTAGAATAGGAAAGGTAGCGTAGCCTTTTCCTGCTACTTTTTTAGTAATACCACTGATCAGTAATTCCGTTCCACAGGGAGCGGAGCGGCAGCGGATCTTTTGCGATTTCTTCTTTGATGCGGTTCTCTAGTGCAAAAAACATGTTTTCAAGTGCGTCTACTCCGCCGTCTGCATAAAGCTCCTTTCCAATTTCTGTGATTCGCTCTTTGGTTCTAGGTACCTCAGGAGAATTAGGATTTTGAAGGCACAGGGTTAGCAAATCAATCATTTCTTCTTCAAGCATAAAGTCCATGCATAAAATAGATTTTACAATATATTTAAAGGACGCTGGTAACGTCTTAGTCGATCAAGTTATCACGTGGTTAAAAGGTAGCAATATAGCATATTGACACTTACAAAATAAAATCATCTCTTCATCAATGTAAATTAGCACACAAAAAACAGTGCATTAATTGCTCAAAAAAGCACCCGCGGGACTAAACTTACTCAGGTATTGCATTTGCCGCCTTCCAAGATTGTTAATATGGCCCGAAGTTTTTATGATTTTTTGCTCAGCAAGCTTTCTTATCCTATAATACACAGTATTAATGGGTATTTTTGTCTCCTTTGAAATTTGGGACACCGATTTTGGCAAATCCGTAATCACGCAAAGAATTCTCAACGAGGTTACATCGAAAAATTGGTCGATCAGGCCATCAGGAATAGGTATGTCGATCAATTCGGAATTCTTTCCATCCGATGACGGCGCAGCGCTCGACATATTTGCAACTCATCGAGGATAAAGACTATCGTATAAAACAATTTTGAAATCGGTGATAAAAATACGTACAAAAAATTGCATTTGTTTACATTTGATTAGAATTCAGTCAGCAGTTTGGTCATACTTAACAGCAAGAAACCAACATGGAAAATCAGTCATGCACGAGAATACCTATGAAAATCCTAATGAAAAATATCAAAAAATAGGAGTCGTGGTGTTTTCCACAGGAATAGCACTATCAGCACTTGGAGAAACGATATTAATTGCAATTCTGCTCAAACTGCCACTGACAGTCATCCCAAAATTCATACTTGGAGACGGTGTGCCACTTTTGCCGGTTTTTTGCGTGGCATTTGGAAATTGCATGATGCTAATCGAGTATCAGTTGTTCAGAAGAAAGAAAACACATTGCAAAGATGTCAAAAAATACGAGATTTGGATCAATTGATAACGCATTTGCAAACTTTAGAGGCGCCAGACTATCATGCATCATCCGGATCATAGTCTTTTTTGTTTATTCGGTAAGAGACGGTATTATTTGTAATACTAAATTCAGCGTCACATCCCAGCATGCTAAATGAGGAGATATAGTATGTTTGAAAATAGATCGACCATTTCATTCCCATGTCATGCTTCATGATGAATTTGACATGATCATCTTCCAAAATCTCTGCATAGTGAAACCCAGAGGCTTTTGCCCTGCTTCTTAGGATTGATATCCATTCTTTTACATTAAGCTTGCCCCGCATAGCAAGAAGCATGTCTCTTGGCACATGTTTGCCGCTTTCTTCAGCTACTGCAATTATTGTAGCGTCATCCAGCTTGTCAAAATACGATATCAGGATATCCTTCGGAATTGGGATCCAGCTTGTCTTGGCAGCAACAACATCCCAATCAACTGCGTGTGAAAGTAATTGGTTTATTGCAGAATTAAGAGTGGTGTTTTCAGATTTAGCATAAGACCTTAATTTGTCAAGAGTCTGCTTGTTAATCCTGGCAGTAACAGTTTCGGTTTTTTCAGACTTGTAGTCATTTGTCATATAAAGATCAATTAACTAAGAATTTGATAGTTAATAGTTTTTTAAATCATTTAAATAAAATCAAAATTAGCATACAAATAATTACAATTGAGTACAAAACGTGAAGAATTAATCACTAATTTGATCACATTTAACAACTATCACCAGACTATGTTCAATATATTGCGTAAAGAAGAACGATTTTTGTCACATTATGATAACGATGGAGAAGGCATTGAATCCTAGGGCCATTTTATGCGAGTCGTGTCAAGGGCAGACTGGGATCTATGCAACTTGCTCAAGATGCATGCAGACAGTTGAACGAATGTGCATAAAATGCCTGACTGTAAAAAAATTGGCGTGTACGTGTTTTGACATTCGCAATACGTTTAACTTTGTCACATGATATCATGATGAAAAATATAGAAACAGATTTTGGAAAAAGGCGGATCTAAATGTCAGAATCAGGCCCAACCATGTTTGTCCTGATAAGCTGTACAGATGGAGAAACTGGCAAAACAATCGAACATTTGCAAAAAATTAGCTCAGTTAAGGAAATTAGATCTACTGACGGTTTGTATGACATCATCATCAAGGTTGAGTCAAAAACAGATGAAGAGTTTAAGCACATGTTTAATCATAAAATAAGATCATTGGACTCCATAAAGTACACAATGACATTAGAGGCCATAGATAGCACGACATACTAGGCCGCATCCGGTTTGTCATTCGTATTTGCAACCAGATTTCATAATTACAAATGAACACATCTGATTATAATTAACTCAGAATCAGCTACAGATTTCTCAACACTTAACAATTATGACGACATAGATCCAGCATGCAAAAATTTGATGATTTGTGGAACGAGTCAGACCCTCCAAAGTACAAATCGTATGGGATTAACAATTTTAGAGAAATTCCCCAGATGCGAAACATTTCTTTTGAAAAGCAGCGTGAGATGGAGGTAGTTGCCAATGTTTTACCCTTCAAAGTTAACAATTATGTTGTAGAAAACCTCATCGACTGGGACGATGCAGTAAATGATCCAATATTCGTTCTGACATTTCCTCAAAAAGAAATGCTGCGACCACAGCATTTTAAGGAAATGGTCAAGGCCATGGAAAACGGAGATAAAAAAACAATACAGACAACTGCAAATAAGATCAGATTACAACTAAACCCTCACCCGGCAGGCCAGATGGAGCACAATGTGCCACAGCTCAAAGACGGGACAAAATTGTATGGAATGCAACACAAGTACAAGGAAACGGTACTGTTCTTCCCAAGTCAGGGTCAAACATGCCACGCATATTGCACATTTTGTTTCAGATGGCCGCAATTTGTTGGAATGAACGAGTTAAAATTTGCAATGCGAGAATCCGAATTACTAGTCCAATACATAAAAGAAAATCCCAGTGTAACAGACGTGTTGTTTACTGGTGGAGATCCGATGATAATGAAGACCAAATTGTTCTCAGAATATGTCAATTCCTTGCTAGACGCAGATCTCCCAAATCTAAAAACAATTCGAATTGGAACAAAGGCATTAGGATACTGGCCGTATCGATTTCTCAGTGACGATGACTCTGATGAAATGCTACGATTGTTTGAGAAAATCACCAAAAGAGGAATCCATCTTGCATTCATGGCACATTTTAATCATCCAAGAGAATTATCCACAAAGTCAGTAGAGATGGCCATCAGACTGATCAGGAAGACAGGGGCACAGATACGTACCCAATCTCCAATTCTAGCACACATAAATGACAACGCAAAAACGTGGGCAGATATGTGGAAAAAACAGGTCAATCTGGGCTGCGTCCCATATTACATGTTTGTTGCAAGAGACACGGGTGCACAGCATTTCTTCGGGGTGCCACTTGTAAAGGCCCAGGAGATATTTCGTGATGCATATCAACAAGTAAGCGGATTATGTAGGACAGTCAGAGGCCCAAGCATGTCTGCAACGCCAGGAAAGATCCAGGTTCTCGGAGTCATCGATATTGGAAAAAAGAAGGCTATTGCAATGAGGTTTTTACAGGGAAGAGATCCCACTTGGGTACAAAAGCCATTTTTGGCAAAATATGATGAAAATGCAATATGGATTGATGAGCTAAAACCGTTTACGGGCAACAAGTTCTTTTTCGAGGAAGGATTTGGCAAGATATCATCGCAGAAAAAATCAGAAAATAAAGGGCATCTCATCAACAACATCATCCATAAATTTGGTAAAAAATCAGGCAAAATATCAAAAACAAACAAATTGCTAAGAGATGAGACCACAAGCATCATTGCGTTAAAGCGAAAAAAAGAGTTTGAGGACAGACAGGGATTAAACACTCAGCAAATAGGCAAAAAAAACTTTCCATAAAACAGACAAAAGCAACAATAAGGGCTAATAGAGATATGAAATCAGTGAGCAGCTCAGAGTCAAATAATTTCAAGTTTGGAAAACAAATTATAAAAAACGATACAACCCTAACCATATCAAAAAACAAGATACTATTTTCCAGAGTGGACAAGGACAAATTTTCTTATGTTAGAAACGACTCAGAGAACAAAACTACAAAGAACATAATCCATTGCAGAGCAGGAGATCTTGAAATCGAGATAGCACCGGTTCTGCCAATTCACCTACCTACATACAAGACAGATTTTGTTTTCATCAGATTCACAGACCCCATTTTCATTAGCGGTAAATCCACCACAGAATTAACAGTACCATTTCCCATAGAAATTGGAATATTTTTGATTAATGATGAACAGACGGACATGCTCGATTGTTTTTCGTGTGAGCCAAGCAATTCTAGGTTTGGCCTGTATGGTACGCCCGAAGAGGGAAGATTGTGCAAGTATGCAAAAACACCTTCATTTGTTGACAAAAACACACAGTCTCCCTTAGTGCACACGGATCTAAGAATCGCAGTCGAGAACGAATTAGAAGAGTCAGTACATGTCGGAAAAATCATCATTCCTGCATCAGACCATGATCTTTACTACAACGGTGAAAATGTGATGATGGATGAACTAAGGATCGAGATAAAGAACAGGGGAGGGCTGAAAATAATAGAAGTTGTGCAAAAGCCAATAGCAACGCCAGACAATTGGTCATTAGCTCCCAGAAATATTAAAAAAACAGATTACAAATTTTCCATGGAATGGGGGTTTAGTTAATGGTTTTTGAATTGTTTACAAATGCAACGTCCATCAACGTGATGGGAAAAGAAGTGTTCATTGACTCGCTGATAATTGGAATTCTAATCATGGTGGCAGGCGTCATATTTGCACGAGCAGTCAGCATCATATTCAAAAGATATGTTTCAGCAAACCTTCCAGAAAATACCGCGAAAAGCTTTCACAAAATAATCTATTACGGAATCATAGTTGTTACCCTTTTAGCTGTAATCACGAGCCAGGGGATAGACCTGAGCGGATTAATGGTGGCGGGAGGAATATTTGGAATAATAATTGGATTTGCGACCCAGTCAGTTGTATCAAACCTAATTTCAGGCATCTTCCTAATGTTTGACAGACCCGCCAAGGTAGGCGATTTAATTGAAATCACCGACAGCAAGGTTTACGGAAAACTGATGGACATTACAATATTCTCAACAAGAATAAAGATGTTCGATGGATCCATTGTTCGGGTTCCTAACGAAAAAGTATTCACGTCAGAGATACGGAATGTTTCAGGAAGCGAGATACGAAGGGTAGATGTCACATTGGGAATCGCATACAAGGAGGATATTGATCACGTAATCGAGGTAATCAAAAAATCCCTAGAAAGACTACCATTTGTGTTACGCGAGCCCGAGCCAGCTGTTTGGACTGAAAGTCTTGGGGATTCAAGCGTAAATCTAAAGGTGTTAGCCTGGATTCCACGGGACGAGTGGGACCAGGTTGGGCCAGTTTTGCTCAAGACAATTAAAAAATCACTAGATGATGAGGGAATAGAAATCCCATTTCCGCAGAGAATCATACATTATGCTGAAAATGCAAAGCAGTACGAGACAGACAAATCCACGGAAACGCATGAAAAGACATGAGTGACGTTACCGAAAATAACACGTCATTGGACAATGCGTCTCACGACATAATTAAAAAAATTGAAAACGACAAGATTGATTTTGTAAGCATGTGGTTTACAGACATATTTGGAGAGCTTCATTGTATTGGGATTCCATCATATTCCCTAAATGTAGAACACTTTAAAGACGGATTTGATAAACTTGATGCAAGTTCAGTTAGAGGGTTCAGCCCCATCAATAAATCAGATTTACTGTTGTTGCCAGACATTTCAACATACAAGGTTCTTCCCCCATACTATGATAATGAAAATAGAAGAAATGCGAGAATGTTTGTTGACGTATACGATGGAAGTGTCCAGAGCACAGATAGATACGGTCGAGACTCTAGAGGCATATTAAAAAAGACGAAAAATGAGATGATGGCGTTTGGTTTTACTGAAGCCAGGTTCGGTCCTGAAATAGAATTTTTTATTTTTGACAGTATCAAGTTGTTTCCATCGTCAATTGGCGCAATTCAGCCATATGGTGGAGCTGGATACCATATCGAATCAAAGGAGGCACCATGGGCAGACAAACACGTTGGAACGACGGTGAGCCTAAAAGACGGATACTATACTGCGCAGCCAATAGACACAACAAATTCGTTGCGAAAAGACATTTGTGATGATCTACACAAATATTTTGGAATGAGAATCGAAGCAGAGCATCATGAAGTAGCCACTGGTGGACAGTGCGAGTTGAATATTCGACATGATGAAATGACAGCCATGGCAGACAACGTAATCACCATAAAAAATCTAGTCAAAGTAAAGGCAGCTAGTAAGGACAAGATTGCAACATTTATGCCAAAACCAATTTACGGGGATAACGCTTCTGCCATGCACATTCATCAGAGCTTATGGCAGAAAGATAGAAACAGGATGTATGATCAGGACGATGAAAACGGGCTAAGTCAGATTGGTCGATACTACATAGGAGGGATTCTTTCTCATGCAGCATCACTTTGCGCGATTTCAAACCCAACTACCAATTCGTATAAAAGACTAATTCCAAATTTTGAAGCACCAGTAAACGTTTGCTGGGGAATAAACAATAGATCAGTCGCAATCAGAGTGCCAACATCGCATAACTCTGAAAAAAGTAAAAGAATAGAATACAGAATACCAGATGCAACTTCAAACATATACATTCTAGAAGCAGGCTTACTCCTTGCAGGTTTGGACGGAATTAAGAAAAAAATAGATCCGGGGGATCCCGTTGAAGAAAACGTATACAAATTATCAGATGAGCAAAAGAGAAACTACGGAGTTACGTCACTGCCACTTACATTAAAAGACGCAATAAATGCACTGCAATGTGACCATGATTTTTTACAGGCTACATTTACAAAAGACTTTCTTGATGTGTATTGTTCAATAAAACAGAAAGAATTTTCAGCGTTTGCACAAATTCCTACAGCGTGGGAAGTTGCAATGTATGCTAATGTCTAGTCGCCTAAACAAATATTCAATGCCGATAATCGGAAATTTGTTTTCATAGCAACATGGTTTCAAAAATTATCCTTCTATGCTAAAATCCAAAATTCAAGTATTCTCAACATTTACAGCAAATTTGAATAATTTGACAACTAGGCCACAGACTGTTTTCCGATATGCAGTTTTAGATCACAGACGGAGTGGATCGGGTCGTCTGCATAGTGGGCACATTGTGAACAAAGGAACTGGATTGGCTGGGTGCATACTTGGCAGTACTTTTTTACCTCCAGGGCGTTTCCACAGTTTCTGCAGCTATCTATTCTCAAGAATTACTCTTTGTAGGATCTAAGTATTTGATCTTTTGCATATAGGTGATATAGTGAAAGGGGTGATACGTAGAGCTAGCCTGTAATGGAGCGGATCTTGTCGTGGATTTGCGCCAAAATCAGTTCTGCCTTTTCTTTGTTTTCAAACGATTCCACCTTGTTGTCCATTATTGCGTCTATTTCGTAGCTCTTGTCCACAAGGACTCGCGCAACGTGTTCATCAAGTGTTCCGTTGCCCATCAGGTAGTAAGCAAATACCGTGCTCTTTTGCCCAATTCTGTGCAATCGGTCTTCTGCTTGCAGATGTATTGCAGGACTCCAGTCAAGCTCGGCAAATATCACATATTTTGCGCGAGTCAGATTAATTCCGACGTTTCCTGCGCGCAGCCCGGCAATCATCAGTTTGGTCTCGCCGTTCTGGAATGTGTCAATGCTGTTCTGTCGTTCCTTGTCAGACTGTCCCCCAATGATAGATGCAGGCTTGAACTCTGCAAGTGCTTGGTGGAGCAGCGAGTGGATTGCCTTGTGATGGCAAAAGACGACTACGCTTTCCTCGATTTCCATTATGTTTTTAACAAAATTAATCACGTGCGGCAGCTTGGCAACACCTGCCACCTGTCGCTCGCTTTGGATTGCTCTCTGATATGCAGTTGATGCGTCAAACGCATTCTGCGCTGCCTTTCTATCATCCTCAAGTTTTTTCCAGATTTTTTCAAGCTCCTTATTGTAATAATTGATGTCTGCGTCGATTATCTCCTTGTGCCGGATTTTTTCTTTGAGCTCTTGCAGCACGTCGGTTTTCTTTCTTCTGAGCATGACGTGCTTTTGCAGCATGTTTCTGAGAGACTCTCGCTTGTTTTCAAGTACGATCGCCTTTCCTTTTTCATTTATGTAGCAGAAATATTCGCAAAATTCCTTAAAGCTCCCAAGCAGTCCTGGGCGAAGGATGTCAACTATTGGCCAAATTTCAGAGCCGCGGTTGTATATCGGAGTGCCGGAAAGACCAATTCTGTACTTTACAGATTCCAGCGCGGAGAGTTTCTTTATCGCATGATATTTTTGCGTAGTTTTTGAGCGAAGATTCTGCACCTCGTCGCACACGATTGTTTTCAGGTTTAGCTTGGCCAGGTCCTTGTATCGCTTGAACAACAATTCATAGTTGATTATGTAAAAATCATATTTCCCCAAATCCTCGGATTTTCCAACGCGGATAATTGTCGAGGTTGGCGGTTTGTCATCAATCAGTCTGCCGTTTCTGCTTTTTAGTTTCAAAAACTTTTCAATTTCTCTCTGCCAGTTGTTCAGGGTCACAAGCGGGGCAACAATCAGTGCTGGAAACGTTCCTTGCTCTGTTCCGATATAGGATAATGTCTCGACCGTTTTCCCCAAACCCATTTCGTCGGCAAGCAGTGCGTTCCCAGACGATTTTATCAGAAAGTCAAGGCCCTCCCTCTGAAAGTTCAGCAGGTTCCCCTTGAACTGTTTTCCAGGGTTTGCCAGCTGCAGCTTTTCAATTCTCTTTGGCTTTTTTGGTTCAGGCTTTGTGGTGATTGGGAGCTTTTTTTGCCAAGTTGTCTTTGAGAGTATTTCAAGTGGGTATCTGTCCATTATCCATTTTATCTGCAGTACGTTTTTCGGATCGTCTGGGACTATTGCCTCAAACTCGCCATCGCCATACCACGCTTGTGGGATGATTCTAGACACCATTGCCACTGCTCGCTCCCCAGTTACCTTCCAGCTCCACGTGCCTGAAAACTTGTCCAGAACGTATTCTAATGTACCAAAGTTAGTCATGGTCGTCAATGATCTTCGTTGAATTGTTTTTTCTGTTTATGAATCTTGAGTTTATCAGAGATCAAACCAAATGTCTAAAATTTAGGTTAAGAATTATAGAAAAACCCATATTTTGAGCAGATTTTTGAGTCAAACAACACCAGTGTGATGTTTTTTCTCACTATTTACCAACTTGGACTAAAAATAAACTTGGCTTATTTGCCGTGTCCGTGCATCTCAGAATCCACGTGGCAGTCGCAGCTGCACAGCTCAGTTTTGTGGTCATTTTGACAGTCAATGCACTCATAGTGCCTATGCTTTTCACAGTTGCCGCAGATCATGATTCCAATGGATCATACATGTTTGTCATATTTTAGGACTACTTTCAAAGGTCGATTTCGCTCTTGGCCAAAATTGACATTGTCAATTCATGGTATACGATCGGATCGATTTCTTTTGCAAAGTTTTTGTCTATATTGATAAGATAAACAGAGTTTAGCTTTGCATTTACTATGTCATCATATGCTATTGGCGGGTTTTTGTAGAATCTGTCACATAGGGATTTTACTTTTTTGATCTCATTTTCGGGCCTCAGTGTGGAAGGATTTAGGAAGATCTTGTGTATCGGCAGCATTCCAATCACTGGCGTGGCAAGCGAAAACTTGGCACAATACTTGCTGTAACGGGCAACCTTGCTTACAATTCTAGACGTATAGTAATCAATCGTGTCTAGTGCATGCTCAGGCGGGGTAAAGCCAGTCTCTATCTCAATTATTGATACCTTGTCGTCTTTTTTTGCATAGACATCACACACAAGCGAATCAGTCAGTTGTTTTTCCACGTCCACCACATATCCGTTTGATATCAGGTTTGCCGCGCAAATCAGCTCAAGGACGGAGTGGTTGATTTTTACCAAGTTTTGCTGGTACAGGTCGATTAGTCTTTGGCGGACATAGTTTAGCTTTGGCACGTCGTCTTTTTGCAGGCTCGCTGCAAGGCGGTCAGTTATCACATAAACGTCGTCTTTGAATTTCTCAACATCCAAAAAGGTTCATCATTACATCAGAGCAGATGGTTTATGAACATACTTGTGGTTGCGGATTGATAAAATTAGAACAGATTAAACCAGACTTATACTGGCTCTCTTGTGCTTTTTACTTTGGCAAACGCTGTTGGGTCGCCGTTAATTGGACCAACTGTTATCTTGACAGAGTCCTTTGCGCTGCGGCCAGTTCCGTCACTGACAGTTAGCTCAAATACCAATGTCTTTGTCTCCTCATTGTCCACGTCAGGTGACTCAAATGAAGGCTTTGCCAGAGTAGATGATGACAAGACTACAGGCTCGCCAGATAGTTGGCTCCAGCTGTATGAGAGGTTGTGCTTTAGTGGATCCTTTCCAGAGCCAAACAAGGTCACAACAACGTGCTCATTGACATTTTGGTCTTTGCCAGCATATGCAGTTATCGCCTTTGTGGTAATTCCCTTTACAACGACATCGACTGTGTCAGGTGCGCTGTCAATAGTTCCATCGTTAGCTACTAATTGGAATGTTAGTTTGGTGTCAAGTTCTGTCTTTGGTGCCACAAAGGTTACGTCCAAGTCTGTTGTCGAAGACAAGCTCACTGTCTGTCCGCCAATTTGGCTCCACAGATATGTTAGCTGTTCTCCATCCTCATCGGATGCAGAGCCAGCAAGCATTACAGTTGCATCTACGTCTACAGTTTGATCAATGCCTGCATCAACTACTGGTGCAGAGTTGACTGGAAGCACGTATACTTTGGTAGTGTCCTTTGATGGACGGCCATGCTCGTCAGCTGCTCTTAGCTCAAATACCAACACCTTGATTTTGCCGTTGGCAACTATTGGTGCTATGAATGTCGGGTTTTGTTCATCAGTTGATGATAATTCAACTGCTTCGCCGCCAACTTGTTTCCATGTATAAGTGATATCTTCACTGTCTGGGTCTTCTGCAGAGCCAGAAAGTGTAACGCTTGTTTGTTCATCTACAGTTTGGTCAAGCCCAGCGTCTGCAGAGGGTCTTGCGTTATCAGAGGTTACAGTTACAGTAACAGTGTCTGTTCCCTTTGCCCCATATGGGTCAGTTGCAGTTAATTCAAATTCCAAAGTTGTAGAGTCGCCGCCAAATACTTCGGGTGCTGTGAACTTTAGTTCAGATCGGTTTGGAAATAGAAGGTCTACATCTTCGCCGCCAACTTGTTTCCAGGTATACTTGAGTGCATCTCCGTCTGGGTCTGAGCCAGAACCGGCAAGTATTACGAGTCTGTTTGAGAGAGTGTTCTTGTCAGGACCTGCATCAGCTACAGGAATATCGTTGACTGGGTTAATTCTAATAATTACAACATCGGTAGATGATCCACCGCCATCTCCTACGGCACAAGTCAATCTAAATGCGGTTGGAACCATTTGTCCATTAGCGATTTCAGGTGCAGTAAATGTTGGGTCTGCACTAGTTGTTGATGACAGTGGTGCGAATGGTCCAAGTGTTTGTACCCATCTGTAGGAGAATTCTCTATTGAGTTTATCATTACAAGAGCCATCTAGTTGTACGTTTGTTCCTTCGTCAACAGTTTGATCATCACCTGCATCGGCAGTAATTAGCGTAGCCTTTGCAGCGTTTACTTTGATTACAACGCTATCACGTGCCAATCCACCATAGCCGTCAGTTACAGTCAGTTGGAATCGTAATATGCCAGAACTTCGAGGCATCGATGAAGTATCAAATGAAGCGTTTTGGTCATTTGCATCAGATAATTCTACGATTGGTCCGTCAATTTGTGACCAGTGGTAGTACAAGGCATCACCGTCTGGGTCTGAGCCGTCACCATTGAGGGTGACTTGGTCATTTTTGTTTACAGTTTGATCACTGCCAGCGTCAGCAGTTGGGGGCTGATTTCTTGGCAAGACAGTGATTTTCAGTGTGTCTTTGTCAGTTGCACCATAAGGATCAGTAACGGTTAATTCAAAAGTTAAAATTTTCACCATGCCGTTTTCAACTTCAGGGGCAGTAAAGGTTGGTTCTGCAACGGTTGTTGAGGACAGGGTAACTGGCTCGCCACCAACTTGTTTCCATTGGACTGTAAGGAAATCATCGTCAGGGTCAGTTCCGGTTCCAGACAAGGTTACAAAGTCTCCGGCCTTTACAATGTTTTGAGGCTGGGTTGCGGCGCTAGCTGTGTTACTAAAAGACGGTGAATAGACCATGCTGACAACCAGCAGTGTCATCAGAACTGTGTAAAATTTTAATTGCAACATTTTAATCGTAAAAATTACACTGATTAAAAGCTTTCGTTCAATTGTATGCAATTTTGGGATCAACATTTTGTTTTATCGATCTTTTTTGCATTTTGAGATCAAACTACAAACTTTGGATCGTTTTGCAAAACGACGGCGCTTTTTGAAAATACAGACGGGTCAAGGAAACCAAAACAATTGTCATATAACTCGAATTGCTAAAAAATAACTGATTTGCGACTGTTTTGATTTTGATGCTTGAGCTTAACAAACATTGGTTCAATTCACAATGTTGAGACAAGTAACAATCGTAGGGATCATGTTTTTTGCCATGTTTTGCGTACTGGTGTCGCAGGCATCTGCTGCCCCGCTTGATTTTCTCATAAATGTCAAACTCGAACAATACCAAATTGAACTAGGTCAAAAGCCAGTAGTTTTCGGCACGGTCACAGACAATGTGATGAGGCCTGTGCCAGACACGAAGGTAAAGATCACGTTTGGCGCAAACTCTGCCACCGTCACGACAGATTCAGATGGACGGTTCAGGCAAGAGTTTCCCGAGCAGACAATGCCAGGAATTTTCAAGGTGAATGTTTTTGCGCACCAGGACGGAAAGAAGGGGTTTGGAGAAGCGTCGTTAAGAATATCAAAGCAGCTGACAACGTTTAGCGACTTGTATTATAACTCAAAGATGGCCAACAGCACTGATCAGAAAAAATCCGACCCGTACGAATCGCTGAAGATTAAAAATTATGAGAGGTTCCTAAAGGAGAAAAACAAGATATTCCAAAAGCAGCTAGACATAGAGGCAAAAAAGATAGCATTGCAAGAAAAAAAAGACGTTGCAAGCCAAAGACTAAACCAGACGGTAACTGAGCTAAAGCCAGGTCCGGGAAGTTTTTCAGGTTACAGATATGACAGGTATTTCTCAGAACTAAACCCCAGCATAAGAGATGACATCGCAAACCAAATGAACTACACTAAAAAAATAATCGCAGACGCAAGGCTTGCCATGAAGCATGTTTTGGATGATGGCGGCACCCAAGACGAGGCCAGAAAGGCGTACTTGGAGAAGCTTTCGACTAAAAGAGACAGCATGGAAAAAATCGCAGATCTAAACGGCACCGAGAACCACTCCAAGCCAAAAAAACACGATGAAAAATCCAGTAGCGGCAAGGTAAAAGGGCTCACAGTCAAGAATGTATACAAGTAGAAATTTTGCAAAGTCTCCCAAAGACTTCAAGTTCCAAATTGGAACTGCCAAATCCGATCAAGTTCCGTGAAAGATATAATCAAAGGTAAAGAAACGTGCGCATGAAGACAGCAAGCATCTATTTGGGCAGGGGAATCATCAAGAACCTTTCTTCAATACTAGTTGATGATGAAGGGGTTTCTCTTGAGAACATATGGCAGACAATTGAGGACTTTGGGATAAACAGGGAAGACTTGAAGAAACTAAGTCCGACATACAAGGACCTCTACGAGATATACTCGGCAATCAGGGCGTATCGAGTGAGTGTCAAATATCTAAAGGAACTCAAGAACAAGTTCTGATCACAGGTTCGATTCAAGAGGGTAGTGAATGAATTTCGAGGATCTTAAGGAGAAATGCATCCTAGTTGGAGTTTCCGCAGGAATATTTCTCCCATTTCGGCTGCTTGTAAGCCAGTACTTTGCAGAGCACTGGCTTGGCAACCTCGGCTTTGCCACAGCTGTGTCATTACTGATGATATATCTGGCCAAGAAAAACAAGCTTGGAAGATTTGGTGAGATTTTGAAAAACCAGATAAGAAAGGTAGTATGGGGCAAATCATCACGCCTGATCATTATCTTGCTACTAGGGTTTATGGTTTATTTTGGCACCGTCATCGTACTTGTAAACCAAGGAAACACGGTGTACCAGGAGGACAAAGAGGCATTATTCCAGGACATGTTTAGTGAGGAACACGCTTCTCAGATCAAGCTTAACGGGCCAGGCATGGAGGATAGCGAGTTTCCAGGGGTTTCCCAAATCAGGTACATTGCGTACGTTTTTTCGTTATCGTTTGCGATACTAAACGACATGACGGGGGACTGGCTGGCAAGCATACATTTGATTTTGTTTATGGAACAAGTTGAGATGGTTGGCCTTTTTTGGCTCTACAGAAAAATGTTCAGGCCTGTCAGCGTGGCGTGATTTTCCTAATTTATCCTAGTTTGTCTGTTTTGAACAGACAAATTCAAAATACCATATGGCGGGATTTTGACTTTGAGTCCACTTGTTCAAAGACAGCACGTTAGTTGGTTTTTTTGTAGTGGGGTTGTTGATTTTTTCCTATCAACAAGTAGCCTTTGGACAAATGGGCAAAAACTTGGAAGTAACGATTCCAGACGGCTCAGCAAACAATGAGACGGCAAGTGCATTTTATCCTGACATTCTTCCAATTGAACCTGGGGACACCATAACGTGGGTAAACGAGGACTCTGTCATGCACAGCGTCACAAGTGGAATCCCAAAAGCACCTGAATACTCGGGATTGTTTTTTAAAACAGGAGAAATTGATGCCAAAAAGTCAGGGACTGCAGAAATAACAGACCTAGAGGGACATTTTGCATTCTATTATTTCTGTGAAATCCATCCATGGATGACTGGAAAGATAGTCATATCCACCGCGCCAGAATCACAGCCAGACACGGCGCTCCCGATTGTCATAGGCCACACGACATACCACAAAGGACAAGACGTTGCAGTCACAGGCAAGGTTGCAGACGATTATGCAAAAATAAGATATCAGATACTAGTTTACGATCAGTCAAAACTGGTCGATTCCATAGATGGGCACTTTAATGACGACGCGACACTTGACGAAACAGTGCGCACTGACAAATTAGACGGTGCAAAATACACACTCAAACTGGTGTATGGTCTTCCAACGCAAATAGCCAGCACGAGCTTTGATTTGAAAGATGCATCGGAACGCAAAATCCCAGGCTGGATAAAGACAGAGGCAAAGATGTGGTCAAGCAATGTCATCTCAGATGGAGAATTCATCAAGACAATACAATACCTCTCAAAAGAAAACATAATCGATTCTCAAATGCAGAATGGTCAAAAGGTAATCCCAGGCTGGATAAAGACAAATGCATCATGGTGGACAGATGACTTGATTTCAGATACAGAGTTTGCCAGTGCCTTAGAGTACCTGGTAAATGCGGGAATCATACAAATTTAGCAGAATCACTTATGAGATTCCAAGTATATCTTGACTGCCTCCAAATGCGAACAGTTGGCCTTGAGCCCCTTACCGTGGTGGAATTTGTAGAAGTTTTTGAACCCAAGGCAATCACATGAATCAGCGGTAACCATGTAGGATTTGCCAGGATCAGATGAGGATCTTACTTGATACAGATCGTTGTCGATCTGCACCACGTTGCCCTCCTCAACTAGCTTCTTTGCTTTTTTTATCGTACCTGCACTCAATTACATAGGATATGGTATTGCCCATTAGAATAGATTCTGGTTTTTACATTGGTTGAAAAAATTTATTCACACAAGACATAAGGCATATCAATGGACTTTTGAGTGGAATAGAAATTGGAGCGAAAATTCAATCAGACTCCGGGAGACACAAATATTGCAATACTTGGTTATCTGACAAAGGTCGGAACTTGGATGAATTTGAGACAGATAACTACAGGCACCCCCGGCTCCGATCTTAACAGGGACAGGCTGAGATCGATTTTGGAGAGCTTTAACAAAAAGGGATTTGTCGAGATCAGGGAAAGCCAGAATCCGAAGGCAAAATTCGAGTACAGAGTAACTGAAAAAGGAAAGGCGTCATTTCTAAAATGCGTCAACTTTGAGCCAGACGTAAGATACATTTTGGGATTAAGAGATTTTAAGGATAACTCACTCTAGTTTATCCACAACATGGAATAGCCCTGCTCCTCTTCAAAAATCAAGTCCATGTCAAATTTGAGTCCTAGTTTTTGCATCAATGACGACAGCTGGTTTGACTGCAATTCATCATCATAGTTTTGTGCAACGCATAGGACGCGGAATATTCTCTTGTTGGATTTTGAAAGAGTTTGCGCGAACTGCTCTATTGCCTTAGCTGAGGCATCATCGAAGAATTTGACAATGAAGTCTCCTTTCTTTGTAGACACAAGAATGTCCACAGTTTCATTTCCTATTGTCTGGTTTGTCTTGTATGGGAGCTTTTTGCCCTCGGGCTTATCGCGTCCAAGCAAAGAGCGCAATTCGGGAAATACAAGGCTCGAGTGGTTTAGAATTTTTTCTGTTCTTGTTACGCCTTCTGGTATGGACGTCTCAAAGTTCACAAGGTATGATTGCCTAATAAGCTGGTTCTCTATTGTTTTTAGTTCCTTTTTGTACGCTTGTCCCCTATACGTAATCCACAAAAACAAAAAAGACAGCAGCCCTATTACAAGTCCGTTACTTGCCATCAGCCAAATTTGCGTCGAATAAAGCGCAACTATGCTCTCACTTGAGAAAACTTGCGCGCCGTTTGGAATAAAAGAAAGTGCCACCTCTCCTGTTTTCTCGTCATGGATTTCGGTGATACGGCCGTGCTTGCTTATTTCCTGTTGAAAGTAATACTGAGACATGGAAATAATTACAGACAGGGATAGCAATCCAATTATCACCATCACAAGTGTGACCCGGTGCCAAACACTGAGGTTCTCAATTGCAACATCTAGCCTTTCTGCAAGAGACAGCTTGTCGTTTTCAGACACACAGTAAGCGTTTTTTGTAAATATTTAATCAATTGTTACAAATTGTAACATGATACAGTTATTGCAAAATCGCTTTTATATCCACGGCTAAATCATACTATGGAAATTGGAAAAGCACAAACAGTGGTTTTAGACTCTAACGTGTTTATCAAGGAAATTCAAGAAGGTCGAGTTCTAAGACCCATCGCAAAAAAAATGAAAAAACAGTCCTCAAAACTAGTCATGCCAGAAACGGTCCTAGGGGAGATTGCAAAAATAACAGGCTCCGATCCAATCACAACTATGACGCACGTCTACCAGTACTGCAAGCAGCCAATAATGATCGACAGGACAGACGAAATAATTACAGAGTCAAGCAAGATATCGCAGAAATATTACGAGTGCCATGTTCCAGACAATTTTATTTTGGCAACGGCAAAACTGACAGGCTCCACCCTAGTTAGCTTTGACAGGGATCTCCTGCAGACTGCAAAGATGGAAGGCGTCCAGGCATTCCTACCAAGAAACTACATCAGGTGGGGCTAAACATTGTCTGCGATGAGTGCCCTGGTACTAGAAGACAATCCACGAATCACAAAACTATATGAGAAAATTTTCTCATCAGTTGGATTCGGGGCAGACTTTGCACCTGACAAAATCTCATGTGTTGATAAACTTTTGAATGAGGGCAAAAAATACGACTTTGTGATTCTGGAAAAATCAACCAAGTTTGATGAGCGCGTCAACTTGGAGGATAAAATTCTGGCAATCAATCCGCAGCAAAAAATATTCTTCCTGTCCCCGTACCTCCCGCCAAGGAATTCTGAATTTGACAGCATTAGCGACACGATGAGCATAATAGACAAACCGTTTGCGATGGTCAGCCTGCTTTCATATCTAGAGATAAACGCGCCAGCCGTTTCACAATAGACATTTTAAGCTAATTTTGTAAAATTGGTCAATGGGACTTAGGCGGTATTTGGCCACTCGCGGGATCATACTGTTCTGCGTTTTAATGACAACCCTCTTGCTGACAATAATGCTTGTCGGCTCCAACATGGATGTTATACTAAAAAAAGGTGTGTCGATTCAGGTCAGGTCAGAAATTACGGAAAACAGGGCACTCATGGGAAGCTTCAAGGATACAAAGGAGCTGGACCAATTCATACAGAACAGCATTGACAACAGGATCAAAGCGCTCGGCCTTGACTCCCCGTGGTATTCGCCAAACAGAATCGGGCTTTCCATGTACAAGATAATCACGCTTGATTTTGGACATGCGACGTTTTTGTCAAGCGACTCTGGATCCTCGAAGGTGTCAGACATAATTTTAGAAAAGATGCCAAGGACCGTTTTGTTGTTCACCACTGCCACCATAATCATATCGATGATCGGAATATTTCTTGGGGCGCTGGCAGGAAGCAGGACGGGATCAAAAATAGACAAGGCAACATCGGCGTTTGCAGTGATTAGCGGAAGTTTTCCGGTGTGGTGGATAGGAATGATGATGATTTTTGTTTTTTCGTTTACACTTCATCTGTTTCCTGCAAGAGCGACGCCGCTCATTTCCCCAAGCGACCCCGGATACATACCTGCACTGCTATACCACATGGCACTCCCATTGATCACCATAATCCTAATTGGGTTTGGAACATGGGCATACTTGGTTCGTAATTTCATGGTAAACGTGATGCAAGAAGACTTTGTCACAGTCAAAAAGACAATAGGCGTCGCCCAAAGAAAAATCGTCTTTCAGAGTGCGCTAAAAAACGTAGCACCCCCCATAATCACAGTACTTGCACTGAGCCTTTCAGGCTCACTTGGAGGGGCAATCATTACAGAGGCAGTGTTTGACTGGCCAGGCATGGGAAGGCTGTACTTTGAGGCAATAAGCGTGATGGACTTGCCGGTGATAATAGGAGCAACATATGTGCTGACGGCGTTTTTCCTAATTAGCATATTTGTATCAGACTTGTTGTACGGGTACTTGGATCCAAGGATAAAGACGGTGTAGCATGGGATTATTCAATGATCTCAGTGCAAATGTTCTGAAAAGCAGGGTAGGAATTACGGGCGCCGGCATTTTGCTGTGCCTGGTTTTGGTATCAGCGTTTACAATAATTTTCATTCCACTAGACACGTACAAGCAATGGAACAACCCAAGCAGTTGGACGTTATTTCCAAAATCAGCGCTCCCGTCATGGGTCAATATTTTTCTTGCAAAAAAAATCCCGGAGCACCAGATACTAGACAACACTAGCACCACAGTGCAAACCGGAGACAATGCAAGAAAAATAATGCAGAGTTTTGAGACGGACTATGCGTTTGACTATTTCCCAAGCGATTTCATATACCAGTACACTGCCAAATACCAAGGAACTCCAGTTTTGGAGTTTGACGTCACAAGGCCTGACGGAATGACTCTGCACTTGCTGTCATATTCGTTACCGAATTTGAAGTCTAGGACCGTGTTTTCAGACAAGGTTTTTTCGACAAACGAGTCCATACGAAAAAACATCCTGCTTGCATCAGACAGATTTGCGTTTTCAATAGTCAGCATGCCAGTTGAGGAGGTAGTTTTCTCAAAAACAGACGCGCACGAAGTCTTAAAGGGGAAATACACTTTTGTGGCAAAAATATCTACGACTGACGCCCAAAGTATCATGGATGATTCAAAACTGATCATAGGCGGCAAGGTTTTCGGCTTGATTGGGACAGACGAGCAAAGGCGGGACCTGGCAATAGGACTGCTGTGGGGCACGCCGCTTGCACTGTTTATCGGAATAACAGTTTCCGTCGTATCGGTAGTATCAGGCTTGGTTTATGGGGTTTTTGCAGGATACAAGGGCGGAAAGACTGACGAATCCATGATGCGATTTAACGACATAATTTACGCCCTGCCAGCTCTTCCGTTTCTCATCATCTTGGCAGTAACGATTAGCAACAGCATATTTTTGATGATTGGCTTTCTGATGATTTTCGGGTGGGTTGGAATTGCCAAGGTTTCAAGAAGCATGGCACTTCAGATTAAAAACAGACAATTTGTCGAAGCGTCAAAAGCAATGGGTCAGAAAAGCTCAAAGATAATCTTCAAGCACATCATACCCCAGATCATGCCATATGCGCTCGCAAGCATTGCGATATCGGTGCCAGCGGCAATTACAACTGAGGCAGGGCTGAGCTTTTTGGGTCTTGGGGATCCAAGCTTCCCCACATGGGGTCAAATACTTCATGACGCAAGCAAGCACGGTGCCGTAACTCGGGGATTGTGGTGGTGGGTAATCCCTCCAGGAATAATGATAACGATTACAGGGCTTGCCTTTGTTTTTGTCGGGAACTCCCTTGATACTTTTAGAATAAAACGCTAGGAATCCAGAGTAAAATTTCGAATTATGCTTACGGTTTGGTCGTTTAGCTTTAACGTGTATGCTGCAGAGTTTGGCTCGTTGTACTGCGCCAGTATTTCGGCAAACTTTGTCTTGTCCTTTCCGCGCTCATAAATTCCCCCCGTTTCCTTTATGCACAGTGGGAATTTTTTCATGTTGAGTCCGCTTTTCAGAAGATACGCGACAAATTTTTTGTAGTTCTCAGTCTCGTACCAATCTATGTTTTTTTCTTCGCACGCCACAATCCACGTATCAATTGAATTTTGATAGATTGCCTTTTTCCTAAGATCCTCAAGTGTCATGATTAGGCTAAAAGTCGGCGCGCTTCATTTTTGAGCCGCATCTAGGACACATCGCGCCCTTGAATCGGTGATTGCATGTCAGACAGACGTACTTTACTCCTCCGCCTCCTTCCTGATTTAGTCCAAAGAATCCGCCGCCACCTCCCGAATCTCCTCCATATCCCTTGACTCGGCTCATGTATCGGCGCCTTATGAAAAGCGGCAAAATTATGAAAATTGCAAGTGCTGCTGCCAGCCCATATGGGAACGGCAATATCATCTGCAGTCCAATGCTTACTGCAAGCGATGCAAACAGAAAGATCAGGTAGTTTCTATAGCTGTACAATACAATCAATCTTCGAAAAAACCTTATAAAGTTTAGCCCATGCGAACTACGCGATACTAGGCACAACATAGTTACTGCGGCTTTATCTAGCCTAGAGCAAATCGCGCACGGTAATATCAGTTAATAACTGCGAGAATGCCGCGCTTGCGACAAAATCAGTCTGGAACGACCCCTAGTCTTCAAAAATTATTTCAAGCGAGTTTCCGTCGCTATCCCAGGCAAAAACGTCCTCGCTGTTTTCGTATGGGGATTTAACTATTAGCGAAACTAGGCCAAAAAAGTTCTGCATGTCAGTTACGGAAGGATCTGCAGGGCCGGTAGGATGCGAGTGAACTATACCCACGTATGACAGGTCAAACGGCAAAAACGAGTGAGGAAATCCGGCAAAGGTCTGGCCGCCATATGAAAACGGCGGGATTACAAGACTATCTATTGTTATGATTCCCTTTTTTGACTTGCCCTTGAGTATCAGTATTCCTTCGTTTGGGTGTTTCATTTTGCAATATGACAAAATACCATCAAGTGGATCTTTTTTCAGCACTACTTTTCTACGAGATTCGTCAGCCATGTTTCATCAACCTACACCAAAATGACATATTTCGTATTTGAAATACTTTGCAAGTCACGTCCCAATTCCGAAATTGCGTGTGCGCGGTTGCTTGTTTCCTGAGCCAGATCGGATTCAAGTTTCTTAATTTTTGATTCCATGTCGTTTTTGTCAGTTATTGTCTTTTGTAATTTTTGCTCAAGTTCTTCAAACGCATCAATATCAAAAATCCCAAGTTGGCTTTGGAGGTCCTGATCTTTTTGCATTAGAGCGTTCTTGCGTACGAGAAAATCGTCAATCTTTCGAATTATGGCACTGATATGATCTACGGATTTGTCGGCTTCCTTTACTGAGACGGCACCAGACAGGGTTCCTTTCATGCAGGATTCCAGAATAACAATTATCGAGCCCTTGTTTTGGGTGGTGATTGTCTTTGCAGGATCATGAATTAGATCTTCCATGAGAATTTTGAGGGGCTTTTCAAGCGAGGTCACGTAAAAATACTTGCCAAGCGGTCGCGATATTTTTGAGAACTCTTCGTCTATTTCCTTGTAGAGTTTATTTTCTTCTTTTTTGTTTTGCTCGATTTGATTTTTTATCTCAAGATATTTGGCGTGCTGTGGGCTCGACTTTAGCAAATCAGTTTTACTTTTGAGCTCAGATATGGAAGCGGCAAGATGATCGTGCATCGTTTTTAGTTTCGGTATTTGTGCGCTTTTGTCAGTTATGATTTGAATCATATCGATAATTTTGTTCGTTTTTTCTTTGATGAGTGATTCGTCAGACTCAAATTTCACATAATTGTCAAGCAGTTGCAGTGCTGACATGTAGTTTGTGTTGATTGTTGCAAGATGATCCTTTAGGTCCTGCGCATATTTTTTTGCAAATACGTGAATTACCCTGCTGTTCTTTCCAAGCACGTCGCCTATTTTTTTTAAGGCTTGGGACGCAAGTTCTGTTGCTTTTTTTACATCATCAAGTGTGCCTAGTTGAGGCATCTTGGCCTTGGCCTCTTTGGATATGATGCTTATTACTTCGGTCTTGCTTCTTGTCACGATTATCTTTAGCTGGTTATCAATGTCGTCTATCTTTAGGCTGTCATGTGAGAGGTGATCTATTATTTTTAGAATGGAGTTTAGCTCGTCTTGTATGTTTGAAAACAGAGGGGCCGTGTTCTCGACGAGGTGTTTTTGTCTAGAGTTTTTCAGATCAGATAGTATTGCAGATATCTGATCCAGTTTGATTTCCCTTGAGGATAGGACACTCTCTTCTTTTTCTGTTTTCTTTTTATTCCATCCAAAAACCATGATCTCAATACCTTTTGATTAGATGTATACGTGTCGAATGACAGTTTAAAAGTTTACAAATTTAAAACAGCATGCATCATTCCAATGCATGGGAACTACAATACTTGCCGAGGACGGAAACGGCCAGTATTGCGGAACTGTATTGCAGGCAGTGACGATTAACGCATCAAAAAAGAACGTCTGGAAAGAAATCAGCAACATAGTTGGCCTCCCAGACTGGATTGCAGACATCAAAAAGGCAGAATTTCTTTCAAAGGCAAAGTACGGGATCGGCGGGGCAAGGAGACTGTGGTTTTCTGACGGCAGCGTTGTTGATGAATATGTCACAGGCTGGAGAGACGAGCAATACCTGTCATACATTGCTACAAGCGGTCTTCCACTGCGAGGGTATCACGCAACCATATCCATCACACCTAGGAAAAATTCCTCGTACGTCCTATGGAATTCATTTCTAATAAGTGAGAAATCAGACAGAAGGCAGTTTGAAGAGTTTTTGTCGTTTATGGAGTCGTTTTACGCAAACTCGCTTAAAACCCTCAAGGCAAGAATAGAAAAGCAACATAACTGAGTTCGTGCATTGATTTTTTGTTGAGCGACACGCGGTTCACAATGATTGGGATTGCACTTGTCTTTGCAGGGTTTTTGATATTTGGGATCTTTGGCCACTCTTACTACAATGCGGCAATTCAGGCAGAAGAATTTGAGGACTGTTACGAATTTTCTGACGACGGAAAACAAATCAAAATAGACTGCGATACAGTACTGCAAAACCGAATCTTATTTTTCGGACTGGTCGTAGGCTTGATCGGACTAGGAATATTTTTCTTGATCAAAGGGGTCAGGGGCAAGTGGGATCAGGACGTAAAGCCAGAAGACAGTGTCGGCCCAGGAACATCATATCCAAGCTAGATTCGAATTATTCCATGTTCCATCAGATACTGGATTCCTTTTACAAAATCAGCGTTTCCTATTTTGTCTTCTGCCCACCAGCCGGCAATGTTTTTGACCCAGGGCGGAATTTTTTGCTCACCGCTAATTTGTGAATTTGGAATTTGCAGAATTTTCTGTTCCACCAAGTATTTGAGTTCTTTCGTAAAATCAGAATCAGACATCTGCCCCTTTGACCACAAACCGGCATTGTCCTTAGCAGTGTCCGGGATGACTAGAGACTTGTTTTCCAGAATCGATGGAATTTCATCTAGTGCAACTATGCTTATCCCGCTCGATTTTAGATCATCTAGTATGGTATCCAACAATTGGAGTTTGCTTGAATCGACTTCATTTTTAAACAATTTGCCATCTTTGGCGGCAAAGTCTTGGGATTGCAGACTGATTACAGCGTAACCATTTTGGCTTATGTTCGATTTAATTTTGGTAAGCGCCTTTTCAGGTATGGTTCCAGCGTAAAACGGATCATCATCCATCAGACTTGCAAGCAATGCAGTACTTGGAACATGTTTTAGTGAGTCAGCATATGGGGGAGGATCACGTACAATGCTTGCACTAAAGTAGCGCACGTTGTTTTGATTTGCGGCCTCAATTGTTTCCTTGTTAAACGAGTCCAATGGCGGGGCAAATATGACAGATTTTACTTGCAGTATCTGGAATATCTTGTCGTTGGTTTTTTTGATGCTGGCGGCTTGTTTTTCCTTGTCATATGCCGTGTGATCTACATATTCCCATCCTCTGTTTGCTATTCGGAGAGTTGTCTTGCTTTGGATTTTCTCTTTTATCAGATCAACGGCTTTTGGATCATTGCCAAAGAATTGCCCAATTACACTAATTGTAAGCTGGGCATTTTTTTCACTAAATCTGCCAATTGCGGCATTTTGCACATCATTTAGGTAGAAATCCTGTATGTTGTCCATCCTAAATGCAACACAGTTACAGGTCAGAGGCTCTTTTGGAGTGTCAGTAGCAGGTTGCTTTTGTGGCGCAGGTTTGTCAAAGGAACTTATTTTATCGATTGTCACTATTTTAAGCCCTTGGCTTTTGACCTTGTCTATTAGCAATCCAAGTTGTTGCACCTGAGTTTGATTGACTTTGTTTTGGTAGATCCCATCGGAATATGTAGAGAATTCGTGTGGATGCATCATCACTACGGCATAGCCATAATTGAACAGGCTTTCATTTATCCCATCAAGCACCTTGCCCACTGATTGAACTTTCCAATTTGCCTCTTGCCTATCAAGTATCGATGTTTGTGTGGAAGCGGGGAAATAGTAAAGGCTTGACTTTTGGAACGGAGGTGATTTTGAAGTTGATGTATGAGAGCTGATCTGCGTAAAATTATTTTGTTTTAGTATTGCAATCGTATCATCATTGTACAGGTTTTCTGGCGGAATAAACGTAGTCGGAGTAACTCCCAACACATCGTGGATTTTTTTGTTTGATTTTGCAAAGTCGTCTGCCTGCTGATCCTTTGTCAGTGCAGTCATTATTCGATGCGTCCAGCTGTGATTTGCTATTTCCAGATCAAGGCTTTTATCGGTTAGCATATTCTTAACAAGAGGAACCAGATTTGGATCATCGCCAAACACATTTGCGACGACTCCAAGTGTAAGACTAGACTGTTTTTGTGCGAACATGTTGATTATGTCAATTTGAGCACCATTTAGAAAATAATCCTGAATATCATCCAGACGAAATGCCACGCAATTACAGTTCAGATACTCGGAATTCAGCTCAGGATTATGCAAGTAAATTTTGAAAACGTTCTCAGGGCCAGATATGGTGATTTTTTTTGAGGCCAGAGTAGTTAGCTGACCATCTGAGGATTTTGATTTTATATGTATGGCATATGTGCCAACTTTTAGTTTTGCAAATCCAGCAAGACCCTTATCAGATACCAAGGAATCGGCCAGTTTGTTTTTCTTGCCATCGTATAATTGCGCAATAAATTCCCCGTCGGACTTGGCAACCTTCGTATTTGTTGTATTGTACACCTCAATTGTGATTAGTTTATCCACAACAGTAGGCCATTGTGTTACAACTTTGAGTTCTTGAGCAACATTTGGCAGTAATTTGACTGGTGTCTGAACATATTTCAGGTCAGGCCCCAGGGCAATTTCAGCATAATAATAATCAGTGTCTTTCATTGTTGGGTACAGCCACATTCTAAGGGTTTGGCCACTTTCGTCAGTTCCAGAATAACCCCATGACTTACCATCAAACGATTTTATCCAAACATCCGCATTTGTGAGCGGAGTCTCACCGTCGCCATAAAATACAGAAAGGCGTATGCCGCCAGGGTTTTTTATTACTATCTCGACTTTGTCCTGACTTTTTTGTAGATCAACAAACGCCACGTCTCCGTACAGGCTATTCATGTATACTTCAAACTTGTACCGATGCCCTAATGGCAACGAGTCTACAACAAGCGGATTATCGATGAGTGAGGTGATCTCTTTGAATGGCACGCTTGAAAAATCCTGATACACTTTAACGGATAAGAGGTCAGGTGTCACCCTATCGCCGTTTTCGTTTCTTATGGTCACCTCAACTGAGCCGGTATTTTGTTGATACGATATTACAGGGACAAAAATTAAAAATGATATTACCAAAGAAATTATGCTAGTTTTAAACACCATACCAGTTAATGCTATATTTTCCTAATTTTATAACCATTAGCTAAAAGTCCAAATTGCAGATTAATCGGAAAAAAACAAAATTCGTCCAGATAAAGAACATAGATTAGATGAATCAGGCTTTTATATGTAAAAGTCAAAGTAGACGTATGAGACAGGTTGTGTTTGGCATCATACTGTTCAGTGTTTTTGCATCAGTGATTCCAGTTTTAATGCAAGATGCAGATGCTGCACAATCCAAAAAAATTTGCGGTGACAAATTATGCTCTGAGATAAGAAAGTCATGCCCGAGTGGCGAGATTCGGGACCCAATAAATCAAAAATGCTACCCAGGGTCTTCAGGCTGGAAGATCACAGGATACTTTCTGCCGCTAGAAAAAGACTATCCAAGGGATCCCCTAGTTTCAGCATATGTGCAAGGCGTAAAGAAAAACGGCTCTTTTGACTATACGGAAAACAACTCGACGTACTACCTAAAGCAATTCAGATCAACGTTTCTCAAGGAAATAGCAATCCAAGGCTCTGGAAAGACAAACGAAAACAAGATACTTCAAAGCTGGACGCATGATTTCATTTCTCCAAAGGGAGAAAAAACAAGGTTCTACCACTACGGAAAATGCGCAATGACGTTTTCAGGGGCCTGCTTGCCGTTAGCCACAAGCTCACTTAACGAGCGCACTATAATGGTCGCAGTAACGGCAGGAAAGACAGACATGAGAGAAGGAGTGATTTCCCATGGAACACTACTTCGCATTCCAGACATCCCCTCACCTTGGAATACCAGAACGTATTGGGCAACAGACATCGGAGAGTGGGATGACAAACACATCGACATATTCACAGGCTATGGGATCAAGGCAAGAGACGCGGCATACAAGATAACCAAGCTGCCACCACTGGAAGAAAGCCGAGTACTCGCAGTAGGGTTTAATGAAATCAGGCCGTAGCGATTTTGTTATTGCTGGATTCTTTGGGCGCTAGTCCACTTGGCCTTTAGGCCGACAAGTTCTTCAAAAAGCGCCTTTAGCTGTAAAATGTCAATTAGCTGTTTGTACCCAATCACCAGGAACACGGAATAAAGTATCATTTTTTTGTCATCCCGGTCCATTCTGACTGCCATTGCCGAAAGCAGGTACTGTAGCACTATGAACATCCCAAGGACAAATGCCACGTAGGAATAGTTGCCAAGGAGTAATTGGTAGGCTGTAAAACCCAGAACCATCAAGCTTGTAGTAGGAATCACAAGCATGTGAATTACCAACAGAGGATATGAGAACTTGTGAAGATATCCAAATCTTGGATTAGTCAAGATATCAGAGTGCCTTCTCAACACTTGAAGATTTCCGCGGTACCATCTTTTTCGTTGCTTGTAAAAATCATGCAGTTTCTGCGGTGCCTGCGTGTATGCAGTTGCCATGTTACTTCCGTTTACGACCATTCCAGATCTTAGGACTTTCACGGTAGCATCAAAGTCCTCAACCAATGTGTCTTTATGATAGGTCCCAGCCTCTTCGAGTTTCTTTTTCTTAAATGCGCCTAGCGCTCCTGGAACGATAGTGATTGCACCGAAATAGTCCAGCCCTCGCCTCATGATTTGTATGCCAGACAGATACTCCAGTGCCTGGCACCAAGTAAGGCAGTTAACCCTGTTTCTTATTTTGATGTTGCCTGCAACGGCTGCAACGTTCTCAGTTGAGAACGATTTTGCAATGTGCTTTAGCGCAGTGTGGCCAATTATTGTATCCGCATCCAAGATTGTTATTATGGAGCCTGTCGCGTAAAGTATTCCGGCGTTCAGCGCAGATGCCTTTCCGCCATTTTCTTTGTGTATGACTTTGACTTTGTCCTTATAGCGCGACGCAATCTCCAGTGTTTTGTCCTTACTGCCGTCGTCAATTACTATGATTTCCTTGTCAGGATAATCGGTTGCAAGGAGTGATTCTATTGTAGTTTGAATGACTTTTTCCTCATTATATGCCGGGACTAGTACGCTTATCTTCGGATAGGAGTCAGGCTCCCTTAGCAAGGCCTCAAGTGCAACGCTCCTTATCGCAAGCGGTACAAAGAGCATCGTCTGCCAGAAAGACAGCATCAGGCACCAGACAAAAATTGTTTGGATAACGCCTGCAATTCCGCTAGCATACCCATCATACGCAATCATCGTCCCAAGCACGAACGGCATTATCATCACCATTATCGAATAAGACGATGCGGCCCTCCTCCCATAGGAATACTGCGATTTTGGCTCCTTTCTCGATACGATGTGATAAAAGACCATCACTGCGGCAACTGAAATTGCAATCAGGCTAAGATACGAAAGCATGCTATATGCAGTAATCACAAGCAATGCAAAAATTATAGACGCCAGCAAAACCAAAACAGGATCAGCCTTTGTCCGCAGCGGCTTGGTTTTGATGTGCTCAATCGGTTTTGTTTGAAGAGTCTCGGCACGGTATGGTTCAACTGGGGGCGGTACTTTGACTACCTGCGTCGCTTTGGGCAGTTCGGATTCTTTCAGTATGGAGCTAAAACAAGCGGCGTGAAACCACCTGTTTTCGTATCGCGTTGTTCTTTCTTCAAGGCCCAGATCATTGCCGCAAGATGCACATTTGTGCATACGGTTAATCAAGACGTGGTGAGAGAGCGGTACGGCCGGAAAATTTAGCGGCTTTAGATTTTGCTTCTCAGCGCCATTGACAGACTGAGTTTTTTGTAGCTGTTCATATTTTTTGTTTAGGTATTTTTTATCAGACTCGTAGATTTTCTTTCCTTTTTCAAGAGAGTGTAATATGTAAGACAGTCTCCCAGAGTCGCCCATTTCCGCATCTTGTAATTTTTTTACAATTTCCAGCAGAGTTGCGTTACTGTCCACAAATCCCGTTATTTTGGAATTTTAAGATTATTTGGCATGTTTAAAATTGACAAATGTCTTCAAATTTTCAAATAAGATCCACGCTATGATTGAGATTTTGTGTAACTTCAGGCACAAATTTCAGTTGTAATTTCGCAGGACGGTCATTCCACATAGTGCTGCTTGACCAAATTGTCATAGAACCTAATTGACTTTATGTTGACAAACTCCATCATCCCATACCTAGACAGCTCCCTGCCAAATCCACTGTGTTTGATCCCCCCAAACGGAATCCTAGGATCAGATATCACCACGTTGTTTATCGTGACTATTCCGGATTCGACCATTCTTGAGAGTCGATCCGCCTTGGTAAGATCGCGCGTCCAGATGCTGGCACCAAGGCCAAACTGAGAGTCGTTTGCAAGGCGTATTGCGTCTGCTTCGTCATCAACTATTGTGATTGGTGCCACGGGTCCAAACGTTTCCTCGTACGCAATTTGCATCTTTGATGAAATTTTGGTGATCACAGTTGGGCTGTAAAAGTAGCCCTTGCTGCCAAGTCGTTTTCCTCCAGTCAACACCTCTGCACCTTTTGCAATGGCATCGTCTACTAGTTCTTCAATTTTGTTCAGGCCGGCACTGTTGACTAGCGGACCAATATCGGTTTCCTCAGACATTGGATTGCCAACTCGGAGGCCTTCTGTCTTTTGCACAAATTTTTCGATGAACTCATTTGCCACATTTTTTGTGACAAAGAATCTTTTTGACGCGACACAGCTTTGCCCGCAGTTTATGAACCTGCCCTTTACTGCCCCACTTGATGCTTTTTCCACATCAGCATCACTGCACACGATAAACGGATCGCTTCCCCCAAGCTCAAGCACACATTTTTTCAGATTAAAGGCAGATCTTTGTGCCACCTTGATTCCTACAGACGTACTTCCAGTAAACGTAACAGCACTGACATCAGAGTCTATGAGCGACTCGACAATGCTTGAATCTCCAACAAGTGTTTGAAATATGCCGTCTTGAAAACCGGCCTTTTGGAACATGTTTGCAATTTCAATTCCACACTGCATTGTTGCACTGGCAGGTTTGAGAACAACGGTGTTACCAGCCATAAGCGAGGGAGCTGCAAATCGCAATGCCTGCCAGTATGGAAAGTTCCACGGCATCACACTGGCAATCACTCCAAGGGGCTCAAAAGAAATCACGCTTTTTCTAGCATCTGTGTTTATCGCCTCGTCGTGCAAGAAGATATCGCTGTTATCAGCATAGAACTCCATTGCCCATGCACACTTTTCAACCTCGGAAAGGGACTCTTTGATTGGCTTTCCCATCTCTTTTGTTGCCAAGGATGCAAGTTCGGTTTTGTTTTTTCTCAGCTCTTGTGCGAGGATATGAGTAAAGTGGGTTCTTTTTTTGATGTCTTTTTTCCAGTCTGCAAACGCGGTTTTTGATTTTTTTACAGTTTCAAATATTTTTTCTTTACTGATTACATCATACTCTGCGATGAGTTCCTCTGTTGCCGGGTTTACTGTCCTAATTGTCACTTGTCAATCTCATGAGGGATTGTCGTATTAATGTTCCAAAGATAATCAAGTTTGGGGCAGCTAGCGGATCTACACTTTAAATGCGTTTATGCGGCAAGTAATGAAGTTGAAAAGAAGCAACGGCAGAAGAGGCAAGAGGTTTTGAGACGGGGCTTGTACTGCGGGGAGGAGGATCACTTGAGGCATACGAGTGCGAGCATGTAGGACGCTACAAAAACACAGAATAAAATTCGATATCGTTGCAGTGACATCATGCATACTGACAAGACAGATCACACAGTTAGAATGTCAAGTGATCTCAAGACATGTTGTACATAAAAAATGTGTGAATCATGTCCCAGATAAAAAGTGCGGAAAAATCCTCATACTAGAACTAGAATACCATAGACTGGCTTATGAACAAGCGCCATAATCAGGCAGTTGATACGCATATTGCGAAAAGATGGTGTTCGGTTTCCTTTAGAGGATGCAGATTTTTCCATTGCAACCACAAAACAGTTAATAAAAAACGATGAGGAAGGCTCGGAAAACGCATTTGTCGCCAAAGACAAAATAGCTAAGAGATGATCACAAAAAGACACCAAATGCTGAAACGTGAGGCTTCAGACGCAGATAAGTTGCAAAAACAGGTTGCAGAATACACTGGTTATTATTAGCAGACAGGCTTACAATACATGTCTGGCGCAAGTATGGTTGTACAAACTTTGAACAAAGAAGGACAATGTAGACGTTGTAATAAAGGGATGATGATGACAGACGACATCACCGGTGAAAGATTTTGCAATAGTTGTGGTTTTGTAATTGTTGAACGCATTGATGACTCCGGTCCTGAACGTCACTTGTTTTCAAAGGACGAGCGCGATGACAAGACTAGAACGGGTGCACCAACATCGCTTGCGATGCACGACATGGGGCTTGCCACAATAATAGGCCACACCAATAGGGACGCCACTGGAAAGCCACTTTCCTCATCCATGAAGATGAGCATGAACCGGCTCAGAACGTGGGACAGCAGGAGTCAGGCCCACGTACAGGCAGACAAGAATTTCAGACACGCGTTTACGCAGTTGGATAAACTAAGGGACAAACTTGCCCTATCAGATGCAGTGGTTGAAAAAACAGCTTACATTTATCGAAAGGCCCTTGCAAAGGGCTTGGTGAGGGGCAGGTCAATTGAAGGACTTCTTGCAGCAGCAGTGTATGCGGCGTGCAGGGACGTAGAGACGCCAAGAACCCTAAACGACGTTTCAGAGGCAATCAACGTAAAGAGAAAGGACGTTTCAAGAAACTATAGGTTGCTAGTGCACGAACTTGAACTGAAAATGCCAGTTGTAGATCCAATTAGCTGCATGTCCAAAATAGCAAGCAAGGTAGGGTTGAACGAAAAAACAAAACGAAGGGCACTTACAATCCTAGAGGAGGCAAGTGCCATGCAGATTACTGCGGGAAAGGATCCGATGGGACTTGCGGCTGCCGCACTTTACATTTCATGTATAAAATGCAAGGAAAATGTCTCACAAAAAGAAATCGCACTTGCTGCAGGAGTAACTGAGGTTACGATCCGAAATAGGTACAAGGGACTAAGAGAGTCATTAAAATTATAATTCAGAGTGTTGAAAAGACGCTAAATTTTTCATGGATTTGATGACAAGGTATAAGGCTTAGATCAGACGCAGTAATACATAACCCAAAATTTTACTTTGCTTAAGGTTTTAGAAGCATATTCACGCGACGTTGGAAAGGGAATAGCACGTCTTGATTATGACTCTGCAGACTCGGTTGCCGCAGCGACAGGGGATGTTCTTGAAATCAAAGGAAAGAAAAGAACAGTGGCAAAGTGCCTGCCCCTTTACCCATCAGACGAGGGAAAAGGCATCATACGGATTGACGGCGTTACAAGAAACAATTTGGGGATTGCAATCGGTGACAAAGTCGAGGTCAGAAAGATAAGGGCAGTGCCTGCTGAGAAAATCATCGTAGCTCCACTTGAAGCGATTCCGTCAATTGACGAGAGATACCTTACAGAATCGCTAGAAAACACGCCACTCATAGTAGGAGACTATGTCATGGTGAGGTATTTTGGAGGCAGGTTAACATTCCAAGTAATAGATATCTCACCGGCAGCAGACGCAGTAATCGTAACGCAAAAGACCACGTTTGTAATTGGCGAGAAAAGCGAGTCCTTACAAGGAATCCCGCACATATCATACGAGGACATAGGCGGCCTGACTGACGAGATACGGAAAGTCAGAGAGATGGTTGAGCTCCCAATGAGGCATCCGGAAATTTTTGAAAAACTTGGAGTTGAAGCACCGAAAGGTGTTTTGCTTTACGGGGTGCCAGGGACAGGCAAGACACTTTTGGCAAAGGCAGTTGCAAATGAAAGTAATGCTCATTTTATCAGCATTTCAGGGCCTGAGATAATTGGCAAGTTTTATGGCGAGAGCGAGGCAAGGCTTCGGGAAATTTTCAAAGAGGCAAGAGAAAAATCACCGACCATCATTTTCATTGACGAGATTGACTCAATAGCACCAAAACGCGACGAGGTCACAGGTGAGGTAGAAAGAAGAGTAGTCTCGCAAATGCTTTCGCTCATGGACGGGCTGGAAGCAAGAGGCAAGGTAATTGTCATTGCCGCGACAAACAGGCCAAACTCACTGGATCCAGCACTTAGAAGACCGGGGAGATTTGACAGGGAGATAGAAATCAAAGTGCCGCAGAAAAAAGGAAGACATGAGATACTTTTGATACACACACGAAACATGCCGCTGGCAGACGATGTCAATTTGGATAAACTTGCGTCGATTAGCCACGGATATGTCGGGGCAGACTTGGAATATCTCTGCAAAGAAGCGGCGATGAAGTGCTTGAGAAGACTATTGCCCGAAATCAATTTGGCAGACGAGAAAATTTCATCCGAAGTGCTGGATAAGCTAATAGTAAATGCTGACGATTACAATAATGCGTTTCGTGAAATCATACCAGCTGGTATGCGTGAAGTATACATAGAAAATCCAGACGTTTCTTGGAACGACATAGGCGGCCTGACAACGGTAAAGCAGGAATTACAGGAAGCAGTAGAGTGGCCAATGAAGTATCCAGCATTCTATAGAAATCTAGGCTACAGAGTGCCTCGCGGAATTTTGCTCCACGGGGCAAGCGGCACCGGAAAAACGCTGCTGGCAAAAGCAGTGGCAACTGAGAGCGAGGCCAATTTCATTTCAATTAGGGGTCCAGAGCTATTGTCAAAATGGCTTGGAGAGTCAGAGAGGGGCATAAGAGAGATTTTCAGAAGGGCGCGACAGTCATCACCATGCGTTGTGTTTTTTGACGAAATTGACTCAATAGCATCCATCAGAGGCATGAGCGGAGACACGTCGGTTACGGAAAGAGTTGTCAGTCAGCTCTTAACTGAGATGGATGGAATAGAAACCCTGTACGGTGTAGTCGTGATTGCTGCAACAAACAGAGCAGACATGATTGATCCCGCACTTTTAAGACCAGGCAGATTTGACAGGACCATACTAGTCCCAATGCCAGACAAAGAAGGCAGGAAGAAAATTCTGGAGATAAGTACAAAGGAAATCCCAATAGACAGGGAAGTCAGCTCAAATGGCAGTAAAAACCCAGACTATGTAGATTTAGAAAAAATAGCAGATGCGTCAGACGGGCTAAGCGGGGCAGATATCGCATCCATTGCAAATACGGCAGCGTCAATTGTAATACACGAGTTTCTAGGAAAATATCCGGATCCAAAGGAAGCTGAAAAACAGGTCAATGACGCAAAGGTAACAATGAGGCACTTTGAGGAAGCGCTAAAAAAAGTGAAAATACAAAAAGACATCAAGATTGCAGAAAAGATAGCAGTTCAGTACTACATGTAATTTTTGCAAGAATCAGACCAAACATAGTTCTTGAGTCACATAAACAGAATTGTTTTTCCTCAAGATGCGCTCGATGGGACAAGGCATCAGTCTTGCTTTTTTTCTAGTCTTTTTGTGAATTTCCAGCCATATTTTATCACGTATGGAGAGATGAAAGTGGTGATAATTGTCATTGCCCCAACCATCGGTAGTACGAAAGAGCTTGTTGCGCCAACATCTGCACCTCCCTTTGCTGCAACAAGTGCAAGCTCGCCTCCAGATGAAGACAGTCCTATCCCGGCCTTGAGCGAGGTCATTTTTCCAAGTCCTTGTGATCTGGCAGATATCCACACGGTGAGGAATTTTGCAGCAAAAGACACCAGTATCAGAATAATCGCAGGTACGATAAACAGCGGAAGCATGCGTATGTCCATCAAAGCACCAACTGAAATGAAAAACAATGCTGCAAACATGTCTCGAATTGGAGTCGCCATTATTTTGGTCGCCATTCTCATTTTGGATTCAGCCACAAGAACTCCTGCAAAAAACGCGCCGGTCGCAACTGAGATATCTAGTTTGAATGCAATAAACGACAAGCCAAATGCAACTCCAAGCACTGCGATAATCAACAATTCATCATGACCTGTTCTCCCAACAAGATCGACACACCTAGGGATTACCTTGGAGCCAATCACAATTGCCCCCACTATGAACGCCATTACCAGCCCTATTGAGACACTGATTTCCACCACTGACAAGTCTCCAGTGGATGCAACAGATTGCAAAACAGCAAGAAGTGATATTATGATAATATCCTCAATTACAGCTATGCCAACTATCAGGTATGTCGCTTCGTCCTTAATCATACCTAGTTCCTCAAGGACTTTCATGATTATCACAGTACTAGTCACAGAAATCGCAAGCGCCAAAAACAGGCTATCATAGAATGCAAAGCCGAGCGCTTGAGATACTGCAAAGCCAGCAAGAAAAGTTCCAGAAGCCTCTGCAACGGCAATGACAGTTGCCTTTTTTCCAATGTTTTTGAGCTTTTCAATAGGAAACTCCATGCCAATTACAAACAAAAGCAGGATTATTCCAATCTCGGCAAACACGTGCAGTATGTCCACATGAGTGATTAAACTAAACGGCGGAGTATGCGGACCAATAATCATTCCTGCAACAATGTATGCCATAACCATTGGCTGCTTGAGCTTGTATGATATTAGTGCCATAATTGACGCCATGATCATGATTACTGCAAAATCCTGAATAATCAGCTCTGACGAGGTACTGGCAGCAAAAAATTTTGAATGCAACGAGTCAGATACGGAGGATAAAATGTCAGATGCCACTAATTTTGTATTTCATTCATCATAGATAAATCAAATCATCATTATAAAAATAAAAACTAAAGACCAAAGTACGGGGGATTTTGATAAACTCTTGCAGTAAAACTACCTAATGATAGTCAACGTGCTATTTTTGTAAAACTTGCATCATAAAAATCCACAGAAATTAGTGTAGATGTGAAAAAACCTAGCGCCAGGTAAGAGATTGGTACGGAAAGTTTGACGCCATGACGGCAAATTAGTAGAATTTGAGCCCAAAAGTTTATGACAATACGTAATAGATGTGAGTCAGGAGGGTAAGAAGCAGTCGGCGGACTCAGAATACACCTATGATTTTTTCTTTTTCTGCTTAATTTTCATTGTTGGTTTAGATTCTAAGGTTTCCCGGATTCTCCTTGTAGCAATCTCGTTTATGAGCTTGTCAATATAGTGTGCTTGTTTTGAGTCCATGTTGAACTGATACATCGTAGCATTGCCAACAGTCCTTGTCCGTACTACGACGTCTTGTACCTCTAGCTTTTTGACTTGTGCCAGCGCAGTCTTGAATGAGACGCCGGAATACTTTGCAATATCAGAAACAGAATAGTCCCATCGCTTATGCGTGGAAAGAAAGTCAAGTAACTTTGAGCTTGCTACTGGAAACATGCTTTCAAGCGGACCATCAGGCATGGCTTTGGTACTTGGCTTTGTGCGTATCATGGCTCTCGATGTGACAAAATATTATATTAAACTTACTAGATCTATGTAATCTAGTACATAATTAATAAATACGATATTCACGTAAACCCAATCATGATCAAGCAGAGCATATCTGCATTCATTTTGGAAAAAATGTATAGAAATAGGATCATCGGTGGGAGACACGTATCGCTTGAAGATCTAAGGACTGGGTGCCCCTCGCACGAACGAGGAAACATAGAAAAAACCCTCAAAAAACTAGTAAAGGAGAATTTGGTTGTTCAGCATCCCACATCTTATGGAATGCAGTATGCACTAAATCCTCAACGAATAGATGAGATTATGAAAATTCTAAACATTGGATAGGTAACAAGTATGGCACATATGAAAACATGTTTCATGAACATCGTTATTTTGAGATTCTTAAGTTGTGCTACAGATTCTTCCTAAATCTTGTTCCAAAAACAACAACTGAAATCAAGGAAACTATCAGAAGCAAACTAGAAATCGAACTGAATTCAGGTATCGGCCTTGCAAGAGTCATCTGGTACAGGCCGGACTTTGTGTTTTCATCATAATATGACTGTGGGTAGACAAGATATTTTCCGTCTGGACTGACAATAAAGCTTGCAGGGTTGTTGTTGCTTGGCTGAATCAGCACATTTTCATTTCCATCCATGTCTGTTATCTTTATCATTCCCCCAGGCCAGCCTTTACCACAGCTCGAAATGTGATAAATTATCAAATCATTATTCGGAGCAAATTGTGGAGTCAGACCACAGTCTGCATCAGTTATCTTTGGTATTGTGATCTCCTGTTCGCGGTCAATGTCATATATTGCAAGAACATCTTCTTGCCAACCATACCCTCCTTTGAGGAATTTTTTGTAGAGCAGTTTTGTACCATTATCATTTACATCGAACCCAGAAAAGTCAGGCCCGCTCGTCACTTTGACTGTATTTACTAGATCTGTTTTCCAGACTTCAAAGTATCGTTCATCTGTTGATTGGGGTTTGCGAGTAGAATAGAAAACATGTCCAAGAGAATCCAGACTAAAACTTGCAATATTTTTGATTTCAATGTCGTGTACGGTCTTGTTTGCAAGATCATACCTGTACAGATGATCTATAGTTACAAAAAATATCCCCTTGCCATCTGATGAGAATTTGGCGCTGTCTACATAGAGATCATTATTGTTGTTTATTGGTATGATTAGTTCGGTCATGGAATGATCCTGTGCGTCGACTAGTTCGAGATTGACATTGTCTTTCACATAATATTCCGTCCCATTCTTGACAAGCATATATTTCCCATCAGGGCTCCAATCCAGAGGAGCATACAAGTTATTCAAAATCCGTTCAACTCGTGTGTTGCTAAAAACAGGTTCCTCGATCATAATGTCAATCGTATTACTTTCTGCATAATACAAAATTCCATCATTGACCCATTTTGCAGACGCACTTATGGTCCACTTGCCTGGAGTGTCTGCATATACTTGATTTTCAAGTGATTCATTGCATCGATACGAGTTTACTGAAGAAAACGCCTGGGTATTTTTTGTGCCGTCAGGCTTTGTAATGGTATAGTCTACCAAAAAATACGAATCATAAACATTGAATCCTGTCTCTGGGTCTATGAACTCCTCAGTATGGATTCCTTGAAGTGGGGATGGGCAAATTGAGACAAATATCTTTTCAGTGGTGGCAAAACGAATCTTCGCCTTTTCCGGCCAGATTTTCACATCATACCCTTGAGTTTTGAGCTCATCTGCAAGACCTCTGATTACAAAGAAAGGTTGTGGGTCTTGCGTATAGGTATCATACCCATCTTTTGAGATATGAATGTCTACAAGATATTGACCAAACTTGAAATCTTTTCCAACTGGAAATAAAAATTCAACATGTCCGTCTTTGTCTCCAGTTAGGGTCTGATGTGTGATAAGTTGGTTGTCTGGATCTGTTATTTTTATGTCAAATGTTGGATATGAGACAGTTATCGTTCCGTTTCCTCCGTCGTGGTAAGCGTTTGCCCATCCATTGAACTTGATCGTATCGCCAAGAGAATAGTAATAGTTCTCTGTCAGATGAGAACGAACAGGATCCAATCCGCCATGAAAATGTACTGCTCCCACCTCTTCGGCAAAAATTGGAACAAAGAGAATAATCAGAAGGAAGACAATGAAATACTTCACTGATTTTTTCTGTTTTGGCAATTCTTAAGTCGTGCTACAGAATTGTGGTGAGTTCGCCTAGATCAGATACAATTGTTGGATAATTCGCGACGTAGTCCATTTGGAAAGAACAATTAGAATCATATGAAAATGAATGGTTCGAAGCCCCGACATCTTTTCCAAAATTCTAAAAAATTACGCTAAAACCATTTAAAGGAAAAACCTAGGCGCCAGGTAAGAGATTGGTACGGAAGGTTTGACGCCATGACGGCAGATTTGTGAAGATAGATAGTTTGACTACATTTATGATTGGTTTGGATGCCACGATTCAGGTTAGAAAACCAGGTGGGCTTCCTAAACACCGGTATTTTATGACATCAGGAGTTCCGAAAGCCGAAGACTTTAAACTGTTTTAGTGCGATATATGACATAGATGAGTACAAAAGAATTCAAGATAATTAGGGATGAAATTAAGGAGTTAAGACTGTTATACAAGAACTTGATCGATAAAGTCGTTCCCCTCGAAGAGCCCACCCCAAGTGACAAATCGTCAATTAAAAAGAAGGAATCAATCGTAAAAGAATCATCTTTGATGAATGCGCTAGATTAATTTGTTTGAAATCAATGCAAAGAAAAGCGTTTTAAAAGTTATCAACAAGCTTGATTCCAAAAGAAAGGATAATCTGAAGGACATATTTCTTACACTCAAGGACAACCCTGTTCCAGTTAGGATTTATGATGTGGCAAAACTCAAAGGATATGATTCGATATACAGGATAAGGATTGGAAGTATAGGCTTGTATACGAAGTATTCTGGGCAGATAAGAAAATAACAGTACACAAAATTGAGTCACGTGAAAGCGTGTATGAAAATATGTGAGTTCTGGTGTCGGGTTCACACTACAACTGTTCGATATCATATTTTTCATTTTTTCTTCCTAATTACAAGGACAGCCGTAATAATCCCAACCACAATCAAAGCCAGAATCCAGTAAAGATACGTGTTCCAGACGAGGTTGTGAGTGGTCATGAAGTTTTGTGGTGAGGTAATATTATGATGTATTATGTCAAATCCAATTTTTTGTGGATATTGACTTGGAGCCTGACCTGAAAAATAATAATACTGCCAAACATTTGAGTTTTGTATCGATTCATTAACCCATCCAATAAGTCGATCTTCTTTGATTGCATTATCCATCTGAATTTTTTTAGATTTCATGAATTGTGCACCTTTGTAGTCATAGTATGCTGCCCATCGGTCAACTTGGTCTTGCGGATAGTGATCGCCTTCAATCACATCCATGCATGGGGCATCAGGCCAATCTGTGTTTACCGTACACGATGCACTTACATCTTTTTCAGTCGTACCAAACAAGAATATCAAACCAATCGGCAGAATTAACAGTAAAAGAAACCACATAAGTTGAATTTTAGTCCAATGCTCTTAAGTTGTGCTACAGATTAGTATCGAATCCATCTACAGATACAGTTTTGGAACAATTCACGACGTAGTCCATTTGGGAAGAACAATCAGAATCATATGAAAATGAATGGTTCGAAGCCCCGACATCTTTTCCAAAATTCTAAAAAATTACGCTAAAACCATTTAAAGGAAAAACCTAGGCGCCAGGTAAGGGATTCGAACCCCTGAGTGCGAATGCACAGCCGCTATCCTGTGAGTTGATCTCGAGGCGGCCGCCGTACCACTTGGCTAACCTGGCAATTTACATTTCAGATTGCCCCTAATATAGCAAATTAGCAGGTAGATACAAAAACAAGATTCGTACAGAAAGGACAATGGGTCTAGACCTAAAGGGATTATTAACAAAAGAAAAGACGAGGCTGGAGGCATTTTCATCCAAAGTGATTGCAGTTGACGCATACAACACAATATACCAGTTTTTGGCAATAATTAGGGGCCCTGACGGCACGTCGCTGTCAGACTCACATGGCAGGATAACAAGCCACCTAAGCGGCCTGTTCTATAGGAACATTAACTTTCTATCACTTGGAATAAAACCAGTTTATGTCTTTGACGGCAAGTCTCCATCGCTCAAATCAGCAGAAATTGCACGCAGAAAACAGATCAAAAAAGACGCCACTGTAAAATACGAAAGAGCAGTAGCTGAAAGAAATCTAGAAGACATGAGAAAATTCGCCCAGCAAACTACTTCAATGCAGGATGGCATGGTTGATGACGCAAAGCATCTTTTGGGTTTATTTGGGATACCATACATCCAAGCACCTTCGGAGGGAGAGGCTACAGCTGCACATCTGACAAAAACAGGCCTCGCATATGCAGCTGCGAGTCAAGACTATGACTCGCTGTTGTTTGGAACAAAAAGACTTGTCAGGAATTTTACAAACAGCGGAAGGCGCAAGATTCCAAATCGCAACACGTACATCGAGATAGAACCAGAAATAATAGACACTCAGAAAATGCTCGATGATCTTGGGATAACAAAGGAACAACTTGTTGATATCGGGATACTAATTGGGACAGACTTTAACCCAGATGGGTTTGACAGAATTGGGCCAAAGACTGCACTAAAAATGATAAAAGAGCATGGAAAACTAGAAGAGGTTCCGCAGATTCAAGAAGAATTGGTGCAAATCAACTATAATGAAATAAGAAACATTTTCCTCAACCCCAATGTAGCAGACGTATCAGAAATCAAATTTGATGCGGTGAATTATTCTGAGATAGTCAGGTATCTCTCTGAGGAGCGAAGTTTTTCAAAGGAGAGACTAGAATCGTCATTAAGTAGGCTGCATAAAAGCACAGAGAGGCGCAGTCATTCACTAGAACAATGGTTCGCTTGAAATGATCAACAGTATGACTTGAGTTTCATATCGACAGTTCAGATCAGCAATAAAATACAATCACATTCTCATTTTTAATTTTCGCCTAAGACTTTACCAAAATACTGAGCATCCTTGTTTATCGCACATAACTTTGGAAGACTGTTTTCGATTCCAAATCCTACAACTTTACTGTCACGAATCGTTCCTTGAAAATAATCAAAGCTGTGTTTACCCCAAAATTCACCACAAAACGCAGTTACACCGTCACCTAAATCTAGATTATACTTTCCTATGAGAAACTTTGGAGTGAGATTTTGATTTCCTTGAGTCATGTATTCTAGAACAGTGTTAGCAACATCAGATTCCTGAACAGGATCAAAATATGACAGCTCCTTTAGCGTACTTTCTGCCATATGTGTCTGTGCTTGACAAAAACATGAACTAGTATTCGGTCTGCATGGATCTGGATTCGTGTCCATTATTTTTGCCTCCGTTAGAGTATCATGATCCAAACTACTCTTTAGCCAATAGTCTTCCCCATTATCTGCTATGACATAGCCGCATGAGCTGCTGTATTCAGTATACATTGAAACACGTGGTCCAATCATCAAAACAATATCACCAGGATGGTGTTTTACGTTTCTCTCAGAGAGCAGCTTGGAAAAGTAGGGTTTGGACACTAGCTGAATTAGCGCATCGTAATCGATCCTTCCTTCTGAATCCTTTGGGATTTGTGGGTTAGTCAAGTCAATTCTGTTCATCCCATCCACATCAAACGGATTTTTTGTTGCACTTGGCACAAAATCATAAGAACCTGCAAAAAACCAGAACAGTCCAACTGCTATTACAAATGGGATTACAATGATTGCAAGTTTTACCTTTTTCACTATTAATTATCAACAGTATTTGCTTAAAAGTAATCTAGAGGATTCCATAGTACGGCTTTAATCTAAAAATAGTCATACTCTGAAACTTTTAGCTCGTGTTTCTTTACCTGTTCAATGGTTTGCGTAAAATAATCAGTAGTAGGGCTTAAGAATTATGAAATCCTAGTAAATTTGTGCAAATTAGCAGAGAACTCACAGATTCGGCAATTAACCTCTTCAAAGGAAAGAATTTTGCATTCATAGCATCATTAATGAATGACGGTTCGCCGCAAATAACGCCCGTCTGGATTGATTATGACGGTCAATTCTTTCTAGTCAATACCGCGGAGGGAAGAACAAAACAAAAAAACTTTGAACGAGATTCACGAGTGGCACTGTCAGTAGTTGATCAAACCAATCCTTACAACACAGTTAGCATTAGAGGAAGAGTAGTAGAGCAAACTACAAACGGTGCTGACGAGCACATAGACAAGCTTGCAAAAAAATACCTAGGAGTAGACAAGTATCCATTCAGAGCGCCTAGCGAAAAACGAGTCATTTTGAAAATAAAACCAGAAAAGATCTTTCACATGTCCAGCTGAGGCAGATTTTGATTGTCAGCACATCTAAAAAACCGTGCCCTGAAACGGTTAAGATCATGTTTTTTGATCTACCAATGATTCTGTCAAGACAACAAAACAGAATTTGAAGTTTAACGTTTTTTCTTTAGAATTAGAATAAAAAATTCAGAATTAATCAAGAGAAGGCAAGGTGACAGAAGCAATAATGGAGTCATCGGTTGTCTTGAATTTGATTTGGGAAGGATCAATAAATTCGCCAAATGTCGCATTGATTAGCTGCTCTAAGACCAAAGACCAAGATATTCCCAGACTGTGAGTTATCAAGAATCGGTGACTGTTTTCTTCCTTTAGGTGGACTAGCTGAAAATTGGACATTTGCACATACATTGATAATGATTCTATTGCGGTCTTGAGATCGTATCTTCCATACCTGATGAGGCCAAAATTCTTTATCATCAAGTGTATGTTTTCAACAATATCATATATTGATGTACCATCAAGATTTTGGGTTAGCATTTGAAATGACTCTTTTGATATCGGAATCATGCCAGTGCCCTTTGAAAGCCTAAACCAATCAACATAGTTTGTGAGGATTTGCTTTACTAGGACATTCTCAGAAACGTTGTTTTGTCCTGCCTCCAGTTCAATTTGCTCTAGAATTCTTTTTGGTAATCTGAAAGTGATACTTTTCGTATTTTCACGATCAGACAACTGTTTGATTCCAATCATGCTTGCCAGATATTTCATTACGTATTCATCACATATAAGATGGATCAAGGATTCAGGATTACCTATAATTTAATCGAACTTTTCAAAAAATTCTTCATTTCCCACCATGCTCCTAGAAGAAACAATGCAAGGTCCGAGATGATAGAATTATCATGTGGCTCAAATGTGACTGAGTTTAATTATAATTATTCAACATGCTTTGAAGAGAACAACCTTACCAAAATCCAAATAACCAACGATGAAATTTTGACGGCATTTCCAGACCAATTCAATGGCTCATTTGAAATAATCAGTCGCATAGCTTAAGAGCGAAAAGCCCATTACTTGAATTGATTTATGAGAAAATCACACCTCGTCATAATTGCGCTTGCAGGAATAGCAATATCAGGCACCACTATTATGATTTATCTAAATTCCTTACAACCCAGCACATTGGAGAAAACGGCGAAAACATCTCCCGGAAATGCCCCTACTACCCTTAAACAAAACACAGGATCTAACATGCCTGACGTCCCGTCAGGTTCCGTTCTGAGAGATGCACATGAACATGCATCCATACTCGTAAAAATTTTTGGCGACAAGTTTGATTTTTCAAGCATTCAGTTTCAACTAATGAGCCCTTGGATTCATTTCGAGGGAGCAAACGGCAACACCATTCACAGACATTCAAAGGGGATAACACTCGGTTATCTCTTTGACACCCTGTACCTAGGACTCTCGCAGGATTGTTTTGTGTCTCATGACAAAAGAGAATTCTGTACCAATGACGATTATGAGTTAAAGTTTTACATCAATGGAGAAAAAGTCCCAGACATACGAGATTATGAAATATTTGATAATGATAGAATTTTGATTTCCTATGGTTCTGAAACTCCAGAAGAGATCGAAGAACAACTTGCAGAGTTGGAATCTCAGGAATTGTTCGATTAGTAGAAAACGAAAACAGTTTACAAAATAATCTAAATATTCATATTGATGATTTGGGCGCCGTCACCATACTTGGGTGCGTGATTCTTTTAATTCATAGTGCTGAAGCGTCAGACAAGACATAAGATGTGAGATCGTGTCCATAGACCAGCCCAATGATTCGCTTGTGACAACAAAACAGAATAGGCTACGCATCACAGATAAATTAGATTTTACATATTTTTTGTCGTAATTTTACAATGATTATCGCCGGCGCGACAAAATACATACCTATGTTCAGCAGGATGATTCCAATTCCATATCCTAGCATTTCATGTTCTGAATCAATGCCGACATAGTTTAGTATAGAGAGAGTCGAAAGCATCGGAGTTATGGTCATCCTCACCACTTCTTTGAATACGGGGTTTTGTCTCTCCAAGTCTGCAACAGCTGGGCTAAACGAATAGTAAATGTTGTTAAATGCTCCCATGAATGCCATGCCGGATCCCGTATCCAACAGCACGTTGTCTCTTACTTCTCGAAGCAGTTGTACTTGCGGCGCAAGCTCGGATCCAAATGCAGCAGTTGCGATTAGACAACCGCCACTTTTGGCATCCGGTGAAGGCAGGGATTGCGGCTCCGTCACCGCCCTGGCAGAAAGTGACATTCCGTCATACGTGACCTTATCCAAGCCATCCAATCCTATTTGTGTAACCTCGGCAGGAATTGGAACGTACAATAATTCTGGAGAATATTTTTGACCGTCAGTTATCATCCATTTTATGAGATTGACCGTTTCTACGGCATGCTCTTTACTTGGTGTGGCGGTTTCCAAGTTCTGATGCAAGAGAATGTACGTAAAGCTTGTAATCGGATACGAGTTTGGCCCAGGCGCATTGTTGATAGTAATGCCTTGCCAGCTTTCATGTGCTTGAGGCAAGCTAGATGCAGCTCCTGCAGCTGATGCAGACAGCGTTTCTAGTGATGGCTCGATAAATGCGGTGCCATCGCCGTTTTCAACGTATGCAAATGTCATGTCGTTTTGGAATGCGTAGGCAAGTTCCACGTATCCAATTGAATACGGAGTGGTCCTGACTGTAGCAGCGACGCCTTCGTTTCCCGCCGCCCCAACACCTGCAGGCCAAGGAATGCTTTTCCCAAAACCAATCTGGTCATGCCAGTCTTGGCTAACCATGTTAAGATATTCAGTAAAAACATGAGTAGTACCAGAACCATCTGAGCGATGCACCACAAGAATATTCTTGTCTGGAAGAGACAGATCAGGATTGGTTTCAAGGATGGATGGATCATTCCATTTTGTTATTTTGCCAAGAAATATGTCTGCAATCTGTTTGCCGGTAAGTTTTAGGCCGCTTTCTGGAATCTCCGGAACGTTGTAAGATATGGTGATCCCACCTATCGCTTCTGGTATGTGTAGTGAGTCAGGCACAAGCTCCAATTCACCAGCAGTTAGCGGAGCATCAGTAGCAGCAAAATTGACAGTTTTTTCAATATGCTGTTTTACTCCCCCACCACTGCCGATTGATTGGTAATTCATGTTGATGTTTGGATGTTCCGCATTGTACTTTACTCGCCATAGATCTAAAAGAGGGAATGGAAATGTTGCCCCCGCGCCAGTGACAGTGTATTGGTTTTGAGCCACTGCAGATTGGCAAACAAGGGACACTGCAAAAATTGCAACAATACTTGCAACTATGATTCTCATCTACATTACCCAATACATATGATATATGGATAGAACTACTATAGATTACTAAAACAATGGAAACTATATAGAAAACAAGTAATCCACGGTCATCCACAGTAAATTCTGATCATCATCTAAAATCATAAAAAAGATACTCGGTTTGCAATTATTCGCAACCCGACATGGAGTGATGCCCATTTACTCACCAGCGCCCGATTACATTTTACAACCTCTTCTTTAGATTGGATGGATCAGATACTTTTTTGTAAAATTACTCTCTCCCAAGTCTCAACCAACTCACATGATTAGAAAACAGTCACAAAAACGTCCAGATAGTACTATTTTTCATTAAAATACATAAATAACCTTAAACTTTAAAAAATAAAATGAACCGCCGCTTATCCATGTTATTTGTCGCAACTGCTTTTGTTGCGATAATTGGCATGACACAAGCTTATGCGGCGTCAGATAAGGCATGTCCACTTTGTGAGACAACTGATCTTTATGAGAACATCAGAGATTTGCGAGAAATCGATGTTCCAGTGCGGGTCTGGATAGAGAGAAACCTATACAGTTATGGCTCGGACATTCAAGTACGCGGAGCAGTCGCAAATCTAAAAGATATGCCAGTCACACTCAAAATAACGGGACCGCAGAACAACGTTGTAGGGATACAGCAAATCGAAGTTTCGGAGGATAAAACATTTCAAACAACACTGAAGGCAGTTGGCAGCCTATGGAACAGTGAGGGAGTATACACTATCAGAGTCCAATACGGCTCATACGAAACCAATGACAAAGTCACATTTGAGTTAGTTGGTGCGCCAGGAACGCCCATAGAGTGCGACGAGAACCAGATCACCGTAATGGGTGAGGGCGACAAATATTGCATAACGCATGAAATTAGCGGGGCAGTAGTAAAAAATGCCAGAGTTAGCAGTAGTGCATATTCTATTCTTTTGCAACTAAACACTAAAACCGATGGATCATTACTATTATCCATTCCAAGGTATATCTTAGATGCAAAGTCGAGCACCGGCGACACACCATTTATAGTCACAATTGACGACGAATCCGCAGTCGATTATTATGAACCATACAGTGATGATCAGAGTAGAACGCTAGTGATCCTATTTCCAGAATACACGGAGCAGATAGAGATCATCGGAACATACGCAATACCAGAATTTGGCACATTGGTAATGATAATTCTCACCATTGCAATAGCATCAATAGTTGCCATATCTGCTAGAACAAAATTCAACGTATTATTCAAGTACTAATCACCACACATTTAACAAACCAACCCAAGGTCTGTTTGCCAAACAATTAGAAAATCACAAGGGGTTTATTCTTTTTTTCATTACCCATTTAATCAGCGGGGAGCTTGCAACGATTAGATCAATTCCCTTCTTTGTTATACTATACTCTACTTTGAATGGAGGAGTCTTCCCATATCTGGTACGCGTTATCAGCCCATTTTTTTCCAGACTTTTCAGGGTAGAAGAGAGCGTAGAGGGCGAGATTCCAGAAAGAGACGACAGCAATTGATTAAATCTCATTTTTTTATTATTACGCAGTTCCCAGATTACCCCAAAGCTCCACCGTTTGCCTACAAATCGGCTTACTTCGCCAAGATAAGGCCTAACATAATCCTGCTGCCGGGCGGAAAATAGGTCCATGTCAAAGCATAGAGAATCTTGTTTTTAAGAGTAGTCTTATTCCCTCAGAGCATTCAGAAAAGATTTGATTTCTTTTTCGGATGCAATCTCTCCAAGTTCGGTTTCTAAGTCATCCAGTATCCCACCATAGGAATTTTCATAAACGTCCTTTAGCACGTTTTTCAGATATTCTGGATGCTCAAAACAGTCAGCAATCTTACAATCATAGTCTCGCTCCAATCTCGAAAGGATCATGAAATATTGTGGGCCACCTGCTCTCATTAAAACAACTTCGATCGAGATCGTAACTAATGCTTTAAAATTATTATTTTGCATATGTGATTAATGTCAGACAGACATAGAAGAGATATGTGTTGATCATTTGACACATACAGTTCTATCTTTATTCAATATGTAGTTTCCAATTTAACTTCGATTCATCGAAGTTTATATGTTAAATAAGTTAATTATAACAAAATTTTGGCATATGGTAAAAAAACGCGTGACATTTACTATCGACGAGGATCTCGATAAAAAAATCCATCACCTACAAGCAGACTTTATTTCCAAATCAAGTAAGAGTTGGAGTTATTCTTCAGTTTTAAGCATGATTATTAACGAGGGCATAAGAGCTTTGAGTCAGAAAACAAAAAATGTGAGAGAGGAAAACGTAGCCAAAAAACATACCAATTAAAAACGGAATCATCGTATGGATAAGACACTTACAGCAATTGTGATAGATGATGACAAAGACGTGTTTGAGCTTTTTTCAGAATATTAGAAAATAATCCAAGTCGAGGTAGTTGGGAAAGGACATGACGGCAAAAAAGCAGTCGAACTGTATCAAGAGAAATCCCCGGACATCACATTTGTGGACCTGACAATGCCAGAATACGATGGCATTTTTGCATTGCAAAACATTCGAGAAATAGATCCAAAGGCAAACGTCATCATAATAACAGGCAATTTACAAAAGGACGTTTCAGAAAAACTGGATTACTTGAACCCGAACAGGATATTGCAAAAACCGTTTGAGGTAGACAAGATCATAGAAGCTGTAGACTGGATCAAAAATTCAAAATAGCGACCGGATCAAAATATTGAAACCAGAAGTAATTTTAATCCAAGATAGGCACAAAAAAGAGCCCACACTACACACGAAATCGGCGTTTTCAGAATAGTGCAATTGTTACGCAAAATTTTTTAATTGCCTTTTTAGAGATCTTACGAAATGAAGACAATAGCAATATCAGCAGTGGTCTTGTCAGTGCTGCTTTTTGTTGCACCACACAGCCACGCGTTTGCAGAAGTAAAAGGAACAGCAAAACTCGACGTAAAGTCAATTATGACCACATACAAGATTGCAGTTGAAAAGGCAAGGGCGGATTTCAAGGCAGCTGTTGAGAAATCACAGATGGATGCAAGAAACGCAATATCAAAGGGAATACCGACAGATAAGATCAATGCGGATTCCAAAGCGGCAATAGACAAGGCAAGACTAGACTACAGTGCTGCTATGAAAAAGGCTCAGGCCGAATCGAAGGCAAGTCTACACCAAATAAAGGCAGCAATAGATAAAAAACTATCAAAATAGACAAGCAGTGTCGATTTACCGGGTTTTCTTTGTGTCAGTTGGCGTTCATGCTCGCGAGATCTGATTTTTTAGATCATCAAACGCAGTTTGAATTTCGCTAACAGCTGCCCCATCTTCAAGCGTACTGATGTCACCTGTTTTTTCATTGCTTGCCATTGCCTTTAGCAGCCTTCTCATTATTTTACCACTTCTTGTTTTTGGCAGCTTTGATACAAAATAGATTTGTTGCGGAGTCGCAATTGCCCCTACATCAGATCTGA
>NZ_AVSQ01000015.1 GCF_000685395.1 Candidatus Nitrosotenuis chungbukensis | reverse complement strand
GATAGCATCATGCCGCCAGTTTCAGTTTGCCACCAAGTATCAATTATCGGGCAATTGTTCTTTCCTATCATTTTAAAATACCATTTCCACACCTCTGGGTTTATCGGCTCCCCAACAGTCCCCAACAATCGAAGTGAGGACAAGTCAAACGAATTTGGAATAGAGTCACCGTACTTCATAAACATTCGGAGTGCCGTAGGAGTGGTGTAAAAAATTGTAACCTTGTATCTTTGTATGATATCCCACATTCTAGACGGGGATGGATAGTCAGGTGCACCCTCATACATCACCTGCGTTGCACCACACAACAGCGGACCATACGCCACATAGCTGTGTCCTGTAACCCAACCAATATCAGCAGTGCAAAAATATACATCGGAGTCTTTTATGTCAAATGCCCACCTAAAGGTGGAATGAAGATGTGTCAAATATCCACCAGTATCATGTAGTACGCCTTTGGGCTTTCCGGTAGTTCCAGAAGTATACAGAATGTACAGTGGGTGTGTGCTTTCCAAAGATTCCGCATCGCATGTTGCGGAGGATCTTTTTACAATATCCTCCCACAGTATGTCTTTTTTGTTTTGAGTTATTGGGATTTTTGCTCGGTTTAGCACAATTACATTTTTCACAAAGTCCAAGTTTTCGACTGCAGCGTCAACTACATCTTTTAATCTTACAACTGTTCCTCGCCTGTACCCTCCATCGGCAGTGATGATTATTTTTGATTTCGAGTCCAAAACCCGATCCCGGATGGATGCCGCACTAAAACCGGAAAATATTACAGTGTGTATTGCGCCAATCCTTGCGCATGCAAGCATTGCCACCATTAGCTCTGGCACCATTGGAAGGTAGATTGTCACCCTATCGCCCTTTGTTACGCCAAGCGATTTTAGCCCATTTGATACTTTTTGAACCTCAGAGTACATGTCCCCATACGTGATTACGCGCCTCTCCTCGTTTTCCCCCTCCCATAAAATGGCAGGCTTGTCCTTTTGATTTTGGTGAATATCAAGTGCGTTATACGAGGCATTTATCTTTCCGCCAACAAACCAGCGCGCAAAAGGCAGGTTCCATTCCAAGGTTTTGTCCCACGGCTCAAACCACGCCAGGTTCTTTGCCTGACTTGCCCAAAACGCAACATAGTTGCCAGACGCATCAGTTCTTGTTTTGGCATCATTGTTTCCAAGACCGATGGAAAACTTTTCAGATTCCACGATTCCTGTTTTGATTAGTCATTTGTAAATGTTAAAAATTAGAAAAAAGAGTAGTGCCTTTGAGTGTTATGCAGTTTCCATACCCGCAAACCAGTCAGTCCTGCTCTTGTCAGGATTTGGTTTTATGGGTGCGGAAGGATCATCAGTGTTTTGACCTACAGGCGAGCGCCAGCGTTCCTCTCTAATTGATTCGGCCGGAGAAGAAATGCTGTCAGATGCGCCAAGTGGTTCCACATGATGTTGTCCCGAAGCTTGACTTACTTGCACGTTTGTCTGATCAGGACTTGGTGCTTCAGTTTTTACTTCGTTTGCGTGGTATGAAGGCGTGGGATGAGATTCGACTTGCTTTCCATCGTTGGTTACAAGATACGAAACTGCGGATTGTTCTATTTGCTCTTTTTGGTTTATCTGCGTTTGAGCTCCATCGATTGACATGTCAGTCATTCTTCTTTGGATGTTGACAATCTCTGCCTTTTCATGATCAATATGCTCTATTATTTCACCAGTGTTGGTCTTTATGAGGTCATATTTGGATTCAGAGATTTCGTTGCTCTTGAATTGAACCTTTGCGTCAAATAGCAAAATCTTGACTGATTTTAGTTGGCCGTTTAGTTCTTCTAGTCGCTCTGTTAGTTTGTGCGTGATTTGTTTTTCGGCTTCCTCCAGTGTCAGCAGTTTTGACTTGTACTTTTCATGGATGATTTCTGCATCGTCTCGCATGTCATCGTTTTCTGAAACGATGTCGATTAATGCCTTAAGACGCCTTAGTGTGAGTCCTTTCTCACGCAGGAATCGTTGTGAATCGAGTCTCCATTTTGGGATAAAGATCACGACTTCGCCCTGAACTACGAGTTGTTCAAATGGTACTTGTCGCAGCCCTTCTAGGCCACAATCAATTCCCACAGTCTGTACGGAGCCATCAATGTCAGTTATTGTTCCAATAACTTTACCCATGTGGGTACCGTACATGTCTTTGACTTGCTTGCCGATAATCTCTATTTCGTCCTTGTTCATTGGTAAAACTTGAGCGTTTCATATAACCTAGGAAGTGTTAACAAGCTTTCTAGTTTTGGTAAGAACAATTTAACAAACCAGTTTTCGCAATTTTAAAATGCAAAGTCGAAAAAACACACTCCATGATAGAAAAAGACGGATTGGACCAAATTCTTCACTTTGTCGCAAAGCGCTGGATAGAGTTGAGCAAGGATCCAAACAGCGAAGCAATGAAAAACCTGCCAACAGACTTTTGGATGAATTCAGTCGGAGGCCAAGCTGGAAAAGGCCGCTGGATTACAACTCTAATGTATACAGAAAACGAGAGTGATGCAAACGCGATGAAAGAAGTGTTGCTAAGATGGCAATCCAAGGCAAAGACCAAAGGGCCGGATCTGATTCAGATAAACCGGAAATAGTTTATTTAGAATCAGGAAATCTGGGATCTGTTGACAGGAGAATTTAGTGCATCGGAGGAAAAAATTCTTTTGGAACATTTCTCAAATGCCGATGATTCGGTGTTTGCAATAATCACACCACAGCAGGTGGATCGCGGCGCACTCATGTCACGATACAGCAGGACTGACAAAAGCATGAGGCGCATATTCTTAGACGAGTTTTTGATAAACAAAAATCGCGGAGAGGAATTCTACAACAAGGTCCTAATAGAATATGGCGATGACTCTGTTGCAGAGCTTGGAATTGCACAGATCGCAATTGAGGGAATATCAAACATCGCAGTAAAAAAAATCGAAGACAGGCGAATCGGCATGTCGTATTTGGAAAAATCATCACGCTATGTAGCATGGGATAAAAAAATCAACAACGAGTACAAGTTTTACAGGGATCCCGCAATAATGAATTCAAAATTCGCCGACAGATATGTGGAATCATGCAACTTGGATTTTGATGTCTATTCAAAAAACATACAGCCGATGATTGATCACATCAGGGGAAAAGAACCAATTGCCAATTTTAAATTCAAGGATTCTACTTCGGGGGACGAAACAGTTTTCACAAAGCTAAAAAACGAATCAGACATAAAATCTGCCACTTTCATTTACAACGCATCAACTAAAGCAAAGGCACTTGACATTTTGAGAGGATTGCTTCCGGCTGCAACTCTTACCAATGTTGGCGTGACTGGGAACGGTCGCGCCTTTGAATACCTGCTTACAATTTTGTTCGGATCCAGTCTTGAGGAAGAAAGAACACTTGCTCAGAAAATCAAGCATGAGCTTGATACTACAATCAAGTCGTTTGTCAGACGCTCAGACGACAAGTACGGGATAGCCATGCAGGAATACCTCAAAAATCTGCACAAGACGGGCCTCAGCCTAGCAAAGAAAGTGCAAGTAAAGGCACCAGGGCCGCTAGTGCATTTGGCAGAATCAGAGTCAGAGTCAGACGCAATAAACAAAATAGTCGCAGCTGCAATGTACGAGCAGTCACAAGGTTCGTCATACCAAGACATTTTATCATCTGTAAAAAAGATGAAATCCTTAGAAAAAATCAAAATCATAAACACGTTTGTAAAACTAAGGCAGAACAGAAGGCAAAGACTGCCACGCGCCTTTGAGATGACACAGTACACGTTTGACATCATCGGCAATTTTGGAATGTTCCGGGATTTGCACAGACATAGAATTCTCACACTCGAAAGACAGCTTTTGACAACAGATCACGGTCATGTCATTCCAAAAGAAATTAGCGAGTTAGGAATCGAAAAAGAATACAAAGAATGCATGAACACTTCAAAGCAAGTCTTTGATTCATTGCGGGCAAAGTATCCGAATCAAGCGCAGTATGTAGTGAATTTTGCATACAACTATCCGTTTTTTATGAGATTAAACTTGCGTGAGGCAACCCATCTAATCGAGCTGAGAACAATCCCTCAAGGACACATAGACTACAGGCAGGTGGCGCAAAAAATGTTTTTGGCAGTAAAGAAGGCACACCCAAATCTATCAAAGATCATCAAGTTTGTCGATCTCAACACGTACGACCTTGAACGATTTGAATCAGAAAAACGAATTGAAGAAAAAAGAAAAAACCACAAATAAAACCAGAATAACCCTCTAATACTTTGCATTGGCATGGGTTTCATGGATGAGATTTCAAAGTCAGACCAAGAATGGAGGCAGATCCTCACACCGGAGGAATTTGGCGTCTGCAGGAAAAAAGAGACAGAGGCACCATTCACAGGCAAATACACCTACAGCAAGGAAGACGGGATTTACAGGTGCACTTGTTGCGGAAATGAGCTGTTTAGCTCAGACACCAAGTTTGACTCTGGCACTGGTTGGCCTAGCTTCTTTGAGCCCCTAAAGGAAAACAGCGTAAAGTATGAAACAGATACTGCTTATGGCATGACTAGAACGGAGGTAATGTGTGCAAAATGTGGCTCACATTTGGGACATGTTTTTGACGACGGGCCAAAGCCCACGTTTGCCAGATATTGCATAAACTCAATCTCGCTGAAACTGGAAAAAACAACTGACGGTAAAACTAACCAAACGTGACACCAATACGATTAATAAAATAGCTATAAGATAAGACGGTTGGAAATGAGATGTCTTTTGGTTTATTTGTGGAGTAGACAGATTTGCGCATAATCATTTGCGGGTTTGGTACAGTCGCACAAAGCTTGGCAAAACTGTTGGTTTCAAGAACAGACGACCTGTATGCAAAGTACGGTCTAAAGCCAAGAATAGTCGGGGCCTTTGACAGCAAGGGGGGAGTAGTGGATCCATCAGGACTTGATCTCAACAGACTAGTCGAGGTCAAAAAAAAATTTGGCACAATAAAAAATTATGACAAGACAAAGAAAAACTGGTCAGGACTAGACATCATAAATAATGTAGAAGCAGATGTGCTGATCGAAACTACTGCAAGCAACTACCGGGATGCAGAGCCAGGCATGTCTCACATCATATCTGCAATGAAAAACGGAATGCATGTAATATCTGTCAACAAAGGGCCGCTTGCACTGGCGTTTCCGTCACTTATGGAGCTTGCAACATACAATCAGGTGTTGTTAAAGTTCAGCGGGACAGTAGGCGGTGGAACGCCAATTTTGGATTACGCAAAAAACAGTTTACGAGGAGAGCAGATAACGTCCTTTGCAGGAATTCTAAACGGTACTACAAACTACATTTTGACTAACATGGAGCACGGCATGAGCTTTGGCGAGGCGTTAAAGGACGCAAAATCAAAAGGGTATGTAGAGGCAGACGAATCACTTGATTTGGACGGTTTTGATGCGGCTGCAAAGCTTGTGATTTTGGCAAACTGGATAATGGGAATGAAGGTGACAATGCCAGACATAAAAAGAACAGGCATACGAAATGTGACTACGAAAGACATCAAGGACGCAGCAAAGAAAAACTGCGCAGTCAAGTTAATTGCATCCTGTGACAAGGAACTAGTTGTCAGCCCACGCGAGATATCCACAGACGACCCACTTTGCGTCAACGGCACACTGAACGCAATATCATTTACATCTGAGCATTCTGGTACACAGACAATCATCGGCAAAGGAGCAGGAGGTACTGAGACTGCAAGTTCCATACTCAGAGATCTTTTGGACATTCGCAAGGAAATATCTAGAGATTGAAATCAAATCTTATTTCAAAAACTGAGACCGCCGATGTTCTAAAGGAGATCAGTTCGCAATGGAAAATTGAGCTGCCAAAAATAAAAAACCTAAAAATTTACGAATTAGACGAGGGCGCAAGAATAATAATTGGTGAGGGTATGACTGCGATAAAAATCGGTGAGAACTATCTGCCATTTCTCACAGACGCAAAAATACTGGAGAAATTCCCAAGTGTCACAGTAGACATGGGGGCAGTGAAATTCATGTGCAATGGCGCAAACGTCATGAGGCCCGGCGTGAAGGCATTTACAGAATTTGAAAAGGGCCAAATTGTGTGCATAGTTGAGGAATCACAAAAAAAGGTTCTTGCCGTCGGACGTGCACTGGTGTCTAGTAACGAGTTACCGACGATGGTAAAAGGACAGGTTGTTGAAAATATGCACTATATTTCTGATACGTATTGGGAAATTAAAAAATCAATAAAAGACTAAAGCATTTCTGCGATTGCGCATAGGTTAAAGCTGACGCGCATTAAAATCGGCATTCTAAATTAGTTAATGATTATCGGAATTCCAATTGCTGCAAAACGATCACAGCCATCTATTCCTCCAGATGGATGAACAGTCCAAAGGTAATATTGGCCAGGAGAGCCACGGAAAAAGACAGAGCCTTCCCAACCTGTCTGACCGTCAAGCTCTGGAATGCCATTCTTATGGACAAACGAGCCTTTTTTCTTGTCCTTGTTTTGTATCACATCATCTCCACTCAGAGGAAACGGAATCGGAAGCATCCCATGAGATAAGGAAATAAGATCAATTCTTTTGTTATCGTCATTTGAGCCGGACTTGAACCACTGTGTCCATACATCAAAGTCAGTAAACCATGTTCTGTCAAAATAAAAAAAATCAGTTGTAGAGAATCCCAGTTTTAGTTTTGCGTCGTTATACGTACTTCCATCCACACATTCATCTATTATTTTGTAATCAACTTTGTAAACTTGGTTAGAGTTTCCTGTGTAATGAGCCCTAACGTAATAATCTATCAGATTGTCATTGTTAAAGTCAAAATCACCTACATTCTTGTCAGATACATAAATTGGGGCATGCCCATTTCCAAGAACCGTAATGTCAGCCACAGACAAGCTGGCAGAGCCAAACACCATGACAGCGCTAATCAAAACAGATGTTAAGAGTAATCTAATTTTCAACTATGAAATATGATCTTCTGACATATAAAAAACCATCATATCAATATGCCAGTGACTCAGTTCGGCCTATAATTTTTCCGTGAATTCTTTTATGCCTTGTTTTGTGATCACAAGGATGTCGATTCCATCACCGCTAAAAGAGTCCCTCATTGTTGCAGCCTTGATTGATCTTATTGCAAGGTCAACTGCATCTTTTTCTGACATTCCTTCCTTGAACTGCGGATCCAAGACACCAAGTGCCATTTCTGCACCTGTGCCCACTGCGGCATATTCATCAGGCAATACAGATCCCAGCGGATCAAGCGTATAGATTGCCGGCTTGTCAACTATTCCGCCTACTATTACCTGTGTAAGAAGTGGGAAGTATCTGCGTTCATACATCAGATTAGATATCATTTTTGCGACGGAGTTTGGCGGAACGTCGCGCTTTAGCTCCATTTTTCTAATTTTTGTAAGTGCCTTTATCTGTAAAGCGAGAATTTGCATGTCTGCCACCAGTCCTGCGCACGCTGCCCCTACCTTGTCTGTAAGCGGGAATGTCTTTTTGGTTGTTTTGCTGACTAGAAAGTTTCCATATGCGATTCTTTTTTCGCTTGCAATTACCACGCCGTCATTGAATGTGATTCCCACGGCTGTTGCGCCAGGCATGTACATTGCAGTCATGTTTTCAACCCCCTCTATTGCACATTAAAGTCTTTTCGGGGCAATTACGCATGATCGATTAGTTGTGTTTTGAAAACCCATCCATGATCAGGCACATGCATTTTGTGGTTTTCCTCAAAAGATCAATTCTTGCAAATTCGTTTGGCGAGTGAATTCTTGAAAACATGTATGTCGATCCAATCGAAACGCATGGCGCCCCGAGCACATTTACAAATGAATGCATCGGGCCGGTTCCGGCATTTGACACATTCACTACAAAGTCCCCAAACGACTTTTTTGCGGCCTCTTTAATTTGCGTAACAAACGGATCTGAAGGGTTTGTTCTTGCTGCAGCCTCGCCATGATACATTTTGATTTTGACATCAGAGAATCCATTTTGCCTTAGGTGTTTTTGAAGCCTGGCAAACTGTTTTTTCGGATCCATTTTTGGGACAAGCCTGAAATCAATTTTGACAAGTGCTGATGACGGAAGGACTGTTTTTGCGCCCTCCAGAGTATACCCAGATACAAGTCCAGCTATGTTGCATGTCGGATCTCCTGCAAGTGCTTTTTTGATTTCAAGTCCGCTTTTGCCATTCACGAACCCTTTGACGCCGTACTCGTTTTTGAAAGAATGCTCATCAAACGGCTCTTTGCCTAGTAGTTTCAAGTCGCTTTTACTAAATGGCACTACCTCCCGATACCAGTCCTTGATGAGGATTTTTCCAGATGTATCCCGCAGTGTTTTTAATGCATCGACCAGTCGCCATGCAGGGTTTTTCATAATCACTGCAAGACTAGAGTGTGCGTCCCGGACCGATTCCCTTACGGATAGTTCCACGTATAGCAATCCCTTCATGCCAAGCCCAATGATTGGTCGGCCTTTGGAATCCACATAGCCAAATTCCCAGATCACTCCATCGCATGAGAATTTTTGTCTGAATCGTTTCAGATACGCCTCAATGTTTGCGCTGCCAGTCTCCTCCTCGCCTTCTATTACAAATTTGATGTTGCATGGGACGTCACCGGTTGTTTCCAAAAACGATTCCACTGCCTTTATTCTCGTTATGAGTTCACCCTTGTCGTCAGCCGAACCGCGGCCAAAAATTTTGTTCCCCTTTACCTTGCCGCTAAACGGATCATCGTCCCACAGATCAAGTGGCTCCACGGGCTGGACGTCATAATGATTGTAAAACAGCAGCGTTTTGTTCGGATTTTTCTTTGACTTTACCTCTCCAAAAACGATTGGTGCAACTCCCTTTTTTAGGCGAAGTGTTTCAGATGAAACTCCGGATTTTTTCAACATGTTGCTTACAAGTTTTGCGCATTCTTCAATTCCCTGATTTTTTGCAGAGACACTTGGCTGCCGTATTAGGGTTTGGAGGTCCCGAATCAAATGGTTAATGTTTTTGTCAACGTGTCTCAGTGTTTGGTTCATTTTGTAATCCTGTCAAAGGGTTTCATCGCTGCAGGTATGTTATCTATCAGGTCGGTTGCAACAATGTGCAGTCCGTTCTTTTTTTGTGCCATCTTGCCTGCCATCCCATTGATGTAAGATGCAGCCGCTGCAGATTCCAGAGGATTGCGATTCCGCGCAAGCAGTCCTGCAACTATTCCAGACAGCACGTCTCCTGTCCCTCCAACTGTCATAGATGCGAGGTTCTTTGGATTAACATAGGTTTGATTTCCATTTGATATTACATCTGTGCTGCCTTTGAGAAGTATTGTCACAGAGTGTTCTTTTGCAAACTTCTCGACTACACTAGTCCTTTCTTTTATTGACGATGGAGGCATGATTCCAGACATTCTCTTAAATTCGCCTGCGTGCGGTGTCAGCACAATGTTTTTTTGCGGAAGGTGCGGCAAAATGTAGCTTACAATGGCACTTGCATCAAGTGATATCCTCACGTCTTGGGAGGCGAGCGACTTGACGAGCAGCTTTAGTGCCTCCTCGTCAGGTATTGAAAGACCCATTCCTATGGTAGCAGAGTCCAAGTCGCTTGGAGTCTGCCCAAGTAGTTTGTTTGCAGCCCCGCGCGTAAGCTTGGCATCCACCATTGGGATAACAATAAGATTTGGCGATATTGCGCGAACAGACGAAGTGATAATTTTTGGAACGCAAGTATACACCAGATCAGTGCCGGACCGTAGTGCCGCAAGTGACGCTAAAATTGGTGCGCCATGATACATGTAGCTCCCCCCGACAACGAGTACCTTTCCGTTGTCCCCCTTGCGAGAATCTCGCTTTCTTGGGGGAATGAATTTCCTAATTATTGCAGGCTGCAGTCGTGTTGCCACACTTGAAGTTGAAACTAGTACGGATAAATTTTCTTCTATTTGGACGGGGATTTTTCCTTGCCTTCAGTATTGATCATTTGCCGGATTGTCTCAATGACCTCCAGTGACTTTATCTCCACCTGCTCAACAAGCCAGTCCCTTTCCAAGGTAAGTTGTTCTTCGGAGTGGCGCAGTTTCTGCAGAGCTTCCTGGAGCTGGCCATTTAGAGCGTCGGAGCGCTTCTTTTCTTCTGCCAGTTGAGCGTTTGCCTGCTCCAGCTGGGTTATTTTTTCATTCAATGCCAGATTAAGTTCCTGCAGCATTGTTTCTTTCCATTTTTCTTCTTGCTCTTGGCGTTCCAGATCACGTATCTTGCCGTTAAGAAGACATGATAGGTCTTCTAGCATCTTTTCCTTTTTGATTGACTTTAGTTTGCCGATGTCTCCTGCAAAGCTAAGCTTTTGCAGATCCTCTTTTGTCACCTGGTTCTCAGGATTGATCATTCCAAAATTGTTCAGATTTTGTTTTGCCTTGTTTACCTGAGAAAGGACGTTGTTGGACTTTTTAGATTCCGAGGGCAAAGCACATCAAAAGTACAACAGATAAAAAGACTATTAGATCGTGTTTGTGCGATATATCCAAACAGCGAGTATTACTCGGTCGGGGCTTCTTTTTTCTCTTTTCTGTCGTAGAATGCCTTTCTTGCAAACGCAAGATATGTTGTATGCCCTATTCCCCTAAAAGAGTGGCGTGTCTTTCCCTCCCTTGCGTCGATAGTTCTCAAAATGTGTTCCGTGCATTCAATGTCAGTAAACTCATTTTCCACCAAGCCCATGGTCAGCTTTTCAAGTTGGTTCATGGTAGGGCAAATAGCAATAAACGCGCCGCTTCCTTTGAGCATCTTGCGCACCTGCGGTAGAACAACCCAGGGGTCCCCAAGGTCGACTACGGCCACATCTGCGTCAGATAGCGGCATTTTCTTGGCAGTCTTGATATCAAGCTCGTTCATCGTCACGTATTTTATCATCCCTGCCTTGGTGATGTTTTTCTTGGCAATCTCCATGAATTGAGGTTCCACATCAAACGTGTGCACGTGTCCTCGCGGCTTTACAATGCTTGCCAGAAAGGTTGTCAGGGCGCCGCTCCCGGTTCCAATTTCAAGTATGGTTTGACCGCTTTGGATTCCAGCCCTTGCCATGATATATCCCAGGTCCTTTGGGTACACTATCTGCGTTCCATGCTGGCTTTTCATCACAAAGTCGTGGATTGTAGGTTTGAGAAGGTAGACGTACTTGTCCTTGTTTGTTCGCAGTCTTGAGCCGTATTCCTTGCCAATTGCGTCGCTGTGCCTGATAACCCCAACATGTGTGTGCAAGACCTGCTCCTTTGAGATTTTGTTTAGCCATTTTTTAGAATCATTGTAAAAGAACAGAACGTACGAGTTGGTTTTTATCTTATTCATGACTTTGTGAAAAATTTTTTAGATAAGAATCTAACTAATGATAGTTTTTAGAAGGTTTTGGCCTTTTGGATTTTTCTTAACGCGTCAAGATAGTCGCGTATTTGTGCATGTGTCGGATTGAGATCTTTGAGATTTTGCACGTCGACGTTTAGTTTCGTAAGCTCGTCGTATATGTTCTTGTCCTCGATGGTATCAATCAAATCTTGAAGGCTGAAGGGTTTTTGCAACAGTTCCACGATTTGTTTGAGGTTCTTAATCGAGTCAACCAAAGTCTCCTGCACATATGCGGATGCAAATATTATTCTCTGAGAAGGATTGATTGCAAGTATTTCTTTTGCTGCGTCAAGGCCGTTCATGTTTGGCATGGAATAGTCTAAGACCACTGCACCGAATGGATTTTCCTGGCTTATGGCATACTCTTTTGCGTATGCAGTTACACACAATTCTCCGTCAGACGCAGTTACAACAGAGTGGCCCCGATCCTCAAGCATGGTCGTGTACTGAGCAAGCAGGTCCGGCTCATCATCGGCTAGCAGTATTTTCATATTTGGTGTAACGGGCTTTCGCACATATAGGGTTTGCCAGTTATTGCAGGATTGTAACTATGCCGTTATTGACCTTGTGTATCGTTTCAATGACGCTGTCAATTTCGTACGGCTTGTAGATCACCGCAGATGCATTGAATTCCTTTAGTTTTTTCTCAGTATCATAGGTAAGATCAGCTGTAACCATTATTACTTTGGCCGCGGGGTTGATTTTTTTGATGTTTTCCAAGCCATAAAACCCGTCATATTCGGGCATCATCACATCAAGCAAAACAATATCAGGTCGTAGACTTTCATACAGTTCGACTGCTTTTTTGCCGCTATGGCCTCGCCCTACGACATTGATGTCCTTAATTTCCAAATACTCACAGAATACCTCTACGGTATCCACGTCATCATCTATTACGATTACCTTTACCACAATAACCACCATTATCTTTTGTTAAATCATCCCAGCATTTTTCGTGATACCATTTTCCATCATACAGGACAGTTCCATCTGCAACAGGAACAAAATGGCTGCAAAATCCGCAGACATTACACAATTTAGGTACGTGTAACTGGGTCATGATATACAATTTTTAAGATTAATCGATATTATTCCCTAGTTTGTTTAAAGTAAACATACGTGCAACTACATTCTAGCCGGGGTTTCTATGCCAAGCAAGTCCAAGGCACCCTCAAGACAAGACTTGAAGGAATGGACTAGGCAGAGTCTTGCATTAATGGTATTTGTATTCTCAGAATCCAAGACCTTAACATGTTCGTAAAACGCGTTAAATGTAACTGCCAGAGAATAGCAGTATTTTGCAATCACCTTTGGGGACAGATTGTTTGCCGCGTCCTGGATGTTTAGATCAAATCTCCCGATCAATTTTACAAGATTTGTCTCGTATTCGCCATCAAGTAATTCGTATGATGCGTCAAAGTCAGGTTTTGTTTGTGCCTTTTCGAGGATTCTTACGGCTCTGGCATATGCGTATTGGATGTACGGTGCCGTGTCACCCTCCAAACTAAGGGACTTGGAATAATCAAATGTTATAATTTTGTCAAGATCCTGTTTTATCATTTCATATCTCAGTGTTGCCACTGCAACCTTGTTTGCAATATCATGCAGGTGTTCATCGGAAAGACTTGGGTTTCGTTTCCTTGTTTCATCCATTGTCTTTTGTTCCAGCATGTCAAGTACCGAGTCGGCATTTATGTACAAACCCTTTCGACCAGACATCTGAGTGTTCTTGCCCTTTGTGTCAATGCCAAGCGCGTTTGCAGTGTCCGCACTAAGCGTTACAGACTCGTATCCTAGGTGCAGGTATGATTTTTGCGAGGAGTCAAACTTTGAGATCAGATCAGTGATTATGTTTTGGAGCCTGGCTTGCCTTGAGTCAATAACTGTCACCACCATATTACTTCTAAAGTGCTGCTTTGGGTCATTGTTTTTCTCCAGCGTCGTTTGCCACAAAACCTTGTGGTTTTTCTGAACGGTGTATTTTTTGTAGTAAAATGGATCATCCACCAGCCCGAGCTTCCATGCGGCATACGGGATGTCTTTTGCAATGTATGTTGCAGTACCGTTACTTCGCACCAGCACCTTGTCTTCATCCTTCGATAATATTACCCAGCATCCGGCGTTTTTTCCCTCCGTCTCATATTTTATGAGATTCATTTGCTTTAGTTTTTCAAAGATTTCCGGCCAAAGGTGAGAACGCACTATTTCAGATTCAAAGTTCAGACAGTCATAGTACGCGCCCAATCGCCAGCACGTCTTTAGTTGTTCGGCGAGAACTCGATTTGTTATGCTCTTGCCAAACTTTGCAATCTCAGAGCTGCCGTCCTCTAATTCTTTTAGGATGTTATTTCTGGTCTCCTCAAGACTTTTGTCCTGGGCATATTGCTCAGTTGTCTTGACATAAACCTCATCCCCGCAATAATGATCAAATTTTTGCCCCCCAGGAGGTGTTTCTGAAAATCCCAAGTGTTTGAAGCCAACTATAATGTCTGCCACCTGAAGGCCGGAATCATCCACGTAGTTGAGCACCACGACGTAGTGGTTTGCCTTTGCCAGAATGCGCGCAACTGTATCGCCAATGACAACATTACGAACATGGCCAATATGCAGCGCCTTGTTAGGATTTACACTGGTGTGCTCCACTATCACCTTGGATTTTTTTCCGATGTCGATTGCTCCGTAATTGTCGTCTTTGGCCGCAGTTATTATGAGCCTATTTAGCGGAGCGTTGTTTGCATAAAAGTTCAGATATCCAGATTGGTGTGGCTCCACTTTTGAAACAAGTTTGCCCAGATTTTTTTGGTATTCATCAGAGATCAGTTTTGCAATGTCATAAGGGCTTTTCTTCAAATGCTTGGAGGCCAAAAACGCAATGTTGCATGTGACATCACCAAATCCGGATTTTGCAGGCTCCAAGGTGAAAGGGATTTCCGGAATTTGCAGTCTTTTTACGATTTGCAGGAGATTTGATCGTATCTCATCAAGCAGAATGCGAAAGCTCATTGTTATATCTCCAAAAGACTGGGAGCAATTTTATCAAGGGCCTCAATTACGCCGTCTCCGGCATGTGCAGAAACAGACATTGTTGCGTGCGATTTTACTTTGTCTGACGCATTGCCAACGGCAATGCTAATTTTTGATACATTAAACAACGGAATGTCAGTATCGCTGTCACCTATTGAGATTACATCTTCGCGTGACACATTGAGTCTTTTCATAACCTCTTCAAAACCCCGTGCCTTGTTGATTCCAGCAGAATTTATGTGAATTGCATACTGACTGTCGGACAACACCACGTCTAGTTTGCTGTGCTCTACAACCTGTTTTGCCTTTTCGATGTCAAATGTTCTCTCAAGTACAACTTCGGTCATTCGTGGGAATACGGGCTTTTCCACAATGTCGCTCAATTGTGAGCGGATAACTTGTAGTGCATCGACGCATTTTACCTTGTTTCCAAGAAGAAGGTGGTCATTTGCACCGTATGTGATACAGCCCCCATTTTCGCCGACTGCGATTGTGTTTAATCCCCCATATACGGCAAGAAGATACCCCTCAACTGACGAGCGTCCGGAGACAAAAATCACATTATGGCCCAGTTTTCGGATGTAACGCAGTGAGTTCAATGCATCAAGATTTATTCTGCCACCCCCATTTTCTGTTATGGTTCCATCAATATCGACTGCAAACGTCTTGCGTTTCACAGAGTCATTTGCATACTCCCAGATAATAATCAATCAAGGAAAAATAAGATTTTATTAAGAAAAGTAAAATTTGGTAATTAAAAATGGGAATTCCAGAAAAAATAAAAGCAATTCAAGACGAGATATTAAAAACTCAGTTAAACAAGGCAACTGAGCACCACGTAGGTTTACTCAAGGCAAAAATCGCAAAGCTAAGAAGAGAGCAAGAAAAAGTTCAAACTAAAAAAAGTGGTATCAGTTCAGACGGATTCGATGTTAGGCGGACAGGAGATGCGACAGTTGTGTTCATCGGACTGCCAAGTGTAGGCAAATCAACACTTCTCAACAAGCTGACAGGATCAAGGTCGGCAGTGGCAGCATACCAGTTCACAACACTAACAGTAGTTCCAGGAATTCTAGACTATCGGGGAGCAAGAATCCAGGTGCTGGACTTGCCTGGAATCATAGAAGGCGCATCAAAGGGAAAGGGCTTAGGAAAAAGAATACTGTCAGTTGCCCGAAATGCAGATTTGGTTTTGCTCATACTTGATGTTTTTCAGCCGTATCATGAAAATGTACTCAGAACTGAGCTCAACAACATAGGGATAAGGCTCGACCAAAAACCCCCAAACATAGTTATAGAAAAAGCTGCAATCGGGGGAATTTCAATAGCACAGCAAGTAAAGCTTACAAAATTATCAGAAAAACTTCTCAAAGAAATTCTTCATGTTTATGGAATCACGAGTGCAAGAGTACTCATACGAGAAGACATCACTGCGGAGCAGCTAGTCGACCACATTACAGGCGACAAAAATTATGCACAGTCAATCACAGTACTCAACAAGATTGATCTAGTCGATGAGAAATTCCTAAAAAATGTAATGACAAAAATAAAATCCGAAGTGGTTCCAGTTTCTGCAGACTCTGGCATAAACGTCGACTTGCTAAAAGAAAAAATTTACGAGAAACTAGACTTTATTAGAATATACATGAGGCCAAAGGGCGGAGAAACTGACTTTAAGGAACCATTGATCATCAGGAGAAATTCCACAATAGAAGATGTTTGCAATAAGCTGCACCGAAGCATGAAAAAAGAATTTCGTTATGGATTAGTTTGGGGCAAGAGCGTCAAGTTTGCAGGTCAGAGGGTTAGCATTCATCATGTTTTAGAAGACGAAGATGTCTTGACAATAATAAAATCACGTTAGAAAAATGCGATCAGTATGGATCACGAAACTGAAAACAGATGGTGCAAATTTTGTATGACAAAAACAAAACAGGAGATTGTTTTTCTTCCTCAGAATGCAACATACAAACGTAGAAGGCAGTACAAATGCACAATTTGTAACCACACAAGTTGGTTACAAGGAAAAAGACCGTCAGCTGAAAGCGTTTATTGAAAAAATTGCGATCTGAAAAAAATATTTTTGCAAAAAATCGTTTACTATTTGTAATCACTTTGTGTAATTTTGTTTAGTTTAGCTATAGAAAAGATAGTAAACACTATTTTACGTAATGGCTACTAAACGTAAGTCAAAAGCTAAACGTGCAGCACCAAAGCGAAAGGCAGCTCCAAAAAGAAAAGCAGCTCCAAAACGCAAGGCAGCTCCAAAGCGAAAAGCCGCAAAGAAAACTGCAGCTAAAAAGCGACGACGATAGATTCGTCAACGCAAAAAAAAATTTCGTCAATCACAATTGACGTAAATTTACTATTTTTATGAAATTTTTCTCAACTAAACATTTGCCCAGGCGGCGGCGTGTTTTTATCGTTAATGTTTTTCTCAACTGAGAACGTTCGTTCACTTGGAATCACGGTTATCTTTATCGAGGTGTTAACAGCATAGTGCGGAGTCCCATCAGGATTTTTGTGATTTGTTGCGATGCCAACGCGGTCTAGATCAACCTTAACTTTAACAAGCGTTCCATCTTCCAGCTTGAATGCGACAAAATCATTTCCCACTCTTTCATAATCCAGCATCTTAAATTCAATTTTAGATTTTGTTTCGCTCAATTTTTTAGCACCATCACAATGCATCTAGTAGAGATAGCTCATTAATTTTATCTGTTCTTCAGTTGTAATCATGTTCTTTGCAGTAAGAATCTCAAGTAATTCTCTAAACAATGCTTTTTGTTCATCAGACATGCCAGCTTGTCCAGTCGGACCTGGTGGACCTGGTGGACCTCTTGGGCCCTTGTCGCCGGATGGACCTTGCGGGCCTATTGGACCCTTGTCGCCCGATGGACCTCTAGGACCAGGTGGGCCACGTTCACCTTGCGGGCCTTGAATTCCTTGCGGGCCTTGCGGGCCTTTTTCTCCAGACAGTCCCTGTGGACCTATCTCACCTTGCGGACCGTGTGGTCCGGTCGGGCCCTTGTCGCCTTGTTGTCCTTGCGGGCCAGTCAATCCTTTTTCTCCGGCAGGACCCTGTGATCCCCTCGGACCGCGTTCACCTTGCGGTCCCGGAACTCCAGTCAATCCTTTTTCTCCGGCAGGACCTTGAGGGCCCTGAGGTCCCTTGTCGCCGACTTCTCCTTGTGGGCCGCGTAGTCCTTTGTCGCCAGGAGGGCCTAGTGGACCCTGAGGTCCCTTGTCGCCGGCAGGACCCTGTGGGCCGCGTGGACCAAGTTCGCCAGGTCTGCCAGGTATTCCTTTATCACCAGGTGGGCCAGATGAGCCTGTTGGACCTTTGTCGCCCTGAAGACCAATAGGACCGGTAACTCCTTTGTCGCCCTGAGGCCCGGGTGGACCAGCAACTCCTTTGTCGCCTTGAAGACCAATAGGACCGGTAACTCCTTTGTCGCCGGCAGGACCCAGTGGACCTTTGTCGCCCTTGTCGCCAAGTGGGCCAGTTGAGCCTTTGTCACCCTTGTCGCCCTTGTCGCCAGTTAATCCCCTGTCGCCCTTGTCACCTTTTTCTCCAGATGGGCCTTTGTCACCCTTGTCGCCAGGCGAACCTGTCGGACCTTTGTCGCCAGTTGGACCCCTAAGTCCAGGAGGACCGCGTTCTTCTCTCACGCTGTATCTTTTATCATCATGAAATGAGATAGGTTCTGTAGGCTCTGGCGCGGGCTCTCTTTTTCTTTGCTTTGGGGGAGTGGTATCTTCAGGCTGCCTAATTTGCACTTCAAATACAGAGTATAATGATGAGAATTGGTCACGTACGACTATCCAAACTGAGGATAGATCAAAGACAGATGCGGGGATTGGATTACTATCGCTTCCTAAAATTTGGGAAAACGTGTTGTCTTTTACATGTAAGTGGAAGATATCTTGCCATAAAGCGCTAAATCGCTTACCTTTAATTTCGTCCATAGACGGTTGCGCACCGCAAACTGAAATTTGAACCTCGTATACGCCGGATTGTTTAAACGGTGCCGCGCCTTGAATTTCTAATTTTTTCATGTCGCTAGGCAATATACAACCATTAATGTGGAACTATTTTTGTATTTTCTATCATTTGTCTGTTTTATGACGAGTAAATCAGGAATAGTATTTATTCAAAAGACATACCATTAACGGTAAATGGACGATCCGGCCAAAAACCTTCCAGAAGTTACAGATAAGAAAGAAACAAGCATCGTAAATCCAGATTATCAAAAAAATAAGCTCTTTAAGAAAGGAATTCACCTCATGGCAGATGAAAAACTAGAGGATGCAGTCAAGGTCTTTGAGCAAATATTGAGGCTCGATGCCACAGATACGGATACGCTCTTAAAATTAGGATACTCCAAGTTTCATCTAGATGACTATGCAGGGGCATTGCAGGCCTATGACAAAGTACTGGATATCGACGTTGCAAATAGCGAGGCGTGGAACCTAAAGTCACTTGTCAATTATGAACAAAAAAATTACGGAAAGGCCCTTGATTGCGTAGAAAAGGCAATAGAGTCAGACCCAACATACGGCATGGCATGGTACAACAAGGCATGTTATCTTTCATTGTTAAACGAGGTTCCACATGCCCTGGAATCGTTAAAACGCTCAATTGAAATCGACGTAAAGAATGCAAAACGGGCAGTAAGAGACAAGGACTTTACAAATGTAAGAATCGAGGACGGATTCAAAAGAATTGTAGAGGTTGTCGTTTTAGAATCAATCAGGCAGGGCTATCACACAGTCGGAGCAATAGTATGGACCACGTTTATCAGCAAAATCGAAACGGAGGAAGCATTAAAAAAATTATTAGAAAAGGGGATGATCATCAGAAGTGAGAAAAGGCAGGGACTGAACAAAATCGATACCTATGACTTGGTGCCGGAACTAGCAAACAAAGTTGGAACCGAAAAGAAAAGCCTCCTTGGATCAACAAGAAGGCTGCCAAGTACCATCAAAAATCTAAAAGAAGTAAGCCAGGCAATCCAGACAACAAAGATGGTAATTGAGGAAGAAGATACTGAAAAGCTAACCAAGACTTTTGACTCGTTTATTGATCCTGCCAAACTTGGAGGTCTGATGATTGATCAATTTCTAGAAGAGCACCGAGAAATCAGATTGCTCAAAGTCAGAATTGACGAAAAAGGAAAAGAATACCTAAAAGAAAACAAAGAAAAAATCCTCAAGCTTTTCGACAATCTTGAAATCACAGTGACGCAAAAGCTGCGCGGATAATTTTTTAATCTATTCTGCAGACAGGTCCCAATAGTCAGCGTTTTCCTGCTTTACAATTGGCTTGTTGAGGTTTTTCCATTCCTTAAAGGAGCGAACATACAACTTGACGTTTGGATGATCAACTGACTTTAGCGCATAGTATGCAAGTCCGGACAGGGTGCCGACGCTTCCACAATATGTTATTACTTCGGCGTCATCTGAGATGCCCCTGTTTTGGAGCAGTCTTTTCAGCTCATCTTTTGGACGCAGAATTTTGTCTTCTGATGCAAGCGTCCTATATGGAATGTTAATGGCGCCAGGAATGTGCTGCTCCAGATAGTTTAGGCGCTCACGATTATCAAGCACGATTACGTTTTTGTTTTCTTTTGCCCTCTCAAGGTAGTCTGCGGTTGCCATGATCTCAGGTTTGAGAGTCATAGAATGCATCTTTGCCCCAACGATTGGCTCGTTTGCATCAGTTTCAAGACCAAGCGATTTCCACTGGCCATATGTCATTTCAAGTAATGATACGTCCCCATGGCCCAGATATTGAAGTGTCCATGCTACCCTCGAAGCAAGAGCGCCGAAGGTATCATCATATGTGACAACAGGAGTTTGATCATCGATTCCAAGAGATTGCGCCATCTTGAGAATGCGCTCCGGACTATCGTCTGACAGCAGATCAGCTAGCGGAAGATTTACTGATTTTGGAATGTGATCTTTTTTGTAATCTTCTTTGCGTCTTACATCAATTACTCTGACACTATTGTCTCGGATCAGTGAACGCAGCGAGTCGGCATCTATTATCGGCTTGCCAATCAAGCAGCACATTCACCCTTGCCAGTTCTAGTGTGATAGCTTGAATCGCTTCCATAGTCGGCGTAAAAGTCCTTGTCATCAGCAATGGACGGCACCTCAGTAAGCGGCAGGAGTATTTTTTTAATGTCAGCGATGGATTTCGCATTAGAGTCACTGTGGCCAGTGACAATTTTGTGAACCCAGGACTTGAGAGTGTCATTTGATTTTTTATCTGCCTTGAACGTTTCTATGATTTTCAAAATTGCAGGAATTACCCTTTTTGCAGGAATCCTAAGCACGTTGACTCCAAGCATCGTCTCGCCGTCGGATCTGCCGCCAAGCGAGAGCTGGTAAACAGGATACATGTCTTTGGCTTCGTTTCGTCCGCCGCCGCCAAAGAATCCAATTGTCGCAATTTCGTGCTGCCCACACGAGTTTGGGCATCCGCTTATTTTGATATTAGAATCCCTAAGGTCGTCATCCTCATCAAGTTTCAAATCAATGAACTTTCTTTGGATTTCTTTTGCCAATCTATGTGAATTTGTCAGGGCCAGATTGCACGATGTCGTGCCAGAGCAGCCAACAGGATGTGCCATTGTGAGCGAGCCGGGATTTGCCAGTCCTATTTCCAATAGTCGCGAGTACAGTTGTGCCAAGTCAGATTCTTGCACCCATCTGATGAGCACGTCTTGATTAAATCCAGTTCTTCCATAGCCTTCCGCTGAAAACTCTCTGCAGATGTCAGCTAGGGCCTTGAGTTGATTTGCAGTGATGTCACCGGCCTCAAGCGTTAACGACACAGAATGATAGCCCTTTTGCTTTTGTTCATATGTGTTGTTTTTTCGCCATCGCGAAAAACCGTCTGGAATGGATTTTCCATCAGAGCCAGAAATTCTAATAGGGTTTGAAATTTTTGCAGGAGCATCATCGATGTCCAGAGTGACCACTACAGACTGGGTTGCCCTAACAACTGCCCTTTCCTTTAGGACCAAGTTTTGGAAGTTTTCCCATCCCATTTGATCAACGAGGTATCTCATTCTGTTTCGGGCGGTGTTCTTCCTATCACCAAGTCTGTCAAATATTCTGAGCACCGCAATCGATGTGTACAGCAAATCTTCTTCCGGTGTAAAGTCTTCAAGCTGGTGTCCGACAAATGACTTGTTACCAAGACCACCTCCAAGAAAAATCTTAAATCCGCGCTGAGGCCTTCCGTCAACTGATCTTAATTGCGGAATTAGTCCAACATCGGTCATTCTCACCATTCCGTGTTTCTCACAGCACGTAAAATTGAATTTGAATTTTCTCGGCAGCGCCTGATTCAGCGGGTTTCTCAGGAAAAACTTTGCAGTTGCAATGGCATAAGGAGTCGCATCAAACTCTTCTGCACCACAAACTCCTGCAAGCGGGCTACACATTACGTTTCGAACTGCGTTTCCACATGCCTCCCTTGACGTAAGACCAACATCGGTTAGGCCGCGCATTATTTCAGACACATCCTCTAAGATCACCCAATGAAGCTGGATGTTTTGCCTTGTCGAGACATGCGCGCTTCCTATTGAAAATGCCTCACTGAGGTGCGCCAGTTTTTCTAACTGGTTTGGATAAATCTCTCCTGCAGGGAGTTTAATTCTAACCATCGCATAATCGTCAGTCATCCTAGTGCCATATGCGCCATGTTGTAAACGGAATCTCCTAAAGGAGTCAGAATCGATTTTGCCTTGCCTGAAGAGTTTGACGGTTTTTGCGAAATTTTCAGCCTCCTCTACCCTTGCCCAGTTGATTTTGGGCGCTTTGCTGTCCTTTGCCGGTTTTACTACAGTACTGCTCAAATTCACATAAGCTTTTTTAAATTTAGATATAAATTTTTGAAAGAAGGTATTTTCGTCACCATACATGAGATGACAGTCATAATTTTCCACTTTATTGGATTTATTGAGATTAGTGCCGCCTAATCAGATCTGCAAAAGCTTTTTTTCTCGGAATTTTCAACCGAATTCATAGCAAAGTAACCATACCGGCAGTATATGGTGGGTTCACTCACCATATACTGAAATCGTGTTTTTGACAATAAACTATTAATTGGTTCTAACAGGTCTAAATTCATGCAAAGTACGTCAGTTACAGAAAAGACAAAAATTTTCACAGACGTCAGTGAAGCTCAGATAACAAGGGCAATTGCAGACGAATTCTTCTCAGTGTTTACAGATCACATTACATCAGATGTAATAATCATAGGCGCGGGTCCGGCAGGCCTCACAGCTGGACGCGAGCTTTCGCTCATGGGCTACAAGGTTCTGATCATAGAACAGAACAACTACCTAGGCGGAGGATACTGGCTTGGAGGATACATGATGAACCCAGTAACAGTACGTGCACCGGCGCAAAAGGTGTGGGATGAGCTAGGAGTCCCATACAAAAAAGTCTCAGACGGACTATACATTACAGCTGGTCCTCACGCAGTATCAAAGCTAATAGCAGCCACGTGTGATGCAGGAGTAAAATTCCTCAATCTGACTAAATTTGATGATCTCGTCCTAAAATACGGCAGAGTGTCAGGACTAGTTGTCAACTGGATGCCAGTCTCTGCCCTACCAAGGAACATCACGTGCGTAGACCCAGTAGCACTTGAATCAAAAATGGTAATTGATGCGTCAGGCCACGACTCTGTCGCGGTAAAAAGACTAGTCGATAGGAAGCTTGTAGAATGGAAGGGAATGAATCCAATGTGGGTCGAAGACGGCGAGGACAAAGTTGTAGAATATACGGGCGAGATCTACCCAGGACTAGTAATTGCAGGAATGTCAGTTACCGAAACACACGGTCTTCCAAGAATGGGACCAACGTTTGGCTCGATGTTGTTTTCTGGAAAAAGGGCAGCTGAAATCACGGCTGCAAAACTAAAAGAACTCAACAGAAGCTAATAATCACGTGAGAATATCTAGACTTTTTCTATACGACGAACCTTCCGTCCCAGAAATAGCCATCAGCAACCTGGCAGATTTTTTACAAAAAACTTTTCACGTCAAGACGGTAAGGCGAGAAAATATTTTCAAAAGCGCAACAGAGGCAACGGCATATGATCTTGCATCATCCAGAATTTTCAACGTGCGCCAACCGTTTCAAAGGCATATACCTGCCAATGAAGAGGTGGAATTTGAAAAACAGACGTTCCAGAACACGTCCAAGGTTGAAAACATCGTGCTTTATGACGGGTTTGAATTTCAGAGAATAGTCTCAAGTTTGATACCAAGTGACGAGTTAACCACGGAAGACTTTCATTTTATTTTCACAAACAAGCTTACCTGTACTTTTGATTCCGGCGATTACAGATACCATGGGAGAGCGCTAATTGGCGCAAACCCATCCATCATTTCAACTACTGGGATAATCGAGGCGCCCGCAAAACCGCGCCAATACTATATGGATTTGATGACAAATTACGGACAAGGCCTAAACATCGAATCCATTAAAAAAAAGCACCAAGGCACGTATTTGGAATATCATGACTCGCGGCTTGGAAAAATAGTTGAGGGGTACTGCCTACAGGCATTATTCTATTACATCACGGGCGAATCGTTTTGTGATCTTTTAGACTGTAGATTAAACAATGCTCATTGGCAGCGTGATCTTTTGTATTCACAGATTGAATTTGGAAAACTCTGCAGCAAACATTCGGATATTCTAAAAAATTGGACGTCGCACCTTGAATGACTTAAATTGTTGATATTTTTTACTCATATTCATGATGTCAGATGCTGGCTCCTCAGTATTAATTGAAAGAGACAGTCCAAGTAAGCCAGAAAAAAAGAAAACAAAGTACGACGTGATCATAATCGGCGCAGGCCCTGCAGGATACACGGCTGGAATTTACTGCTCTCGTGCACGATACGATACTTTGATAATATCAGGAATTTTGCCCGGCGGCCAGCTAATGAACACGACAGATGTTGAGAACTATCCAGGGTTCGCAGACGGCATAATGGGCCCTGATCTTATGATAACGATGAGAAAACAAACAGAAAGAATGGGAACTGCGATAATCGATGACGAGGTTATCGACGTAGACTTTAGACACAAACCGTTTAAGATATTGACCGCATCAGAGGAATACGAGTGCAGGGCAGTAATTATTGCAACCGGTGCGTCGCCAAAAAAATTGGGATTGCCTGGAGAGACCACCTTTGGGGGTAAGGGGGTATCGTATTGCGCCACGTGTGATGGGCCATTTTTTAGAAATCAGGAAATAGTGGTAGTCGGTGGAGGAGATTCCGCTATTGAGGAGGGCATGTTTTTGACAAAATTTGGCAGCAGGGTCCACATGATACACAGAAGGGATCAGCTCAGAGCAAGCAAGGTAATGCAAGAAAGAGCCATGGCCAACCCAAAGATACAGTTCCATTGGAACAGCGAAATCACAGACATACAAGGAGATCAAAAAGTCCAAAAGGCGATATTAAAAAACATAAAGACTGGAGAGATTACAACGCTAACAGCTGGCGGCATATTTGTCGCAATAGGTCACACTCCAAACACCAAGATTTTTGAAAACCAGGTAGATCTTGATTCCCAAGGATACATCGTTCTAAAAGACCACACCAAGACAAACGTTGAAGGAGTGTTTGCTGCAGGAGACGTCCACGATCACAGGTACAGACAAGCAATTACGGCGGCAGGCTACGGATGCATGGCCGCAATTGATGTTGACAGATACCTAACTGAAAACAAAGCATAGTAAGTCTGTTCAGCTCGAACAAACATTCACAGAAAGAATCCAGAAAATAACTAAAAGCATGAACAGTTTTTCAGGGCGATAGCATGTTTGCCGGAAAGACTAGCTTTAAGATCAGCGGCATGGTCGGAATAATCATCCTACTGTTAGGAATTACCATCCTGTTTGGCACGTATCAAATGTCCAAAGTCAGTAATGAAATCATAAACATATCACAAGAATATGAGCCATTACAAAACACTCTTGGCGAAATCAAGTACCACCAAGCAAATCAGGTTGCAAATTTTGAAAAGATCAAAACTGGACAGCTATCAGAGACGGATTCTGACATTGCAAAAGAAGAATTTTGGTCAAGCAACACCATCATAAAATCAAACATAGCACAAGGAAAAAAGCTAGCTGAGACAGGATACAATATGGCACCGACAGATGCAGACGGCAATGACTTTAAACAGATTCACAAAATGTTCTTAGACGTTGAGCAAACACATAATGAGTTTGAATACATGGCAAAGGATTCGCTAAGTTCCACTCAAAGTGATTTTCTACTAAAACAAATTGCATTAAAGGAAACCCAGTTCAAGGAGAAAATAGACAACACGTCAAATGAGATTAAAAAACTCAACGAGCAATCGATTAATGCAATCGAGGGTCATGAACGCGGATGGCTCATAGTACAAATCGGAATCATGATAGTTGTAGGGATAATTGCAATTTCACTTAGACATTTCATGCATGAAAATAATGCTGAGCTAAAAAAAGAGATAGAATCAAAAACCATAGAATTACAGGAGGCAAACAAAAAACTTCGTGATCTTGACAAGTTAAAAGACGATTTCATAAGCATAGCGTCTCACGAACTAAAAAGCCCCATTCAGCCAATCTTCGGCTTTGCAGAGCTTGCACAGTCAGGAGACATCGACCAGAAAGAGGCGTGGGACGGAGTAACGACACTTGCAAAAAAACTACAAAACCTGGCAAACGATGTGCTTGACGTAACTAGGATTGAAAGTAATCGTCTAACATTATATCAAGAAAAATGCAGGATTAACGAATTAATTTTAGAGACAACTAGGATGTTAAAGACGGGACTAAACAAAAACGTCAGAATTGTAGAAGAGCTAGACGGCGATATCGAAATAACACTGGACAGGACACGAATTGAACAAGTACTTCGAAATATCATCAACAATTCAATCAAATTTACGGAAAACGGTACAATTAGAATAAAGACTGAGATTAGCAAGAGTTCAAACGAATTTCTTATCACGGTAAGCGATACTGGCCTTGGCATACCAGAGGAGGTTTTGCCAAATATTTTTGGCAAGTTTGTGACAAAGGGTCATGAGAGCGAAAATCAGGGAGGCAACGGCCTTGGGCTATTTTTGTGCAAGGGAATAATTTCCGCGCATGGGGGCAGAATCACTGCACGAAACAACAAAGATGGTGGAGCAACATTTGAGTTTTCAATACCGCTAGCACAGAGAAAAACCATCAATCCGTTGACCAATTAATGCATTGTTCGTCTAGTTTAGACAGACTCAACTTAATGTATGAATCCGCGAATGAAAAATTAAAAATGACTCTAAACATATTGGTTGCAGAAGACAATGCGTTTACTATTACCCAGTACACAAAAATACTTGAAAAAAACGGCCACAGTGTAACTGTTGCAAGAGACGGCCAAGAGTGTCTGGAAAAATATACGCAGGAACTTGCAAAAACAGAATTTGAATCGCTAGACAAAAACCCCTTTGACGTGGTCTTGCTAGACAACAACATGCCTAAAAAAAGCGGAGTTGAAGTGGCGAAGGAAATTCTAGACAAAAGGCCAAATCAGAGAATCATTTTTGCCTCTGCCTACGACATCAATTCCCTGCTTAAAGCACCAGGAACAGTACCAGAATCTGTCGAAATTCTTGAAAAACCATTTTCACTAAACACAATGATAGGTAAAATTCAGGCGTAGGTTACAGATAGACAATATTTGAAAGATGCTTTGCTTCCTTAAGGGCAAGATCGAAATCACCTTCTGTGAAAATCTTTTGTTGTGCATATAGGCTCTTGAATTTTCTTCCATCATCTGCAAAAATTCCAACCACGTGTCCTTCGTCGATAGGATAGTTCTTCATTCCAGCATAAACCGCGGCGGACGATGGGCTAACAAGCAGTCTTTCTTTTTGGAATATTTCTTTGACAGCTGCAAATGCTTGTTCGTTTGTTATTGTTATCCAATCATCAACAACGTTTTCTCGCCTTAGGAACAGATCAGGCTTTGCAGACTCTTCAAAGTTGCGCAATCCCTGAATCAGGTGGTTTTGTTGTGGTTGAACCGCTATTGTTTTAACTTTGGGGTTTTGCTCTTTGAGAAAAGCGGATATTCCAGTGACGGTCCCTCCCGTCCCGACTCCTGTGAAAAAATGAGTTATCCGCCCTTCCGTCTGCTTCCAGATTTCGGGTCCTGTTCCCTTGTAATGGCCCATGTAATTTGCCTCATTTGAATACTGGTTTGGTGAGAAATACTTGTCAGGTCGTGAGGATGCAATTGACGTAGCGAGTGCAATGCTTTGATCAGTTCCAGCGCCGACCTTTGGACACAGATCATCACTTGTTTGGTGGATTGTGGCACCAAGGTCTGAGATTATCTTTTTTGTTTCTTCGCTTGCTTTTTCTGGAATAACTATTTCAACTTTGTATCCAAGGATGCTTGCAATTCCAGTAAGGGCTATGCCCGTGTTTCCAGATGTTGGCTCTATGATTATTGTCTCGCCTCGTTTTAGCCTGCCTTTTTCTTCGGCATCCTTAATCATCCAATATGCCGCCCTATCCTTTACGGAGCCAAACGGATTGTGGCTTTCCAGTTTTGCATAATAATTTACTTTGCCAGTTGATAACGATTCTAGCTTTACAAGCGGAGTATTCCCAATTCTGTTTAGGATGTCTGCATCAGTCAGAACTTTGGTTGCCACTAACTATTTCACCTTTTTAATTGAAAATTCTAATTCGGTATCTCTTTTTTGAAGAGACAGGAGTTCGTGTCCGGTTCGCTTGACCCACCGTGATATGTCTTCCTCAGCGTTTGGATCATCTGCAAGAACAGTCAGTGTTTCACCTACTTGCATTTTCTCAACCTCAATCTTTGTTCTAAATACAGGTTCCGGGCAGAACAATCCACGCGCATCTAGTTTTTTAGTCGTTGCACTCATCGATATTTGTCAAAGGCTTGTTTGTCATATTAAAATCTATTTTATGTAGTAACGAAACATTAACAGAATTAGCTTAGATTAAGTTTTTAAAACAGTTGGCATTGCATGACGAAGACGCATTCCAGATCAGGTTGTTGTGTAGACAGTCAGATTGCCATCCTTAGCATATCGGCAATATTTCTATTCTTTAATGGAGACGCATCATAATCAAGCAGATTGATTTTCTTTGATATTCGCTTCATCAGATACACAGACAGTTTGTATATTAGCGACCAGAGATAGCTGTTTTGATTCAGGGAATACATTTTGAGCAACAATGAAAACATCCATTGTGAATTTGGATAATGTTCTCGAATGTATTCTGCAAGATAGTCCTTTGAATTGTTGATCTTGTACTTGATGTGCTCTAGTGTTTCCTTTTCGTGCGCATAGCCGGTGTTCTGTATGGTTATTCTTCCATGCCTCATCGCATACAGTACATCATCTAGCGTGTTTTCGGATTCGACGAGATTTACACATCTTCCAAGTGTCGAAAGAACGTGCGAGTCACTTCCAGAGATGCCAATTTTGTTATTGTCAAGCGAAAACTTGGTTGCTCGTGCATTTGATATCACGTCAACGTTATTGCTATTGAAAATCTCAACTAGATCACACATCTTTGCCTTTTCTCTCAGAGCATCAAGCAGGCTAAACGGGTGCGGGGCACAAGACACCGCGTCTTGTTTGCTGATTTCATCGATTATCTCTTCTAACGTAAGGCCTGCCCTGATTTCCCTTGAGATCCCATATGCTATCACATGTGCACCGGTGTCAGTCGTGATTTCTTCTGCTGGCAAAATTTGGATCTTTTTGTATTTTGCATGGTTATTTTTGTATTCGAGAATTTGCCTATAGCCATTCAAAGTGTTGTGGTTTGTTACAAAAAGCGCATCAAGCCCAAGGGCATGCGATCTTTCTAGCTGCTCAGATATTGTTATGTCACAGTCATATGGTGCCTCGTCTTCGCCCACATGAAAGTTTGAGAAATTGTTATGACAGTGCAGTTCAGTCTTTAGATAGTTCAATCAATTGGAAATTTTTTTTGTTATTATTATAATCCTTTTTCTATGTTACCTGAAGAGATCAGTCTTTTCTGATCTAATTAACGGCCTTACCGTATCGTCAGACGGGCTAAAATCAAAGTTTCGAACTATTACAAATGGACAATTCTTAGTCTTCTTCATTACAAGTTCTGCCGCACTGCAGAGTTCATCCGCTTCTGCAATGGCAGTGATACGCAACACCCTCCCAAACGTGTCCTTTGTTCCTGCATAATCATGAATCGGTCTCATTCCAGATACGCCGATTGCGCAGTTTGTTTGGCCTTCACGGAACGGCCTGCCAAATGTGTCAGCTATCAAAACCGCAATTTTTTTTCCAGTTGCATCTTGCAGTTTAACGCGCAAGTCGGATGCAGACTTGTCGGGGTTTTCAGGAAGCATTGCTGCAAATCCCTGCGGAAGATTACTTTCATCAACCCCGGCATTTGCACAGATAAAGCCGTGCCTTGTTTCTGTGATCAGTATACGGTTTTCCATCCGAACTAGTCTTTTTGTTTCGTGGAGGATAACTTCGATCAGCCTTGGATCCTTCTCATACTCGGCTGCAATCCCAACGGCAAGAAGAGACGGGATTACGCCGGACAATTCAACTAATTGCCCTTCTTGTTTTGATACCACTTTTTGCGACACCACGATAACGTCACCATCTGACAAGCCCTTGTAGGATGACGTGAAAATTTTTACCAGATCGTCGCCTTTCTTAATTTCCTTATTTGTGATAACTGGAATTATTTCAAGTGACATCAGTGTTATGCGGATCGCCTTTTATTAAAATCTAGTAAGATCTAGGCAACAGTTTGAAGCTGTAGGTTCGTCTTGTAGTGTTTGTTTATTATGCCAATGAGGTTTGAGAGATTTTTTTCTTCAATTATCACATTTGCCCTTTCCTTTACGACATCTTGAGCCCTAAATGCAATTCCGAGTCCACAGATGTCAAAAAGAGTCAGGTCGTTTGCGCCGTCAACTGTAACTATGATGTCTTCCTTACTTTCCTGCCATTCTGCTATTTTTACTCGTGCAGATTTTGCCTTGTCTGACGTGACGTGGATTTGCACGTCATCGAGTTTTCCGTCCTTGAAGACAAGTTCGTTAGAATACACATAGTCAAGACCCAGTTCTTCTTTTAGCCTATCAGTCATAATTGTAAATCCTCCAGAGACGGCAAGCAGTTTCCAGCCGGCGGCCTTTAGTACGCGGCATGTTTCCTTTGCGCCAGTCATTATCGGCAGATCATCGGCTACCTGTTTACAAGTATCATAGCTTAATCCCCGTAAAGCGTGGACACGTGTTCTAAGTCCATCTTCCCAGTTTATCAGTCCTTGAATTCCCTTTCTTGTGATTTCCCAGATTTCTTTTTCTTTGTTTACCTTTTCCGCGAGAATCGGCAGATATTCTGCATCAAAGAGGACTCCTTCCACATCAAAAATTGCAAGCAATTGTTTCCAATTTTTGGAAAAAATCTATCAATATAAAAGTTGAAGTTCGTTTTTAGATCGCATACCCATAGTAATAAATCACGGTAGGAAAATTGTCAAAACATGGGCGAGCTTGAGCACAAGTACGAAGTCGAAGTAAAGACATCAGAAAAACTGCAAAAACTTCCAGACGAGGTCAAAGACGAATTAAAAGCGTCAGGGATGATGGACGACAAGGGAAAACTCAAACTCAAAGGCGTTAGCCCAAAAATGCTAAAGAAAATGAAGCAAGAGTATGTCGATTGCCCCGTTTTAAAACAAGACATCCAATTTGTCCAGTGTTTTGTGTGCCCCAATTTCCAAAGCAGAGTAATGGGAAAAGTGCTTTGCAAAGGGGATTCTCTTAAAAAATAGATACGACCTAGATTCAAAATTTTAAGAAGAGTAAGTTACATCCCAGATTGAATTTATTCAAAACGCCACAAGTATCGATTATCAATTGTGCCAAATCCCCCATACTAAGAAAAGCTCATTAGTCAAAATTTTTGTCACATATACATTGAGTAAAGAAAGTGTTGGAATTACAGTTTCAAAAAATGCGGATTTTAGTGAATGGTACACCCAAGTTGTCCTAAAGGCGCAGCTCGCAGACTATGCCCCAGTAAAGGGCCTCATTGTTCTGCGACCTGACGGATACGCAATTTGGGAGTCAATCAGGGAAACGCTTGATGAGAAACTCAAAAAAACAGGACACAGAAACGGCTTTCTGCCAGTCCTGATTCCAGAATCATTGCTTACAAAAGAAAAAGACCACTTTGCAGGATTCAATCCGGAAGTTTTTTGGGTAACACATTCAGGAGACACCGAAATTGGCGACAGATTAGCTCTACGCCCCACGTCTGAGACGCTTGCATATTCAATGTATGCCAAATGGATTCACAGCTGGAGGGACTTGCCCCTGAAGATTAATTTTTGGAACACGGCATTACGTGCAGAAATCAAGGCAACAAAACCATTTCTTAGGACGTCTGAATTTTTGTGGCAGGAAGGGCACACAGTGCACGCAACACGAGAAGATGCCGAAAAGGAGGTTTTTGACATTTTAGAGATTTATAAAAATACAGTCGAACAAACCCTTGCGATTCCCGTAATCACAGGCAAGAAAAGCGAGAAAGAAAAATTTGTTGGGGCAGTATACACCACAGCTATCGAATCCATGATGCCAGACGGCAAGGCATTGCAGATGGGAACCTCACATTTTCTTGGGCAGAACTTTTCAAAACCATTTGAAGTCAAATTCCTAGATAAAAACAACGTAGAAACTTTTGCATGGCAAACATCATGGGGCGTGTCATGGAGATTGATCGGAGCAATGGTAATGGTCCATGGCGACGACAAGGGACTTGTATTACCACCAAGAGTGGCGCCGATTCAGATAGTCATCGTTCCAATTTATTATTCAGAAAAAGATGCAGACAGAGTTCAGGTAAAAGCAAACGAAGTTGAAAAAATACTGCAAGACAAGGGTTTGCGCACCCATGTGGACAGAAGGGATGAGCTTACACCAGGCTTCAAGTTCAACGACTGGGAACTAAAAGGAGTCCCATTACGAATTGAGATTGGCCCAAAGGATCTGGACAAAAGCAAAGTTACAGTAGCCAGGCGCCACAACAGGCAAAAATCAGACCTCCCGCTTGACAAAATAGAATCGGATATCGAGTCCATACTACAACAAATTCAAGATGAGATGTTTACGGCGGCAAAGAAGATCCTTGAGGATCGAACAGTAAAAGTAACAGATTACAACCAGTTCAAATCCGAAGTCGAGAACGGCTCGTTCATCAGTGCACATTGGTGTGGGGAGACAAGGTGTGAGGAAAAGATCAAAGAGGAAACCATGGCAGATATTCGAGTAATCCCATTTGAAAGCGGCAACACTGAGGGAAAGTGCATATACTGTGGTGGAAAAAGCGTCACAAGTGCCACATTTGCTCGAGCGTATTGATCTCCAATTCTTGATATAGGATACAACATAATTCAGATACATTGGATGAAATTCTAATTATTGAAAATTTGCAGAAATATTTTATCAAGACAAACTGGCTAGGGAAGCAATCCTCGCTTGTGAAGGCAGTTGACGGGATATCATTTTCGGTGAGACGTGGAGAAATCTTTGTTTTGGCAGGAGAGTCAGGCTCAGGCAAGTCAACCATTGCAAAACTAATTTTAAAGTCAATTGACTCAGACGCAGGAAAAATAATCTTCGACGGAGACGAAATTTCCGACAAAAAAGAATCCCTGAAAAGAATCAGAATGGGCTGCCAGATGGTCTACCAGGATCCGTACGACTCCATAAACCCAAGAATGAAAGTAAAGGACATAGTTTCTGAGCCAATTGAAATTCACAAAATCGGAAACGCAAAACAACGGGAAGATCTGGTCAGAGAGGCACTACACGAAGTAAGATTAGAGCCGGCAGACGAGATCATGGAAAAATATCCAGGGGCGCTATCGGGGGGGCAAAGACAAAGGGTAGTGCTTGCAAGGGCGCTCGTGATGAAGCCAAAGATGATCATTGCAGACGAGCCAGTATCAATGCTTGACGTGTCAGTGAGAGCTGAAATTCTTGAACTGATGGAAAATTTGCGACAAAAATACAACATTTCTTTTGTGTACATCACACATGATTTGGCAACTGCCAAATATTTTGGTCACACCATTGCGATCGTATACCTTGGAAAAATAGTCGAGATGGGTCCAATCAATGACATCTTACTTCATCCCAAACACCCGTATACGCAGGCACTGCTTGACGCAATATCAGAGCCAGACCCAAACAACATCTACAAGGAAAAGATAGTCAGAGTAAGAGAGCCGCTTGATATTGATGCATATCACGGTTGCAGATTTCAAGCAAGATGCCCATATGCCTTTGAAAAGTGCAAGATTGAGCCCAACCTAGAAGACGTCGGGAACAACAGAAAAGTTGCGTGTTTTGCTAAATTAGACTAGCGATATCATCTGATTTGTGATTTGTCAAAGTTAGCACTAGAGAATAAGATTAGCATTATTTATTAATTTAAGAGTAAACAAGTGTCTCAATGGTTTACATCCGATCAAAAGCAGTAAAGGGTGAAAAATATCTCTATTTGGTTCGCAGTGTCTGGGATTCAAAGAACAACACTTCAAGGCAGGAGACCATCAAGTATCTCGGAAAAGCATCAAATGTAACAAAAGAAGACATCCCACCAGAGCATCAAAACGACCCAAAAATAATTTCGTTTTTAGCATCAGATGAATTCGCAGATGGGCAGAAAAAAGAAGAAGCACTATCAAAAATAAGAGAGCAGTTGTTTGGCTTTTTTATTAATGGAGATGTAGAAGGCGCGCTAAAACTCTATGAGAGATACAGGCCGTCGTCTGGAACGACGAGCTTTTATGAAAAAATTCTCACCCCAGTCATGTACGACGTAGGAAAACAATGGGCATCAAATAAGATCAGCGTTGCAGACGAACATGTTTGTAGCAACGTAGCAAATAGTCTCGTGAAAATCATTTCGGACAAAAACATGACACGCCCATCAAAAAAGAAAATCGTGATTTGTACCCCAGACGGCGAACAACACAATTTGGGAGTAAACATTCTTGAATCACACATGCTCTGCAAGGGATTCAAGATATACAATATTTCCCCTTCTGAGCCGCACGACTCAGTTGTAAATTTTATTGAAAAGGTCAAGCCAGACATGGTATTTCTTTCCATAACCCTTGCAGATAACATAAAGCCAGGTCAGAGACTAGTTAAAAAAATTCGCGAAAAATCCAAAATCCCAATATTTGTCGGAGGCCAGGCAGTCAACAATGACCAAGAGTCAAAATTTGAAGCCAAAATTTTAAGAAATATCAGCCTAAACGAACTCCCAAAAGCAATCAAAACATTTTAGGCACTAGAATTAAATCTTATCACTAGTTTATATGACAAATCGCCCAAAACATGGTAATGAGCACAATAATTCAGCAAAATATGGCAAATAGCGCCGCCATAAAGATAATTGCAATAGCTGCCGCGTTTTTATTGTTATCTAGCGTCGCTGCAACTTCGGCATTTGGAGAAAACACAAGTAATGAAAAAACCAAAGCAAAATCAACTGACAAAAAAGAAAGCGTAAAGAAAACCATTCAAGAAAAAATAAAAAAGACAGCAAAGCAGCCAACAGCAAAGAAACCACAAACAGATGCAACAAACATCACAGCACAACAAGCAAAACCCGCCATCGATCCACTTGAAGCACAAAAATCAGCATGTAAACAAAAAGAAACGGAGCGAGAGCAGTACGAGTGCGAGAAGGCCCTAAGATCAGCACAGTCGTCCGATGATTTCAAACAAAAATCAAAAAAACATGTCGTTGGACCAGTGACATTTTACTATCCCGGAGCTAAAGTAGAAAAAAGCGGCAACGTGCACATACTCAATCTAAAGTTCCTAGTCGAGAATACAGGATCAAAGGACAATGTTGCGTTGTATTGCACGGGACCAGCAGCATGCAACTACGATATTTCAGATGGTAAAACCACGTACAAATATGCGGCAAACGATTTCACAAGCGGCCAAATAGTGCTAAGACCCGGGATGTCAAAAGAAATGAACATCATGTTTGGACCAGCAATAGGATATGGAAGCTACGTACCATTCAAGTACGACCCCGCAAAACAATATACCTTCAACGTGAAGGAGTCTTGGGGAACGGCTACAATTCCGCTGGATCTAAAATAGAATCATTTTTCTTATTTTTTGTATTTTTGCCAGGTGCAGTATTGATCAGCTAGTAATTGATGGTATTCGTTTGTCCTTGTACGTGACAACGTGTGACACGCCGTTTTTCGGATAAACTCCGTAGATGAGTTTGGCTTTTTGCACCACGGAGTCCTTGAGCGACACCATGATGAACTGGCTTCCGTTTGAGCGCTGCTCGATTATTTTGGCCAGTTTTTCAGCGTTTGGCGCATCCAAGTGCGCGTCAACTTCGTCAAACAGGTAAAACACAGAAGGTTTGAGCTTTTGCAGAGCCAAAACAAACACGATTGCGGCAAGTGTTTTTTCACCACCAGAAATTGATGTTGACTCTCTTTTTGGTTTGTTTGGGAACTGGATCAAATACGATATGCCGGAATTGAAAATATCGTCCTCATTTTGAAGTTCAAGCCAAGCCTGCCCACCAGTCATGGTGTTAAACGCCTCGCGGATTTCCTTATCCACTTTGTCAAATGCGTCAAGGAATGTCTGGCGCTTGTCTTTGTCGATTTCTTCAATAAACTTGACAATGGCATTTCTCTCTTCTTCTAGCTCGTTCTTTCTATCAGACATTGAGCGGTATCCGTGCGATATCTCAAGATAGGTTTCAGGTGCACTTGCATTAAGCTTTGATGCAAGAGAATTCATCTCTGATTCAAGCGAGTGTAACATCAGATCAACTTCAAATGTTTCGGTAATTTCCTCATAGCCATATTTTTCAAGAATTTTTTGGATTTTTGCCTCATTTTCAGATATATCACGTATGTCCCTTGAGAGAGAATCAGACTGCCTTTCGCGCGAGCTGATTTCACGTATAAAGAACCTCTCCCGCTCGTTTAGCTTGCCCAACAATTCGTCAAATTCCTGTAGTTTTGAGATGGATGTACCTGACGTCGAGATCAGAGATTGTTCTTTCTCCCTTAGTTTTACAAGGTTTTCGTTTGCAGTTTCTTTTTCTTTTACCAATACATTTAGTCGCGATTCGATTTCGTGTTTTTCGTGATTAAGTGATGACTGTTCCTCGTGCAGGTTTCGCATCTTTGTTTTTTCACCAAGTTCTTGCGCAGACAGGGTGGCAACCTGTGATTCTTTTTCCCGAAGTTCGTTGATTATCGAAGACTGTCTTGCCATGACAGAGGTGCGCTTTTCATTTAGTCTGTTAAGCTCGTTTGCAATACGATTGTTTTCCCCATCAGCATAGTTATCATGCACAAGTGAGATTCGTTCCTCAAGGGATGCAAGGTATGACTCTTCTTTTGCAAGATCCATGCGTAGTTTTTCCTCATGCCTCTCAAGTTGAGATATTCTTGCCTCAAGCTGAGATTTCATCTTGTCAATTGACGTTATCTTGAATTTTAGGTCAGAATAGCTCATGTCGGCATTTGAGAGCCCGGTTTCAGAAATGGATAGCCTGCTCTGATAGTTTTGTATTATGCCCTCTACTTTTTTTAGCGAAAATCTTTTCTTTTGAATGTATTTTTTGAGCAAATTAATCGATTGGATAAGACCGTCAACTGAGGTGCTCATGGAGATGATTTTCGTGAGCTTTGAAATCTTGGAGTTGATGTCAATGATCACGGCACTTGCCTTTGCTTCAAAGAATTCGCCTTCCAGAGTCACAGTCTTGTAGCCGGACCTTGATATACGAATTGCAGCATCCCTAGAGTCAACTAGGACAACATTTCCGAACAAGAATGTCTTAAGCGGTGCATATTTTTCATCGCATTTTACAAAATCAGACAGCACTCCCACAACGGAGGAATCTCTTGGAAGCGTCAGACGGAAATTCGGAATTGCTTCCAGAGGTATTATCTTTAGCTTTGGAAGTTTTCTTGTTCGTGCAACCTCAGCTAGGCTCAAAAGTGTTGAAAAATCCTTAACCACAAAAGACTTTATCCAATCAGATGCTCCGGCCAGAACGGCCCGTTCGTATTGTCGGTCCCAAGAGATCATTTCATAGACAAGTCCCTCTATTCCAAGTTCTGCGCTATGTTCTTTGAGGTTGGCAATTGTATAATCCTCATGCATTATTCCCTTGACCACCTTGATTTTTGCATCATACTGTGCTGCCGCCCGGCTTGCCTTCTCAAGAATAGTTGAAATTTCATCAATATCGCTTTCGATTCTTGCGTGCTTTGCTGTTTGAGCAGAGATTCTCGATTTTAATTCAGTTACAGTGTCCTTGTGATTTGTCCTAATTGATTCCAATCTCGTTTTTAGTAATTCAAGTTTTTTTGACTCTTCTATTATGTCTGTATGTCTTTGCCGATTACCTTCAATCTTTGTTTTGATGTCTTGAATATCGGAATTTATTTTTCCAAATGTCACTTTAGCTTGGTTTAGCTTTGTTGTGAGGTTTTGGATTTTTGTGTCAACCTCTTTTCTTTGTGCAGCAACTTGTGCTTGCTGCCTGTACACTTGGGAGCTTTCCGACTCGATTGATTTTACTTCCTGGTAGACATGGTTCTTCTCCTCCCTAATTTGTGCAAGAGATGTTTTTTGTTCCGTGATTTGTGACTCTATTGCAAGCCTTGCCTGATGCAGGGATTCTAATTCAGCTGCAATTTCCGGAAGGCGCATCTGAATTTGATTCATCCTTCGTGTTTTTGTCAGGGTTTCAGTATTGGCACTTTCATACAATTGCATCGCAGCGCTAAGCTCAGAGTCAATTGCCGCCTTTGCGTGATTGTAGGCATTTGCTTCGGCCATAAACGAGGACTTTTGAGCCTCTAGTTCTGAGATTTCCTTTTTGATTGCAGTTCGTTCTTCATCAAGTTTCTTTGTCTCAGATACGAGGGAGTGCATGCTACGTTCTTTTGACAGCTTCTCAGTCTGAATCACCTTCATTTTGTTTGATGCTGAAATCGCATGCAATCGTCCAAGCTCACGGTTTATCAGCTCGTATCTTAGCTTTAGGTTTCTCTCAACTTCCAGCTCGTCAATCCTCTTTTTGATTTCGTCCATCCTTGCCAAAGCAACCTCTAAGCGCCTGTCGGCATCCTCAAGTTGTTTGATGGACTCGGACTTTTTTTCATCAAAATATGATAAGCCAATCAGGTCTTCAATTACGGTTCTTTTCTCCTCTGCAGTAAATTCAGAAATTCGCGTAACTGTTCCCTGCTGTACGGCATTAAGCTGATTCAGGCTAGCATTTGCAACCTCTAAAAGATCAAGGATCTGGTTACGGTTTGTTTGTTTTTGATTTAGATAATAGGTATTTTCCCCATGCTCGTCCATTTCTCTGGTTATGACAACAGAGTTGGAGTCAACTGGGATCTTTCTGTCAGAATTATCAAACTGGAGGCTTACCCGCGCCATCTTTGGCCCACGCCGGGCTCCTTCAATATCATGGATCAGGGATCGGAGTTTGTCCACCCTCATTATCTTTGGCCTGTTTTCACCAAGCGCAAAAATTATCGCATCAAGTATGTTGCTCTTGCCAGATCCGTTTGGGCCTGAGATCGACACAAGCCCAGGCTCAAAGTTTACAGTACTGTTTGTGAACCCGAACGATTTGAAGCCGAAAATGTCAACCTTTTTGATATGGACCAATGAGTATATTTCAGAAACTGGTTTGTTAATCAAATACTGACAAGTTTAGTTGACTAAATTATGCTGTTTTGTTTAGTTTGAAACGGATTTTTTTGATACGATACGAAAAATGTTGTAGGGCATCACTGCGTGTCATTTTGCTACATCTTGATGCTCAAGGAGCAGGAATTGCTCTTTATCGCATAAACGAGGTTCATTTATGTATAATTAGGCCAGAATGAAACAAGTGCGATTGATAAAACTAGGCGTGGTTCAGGCTCGCACGTATGGCTCCAATGAGAGTGGAATTGACATCATTTCCAAACTGGTGGAAAAACTCGGAAAGCAGGAAACAGACATCGTCTGCCTCCCAGAACAGTGGCTAAAGGAAAACAAGATTGTCGATTGTGACACCGAGTTTTCAAGATTCAAAAAAATCGCAAAAGAATACTCCATGACTGTTATTCCAGGCGCGTTTTATGAGAAAAGAAAAAACGGCAACGTGATTTCGGCTCCGATAATAGACTCGACTGGTGAAATCATCGGAGCGCAGGAAAAGATCCACCCATTTGACTATGAGAAAGATCTGGTCAGACCAGGCACCAAGGCAAAGGTGTTCAAGACTGCTTGCAAGTTTGGCATAATAATTTGCTACGACATGGTGTTTTCAGACGTGGCGGAAACTCTGGTAAAGAAAGGCGCCCAAGTGTTGTTTTCCCCCTCAAGGATAGTCAAAAGGGGAATCGTTCCATGGCATCTGTATGTGCAAGTAAGAGCACTAGAAAACCGCGTCCCAGTATTGGCTGCAAACGTGCAAAATAGTCGCTTTGGCGGAAACAGCATCATTGTAAGCATGCATGAGCAGGACAGGGTAATGATACCAAGCACACTGACCCTAAAGGGAGAATCTGCAAAGTCATTAGAATTCGACCTGTCAAAATATGAAAAAAGCCGCAAAGGGAGATTTTCTGACCACCGAAAATTCACCTAGAGTTCGAAGGATTCCGGTAAAAGTATATCAGCATTAATTTAGAACATTTACTGTGTTTCCAAGACTTTGGATCAAGGAGATCAAGCCAATAGACCTGGAAGGCGGGTATCTTATTGATGGATTTCCCTCGATTGGATTCACAAGTGCGATTGCCAGTGAATCGCTAATGCATTCAGCGCCGTATGAACTTGTCGGATTTATCGATTCGTTTGACTTCCCAACCGTCTCCATAATTAAAGATGGGGTACCTAACTATGCAACGCGTATTTTTGTAAACAAGGACCTCAAGGTAGGAGTTTTTACTTCGTATTTGACAATCAGCGAGCCACACCACAGAACGATTGCAAGATTGATGTTAAAGTGGGCAAAAAAACACAAATGTTCACTGATTGTCAGCAGCGCACCAATGAGAATGCCAACAGAGAACACAAATCAGGTAATTGCAGCAGGCAGTACCGACGAGGCAAGAGAAAAGATCAAGCAGGCAGGAATGACAGTATTGCAAAACGGCACCATTCCAGGAGTTCCAGGAGCATTGCTTAATGAGGGGATGTTAAACGGCCAAAACGTGGTAGTTATTCTAGTAGACGTAGACGCATCGGGTCCGGATTTCAAGTCCAGTGTGAACCTGTGTATGGCAATGTCAAAACTTTTGCCAGGGGTTTCATGCGATCTTGGATTAATGCAAAAGCAGACAGAAATGGTGGAAAAGGAAATCAGGGAAAGAGAAAAAGAAACAAGCGCCATTAAAAAATCAATGTATGGCTAGCACATGCAAGACTTTTTCCAGTTCGGTATCGCAGTAGTGATAATTTCAGCGTCCGGAGTGATGTCGCCGGGGCCATTGTTTGTAGCAACAATCGCAAACGGCATAAGGCAGGGTGCAAGAGCAGGATTTAGGATAGCACTCGGGCATACATTAGTAGAATTGCCGCTGGTCGTCTCAATTGGACTTGGAATTCTGTCACTTGATGCAATGCCGCAGTTCAGGGTTTCAATTGGAATTTTGGGAGCACTGAGTATTTTTGGATTTGCTGGATTGCAAATAATATCAATACTAAGAAAAGATCCCATGCAATACAAATCAAAATACGGTTCGTTTCTTACAGGCATACTTCTGACGGGACTGAATCCGTTTTTTCTCATATGGTGGTTTACGATTGGGTTTAAGCTTATTTCGGATGCACTCTTGTTGTGGTCGATATGGGGGATTTTTATAATGTTCGCGTTGCACATCTGGATGGATTATGCATGGCTTGTTTTAGTTTCGTTTCTTTCTTCAAGGGGAAAAGTGTTTCTTTCAAACAAGAGGTACAAAATAGGCATGATTGGAATTAACGCCGTCTTGATTTATTTCGGCATAACGTTTATCCTACAAGCAAAAATTTAGCCGCAGTCAAGGATGTCAAATTCTGTTTTGCATTCGTTGTTCAGGTTCATGATTTTATCCACCAAAACCACACATTGTTGAGGATCGTACAGATTCTTGTATTCCTCAATTTCGGAAATTATTGAGAGCTGCTTTAATGAGCACGAGTTAAACGCTTGAATTAAAACAAGTCCTGCAATTACAGAGACGCCAATTAGAATGACAAAGTTCCTATTCTTTCGTAATATCAATTTCTATTGTGGAAACATTTCTTGTTTTTCCATCTTGCGATAAAAGTGAATCAGATGAAATACGGACATCTTTGATTTTATATCCCACAGTGTTCATTCGTTTTACAATCATTTGAGACACATCGACTGCCTGTGTGATCCTCTGTCCCCGTGCCTTTATGGTCACAAACGATTGGTTTGAGAGCTGCGTCAATGTTGCAGTGACATAAGTCATTATTGGTTTTGTTCCAACAAAAATCACATCGCGTGTCTTTCTCGAGTCTTCTTCGTCCGTAGATTTTACCTCGTCTACCGCAGCGTTATCTTTGAGTTTTTGCGATTCGATAAATATTTCTTGGGCTTCAGTAGGGGTGTCTTCGCTCATTTTATTTTGGCCTTAGGTTGTTCCTGTTCCTCGGTGTTTATTTAATGTTTGATATTTTCTTTTTGAATATAGCCTTCTATAATTTTTTCAATGTCGTCAGGATTAGAACAGGTTTTTACAGAGTCAACCAAATCTTTTTCTTCAATCTCGTAACAGTTTAGGAATTCCTGATCATCTTTGTAGACAAGAATCAGCTTCTCGTTGTGAAGGCAGTAATACATTTTTTCTTTTTCCATGTTTTCTGGCTTCATTTTAACACCGTTTTCGTCAACAGATAATGGATAAGACACAACTAGCAATGAGTGCATCGATATTTAGATTCTTAGAATGATTCGATATTGTAATAAGGATTTTTTTCCATACCATACACATGTCAGATAGGATTGTGCTCCATGTCGATTTTGATTATTTTTACGCCCAATGCGAGGAGATCAGAAACCCCAATCTAAGAACAAAGCCAGTCTCAGTATGCATATTTTCTGACAGAGGCGGCGATAGTGGCGCAATAGCAACTGCAAACTATATCGCAAGAAAATACGGTGTAAAGTCAGGCATGCCGATTAAATTTGCAAAATCACGATTAAAGCAAATTTCAGATGCTGTTTTTTTGCCAGCTGATTTTCCATATTATTCAGACATTTCCGAAAAAGCAATGGAAATAATGAAAAATCATGCAGACATTTTTGAATATGTTGGGCGTGATGAGGTCTATCTTGACGTGACAAGAAGAACGCAGAACAATTTCAAAAATGCAGGCCATCTTGCCCAGCAGATCAAAAATCAGATAAGAAACAAAATCAAAATGACGTGCTCAGTTGGCGTATCAGCCAACAAGCTTGTCTCAAAAATTGCATCAAGCCATAAGAAACCGGACGGGTTGACCATGATAGAGCCGCAGAACACAGAATCGTTTTTGGCGCCACTCAAAGTAAGCGACATTCCGGGGATAGGAAAGGTTACTGAGGAAAAGCTTCGTGAAATAAATCTGAATACGATAGAAGAGTTGCGCAAAGTTGACATTTTTACCCTAAACAAAATGTTTGGTAGGAAGATTTCACTTTACATTTACAATGCTGCAAGGGGTATAGACGAGGAGCCGGTGGCGGAAAGACAGCCAACCATACAGTACAGCAGAATTGTCACATTAAAAAAAGACTCAACGGAATTGGATTTCCTTGCAAGCAGTCTTGAAGAGATATGTGCCGATGTGTACGAAACTGCAGTTAAGAACAAAAAAATGTTCAAGTCAGTTGGAATCCAATTCATACAATCAGACTTAACAGGCAAGACGAAATCAAAAATGCTCAAAAACCCAACGCTTAATCTCGAGGAATTAAGAAAAACCGCGCATCAGCTACTGGAAGAAGCGCTAATTGATCAGACACTAGGCATTAGAAGACTCGGAGTAAAGATTTCAGAACTATCAGACTTGCAGGGACAAAGTTCGCTTACTAACTTTTTTTAGGACACAAGCCGTTTCATTCGTTTTGTTTCAATCGACGTTACGATGAGCAGGAATATGAAAATCCAAGGAAGGAACATTATTTCTCCTGCAATACCGTGAAATTCTTCAAACTTGGTAGGATCAGTCGAAACCTTGAGTACGAATACGGATAGAGAAAATATCCTAATCATGTTTATGCCAATCGTTCCAAGTATTCCAATAACAAAGTACACCGCTTTGCGTTTTCGCTCTATGTTCATCTTTAGCAAAAATGCCATCATGACAAGCGAGTAAATTATGATGCTGTGTACTCCAGCAGACGGCCAAAATACCTGTAGGGCCATTGGCCCGTGTTCTCCTCGCAGTAACATCAGGTTTTCTTTAGCAATCGCAGTGCCAAGATCAAAACTGTTAATGATCCAAACATTTGCCTTTACCAGATACGGCACCACGTATTGGAGTGGTCCAAGTGTGTCGTATGGAAAAAAGGCGTCAAGGGACAGAATTGCGGCGCTGCCACAAAGAAAGATTGGGCCTGCAGGAGCAATACGTATCCACCTTTTCCCAAACAGTATGCTGACAGCGGCAATCAAAAATGCCCCCATTATAATAAAATCCCACATCCATGTCCACGAGTCCACAAGGTTGACATTAAACTGAGGGGCAACACCTACAAGATAGTCCTTCAGACCGTGTTCACGTATTACAAGATATGCGATGGCTGCACCAGCTAGGGGGATGGTTGCAAGTATTCTTTTTTTAGACACGTGAAGTTTAACTCCAATTATCTCTGCCACGATGAATGCCATTGCAAAAAGAAATCCTCCGCGCCCCTGGTTCCAGCTTAGGCTAAACGTGTCAGGATATACTACAAGTGCAAACAAGACAGGACTGATAATTATTATAATTGCAAGAAGGAGGGTTTTATTTTGCAATACAAGCTGTAAATCTCAAACGAATAAAAACTAAGCAATCGTCACGGCAGTTCTCTCGCTACTGTTTTCTCTTTATGGTCAGGGTCTTTTGTATCTCATTTATGCCGCTGATGAACTTTTGTTTTGCGTCATATTCGTTTGAGACCTTCACTATTATTTCAGATGAAGAGAGCAGCACGTCTTTTACAACTAGTGGAATGCTCAAGCCAAGCAATTCACCCAGAAAGTCAAACAAGTTCTGAAATTTTGCAGAGTCGCGGTAATGGAACAAGACATTTCCATCTCGGAATACAGGTTTTGGATCAAGTGGGATTATCAGTTCTGGGGAGCTCATCTCGGTAATGAACGTGTCAGTGTCTTTTTTAATTGAGGATGTGATCTGATCCTTCTGCGATTCAAGATTGAGTTTCATTTTTTCTAATTGCTCCATTTGGTCCTCGTATTGGATTCCAATCATTTTTGCAAATGTTGATTCTGTCGGTTTTTTTAGCGGCAGCTCGTGGAGCCGCATGTTTACCGACTTTAGTTCCTCATCTATTTGATGCAGGTTAATTCGCTCAGACTTGACCTTTTTTGCCAAATCTTCTAAAAAATTGAAATCAGCCATAATTATGAAACCTGTCTCAGCTAAACTGGTGTACTACGTCCATCAAGCTTTGCTTAAAGTCCTCGGTGGTCAGTCCCCATTTGCCGTACTCGTCCTTGTAGGCATCCCAGGATTCTTCTGCCTCGCGCGCGATGTCCAAAATCTTAGGACCTATTGCCTTTGTGTTGACAAGTATTGTGACATTTGCCTGTTCTTTATCTAGAATTGGAATCTTGACAAATATCATTCTTGAATCCTCGATGTTGAATTTGTCCTTGATTACTCGTTTGAGAACTTCTCTTTCTTTGATGTCAAATTCCCCCTTTACCTTGACTAGTGCACAGCACGAGTCCTTCGGTCCGCCGTAATTTCGAACATCGGTTTCATCAATGTCAAACAGCAATGCGTCTTGTTTTTTGCTAATGTTGTCAATGATAGAATCCATTGTGTTGTGCTTGTTGCCAGTCAACTGGTCTAGGCTCCACTGATCCTCATCAGGCAAGACAGGTATTGCCCACGGGATTGCAAACTTGGGGCGTTTTGTTGCAAGCCACGTCCTATAGTTGGACATGTCCCATTCCGTTTCTCTCGCAAATGATGACACGTACATGGAAATGGCATTTGCCGCAATCAGATTCATTCCCTTGTAGTCCTTCCACCCGACTTCATGTTCTTTTGGTAGATCGTCGATGATTGATGGAATTTTATCCACGCGTTTTTCAAACTTGTGTGAAATTTCTCTCAATCGTTTATTTGAAAACAGTATTGAGCAGTCGCTGAACTTGATTTGGTATTCAAGGTTCATTACAATGTTAATTGCGGCCGCTTCTAAGATCACGGGGTCCCAGCCAAATTCAGGAAGGAGTCCCAGTGTTGCAATTGTCGCATGTTCTTTTGTGTTGCTTCGAATAAACTCGATAAATGAGCATGCAAATGAGCTTCCAGTTCCGCCACCCATCGCAAATGGCACCACATATCCCCGGACAGGTTCTGGCGACAGGGCAGATAGTTGTTTGGCAAAATCCCATTTTTGGGTTATCTCGTTTTTGAATCTATAGCGTCCTTCCGCCCAGTTTCTTGCAGCGCCGCCCGCTCCGTGAATTACGTGCTTGTCACGCAGTGCAAAAAGATCAGGATATGACTGTAAAATAAGATTAGCAGCTCTTGGGTCAAGGTCAACTAGCAGCGCCCTTGGGATTAAGGGTGTCTCTCCCCCGGTGTAAGTGCCAGGGAAACGCAAAATCGTACTTCCATATCTTTTAAGAATTCTAGATTCATCCTTGCTGTCTTTTAAAACCGGTTTTAGCGGGTCTGCACCTACATCTAGCAACAGCCTACGATAGGATTCTGCTCCAAGGCCTATCCCACAGTGACCAAAACATGTCATCAGTACCGGTGCAGGTGGGAGTGGTGCTGTACCTTGTGACATAATTATACCACGGACAGTTTGGACTTTAACCAATCAGTGTAAGAAAGTAAAGTTTCTGCTTGATCGTTGTAGACAGTTGTCCAAATCATAAATGTACTATGACGGTTTTGCATTTAAGACTTAAGAAGAATTCATACTAGTTGGAATCGACAATTTGTCAGAAATAGTCTGCAATTGACTTTTGTTTTAGCATTTTCAGCGTGGTTCCTTTTGTGAGCCATTCGCTTTTACTAATGCTCATATGTTTGCAGGCCAAGCTCAGTCCGTCATCTATTGTTTCTGCCAAAACTGGAATTTTTGACATTGCTGCCCTAATTGCCTCCCTTACTTGCCACACTCCGACTGGCACTGCATATTCTGGCCTTATTTCGCGCAGAACTAAAACACCTGCCTGTCTTTGTTTTCTTTTTAGATGTTCTGCGACTCCAAGCTTTGCTGCAAAATACGCCCCAGCTATGCTCGGATAGTGATCAATTCCGTTTGCATCCTCGGCGTCCGCGCCAAAGCCAATTTCTCCTTTTTCCGTGTACCATGCCTCCTCCATTTCAAAAATCCACCTGTGCGGAAATAGGAAAACTGAGAAAATATTTCCCAGGTGCTCATGTGTAAAGACTTGATAGCTGTCGATTGTTTGATAGTCCAAAATTTCCGCAACAAGACTTTTCGATATGATGTCATCTGTCGCAGTAATGCTCCATCGTGTAGGTACGAGTTTTCGTTCTTTTCCAAACATTCCAATGCTAAAACATTTTTGGATTTTTGAAATTTCAATTCCGCTCTCATATAGCGACACCACAGCATCTTCTGCTTTTAGATCCTTGTCATAGTACGTTTTTTCAATGGTTTGGTTTGTAGACATGCCGGAAAATTTGGCAGTCTTTACTTCACCAATTGGTCCAAACGGCGCAGATTCGCCATCTATTGTCGTGATTGGAGATGTGTGTTTTTCAAATACAATGTCAGAGTCAGGTGTATTTGACGACATTGCAAGTTCTTGAAGGCTTTCAATGTAACGTCCCTGCGGATGTGCAACTGAAACATTTTGCACCCCTCGAACTAGTTTTAGCCTGAAATTTACAATATCTTCCAGTGTTTTCCCAGACCATTTTTCAGGCAGATCTAAAAGACTAGTGTCACCGTGGATTGGCGGGACCATCGGCCCCACGCCGACTTTAGGGTAGCCATACGAGCCCACAAAGACAGATGGCGGACTAGATCCGCTAATCGAATCAGACGAAAATAGATTCCCATACCTTGACAGATATTCTTTCCAGTTCTGCTCAATTGACTTTCTTATGTCCTGCGCGTTTGGGCTCAACAGTTGACAAGTGAGGTCTCAGGTATTTAGTTTGAATGATTGATTGACAGCTGACTTGCTTTCAAGGTTTGTGCAAAGATAGATTTTTCGGATTCGTAAAAATAGAAATTATCGCTTGTGGCTTCTTTTTGAAAGCCAAGATACCACTATTTGTCGTGCTAATTTTTCTGGGTCTTCTTCCCGATACTGGGATTCTTTTTCGAGTTTTTTTGCATATGACGACGACAGTGTAAGTGGAACTGTTCGTCTAACTGCAAGGATCCGTGCTTTTTTGAGCAATTTGCGGTGGTTTGCAGAAGGATGCTTTGCGAGCAATCTAAGATAATTTTTTTGTGTACGTGCATCTAACACTGAAATCCTTTCTGCAACAAGTACTGCTTTATTCACATTTGGAATAATTTGATTAAGACTGATTGCCACGCTGCTAGATATGGTGCCTGGAACCAAGTTCTTTATTTTTTCAGGAAGTGCTGCAAAACCAACATATTTTTTAAAAGTTTTACGTGAGATTCCAAGCGAGTGAGCACCGCCAGTCACGCCCATTTTCTCGGCAAGAAAACGACACGAGCTTGCCATGTCTTTTGGTGCCATGTTTTTACGATGCAGGTTTTCAATCACAGATGCAGCCTTTGCATTTTCAAGATCATATCCCTTTGTCAATACCAAAACCGGAATTTTTTTTGCCCTTAGAAGCTTCAAGGCGGCAAGTCTTCTTTGACCAGACATTAGGAGAAAGCGACCACGTCCGTCCTTTTGGACCATTGGCGGATTCTGCAATCCCTCGTTTTTAATGGATTTTGCGAGCTCACGTATGCCATCCCTGTCAAGGGAGCGTGCCTGAGCCTCATCCCATACATGAATTCTCTTAATTGGGATTACTTTAACTCGATAATGTATTTTTTGACGATATCTTTGAGACATCAATGCTGTTGTAGTGAAAAAGAAGATAGTAAATAGGGAGGTTAAATTCAATTCGCTTTTGTGTGATCAAATGTTCTCTTAAAATGCGTCAAATATTGAATAAAACTCGTTTAAACGGCACAAATCAACCAGTTGTAAAAACACCGGCACCGATCAAAAATTAGTTAAAATCTCACTATTTTGAATCAACTTCATGCACGCAAGAAGAATTGTTTCGTTTCTTCCAAGTGCGACAGAATTAATGTACGAGCTTGGGGCTGAAGAAAACATAGTTGGCGTAACCCATGAGTGCCTTTATCCACAACAAGCAAAAACAAAATTACGAATAATCAATTCTATTTTCGACCCAGAGAAGATGACCTCAAAACAAATCGACGACAAAGTTTCAGAGCTGGCAAGGGAGGGAAGAGACATCTTCACAGTAAACGAGGCAAACCTCAAAGAAGCAGACCCAGATCTCATAATTGCACAGGGGACGTGTGCAGTTTGTTCTGCATACACCAATGAAGTAAACAAGGCACTTCAGATCCTGCAGAAAAGGCCCCAAGTGCTGGTTCTTGATCCACACACCATCGAAGAGATCCTAGGCACTGTCATAGAAATCGCGCAAAAAATTGGAAAGGAGAAAGAGGGAGAAAAACTTGTAGAATCCCTAAAAAAAAGAATTGATTTTATCAAATCCAAAGACGTCAAAAGTAAAAAGGTGTTGTGCATAGAATGGATTGATCCATTCTTTACATCAGGTCATTGGGTTCCTCAAATGATAGAAATTGCAGGCGGCGTCAATTCAATAAGTGCCACAGGGGAGCACTCCAGGCGCATGACAATAGATGAAGTAGAAAAGGCAGACCCCGACATCATAGTCATGATGCCGTGCGGTTTTGACACAAAAAGAACGGAGTCGGAATGCACCGAAGTCCTGCAAAACAACCAAAGATGGAAAAAATTACGGGCGATAGAAAACAGCCAAGTCTTTGCAGTTGACGCAAACTCTTATTTTTCAAAGCCAAGCATCAGAACCATAACGGGAATCGAAATCCTGGCAAAAATAATCCATCCGCAGGAATTCTCAGACATCAAAACTCCAGAAAATTCCTTTAGACGACTAAAGTTCTAATTATTCTCATCAGCGTCATCATCGGCCTCAAGGGTTCGCTTACTTGGTCTTGCAGGAACAAACATTATCGTCATGAAATTAGCAGTCAGTTAGCCCTTCATAGATTTTCAGGTTTGAAAAAGTTCACTTTTCTTGTAATTTCCAGTCAACAAGGGAACCAAGTCCAGAAATTTAACCTTCAAACTACTTTTTGAAAAATTTAACGTCTGAATATTAACCTGAAGTTTGTCCAAATTCAACACACATTGTCTGATATTCAAGATTAACGACTAGATGTTAATGAATGCCTGAATCATTTTCCCCAGTCCTATCTCGTGGCTTCTTGTCTTCTAATGATTCAGGCAATCTTTCTATTTTAGCCAATTTTGCAGTTAATCGATAGGGATTTGGTAGTGGTGTAATACACATAGACCAAGATTCCAGACGACAGTATTCTCAATGGAATCTCGTATGTGCTAAGAAGCGACGTGGCCACACCGCCGACTGTGCCAAATGTCGAAATTATTGCAAATCCAACAGGGCCGCAACTACAGGCGCCAGCAGATGCACCTATGATTGAGCCTATAAAGCTGCCACCGATTCGCCCGGGCTTGTTTTGCAGAGTTATGATCCTATACACATTCATCGGGATCACCAGCCCAGATAGAAAGGAGACTGCCAAGATCAAAACAAATCCGACTAATCTGTCATATGGGACATAGAACACAAAAGAAGGCGTAAAAAACACATACTCTGAGAGCGAGGATAAAAGCATCAGCAGTCCGGTAAATATTGCAGCAGATAACGACACATACGAATAATTTGAAAAGACCAGCCCTATAGCAGATGCCAATTTATTGCAGAGATCCCATTTGAGTTAAAAATATTGTTATGAAAGTTACTTGCGCCTGAATATTTTGGCAATCTTTTGTGCCACAATGTCCAACGGACATGTTTCGCAAGAGACATTGGAGTCTTTTTTTGTTTCTCCCACAATACATAATGTCGTTCGTCAGATATAAGAAATTCGTGTTTGAGTACATTTTCCAACAAACAGACAAACAACACGAGCCTCAAAATACCGCAACGTGTGCCCATGAGGGCTTGAGACAATGGAGACAAATAAAGGAAAATTTGCTTTGAACAATCATCACAAATAGTGCAGTTTCATGTGTGTTTGTAACAAGCCCTCGTACTGCGTGATATAGCCGCAATGAGTGCACGTAAACATGGATTCGGGTTGCTTTTCCCTTACAAGTGGGGCATCGGATAAAGATTTTACCAGTATGATTTGGTCTTTTGGTAGCACTGCAAAGTTTGCAGTTTCCCCAAGGGATGCAAGGAATTCCCGTATCCCCTTGACAATCTTTTCCGTATCAAGGTGCTCGTTTTCTATAGGAGACAGCACAAATTCATGCAGTTTCATTGTAGGTATTGCGCCAATCCAGTCGGCCACAAATACTGCCAATTCATGCTTGTAAGACTCTATTTCCCTACAGTCTATCGTAATCACGTGAGTTTTCGATCAGTTGGTACTTTTAATTGTGTTTGTGTCCAAGTCCAGAACTTAAGCATTGCTGAGAACTCCTGTCAAAACGCTAAATACAAAAATTTGTTTGATTGAGCCAATGACTAGCAAATTTGTTTTCTGTGGAATGATCCTCAGTCTTTTCGCAATACTAAACACCACGCAAATCTTTGCGATTGAAAGCGAAGAGATCAAGGCGACTGAAAAGATAAAAAACAATCCAGTGATGATGCAAATCCTCAAAAAAATAGAGCAATCAAAGAAAATCCTTGCAGAGATGCAGGAAGGGAAAAAAATTCAGTCCCAACAAAACAAGGCAATACAAGAGGCAAGAAACATTGCCAATGCAAGGCTAAATGAGGAAATCGGCAGGATGAATAAAGACAATGAGCCGTTTACCTCCCAAAGCGCATTTGCAAAATTTGTTTCAAAAAAGCCAATCGAAATACAAGGCATCTACCTGTCAATGTTCAGTTACCAACAAGACAAGATAAAATCTGCACAAAGCGCCAGAGACCACATCCTCTCGGGAGGCGGCAAGGCAAAAGATGCTTGGGATGCATACTACAAAAATTCGGCAACAAGTCGAGTCCAGATGATATCCCTTAACAAAGACTTTAACGTAAAGTACGCCAATGCGGATGCAGCGATACAGAAGATCTTTGATTTAAAGGGCAAGATTCCACGGACAGACTAGTTTTCCCATTTTTTGTGATCTTATAGAATTCTGCCAGACAGTTTGTGATGTAAATACATCCTAAAGAGAACGGCCGAACCAATCAAAACTAGCACGGAGACCAAAAACGTGGCAGGATAGTTGAAGGTCTTTGTCACAAACCCCGCGGTGAGCGCACCTCCAAACACACCCATACCAACCATAGAGCTATTAACGCCAAGGTACGTACCTTCAAACCCCTTTGGAATTGCCTTAAACAACAGCAAGGAGTTTGACGTACTGTAGATTGAAAATCCCACCACCATCAAGCACATGGAGGCAATTGCAGCTGCTAGCAATCCTGATCCAATAAACAAAGTAACCACAAACCCAGCAATTAGAACTCCGATGACTCTCGGCACGTATGCCATCATAGTAGATCGTTCTTCTCCAACCCTCGTAATTATTTTCGGGGCCAAAAAGAAAAACCCGACCATTGTCCCAGAATGCACAAGATACAATGAGAAGACAGTCGAGTCAGAAAGTCCAAAGCTTTTCAAAAACGGAGTCAGTGCCGTAAAGTAAATGTTACTTCCAAAGTAAAACAAAAAGTTTGTCAAGAACAAGAATCCAATTTCGTGCGATATCTTTCCTTTAAAGAGAATTATGATGTGTTTAAAGTCATACAACTCTGGAACCTTTGGAAAGAAAAAATGATTGTGCATACGAAAATGACTAAAAATGTGTTGTATTCCGTGGATGGATTGCACAAGTGTGTTTCTCTCAATATGAAAGTGGGTTTTTGATATTTGCAGGCTAATTGCAATTGATATTGCGGTAGCTATCGCGCAGATCATAAAATATTGTCTGATATCAAAGTAAAAGCTCCAGACAGCGCCAATTAGCATTGCCGCAAGACTTCCAAGAGTAGACAGTATTGAGGCCCTGGCAAAGAATTTGCCCCACTGATTGTTCGGACTTGTTTCCATGACAAGCATCTGCGTTACCGGGCCTCGAGCAGTAAGGAAAAATCCAGACAGAGGAGATATTACATAGATTGGTTCAATGTTTGTCGTATAATACAGCCACAGGCAACAAATCAGAATCATTGAAAACGTCACCAGCAAAACTGCTTTTTTTACATGATATTTGTCAAGTATCTTACCCCAGAAGATAGAGCCAAGGGCGGCTGCGCCATAATGAATTGCAATTATGACTGAAACTTCGCCTATGCCGCCTCCAAGCGATAAGACAAACAATGGAATTACGGTGTGCAGTCCTTCGGCTGCAATGTTGATTGGCAGAATAAAGCCTAGCCATTTTTTGTTTATTGATTCCATTCTAGAATATGAACATGCACCACACTAATCTACAATGAATTAAAAAATTGTGTACAGATTTGTCGAATTGTTTGTTTGGTTATTGAGCACCCATGTCCATGCTCTCAGTCAGATTAATTGAGTGAGATTTTGGTTCTGGTTGCTCTGTGTCGGTGCCATTCATGTTAGATGCGTCATCTTCCACATCCATGTTTTCTTCCATATGTGCTTCGTTTTCTTGTTCTGTTTCGGTGTCTTCTTCAGGAGGATATTTTGTCATGTGATCCGCCAGCATTTTTGCCAGTTCATCGTGAGAAGGATCATGATTTGCTATCCAGCCCCAAGCTAAAAGCGTTTGGAAGCTTGACTCTTTTACACATGCAGGATTCCAGTTACTTGCCTTGAATACAAGCTTGTATTCAGGACTGCATTGGATTTGATGGATGTCTACTCCCATCGACATTTGTTTTAGCGGAGAATCAATACGAGTCTCCAACATTGTCGTTTCTGCCATACCAACTGAAGAATCATCGGTTTCCTCACCTGTGGTTTCATCAGTTGTCTCCTCACCTGTTGCATCCTCAGTCGTAGTGATTTCGTCAGTTGTCTCCTCAGAAGCAGCATCATCTGTCATTTCTTGAGCAAAGACGTGTTCTGAGAGCACCATGACCGCGGACGCAGTTAGGGCTAGCATGAAAAATAATGCAAATTTGTGCATTGTTTAACATGCTTTGACTTGGCATTTAACTTTTTTCAAACGTACTGAATATGACAGGTCAGTGTTGTAAAGATCGTGATGAAAGGCAATTCTGAAACATTTGGCGTTGAAAGCGGCCATGGAAAAGAGGTAATAGAGTGGATCAACGAGGAGGCAAGGAAAGACGATCTGAATTTTGAGGCCAGATCATACAATTACGAGGTAGCCACCCAAAATTTTGGCTCGTTTGAGATGTTTTCATGGATGGGAGACATACAGACTGCGAGAAAGCTAATAGTCAAGGCAAGTAAGCGCTTTAAAATCAAGGTAATAGAGGGAGGATACAAAACAAGAGAGCGCATACTTAAGATCAGCAAGCAGGATTACGCAATGGTGAGAAGAGGAGACAAGGTAATCGGGCACATCGCATTTACATCGTCAAGGCTCGGCGGACAGTGGCAGGTAGCAGAAGAAGAGTTGCGTTAGAGCACAACACAAATAATCAATAGTCAAAAAAAACAATTATGCGCATAGGACTAGTCGGGACTGGGTTGCTCGGCAATGCTGTCGGACTACACATTTTAGAATCAGGGTACGATCTCACTGCATTTAACAGGACAAAGGCCAAGACAAAACAGCTACAAGAAAGAGGGGCAAAAATAGTCGATACCCCAAAAGAGGTTGCAGAAAACTCAGATATTGTTTTCACCGTCGTAAAAAACGCAGATGCTGTAAGAAAGGTGTCTTTTGGTGACAGTTGCATATCGTGTGGAAAACATGACGGATTGGTAGTTGCAGACATGAGCACCATAAACCCAATCGCATCAAAGGAAATAGCGGGCGAGTTTGCAAAAAAAGGAATAATGATGCTAGACACGCCAGTCATGGGAGGTCCCAATGTTGCGATAAAGGGAGAACTCGTAATGATGGTCGGAGGAGACAGGGAAACGTTTGAAAAACACAGAAAAATTTTTGACGTCATTGCGAATAAGGTGTTTTATCTTGGAGAAAACGGAACTGCGCACGCAGTAAAGCTTGCAATGAATCTACAAATTGCCATGCTCTCACTTGCATTATCAGAAGGAATCACGCTTGCCAGAGGAGCATCAATTGAGCCAGAGGTTTTTCTCCAAATCCTCAATTCCACTTATTTTAAGACAGGCATGAGTGAGACCAAAGCCTACAAGATGATCAGAGATTCGTTTGAGCCCACTTTTACATTAAGCAACCTCAAAAAAGACCTAGATACGATAAATCAGGCCGCCCATGATTTTGGGCTGGAGCTGCCCATGGCAAAAAAGGCAAACCAAGTATACCAAGATGCGGTGGAAAAAGGATTTGGCGACCTTGACTACACAGGAATTCTGGCATACATCAAAGAAATCGCAAAGTCAAACCTAGCCTAAGTCAGCAGTGTTTCTCTTTTTCCTCGCATAGGTTCGGTAAGCAAGCCCAACGACTACAAACAAGACTGCAGTCACTACAGACCAGCTAATAAGAGGCACGATCTGTATTTCCGCCATATACTGCGTGAATGATTGAGTATAAAATAAATACATTTGATATTTGACTATACGTATGGCTGAGATCATTTGTGAAGACTGCGGAAAAAAGATGTTTCATGAAAACGAAGCAACTCTCAAAATCGAGGAATCCGTTCACAAGAAATTCTGTAGGAAAAAACCAAGCGAGGCATACAGCTACATGCACCGTGACTTGGATCACATGGCAACCTTTGACCCTGAGCGAAAAAACGACGCAAGTGGCAAACCCATTATCAAGTAATGAGTTCTACTGAGATTTTCAATCGCGGAATAACAGAGCTAAATCTTGGCAATTCAAAAAAAGCACTGATCTTATTTAACAAAGTCTTGGAATTAATTCCAAACCACATCGATGCGCTAATTAAAAAAGGGAACATATTTGGCAAGTTTGGGAGATATTCCGACGCGATTTCAGTTTATGACGAGGTAATAAAAATAGAACCGCAGAATGTTCTGGCGCTAATAAACAAGGGACTTGCGCTGCATTACTTGGCGCAGTATGATGAGGCGATTACGTGTTTTGACAAGGTTCTAAAAATAAGACCAGACAATACGACTGCGTTGTACAACAAGGCCTCAAGCCTAGTAAAACAGGGGAAGGCAGAGAGCAGTTTTGAGATCCTGAGGCACACGATTAAAATTGATCACTCTTTCAAATACAAGGCAAAGTTTGACGTAGATTTTGAACATGTTAAAACAAACAATGAATTCAAAAAAATCACCCTGTGAGAAAAATGCATAAAGTGTACCAATTCCAAAAACTACAGATTATAATATTCAAAAAAAATCACCATGTCAGATGGCAAAAGAGTTTAGTTTCGACATTGTCATAGTTGGGGCAGGCCCTGCTGGCTCGTCTGCCGCTTATTCGGCTGCGAAAAACGGTGCAAAGGTGGCATTACTAGAAAAAGAAGATACCGTTGCACAAACAGTGAGAACGAGCGGGGTCACGTGGATTGATGCAATCAGAGAATTTAGCATCCCAGATGATTGCTACAATCCAATCAAAAACTACGCGTTTTGCTCGCCAAATAACGAAGTCAGAATAAGCAACAGTGAATCAATGGCAGCAGTACTGGATGTGAGAAAAACATACAGGTGGCTGGCAGACGAGGCGCAAAAACAGGGGGCGCAGTTGTTTCTCAACACGTCTGTTACTGACACCGTCAAAGGCTCAGACGGAAAAATACTTGGAGTAATGGCAACGTCTGGAAAAGAAGAAATCAAATTTAATTCAAAAATAGTAATAGACGCAAGCGGGTTTCAATCAGTTGTCGCAAAATCACTAGGACTCGTATCACAGTGGAAGAGGTTTGGGGCAGGTGCAGAATACGAAGCTGTTGTAGAAAATGTCGATTCAAAGACATGGTGGCTAATGGTCGGGCAAGAGTACTCTCCTGCAGGATATGCGTGGATATTTCCTCTTGGAAAAAACACAGTAAGAATAGGAGTCGGTGTGGGCAAGCCAGAATCCAACATAGATCCAACAGAGAGACTAAAGGAGATAATCGAAAAAAGGCTAGGACCCATCAAGTCTCTCGGCAAGATAACTCCAATAGAATTTCATTACGGGTTAATTCCAAACGACGGACTGTCAAGAAAAACAGTTTACGACAACCTCATTTTGGTTGGAGACTCCGCAGGGCAGGCAAACCCACTTGTGCTTGAAGGAATAAGATATGCAATACGCTTTGGCAGGGTTGCCGGAGAAGTTGCCTCAAAGGCCATATCTGCAAACGACACGTCAGAAAAGGCGCTTGCCCCGTACGAAGAAATATGGAAAAAGGCAATACTTGCAAAAATTAACTCTGCCTCAAAGGTTCAGAGCAGATGGATTGGCCTTTCAGACGAAGAATGGGACAAGGAGCTTGACATCATAAGGGAGTTAAGCGTTGCAGAATTTCTCGACTTCATAAAAGCAGAGTTTGGCCTTGCAAGCATAATCAAGCTTGCAACACACCATCCAAAGATTGCAGTGCGTCAGCTGTTCAACATGGTAAGAGGCGTTACAAAAAGAAGCTAGTTCACGTGGAAAAAGTCAGAGACGATCAGATCGTGATACTCTAATTGCGCCACGTATGTTCCGGCCAGATACGGCTTGCTTATGACTTGGTTAAAGTATCCAGAGGCATTGTCTTTTAGAGGTATTTCGTCCACACGGTTTCCCTTTTGATCATAAATGTCCACGTAAATATCCTCACTAAACGCAATTGTCTTTTGTATCGCGCCAGAAAGGTATAGCTTGCCGTCTTGAACATACGCCTCAATTACGGCGTTTGGTGCACGTGTTGGCAGATACCTCTCAATTAGACCCCGCAACTCAGAAAGATTTGCAGATGCAGATGAAAAGTCCTTGTTATGCAGCGCAGTCTTAATTTCAGATATGACAGGATCAAACTTGGCTGCATTTGCCCCGTATCCAGAGGATCCAAACGTGTCGATAAAGGACTGAAGTTCCTCAAACTCTCGTGCCATGTCCACGTTTTTCAAGTCATCAGGATCATACACGCCAGATGACTTTTCTGGTACGTCGACAATCTGCGATGCCTGTACATCTTGCCATTGCAAGGTAACAACGTACAGTCCAGGTTCAATCGGAGCATACCACTGGGTAAACAGCTCGCCCTGTCTGGTGTCACTGAATTTCAGAGTGCTGTGCACATTTGCATCCATATCATATACGGTCAGATAGAGATTTTGCCTTGCGCCCATGATTTGCTTATCCAGTGCCCCACTCATCACCCAAATTTCCTTTTCAGGCTCGTAAGAAATGTCAAAGATTATTTTCTTGTTGTGTAAAACTAGGTTCTCGCTAAGAAAATTCCTCAGTGCCTTGATTTTGACATCAGCGTCAACGAAATTGCCGTAATCTACAAGGTCGTACGCATTTTGCATTAGTTGCTCAAATTCTGCAGAATGTTCTGCAAAATCAGCGTTGTGAAATCTTGTCGCAAAGGCAGATAATTGCGCTAGTTTTTCTCTGTATTCGATTCGCTTTATCTCATCTACCGTGTATCCAACATCTGAGCCAAACGGATCATCGGCATATTTTTTTGACACCTGTTGCCATTCGGCAGATAGTTTCCTTACAAGATTATCGGCACCATCCAAATCATTTTTGAGTACAAGGTTTCGGACCGTGCCAAGTCGCTCCTTTAAGGAGCTTGTAAAATCAGTGTATCCTGGAAGGAATCTGTTGTGCGTGGTGCCAAGCTCGGCGAGATTTTCAATGGATTTTGCCCTCTGCAAGATGTCTGATGCGCGTATTTTGTATGCATCTTTTGTGTAAGAATCAAGTTTTGCTTGTATTTGCGACTCGTTTGCGCTTGCCCAAGAAAGCAAAACCTCGATTTTATCAATTTTATTTGTACTTGGGTTTCCTTTTTCAAGATCAATTGCAGTGTTTATTGCCTTAAGTGCGGTGTTTATTGTAACAAGACTCTCATAGTCAGCTTGCAGCTCTGCTTTCGTCTTTAGTTTTTCATAGTCAAACTTCATCACAGATAACGGGTTGCGCTTTTCCCTTAGTTCGTTTATCGTACCATCAAATTCTGAAACAATGCTAAGAATTTCATTTAAGGAATTGGCGCCTTTTATCTGATCAAGCAGGGACTCAAACGAGTCCACAAGTTGGGGATTGGCGTTGTTCTTCTTTGAGAACTCAATTGTGCTCGATATTCTAGACGATATCTCTATTACGTTTTTCATATCAAGTATTTCTTGTTTTACAGATATGATATCATCAGGAGACGTAGCACCCCCAAGACGTGACAACAGGTCATTTAGTCTCGGTTCAATCAATGTTGCAAGTTCTGACTGCTGATCATCTGATGATACAAACCTACCCACTTTGTCCAGATTGCGCAAAAGCAGTGTTGCCGCATACAGATTGTCTACCCTGTCTTTTTGTTCAAGGAATTTCTCCAAGCTTTCCTTACCCAGGAGGGACTCCCGGAGGACGTCCCATTCGGCCCGGATCATGCTAGTCAGTTTAGCGTCACTCTTAAGTGTCGCATCAAGTGTGCGTGCCTTTGTCAGCAGGTCTACAAGATTATTTAGTTCCTCAGAGTAAATCGGCCCGGTTCCCCTTGCAAAGATAAATCCTAGCTGCTCTTGCAACGGTCGACTCATAATAGAATTGGATTTTGTCATCAGATTAAGCAAGAGTGAGTTTAATTCCTCATAAGTCAGGGACTGCTGTGCAGGTATTTTTTGCGGATCTGCATTTATGATTTGCACGTAAACATCGTTTAGAATTCCGATCGTGTTTTTATCATCACCTATTTGCGAGTAAAACATGGCATCAAAGATTTGCTTATCGATCTTTTTTGCTTCTGCAGTATCAAGGATGCCCACATCAACTAGATAATTTGTGCTCTCAAGTGCAGTCTGTACCGCGGGTCGAAATTTTGGCCCCACATCCAAAGTGTCAGACTCGTCAAAATGCAACACCAGGAGATCAGCATAGACATTCTTTAGTTTCAAGACAGCGTCGTTTGAGGAAGACGTTGTTTGGCTTAGCCTGTCTTCAAACTCGACGATCTGGTTTGGGCTAGTTAGTTCTTTAATGGAGTTTATTTTTGTCTCAATCAGATTTGCTCCCTGATCGTAATAATCAAGTGCGGATTTTTCAGAATACTTTTCATTTAGTAGTTGAAAGGTGCTCGCTTTTGTGAATTCGCCATAGAAGACTTTGACTTGGTAATTTCCAGTCAGGCCGCAGATTCTTCCAGACAGAGGGGCAGTGTCAGTGATAAAATGCCCATTTGAGAGCGGCCTTACCTGCTGAATTTGGCAAAGATCCCCGTTCGGGTTTGTGATCTGGACTACAACGGATAGATCAGGGGAGACTTGGCCTACTTGGCCAAATATGAAAATCCGCTCACCTTTTTTGTAATCGCCAAATGTGTCAAGAAGCGTAATTGTCGATGTTTGCCCGTATGCGTATGACGGAATAAGTAGTATCACAGATAGAAATAGTACAATGGCCACGTGCCGCATAAAGATCAGTTGATCAAAAAAGACTACTTAAGGGTTGGGTAGGATTTGTCAAGAATCATGCGACTAGTGCCTGTTTTAAAAAAATGCCATTTCCAACGGCCAGATTTTGATTGGCTGCTTCCAATCCAAAACTAAAGCAAAATCCGTGTACCTGCTCCTTTGTGCGAGTGCCGCACCGAGTACAAATCATGCTCACCGGCTTTCGGCATTCTGCACAAATGGTGCATTTTGCCAATTCTCCCCCACATGTTCTGCATGATTCGTCAGGCATCTTTTCTCAATTACGATTCTGAGTGTTTTAGATTTAAGACTTGAGTAGAATTTGATCATAGGAATCATCAGCGTTGCCTTTGCAAACGGGTTTTGGATTTTCTCACGTATGCCACGACACAAATCATCATAATTCCAAGGATTGCAGACACAAGTCCAAGATTTCCGGTGTTTTCTGTTTTTGACGAGTTTTGTGTTATGGTTTCAGTGTAGTTTTGATAGTCAACAGATGTGGCAAAAACACTCGTTGTGTAAATATCGGGTTTCAGAACCAAGTCAGATATTGCGTATAACTTCAAGTCGTTTCCACCAGGAATCATTTTCTGTGTTCGTTCCGCAGAAAGTGTAATTTTGGCAGCATCTTGGTTCACGTCAAGTATGCCGATGTCCACCTCGTCCCCTGCTCCAGTGCTGACAAAATAATAGATTTGTGTAGCATCGCTTGTGCGAATTGGGATCTCAAGCGGTTGCCCCAAGACGATTTGAGATGGGATGTCGACTTGTATGATTTTTGGCAGGTTGACTTTTTCAAATTTTTCCCAATACCCCGCTTTAAACGGATACGACGGATCATCAAAGGATCGCACGGTCATAGCCCTTGCCTCAGGAGAATAGGATTCAAGGTAAAACGGACCATTGCTTATCACGGCATGATTCTTGAGATCTATCCATTTTATTGCAGACTCGTATCTCGAATCATAATACTTGGCATCATTATCAAACGATAAAAGCGCCGCTGGCACGTGTTTTGTTCTTTGAAATTCGCCCAGCGTTTCTCTTACCAGCGATGCGTCACGCGGAACGATTAGCGAAAGCCAGTTCAGGTTTTTTGCCTGGGCATCGGTCCTTGAGAACGACGCCTTGCCATCAAGAACGATTTTCTCCATTGCCGCAATGACCTCCCATGGAACCGTAGGCCAAACACTTGCCCATCCCGCAATTTCAGATTCATCAAAATGCCAGTAATTGACATACACCTCTACGGTGTGATTGTCAATTGGCCGCATTCCAACAAGTGTCTTTTGTGACTGGCTTGCCTGCGGGGAATATGAAGAATCAAAAGTCTTGTCGTTTTCTGTTTGTGGCGAGCCCCATTCGGACGAAAAATACATCGAGTATAGCACGTCATTCATGTCCATTTCTTGCCCGCTATGCCAGTTGCCAAACGTAAGGTCAAATGTGACTTTGCTTGTGGCATTTACTCCAAGGCCCACATTTGCCCACTTTTGCAAAACGGGATCCCAGATGACTGCGTCACGTGGCACATCAAGATGCCCGTGAGGCCCAGCGGTTTCAACTTTCCAGTTTTCCCTTACAGAAAAATTCTCTCCAGAGTACGGGTTTTTGAAAATGCCAGGATCGTAAAGAAGATCCCAGATGTTTTTGCTGTAGGCATCAGCCAGCCCTCCAATAGGATTCCATGCGCCCTGATAGATTTGCTTTACGCCAATTTTCAGATTATCGTCACTTGATCTTGCATTGATTGGAGTGAGCCGGTTTGTTATGCCTCCCCCAAAATCGTTTATGACTCCGCTGACTCGTTTGTTTGTGACAAACGGATCTATTTTACTTGCAAGAAAAACTCGGACAGATTCTGTGACTCCTTCCGAAACGGCGTCACGAATCAGGTTTTCTCTTTCCACCACGGAAGTGAAATTGCCAGAATAGATTTTTTGTGTCACATAGTCAAGATGAGGATTTTTGTAATTCCAGTAGGAGGGATTGTTAAACCCAGGCATGTTTGAAAACCACGGTGCATACATTTGCGCAGGCCCAAGGGAGTCATATTTTACGAATGCAGATCGCCCAGCCCAGCCTTCGGTGTACAGGTTCCACTTTAGATCAGACGGGTTTGAGCCATATACTGTAACGTAGGCCTTGTTCAAGTCTCCAAAATCCTTGCGCACTACAAAGCCGATTTTTTCCATCTCAGATGACAAGATTTCCCCAATCGACTTTCTCACGGGATCGTCGTTTCGAATAAAAATTATGATTTCTATCGGCTTGCCATCATAGTACCATTTTCCCTCAGTTTTTTGTGCGCCCTTTTCTGCCAGGACTTTTGTTATGACGTCATTTGCATGCTCAGGATTATATCGAAAATGAAATTTTTCCATTTCAGATAGAATGGACAGATAGTCAGGATCGTACGGACCATAGCTTGACGCCATTGGAATTCCGTATCCCCCCATCAGTTCGTCCACCACGAGTCTCCGATCAACTAGGTAGTTTAGCGCGAATCGGACTTCACGGCTTGAAAACGGATTTATCTTGTCACCTTCAGCAGGATTTGCAAGAATGCTGTACGAGCCGCCAGTAACATAAAACACGTCTAGGTTTTGACGGGATTCTGGAGTTTCCAATAATTCCGATGGGATTCGAGAATAATACATGTCCAAGTTGCCGTTTTTTACTTCTTCTAGCGCATTACTTTCATCAAGATACTGGACGAATTGGATTTCGTTTATGTGTGTGCCTTTTTCTGCATAAATGACTCCAAACGAAAACGCCAAAAACAAAACCAGTAAAACTTTCACGTGTCGTTTAGGAACCAATCTAATTTAAATCTCCTAAGGTTTGTTGTCGGGTTTATTCCAAGCTTACTTGGAATTAATATCAATTGTATGTAACACTTAAAATTCTAAATCATCATAACAATTCTGTTGAATCAAAAATTATGGCTTGACGGGCTAGACGGGATAATACCTGGCGGGGTATCAACAACGGATTTTTCCAAAGTGATAAACGCTGACAAAAACACTGCAAGAAAGATCCTAGAAGAACTGGCCCGCAACCACATAGGCAGATTTGATGGCGAAGTCATGGAGTTTGATGATGGCGATAAGATCAAAGCAGTAATGTTTGCTTTGGAGAAAGGAATCCCAGTAGACGAGGCAGCAGAGCATCTGGACTGGAAGGACTTTGAGGGTCTGACAGCGCAGATTTTGGACATAAAGGATTTTGCAATAATTAGAAACCTCATTCTTACAAACCCCCGCATGGAAATCGACGTTATTGGGATAAAGTTCGGAGTTGCAATGCTAATTGACTGCAAGCACTGGAAACGCCACAGTCAGTCTGCACTAGAAAAGGCAGTACTAAAACAAGTTGAGCGCACAAAGCAATATGTTGCAAAAACCAAGGGTGCCATTGCAGCTCCCGCCATTGTCACGCTGTACCAGGACAAGGTCAGCTTTATCAACAACGTTCCAATAGTTCCAATATTCCAATTTGCATCATTTGTAGACGAGTTTTATGGCAACTTGGAAGACATTGAAACTATAAGAACAGAGTAGCGATAAAAAAGACAAAGCTGCCAATGGCAAATCCTTTTGTTATCTTTAACGAATTATCAACTGCCCTAGAATAGTCCTCATATACGGTCGAGCCCATTATTTTGACATCCGCTTTGTGCTCCAATATTTCAAATGAGCCGGGAGCCAGGTTTTTTTCTGCATCGTGCGCAACTTTTAGGTACCATTCTGCAATATCCTGAGACTTTGCAATCTTGCCAAACTGGTAGTATCCCTGACGAGTTCGAACCTTGGTTGCACTATAATGGGTATCAGAGGTGCAGATTTCTAAAAGATTGAGGCTGTTTTTTGCAAAATAGTTTACAATGTATTCTCTTACGCCGTTTTCCATGTTGTTAGAATCGGCCCAACCAAGAAAATATTTCGTGCCATTGATTTTAAGGCACAACACCCCAACACCTCCCAACCCAAGGTCGGGGGAGTTCAAGTTCATGTGGTCAGAATTCCCGTATCCAAACTCCAGAGGATATTTTTCCTTTGTAATAAGAGTATCAAGCGCAGACTTGGCTGCCTTTAGCATGTCGCCAGAATCAGGCTCTGAGATTTCTTCGCCCATGGCATTATGACAGTCCACAATTAGAATTCGCTCAAAGTTTCGATTCTTTGCAAATTGCTCAATCTCTGTTTTCACATAGATCGGAATGTCTTCCATCCCATGAGGAGACAAGGACAAGAACAAGATTGCGGATTTCTCAAACAGGAACCCTACCACTCGCGATTTGTTGACCTGTACCGTAATCGGCTCAGTGCACACAAGGCCGTGATTAGAGACCACATTAGCAGATAAACTATTGAGATAGTTTTCAACTTCTTTTCTTGACGGAAGGTTCAGCGAATGATCAGATACGCTGTGCATGACCATTGCTGAAGAATTCATGGTTTTGTAAATCTGATATGGAATATTGCTTCCGCCTACCGGGTGGAACGGTCCTGGATGAATTTCCGGAAGGACCAATCTGAAATCGTTATTTTTTTCCTTGTTTTGCAATCGTATTTGCGTGGTAAGAACGGTGGTATCCTTCGATATTGATTCAAGTATGGATTCAACTTCGGATGGATTATTTTTTGACAGCGATGCAAGATACGCCTGTACCATCTTGTGAGTGCTGTGAATTGCAGGCCTTCCTGCCCTGTCAGTTACAACTGACCATATGCTTGCGGTCACTAAAAACACTCCACCCACAGCTAGTGTCAGAGGATCAAAGATTGACGGTATCCACATCGATGACGGAATGAGTACCAGGTACATCGCCACGGGTTGGAGAAAACAAAGCAGCCATGCTCGTCGAAGTGTCGTGCCAAGAGTCGTAGTAAGAATCCCAATCCTAAAGCTTGCAAAAATAAACATGCCTTCCACAATGTAAAATACAGAAAGATCTTTTGAGAGAACAACGGATGCTATAATACCTCCAATTACCACTCCAATCCAGGCCAGATTCCCAAACAGAGACATGTGCAAAGACTTGGAGTATTCTTTATTTTTGATGAATCGTGAATCCACATACTGAGTTAGAAGCAATATAGCAACTACAGCAGGCAAGCGAAATACTGCCTCGTCTGCCCTGGCAAGAAAGACAAAGACTACGATTGCAGACAGAATCACCGCAGATACATTTGAGAAGATCAGTGAATGATAGTATGATGACGGATTAACTAGAGTAAGGGAATAACGCTTGTGGATCTTCGATACGTCGTCGTACGATTCGGTCATTTTATGAGAAGCAGGTCAAGTGCCCAGGACAGTACGATCAATCCAACAGGTATAGAGACTACGATTTTTGGATCTAGGCGATATCCTTTGGTGTCATCCTCAAAGAAACGCAAAAGGCCGGCGCTCGATGCAGGCAATGGTGCGCCTTTTTTCTTACTGCTCATAATTCAAAAAACTATGACATTAAAATAAAAACTTTTGTATCATTTTTCGAGCTTGTCTATGGTCTCAATCAAGGAATTTATTGATTTTAGTATTTGTTGCTGTTTTTCAGAGTCTTTTTCTGAGGTCAGTTCTGTTGTCAATTCCTCAAGCTTGTTTTTCAGTGAGATCAAAACCGCCGGGTGTTTTTTAGAGGCCTGGTTTTCAGAGACGATTTCCTGATCGGTTTTGCTCGCGTCTGGTTCTTTTCCACAGTTGACGCACAAAGCATTTCCATCCTTCATTATTCTAACGCCGTTACAATATGGGCAAGGTTCTGCAAGAAGTGTAGCTCCTTTGAGCAACATTTCTGCAGCCTTTTTCCTTAGCTCTGCAGACATGATTTGTATTGCAAAGCCTTTTGTAAAAACCTAGTTTTTTAAAGTCAATAAGGCTTAATAGTCCCGATGAAGACAAGACGTTTAGTAACCAATGGCGATAATTTGTAACACGTGTGGACTTCCTGAAGATTTGTGTGCCTGCGGTGATCTCAACAAAGAAAGTACTAAGATAATTATCAGACTGGAAGAAAGACGATTTAAGAAAAAGGGAACCATGATTGAGGGTTTGAATTCAAAGCTTAACGACATGCATGGGACACTAAGCGAATTGAAAAGAAAGTATGCATGTGGCGGCACGGCAAAAGACGACTATATCTTTCTACAAGGTGATCATCGCGATACAATGAAGGAAACGTTGGTAAAGCTTGGATTTGCCGAATCGAGTATCGAAGTCCATTAGAGTTTGGAAACTCACAAAATTTTACAAAGCATAGCAATTCCTTATTCTGCGCTAATATCGGTAATTTTTGGCCTCATGGTTTTTTCATTTCCAATAGGCGCGTATCTTTTTTTTAATTCTCAGATAGGCAAAGACATCGATTACGGCTATCCGTGGCCAGGTTTTGAGTCCATCAAGGATTTCGGAGAGTTCGGAGGTTTTGAGATTGCGGATCTGTTCATCGTAGCATGGGTGTTTTTTGTGATAATATTTACAATATCAGTTCTTGGCCCAAAAAAGAACTTTCTAAAAGTGTTATCTACAATCATGACAGGCTCCTACAGAATCCAAAACGGGAATTATTTGGTCCATGCAATCAAGTGGTTTTCCGTGCTGATCGTCTTGTCTTGGATAATAGACTTCACACAACAGAGCTTTGGGGTAAAGACCACGCCACCGCCTTTTGAGAATGACTTGTTGCAGTTCTTGGGGATTACGCTAGCTCCCATTTTAGAAGAAACAGTATTTCGCCTGATCTTAATTGGGGTTCCCCTATTTTTGTGGTATTCAAAAAAAGGCACGGTTAGACTATTTGCCAAATCGCTATGGAATCCAAACAATCTGGCAATAGAGAATCCAAAAAAAGCAATAATTCTCATCGCGTTCGTAGGGGTGTTTTTCGGACTGTCCCACATAGTTTCAGATCAGTCATGGAGTAATGGAAAATTTGCACAGGCTGCAATTAGTGGAATCATATTGGGATGGGTTTACTACAAGCATGGTTTTGTGGCGTCAACTCTGATTCATTGGGCCACAAACTATCTGATTTACTCATACGGGTATTTGGTATCAAGTGTCAATGAAATTCCGGTGTCTACGGCGTTTTCGCATTCGCTACTTGGAACAATCGAGATTTTGTTCGTAATCACAGGCACGATATCAATTTTCATGCTGTTAATGGAGTACAGGCAGAAAAAGTTAGAGGTTTAACGCCAGTTTGAGTCCCTTGTAACGGTTTCTGATTGTCACCTCAGTCACACCGGCTGCTTCTGCAACGTCGCGCTGTGTTTTGTTTTCACCATTAGTTACACACGCAACATAAAGTGCGGCTGCTGCAAGCCCCATTGGATCCTTCCCTGCAGAAATTTTATTTTCTTCTGCAGTCTTGAGAATTTTTGCCGCTTCTCGTTTTGTCTTTTCAGACAGCTCTGCCTTGCTTGCTATTCTTGCAACACATTTTATCGGATCAACTACTGGCATCTTCAAACCCAACTCTCTCAGTAGCAGTCGATAACAACGTGCAATGTCTTTTCTTTTGATATTACTTGCACTTCCGATGTCCTTTAACGTTCTTGGGGTTTCGGTGTCTCGGCATGCAGCATATAATGCAGATGCAATAAGGGCAGAAATTGAGCGTCCTCGGACCAGACCTTTTTCAAGTGCTTTGCGGTAAATGTACGCTGCCTTTTCCACAACAGCATCACCCACTGCAAGTTTATCCTTTAATCTATCCAGTTCTGAAAATGCTTGTCTAAAATTTCTATCCACAGGCTCATGTACCTGGCTTCGGCTATCCCAAGTTCTGAGTCGCTCAATCGTGCTTCGCATAGACGAAGACAGTGGCTTACCAGTGGCATCCTTGTCTGCCTGACCGATTATAGTTGCAAGCCCCATGTCATGCATTGCCAGTGAGGTTGGAGTCCCAGTCCTTGTGCGGTTTTCTCCCTCCTCTTTTGAAAATGAACGCCACTCAGGCCCAGACTCTACGTTTTCTTCATTGAGTACATAGCCACATTTTCCGCAAAAATTTTCTCCAGTGTTTGTATCGGTGACAACTGAGCCCTGAGCACATCGCGGGCAGCGATCCTTTTTACTATTTTTTACCATTTTTACAAAACCCCCTTTTTCTCGTATTTAACGTTTTCTCTAAAGATTCTAATAAACTTGTCGATATGCTACGAACAGAAAAAGCCTGTTTTTATGAAATAAGATTAAGATGGTTTCCAGCCTTTTGGCATTGAGCCTTTAGACGGATTGGACTTTGGTTCTTCTTTTGGTTGCTCGTGTCCTTTTGGCAGTGATCCTCTCGAAGACTGCTCATAGACACTCTCATGTTGCTTGTGAGATGTATCATCAGTTGCAAGTTCAGCTTCTCCTCTATTGGTGTGATAACCTCCAGATGCCTCACTTGTTGTTACACCTCTCAGATATTTTGGATCAATTCCAGTTTGGATGTATTCAGATTCTTTCTTTGCCTTTTTGTTACTCCAAGCAAAGAATCCAACTGCGCCGGCAGCTGCCATTCCAGCCATTCCATAGATTATGAAAATTGGGAACGAGCCAGTCGACGTTTGGGCTGCACCAGTTGGAGCTGTTGCGCTTACTCCAAACACCTCACGGCCTTCAAAGATATCCGGAGAAGCATATCCTGCAAGGAAGATGTTTGCATTGTCTGCGGCTTGCACAGATCTCACATTGTAAGTGACGTCAGCGGTAAATGGGCCATTGAATTCTTTTTCTCTTTGTTGGCCCTCCCTTATGCTGCTTTCACCCATAGTAAACGAAGATACGACAACTCTTGCGCCAGAGAATCCAAATTTGCTCGTCTCAGCAGATATGCCAGTTGGGTCAAACAAAAAGTGCCAATTTCCAAGGGGTTGGCTACCAATGCCAGAAGCATCAATGAGACTCATAGACAAGATATTTTCTGCCTCTGATCCTGCCATTGCGGCAGCAACATCAGGAAACTCTTTTTTGAAAAATGAAATTGGCAAATTAATGTCCACATTGCCGTAATCCTCAGTTGTAATTTGGAACGCACCGTCTACTTTGATTCCTCTCCACATGGCATCAAACAGTGCAGGAGATGCAGCAGACGAGCCAGCAGCTGGCATGTATTCACGAATCAAAAACCCGTTTATTGTCGGAGTTATAACCAGTTTGTAATCTACAGACGCATTATCTCCCCTTCCAGTAAGTTCAGCGTCATATTCTACTTTAAGATCAGTTACCCGAACGGTACTTTGCTTACTTTGTAATTGTTCATTGATTTTGTCAATTATTGCCTGAATTCCGGGCGTACTAGAATCTGCAACAAAATAGATAGTGTCAGTTTTGCCCCTCAGAGCATCGGCTATTTCTCCACCATTAGGATATTCTATGAAAATGGTTCTTTGAAATTTGAATGACGGTTGTGTTGCAGAATCAAAAGTCTTTGCATCCCAATTTAGTTGAGCTGCCCAAACAGGAGAAATGCTTCCGATAACTAGAATGCCCAAAGTTGCTAATGCAAAAAATGTGCCGGCTTTCACGAGGGGCGATGTCACCAACGCGCTAATAAATCTAACTAAAAAAGGTTCAGTATTGAAAAGGTAATATTGATCAAGGGATGTAATCAAAAAGGAGTTTTCAGATTTTTATGATAACAATACTAGCTGGTGGAACCGGTTCTGTAAAACTCGTCAGAGGACTTATTTCTCAGACAAGGGATGTAAATGTAATATGTAATGTTGGCGATAACTACTGGCTGTACGGCTTGTATGTTTGCCCAGATATTGACACCATAATCTACGGTCTTGCAGACATATTGGACTATGAGAAAGGATGGGGCATCAGAAAAGACACGTTTGGATTCCTAAGACAGATGGAGATTTTTGGCGAAGAAACATGGTTTAGGATAGGCGACAGGGACGCGGCAACGCATTTGATTAGAACCAACATGCTAAAGAACGGAAAAAATCTTGCAGACATCACCAAGTGGATGTGTGAAAAATTTGCAGTGGAGGCAAAAGTAATGCCAGTTACAGATAACACGATAGAAACTCGAATCACCACAAACAAAGGAGAAATGCACCTTCAAGAATTCTGGGTCAAGTACAAAGGAAAGGACAAAGTCGAAGGCATTCAATACATTGGTGCTGACAAGGCTCGCCCAAATCCAGAGGCAGTAAACGCAATTCACGATTCTGAGATGGTGGTAATTGCACCGGGCAACCCCCTGACTAGCATTGGCCCCATGCTACAAATCAAAGGAATACGAAAAGAGTTGGCAAAAAACAGAAGAAAGGTCGTTGCGGTGAGTCCAATTCTTGGAACCAAGGCGTTTAGCGGTCCAGCTGCAGAATACATGCAAGCTGCAGGAATCGATGTATCCCCTTACGGAATAGCCCAGATGTACTCAGATGTTTGCGGAAGCATCGTGATTGATTCTAAGGACAGGCTGCTTACAAAGAAAATTCAAAATCTCGATATGAAAGTATACGACACTAGCATCAAAATGACAAACAAAATCTCCGAAGATGCGCTTGCATCTTTTGTTCTAAAGAACGCGCGCGTGTAGATTGCAAGTAGCAGCAATAATTCCTGTCAAGACGTTTTCAAACGCCAAATCAAGACTTGGGTTATCACAAGAAAAAACTACGCAGTTGTGCAAGATAATGCTAGAGCAGGTTTTAGAATCAATATCACAGTCCAAGATAATAACCAAGTCCATTTTGGTGTCAAAAGACGAGAGTGCATTTCAAATCGGCAAGAGATTTGGCGCGGTTCAAATCTTCGAAGACAGTGAAATGGGTGTAAACCATGCTGTTTCCCTTGCAGACAGGCATCTTGCAAAAAACGGGTTTGATGCATCGGTTGTATTTCCACAAGATATTCCACTCATGCAGCCACAAGACATTACCAATCTGATAAAATTTCAAACCATGAAAACATCGTTGCTCGTAGTACCATCAAGGAAATTTGACGGAACAAATGCGTTAGTAAGAACTCCGGTAGACGTAATCGAGACTCATTACGATGAGGACAGCTACAAAATACACCTAACAACTGGCAAGTCCCGCAGGATTTCGACGTCGTTTGTTCTAATAAGCAGAATAATGTGGGATGTGGACAACAGGTCAGACTTGGAGTTTATCATGCGCAATATTGAAAAGCCAGATCTGAGAAAAAGTATTCAAGACATACTAAATGGATGAGAAAAAATGCTGCCACTCTTAGGAATTGCCCTTGTAATTGCGTTTCCAGCTGGCGCAGCCATGAATCCGGGCGGAATTTTGAGTTTTTACGTTTATGACGATGATCTAAACACCAGTCACCGCGGAATTAACCAGGTTTCAACATCTGGGCTGTTAGAGTTTACGATAAACGGCATCCCAATACAGGGCCCATCAATCATAACTGAAACAAGCCAAGATTCTGGAATTTTTGTCGGTCGCCTCAACATACCAAGTACGATAAATGGCAGACCGCTGCAACAAGGAGACACGCTTGTCATAACATACAGCGACGAGTCAGACTATTCTGGGAATCCAACAACTGTTTCAAAATCAATTGCGGTTGCAAAACACAACACGCATTTTTCCACATCTGCAAAAAATATCAGAATAGGGCAAACGTTTCAAGTGAGAATTTATGATCCGGACTTTAATTTAGACTCAAGAAATGTCGATAGTATACCGACAAAACTGATAGAGTTTCGTACAGAAAACGGAATTAGAGCTACTCTTAACAACGAGGCATTTGAGGCCAGGACCACATCACTGAGAGAAACAGGCAAGAACACAAACACCTTCATAGTAACAGTAAAGATGCCAAAAGAGATAGACGGAGAGCGCCTCAAAATCGGTGCAGATGCACAGTTAAGATTTACAGACACCACCTCACCGTCAAGAACCTCCGAGATTCTAAAGACGAATATCAGGATAGGACTGCGATAATTTTTACAAGCTAAAAAATTGCGTGCTGGCCGTAACCCTCCTTCTGTTTTCACGATATTCCGCTTTGCAGCCTACCTGAACAAGGTGCAGATCCTATTTGTTCTGTTTGGCTTTGCTCCACATGGGGCAGATTTTTCATTCCTTTAACTGGAAATCTCAGGTTTTGCCATCACGGTACTCCAGGTAGGATAGTTTCTATTCCGTTGCCAATCATTTCTGACTATCTATCTCTAGATCATGTTTCTGCATGGAGGGAGGAGTTTCCTCTGCTTTCGCAGCGTTTCGTTCACCAGCCCGCAAAATTATACAGTTTTAATTTAATTTGAACATTACTTAAGCTTGGAGTGAAAGTATTCCTCGTCGTACTTGTCCTTGGTGTGTCTTGACTGTAATCGGTGCCCAATGTGCACTAAGTCCACATAGAACCGGTAGACGTGCCTATTTTCCTTTAATCGTGACGACATGATTCTCCAAAATGTTCTTGCGTGAAATTCTGAGAACCTATGGTCTCGCACAATGAATAGTGATTTTTTAGACTTGTCTACTATCTCAAGGGTTTTTGGGCTAAAGGCTTGGTCTGCTTGATTTCCAGCCCCAAGTATGATAATTTCGGATTCTATTTTATCAAAGTTTTCCAACAAGCCAATTGACACATTCTTCGTTTTAGGATAGACTTTTTCAAATGGAACTTTTTTCATTTCCAGATCAAACATCATCTCGTTTATTCTATTCATTATTTCAAGTTCAGTTTGTGGCGACTCGACTACACCTCGCACGACCCTAACTTTGCTATGATATGCAATCGACATCGCGTTTGCGACTCTCAAGCCCAGATCAGAATGCCTTGACTTGTCATACGAAACCACCACATTTGCAAGATCTTCCTCAAAGTTTTTCCCAAATCGCACCCCGACAAAATCACAGGTGGACAGGGACAGTAGCTTTCGGTTGTTTCTCAGAAACGCAAAATCTACTAGCACGATGTTGATCCCTTGCTCCTCAACGGTTGCCAAAATGGCCTCCGTAACATCATGGGATATGCGCACAAGATACCTATGGCGTATTGATTGCGGTATTGATTTTTTGAGACTGATAAAGGACTCGATTTCAGATTCGGCAAATTTGTTTGATACTGCAAGCGGCAGGTGAACCGGAATGTGGGTAACGTTAAGAAACGATATTTCTCCTTCCTTTTCTTGGGCTATCGCGCTTGCGATTTTGAAGAGATTTGCAACGTGCTTTGGATGATAAATTACGAGAATTCGGTAGCCTTTTCTTTCTTGTGGCCCCTGATTATAGATCAAAGGCGCATAGTGTTCAATTTCTTTTTTTGAGGTGTAAAACTTGTAGATTGCAAAGCCAATCACTATCCAGATAATTGCAATTACCCAGCTTTGGGGCTGGGTAAATAACAAATACACTGAAAGGCCCACGGCAGAAAGGGCTCCAAGTATAGGAATTAGTGGGAAGAATGGAGTTTTGAAGCTATAGTCTAGTTTTTTCCCATACAGTCTGCGTATTGTGATTGCAGCATAGTTTACTTGGGCAAACAGAAACAGGAACATCACACTTGCGGCAAAAGCAATCTCTGTAAGGTCAAGGGTTATTGCCATAAACAACATAATCAGACCAGAGGCAATTGTCGAGATTGCAGGAGTTTTGTATTTTGAGTGTATCCTGCCAAAAAGGTGCGGCAGATTGTAATGAGTCCCCATGGCATATGAGACTCGGCTTGAGGAATAGGTAGTTGCGTTCAGGGCCGCAAGCGTTGATACCAACCCTCCCGCAATAACAATTAACGCGCCAAAAGGCAGAAAGTCTTTTGCAGCCTCAATGATTCCAATTTCGCCATGGCTTCCAATGAATTGCCATGATGGCTGATCATACGTTTCAGACGACAGCCCCCCAATGAAAGAGAAGGTAAAGAGAATGTAAATTGCGATTACTACGCAGAGCGAAATCAGTATTGCTCGAGGAATGTTCTTTTTCGGATTTTTTAGTTCGTTTCCAGTCTGTGCAATTACCTCATATCCTTCAAACGCAATAAACGTCAAGCCCATCGCTATTACAAGTCCAGACATTCCCTTTGGGAAGAAATTCGTAAAGTTATCAGGCCAAGAAGGATTTGTAAAGACCATTGCTACAAGTGCTGCAACTATTAACACGCCAATTATCGTGATTTGGGTAATTGTGATGACATTTCCAACTTTGCTAGTAGGGGAGGTTCCCCTGACATTGATAAACGTAAAAATCACGATGGCAAGTGCAGCTAGTCCCTTTTCAAATAATGGCGAGGGCTGAATCAAATTAGTGGTAGTTAGCAGGTGCGCAAAAAACGCCGCAAATGCAACAGCATAAAGACTTCCGGCAATGGTATGTGCAAACCACGACATCCACCCGCTTAGAAACGAGTTTGGTCGCGGAAGGCCTTCTCGTACCCAGCGATATCCACCACCAGTGTCAGGCAAGACTGAGCTTAGTTCAGCATAGGTCAGCGCGGTAAACAGTGTAATGACGCCATTTATCAGAAAGGCAATCATAAGGGCAGGCCCCGCTTCTGCCATGCCAGGTCCCACAAGCACAAATATTGCGCCACCGATCATTGCCGCGACTCCAACCATTACCACATCCAGCAATGTCAGATTTCTTGCAAAACCAGTGTCTGAACTTTCTGAAGCCATGTTACCTACCGTCTGAAAATGGGATTTGCATAAATCCTTACGCTAAACTAGATATTTGTAAATCGGTCAATATTTCTTATCAACAAGCCCATATTCAACCAATAATGGCTCAATTTCTCTTTCCGACTTGATCTCAGAGTAGTCTTTTAGCAAATCCTCATTTAGTTCGTAAAACGTGTGACCCCAATTGAATTTGTCAAGCAAGTCAATTGCAAGTTGCGCATAGCCCAGAATAAAAGCGGCCCCCGCAATCGCCTCGACGGTGGTCAATTTGTTTAGTTTTGAGTAGTTAACGGGGTTTCCCGCAAATAACGGCGGAAGTTTGCGTGGGATTCCAGAAAATCTTCTTGTGAAAGCGCTTTCTGCCAAGTTCCATGAACAGTCAATTCCAGTTATGGATTTTGCGATGGCGGCATCCTGTCTGAGGATTGTCTTTGGTGCAAATGGGTCCAAAATTATCGTATTGCTTTGCGTTTTTGAAACCCCCCTTGCCAGTCCAAATTTCACCAGCTTTGCCGCAGTGCACTTTTTTGGGTCATCTTGCTTTAGCATGAATACTTGGATGTTCATTACAACGAGTTGGTGTTTTTATCGAATATTTTTCTATTGTGCTGAAACGTACGTTATTGTATAATAAAATTTGGAGTACTGGTCTTGTTCCTTTACCAGGTCTACTGTCCAAACGGAATCTTGGATTGTATTCAAATCAGATTCAGGCATAATTGTGAATTTTTCCAATATTGGGCCAGGTCCGGAATACTGCACTTTAAAGCCAGTGCCGTCAATTTGTACAATACTGTAATCAGAATCCAAAGTCCTAGTTGATTTTGATACAAGGCAGTCAGATGTCTGGCCTATGATACATTGGCCACCTTCGGTTAAGAGACGTATGTTGACTTTGGATACCTCGTCACGTTTGACAACAAGTGATCCTTGGAGCACCTTAGGAGACACAGTTTGGTCTTGTATTGTCTTTTCCACCAGAGGTATTTGGATGCTTAAATCAGTTATCCTATTGAACTTCTCTGATATTTTTTTAGGTTGGGTTTCTATTGGTGTGATTTTCTTTTCTACCACCTTGAAAGCTTTTGTAAAGGTGCCAAACTGCGCATCTACTTTTACAACATAGTTGCCAAGAGAGGCAGATTGTGGGATCACGTAATCATATTTGTACGCACCCGAATCATAGTACTTGGACAGGTCGATTTGCTTTCCTCCCAATCCGCAGTACAAAGTTCCACAATTAATTTTATTTTCATCCTCAAGTAAAACTACAAGGTTTAGTTGATCCAAAAATATCACCTTATTGAGACTTCCAGATATGTGGACCGTGTCGCCAGGCAAGTACTCTTCCTTATCGATGTTCAGGGAGAGAGTTAATTTTTCGTCAGTGTTTATCGGAGTGTTATTTTTCACCTCAAATGTTGTCTGCATTATCAGTCTTTGATATATTGCAGTTACTTTGTAAGTGCCGTCTTTGAATACCGTAAGAGGGAGGTCATATGTGGTCTTGAAGTTTCCGCCAGTGTCAAAGTAAAGTTCGGAATTATAGATGAGCTTGTTGGCAGATGTCTTCACCTTCACGTTTACGCGGTCAAGGGTGATGCCTTCACTACCGGTAGTCAGTTGTCTTTTTATCGCGCTTCCACTTATGACAAGTTTCTCGCCGGCACGATACACGGGCTTGTCAGTGGTTACTTCGAGTGGAATTATGCTCAGCGTGTCATTTTCAGGATCTTTTGATACTTTGAAAAACACGTCAAACGTTTCAGACGGGGTTTTTACTGAAATCTTGTATGTCCCAAAAATAGTCGGCCTCTCCCCCCTATAGTTCGGATCAGTGATAAGGTCTAGCTCTTTTTGCGGGATTTGCCAAGTCCAAGAGAACCTGTTGTTCTCAACTTTGCTGCCCCCGCTCACGGTTTTGCCACCGGGTTTTGTAAGTACGATTTGAACCGAAGATTGTCCGGTTGTAATCGACCCATCAAGTTTTACTATTTCTCCCAGCCCGTAGACACTCTTGTCAGTCTTGGCGATGAGTTTTTTGTTGCCTATGTCAAGCGAATCTATCACGGCAAACATTGTCGATGTTTCTTTTCCATCGTATGTCGCAGTTATGACATAGTTTCCAGGTAAGAATACGGATTTGGTAACAGTCGCGTCTATTTTGTAATTGCCAGCTATGTCAGGCACTGCCGAAAACGAGTATGACTTTATTTGCGGATCGGTACTTGGCTTTCCTGCGGTTTTGCCTTGCCCGATAAAGGTGAGCGGTTTGCCATTTTCAGTTGATATCGTGACATAGACAGGAATTGCCTCATAGCTGCTTCTTGTTTTTGGGATCACGTGTCCCACAATGACTAGCTTATCTCCAATATCATAAGTTGCCTGTTCAGTAGATACAAAGTTCTTATTTTCAGTTTCAGAGTATGCAGTCGGATCCTCTACAATGTTAAAGTATGCAACAGACTTGCCAAATTCTTTTGAAACTGTCACGCGGTAATCGCCAAGGGTCATAGTAGGCGAGGAAATTTTGAATTCGAACGTGTCATCGCCTTTAAGTGATATTTGTCCAGTCATTTTGAAAGCATTCTTTGTTTCTTTGCCAGACGATGCACCGGTTTGCAACACCTCCAAGTCCAGCGCCACAACATGCTTGCTGCTTCGTCCAGATATGACAACAGGCTCTCCAAGCCCATAGTATTTTTTGTCAGTTACAAGTACGATTGGTTCTGTACTTGTCACAGTCTGCAGAAGCTCAAACGAGGTTTCAGAGTGCTGTGTCCCATAGTCTGCAACGACATGATATGTTCCAAAGACAGGGTTTACGGTAGTCATGAACACGTTTGCTAAGAATTTTCCTTCGGTTGGGTACAGACTTCCAGCGTAAATTTGGTTTCCTTTTGGATCATACACAGATAGTTTGAGCCCCTCAAAGGAGAATATTTTGGTAGTTGACGCTGAAAGTAATACGGTCTGACCTGGAATGTATGCAGATTTGTCAGCCATTATCGACAGCTCAGAAATATCGGCATTTGGATTTGCAGCTATTTCGTCACCGACAGATAACAGTACAGAGCTAGATCCAGCGCCATAGGATACTGTAACATCATAGGTTCCTTCAGTCACTCCCAGAGCTTTGTCCAGTTTGATTGAGGTTTTGAATTTAAGATTAAGATCAGGATACATCGTAATAGTTTTGTGAAAGCTGCCCGGTCCATCGATTGTGATTATCAGCTGTTGCTGTGAAAAAAACGGCTTTTCTTGGGATATGCGCTTTGAGACATTCCCAGTTATGATTGCAGTTTCGTCAAAAACATATGAGCGCTTGTCGACATTTACAAAGACTATCGCATCCCCATTACCAGCAGATGTTGTTTCAGGAGATCCATTTGAGGATCCCACAGAAGACATTCTGAATATCCAATCGTTTGACGTGTTAGTATCAAGTCCGTCATATTTTCTCTGCCATGATGAGAAGTCATTTTTTTGATCAGTCATCACCAGAGTTTCATCAATTATTTCTCCAGACTTGTTCTTTAGCTGAACTTTTTCTGAGACATCAACGAACCACAAGTTCGTATAAGAATAAACTAGAAACTGCCCAGGTTTTATTACAGAGCCGGCCGGGATTGTTAGTGTCTTTTTTGTTGCAGTAGTCGATGCGATTTTCCATCCCCCGATGTCGACATTTTGATCTGTCGGGTTGTACAGTTCAACCCATTCGGAGATGGTTTTTGCATCATCGTTTGGAGGGTTTGTATCAACTTCGTTGATTACAACGTTTGAGGTTTCTTGAGCGTACGCATATACAATTCCTGAAAATGCGAAAATCAGAAATATTGCCAATATTGATAATGTCTTCATTTTTTTGTTTACCTACACTTTTTCTGTCCATTTTATTATCATTTTAGATCTTATTTGAGCAAAAGTTGAGCTAGTTGTTAATGTGAGATGCATCTGTATTAGAATGGTCATTTTGGTTAAAAAATGGTGCGTATCAGTTATCATTACGCCAGTTTGTATCACAGTTAGGACACTTGCCGCCTTCGATTTTTGAGCCACAGTCGGCACACATTCCCTGCCCCAGTTGCGTTGCAATGGATTGCTTTCGTTTTCCCACATATACCTTGATTCCAACATAAATTGCGACTGCTATTATTACAGAGTAAATTAGCGGCAGTCCAGCCCCAAGCAGTCCTATCATAAAGAACATGACACCCACAATCAGAAGCAGTTCGCGTTTATCGTAAGCCAATCAGGCTGTCTGAGACGTGTTGATTAAAAAATCATGTGTTAATGCTGGAATAATAAAATGGGATCGGCCGGATTTGAACCGACGACCTCAGGTACCCAAAACCCGAATCATACCAAGCTAGACCACGATCCCGCTGTGTGTGCAGCTTTTTCTCCCCAATTTAAGCTTCACATGATTTTAAATAATATGCAAAATCAGTCCAGCCATTGCAAATTGATGATTATATCAAGGCAGGAAAAATAGCGTCAGAGGTAAGAGAGTTTGCGAGGACCAAAAACTGGGTAGGAAAGACACTCTACGAAATCTGCGAGTCAGTAGAAAACGAAATCAGATCCCGCGGAGGCAAGTGCGCTTTTCCAGTAAACACAAGTCTAAACGAACTTGCGGCACATTACACCGCAGAGCCAAATGATCCCAAAGTCCTAACAGACACAGACCTCATCAAGATTGATCTGGGTGTGCAAATAAACGGATACATTGCAGACACTGCAGTAAGCATCTCCTATGATTCAGAGTTTGACATGCTGGTGAGAACTGCAGAGGAATCCCTGAAGAACGCAATGTCGATGGTAAAGGAAGGGGTAAGGTCAAGTGACATCGGAAGGATGATTGAAAAGACAGTAAAACAAAACGGACTAATCCCAATTGCAAACCTAAGCGGACACTCTCTTGAACAGTATACCATTCATGCTGGAAAATCGATTCCAAACATTTGGTCAATTGGCTCATTTTCCCTATCTGTAAAAGAAACGTATGCCTGCGAACCGTTCGTTACAACGGCAAAGGGCCTAGGCTTTGTCAGAGAGGGCAAGACAAGAAACATCTTCGGCCTAGTGTCAAAGAAAAAAACTAAAAACGAAAAGGCAAACAAATTACTGGATTACATCTGGGAAAATTTCAACATGCTCCCATTTGCACTCAGATGGATTACAAAGGAGATGGATGAAAAGGAAGCAAGATTACTGCTTGAGGATCTTATCAAAAACAAAGTTGTTCGCGCATACCCAGTGCTAATTGAGGCAAACGAGCAACGCGTTGCGCAGGCAGAACACACATTCATCCCAACACCGACAGGCGCAATCGTAACTACGCTGTAGGTTCGCCAAAAATTTTTGCAATGTTCATTGGAACGTTGCACGACGGACACTTTGACGATTCAACAAAAAGGCAGTCACCCTGCTTAAATTTTCTTTTTGATTCTTTTTTGCACGACGGACACTTTTCCACAGTGTATGCAACTATTTTCTTTTCTTTTTTTGAGAATATCATTGTGGCACTCCCAGGGTGTTTCCAACACCCACAATTAGAGCGCTTTGATTCGGCTTTGTGTTTTCAAGTATAATCTGAAATACCTGAGATTCTACAGACTCTGCCTTGTCAGATATTTGCTTTGTCATTAGCGTGATTGCCTCTTTGACGGATTGTTTTATTACAACTGCATAAATCGGAATGTTATTTTTTGTTGCAATTTCTTCGATTTGGAATCTATCGGTTCCAATTCCTCCAATTGCAGCCCCAAATCCTTGCGCCACAGAACCCGAGTCCTCGCCCTCAAGCTTCAACGCAGCGTCAATCATCACAATTATGTCAGGCTTGTTTTTCAAAACCAGAAGCTCCACTGCGTCCCCTGGCCTTCCAACGGTCGCAGTTGGGCCCTCTGCCTTCAACAGGTACAGCTTTCGCTGCTCGAATTCTTTTTCTGCGCATACTGTTTCAAAGGTAATCGTTTTTTTCTCCGTCCCGAGCATCATTTTTCCAACAACCATGGGGCCTATTCCGTCGCCAATTGGCTGTCCTTGCTTTAATGCAGACACTGCATCCCTCAGGGCGCTTGCCTGTTCCATGATAAACGGGATCATCATTTGGAGCGGCAAGATCAGCGGAAAATTATTCTGCTTTTTTGCAGTGAGGAAGAGATGTCTGACTAGCTTATGCAGGAGATGAAGTGATGTGGTCACCTCAAGCAGGTTTTGTACTTTGCTTACCTCAAGAGCATCCATGTTCGGGGAAAGCGATTTTACTTGTTGCCTTGTATAGTCCTCCCTTGATCTGAGGAGATGTTTTATTTTTGGAATTATTCCGTTTGGATCAAAATCAACTGGCATTATGGTAAAGTATTCCAAGAACCCGTCTATCTTTTTTGCAGCATCAGGTGTAGCTTTTAGATTTGTTTGAAGGTAGTCAAGTAGTTCTTTTTTCGACTCTTCTTTGTATTTTACAAGTTTTGCGATGTTTTTGCTAATTTCCCCAGATGTGATTTGAAGTTGAATTCGCTGCCCATAAAACATGAAAACTACAATCGGGACTATCCACACAAGCCACATTATTGGATTGGAGTTGTCTGTTGAGCTAAACAGCTTGTCAGGATCAATGTCAGTAAAATTCAATTCAATCAAACGATCCAATTTACCAAATTAAATGATTTGTATGATAAAGTAATAATCAGCAAAATTTCAAAGAAATTGTCTGGCGGGTAAATAATTAGAAAGTGCTCTTTATATAGCCAAGCTAATTCAAGTGGTAACGTATGCCACAAACAAAGCCGATTGTAAGTATTGAAAATGTGGTTGCTTCTGCATCGGTGGATCAGAAAATGGATCTAAATGAGATTACCCGTAATTTTCCGGATGTAGAATATCATCCGGATCAGTTTCCAGGATTAGTATTTCGTCTAAAAAGTCCAAAGACAGCTACTTTGATTTTCACATCAGGCAAGATGGTATGCACTGGTGCCAAATCAGAAGAAATGGCAAGAAGTGCAGTAAAATCAGTTGTCCAAAAGCTAAGAAAGGGAGGAATCAAAGTGAAAAAGGACGCAGTAGTCGACATCCAAAACATAGTTGCGTCGATTAACCTGGGAGGCAAGATTCACCTAGAGCAGGCAGCAAGAACCCTCCCAAGAAGCATGTACGAGCCAGAACAGTTTCCAGGATTAATTCACAGAATGCTTGACCCAAAGACAGTGATCTTGCTTTTCTCATCAGGAAAGCTAGTCTGCACAGGAGCAAAAAAAGAGCCTGACGTGTACAGATCCGTAAACAACCTACATTCGCTACTAGAAGAAAAAGATCTAATGATTTACGATTAGACAGGGTCACAATTTAGAAGTAAAGTGCATATACTATCACACCATATTTATCTAATGCAAGTCGAAACTATCGAAAATTTTAAGCTAAAAAACATCACTTTGATTTCGTCGCTGCCAGACATGGGCAAGGTGGGAGGTTTGGTAACACACCACATTGCAGAAAAGATAGGCGCAAGGGTTGCCGCAAAGATAATTTTGGCAGACAAGCCGTGGGTAAATCACAAAGACGGTTTGGTCGAACTGCCGCATGACGAGTACAAGCTGTTAGTAGATGAGAAGAACTCGCTTGTTATTTTCACAGGAGAAAACCAGCCCCAAGAACCAGCCACGGTATTTGAATTGGTAAACTTTGTAATCGAAATGGTACAAAAATGGGGAAATATCAAGACCGTAATTTCATCTGGCGGATACATACCACTGCAAAAAGGATATGGGAATGATGTGTTTGGAGTTGCCAACAATCAGGAATCATTAGAATTGTTAAAGACGCACAATGTCAAATTACTCGGAGACGATGTAAAGAGCATCACGTGGTTTAATGGACTTGTTCTTGGAATTGCAAAAAACAAGGGCATCAACGGAATTGGTCTTTTTGGCGAGATATATGATGCCGAACTGCCACAGCACAAGGCGGCAAAAAACATTGTAAATACAATTGGAAAACTTTTGAGACTTGAGATAAACACGGACGAACTAGAACAGAAAATTACCGAGCAGCCAATTGAGATAAAAAAGGAAGCCCCGGGAATAGGATAGCTACTTTATTTTTGTGCCAAGCGGAACGGATTCGTCAACGGTAAGCCAGAACGGTTTTTCATTGCTGTCTGCTGCAAGAAGCATTGCGTTTGACTCAACACCGCCAACAGTCTTCGATTCAAGATTCGTTATCGCGATCACCGTTTTGCCAACTAGTTCTTCTGGCGTAAAAAACTGCGCGCCCCCTATTATCAAACTGCGTGTTTCCCCTCCAAGGTCAATGGTTCCTTTGATTATCTTTGTCTTGCCAGGAATTCTCTCAGTTGAGATAATTTTGGCAACTTGTATCTCCAGCTTTGCAAAATCATCATATGTTATTGTCATGTCAAATCCCTTTTCATAGAACCAGAATTAACTTGCAAGTGCTCGTTTTTGTTCGGCTCTGATTTTCTTGATCACAAGGTCAAATCTGCTGAGCGGCACGATTTTGATCGTGTTATATTTTGACATGCCTATCTCGATGCACAGTTTTTCTATGTCGTGAGCATTCTTTGCCTCAAAGATTAGTGTCCATTGGTGCTCCAAGACTGAGACGTAAAACTCAACTAATCTTTTAATGTCAAATGTTTTCAGATTTTTTTTTATTTTCGAGTCCAGATGTAAAAAGATCTGCTTGCTATCGTTGTTGTTTAGAGGACAGGATTCGGGGCTGTGGACTGCAGTCACGCTAAAGAGGAAATAGTCAGAATCTTGCACCATCACTTACCCTGTTGTGAAATATTATTTGTATATTACGATAGCAAAACAACACAATTAATTTATGTAAAAACACTATGAAAAAGCCGTATGGGGCAGTTTTTTACAGACGATATTGATGCCTTGTTAAAATCAGGCCATGGTGATTATGGACGCCTATCACGGATCAAGGCGGACTTTGAGACAAAAAAACTCGTTACAATAGACGACAGGAGATACGTAGAGGGGCTAATTGCCAGATATTTGCAACCGGCCACACAAGATGAAAAACCAGAGAGAATTGTAAAAATTCCTGAAAAACGCATTGTTCCCCCACCGCCCCCGCCAGTCAATGTGCCTGAGGCAAAATATCAAAAGGTAATAGTTGAAAAACCAATTGAGAGGATAGCGGGCGGGAAAAAGACAAAAAACATCGTAATCAGCGTCGCCTCGGTTGTTTTTGCCGTTTTGATAATCAGCGTAGTGGCTATGAATCAGGACAACATTGCAATAATTGGGCCAAGCGCCAAAGCGATAGAGACAGATCAGACATCGTACGCAAAAGGAGACATCATATCAATTTCAGGAAATGCAGAATCCACAATCACAGAACTTATGATAAATGATCCAGACGGGCAAAAAGTATGGACTGAGATAGTCAAAGTAAAGGCAGACGGCAAGTTTTCAACTTTGGTCATTGCAGGCGGAAACGGATGGGAAAAAGCTGGAAAATACACAGTAGTGTCATCTGCAGACGGGAAAACTGAGAAAACGGTTTTTGATTTTAACCCAAACGAAGCGCCTTAGACGAGACGCTCTCAAACCAACAGTCAGTCGAGTCATTAAGACTAATATTTTGGCTTAAATGATTTGGCAGTATGGCAACAATCGAGGCATCCACTACGATAAATGCCCCAGTTGACAAAGTCTGGGATTTTGTTTCAGACATAGACAGTGAGCCAAAATATTGGAAGGGGACAAAACAAGTACGCAATATTTCAAAGGAAGGCAACAAGGTAACAAGAGAGGTCACAATCGCATTCAAGGATTCAAAGTGCATGCAAACTGTGACATTTTATCCAAAAGAAAAAATCATTGCAGAATTTACAGAAGGAATTCTAATTGGGACAAAGACAATACGACTTGTGCCTCACGAGGGAGGCACCAGGATTGATGCCACATGGGACATCAAGCTTTCAGGCATGATGGGAATGTTCACAGGCATGATCAAAAAGCACGTAAAAAGCGGCACCGAGCAGGCGCTTGAATCAATAAAGCAAGAAATCGAGAAGTAAGATGGATTTTCTGGACATCGTAAATTACGCGTTTATCGCAATATTAATTGGCGTATCTGGCGCATGGGTGTTTCTGATAAAATCAATGTTATCGTCATTTAGAAACACGCCGTACTTGGACAAATTTCCTCAAAAAGATCACAAAACACCCAAAGTATCAGTCATCCTACCGGCAAGAAATGAAGAAGGGTTTATTGAAAAATGTCTTGATTCACTGTTAGACCAAGACTATGCAAACTACGAGATAATTGCAATTGATGATTCGTCTACAGATTCAACTGGTAGCATAATCAGAAACTATGCAACAAAAGATTCCAGAGTGATTCACGTTAGTGCAAGGCCAAAGCCCGACGGATGGATGGGAAAGAACTGGGCATGCATGGAAGGATATGCGGCGGCAACTGGTGAGATTTTGTTATTTACAGATTCTGACACAACACATTCAAGAAATGTAATTTCGCTTGCCGTTGCCCATCTTTTGTCGTATGATCTTGACGCGTTAACAGCAATTCCAAAAATGGTCTGCCTTGACAACTGGACTAGGATCACACTGCCAATGCTATCAACGTTTTTGCACACGCGGTTTTCCGCACTCAGAGTAAACGATCCTTCAAAAAAGACAGGGTATTTTTTCGGGAGCTTCTTCATAATTAAAAAAAACACATACGAGAAAGTAGGGATGCATCAAGGAGTGCGACAGGAGATAATCGAAGACGGCGCACTTGGGAAGAAGGTAAAGGAATCAGGATTCAAAATGAAGATGGTAAGAGGAGATCACCTGATCAACGCAGTTTGGGCAAGAGACAGGTCCACACTCTGGAACGCGTTAAAGCGACTCATGATACCGCTTTACTTACAAAACGCCAGAATCGCAGTCGGGATATTTTTTGCAGTGCTGTTCCTGCTTTTCATGCCTTTTCCACTGCTTGCATATTCGTCGGTATTCTTAGGGCATTCAGAGTCGTTTCCTGCCCTTTTCATAGTGTCGATTGTTTCATCAGGCCTGATTTATGCAGCAGGCATGCTTGACGCACGAGAGTTGCACATCAGATTTTGGCACGCACTGTGCAGTCCACTTGGCAGTTTGATAATCGTGAGCGGATTCCTAAGTGGAATTTTACAAGCTAAGAGAAGCGGGTCAGTATCGTGGAGAGGCAGAGCATATTCCATGAAAGATCATATGCAAAATTCAATCAGCGTCTAAGTAAAGATTATAGAGCAACCCAGACAGCTGCCAATCAGTGAACAGATCAAATGCGATTATTTCCGGCCTGCTAGGCGTAGTAATAATACTTGTTGCATACAGCATAATTCTAAATCCCCCACAGAAAACGCCAACAGTTGAGGATATCGGTAAGGCAACAAAGACAGTCGTAGGTGATCAAACATCGCAGGATTTGACGCTGACTGAAATTTTTGAAAAGACGGAATCGGGAGTAGTCAAGATAAACGTCAAAAGGCCAAATGATCAGAGAGGAAACGGGCTGGGCTCAGGCTTTGTGTACGACAGGGAAGGCCACATAATAACAAACGACCATGTCATTGAAAACGCTGAAAAAATAACAGTTACATTTTTGGACGGAAGATCATTTAAAGCAAATCTAGTTGGAAAAGATCTTTACACAGATCTTGCAGTGCTCAAAGTAAATGCAAGTGAGGACGCACTGTATCCACTCACACTTGGAAACTCGTCTAAACTAAAGGTCGGAGAACAGATTGCGGCAATTGGAAATCCATTTGGATTGTCAGGCTCCATGACTTCGGGAATTGTAAGTCAGATTGGCAGACTGCTTCCATCGCAGGACAGAGGGTTTCAAATTCCAGACATAGTTCAGACAGACGCTGCAATAAACCCCGGAAACTCAGGCGGGCCCCTTTTGAACATGAGAGGCGAAGTGGTCGGCATAAACACGGCAATCCAGTCAGAGACGGGAGACTTTGCAGGAGTAGGGTTTGCCATCCCTTCAAGAACAGTGCAAAAGATCATCCCAACGCTTATTGAGAAAAACACATACCACCATCCTTGGGTCGGAATCTCTGGAAGGGACATCGATCCTGACCTTGCAGAGATACTCAAAATCGAAGATACCCGCGGCTTTTTGATAATCAATGTACTAAAGGACAGTCCTGCAGAAAAGGCGGGGCTACGAGGAACCACCAATTCAACCACGATAGACGGAGTCACATATCAGGTAGGGGGAGACATAGTGCTGGCAGTTGACGGGATTACAGTTAGAAAGATCGACGATATTTTGATTCACCTCCAGCGCGACAAGACAGTCGGGGACGAAATGGCACTTCAGATTCTTCGCGACGGAAGAGTCACCAGCTTAGTACTGACCCTTGAGGAAAGACCAAACGCAAGCGTGCTGGTAAACAATACAACAACCAATTCGACACAAAAATAAATACTAGAATTCAAGATTATCTTTTACGTTGAATAACCTTGTGTTTGATTGTGAATTACTAAATCATGCAATAGATGGAAAGGAGGTCACAAAAGCAGATGCATGTGAGATTTTTGAAATTGCAAAAAACGAACCTGCCGAATTATTTAGCACCGCGACAAGGCTTCGCAATACGCACAAACAAAGAACGGCCACATTTTCAAAAAAATCATTCTTTAATCTCGTAAACCTTTGCAGGGACACATGCGATTACTGCACGTACAAATCAGAGCCAAACCAGCAGAAGACATCAATGATGAGCAAAGAGAACGTCAGAGATTTGGCAAGGCTTGCAAAAAAATACAGATGTACCGAAGCGCTTTTTGTCACAGGTGAAAGGCCAGAGCAGAAATACCAAGAGGCAAGAGAATGGCTCAAAGAGAATGGATTCTCAAGTACTGCCGAATATCTTACCCATGCATCAGAAATTGCACTGTCAGAAGGACTTTTCCCACATACAAATGCAGGCAACCTTACAAAATCAGAGATAAACGATCTCAAAAGAACCAACGTGAGTATGGGTCTGATGCTTGAGAATTCGAGCGACCGTCTCACTAAAGAAAACATGCCGCACCATCTTGCTCCAAGCAAGAATCCGAGGGCACGACTTCAGGTCTTGGAAAATGCAGGCGACCTCAATATGCCAATGACTACAGGACTGCTTGTCGGAATAGGAGAGACCCCAAACGAGGTAATCGACTCCATATTTGAGATAAAAAAACTGCACCAGAGGTACGGGCACATACAAGAAGTCATTTTGCAAAACTTCCAACCAAAGCACGACACCAAGATGGGAGACTTTGCGTCTGCCGAGGAAAACTATTTCAAAATAATCGTGGCGCTAACAAGAGTGATAATGCCGCAAATGAACATCCAGATTCCGCCAAACCTCTCACCGGATTCATATCAAAGCTTTCTTCAGGTCGGGATAAACGACTGGGGCGGAATATCGCCGCTTACGCCAGACTATGTCAACCCCGAATTTAGCTGGCCCAAAATAGAATACGTTGCAGAAAACACGGAAAATGCGGGCTACGAATTAAAGGCACGATTTCCAGTGTATCCAGAATTCATGCACATGGTAAATTCTGATCTTCACGACAAGATGTCAGAAATCATGGACGAGGACGGATGGGTGAGAGAGGCATACTGGAAATGACTTTGAATATTGATTCGCTGCTAAAAAACGCAGACCCGCTAGTTGCAGATTCGCTAAATAGCGCACTATCTGAAAAAGAAATTTCTGTAAAAGAGGCAACTCGTCTTTATGATGCAAGGGGCATTGACTTTCACCTAGTCGGCATGGTTGCAGACGAGCTCAGAAAGAGGCGAGTCGGAGACATTGTCACATTTGTAGTAAATCGAAACATCAACTTTACAAACGTGTGCATAAAACAGTGCGGCTTTTGCGCATTCAGCAGGGACTTTAGAGAGGAGGAAGGATACTTTTTGCCAATAGAGGAGATAGTAAGGCGTGCAAAAGAGGCACACAGTCTTGGGGCGACCGAAGTCTGCATTCAGGCAGGCCTTCCTCCAGACATGGATGGCGGGTTCTACGAGAAAATATGCGCTGCCATAAAAGCAGACATTCCAGACATTCACATACATGGATTTTCCCCAGAGGAGGTCCTGTATGGCGCAACTAGATCAAACGTTTCGATAAAAGAATACCTCTCAAGGCTAAAGGACGCAGGAATCAATACCATCCCAGGCACCGCCGCAGAAATACTAGATCAGAAAATCCGCGACAAGATATCGCCTGGAAGAATCAGCGTTTCTGACTGGACTGAGATAATCAAGACTGCGCACAGGATGGGAATCAATTCCACATCCACCATAATGTTTGGCCATGTGGAATCCACAGAAGACAGGGTAAGACACATTGCAAAGATAAGAGACATCCAAAAGGAAACAGGGGGATTTACAGAGTTTGTCCCCCTGAACTTTATCCACACTGAGGCACCAATGTACACACACGGGCTACATGACGGAATCAAAAGCGGCGCTAGCGCAAATGACGTGATGCTGACACACGCCATTGCAAGAATAATGCTCAACAACCATATCGACAACATCCAGATGTCGTGGGTAAAGGAAGGCCAGAAAATGTCGCAGCTTTTGCTAATGTGGGGCGCAAACGACTTTGGCGGCACGCTGATCAACGAAAGCATCTCAACGTCAGCTGGCGCGCAGTACGGCCAGATTCTAAGGCCAAAAGAAATCCGTCGCCTCGTCAGAGAGATAGGCAGGATCCCAGCGCAGAGAACCACCACGTATGATATCATCAAAAAATACGACTCTGAATCCTCTGAAGACGAGCTGGACAAAGTGGAGGACACTGCGAGGTTTGGCTCATATTTTGAACTTGTGAAAATCGACAAATTCAGATACAAGAACCCAAGGTCAAGCTAATCTTGTCAGTTTGCAGCGAGGTCATATCCTATGCAAAAAAAGCAGATGCCGATGAATGCGAGTCCATTCTTTGTTCAAAAAGAATCATCACGATTAGAATAACAGATTCTGAAATTGCCGAGACAAAGGAAAGCCATGAAAAATCACTTGGCATACGCATGATACACAAAAAAAGGATATCTTGTGCCCAGACAACAACGCTTGAACCAGGCAAAATTGTAGACAGTGCCCTCAAGTCTGCCAAGAACACCACAGAGAGAAAGTTTTGGAAAACACTGCCAGGCGATTCTGCATGTGTTGCTCTTGAAAAGGTAAATGATCCAAAGATTTGGAAGGCGACTACGGTTGACATATCAGACATTGCGCAAGAGATGATCAATTCTGCGCAAAATCGAAAAATAACAAACATTTCAGGCTCGTTAAATGTCGTTTGCGAGGAATTCGAGATTGCAAACACGAGCGGGCTGCAGAGAGCAGACGTCGCAACATATGTCTCCGGAATAATAAATGCAGACTCTGACATTGGTAGTTTTCCTGTAAGCGGCATAGGGCAGGCAAGCTCAAGAATGCTGTCAGATTTTTACCCGGAAAAGATTGGCACAGACGCGTCTGAAATGTGTGCCAATTCAATAAACCCACATACTGCTGATTCTGGAACAACAAGCATAGTCTTTGACCCTCTTGCAGTGGGCGAATTACTTGCGTTTGTTTTTGCGTCAAACTTTTCTCTGAAAACATATTCTGAGAACAGAAGTTGTTTTTCAGAAAAAATTGGAAAAAGCATTGCGGTGGAAAATTTTGAGCTCATCGACGATCCACACATGCCAAACGGTCTTGGAAGCAAACCGTTTGATGATGAGGGAGTGCCTACAAAGAAAACGCACTACATAAGAAACGGGATTTTTGAAAAAACATACTCCGACTTGCATAACGCATACAAAGAAGGCGCCACGTCCACAGGAAACGCATCAAGGCTCGGCTCACCGCTTGGCCGCAGTTCAGATCCAGTCCCAATGCCTGCGCCACATAACCTGACAGTCAGAGGCAGTACAAAGCGAGACGACATCATCAAAGACACAAAAAACGGAGTCTTGGTAAGCAGATTATGGTACACGTATCCCGTAAACCCAATCAGGGGGGACTTTTCTTGCACCGCAAGAAGCGGGATTTGGATCATTTCAGACGGTCAGATCAAGGAGCCTGCAAAATCAGTCCGAATAATACACAATTTGCCAAGGCTTTTGCAGCAGGTATCGGCTGTTGCAGACAACGGGCGGGCGGTTTTGCCGTGGGCGTCAATACCAGTCACGGCTCCGACCATCAGGTGCGAAGGAGTCACGATTAGCCCCATCTGAGAAGGTATAATTATGACAGAGACGTTAGTTAATCAGCTAGAGAAGTGAAGGAGGTGCAAGAATGAGCTTTAACGATAATTCCGATCGACAAAATAATCGAAGGTTTGGCGGAGGATACAGAGGAGGTGGCGGTGGCGGCAGACGTTTTAACAACGATAGACAATTTGACGACACTCCAAAACCAGTAGAAACTGGTAAAGAATACGATGTATCCATCACCGAAACCAGCAGACAGGGCGACGGAATAGCAAAGGTAGACGGATTCGTCATATTTGTGAAAGGTGGACAACCTGGTCAAGATGCAAAAATCAAGATCACACAAGTTGGCAGACGTTTCGCAATTGCAGAAATGGTATAAACATAAAAACTAAATCATTAAGATTTTTCTTTTTTTTTCTTTTTCTTATTCAGATTTTAAAGTGATGCGGATTTTGCCGCATAAGATTAAGTACCGCAGAGCCACAGCGGATTCATGTGTGAGACGCTAGACGAGATTCACGCAGCACAGCTTGCAGCAGTAATAGCAAAAATGCGAAGACAGGCAAAGCCGCTTGATATAGCAGCGTAAACTTTCAAGTTTTTCCCAGCGTAGACGTTTGTTTAAAAAAACTATCACAAGATCAATAAAATTTTAAGCTAACCTTAATATGGTAATATACCGTACCATACGGTAACATGAAGGCAAGAATGACATACATCCCAGTCGAGATTGCAGATCATTTTGAAGATTTCATCATAACGCGTGAGGAGCAGATCCTAGATGCAGTAAAGGCCCGCACTCGTGATTTCAGTACGCTTTCGCTTCTGAAGCTTTTGTATCAGCTAAGATGCAATCCAATGACATTTTCTAATCTTTACACAAATTCAAAAATTCGCATGAAACGATCATTTCTGAACTATCTCCACCTCTGCGTAGAATATAATTTTGTAAGCAAGGAGATCATCGGCCCAAATGTAGTGTATTCACTTACAGACAGGGGCAGAAGGATGCTTGATCTCTTTATGCAAAAAAGTAATTAGACAGAGAAAAACCCGAAAGGCATAATGCGGCAAAACGTCCCAGAGGATCACGTACTTGAGATAAAAAAAATCAACTACAAAAGCCCGATAATTTTTGCAGGGTTTGTCGGCCCAGGCCTAGCAGGACCGCTCTCTGTCGGATACATGATTGAGAAGTTAAAGATGAACGAGGTCGGATATTTGCGCTCAAAGTTTCTCCCGCCATCAACAGTGTTCATTCAGGGCAGGCTAAGGCACCCATTTCGGTTCTACTCTAACAAAAATGGAACGGTCTGCGCAATAATTTGCGAGGTCCCCCTCAGAATGGAGGGACTCTACAACATTGCGTCCACCATCCTAGACTGGGCCCAAAGCAAGGGAACAAAAGAAGTCGTAATCCTAGACGGGGTGGCAAGTGACGAGCACGATGAGAAGATTTTTTGTGCAGCAGAAGAAGACCTGTGCAGAATAATGTCAGAAAAAGGAATAAGCATGATCTCGCAGGGATTCATCACTGGGATCCCCGGAAGCATTCTAAACGAGTGCATAATGCGAAAGATTCGCGCAATAACTCTGCTTGTGAAGGCAAGCCACATCAGTCCAGATCCGCTTGCAGCTGCCACGCTCATTGACGCAGTAAACAAAGTCTACGGCACTGGAATCGATGCGTCCGATTTGAGAAGCGAAAGTGAAAAGATAGGAATAGAATTCAAGGAGCTCTCAGAAAAATACAAAGAACACCGACAGGCAGATTCTGGAATGTACATGTGAGATTATGCGTAATCTACATGTGACAAAGTACTTTTATCCACATTGAGAATGCAAAATAACATGGGCCTCACCTACAAGGACGCAGGAGTCGACGTAGAAAAGATAAAGAAAAGCCAGTCATCAATTGGCAAAATAATCGCGTCAACGCACATGGGACAAAAGGTCAAGTCAGGCTTTGGTCACTATGCAGGACTAGTTGAGATTCACGGCGGAAAGCTTTTGGCGACACATACAGATGGGGTCGGCACCAAGGTCATAATTGCAAATTTGCTAAAAAAATACGACACCATAGGAATAGACTGCGTTGCGATGAACGTAAATGACATAATATGTATTGGCGCAAAGCCGGTTTCGTTTGTCGACTATATTGCGGCAAATCAGAACAACGAGCCCATTTTTGTCGAAATTGCAAAGGGCCTGGCAGCTGGTGCAAAAAAGGCAGACGTGCCAATAGTGGGCGGGGAAACGGCGATAATGCCGGACCTGTTTTTAGAAAAGAAATTTGCGTTTGATCTTGCAGGAATGGTGGCAGGACTTGTTGAAAAAAACAAGACCATACTTGGAAACAAGATAACAGACGGCGATAGGATAGTCGGCATTCAGAGCACAGGAATCCATTCCAACGGGTATTCACTGGCAAGAAAGGCCCTGCTCAAAAAATACTCCATAAAAGATACGGTAAAAGGCATAGGCAGAATTGGCGACGCCCTCCTAACCCCAACTGAGATTTACGTAAGGCCGGTTCTCGAAATCATTTCAAAGTGCCAAGTTCACGGACTTGCAAACATAACAGGCGGAGCATTTACCAAACTGCTCAGACTAAAGACGGCAGGATTTTGGCTTGATTCCATGCCAGAACCCCCAAAAATAATGCAGCTAATCGAGAACATGGGGGTAAAGCAGGACGAGATGTACAAGACTTTCAACATGGGGGTGGGATTTTGTGTCATCGTGCCAAAAAGATATTCAGATCAAGTGATTGCTATTTGTAAAAAGCACAATCTCAAAAGCCAAGAGGTTGGCCACATCACAAACAAAAAAGGCGTCTTTGTGAACTCAAAAAAACTCGCATAATTAGACTAAAATTTCATCATTTTTAATCAATGATTTCTTATATTACCAAAGACAGAATCCTGTGATTCGTCATGGAAGATCAGTTCATTCAGGTAGTCATCGGCGTTTGCATATTGCTGTTTGCCGCAAAGCTGATGGCAGAATTATTTGTAAGGCTCAAGCTTCCAATCGTTTTAGGCGAGCTCATAGCTGGAATGATTGTAGGCCCCTTTGCATTTGGCTCGTTCTTCACAATAGGCGGAGAGACGATACTGCAACTAAGCGGAGAAATAAAGATTCTAGGCGAGATAGGGGCCATCGTGATTTTGTTCATGGCAGGACTTGAAATGACTCCGCGCGAGTTCCTCAGGGGCGGCAAGGCATCATTTACAGTAGGCACCTTGGGAGTAATCGTGCCATTTTTTGTGGGATTTTTCGTGTTTCAATTATTTGGATTTCATGCGTATCAGGCAATGCTTGTGGCCACGGCACTAACAGCTACCAGCATTGCAATTTCAGTTCAAGTGCTAAGTGAGTTCGGTAAACTGAAAAGCGCAGAAGCGAGGCTGATAATCGGAGCGGCAGTAGTTGACGACATTTTAGCAATTGCAGTCCTCTCAATTGTAACATCGATCGGAGGCGGAACGGACACTGTTGATGTAGCTGAAATTTCATTTACCATTTTGAAGGTACTTGGATTCTTTGCAGCAATGGCAATTGTCGCCATTTTTGTTGTCCCAAAAATTGCATCTTCAGGCATGTGGAAGGCAGGAGGAAGCGTTGAGGGGGTGGTAACTGCCGTGTTTTTTGGAACCGCAGGATTGGCAGCGTCAATCGGCCTATCCCCGATACTAGGTTCGTTTGTTGTAGGAATGGCGCTTGCGTCATCAAAAGTCTTTGAGAGAGTCGAGCACTACATTAGCAAACTAGGCCTGATCTTTGCACCTTTGTTTTTTGCAATAATAGGCGCACAAGTAGACTTTAGGGGACTGAGCCCGGAGATACTGATTCTTGCTGCAATAGTAATAGCAGTTGCAATTATTACAAAATTGGCAGGATGTGGATTACCAGCATGGATATTTCTCAGAAACAAACAGCAGGCAAAGCGGGTTGGGATCGGCATGATATCAAGAGGGGAAGTTGGCCTCATAGTTGCAGGAGTCGGCCTTACCAGCGGCGTTCTGACTTCAGACGTGTACTCTACAATCATTATAATGGTGGCAGTCACCACACTGATAACTCCAATTTGGTTAAAATTAGAATATAGAAAAGAAATCGGTGCAAAGACATCTTGATTTTTAAAAGTTGATTTAAAAAATATTAAAATTAGACCAAAAAATTCGAGTAACAATGGCTGCCGGTAAAGACTTTGTAGACATGTGTGTAATCTGCAAGCAAGGTGTTTCAAGAGAAGACATGGATTATCAAAAGGGCAAAGTCTTTCACGCCCAATGCTTTACTGAACATGGAAACACAGTATCAATGATCGATCCGGAGCTTGCTCACCTTAGCGCAAGGACCAGAATTGAACTCGTACAGCTAAAGAACCTCAAAATGAAAAAGGATCTTGAGGAACCACTCCCAGGCACTGCAAAAAAATCAAATCCCATAAAAGGAAAAAGGAATGCCGCAAAGAAAAAAGGCAAGGTAAAAAAACCGACAAAGAAAAAGGTAAAAAAATCAAGGCCAAAAAAAGCAAAGAAAGTCAAAACAAAGAGACGAACAGTATCAAAGAGACGCTAGTGCCTCATTTAACAAATTTAAGGCCATGAGTATACCAAAAATCATTGCAACAAAGTATGGTGTTTTCCAAGGCATGCTCTGAAATTTCACAAAATCTGCTTTTGATAAGCTCGCCTAACAAAAACGAGGTAAAATCACAAATCAAAAAAATATGCACAAAATACTCACTTGAGCGCATTCCAAGAAATCACGAAATTTTGGCAACAGTGTCCGGGAACGATTATGCCAAACTGTCAAGAGTGTTATTGAAAAAACCAGTCAAGACGGCATCAGGCGTAGCGGTGATTGCATTAATGCCAAAGCCGTATGCGTGCCCGCATGGAAGATGCACATACTGCCCCGGAGGAATAGAATCCAACTCGCCAAACAGCTACACTGGTAACGAGCCATCAACGATTAATGCAATTGAGAGCCAGTACGATCCAAAAAAACAAATCATATCAAAAATTGAAAAGCTGGTTGCATACGGGCACGATCCGACAAAGATGGAGCTAGTCATAGTAGGTGGCACGTTCTTGTTCATGCCAAAAGACTACCAACGAGATTTCATAAAATCGTGTTATGATGCACTAAACGGATTTGACTCGCATGATCTTGAGCAAGCAAAGACAAACAACGAAAACGCGGAGATCAGGAGCGTCGGATTTACAATTGAGACGAAACCAGACTATTGCAAAAAAGAACACATCGACATGATGCTAGAGTACGGGGTGACAAGAGTAGAGATTGGCGTTCAAAGTCTTCAAGAACGAGTATACAAGATAGTAAACAGGGGCCACACGTATGCGGATGTCGTGGAATCGTTTCAGATGTCAAAAGATGCAGGATACAAACTTGTTGCACATATGATGCCAGGCCTCCCTACCATGAGTCCGGAGGGAGACATTGCAGATTTTAGAAAACTCTTCGAAGACGAAGAGCTAAGACCAGACATGTTAAAGATCTATCCGTCGCTAGTGCTTCAGAAAACTCCACTGTACAAAGAATATCTTGATGGAAAATACATGCCGTATTCTGATGACGACATGATCAGGGTTTTGACCGAAGTCAAGAGAAACATCCCAAGATGGGTCAGAATAATGAGGGTCCAAAGAGAAATATCACCTGGAGAAATTATCGCGGGCCCAAAATCAGGAAACTTTAGACAAATAGTACACGAGAATCTAAAAAGGCAAAACATTTCTTGTAGGTGCATCAGATGCAGGGAGGTGGGACTGCGAGACAACCACGATTCAAGCGAGATTTCATTACACAGGGAAAACTATGCGTCGTCTGGAGGAAGCGAGGTTTTCTTGTCGTATGATGACGCTGATGACAAGATTTATGGATTTTTGAGGCTAAGAAAACCAAGCGAGAAAGCACACAGAAAAGAGATAGCAGGCAATACGTGTATTGTTCGCGAGCTTCACGTATATGGAAAGTCATTAAAGATTGGCGAACGCGAGGAAGGCGAAATCCAGCATTCCGGCTTTGGCAAAAAACTGATGAGTGAGGCAGAAAGAATATCAAGTGAAGAATTTGACGCGAAAAAGCTTTTGGTGATCAGTGCAGTAGGTACACGGGAGTACTACAGAAAACTGGGCTATTTTATGGATGGTCCATATATGGCAAAATCATTGGTGTGATAGAATGTCAGAAGACGACCAGAAAATTATCGGCAGGGGCACCTGGATTGACAAGCTTGCCCACGAAATGATAGAGCGAGAGCAGCAGCTTGGACGGAGCACCAGCATGTTGAGAGTCGAAAGCGGCCTTGGCGCATCTGGAATTCCGCACATCGGCAGCCTCGGAGATGCAGTACGGGCATATGGCGTAAAGCTTGCACTTGAAAACTTTGGATACAAGTCAGAACTTGTTGCTTATTCAGACGATTTAGACGGACTAAGAAAAATACCAGAAGGGCTGCCAGACTGGCTTGGCGAACACATCGCAAAACCCGTGTCACTAATTCCAGACCCGTTTGGATGTCACGACTCGTACGGCATGCACATGAGCAGCCTTTTGCTTGACGGATTAGACAATCTCGGAATAAAATATGATTTTAGGCGCGCGCGAGATACTTACAAAAATGGATTGCTCAAGGACCAAATCCACACAATTCTAACAAACAGCGAAAAGATCGGAACCAAAATTGCAGAGCTTGTAGGCCAAGAGAAATACCAAAAATATTTGCCATACTACCCAGTCTGCGCAAATTGCAATAGACTGTACACTGCAGAATCCTACGAATACATTCCAGATGAGATGAAGATAAAATACAGATGCCATGAGGCAGAGATTGGCTCCAAAATGCTCAAAGGATGTGGTCATGAGGGGGAGGCAGACATCACAAAGGACTTGGGAAAACTTGCATGGAAGGTAGAATTTGCTGCGAGATGGCACGCATTTGACATCAGATTTGAGGCATACGGGAAAGACATCATGGATTCTGTCAGAGTAAACGATTGGGTATCAGACGAAATACTGAATCACCCACACCCACACCACGTAAAATACGAGATGTTTTTGGACAAGGGTGGAAAAAAGATTTCAAAATCGCTTGGAAATGTAGTGACCTCGCAAAAATGGCTAAAATACGGAACTCCAAAATCAATGCTTCTTTTGTTATACAAGAGAATCACAGGTGCAAGAGAGCTAGGCTTTGAGGACATTCCAACTTTGATGGACGAGTATAATGAAATCGAGGACGTATACTTTGGAAAAGTCAAGCTTGACAACGAGGCAAAGACTGCAAGAACAAAAGGGTTGTACGAGTACACAAATTTGCTAAACGTCCCAAAAACGCCATCAATTCACGTAAACTACAGATTGCTAATCGAGCTTGGGCGCATATTCAAAGAAGACAGGGTGAACAGAATTACGAAAAAACTCATCGATTACGGTGTCATAAAAAACCCAGATCCATACATAGACCAGATAATCCAACTTGCCGGAAACTATGCTGATGACTTTGAAGAGCAAGAGATCATGCAGATTCAGATAAACGATGCAACAAAAAACGCGTTAAGAAAACTTGTGGATGTTCTTGTGGCAGAAAAAGATCCCGAAGATCTACAAAATGCAATTTACAACATTGCCAAAGAGAACAATGTCTTGCCAAAGGACTTTTTCATGACACTGTACCAGATAATTCTTGGAGCAAGCCGCGGGCCGAAAATAGGACCATTCATCATGGACATTGGCAGAAACAAAGTGGCGCAAACAATAGGGAAGTACACCTAAAATGGCACACTCCGAACACAACAAGCCAAAAAAGAGCGGAGCGTTTTTACTCATCATTTTGGGCGCAGTTCTTTTCATAGTTTCCCCAACATGGTTTGCAGACAGACCAGAGATTGGTTTTTCCATGATAGCCCTTGGCTTTGCAATTGGCGGACTAGGATTTTACCTCCGATTCATACGAAAGTGAATAGAAATATTCATCTCCACATCTAAGATAGAGTGATTATACCATGGGACTCTTCAGACGTACAAAAAAAGAGGAAACAGAGCAGGTCGCAGAGACATCTGAGGCACCAGCAGAGCAAATACGCATAAAGAGTCCCGAAGAAATTCAAAAAGAGCAGCTGGCAAACGAAGTCTCGTATCTTGAGGCAGAGATCAAATCAAAGGCAGACCACCTCGACTCAATTTCTCAAAAACTCGCTACGGTGAAGGGAGAGTATGAGCAGACAATTGGCTTGCTAATGTCCTCAAAAAAAGAAATGAATGAAAAAAGAGCAGAGTTCGAGTCGGCCAGATCTCAGCACGACCAGATTTTGCAAAAAATCAATTCCTCAAAATCAGAACTAGAATCAATCAAAAAGGAGCACGATGAAAAAAGAGCAGTTCTTGACGAACTGAAAAAAGCAAAGTCAGACTTGGATGCAGCGCGTGCAGAGTATGTCAAGTACAAGACAGAGTCAGAGGAATTGAGGTTGCAAAATAAGATAATTCAGAAATCGCAGGAAGAGGGCAAGAAGGATTACGACAGCATAAGCCAAGAATTGATCAAGGCGAACTCCGAGCTGGAATCTGCAAGAAAGGAAATTTCAGACATAAGAAAAGAGCACGCTACAAAGAAAAAGGAAATTGAATTTGCAAAAAAGGAACTCAAGTTCATTGAAAGCCAAATGGTAAATGTAGGAGACAGGACCGCGCCAAAGAACATCGTTGCAGCAGCAAGCTCTGTCGTATCATCACTTAATGCCAAAATTCTTGCAACGCAAAAGGAGTTAGAAGTGCTCAAGGTTGCACTTCAAAGGGAGCGCGCAGAACACCAAGAAACAAAAAAAATTCTTGCAGCCTTAGAATCACAAAAAAAAGATCATGCTGAATAACCTATTGCAGTTTTTTGATAATTTCCTTTTTGATAAACAAAAATTCCTCATTTGATAAGACACCTTTTTCTTTTAGAGAGGCGAGCTTAGTTAATTGATCAATGATGCTCCCGTTTTCCTCAGAATCGCCAAGCGGTGCTATCGACTGAGCAATTTTTTGCTCGTTTGATTTTGTTTCAATTGTCTGGGAATTGAATTGTGGAGAACCGCCCACTTCTTCTAAGAAGACATTAGTTGCACATCCAATAATTTGCATGTGCTGGATTAGTTCCTCGCCTGCAAATTCAATCAGCAAGCCTTTTGCAGACCTGTAGCCGCATGTATCACAAACCACTGCAAACATGCCAGATGCGAGATTTGGGACGTCGCCAACACTTGTTTTTCTGACATATTCAGCATATCTTGTCTTGCCACACTGATGATTGTCAGTCGACATGTGATCTTCGCAGAATTTGAAGCCGCAATACTGACATTTTGAGGGAGATCTTAGAATGTCGCCACAGAACAAACATGAATTGGCTTTAGTCTTTGTCGATAGGCTCAATTTCAGCATGACTAGCCGCCAATTATTAAAAAGGAGTAGCTCATCTTCTGCGAAATTTGAGTAATTTTAGACGATTTTGAGGCGAAAGGTGTTTTTATTCTGCAAATAAAATAATCTGATGTATTGAGTCTTGTTTTTGTCAAATTGCTTTTTCCCATCCTAATTTTGCCACATGCATTCTGTGCCAATGACGGCATCGCCTATGAAAATACGATTTCTAGAGGAGCCACAAGATAGGCGTGTCATCAATAAGATCTGCTGCCAGATTCGTTGTTTTTGTGGTAGTCGGGATTGTGGCCATAGTTGTCGGATCATTTATGATTCGAGGAACGATGCACCTATGGGACAGACAGAAAAAAACAGATGACGATAAAAAGCAATAACATCATCTAAAAATACAACCAAAAATAATAGTTATCATGGTAGGTCCAAGAGATGGAGGATTTGGTTTTGATCAATCGAAAAAATATACCAGTGTAGACAACCTAGAGCAGATTTGTGTACAATGTCAAGCAGGTCAACATGCAAAATGCCTTGCAAAGTCAAAAGAAATACCTAGCTGCGAATGCGAACACTGCATAGTATTTGGCTAGTTTGAATACCAGAAAGGAATTCTAAAATATTATCACGGAGTGTTAATCTTGAGTATCACCAGACGAACTAAATCATTTTTCTTGTTCTTGATCAGGTTTAATTTTTCGAAAATTCACATACAGTCCGATATCGTATGCTATCTTTAGGAGTCCGCCTACCACAAACGGTGCAGAAATCCAAAGGGATTGCATTATTGCGCCAGCTATGGAGGGGCTGACAGCCTGGGTTACATTTCGTGAAGTGTTTGTTATTCCAGCTGCCGCAATTCGTTCTTCCTCATTTACAACTGATGCAATATACGACTGGCGAGTCGGGACATCCATCTGCGAGAGAGCCATCCGTCCAAGGTAAAATCCCATTGCCAAAGGAAGTGTCGGCGCAAAGGCAATCAAAACGGTCAGAACATTTGCAGGGATATGAGTAAAGACCATTGTATTTATGAGTCCTATTTTATCTGCAAGCCGCGTAGCCAGAACATATGAAAATGCAGTAAGCATCCCCGCTATTGAGAAAATAAACGCAAGATCAGTTAACGCCACGCCGAATTTTGTAAAAAACCAGAACGACACTATGCTTTGTATGACAAACCCTCCTGCAAAAGAGTCCACGGAGAAAAGTGCCGAAAGCCGCCAGATTATCCTCTTTGATTTCGGAGACAATCTATTACGGGCCAACGGGTTTGGCTTTGATTGCAATTCAATTTCCTTTGACAGGAAATAATAGATTACGGCAGATACGATTCCTGCAATCCCATATATGGCAAAGAGGGGTTTGAATGAGTCTATTTGAGAAAGCCCAAGATGGGTTTGCAGTATTTGCGGAAACCCAGATAATAAAACGCCTGCAGACATTGCAAGCATGCCAACCATGTTATAAAATCCAAATACGGTGTTTCTCTTTTTGATGTCTTTTACGGTCTTTGGCAGTGTTGCCTGTTCAATTGACAAAAATGCGCTAGTTTCTGCACCAGTCACATTTACGGTTCCAATGAATGCCGCGATTATCAGTGCAATGTAGTTATCAGTTAGGAGAAATATGACTCCCGAAAACGCCATCAGTAGCGCATAAAGAGTCAGAATTTTCCTTCTGCCAAATCTGTCTGCGTAAAAGCTTGCAAACATTGTAAAGATGACGCTGTTTACAAGAGTTGCAGAGAGAATTGCGCCAATTAGTATTTCGTTAAAACCAATTGACTTTAGATAAATTGCTAAAACGATACTAAGAAATCCATATGAAAACGCCCTAACCACCCTAGCAGATAAGAGTAGTTTTCCATCCATTGAAAGCCAATCTAACAAGCAGATCTACGTGTAGACGATTCTCTTATGATTCTTTGATCATACATGAAAAAATTAAGAAAGATTCGCATGGCCAAACAACACGGAAAACTGCTTGCACCACACCAAGGCAGTATCATATTTTGACAGATCGGTTCCCTCAGGAATGCGGTAGTTTTGGTTTCCAACGTTTGCCTTTAGTGAGCCCAGGTCTACATAGTTAGTTGCTTTGTCATCGGTTGCCAGATACACGTGTAGGTCAGGTCCATTTGTTGCCTTGAAATCCTCCAGTCTCAGGAATTGAGCGTCGTCTATTGACAGTACTTTGGCAGTTCCCTCAGCATTGTGGATCCCATCACCTACGCCTACGAAGATTCCCAATGCCAGTTCGACTGGTTGTACTGTTTCTGCATCTTGTGTTTGTAACGCGTTGATTTTGGCCGACGGTATTTCCTCATCAATGGTTGTGTCGAAAAAAAGCGGCGACGAGGCATAAACAATTGCCGGAATCAAAAATGCCAAGACAGCCCCAATGACTAATTTTTTGTTCATGAACTGAATTTAGATCAATTAATTAAAACCATTTTACCAAATCATGTCCAAATTGGTTCCAATTGACCCTAAACAAACGTCAGGACTCAGAGTCACTGAATTACAATCATATTTTGTCATGTCTCTAACTCTTCTTCATCGCCTGACAGTCTTTTTTTCCTCACAGCGTGATAAGAATCAGACGGTTTTATGGAATAACTAAAAAATAATCAGAAAATTAAGCGTGAGAATCATCACTGAATCACATCTGACGAGCGATCACTCTGCTTTCAAAAACTTTGTGTAAGCATAATAGGTATCAAACGTATCGCTGTAAATTATCAGTACATTGTATGCATCGACATCTATTCCAGTTACGTCGTAGTTTTGATTTCCTATCGATGCCTTGATTGGCCCCAAATCAATCCCACTTGCAATTGTTCCATCTTTTGTCAGATACAGGTGTTGGTCAATTCCACTTGTGACAGAAAAATCTTCAAGCCTTAAAAACACCATATCTCCAGCATAAACAATAGATGCAGTTCCACCTGCATCATACCCCTTGACACCAGTCAGCTGTGTTAGTTTTGTAAATCTAATATCATTTGAGCCGGATTTCAGTTTTATCTCGTCAGTATTCTCAGAGACATAACTTGGATGATTCTGTGCTTCTGTCAGTAACATTCGAACTGTGCCAGACGGCATCTGATCAACCAGAGAGGTTCTTTCATCTTTGCTCATTGAAACGAATTTCTCATACGTAAGATCGGTTTTCATTTTGTCTAATGCAGATACTAGCTTATCTTCCTTAACTGGAGGCAAATATGACGCTGCAAGAACATAATAGGTGCCAATAAGAAAAGTCCCAATCATTATTGAAATAGTAATGGTTTTTAGCACATCACACACTTGCCTTTAGTATTTTTTGTTTTTTGGATTCGTACTGTATCGCAATTGCAAAAAATCCACCCATGGCAATTCCATACACCACGTGAAGTTCAAGTGCACCAAGCATTATGAAATTAGTATTTGACAATAGATTACCCACGTCACCGATAAGCATGGCATTACTTGATTGAATTGTCGGAATCATTAGAATGCTGCTAATAGGTATAAAAAATGCGAAAAATACTACAACCCCAGTCGTTATTCCTGCAATCATGCCACGCCCAAGTGAGATTATGCGTAGTTTTTGATGCAGCCCAGAGCACATGCCAAAAACTGCCCCCACTAGTGCGGCAGTCAGCATATGAGAAATCATTCCTACCAGGGTTGCAGATATCCCAGTTATCCCTAAAGGTAGACCAACCACCTTGTAGAAGGCACCTTGACCAGCATTAAGGCCAAGATCTATCATAAAGATGCTAAGGAAAATTGCAAATCCACCTACCAGTCCTGAAACAGTACCAATTTTGACCACCATTGAAAAAGGAAGGTCGGAGTAGAATTTGGTCATGTGGATGGCCAGTTCTCACTCTCAAACTTTTGCCAGTTTGGCTTTTTCTCTTTTTTTTCTTTTTGTTTCATGTTGTAATCCTCATATAGCATCATTGAGCTGAACAGACCCATTACGGCACCAAACAACACATGCAATACCAGCGAACCCCAAAGTATTTTGTCAGAGGCCTGAACAAGAGTCCTTGCGATTTGCATATCACCTTCTGTTACCGCATAAAGTCCTGACGCATGATCTGCGATCATCGGCATCATGACATAGATGGTAATTGGCATGAAGAATATCGCATATACTTCGATTCCAGTTACTGCGCCGGCAACTATTCCCTTTGGCACGCTAGATATGTGCAACATTTTATGCATGATAGAACAAATGCAAAATGTCGCACCTATCAGAGATGCAACAAGCATGTGCGCAATGAACCCAAATGCAATGGCGTACAAGCCATGCAGTCCCACTGCCATTCCAACCATCTTGTAGAAGGTGCCAAACGGGACACCAACTTCGCTATCTATCCAGAAAAACGAGCTGAAAAGTGCAAATCCACCTACCAGTCCAGCAACACAACCAATTTTTGCCATGCGATAGACTTCGTATTTAGTAATCATTTTGCATCACCGAAAGGATCTAATTCTGCAGAAATGATTGCACTTTTCAACCATTACAGTACGTAGCAAATAAATATAATGTATTTTGTTTTTAATACTTAAAACTGTTTAGTTAAAATCTAAATAAATAAACAAACGTATAGAAATCATTCAAAGTAACAGACAGCACCATACAGTTGTAAAATTGAGGATCAACAACAATTAACAAGGATAGTATTGCAAGTAAACGCTGTCGAACTGTTGTTCGTTGCTCACCGATCCGGTTAGAGCGCATCAGTGCTTTCTTACTTGATACTACCCTAGAACGTAGAAAGTCAATCTAGTGAATAAAGGTGATCACGTGCAACATGAACGTTTGTTAGAATTTAAAATTAAAATCATACATTCGTTAATTTTTGTTCGTAACACAACTAAAAATCAGCAATGGTCTTTTGCTTCTTATCAGACCACACAAGTTCTTCCAACCCAAGCAATACCCGTAGTTTGTTTGCAGTAGATGGTCCAAATCCCTCATAGTGATTGTTTGCCATTACCATTCCAAACGAAATTTGGTTTATGACATTATTCAATCGGTCTGCCCAAACTCTTAGATCATTTGTCCTATCTCGCATTATTTTGCCAAAATCTTTTTCAGGAATTGATCTATCGCCAATTATTCTCACATATACAAAGTCAGATGTTATTGGAAACGGATTTTTTACTCCAGGCACGTCATTCCACACAAGACAGGTTTTATTATCAGAAAGATATTTCGTAGCAGCGTCTGAGAACCAGCTTTCATGTCTTCCTTCAATTATGTAATTTGAGGGAAACGACTTTAATACTTCAAGTCTTGGTTTTGCGTCATCAAATGACAATGATGGTGGCAGTTGCATTACAGCAAAGGACATCTTAGAGCCTAGCGGTTTCATCGATTCTAAAAACTGCTCCAGATGCACGGATGCATTTTGAAGTTTATTTTCATGTGTTATGATTTTTGGCAACTTGGCTGTAAATCTAAAGTGCGGCGGTGTTTCAGAATACCATTTTCTTGTTATGGATTTGTCAGGAATTCTATAAAATGTGGAATTTATCTCAGTAATATCAAAAATTGACGAATAATGCCTAAGAAAGCAAGATGCAGGCATGTTTTTTGGATAAAAAGAGCCAATCCAGCCACCATAACCCCAACCAGTACAGCCAATGTTAATTTTCAAGTGGTTCTCTATTTTTTGAAAAAGCCAAAATTGTATCTGCTTCTCTTTTCGGGTTTTTTTCCGATGCCGTCAAGATAATCATATGTTATTTCCCGTCCATGACCCACCATGTTTGATGTTTTTAGGTCATGCAGCTTGAAGCGTTTTCCATTTTCGAGTTTAATTATTGCGTCATCACTTAATGCAAAACCTGATCCCTCGTCATGAAAGGTTATTGCGCCGCCATCTCTAACTTCGATTTCCACATTATAGTTCACCGTACTGCCAAAAATAGAGATGATTCTTCCCCTCACCTTTACATTGTTTATAAGATTATGTACTACTACAGTGTCCCCGTCTAAGAACACGGTCTCCCTTGCAGTACCTGCAATGATTTTGCCTTTTGGTGCGCTAAGTTCTGTGAAATGCTCTTTTGTAACATAGAGACCAACCCTACCTTCAGGATCCTGAAGTGTTTCTTTTATCCCAATTATGTTTCCAACAATAATGTCGCCATTTTCCGCCACAATTTTTGCCCCATGTTCGATTTGGAAATTGTTTTGCAACGGATCAAGTAACGTGAAATTTCCATTTTTTACTGTAATGTGTGTCTTGTTGTCAGCATCTTGAGAAAAATAAGGATTGGTTATACTGCCGGCCATCACAATTGACCCATCATAAGTAAAGTGTCCTGCCCAGAATCTGCCTTTTATGAAAAGCTCGCCTGTCTTTTTTCGTTCAAATTCGATTTCCCCTAATTCTTTTGAGCCAAAGAGCTTAGAGCCCGTTTGGTCGGAGCGGTTCAGTAACGCTGCCCATTGCTCTGCAATTTTCATTTCACGTGCAACATCTCCTGAAAGAACCAAGTTTCGTTTTCTTCTTTCCTCATCAGAATCGCCAGAATAAACGCGTGATTTCTTTAGTCGCTCATCTTGTGTATCAGGGTGTGTTTTTCCCATTTTGAGGTCCTCATAGGCCTGAATTATTTTTTTGACTTTTTCTTCATCGCCTCCCCTGTCAGAGTGATGATCCAGGACCAGTTTTCTAAATGCCGCCCTGATTTCCCCCTCAGACGCACCGTATTTTACGCCTAAAATATCATAATTATTTTCAACCATAAACCATTTTGCCCTTTTTAATTTTCTTTTCTTATATTATGTATTTTTTGTATTAGTGAAACTTGGGAAATCAGCACTTAGCTGAAACCGGCCCCAAATTTATCACCGTCTTGTAGCGGATCCACATCTTTTGCATTTATTAATTTTAGATACAAGAATGCTTCATTAACCAGTTCTATTGCAGAGTCGCCTTCCATGTGAAACTTTGTCTTTACAAAATCATGATATTTTTGAAGTTTTTGTGGGTCTTGTTCATCTAGAGGAAAGTTATCTTGAACGATCAATTTGGCAACTTGCTCTATTTTAGAATCATGTTCAGAATTACTCATCTTAGATTGTTTACCGATATTGTGTTTTTAAACAATTGGTATGGTTTGTCACTAGGTGTGCTTTCTAAATTTTGCAGCGGCAATACCTCCGGCAGCGGTAATCGCAGCAGCAATCACTGCCGTCCACGGGACAACATTAGATACAGGGTCTTCTGAAGAGGCAATTACGCATTTACCATCAATGTTTGTTTGACCTACAGGGCATTTATCAGGCGCTGGAATCTCATCATCGTTGGAATTTGTTTGAGGAATGTCGGGGCAGCCATCAGTGTCTTTATATCCATTTAGGGTTTCTGCTTCAAATTGACATTTGTCCATAGTATTGATAATACCGTCATCATCATAATCAGCAGTAGCTACAGTATCCGGGCAGCCGTCTAAATCCTGATAATTATTGATAGTCTCAGATTCCCGCGGGCACAAGTCATCACTATTTAGTATTCCATCCTCGTCAGTATCTTTTACAGTAGGTACATCGGGGCAGCCATCAGTGTCCTCAAACCCATTCATGGTTTCACGTTGTGTGGGGCAGTTGTCCATAAAGTCCACGATTCCGTCGTTGTCAGTATCTTTGATTGGTGGGACGTCGGGGCAGCCATCAGTGTCCTCAAACCCATTCATGGTTTCAGGCTGCGTAGGGCAGTTGTCCATAAAGTCCACGATTCCGTCGTTGTCAGTATCTTTGATTGGTGGGACGTCGGGGCAGCCATCAGTGTCCTCAAACCCATTCATGGTTTCAGGCTGTGTGGGGCAGTTGTCGGCGCTATTAACAATCCCGTCGCTGTCAGAATCCACTGGTGGGACAGTGTCGGGGCAGCCATCAGTGTCCTCAAACCCATTCATTGTCTCAGGCTGTGTAGGGCAACTATCAGATACATCAGCAATCCCGTCGCTGTCAGAATCGCTAGGCGTCGTAGTATCAGTGTCATTAAACAGTCCATACGAGTTTGTTTCTAGTTCGGACGCAAAACTAGACATAGGTACGAAAAAACCAGTCAGAAATACAGAGAAGATAAACATTATGATTGTTTTATCTTTTTTTACAACGTTATTTACAAAGGACAAATGCTTGTTCAATCCTCCAGCAACAACTACATACAAAAACCTTAAGATTGTTTCATCCTGTCAGGCGCAGAATTTGATCCTCTGATTATAATGTAAGTTATTGCCACACAATAAAGATGAGGCCGTTATTTCAGCTAAGCACTAGAAGATATGATGAGGAAATTGAATTAATTAAGAAAGCCATGATCGATTTGGAAAGCAAATGTAATGTAAGAAACGGATACGAGATAGGCGCACCATCCAGATCTGCAGGTTGGACTTTTTTCAATATTCAGATAAGCCCCGAAATGCTAGATGTGATCGAAAAATCAGGCATGATGGAAGGCGCAATCGGATACAGAATAGAAGAACAGTTAAAGAATTTTCTTGGACACTTTCTTGAATCGCATGGAAGCAATGTAAGAATTAAGAAAATCGACTACTAGTTTCACAAATCTGCAAATTTACGCGTAGAGATTTAATTCCACTAGAACCCTTCAGGGGGTTTTTGGACAAATACATTACATACTAACCGGTCTGTTTTTTGGTCCCTATACTGCACATTGCATGTTACAAATTTACCTTTCAGTGTACGATTCAAATCATCAATTGATCTTTCTTCATACTCCGGATTATCAGGATTGTCCACTTTTGCAATCGTAATGCGTTCAGTTTTTCCATATTGTGCCTTGTTGTCTTTTCTATAATGAGTCACGGACATTTCAAAAGTATCTCCAGAAAGGCACCCAATTACTGGACCTCCTATTCCATCTCCCATAATTTTTGTAGTTTTTTACGCGCTATAATTATTCTATGTTTATACGAAATTTAGAGCTAAATTCAATTTCAGGTTACAATAGGACCAAAATGCACTACTTCCAAGGGTGATTTTCTTAAGAATTGATAGGAGTGATTGGTAGAGATTAGCAGAACGAGATCGAACAAATGTTTGTTTTTTACCATAGTTTTTAGACAATCATACAACAACAATTAGATCAAGGTTATGTTGTAATTTGCCCAAATATCACTAGATGAGGCGAGATGTACGTCAAGATATCAAAACACTTCAAGTCGAGATAATCAATGATGAGAGTAAAATTATTGAGTGTATGCGCCAAGGTCAGTATGATTTAGTGAAAAAATGTCTTTCCAGAATCGAATCTGATCTAAAGTATCTCAGCATCATTGCAAACGGAGCGCCAATTGACAAGAGCGAAGACAGAAAGATCATGGATTTTTTGAGGGTGCACTATGAGAACATGCGTAATTTGTCATTGCCATGTGATAACGCATTACAAGACAGCAGGTAGACATGCGATGTAAATTTTGTATGTCAACAAGATATCTTGATTTTGACTGAGATTTTGTGTAATCTTGAGAATTCTTCCCTTTATATGTCAGCTACAGTCTAACTATGCATGTTAAGAAAAATACTAGCAAAACTGAAACGTGAACAGAAAAAGGTGTCTGCCAACGTAGACTCATTCAAAGAATCAGTAAAGGAAGAATTCAAACAGGCAGACACTAAATGAAGTGGAATTGCCCAAAATGTGATTTTCATTGGGAAGGAGACATGCAAACATACAGCGAACTAAGCAATCATGAAAAAAGCCACATAAAAGAGAGAAAAGACAACTGAACTTAATTTTGAAAATTCATCTTTCTTTTATTGTCCAACCCAAAGGTCAGATAATGTTTAATTTTGCAGTAAGCACAAGTTACTAATTCGCAATAGAATTCAATACAATTCCAGAAATGTGAGATATCGTCAAGATTTCATAGTTTAGCAAATTGAAGAACGGGTGTTTTGTATATTTTAGCTAAAAACGCATTCAATTATACAAATGTGAGCTTATTTATTGAAAAATCTAATAAATTAGCATTTTTTTAAAGCATCACTATATATATGTAAACAAGCATATGAGAGCATGAAATATTGTGTTTGTAAAGAAAAGATTGGGGAAAAACTAACTATCAAATACTTACAGTTGGTCAAGTAATGACAACAGCATATGTTTTGATAAATTGCGATCTGGGTTCACAAGATAAAGTGTTTTCACAGCTAAAAGCCATTAACAGAATAGAGACTCGGGGAGTATTCGGCGCATACGACATAATAACAAAAATTGAGGCACCAACTACAGATATGATAAAAGACATCATAACATCAAAAATTAGGGTAATTGACAGAATTCGCTCTACTCTGACTTTGATGGGAACTGAGAAGGAAAAATAATTCAAATAAATAAAATTAGATATTCAAAATTATGATTATGCAAGCTTTGAACATTGATGATAGTTGTAAACGGTGTAAAGGACTAGTGTTAACAGATGTTGCCACAGGCGAGAGATGTTGCCAAAGCTGCGGTAACGTCATTGTTGAACGCATTGAGGAATCTAGATCCGCGCGTAGTTTGTTTGTAGACAGTCAAGATGACAGAAACAGAACAGGTGCACCGAATTCACTTGCAATACACGACAGAGGGCTGGCCACAATAATTGGCAAGATGGGCAAAGACGCATCGGGTAAATCGCTTTCAGTATCCATGAAAAACAACATAAGAAGACTTCGAATTTGGGACAGTAGAAGTCAGACGCGTGAGCACATAGATAGAAATCTCAGATTGGCATTTCTTGAACTAGACAAATTAAAGGACAAACTCACATTATCAGATACAGTAATTGAGAAAACGGCCCATATTTATCGAAAGGCAGTTGGAAAAGGATTAGTCAGGGGCAGATCCATTCAAGGAGTTCTTGGAGCTGCAGCATATGCAGCATGTAGAGACACGGGAACTCCAAGGACGTTAAACGATGTATCAGACGCACTTAATATAAAAAGAAAAGACATTTCGAAAGGATACCGCATGCTTGTCAACGAATTGGATTTGAAGATGCCAGTAGTGGACTCGATAAACTGTGTGTCTAAAATAGCAAGCAAAGTTGGATTGGACGAAAAAACACGACGGCGTGCTCTTGAAATTTTAACGAATGCAAACAATATGGAAATAACAGCTGGAAAGGATCCAATGGGACTTGCAGCTGCTGCGCTATACATAGCATGTTTGAAATACGATGTCAAAGTGTCACAAAGAGAAATTTCAATAGCTTCCGGCGTAACTGAAGTAACAATACGAAACAGATACAAAGGATTAAGAGAATCGCTGGATCTGACTATTTGATAAATATGATATTTATCGGCGCTAGCGCCTTCGATTGATAAACATCAGATAATTACACATCAATTAGCGATTAGATAAAAAAACTCGCTCCTTAAATTTTAACTAGTTTTTCAATTTGTGATAGAATCGCAAACAATACAACTGCTAGTCAGACTGAGTTTGACAGGATTAGCTACATCTTGTTTTGGATATGCTTTTGCAGAAATGGATAGTGTGAATCTCTGGGCACCATCAAACATTGTTGCGGGAGAAAATTATGAGGGCGTGGTGATTCTTGACGCAGGTGCAAAATACGGTCAAACGATGATGCTCTCAACAAATGACCCAACCATAATAAAAATTCCTGAAAGTATAACCATTTTGCCTTACTCTAATCATGGAATATTTCCAATCAAGGCAATAAAGGAGGGAGCAGTCACAATTTTTGCAGCTACAAACGGGCAGATCATTCAAAAATCCATTAACGTTTATTCATCTAGTAGAGTACCTGAAGGTCTAAGAATAATTCTTCCTGTAAACACAACAAAGGCCGAAAACATGCTAGGTTATGTCATAGCAACAGACAGTAAAGGTTCGCCTGCGCCTGTTTCCAAAGATACCAAAGTTAACCTAAACTCAACCCCATTAATTCAAGTAAATGAAGACAGCCTACTGATCAAATCTGGAAGCCATTTGTCAAAATTTTCTGCAAAAATCAAAGGCTCTGGAAAAATATTTGCAAATGCAGAAGGCCTAAAAATTGGCGAACATGAAATAGTAAAAACACAAGATGTTGTCACAGTTAGAATCGCGGTTGCTCCAAACATAATTTTGGAAGATTCCAAAGCCTACTTTTTTGTCTGGCTTGAAAAGGATGGAAAACCGTACAAACCCCCATACGTGGTTCATGCCTTTCTTTCATCAAACAACTTGGATTCCATCAGATTTACAGCACGTTCTGATGTAAAACAATATTCAGACTCTATTTTACAAATTTCCTTGACTGATGGAGTCGGCAGCGGTCATGTGATTTCAGGGAATAGTGGGAGCGCAGTCATTACTGCAAACGTTGATGCGTTTGGATCCACGCAAACTAGCGTAGTTGTCGGACCTGTCACAATTGACAAAAATTTTCAGCCAATAGAATCAGACAAAGAGGAGAAATTAAAGGAGATTGAAAAACGTACGCCAAATGTTGCTTTCATCTGGCTCTATCCCACAATAACTGATTCTGACGGATATGGCGTTATTGCGCTATACAATATGAATTCCACTAAAAACACCAGCACCCATGCAGATACAAACAGTACGAGTGTTTCAATCTCAAGCACTGTGAATAGAATTGTACCAGTTCCTTTGGACGGAAGAACCATATCTCTTACTTCGTCGGGCGATCTGCAGCATCCAAATATGTTGAAACTATCAGAATCAAAAGAAGTTTTGCTACAGAGGGGAGTTGGTCACAATCACGCATTGTTGTTTGATGTAGTTGGAAAAAGTCAGGGAGAGTACACAGTCTCTGCATCAGGCCCAGGTTTAGAGAGATATCAATCAAGAATCAACATCATGTCATCCTATCATGATCTTTACCAACTAAAAACAACACCCATCCCCACATTGCCAGGGAGCACTCAAGCGTTGGCCATGGTATCAATCATAGATAATTTCGGCGCCTTGATTGATGCTCAAAAAACGTTTGCAGGGCCAGTTGAAATTTCAGTATCCAGTAGATCACACAATGAAAAAATAACTATCACGTCTCAGAATTCGGCAATTTATTCTGGAAACATCGTTGAGGCATCACCGACTATTTTTTCTTCTGCAACGCTTTCACCAGTAGAACATGTTATCACTCCCAATGGAATTGCAGCATCCGTATCAATTGACGCACCAACCAAGGCACACATCACTGAAAAAATTCCTTTCACAGTTCACGAAATAGACTCATTTGGTGTCCCCCTTAGAAAAATAAACTTCACCAACATTTCTGCAACGCCAGGTATTACAATAAATGGCAAATATTTGGAAATCAATAATGCTGGAACTGAAAAAATAGCTGCAATCTCAAAGATCGGAGCATCAAATATCAATATCGAAGCTTTTGCAAATAATCTTGATTTTTCAATCATTCCTTCTGGGGTTACCAACAGGATTGGTAAGGAGTTTGAGCTTCGTATTACAAGTGATGTGAAAGACATTGATGTTCAAATTGAATCCCCGTTTCCATATAAAAAAATTGATGAACTCACTTATGCCATAACTCCAGACGAAGAAGGGCATTTGGGCATCACATTTACTGCGTTTAAAAAAGGCTACACGCCATCAAAGAGTATCTTTTCAGTACACGCCGAAAAAATTGTCAATATTGGATTTAAAGCAATTGGGAGTGATGGAAAAGAGCTAAACATTGAAAAGCATATCGAGATTGGTAATGTCTCAAAAAACATTGTTACGCCATATCAAGGAGAATTCAAATCACAGTTTCTAAGATCCCAATTCCCACCCAATGTAGTCATCGGCAATCACGGATACAAACTGAATAACGTAGTCTTTGAGGATCAAGAATTTCCAGACGGCAGAATCAGCAACATATACCTCAACAGGGACGCCCAGATAATTGCAAAATATGATAGAATGATAAAAATTGACGTAGAAAATGCACTCGGGGGCGGATTTTACACGTATGGGCAGGTGGTGAACCTATCAGTTCCCCCAAAGGACAAACTTTCATTTCTGGTCAGAGAGGTCTTTGATCATTGGGAAGGCATTCCATACCACACTGAGAATGTTTCTTTTATTGCATATGACGATGTAAGGGCAAGAGCTATCCTACATGACGACTATTTGTTTTTGATGACAGTATTCGGATTTGGGGTATCAAGTATGATGTATTTTAAATTAATTTGGAAAAAAGGAATCAGTTTGCGGTGGTACATGCAGAGATTTTTCAGTATTTTAAAAATTAATAATTTTGACAGACTAGTTTTTAGAAGATCACATATGAAAAAGACAACCAATAATAGTTTAACCTCCGATTACGAATTTGATTTCGATAAAAATTAAATTAATGGGCCAAAAAAAGACGCCAACTAAATTAATCGAAATTCCAAAAACAACTTGAATCAAATTCAAGTTCTCAGTAGATCATTAATTTCTCAAAACGAAGAAATTTATCAATTATTATATAGTTTAAAGCTGAAATATGCAAAGACATGACAAAGAGATTACCATCAACTAAATTTTCAAGTGATCATAGATGTCAAAAAATCGGTCTTAAGTGCAGAGGAAGATCATGAGTTTTGCATTCTATGAATCCACATCAAATGTATGCTCATCATTTCAAAAAATCCCCAAATCAGCATTAGACGAAACAAAAAAAATTCCAAGAATCACATGTAAGCACAGATCCGAAGATCAGATAGTTACAGAGTCAGAAGAAATTGTTTGCAAGGCATGTGGGGTGGTTTTAGGAATGGATGACGTTCCAGAGACAAGTGTTGATAGTACCGCCAATCTATTTCAAGAGATTCAGCCGGGTTGCAAGCCTGTAAAAATTGAGGCCACAATGAGAATTCACGAGCAAAAAGTAGCCTTGTCCAGCTTCTCAAATGCATGCAGTAAACTCAAACTGCCACGTCATGTTTCCCTCGATGCTTGGAATATGTATTCAAAACTCGATAAAAATACAAATTTCTCCACGGCAGAAAAGGCGTCCTTTGCGTTGTTTGTTGCGTGTAGGAGGCATTCAATTCCAAAAAGCGATACAGAGATTCAAAAATCAATAAAATTTGCGTTTTCTCTTAGTCGAACACCAACAATGTTCAAGGTTTTTTCATTAGTAAAAATTACTGCCAAAGAAAAATTGAAAATAAAATGTGACGGAGACAACTATCTGAATTATTATCTCAACATATACTCCAATAAAGTCCCTCAACAAAAACGCGAGGAAGTTAGAAATATGATCATGGGATTAAGCACATTAAAAAACAAGACGCCGTTAGAAAATTGTCACACTGTTTCAAGATTTGTCTACAACATGGCGTCTCGTGAAAGTAAAGAATTCGTAAAAATCAGAAAACTTGTTCTTTCTAATGAAAACAATATCGGCATCAAAAAAATAAAAAAAGAAGAGACTGGGGGATGCGGATAAATTGATGTCAAATCTGTCAATACCTCAGCAAATTGTGCAGATATCAGAGTTACACCCATGCCCAGTTCAAATAACTATTCACACTGCAAAAAAGATCGACTCCATTACTAAAACTGCAAAATTCAATCCAGAGGCAATACCTGCACTTAGTGTGGCTCTTTTTAACAATAAAAAATACGTAGCAGATGGAGGAGCACGAGTATTAGGCCTAAAGAATGCAGCCGTGAAAGAATTCAAGGCAAACTTCTATCAGGCAGATTCACTTGAAGAAGTGGTTGCACTTCATGTCAGATTAAATCAGACTAGCCCACTGAATCCGCTCAAAATCATTGAACTTGCAAGATTTTTTGACGGCATGAGCATTAGTGAGATTTCGAAAATGTGTTGGCTGTCAGAATCGTATGTGAGAATGTTAGAAAATTGCAGAAACCTGGCAAACGATGCACATGAAAGGCTTCAATCCATTCAAAACGAACTGGCCAAAACACTGACAGAGGTCACAATGCCTCCATATGTCTTAGAAACCATATGTAAAATCCAATCAAAAAGCAAGCATGTGAAAGCAGTCGACATGCTAGAGGTATCCCTCAAGCAGTTATCAGGTAAGAAATTCTCATTTCCAACCCACAAGTATTTGGAAGGACTCTTTGAGCCACTATATGACAAACCTCAGAGGGAACCGGTGAGTTTTATTGAAGAAATAGACAACATTGAAGAAGAAACTAAATCATCGAAAAAACAGGAAAACAGGCCATATTCAGTTGTAACAAAATATTCAACTAATGAAAAAGAAAATATCAAAAAAATTCTTGGAAATGTGCCTCACCAAACAATACTTGACATAGCAGTAGGAGATGAAATAGTAAAAGAATTAGAATCATTAAAAAACATTGTAGCAAAACTACCAAGAGAGCAGAGAAATATTTTCAACGAAAAACTTGAGGAAATAAAAAAGAAATCAGCAAGAAAAAGATTTAGGCTAGACATGAAGAAAAATACAGTCTCACCCATAGATGAAAAAAACGGAGTTATCGTAATCCAAGGAGAGTCCGGGAAAAAATCCTGCTTTATGCTACCCGAACATACGGAATTTCTCGATATGCAAAACGGAGCAGAGATTCGTGCCAAAATGATAACAAAGTCAGCACAGATTACAAAACTTGCAAAACTTGCCAAAGAATTAGAAGTAAAAGAAAGCCTGAGAATACTAGTTCTTAGTTCGAACCGCATTTGAGATGGATCTTTCTGAAAAATCAAAAAAAGAAATCTCTTCTCTTTTTTTCAAAAACCGTTGTTTGGAAACAAATAGTACCGCCCACTTGATTTGTAAGGCGCTTTATTCTGCTCCATGCGAACAAAAACAACTAGTCGAAAAAATCTTACAGATGAACAAGAGTCTCAATGTCATAAGGGTCACAATCTGCGATCTGCAAGCTAAAAATTTAATCCAATTTACTGACGGCCTTTTGAAGTTGACAGATGTTGGACGTTGGCATTATGTTGCGGCAAAGATCGGCATATCAGTATCATCGTTATGCCTTTTATCACAAGCATATGTCATTCAAAAAAATCTAGAGAATAACGGATTTGTAGGATATTTTGCGGTGGCGTACTTTGCAGATATTGTAAAATATTCGCACTCTACGTCCAAATTAATCCGTAATTTACGCGAAATGGGGCTAACCTATCGTCATCACAAGAACACAATTAGGATTTTTCCTGAAAAAATGAAAATGTTGGAAAATTACGATGCCGAACTGACATCGCTGAACAAGTGGGTTGTAGAGATAAAATCCAAAATAACAGACATCGAGGACAGTGACTCAATCGCAAGAGAGAACTTTATCAAAGATTTGGAGTGCTACGCCAGACTTCACACAAGCAAGGTAATGCAATGAATGAATTCGAAATCATTAGAGTGGCAATTACAATTGGAATGATGTCGGTTGCCACATACTGGGATGTAAAAACGAGGTATGTTGATGACAGAGTATGGGTCTTTGGCCTTGGCTCTTTTATAGCAATATCGGCAGTTTTCATTTTCGTGTTTGAAACAAGCATTCAGGAATTAATCGGTCCTCTAAACATAATTGGCATGATGTCAGGCATCGGAATTGCGTTTGCAGGATGGATTATGAAATTTAACGGAATTGGATATGCCACAGGTGATTTTTTTGGCTTGTTGTCCCTTTCGGTCATTTTGCCAAAATTTGACGGCGTTGTAATTCCAATATTGACCATCATGTTTGCATCCGTACTTTGCGTCATGATCACAGTTATTCTTAATCTGAAAATCAACATAAAATCAAAGAATTTTTTTTCAGAGTTTGACGAACCGGCGTACAAGAAAATTTTAGCTTATTTCACAATACACAAAAAAATGGAAAATGAAAACTTTACATTTCCTGCAGAGATCACAGTCAATGGAAAACGAAAGTTTCAGTTCAGGCATGATCCAGACACACAGGAATTTTCCTCAGACGCAAAAGAAACCTATGTTTGTACCACTACACCCATGATGCCATACATACTTGCTGGGCTGGGTTGCGCCATCACGGCGGCCTTGGTGCTATAACATAAGAAAACAGTCACCAGATCACAAGTGCCAGAAAGTTTGACCCAGTTCAGCACCTATTTGACGTAGAGATTATTTTTTAAGAATCCTGCAACACTCCACAGACGGAATGCTCTTTAGATTTTTGTATTGAAGGTAGGTGCATCTGATCTTATGGGCCTTATGAGTGCCCTTAAACTTGTAAATGACATGAACTTCGTCATCATCATTAAATTTATCTTCAGATAGCAAATCGCGACAAACATTGTCATTTGCCAATCACTCACATAAAAGACTTTTCTGATCTTATAAATTTCCTAAATTTGAGAAATTATTAAATAATTACGATGCACAATAGAAACTGTGCAATCCCAAGGAATGCGCGAAATACAAAAACGGGCTTTTCTATTATTCGCAGAACTAGGCGAGAAATCACGCACAGAAAAAGTACTTTCCGTCATAAAAAAAGAGGACAACTCGATTACAATTAGGATTAATGACGCTGAATTAACAAATAAAATTATTGACGCGTACCTAGACAAAGACAACCGAGTTATTCTTTACAACCTGAGAACGCCCATGACAATAACGGAAATTGTAAAAAGATCAAAACTTCCCCAGTCGTCAGTATATAGGAAGGTAGATGCACTTGTTGAACAAGGGCTAATTTTGTTTTCAGGTTTTGACAGGGACGTAAAGAATGGAAAGGGAAACCACAAAGGCGCTGTGTATGAAAAAACAATCCATTCAATTAGCTTTAATTTAAAATCGGATACGCATACAACTGAGATCACTATTGAAAAACATGCATTGCAGAAATGCAAGCCATTATACCTATTGGTGTCCAATACATGTTAGGAATTGATGTACTTTTAGCGCAATATTTTGAAAACCACCTAGACGATCATTTTGGAACGGCGGTACGTAGGAAAATTAAAGACAGGTTGTTTGAAAGATACGGGCTCTCATTGCAACAATCATTGCAACAATTCGACATCTTTGAAAAAGTATTAAGCGAGTTTTTTGGAAACGCCTCGAAAGGAGTTCTGAAAAACCTATTTGAAAGTGTGTGCACTGTTAAAAAACAAAAATCAAACAAAAAACAAAAATCAAGTTTTATTGAGGTCAGAGACGAAACGCTTGCAAACTTTATCCTAAGCACATATGGAGATAATGATAAAAAAGCAATTCTCTCAGTAGCTACTGAGACTGCGCTGACTCTCCCGGAGATATTAAGAAAATCAAGCCTGCCAACAAGCAGCGGGTACAGAGTTTTCAACAGCTTGCTAAAAGAGGGTTTGATCACAGAGATCAGCGACAGTTCAGAAAAAAGCGAAAAAGCAAGATTCAAGTCGACTATCAAGGAGATCAAAGTGAGCCTGGCAGGCACTAAACTGGAGATTGCCATTTTCTTTTCCAAAGAAGCTCTCAGGGGAAGTCGAGTTTTGGCAACAGTTGCCCCCAACTTGACAATAACTACCTAAGCATACAAAATCTTGACATAAATTATTCCACATTTTAGCACGTGTGAGACAACTTTCATGATGCAAAAAATTGGAATCAGCAACCTAGTCCGAGGGGCCACGTTTTTCGAGCATGCCGGAATATCCATCGTTTATGTTTTCATGCCAATTCTAGCAAAGAACCTCACAAGTTCCGTCTTTGAGGTAGGAATTACAGTTGCCACGTTTTTCTTTGCACAGATCATGTCCAGTTTGTATTTTGGAAGAATTTCAGACAAACGTGGAAAAAGACTGATTTTCATCCAGATCGGATTTATCGGCTCGGCCATTGCCTTTGGGCTACATTATTTTGCAGACAATTCGTTTTACTTACTTTTAGCGCGACTGGGAGCAGGAATAGCAAGCGGAATGATCGTTCCAGCAATGCTTGCATACACATACGAGTCAGGCAAAGACAAGGCAAAGGTTGCATCAATCATATCGTTTCATGCACTTGGGTGGCTTGCAGGAATAGTTGCTGCTGGAATTGCAAACAATGAGAAGACAATATTTCTCATAAGTGCCGGTTTCTTTTTGGTAGGACTTGCGCTGTCATCAAGACTTCCAAACTACACCATGCCAAGAGAAACGGGGAAAGGAACGACGATGGCAGTCATTGCAAAAAACAAGCACCTGTTTTTGTCTTTACTTCTCAGACACATCGGTGCAACATCAGTTTGGACCATCCTGCCGCTTGTTTTGACTGAAACTTTTCACGCCAAGCTATATGAGGTATCATTGGTGTACGTAGCAAATACTGCAACAGCGTTCGTTTTAATGAATTTGATGGCCTCAAAAATAAAAACAAAAAACACAACCAAATTCAAAATAGGAGTAGGCCTTACAGTGTTCGTATTTTTAGGGATGGCATTAATGACTAGCTGGTGGATGGCAATTCCATCCATGGCATTAGTAGGCGTCACATGGGCATTTTTGTACATTGGTGGGAGCATTCACCTAATGGAAAACAACCCAAAATCCACATCCACTGGAATTTTCAATTCCACAATAGCCATAGCAAATGTGATCGGACCAGTCATTGCAGGCGCACTCGCGTTTTACTATAACAATGTCTCTGTGATGTATTTTGCAGTCGGAATTTGTATTGTTGCGTTTTTGATTTCTTTAAAGATTAAAAATTAATTCTACTACATGCTTTGCCGCTACGTCTTTGGCCCCTTAAGACGAATTGCTTCTTTTCAATGTAGATACATGGAGAGAGTTGACAAAAAAACAGAATGTGAAAAGAAAGAAGACATTCCCAAGATATACGAAACAGAAGACATTCCAGCTGAAAAGAAAATAATCTATCAAAAGTGGGAAATACCACAAATAGGATTCTACTGGCTAATAGCAGAACTAGACAGGAGTGAAAACATTGCCTACGGCTATGCCAATCTAAACGATGATCTGTTTGCAGAGTGGGGATACATCAGCATCGAGGAGCTCATTGAAAACAATGCTTCCTTATGCAGGGATTGGAAGCCTTGCACCTTTGAAGAGGCCCAGAAGCGACTAACGCAAGCCCCATCGTGACATGACTTTGTCTTCTAGTTTTTTGAAGATAAGCCCATCAATTACAATGCCAATAATCATTATGACTAGCATCATCGCTATTACCTGCGAGACATCACTGAGCTGTCGGCCAACATTTAGCAAAAATCCGAGTCCTAAAAACGAGAACAGCAGTTCTGCGCCGATCACGCCCCTCCATGCAAATGCCCAACCCTGCTTGAATCCAGAAATCATGTACGGAAATGCAGCAGGAATCAGCACCTTTGTTATTAGTTGGCCACCCTTTGCACCCATGTTTTGTGCCGCTGCGATATAGTCAGGATTGATGTTTTTCACACCAGTGTACGTGTTTATGGTGACTGCAAATATTGCACCTGCCACCGTAACAAAAATTATCCCAGCATCTGTCAGTCCAAACCAAACTATTGCCAGGGGGCTCCACGCAACTGACGGAATCGACTGCAGCCCCAAAATTATAGAGCCGATTGTTTGGTTTACAGTTTCCACTCTTGCCATAAACACGCCAAGTGTGATTCCGCCCACTATTGCAAGTACAAGGCCAATTGCCAACCTCCAGAGGCTAGTTCCTATTCCAAAGAACAGAGTCCCATCAGATGCGCCATACCACAGACTCTCGCCAACCTCAAGTGGTGATGGAAAGACCTTGTCTGACCACACGTTTGCAGAATCAAGTGCCTGCCATACAAGAACAATTCCGACAAAAAACGCAATTTTCTTTGCCAGGATATTTGCCTTCATTCCCCGTCTCCTTTTGATTTTACTTCGGGTCGCAGTTCGGCAAGTATTTCCTGCTGGTATTTCATCAGGGTTTCATCTTCTGAAAGGCGCGGTCTTTTGTTTTCTATGCTAAAAATTTTTTTAATCGTTGACGGTCGGTGAGTAAACACTGCAATTTTGTTTCCAAGAACAGTCGCTTCCGAGACAGAATGAGTCACAAATATTATCGTCTTTTTTGTTTTTTGCCAGATCATCTGCATTTCAACTAGAAGGGTATCACGAGTCTGTGCGTCCAGCGCTGCAAACGGCTCATCCATTAACAATACTTCCGGATCCATGACTAGCGCCCTGGCAATTGCCACCCTTTGCCTCATCCCAGTAGACAGTTGATACGTATACGAATTTGCAAATTTTGTCAAATCCATCATCTCCAAGTAGCGCTTGGAGATTTCATGCCGCTCAGAGTCTGGAATGCCTGCAATTTTTAATCCGAATTCCACGTTGTCTTGCACCTTGAGCCACGGAAATAACGCACCTTCTTGGAACACCAGAATTCTATCAGGCCCAGTATTGATAATCGGGCGACCATCAAGTAGGATTTGCCCTTCTTCTGGCTTTTGTAGTCCTGCCACTATCCTAAGAAATGTGGACTTGCCACATCCAGACGGCCCAACCAAACAAATGAAATCTCCCTCATCCACGGTGAGATTTATGCCGCCAAGTGCCTTTAGCGGCTGCCCGTCATGATCAAAGTACTTGACAATGTTTTTTGCTTCTAGTTTTGCCATGATGCCACCCTTGTTTTGTTATCAGTATAGTAAATATGATCCAGATCATATCCGGAACGGCCAAGATAGCCAAGGTCGTTAGCCCGTTCTGCAAATATGCTAATCGAGTTCGGGATCGGATCCGATGTAATCACAATGTTTGAAAATGCGCCATGGACAATATCTTTAGATAGTTTTTTTCCAGTGTGCTTTTTGTAAAAGTCGATAAATATAGACTCAGTCTCACCAGGATTTTCGTTAATCCAGTTTACGGTATTTGTGTGAGCATCAATCCATTTTGCCACCAAGTCAGGATGCTTCTCCAAAAACTCGGTTCTTGCAACTAGCAGCACGGAGGCAAATTTCTTGTCAGGCCACGTGTCTTCTTCTTTGAACAGTCGTTTTCCGCCAAGCTGCTCAACTAGCATTGTGGCAGTTGGCTCAGGCGCCCATGCGGCATCTATATCGCCCTTTGCAAACAAAGTATAGATTTCAGGATTTGCAATGTTGTACACGGTAACTGTGCCGCCCTTCTCCTTGGGTTTCAGATTGTTTTCTGCAAGGTAGTATCGAAGAGAGACATCCTGAGTATTTCCAATAAATGGCGCTGCAATCTTTTTCCCATCCAAGTCAGCGGCAGCAGATATTGCAGAGTCTTTTTGTATGACAAAGCTTGCCCCGCCACTGGTGGCGCCGGCTAGAATTTTGATATCATCAGTCTTTGATTTTACGTATCCAATTACAAATGGAGCGGGCCCCAAATATGCCAGATCAGCAGACTTTGTGAAAAGCGCCTCAATTACCTCAGGGCCACTGTCTACAATTCTCGTTTTGATTGCAGTACTGCCCAATTTCTCTGCAAATTCGCCATTTTCCAGCCCCACAACGGGCACTGCGTGATTCACATTTGCCAGAAATACCAGTCTGACCTGGTCCTCTTCTGATTCATGCTGCCCCAGACTCATTGATACTGCAGTAATTGCAATTATCGCGGCTGCCACGCCAAAATAGATGAGAATTTTCATAAAACAGCGTTATGAAACTTTGGTTAAATAGTGATCGGATTTTAGCTGAAGCTAGTTGCAATTTTTCGCCATGATGATTTTTTCCAAAAACATAAAATGAAAAATTTTTCGGGATCAGCATAAAAGATAAATGCAAAGCATTTTCACGAAAAAGCTCGATGAAACAAAAAGCAGTACTTGCTTTTTCTGGCGGATTAGATACTTCAGTTGTCATAAAATATTTACAAGAAAAACACAACATGGATGTAATTACAGTCACAGTTGACGTTGGGGAGGGAAGCGACCAAAAGAAAATTGCGGCAAAGGCAAAAAAGCTCGGCGTTCTTCGACATTACAACATAGATGCAAAATTAGAGTTTGTACAAAAATTTATCCATCCGGCAATCAAAGCAAATGCGCTATATCAAAAAAAATACTGCCTGGCAACAGCCTTGGCAAGACCGCTAATAGCGCAGAAAGTAGTAGACATTGCAAAAAAGGAAAAAGTCGACGCATTAGCACATGGGTGTACTGGAAAAGGAAACGACCAAGTCAGATTCGACATAACGCTGCGCTCAGGCTCCAACTTGCCCATAATTGCGCCGATTCGCGACCTAAATTTGGATAGAACTACAGAACTTGCATTTGCAGAAAGGCATGGGATATCAATTGACTCAGTATCAAAGAAATTCAGCATTGATCAGAACTTGTGGGGCAGGGCAATCGAGGGAGGGCATCTTGAGGACCCGTACAGTGAGCCACCAGATGACGCATTCATCTGGGTAAAGACAAAGAATCTTCCTGACAAGCCCAGATATTTGGAAATAGAATTTGAAAATGGAGTCCCGGTGGCAGTTGACAAAAAAAGAATGAACCCGATCAAACTAATCGAATACACAAACAAAGTTGCAGGAGATTACGGAGTTGGAATAATAGATCACATAGAAGACAGAGTGGTGGGAATAAAATCCCGCGAAGTGTACGAGACCCCAGCGGCGTTGTGCATCATAGAGGCACATGCAGACCTTGAAAAAATGGTGCATACAAAGCATGAGACCAAGTTCAAGGAGATGGTTGACTCAGAGTGGGCATTTTTGGCATACTCTGGGCTTTGGCAAGATCCGCTAAAGCGAGACTTGGACAAGTTCATCGACGAGTCGCAGAAAACCGTAACTGGTACGGTTCGACTCAAACTGTACAAGGGCGCGTTTCGCGTAGTTGGACGAAAGTCAAAGCATTCGCTATACAGTCACGACATCGCCACCTACGGAAAAGGATCGGCATTTGATCAAAGAAAGGCGACAGGCTTTGTTGAACTCTGGGGATTGCAGACAACAGAAGCTAATAAATTACTAAACAAGAGGTGAAAAAAATCATAATGAATTGTTCAGAATGTGACGCAAAAATAAACATCCCAGACGATGCAGCTGTAGGGGAGTTAGTCTCATGTCCAGAATGCGGAGCCGACTTTGAAATTGCAAAGAAAGACGGCTCAAACGTGGAACTAAAACCAGCAGAAAGCGTCGGAGAAGACTGGGGAGAGTAGTTGTCCAAGATTTGTATCGTATTTGATAGACTCAGACTGGAGGAGAAGATGCTTCAAGAGCAGGCATCAAAGATGGGTCACGATACAATAGTAGTGGATGCAAAGACTAGCCAAATCAGTACAGAGAGCAAAAAAGGAGATATTGATTTTGGCGACGTCGTCCTAGAAAGGTGTGTGAGCTATTTTAGAGGCTTGCACTTTACTGCATGTCTAGAGTTCCTAGACGTTCCAGTAATCAACAAATACGACGTGGCAGACAAGTGCGGAAATAAGCTGGTGACCTCGCTATTATTAAAAAAACACGGAGTCCCAACACCAAAGACCTATTTTGCATTCTCGTCAGAAGAGGCGGCCAACCTAATCAACAAAGTCGGCTTCCCGATCGTGATAAAGCCAGTCATAGGAAGCTGGGGAAGGGGAATCTTGCCGTTACGAGACAAAGACACGACGGAGGCAATAATAGAAATGCGCGACATTGCAGACGGCTCGCACGACAGAATTTATTATTTACAGGAAGTGATAAACCGCCCACCCCGCGACATCCGGGCAATAACGGTAGGGAACCAAGTAATTGCGGCAATGTACAGAAAGTCGCAAGGCGACTTTAAGACAAATATCGCACTTGGAGGCGATCCAGAAATATGTGAGATCACAAAGGAGATGGAAGACATCTGCATCAAGGCGTCAGGGGCAGTCGGCGGAGGAATTTTAGGAATCGATCTAATGGAAGACGAAAAACGCGGGCTCGTAATACACGAAGTGAATAATACCGTCGAGTTCAAGGGACTTGCAAGGGTTGCCAAAAAAAACATCCCTCAAGAAATGATTAATTTTGCCCTAAACCACGTTAGGAAATAAATTATACTACCATGTCACGGAGAACAATATGTTAAGAGTAGGAGTAGTTGGAGCGTCAGGGTTTGTAGGCGGAGAAATGCTACGCCTTTTGGTATCTCACCCCAAAGTCGAGATCACGATGGTCACGTCAAGGCAGCACGTAGGAGAATACCTACACAGGATTCAGCCATCGCTTAAAGGATTTACAGAAATGACGTTTTCTGAGCTAGATTATGATAAAATGTCAGACAAGTGCGATCTCGTATTTACCGCAGTCCCACACGGAACTGCAACTGAAATAGTAAAAGCGCTCTACGACAGAGGCCTCAAAGTAGTAGACCTTTCTGCAGATTACAGACTACACAAGCCGGAGGCATATGGAAAATGGTATGGATGGGAACACCCGCACCCAGAGTATTTGGCAAAATCAGTGTTTGGCGTTCCAGAACTGCACAGGGATAAAATCAGAAACGCGCAGCTGGTATCATGCCCAGGATGCATGGCAGTAACCTCAATGCTTGCCCTAGTTCCACTGATCAAAAACAACGTAATCGATACAGAGCACATTGTAGTTGATTCCAAAATCGGCTCATCAGGTGCAGGCGCAGGAAGTGTTGCCGGAACGCACCACGCAATGAGATCAGGAGTCATCAGGCCATACAAGCCTGCAAAGCACAGGCACACCGGCGAAATAGAACAAGAGCTAAGCGAGATTGCAGGAAAGCATATCAGCATATCAATGAGTCCCCATGCAGTAGACATAGTCAGAGGAATTCTTTGCACAAATCACACATTTATGATAAAAGACATGAACGAATTGGAACTGTGGAAGCTGTACCGCGAGCAATACAAAGACGAGAGGTTCATCAGATTAATTCGCGACAAAAAAGGGCTGTACAAGTTCCCAGATCCAAAGTTCGTAGTTGGTTCCAACTTCTGCGACATTGGTTTTGACATTGATGAAGACAACCACAGACTAGTTGCACTATCAGCTTCTGATAACCTAATGAAGGGCGCAGCAGGCTCTGCCATCCAAAACATGAACGTCATGTCGGGCTTTGACGAAATGGAAGGTCTGAAATATTCACCTCTAACTCCAGTTTAAAAAAATGATTACAATCAAAATTGGCGGAAGCGTAGTAGAAAACCTTCACCCGTCAACAATTCCAGACATCAAAAAAGTAGCAGAGCAGGAAGGGGTAATACTGGTTCATGGTGGCGGAAAAGAAGTCACAAAGACGTGCGAAATGTTAGGAAAGGAGCCAAAATTTGTAGTATCCCCAAGCGGAATAAAGAGCAGGTATACTGACAAGGAGACTGCGGAGATTTTTACAATGGTAATGTCAGGCAAAATAAACAAGGCGATAGTCCAGATGCTGCAAAAAAACGGAGTAAACGCAGTAGGACTAAGCGGAATTGACGGAAAAATATTCGAAGCGGAAAGAAAAGACAAGCTGGTAATAGTCAACGAGAAGGGAAGAAAGCAGGTAATTGATGGAGGATATACCGGAAAGGTGACTCATGTAAATGCAGGATTGCTCAAATTATTGCTAGACCAGGGCTACGTGCCTGTGATATCGCCAATTGCCATGTCCAAGGAGTTTGACTTTTTGAACATAGACGGAGACAGGGCGGCGGCAAACGTGGCAGGAAGCATACAGAGCGACAAGGTTTTGTTTTTGACCAATGTGGACGGATTGCTCATGAACGAGAAACTGGTGGAAAAACTCTCAAATGCAGAAGCCAAGGAAATAAGGCCAAAAGTCGGATTTGGAATGGAAAAGAAAATACTTGCTGCGACAGAGGCGCTTGACATGGGCGTAAGAGAGGCACTAATTGCAAACGGCCAGCGAGAAAATCCTATATCATCGGCAATTTCACACCAAAGGTGCACGGTGATTAGTAAATGACTGAAGACGACTTTTTGGGTAGTCTTTATCAGAGATTCCCAGTTACAGTGGAGAGAGGACTAGGAACGCGAGTCTGGGACATCAACGGCAAGGAATACATCGACTGCATGGGAGGATACGGGGTTGCACTAGTCGGACACAGAAACCCCCGAGTAGTAGACGCAATCAAGGCTCAGATAGACAAAATCATTACGGTTCACAGCTCATTATACAACAAGACTCGCGAAGAATTTTTAGAAAACTTGATCAGACTAGCTCCAAAGAAACTGTCCCAAGTGCATCTTGGAAACAGCGGCACTGAGGCAGTAGAGGCGGCAATAAAGTTTGCAAGAAAGTACACCGGCAAGTCAGGGATGATTGCAATGAACGGATCATACCACGGCAAATCAATGGGAGCATTATCAATTACATTTAATCCAAAGTACAGAAAGGCATTCATGCCACTTGTAGAAAAGGCAACGTTTTCCCCATTTGGAGATATCGAGGCGCTTCGGGCCAAGATAGACAAGGACACCTCATTCATAATCATGGAGCCAATCCAAGGGGAGGGCGGGATCCATCCAGCGCCAGAAGGATTTTTGCAAGAGGTCCGAAAGCTTTGCGATGAGAACGGAATTCTGCTAATTTTTGACGAAATTCAAGCAGGCCTTGGAAGAACTGGTAAAATGTGGGCGTGCGACCACTGGAATACGGCACCAGACATAATGTGTCTGGCAAAGGGAATCGCAGGCGGGGTCCCAATGAGTGCAACGCTGGTCAGGCCAGACATTTTGGCTGCGATGAGTAAGGGAGAGCATTCTTCCACGTTTGGCGGTAATCCTCTCTCTTGTGCCGCAGGAATTGCAACGCTAAAGGCACTGACAGAAGACGGACTGGTGGACAATGCGGCCAAGGTAGGCAAAATATTCCGAGACGGACTTGAAAAGCTCAAAAACAAACACAGCATAATTCGCGAAATAAGAGGGATGGGACTGATGATTGGAATAGAGATGAAATTCGAAGTAAAGGACATACTGATGGACGGAATCTCAGAAGGAGTCCTACTGCTGTATTCTGGCAGAAACATCATCAGATTGCTTCCGCCACTGGTATTATCAGAGCAGGATATCATAAAAGTATTAGAAGTACTAGACAGACTAATGGTAAGAGAGACAGAGAGGAGAAAAAATGTACAAGGACAAGACTGATGATGAGATATTAAAGATCTTAAAGGAGGACTCTAGGGAATCTTTTGTAGACATCGGAAAAAAGCTAAAGCTGTCAGAATCTGCAGTAAGGCGCAGAGTAAAGAATCTAATCGACAACAAAGTGATTAAAAAATTCACAGTTGAAATGGGCGAGCAAAACTCGACAAAGGCAATAGTACTGATATCAGTAGAGTCATCAATGGACACGTCGAAGGTCTCCGCAAAGCTCACAAGCTTGGAAGGAGTAAAGACAGTCTATGAAATCACGGGGCAGTACGACATCGCGGTGATAATTTCGGCCCCAAACATAATGGAGATCAACGGTTCAATTGACGCGCTAAGAAAAATTCCAGGAGTGTCAGATACCAACACTGTGATCATTTTACGCGAAGTCACGTAGACGAATTTCGTGACAAAGCATTTGCTTTTTGCCTAAAATCACACCAGTTTTCTCCGATTTAAGCCGCTTTTAGTACGATTATGTTTATAACTGGCATACGGTTAACCCGATTCTGCAATGAATGATCCGAATTACTACGCACACCTGTACAACGAGTACGACAAAAAGCCTAGGAAGATTCACGTACTTGACAGCACCCTAAGGGAGGGAGAGCAGCACCCAGGGGTGACGTTTACCAACAAACAGAGAATTCAGATTGCATGGATGCTTGATTATTTTGGAGTTGACCAAATTGAAATTTCACCAGTTGTATCAGAAGACCACTTTGTGGCAACAAAGACGATCATCAAGCAGGGTCTAAAGGCAGACATTGTTGCGCACGTAAGAGCCCTCAAGTCAGACGTAGATGTTGCGCTAAAATGCGACCCAAAATGGACTGCAACGTATCTTGGAATTTCAGATATTCACATGAAGGATAAGCTTCGAATCACGCGAGAGGAGGCAATGAGGCGGGCAGTAGAAACTGTAGAATATGCAAAGGCGCACGGACTCAAGATGAGATTCACAGTAGAAGATGGCAGTAGAGCTGATCCGGAATTCTTGTTAAAGATTTGCAAGGCAATTGAAGAGGCAGGAGTGGACAGGATTAGCCTGCCAGACACGGTTGGCGTGATGAGGCCAAAAGGCATGTTCAATTTTGTAAAAATGGTAAAAGAAAAGATCAAAGTTCCACTTGACGTTCACTGTCATAATGATATGGGTTTTGCAGTGGCAAACGCGTTTGCTGGAATAGATGCAGGAGCAGACCAGATTCACACAACAATTGATGGAATTGGCGAGAGAACGGGGATTCCGTCACTTGCCGAAGTCGGAGTCGCCATGACATACCTGTACAGATCTCCAAACGACTTTAGGCTAGACATGCTAAGTGATCTTTCAAAACTGATTGCAGATTACACCGGAATCCATCCGTATGATTCAAAGCCGCTCGTGGGTGCTTCGGCATACAAGCACAAGGCAGGAACCCATTTGGCGGCAATACTTAGGAATCCGGCGGCATACGAGCCGATCCCTCCAAGAGTGGTTGGAAACAGAAGGAGAATAGTATTTGGCGAGCTGGCAGGAAAGACAGGCTCTGCTTATCTAATGTCATTATTAGGGCTGGAGATGAATGACGAGCAGGCAAAGGCCGTTGCTGCAGGCCTTAAAAACCTCAGAATGGGAGACCTCTTGGAAATACCCCTAGATAGCAAGCTTGAAAGAAAGATAATTAATGACTCTAAAAGTATCAAGGAGTAGAACATGGCAAAATGCGCTGAATGCGATTCCAATATCACAGTTCCAAATGATGCCCTAGAAGGCGAGCTCGTTACTTGCCCAGATTGCGGTGCAAGTTATGAGATAACCAAATCTTCAAGTGGATTTGGGCTAAAGCCGGCCCAAAGCGTTGGAGAGGATTGGGGGCAGTGAGCCCCGGAATAACGGTCCTTTACGATACTATCCGTCTTGAAGAAAAAGCCCTCTCAGAAGCTGCAAAGAAAAAAGGCATCACAGTAGACATGGTAGATTGTAAAAACCTTGTTTTAGAACTAGACAAAAAAACACAATTTAAAACAGTTCTGCAACGATGCGTTAGCTATTACAGGAACTTGCATGCGACGGCAGCACTTGAGGGGATGGGTGCAAACGTGATAAACTCGTTGCACACCGGAATATACGCCGGAAACAAGCTGTTCACACACATGATTTTGCAAGAGCATGGAATTCCAACGCCGTTTGCAACAGTTGCATTTTCAAAAGATGCGGCACTTGGGGCACTAGACAAACTTGGGTATCCCAAGGTAATCAAACCGACAGTAGGGAGCTGGGGCAGGATGGTCTCAAAGCTAAACAACAAAGAATCAGCAGAGGGAATAATAGAAGAACGGGAGAAAATGTATCCAATATACCAGATTCATTATTTAGAAGAATTTGTGGAAAGGCCTCCACGCGACATACGGGCAATAGTAATCGGCGACAAGGTAGTGGGTGCCATATACAGAAACTCATCTGAGGGAAACTGGAAGACGAACACGCACCTTGGCGGAACGGCAGAAGTTTGCGAGGTTACAAAAGAACTGGAAGACATTTGCGTCGATGCGACAAGGGCAGTAATGGGCGAAATAGTAGGAGTCGACCTAATGGAAAGCAAAGAAAAGGGGCTAGTAGTTCACGAAATTAACAACACCACTGAATACAGAAATGTCGCGCGGGTTACAGGCAAGGACATTGCAGGGCTGATTCTAGAATACGCAGTAAATGCAGGAAAGTAAAAAATGGATTCTTCTTTTACCATAACGCCGCGATTTTCAATTAAGCTGTTAGAGAAGGCACTCAGGCTTTACACGCCATCGCTTTCGGAGAGGCCGATGGCAGAATTTCTTGCAGACAAGTGCGACGATCTCGGATTTGAGAACGTGCGCATAGACGAGGTAGGGAATTTGATTGCTACAATCGGCTCCGGCTCCCCAAGAGTACTCTTGTGCGGACATATGGATACGGTGCCAGGCAAAGTCAAGGTAAGAAAGGAGGGAGACTACCTGTACGGCAGAGGGGCGTCGGATGCAAAGGCGCCACTCATGGCAATGCTACTTGCAGCGTCAACAGTTCATAGAAACAACGGGACAATAATTTTTGTCGGAGCAGTAGACGAAGAAGGAAATGCAACTGGAATCAAGAACTTGGCAAAGCAAAAACTAGATATCGATTACGCCATATTTGGAGAGCCGAGCGGAATAACACAGGTCACAATAGCATACAAGGGAAGAATCGCGATAAACCTCAAGGTAAACGTGGGAGACAGCGCACATGCAAGCGCGCCATGGCTTGCAAAAAACGCAATTGAAGAGTCCATGAAATTCACGTACGAGTTAAAACAGTCGCTAGAGGAAAACCAGGAGGGAAAGTCAAAGGGAATGATTCTCACCGCAACGATGACTGAAATCAAGGGAGGAGACTCGCACAACGTAACCCCAAAGGAATGCGACACAATAATGGACATTCGAATTCCAGTTACAATGAACTGTAAAATGGTTGGGGAAAAAATCTCAGCAAAGGTAAGCGAAATTTCAAAGAGACTCGGAGTCGACGCGTTTTATTCGGTATTAGATGAGACAGAACCGTTTGAGGCCCCTATGGACTCACCACTTGTCAGGGCATTTACGCTAGGAGTAATGGACGTAGAGCGCAAAAGACCGGCACTGATCAGAAAGACTGGAACGGGGGACATGAACATAATTGGAACGTTGTGGAACATTCCTGTTGTGACGTATGGCCCAGGCGATCCTCATGCGTCCCATACCATAGACGAGAGAGTATCAATGAACGAGTATTTGCGCGGAATCGAGGTCTTGAGAAATACACTTCAACACCTAAAAAGACTTCACGATAACAAAAAAGCGCCATAATGCTCTGGTTTGTAGGTCTTGGCATAAGCGGACCAGACTCATTGTCAGACAAGACAAAAAAAATAATTTCAGACGCAGACGTCGTGTATTTTGAACAGTTTACAAGCCCGATGAAAAACGATGAATCTCAAAAAATCAAAGAAATTACAAGAGGGGAGTTCAAGTTTGCCCCACGTTGGCTCGTAGAAGACGGAAAAGAGATACTGGACAATTCCAAGATAAAAAACGTCGTCATGGTGTCATACGGCGATCCGTACATTGCTACAACCCATATCGAGCTAAGAACCAGGGCAGTTCAAGAAAAAATTCAGACAGATACGGTTCATGCGTCGTCTGCCATAACATCACTTGTTGGCGAATGCGGCCTCCACTACTACAAAGTCGGAAGGACGGTTACAATCATGAGTGGAATTCCATCAAGCACTGCATACTATACAATTTATGAGAACCTAAGGGTGGGAAACCACACTGTCGTTCTCTTGGAGTACAATCAAAACGAGAATTTCTTTTTGAATCCAAAGGATGCAATACAAAGCCTGCTTGACTCAGAAAAAGAACAGGTACGGAAAGTGATTTCTGACTCTACATACGGAATAATTGCATCAAGAATTGGCCAGCAGGACCAGAAGATCACATCTGGGAGTTTTGCTTCCTTGAAAAACATGGATTTTGGAAATCCCCCACACACAATAGTGATTCCAGGAACGCTCCACTTTACAGAATCAGACGCGCTAAGTGCCCTGGCAGAGTGCGTTGACAAGCCAGACGACAATTCGTCAAAGATAGAAAGGATCGCATCGCAGATGATGAGAAAATACATCCCGATGGTTCGACGTGCGCTGGAGCAGGTCATACCGTACTACAAGGATGCAAAAGAGTTTCACAGTGTACTTGAGAATGCAGAACTGTACATCAGGGACGCAGAGCTGTTTTTCGAGCAGGGCAAAGACGAATTGGCAATACTTAGCATAGGATATGCCGACGGACTGGTGGATGCCTTGCGAATAGCAAAGGGGCTAGAGCCTGAGCCTAACCCATAGATCAAATTAAAAACGGCAGGTGCATAGGTATGGAGTTGGACATAATAGATAAAAAAATACTAGGCGCGTTTTACGTTTCATCGATCACCAAAGAGCCACCGCTTGAGCTGTGCGTCAAAAAAACCGCATTGTCAGAAGAATACATCAATGAAAGGATTTCAAAGATGGTAAAAAACGGAACCATATCTGATGACAAAACATCGCTTACAGAGTTTGGCAGAACTGCAATACGGGTTGTTCTTGCAGGCGGAGTCTTTGACATCATTCACCCAGGCCACATCCACACACTAAATGCGGGAAAGGCGCTCGGCGATGTTCTTGTGGTCGTAGTGGCAACAGATAACACTGCAGTTAAAATGAAAAAAAGAAAACCGCTGCACCCAGAGGGTCAGCGACAGGAGTTGATAAGCTCACTTGTAATGGTCGACTTGTGCCTTGTCGGAAGCGAGGGAGACATTTTCAAGACGGTAGACACAGTAAGGCCAGATATCATTGCCTTAGGATATGACCAGGTTCACCAAGAAAAATTCATAGTTGATGGGTGTAAAAGCCTAAAACTAGATGTCAAGGTGGCAAGACTACAGTCCCCAATTCCAGAGATCTCAAGCTCCAAAATAGAAAAAGAATACGGGGAAGCGATTCACGGCTTGTAATGCCTGTAGGACCATCATGCAATACGCTCAGAATCTTTTACGTCTCAAACAAACAGACACAACTCTATGTATTCTCAGATTCTTGATAACTTGTGGCTCGCAAGTACATTGAGCGTAACGACCGTCTGCAGGATAGCGTTGATCAGTCAAAACGTTCTGCTGGAGAAAAAATCGACGTACAGGATGCAACCGATGTTCAAAGCCGCAGCATAACATTTGCAAAGTATCAAAGGCCGCGCACCCCGACTGAGGCCACACAGGTAATGGCAAAAGAACTAACAAGCACGGTACAAGATACAGGCCAGTACATTGAGGAGGTCAAGACCCACATGGGCAAGCAAATGTCAACAATCAACAAAATCAAAGCGCAAAAGGAAGAGTTTGACAGAGAGTTGGAATTATTGCAGTTTGGAAACCAGACGCCCAAGGCAGATTCGCACGTCGACGAGATGAAGAAAATTCGCGGCGAACTAGTTGAGAAGAAAAGATTCGAAGAGGCAAACCTTGAACGACTGAGTAACCACATCATGATAACGAAAAAACAAGTTGATCAGTACCAGATCTTAATTGATGAGGTCGACAACAAGATAAAAAAAACGCAGTCCCCGCAGCCAAAATTGACAGATACGGACAAACAACTCATTGCAAAAATTTTGTCATCAACTGGAAAACAAAATGATGCCGAATTTTCACGGACACTGCAACAGCTTGCAGCAAGCCTTGCGCAGCAGGTTTGATCCCTAAAGCGGAATTTTTATAGAGACTTCAGAGCCGTTTTCCAGATTTGCCTTTTTGCGCATTTCAGTTTCAGATATCAGTTCAATTATGGAATAGTCATGATGCGTCCTTTCAAGCAGTATTAGCTCGCATGGAATTTTGCCGTTTAGATTGCACTTGAAGCACTTGACCCAACCATATGTCCTCTTGCCGTCTGAAAACCCATCTATTTTTACGCCATCACTTGCGGCAATCTGCTTTAATGCTTCGACATACTCTTTTTTTTCCAATTTGACATTCATTGTTCCAGGAAACGGAACGTAGCCAATCTTTGATTTGAATTGCTTTGTGTATCCTTTAAGCGACATATAGTATGCCCCCTCGCCCATCCCAGAAACAAGCGTGCCCCTCAATTCAATAAACGACGGGACGGATTCAAGACTTGTCTTTAGCAGGTTAAACAGGTTCACTATTTGATCATAACCTTTTGGGGTGAGCTTGATTGAGATCTTTCTTCCGCTCATTATTCGCTCAATGAATCCGCTCTGTTCTAATTCCAAAAGATGCATTGACGCTGCCTGTTGTGAGCGCTTGATGTTTTTGCCAAGCGACGACGTAGTGATTGAAATAAAATTATTTTTCGCTCCTTTTGACAGAAGCTCAGTTAGTGTTATGAGGTGCTGAATTTTTAGCTCAGACATTGAGCAGTTTATGCTACGCCAAGATCAGTAAATGTTTTGAGCGTAATACCGTCACGTTTTGTCAGGTTTGCTATTCGGTGTCCTATCACACACTCAATTCCTGCCTGCTTTGCTCCGTCAACTAGTCTCTGCGTCACTATTCCATCAAGTATCAGGTATTTGATTCCAGACTGGGTTGAGAGTTTTGATACGAGTTCGCTTATCGGTACTTTGAAGACCTCGTTTTTGTTCGCATCAAGGCCTATTGCCTCAAGTGTCTCGTTTATGTTTGCAAATGTTTTTTCTGCAAGTTCGGCCATTGGTTTGTCATTTTGGTCCGAAAGCACAGGCTTTGGTTTTGGATTGTTCATTTCCTCTATGGTGTCTTTTAGTATGTCCGCAATTTGTTGTGGGGTACATTCTTCTACTTCTACTCCCTCTGGTGCACGATGAACAACGTCGATGTCAACTAAGCTTTTGAGTTCTTTTAGTATGAATCCGCCTGCCCTGTCGCCATCCAAGAATGCAACCACCTTGTCTTTTGCATCGCACAACTCCTTGATTGATTCGTCAATTCTTGCACCGTCAATGGATAATGCGTTGTCAATTCCTGCCCGCAGGAGGTTAATCACATCTGCACGGCCCTCAACTAGAATTATCCAAGGCGAGTCAAATATTCCAACGCCGCAAGGGAGCTTTCCCTTCCCAAAGGTGGTAAGTTTGCTTGCAGTAGACGTTCCCTCATGGATGTCCTTTAGCATTGTTTCCCCTTCGCTGATTGTCTTAGTAGCCCATTTTTGCTTGATTTCTTTGGCTCTCTTTATGATATCGTCTTTTTTTGTCGCACGTACGTCGTCAATTGCATTAAGTTTGAATTTACAGTCAAATGGGCCAACCTTGTCAATGCTTTCAATGGCTGCAGATATGAGTGAGGCAGTATCGATGTCAGTACTCATAGGTATGAGTGCCTCTCCAGAAGTGGTATTTGTCGTAGCATTGGTAGTAACTTCTATTCTTCCTACTTTGGATACTCGTTGCAGCTCATTCAGGTTCATCTCCGGGCCAAGCAGTCCTTCTGTCTGCCCGAAAATTGCGCCGATTATGTCTGCGCGTTCAACGAGTCCATCAACATCAAAGGATAGCTTAACGTGATACTTGACAATTCCTGATGGTGGCAAACGAAAATAGACCTCCTAATAATCAATGCTTTATTTTTTCACATCATAGATATAAGTGCTATTAATTTTGGCACTGTTAACTTGGCGCGCCCGATCGTGAAAACAAAGGGCGCCGCCAACGGCAGAAGGTCTTGAGATTGCCTGCAAATTTTTTATTCTGATGACTTTGGTCAGGATACCACAAACGACAAACGGGAGGTTGGAACGGTGTGAAACCCCGGGATCCGATTTAGATCCCAAAACACATCATAAAAACTTAAAATTTAACCCTAAATGATGTAATTGCGTTGTCTGACGAAAAGCCTCAGGATCCGCCCAAAACCAAACAAGGATGGACAGCATCAGAAGCGGCGGAACTAGCAGAGGCGGCGGCAAGAACTGCGGCGGCAAGATTAGCTGCATCAAAAGCAGCTGCAGAGGCGGCAGAAAAAGAGTATGAAAAGGCTGCAGAGGCGGCGGCAAAGGCGGCGGCAGAGGCAGAAAAAGAGTACGAGGCAGAAGCGGCAAAGGCGGCGGCAAAAATAGCTGCAGAGGCAGGCGCTTCGTTTACAGACAACCGCAAACAAGAGCGAATATTTAGACGCGAGATGGGCGAGCCGGAGTTTTTCCACACCAAAAAAGACCTAGTCCCAACAAGGCCAGTACTAACAGAGGAGGAGCAAGAAGAAATTTCAAGAAAGGTAGAGATCCCAACAGATCAGGTACCACCATACAGGCCAAAACACATACTCAGTCCGGAATTTGGCGGGACGTCCAATTATGAGTCAGGCATAACAGAACTAGTAGCAGAGACCACACAAAGACTAGACCGATTAAAAAACGATCCCCACGCAAATGCAGAGGACGTTGTCCAGGCCGAGCAAGATCTCAAGTATTTGGATTCACTGTATCAAAACTTTTACTTTGGCATGAATGTTTTTCGCACAGCAAAGGGTGGAAGAGATAAACTTCGAGAATAAATGGTGACATCAGATGAGCGAGAATAATTTTAACATTGTCAATATCAGGGTCACTTTCAGAAATATCCCAATTCACAAGCTGGAAAGATTTTCATTCAAGGATGTTGCAGCTGCAAGCGAGTCTTTTAAGAAGATCCCCGGCATTTCAGAGTGCGTAATAGTTCAGACTGCCAGCAGGGTTGAGATATTCACAGTGAGCAACGCAAAGAAAGAAGAAGCTCCAGATGCAAGAAGAGACGAGGGAAAAAATCTCACCATTAACAAAATCAAAGAAACTTGGGCATCACTTACAGAACTAGACGAATATGACAGGGGCCACTTTGATCAAATTCTCGAAGTGTACGACGGCAAGGATGTCTATCTCCATTTGCTACGACTGGCGTCAGGCCTGGAATCAATAGTTGTAGGAAATGAAAGCGTCATGGACGACATAAAAGCTGCAATTGCAAACGCAAAATCCTCAAAAGCATCAGGTAGAATTTTGAACCAATTATTTGATAGTATTATACGAATTGCAACTCGCATTAGAAATGCTACTGAAATCAGCAAAGGGGTGACATCGATTGGTGATATTGCCGTCAAAATTGCGCAGGAAAACGCGGGTTTGGACGGAAAGCAGCACGTCCTACTCATAGGCACTGGTGAAACAGCAGCCATGGTTGCAAAATCTCTCAATAAAAAAGGCTACGCGTTTGACATTTCCAGCATGATAATTGAGCGTGCCAATGGTTTTTCAAAAATACTTGGCGGTAAGCCAGTAAAATTCGAAGATGTTCTAAAAGGATTTGATAAATTCGACATCATATTTGTTGCAACCACTGCAGATTACTTTGTAATAAATCACGACAAAATAAGAATAGTCATGGAAAACAAAAAGAAGGGAACCATGATACTTGACATATCAGACCCCAGAACTGTAGACGAGACGGTATCTACGCTTCCTGGGATCAAATTGATGTTCAGGGATCAAATCACAGAGATGGATGAAAGAAATCTCAAGGCAAGAGATGACAAAATTATCGCAGTGGAAAAACTAATCAGCAAAGAAATCCCAATCATCGAGGCAACAATGAGACGACTTGATCCAGAACCCCTAGTCAAAGACATATTTGCCAGCGTTGACTCGCTAAGGAAAAAAGAGCTAGAAAAGGCACTGCAAATGCTAGGCGAAACAGATGAGAAGAAAATCAAAATCATTGATGATCTGACAAAGGCAGTTGTGGAAAACATCATCTCCATACCGGCAGGCAGTTCAAAAAAAGCAGAGAAAGCATAGAGTAAAACACGGCAAGATTCCAAGCAAGAAAATCAGTGACACAATTAGGAAATTTGATTTTTGTTCCCAAGTCCCACATAGCCTAGGATTTGTTCACTAAATTTCCAAGCCACAAAGCCAGTTGCCGCAACAAACATGCCAATGTAGATTATTGGCCAGTGAATCTCTTCACTTTGGATTACTTGGAATTTCTCCAGTTGGTTTGAGGCACGACCGCCCCAGACATTCCAAGCCTCGATTTGCAGATTTTGGTTTGCAAAAACAGCGGTGGTGCAGCCACCAGTACAGTCTTGCTTTAGTTCATTCCCGTTGACTGTAATTTTTACAATGTCTCCAAATTTAGGATCAGGGATAATTCTTACAAATCCAAGCGATTCAGTCACGTTTAACACATTATCTGAATCAAGGTTTACGGTGTGTACGAATGGAAACAAAAAGTTCACAAGCCTGTTTATGGTCCTGTTTTTTTCCCCGACAGACATGGTTATTTCAAATGGCGACAGAGCCGCATAGATTTCGTTAAGGTGCAGGTCCAACGTGTCGTTAACTAGCATCCTGTAAAACGGCGGGAACCAGACAGACGTGAGCAGTGTTCTCAAATTGAGTAATCCGGTTCCATTTCCTTCGTTTTTCCTACCATACATATCATCTACGACAATATTTGCTATCTCTTTTTTGTAGCCATCGTGAACTATTTTCTCGCACACATAGTCCTGCAGATATCCCGCTCCACGCGAAATATCCGGAGCCATTTTGACAGAAACAGGATAGTCAGTCACAGAGCCATCGGAATGATATGTTAGGATTTTTACAGGATTGTTGAATTTCACATCTGGGTAAACGTAGCGATATTCTGTAAGGTTTTTGATTACAAATCCTGCAAAACTTGCAGACTGCAAAACATTATCAATTGTTGCATTGACGTATCTTTTTTGCAGCATCGTTCCCGTGATTGGCCAGTCAAATGAAATTTTTCCATATCCGGACTTGGTAAACATGGCAGTGTTCTTTTTGGCCTCAAATGAGCTTGGATCTATCGTTACGTCTTGGCATTGTTTTGCTTGTTCAATGCGAATCGGACTTGCAGAGTCCCAAGAAAAGACCCGGTCCAGTTTTCTTGTTTCAATAGGATTTAGTGCAAAGCCAGACGCGTCGTACCGGTTAATCTTACTTCGCCTAGTCTCATACAGGCCTGGAGGATCATCTTGCCCGCCTCCATTTGATCCCTTGTATTCCAGGGCAACGCCCTGCCGGTTTCCCCAGCTCCACCAGTATTCGTCTTTCAGTACAAGGTACGGATATTTTTCATAAACGGGATCATATGTTACGACGAGCAGTTGAGTTTTGTTTTCGTCTTTGTGCACTAGCCTGCCTAAATTGAAGAGCTCAACTTGGTACGTCAGCAGATGCCTCCTAATGTCATCTTGTGTAGAATTGTAAATTGTTGATCCGCTGCCATATTCGTACACTCGAAACCAAGGCTCAAAGCCCTTATGGAACAGAGTGTTCTCGCAGGACTTTGATTCACACTGGTATTCTTTTTCCAAAGTCAAATCATGTGTTTTGGTCACTTTGACAGACAGTGTCCCAACCCTGTCATTTTTCCAAGGATAGACGGGGTTGTGAACTATGTTGATTGCGTCCCACACATAGTAGGTACGGTCCAAATTGCCAGACTTGTAGCCGTCTGCGTCATTTAGGTATTCTTGTGCGATGTTTACGTCGATTTTTGGTTTTATTACACTCGGGGCAAACTGTCCAACGGTAGAAATCGTGCGCCAGCCGCATACCCATTTGGTGCCTTTTTTCACTTTTACCAGATGGCATTCCCATCGTTTGGCATCGACTTGGAGTTTGATCAAATGATCAGATGCGTTCCAGTCAGGAGTGATCTCGGCGTTACCCGAAGCAGATGATTTGCCGCAGGACGAGACGCCGGCAATTTGAATAAAAACGACGGGGCATTTTGGAAGCGGTCCCTGACACCCTGAGCTTCCAGTTATCCCATAGGTAAACGAGTAGCCAAACCCATCACCCGGATAAAATGTCTTATCAGGATTGACCCTCTGAGAGCCGGCAGCATATGCCTTAGTTATGGCAGTATGAATCCAAACCTTGCACGACGCAATGAAGCTTTTCGAAGTGCTTGACCCTGACCCTCCGGCAGACGCATATGAGCTGAAAAGAACGTCAGAGTCAGCGTCTGATTTTTCAAAAGGAATCACCAGTCCTACAAACATAATCAAAACGGACACCGAGGCAAGAATTTTTGCCATATCTTAAAAATTGGGTTCGTTAAAAAGGTCAGATTGTAATTTTGAGTATGTTTTTTGTATCGGTGATTATCTGGACAGTTTGCCCGCCTTTTTGGAGTTGCAGCGCAAGTATTTTGTTTCTAATTATTTTGCCATCCTGATTTACCCCGCTTGAATCTACAAGTGTGTACGGTGCGCCTGTTCCATCCACTAAAACATCAGTAATGATTATGTCTTTGAGGCCATAGTTTAGCAATTCAATTGTGATTGTGTCCCCCGCTGATTTTTTTGAGATTATGCTCAAGAGTTCCTGAACTTGCCTTCCCTTTAACTCCAAGGCATCTGCCACCGAATGCTGAGTCTCGGCGGTTTTCTTTGATGCGCCGCTTATGGCCAAAAAAGATGCCGTGGCAACAACTGCAATCAGAAGAGTTGCCGCTATCACCTCACTTACGGCTCGTCTTTTTGCCATGCTAGCCTCTTGCAGTAACCGTGTCTGCCCAGTGAAACTGGGATCCGGATTTTGTAGTAGCGTCCACATGCAGAACATATTTTTTGCCAGGGATGACAGAAACGCCAGTCACAAGATAGCTGCTCCACTGTTGTCCTGGATTCAGGCCTTCGTTGCTGCTCATGCTCTGAGAGTTTCCATCATCGTCAAGAAATCCAACAGATACAAAATTCAGACTAGTTGTGCCTGAGTTTTTTATGGCGGTTGCAAAGTACGCCTTGTTTGCAACATTCATGTTAACAAGTGTGGCATCAATCAGATCCACCTTTGTTATGATACTTGCAATTTCGTTTTGTTTGAGCATTGCAGAGCCGGCGGCGACAGACCCAGTAATGGCAACTCCTATCAAAACTATGGACGCAATTGCTGGGCTGATTGTGCGTCTTTTCATGATGTGGGCCCCACATCAAGGCAGCACGGAGTCAAGTTGGTTTTTTACACGGTGCGTTGTGTTTGTCAGCAATTCTATGAATTTGTCAAAACTTGTAATGATTTTCTCGTAGTCTTTGCCATAAAGATCCTTAAGGACTTGGTCAGTCGTAGAATTTTTTAATTCGTCACGAAAATTTGTTTCGTCAAAATACTCGGTTTCAATGCCAGAATAATTACCGGAAGAATTAGTGAGATCATCTAGCAGTTGGTATTTCTCATTGCCCGAGGGATCGGTGTCTTTACTTGCAGCGTTATCCAGTCCAGTAAGATTTACGAGAAGATCCGTTTCTGGCGGCAAGTTTGGTGCCGGCGACTTGCCAGGAGACATAGGGATTGAATACGCATATGTGATCGGTATTTGAGGGGTGCAATTTTCAACACCATTAGCATATCTTATCAGCTCAAACGTCATTGCCAGGGGCACGTCTTTGAAGGCTGAGACTGGCTTGTAGATCACGGCTTTAATTGGCATTGGGAAGCCATCTTTGATTTGCAAGAAGCTGTCTTTGATAAGCGAGTATCCAATTTTGTATGTGGGCAAGACTTCTTGTCCTATTTGCACAGAATCTGCTTGCATGACGGTTAGTTTTGTTTCAGGAACAGTATCGGATGCAATCACGCCCCATGACTTGCCTATCACAAGTGGCTGGGGCTTGTGATTTGGCGCAAATTTCATCGCCCACTCCAATGTTCGCTCAAGAGAATCGGCATATGGAATGCTTGAGCCGTCAGTGATCATTTCAAACGATGAATCTGAGACTTGTAAAATAAAATCCACGCTCCTAGTACGGTGATCAGCATGTGCAGACATGATCCAGGTGTTTCCCTGCGGGCCAGGCAAGAGAGCGACAACATCAAGCGCCATCACATAGCAGACATCTGGAGATTCGGGAATTCTCAGGAGAGAGTCACATATTTTGTATTCAAAATAATCACCAGGTTTGAGGCCTTCGCCGAAATTCCAAGAGGGTTGCTTTTCTTTTCCAACCATCTCCACAGAACCTACGCCTTGGAACGATGCCAGGGCTAGAACTCCAGTGATGAAAACCGCGACAGTAAAAGGTGCTACATTACTTTTCACAGAGTAAAAGAAAATTTACTTTTTAAGACAGTTTTTCATTGTAGCAACAGATCAGTTGTCCATAGCGTGCGCTAGAAACAAAATTGAAAAATGATAAAAATTGAAGATTTATTCTGTGTTAAAAGAGTGACCACATGAGCATGATTTTGTGACATTTGGATTGTTTATTTTAAATCCAGATCCCATCAGGCTTTCAATATAGTCAATATTTGCTCCTTGCAGATGTTCTTGACTGTAGCTGTCTACTAGAAGTTTTACACCAGACTCCTCAATTATGGTGTCGTCCTCTTCTGGCTTGGCTTCAAATCCCATGCCATACGAGAGTCCTGAGCATCCTCCGCCTTGAACATAGACTCTTAGGAATTGTGGCTTTTCTGCCTCTTCTTTCATGAATTCTAAGATTTTTTCTGCGGCTTTTGGCGTGACAGTTACAAGCTTTTGTGTTTGTTCAGTTGCCATGATGCTAGTGTTGCTCCAAATTATAATAAGCTTTTGACACCATACCAAGTAGGAATAAAAAGAAATTAGGTTTAGCTTATTTTTTTGACTTGTTTACAAAAGCAGTCATTCGCTCTGCCCTGTCAGGATCTGTAAAGCAGTTTCTCCAAGCCAAAAGCTCGATGCCAAGACCAGTATCCAAGTCTGCATTCCGTCCTTTGTTGATTGCTATTTTTGACATTCTTACGCCGGAAACAGAGTTTGCCGCAATTTGCTGTGCCATCTTTGTTGTTTCTTCCATCAGAGATGCAAGCGGAACTACGTGATTTACAAGTCCGATTTCTTTTGCCTCGTCTGCCTTGATCATTTTTCCAGTATACACAAGCTCCTTTGCTTTTGCAATCCCGACGATTCTCATCAGTCGCTGGGTTCCCCCCCATCCAGGTGGAATGCCAATAGTAACTTCTGGCTGCCCAAGCTTTGCAGTGTCTGCAGCAATTCGGATGTCGCATGACATCGCAAGCTCGCATCCACCTCCAAGCGCAAATCCATTTACGGCTGCAATCGTAGGCTTGCTCACGTTTTCAACCGTTGCAGTTACCAGCTGCCCAAGCTTTGCATATTCGACTGACTCGTCTGCAGTAATCTTTGACATGTATTCAATGTCTGCACCTGCGGAGAATGCTTTTTCACCTTCACCGGTCAGTATTATCACCTTGACTTCTGAGTCGGTGTCCAATTGCGTAAAGACTTGGACTAGTTCTTTTGCAACATCCATGTTCATTGCGTTTAGCTTGTCTGGCCTGTTGATCTTTACAGTACAGATTCCGTTAGATTTTGATGTCGTAACTAAAGCCATGTATTGGATCCGACTTTATCGTTGAAATAAATGTTGTCCAGATTATGTAACTTGGCAGGATCAAAGGAACTCAAAACATCGAAGTGGTTTTGGGCTTTTTGTTCGTAGATTTCAATCTCACGTATATAGATTCATCAAATCCAAGTTTCACATCAATGCCATCCAAAATGATTTCAAGGCACAGTATTTTCCCGTATACATATCAAATCCAATCCTAATGGTTTTGCAAAATGCCAATACACAGCAATCCAATTAGAATGAAAGATGGGTTTTTCAGCCTAAAGCGGCCGCATTTGGCAGCAAACAAGTTTCACTGAACGATTTGAATTTCGTTGATTTTGGAGGTTTGGACAGTTCCATTTGTAATTCTCATACCGATTAGGTGTACTCCAAAATCCAGGTCATCGGCAATAAAGTGAAAGCGATATTTTGTCACGTTGATCACTCTCACATAATCAGGAAAGTAAAAACCGACAAGGGTGCCCTTGATATTTGAAGAATTAAACAATGTCTGATTTTCGACAACATCTGACAACGGAACATCAAGCATAGAATTAAAGAATTTCCAGGGGCAAATCAGGCTTGCTACAGAATTTTTTAGCTAGACTTTGTTTCAATAATAAAAACAGATTATTTTCTTAAGAAACTAATCTTTATTCGGTTGAGCCCCATTCAGAGGGAGTATGCCCAGAATTTTGCTCAGATAACATGCCCCATTTGAATTTTGGAAATTTTGTTTGTATTTCCACAGTCACAGATATGATTTTTGCCAAGTAAAGACTTGCTTGTTCAACTTGAAATCAACATTATTTGAATCCATTTGAATTGAACTAGTTACTCATCTCAACATAAGAAGCCGGCAAACCATAGCCTTGAGAAATTTTAGTGGTGATTTGTTTGGCCTTTAAAAGACATATTCATTTCCTTAACTTTTCGAATCTTTTGTTGTATTCTTCTTGATACTTCAGGATTAATCCATGATTGGTTTTGTCGTCGTATTTTGCTTCTTGATATTTGAATTCTTTTTGTAATTCACTTTCGATTTCTTTTCTTATTTTAGTTACCTGCAATATTGCATCGTTTTTTGCCTCGTTTTCATTTTTTCCTTTTACGGTAAAGACTTTATTCTGAAAACGTTTGATTATTTTGATCCTAGCTTTTCTAGTAATTTCTTCTGCCAGATCAAAATGTCCTTGTTCGTGTTTTAAAAGCAATATGCGGTTTTTATCACTAATGTTTTTCATTACCCAGGAGAATTCAGGGATAAAAATTGCACGAAGCTTCATATCTCTAATCTTAAATTTGAATTTGTTTCCAGTCACAACATGCTCAATAAGTGGCTTTGATTCAAATCCTATTGCCAAGCTAGCTGATGCCGCATCTTCCAGATCAGGTTTTTTTTTGAAATCACTCCATTTTAAGAGTCGAGTCGTATTCCAAATAATTACCGAGGGTTCCGGATTTTCAGATGTGTTACTGACGAAGGTTTGCATATAATCACCATTCGATAGTGTATTGCCGGCAAGACTATTAAGCCGCGCTTACGTTTGAGTTATTTTCATTGACAAATGTGTTAGTATCACTGACAAGTTTGTCAGTGTTATGGGCCGCATCAGATAATTTTTGAAATTGTTGACGCAAATTTCTTGCCATCTGCAGTCAAGGCAACATTAATTTTGTTATTTTCAATTGTTGATTCGGCAAGGCCTTTTTTCTCTAGCCAAACAATATGCTTTGCAAGTCTTGCATAATTTAGATTGGCATCAAGTGATAACTGGGTCTTGCCTTCAGCGCCTTTTTCTATCATGGTTTTCATGATGCGTGACAGAGTTTTCATGCTTGGATCAAAATTAGGCTCTAATTTTTTGTGTTTTATGATTTCAATTACCTTAGTATTAAGTGCCAAGTTCAATACTTGTACGGGACGATTACATATAAGGTATCACAATCAAAATGCAAACCACGTTTTACATGAAATATTCTCATCAAATCATCATTACTGTAGCTTTGAACCAGGTAAGGTTTGGATTAACAGATTAAGCGGGCCTGAAGGGTCCCCGATGAATAGTCAGCGCAAGTTCGGCAGGTCTCGTGAACAGAACATGCAGCAAGATAATCGGAGTAGCTACAAAACTCCTTTCTTTATTTTATTTCCGCAATAAAATTAATCTATTTTCTTAAAAATATGGTTTAAGTATAGAAAGCGACCCATAGCATACTGGTCAGATCATAATTGGAAATAATGGGAAGAGGTCCTTTACAGATCATACAAGAGACACCACAATATTACCAATTATTGAAAAAATATCTTGGCTATAAGATCTTCAATAAGCGCAGTCCGATTTTTGGTTCAGTTGACATCATCAATGTTTGTAATTTGCACTGTACACATTGTTATTGGTGGCTAAACAGAAAGGAGGATACGGAACTCACCGTCAAAGACTGGAAAAAGATAATTGATGAAAAGTTCAAAAAACAGCACATATTTGTGATCACTCTGGTTGGCGGTGAGCCAATGATGAGGCCAGACATAGTTGAATTGTTTGTAAAAGAATTCCCAAAGAGAGTGTGTGTTGTTACAAACGGCACATATCCAATTCCACATTATCCGGAGACGTATTTTTACTGGGTATCAGTTGATGGGAATCAGCCAGTCCACGATAAAATTCGCGGTGATGGCGCGTGGAACAGAACTAGAAAGAATGTGCTTGATTACGTGAAAAAAAACGGGGAAAAAGCATGGAAAGATATTTGGATTTCAATGACTGTAAATTCGCAAAACTACCACACCATACGAGATGTGATTGAGGATTGGCACGATTATTCTAACAAGATTGGATTTCAGTTCCACACCCCATTTATGAAAGAAGATCCGCTCTGGCTTCCATTTGGTGATGTCCGAAACAAGGTAATAGATGAGATTCTAGATCTGCAAAAAGAATACAAAGACTATGTTGTAAACCCACCAAAAAACTTGGAATTGATGAGGAAGAGTTGGGGAGGAAGAGGCACTACTCCGATTGATTGCCCCACCTGGGGGATTCTTTCTTTAGATCATCGTGGACGAGAAAAGCACCCATGTTGCATTGGCAGTGCTGAAAAAGAATCACTCAAGCCAATATGTGAAGACTGCGGTCTTGGATGCTATTCCATTCTTTTGAATTCAGGACTGCGTGGATAATGCATTCAAATCCAAATAGATCGAAATTTGGAAGGCAAATCAGGTAAGATTTGGACTAACGGATTAAGCGGGCCCAAAGATCCCCTGAGGAATAGCCAGCGCAAGTTCGGCAGGTCTCGTGAACAGAACATGCAGCAAGATAATCGGAGTAGCTACAAAACTCCTTCCAATTTTTTATTTTAAAAATTTAAATTATTTTCTATATTTTATTTGATATTATTCATCTTCGATTTTCTTAAGTCTAGTATAGTAGTCAGGCAATTCATTCAGATGTGCCCATGCAATCTTACCGGTTAGAATTGGATCATTATTGGTCACGTTTGTTTTTGGGTTTGTTTTTCCATGTTCCAGCTCAACTTCCAGACCCATTTGGAATTGTTCAAAGTCAATTTTTGACCAGTCTATTCCTAATTCGTCACCTATTTTCTTTGCCTCTTCCTTTGAGAATACCATGCAGTTATTCCATAATCGTCTTTATTGAAGTTTGTTAATAAAATTTGAATCTGCTGAGAATCAATCAGCTTTCCATCATTGACGCTTTTTAAATCCCAATCCACTGCCAACAATTCTAGTATTATTTTTGGCCTACGATGCAAAACACACATCTAACTAAAACTATGAATAAAAAAAGTACCGACGATACATATTAGCAATAAAAAAGAATCAAAAACAGGATCGATATTATTTCGGTATTAATGTTAGGAGTCATTATGATTGCGCTCGCGTATAGTTATTACGCGGCCGCTCAATGGGATGCACAACAAGAATTTTTTCTTTCGAATGTGAGTAAGTATAGTATAGAGACTTCAAATGAGGAGTTAAAACAAGGGCGGTAATATGTCTCAGATGCCCTTATTCAATCGATATTATGATGCATTAATTGTAGATGAGCAGAGCCTCAGTAATTTCTACTATGAACGATTTAGCCCAGAGATGAGGGCAGCAGTAGATATGTGGCTTCAAACTGATCCTTTGAAAAACCCAGATGCCCCAGCATCTCCATTTACCATGAAAGAATACAGCAAAACACATGTTTTGCTGGCTCAACAGTTTGAAGAGAAGGCAGTCTTGGAATTAGAGAAAGCACGTAAAGCCAATAAAAATGCAAGCGATTATGTATTTTTATCAGTAATTTATTCAAGTGCATTATTTCTTGACGGTGTAATTAGTAGAACGCCTAACAAGAAGGCCAGCCAGATTCTTCTATGCATAACAGTTACCATAACCGTAATTGCTACCGCGATTCTTATTGTACTGCCAATACCTTCGTACTTATCTTAAACATTCTCCTACAAATCCTAACCCAGATCACACATCGTTCTCGAGGTTTGAGTCCGAAGGTCTGGTGCTGCTAGCGGTTTTCTGAAAGTTAGATCCTAGTTAGTGTGTTATACTGATTATTAATTTTTGATAAAGGTGCTGACTGCAATGAGTTTGAACCCATCAGATTTCCTAAACACAATTAGAGTTTATTGTTAATTTCGCCTTTCAGAATTTTGTATACTGAATCTAACGCAAAATATCCAGGTCAATTTTAGTTTTCAACTGTGAGAACCTTGTTGCCATTTAATATCAGAATGAGGATAATAGCAGATGTGATATTGAGGGAGACAGATAGAGTTGAAGTTACTTGTCTGGTTGATAATCAGGTAGATTTACTGTTAGCAAACACCCAAGTGGCACACCGTCCATCCATGAGGGAGAGTTGGTATGAACGACCACCAATAGCAGAACATGGTTTTTCGGTATCTGTGACACTCGAAATTAGCGGAACAAAGCGCCGAATACTGTTTGATTCAGGTCAAAGCCCGTGGACTGCCAATTACAATGTTGACGCATTAGACTTTGATTTGTCCTATTGTGAAGCAGTGATCCTAAGTCATGGACATGTTGATCATGCAGGCGGTTTACTAATGATCAGAAAAAAAATGACGGCACAAAGTATTCCATTGATTGCTCACGAACATGCATTCAGAAGCAGGTTATTCAAATTTCCAGACGGCAAGATACTGAATTTGCCGACACCGAATAAACCCCTTCTTGTTCAGGCAGGATATCAAATCGTTGAAAAAAACCATCCTAGCTTGTGGATCGATGATCGTATTCTTGTTACTGGTGAAATTCCAAGAACCAATAATTTTGAAAACGGACTTCCCGATCACTATTCAGAAAAGGATGGAAAAATGGAATCGGATCCGCTAATCAAAGATGATCAAGCCATTATTTTGAACATAAAAGACAAGGGACTTGTGATCGTTACAGGTTGCGGGCATGCTGGAATAGTAAACACCTTGAACTATGCAAAGAAACTAACCGATGAAGATAGAATCTATGCGGTTATGGGTGGAATGCACCTGACAGGTGGAATCTTCGAACAGATAATTCCCAAAACAGTTGATGAGTTGGAAAAACATAAACCAAAATTCATTATTCCCTGTCATTGTTCAGGTTTGAAAGTTACAAATGAAATAGCCAAAAGAATGCCAACTGCACTAATTCAGAACAGTGTAGGAACCAACTATGTCTTCTAAGTTATGTAGTTAAAGTTTAATGTCTTTTCCTTCATTTCTTTTTATTATTTCTAATATTTTTTTGTGAATGAGTTGAGATTTGAGCTTCATGTGATTCGGACTAAGTTAAAACGGGCCCGAGGGGATTGGTAACAATATTGGACTAATTTCAGATTCTATCAGCATGATTTTCGGTGAAAAAGATAGACAAATTCATTACACAGTCAATGACTGCGTATCGGTTTTACCATTATCTGTAGAAATTACAATTTTCACATTTCCCCCTGAAATAACATTATTTGTTAGTTTTATGCAAACTTTTCCAAGCTCGCCGCTGTTTAGTATCTTAGGATCCAAATTATCAGAGGTAATTCTATCTATCGTCCACTGGCCAGAAGAAATGCTTGTACTAGAACAATCATAAACTGCGCCAGGTTGTGGAGGAACCTGAAGCTGTGCCCAAGAAATATCACCAGATGTTCCAAGACCAACGTTGCGCGCTGTTGCGGTAAACTCGAGTCTTAGATTAGAATAATCTGTAATGGAGTTAGCTGCCGTAGCATTCAGGGTATGTTGTGCCAGCGTAAAAGATGAAGCAACGGTGCTATGTTTCCAACTATCTATGAGAGTCACACCCTGCATTAATCGGGTTGTAATATCTATATCGGATGTGCTACCACTCTTTCTGTAAACATAGCTAACTATGTGATTGCTTGATGTTTCAGGATCAATTACACTTGATAATCCGGCAGTCCAGATATCAGTCGTGGTAACAGGCGGGATTAGACTCAAGGATCGCGCATAATTAACGTCGTTTCTTACAGACTCGTTGATCTCATCATACAGAAATGTGTCATTATCTCCTCCCGACGCATCCTCCCAATTTCCCGGTGAGACATCCGAATTTGGCCTTGCAAATTGCAGACTGCCAGTACTGAATCCAGACTGTGCAAAAGCCTGTGCACTGTTGTAGATGAATTCTTCTGTTGTTGATGTCGAGATTCCACCGATATCGGCATCATATGTAACGAGTATTGTAAATTTATCAAAACTCCACAGTTTTTCAGTTCCATTTTCTGCCAAGCTGAAACTAACAAAACTACTTCCAGACGTCGCGTTTTGATATTTGATATCTATAATAGTTTTTGAGATAGAGTCATCAGTTTTTACGGATTCTGATCTCGACAAATAATCACTATAAATTGAATTACCAATGAAGCTATAACTGAATAACACAGCAAACAGTGCAATTGACGCTATGCCGCCTGCAATTGCGATACTCAGACCCATTTTAATGAAAAAGCGTTAATCACTAATGAAGTTTTAAGTTTAAAAAAATTATGAGATAGATGTGATTTCAGGATCATATACTGTGCCACAGGTTAACGTGAAAATGAGTTTTAGTATAAAACACAGATTCTGTTTTCTTCCATATTCAAACGATTTAAATTCAAAGAGGGATTCTTCGTGGATCTCTTGCTGATAGTTAGCGCAGTATTCCGCATTTTGTTAAATTTGAAGGGATCGGCATTCGCAAAATACTTGTTTTTTAATTTAGGTTTACCACAGTATTGACTATGTCCGGAACATATCTTTCTACAGTAAGTGTTGCACCTGTCGGAGTAATAATTTCTACTCGGATTCGGTCCTGTGTTGTAGGCCTATCGTCAGCGCCATATGCGATTGCAAGCTCTACACGTTCGTCTGTATCTAACACAGCATCAGTGTTTTTACTAACAGTCCAATAAACAATTGCAACTGTTTGAGACGGTAATGACTTGGTCACAGGATTTGTAACGCCGTTAGTAAATCCAGTGATTCCTGCGGCGCCAGCTGCGGTGAACGCCTCTGTTGCATCAACATATGTAGTGCTAGCAGGTAACTGTCCTTCGTAGATATTATCAAACGACTTGGAGTTACTACTGTACTTTACAGAAGCAGACGAAAGTTGCAGATTCATAGAATTACCACCAGGCACTATCTTAAACGGGACAACAGTTGCATTCAAGTATGGTGTTGAGCATCCTTTTGAGCTGGACGTGCAGCCAGTTCCAGTTACGATACCTGAGAGTTGTAATCCGCTGCCTGCACTATTCAACCCGGATTGTGATACAGTTTTTGTATTTTGTGTTGTAGACAAACCCATGTTCACAACTACAACTGCCAAAGCTGCCGATATTATCATGACCGCTATTAGAAATATTGCAGACTCTACACCCAATATCCCCCGATGGGATATGCTACATCCGCTTCTAACAAAAGCCATCAGTTTTGTATGTTGACGTAATCGCATATGATGACGTATGATCAGTATGAACAGACGTCGAATATAGGGCAGAACCACTAAAGAAACTGGCCCAGGTTCTCCGAGGAACAGTCAGCGCAAGTCCGGCAGGTCTCGTTAACAAAACATGCAGTAAGATCATCGGAGTAGCTACAAAAATCTTTTCTAAATTTTTTATTTAAAATAGTCAAAGGAGTTAATCAGGATTTATTGAAGAATCATTATAAGGAAATTAACTGTTCAAAAACCAATGCGGAAGGATATTCTAATTTCCACATTATTCTTAGCAGTAGGAATCACTATCGGTTCATCTCTATTCGCTTTTAGTGAAGAAGTGCTAATTCCATCATGGATAAAGAACACGGCAAAGTTTTGGGTTGAAGACAAAATCACCGATAAGGAATTTCTTAGTGCAATTCAATATCTTATTGACAAAAAAATTCTAACTGTGAGCGAACAAACAATACAACAACCAAAGTTGTCCTGCCTTGGCAATGGCCTGTGCCTATCTGCCAGAGTTGAAAGAATTGTAGATGGAGATACAATATACATCCAAGGATACAAGGTTAGACTTTCTTTGACAAACACCCCTGAGATAGGTGAGGCGGGGTTTTTTGAGGCATCAGAATTTACAAAGAAATTGTGCCCAATAGGCTCAACTGTAGTTATTGATCAGGACGACATGCAACCATACGACGCATATGGTAGATTGCTTGGAAAAGCGTATTGTGATGGAAAATTGCTCAATTCTGAATTGCTATACAACGGACATGCAAACATTTTGACTCAATATTGCTCAACAAGCGAGTTTTCAGGAGAAGCATGGGCTAAAAAATACGGTTGTGAGATGAAATCTCCAGAAATAAAACAACAAGTACCAAAGGTTAGCCAACCATCCACCACACCAACGCCAGTACCCACACCTACAAAAGAAAACAAATGTGATCCTTCCTATCCCGATGTTTGTATTCCTCCTTATCCACCTGACTTGAATTGTGGCGAAACTTCATATAGGAATTTTAGAGTATTGCCACCAGACCCACACAGGTTTGATGGAGATAAAGACGGCATAGGTTGTGAGAGCTAACTGATTTTCGGTTCGGGACTCGGACTGACAGTTAAAACGGGCCCGAAGAGATATTAACAATTTGGACTAGAGGCAGTTCTATTCTTTAAAGGAGTTTTGTCCAATAATTGATTCCCCAGGTTTTGTAAATAAAGAGAATCAATTTTCACACTTTACCGGTATTTCTTGTAAATTTTTCCCCTATGATCAGTTTCTATGACAAAGATTATCATTTTGCTTTGCTGTAAATCCAGAATAACTCTGTAATTACCTACCCGTAATCGGTAAAACGGTGAGTTTGTTAGTCTGGTTATTGCTTTGAACGGATCTTCTACGCAGTCTAATACCGAATCATAAATCTTTTGTACGTTTTTTGTATCAATTTTTTCTAATTGTTTGACAGATTTCTCAGACCAAATGACTTGCCATGTCATTCTATTTTAATCCTAATTTCTTTTTGACTTGTTCTGAGGTATACACACGCCCTGCTTTGATATCGGCAATACCTTCCTCAATGTTTTTGATTACTGCCTTGCTCAGGATATCGTCTTCCTGGGTAATTTTTAAGAGTCTGGCAATTACTGATTCATAGGTTTCTCCAGGGTGATTCATTTGCTTTCTGAGATCATTTTTGATTTTTTTAGAAAGCTTTATTGTGCTTTGTTCCATAGTATACCACTCTATACCACAGTATAATATAAAAAGTACTCATTATTTGAATTAAAATTTATCTAATTCATATAGAATGTGCATTTGTAATTAGTTGAGCAAATGGGCATAATTCCCAGCCTGATTTTGATCATTACACAAAATCAATTTAATAAAAAACACTAAGGTCAGCAGTACCTCGGGACATTGCCAAACGGCAAAACTGTCATCAAAAATCAACAAGTCCAGCATCCAGAAGATAACCAGATAAAGATTTTTGAGCCACTTTTCACAACAAAGCAAAAAGAAACTGGTCGTGGGCCATTACTTGCAAAAATATCGTGGAGCAGTATTATGGAACAACACCGGTAAAGAATAATCAGACTACATTTACAATGGATCTTCCAATCACATCGTAATTGACATTTAACTGATATTGTTTTTAATAAAAATGCAGAGACTATCTAGAGAAAGGTTATATAATTAATTTGAAATTTTCCAAGAAAATTTTATAAACATTATAAATTACAACAGTGTTTCAAACATAATGACTTCCAAACAAATGATTGGAGCTTTAATCGCAATCGTTGTAGTCTCGCTCGTAGGACTCAACACTGCCATGGCTACAATACCCGGCCCGTCTTATCTAGTAGTTAGTGCCTACTCTGCAGATTCACAAAATAGCAATCTAGCAAAACTTAGTGCGACTACTGGCGGCGACATTCCAAGAAAATCAACAAGCTTCATTAGCTCACACACAGTAGCTGGAATCGCTTGGGTTGATCTAAATACGGGTAAAGTATTTGTTGCTACAATCCACCCAACATTAGGAAGAGACTCTAATCAAAATCCAGATTCATGGCATACACATGCTGCTACACTCACAGGTGGAGCAGGCTCTGCTGACTTTTGTGTTGCATCGATTGACTCCACACCAACTGCTGGAATTTCAATTAAAGGTGACACAATAAGCATCAATGCAAAACAATCTGATCTTCCATTTTCTATATCTGATGTAGATGGTGCAGTAGGTTTTGTAATTGATCCAGAAACAGCATGTACAAGTGGATTAGGTGTTAGTGTTTTAACACCATAATCATTCTTTCTTTTTTATCCAGATCAGAATTTATTTATTCAAAATTGTCATCAAAAATCAGCAGGGCTCGGACTGACAGTTAAAACGGGCCCGAGGGGGTGCAGGTAAAAATTTACTCGCACCCTAGAAATTGTTCGTCAGATTTCATCCGTAAGCTTAAGAGGGCTTAAATAAGAAAACACCGTATCTGACTCAGATGAAGTACAGAATAACACTGCAAAAAGACGAAGATGAAATGTATGTTGTAAAATGTCCAGCATTACCAGGCTGCATCTCACAGGGAAAGACAAGAAACGAAGCGTTGAGCAACATCAAAGATGCAATAGAAGGCTATCTTCAAAGCCTGAAAAAACACGGTGAGCCGATTCCTCCAGTAGATGAGGAGTTGGTAGAAATCAATGTCTAAACTTCCAGTCATATCTGCATCAAAACTAATCAAAATATTATCAAAATTAGGATATTATACAGATCATCAAACTGGAAGCCATATCATATTAAGAAATAACAAGGCGCCTTTTCGAAGACTCACAATACCAAACCATAAAGAAATCGCAAGGGGTACGTTAAATGCCATAATCGAAGATGCAGACATGACAAGAGACGAGTTTTTGTCTCTGCTGTAGAGGTTAAGAAAATGAAGCAAGTGGAACTCGGACTGACAGTTAAAACGGGCCCGAAGGTTCTCTGAGGAACAGTCAGTGCAAGTTCAGCATGTCTCGTGCACAAAACATGCAGTAAGCTCATCGGAGTAGCTACAAAACTCCTTTCTAATTTTTTTATTTTTGATGATTTGGGAGTAGATTTGAAATCATTCAGTCAAGATATTAGACCCATATCTTCTGTGAATAAGTAGATGTAGGAATAGCGAGAATTATCAAAAGCATCAAACAGACAAGTATTGTAACATTAAACAAAATTAATTCAAAAAGTTTGAGTATAAATAACTCAAAGCATTCTACCGATTCTTTAATCTAATCTTCATATTTTTGAAAGGAAGGTACGAAATCTTCAACGTCCAACCACATTCTCACATATCATGTAATGGAAAACAAATTTGTATTTAATCGGCAACCTTATGGATTTCTTTTTAATCTAGTAGAACAATTCACTATACATGTCTCAACTACACCTTCAAGAAAGTTCCACCACTGCTTATTTGCCTAAGCCAATGTTTGGATTCTATCTGACGGGCGTTAATATTAAGCCGTTAAAGATGTGGCATTTTGGGAAAAAAGTTATTGGTCCAGTCCATAATCTCATTTATAATTATGATGACTTTTCAGAAGGCTCTCATAATGTTCGTGTGGACATAGTAATAATAGGACCTGATGGAAAATTATCTGTAATTGGATCGAGTAATACTGTCCCAATCACCGTATATCCACAAAAACCGAAATTCCGTGTGTCTCAGACGGCAGCCATCATATACAAGAAGAATCATGTAGGGATATCTCTTTCAACTACATTAACAGGAGATCAAGAAAGATACTCATCTGGAGATGAACAGATTACTAAGTGGACGCCTAAGAACTTAAATCACTGGTTCAGATACGAAAAAGCAAGATCATCCTCATACCGAGGAAAAGTTGAGATTAGTGGTTTTAATGGGGATGTCAAGTATATCGATACACAGGACTTTAATGTGCTTGTTTGTTCAAATGATATTTCCGGTTCAATAGATATTCAACCAAAGGATGATAATCATCCAGGCATACCTGACGGGGCATACGCAACAAAAAGGAAATTAACTTTTTTAGCAAATATTGGCCAACTGGGAGAATCTAAGGTTTATGATGTTTTTTGGGACTTTGGCGACGGAAAACCTGGGAAACCCGGAAAACAAGTACAACATGAATATGTAGACACGGGAAACTATCCGGTAAAATGTACCGTGAAACTCATGGTAGAAAACTCTCCATCTGTTCTTATTTTATACAAAACCGTAATTATTATGGATCCGATAATCTAGTTTGAATTGGCTACTGTCTGAATCTCTGAAGGGTTGAGTCCTGTAAGATTCGGACTGACAGTTAAAACGGGCCCGAAGGTCTGTGTGCTACTAGCGGTTTTCTGAAAATTAGATCCTAGTTAGTGTATGCAATACTGATTATTAATTTTTGATAAATGTGCGGAACGAAATGGATTCATGCCCACATAGTTCTATTTTAGGTTCCACATTCGTCAGTTTCGTTTAAAAAGAATTATCTTTTTGACTTTTAAACCATTCATCATCATTTCGATAAAAATTCCAATTGCGTCGGATACTTTCCAGATCAGAAATTTCATGAATGGGTAATTCTTTAAAGTTATCAGGATTTCCAAATCTAATGGCTTTGTGTTTTTCAAGAGATAGAAGAAAATCCTCATCAATCCGAATAAAACTCCAAATTCTTTCTGCATCAATAAATGCAGTAACCTCTAGAAAATTAATGAAAAATGATTCTACTTCTGTATCATGCCTATTAAAAAAATCTCTGAGTCGAATAGCTTTGTAACCTTTAATGATTGCAAGCAAATCCTTGTCATCAACTTGAATTAGAGGTTTATCTTGATATATTAACCAACTATCAGGTTCCATTTCTCCTCTTTGGATCTGTTCCACATCCTTACGAAATTCCTCATATTCTTCATTGTACCGCATAAACGAATTCTGTAAAATCTGCGGTTTAAAGTCTATTTTTCTATAGGATGGTGATGGACTATCCTTAGAAAGTATACTTTAAGATCCAATAGATATTTTGATATTTATTATATTATAATTACTTCTTGATGATATGTCTGAAATCTCCACATGTGCATTATGTTTGCAAGAAGGTACATTAAGAGAAAGTCACATTATTCCAAAATTTGTTGGAAAATGGATTAAAGAAACAGGTACTGGTTATTTAGTTAGTGCTGAAGATGGTGCAAAACGTGTTCAAGACATTACTAAACTCCATTTACTTTGTGGGAACTGTGAAGAAAAGTTTTCAAAGTTAGAGAAATATTTTGCAGATAACATCTTTTTCCCTTTCCACAATGACAAAATTAGAACATTCGATTATGATGAAAATTTTGAAAAATTTATTATTTCATTAAGCTGGAGAGCCTTGAAGATCATAGGAGAAGATTTCAAGGAAGAAAACCCCAATTCTCATTTAAACTCATTTGTAGATAAAGCAGAAGTTCATTGGAGAGAATACCTAAATGGAACAGAAGAATCTATTGATAAATATGAAAATCATCTTGTATTCCTAGACTATGTAGATGATAACAAAAATTCAACGATAGATCCAAAATTTCATTGGTATACACTTCATTCTGTGGATTTTACAATAGTTACAGATGATAAAAGAGTATTTGTATATGTAAAACTTCCTTGGATGATTTTTGTGACATCTATACACCCCACATCCTTAGATGGATGGAGTGGAACAATTATCAAAAAAAATGGAAAAATTACAAACTATCAATCAATCAATGATGGAGGATTCACTCAATTTCTTTTAGATAGAGCCTCGCTTGCTCTTTATAGTTCATCTGGTCCAACCCCTGAAGTTGCTCAAAAAAGGCTGATTGGTGTAATAAAAAAAGATCCTAAGAAATTTCTTGAATCTAATACACTTCGTTCTATGATAGTAGAAAAAGATTTACTAAGAAAAAAGAAGATGGAGAAAATGCCAGAATCGGTAATAGGTTTAGTGGAGGAAATAATCAGACCAGCTATTGATAACCCGAATCTTGACAAAGCAAAAAATCAGTTTAATAAATGGAGTACAAGGCAGATTGCAGACAAAATAGCAGATTTGTCAAAAGAAGAATCTGATAAACTGCATATATCAATATTAGCTACTATTAGAATGTCAGGAATTCTCCAAAAAGATGAACAATTTACATTCACATCTAATTCTTTGTGGATGACATTTATGGTTACTCCTCACGCAACAAAAGAATATCAACAAGAAAAAATTGTAAAAGAGTTGAAGAGATTAAGACAACAAACTGATGATAAAATACCTTTGGCGGTTTTTTCATTTAACCCACAGAGAGGTTTTGAATCTGGATTTTTAATTCCCAGAAATGATGAAACTGATAACCAATAAAACATGATAAATTTGCTAACACATATGATATCTGAAAGAGTTTTACAAAAAAATCACGTACGAATCCTAAAGGTTCCAGCTCTGTAGAGTTCTAATTACTATTACAATACTGTAATTACTACGAGATTACAGACCAGCAAACCTGATACGTGTACAGATATTGTTTTTGATTCAAAACGATTCATTGCTGATTAGTTGTAAATTCAATAATTAATTTGAAATCATCGTTTTATGAAATTTAATGTGTTATGCCATTTGAAAGATACTGTTATGTCGTCAGAATTTTCTATGTTATTCTCCACTAATTCAATTAATGTCTGACTAGGTTCTTCTGTAGAATTTTCTAGTTTTTCATCCATATTCGCAAAATCATTTGGCCAATTCAAAGCTAAACCATGTTTCTCAATAGTATTCTTTAATGGAATATCATATTCAACAAATAATTTTTGTTCATCTAGGATAGAATTGATAGAAGATATAGATTTATGAGAGCTGGGGGTAATTGAAACTCCAATCCATTCTGGCATCTGATAATATTGTGCCGCATCATCAATTGCTTTTCCAATAACAATGTTAGGATCAGGAAAAAAATCTCCAATACTAATACAACCTCTGAAAAAAATATTTTGCCTAATTGCAAATCCCATTATGTGAATTAGTGCTTCAGCAGTCTTAGTTATGAGATTTTTCATATCAGAACCAGTTACAGTGATTATTACCGTATCAGAAAATGCATTAAGAGTTGGAGAAATATCATCTGATTTTAAATCATTAGTCAATAATCTACATTTAGCAATAACAGCGTTCCAATTTTTTTGAACATTAGTCGGACTATTACTTTTCCATATCCCCTTAATTCCCAATGCATCAAGTAAAACAACCACTCCTTTTTTCTTGGCAGGGTATTTTTCTCCCTCTAAATCTATTAATTGATTGATGTCCACTGCTGACCATTTTTTAGATAACAGCGATTTCTTTCTCATTTTGATTGCAATTAATTTTGCAGGAAACCCATCATGGACCATTTGTTGTTCCCAAGATTTTTTGAAAAAAAGAAAGGACATGCCGTGAACAGATTTTATCTTTTTTTCTTCATAAAAATTTAATTTAGCAATCTTGGCTGCAGCTATAGCATATCTCCACGGACTATCCCTATTTACCACAAACAATCTTTTCTTATGCGTTTTCAAATACTGTTTAATTTCATCTGCTATGATTGGTGGGATAGTTGCTTGTTCCAACTTACCTCCCTCTTTTCGTATGTTCACAATTTTTTTCTCTAAATCAATATCCGATGCAACCAATTCCAAAGTTTCAACTATTCCTAACGCACAATAATATGTCATTTTATACAACATTTGAAATTCTTCTGGGGAAAGTGGCCAATATGGCTTGGTAATTTTTTTCTTAGTCTGTAATTCAGTAATTAGTGGAACCGCTTGTAAAAAATCCTCGAACTTATCTTGAGTCAACCAAGGACTAGAACTTTTTTCCACATTTGACATCTAATGAAGATATTCAATCAGCTAATTAACAATTGTTAATTTTTTTATCAGTGTGTTGCTAGAAAATTATTCTTTCTCTTGCAATGTATTCTCTGGCAAGATCATTATTTCCACCTTCAATCAAATCTAGAAGGTTTTCAATCTCAGTTTTACCAATTAGAATTACACCTTCCAAATTAGCTGATTCAGTTAGATTACTAACGATCAATACATATCCCATACAAGTAAATCTAATCAGTAAAATCATGGATTTCGCTTTTGGATGAAATTTTTTCTGAGCAGATTAGTTGGGCAAGACAAGATTCAACATCAAAAATGATTTCAATTAATAATTCCCAATTTACAGAGATAATTTGATTTTTTTTAAAAACATATTGTTTACCAGTGTAAAAAATTGTTTTCCCCTTTCTTTCATTATAAATGCCTCCATTATGCAATGAATTTCTTAAAATACGAAGAATGTCAAAAACATGACAATATTTTGAGAGATCATTATCATTAAGAATGAATTGTATTATTGTACCAATGTTATCATTTTTAGAATAGTTTGGATAAACTACTCTTAAAATATCTCGGAAAAAAACCTCAAATGCAGAAAACAGTATTGTAACATAAGATAATCGTAAGAACGAGGTATAATTTGCCAAATAATATCCATGTTCTTTAAGTGTTAATTCATCAGAAAAGACTTTTTTGAACCAAGCAGGATTTACAAGTTCTTCTTCTTTGAACATCACACTAAATAAAACAGAATTAATGACGTTAATGGTTCTACCATATACGGATAACCGTGTGTCTTTTTCATTCCAATCAGGATGTTGTTTCTCAATTTCAGTCATAGTTTTATCAAAATGGTTTCTCAACGAAATCAATTTTTGAATAAGTCTAGACACAGCGGATTTAGAGCTCATTAGTTAAAAAAATCATTTATTTATCATCTAGAACGATTAATTTCCATAACATCACAGTAGTAATTATGCCTCGAAATCGATTTTGATGGAATCACAATTAATAATCTATAAAAAATTAACGCCTGCTTTCTTGTATGTGGTGATCTGATCGATTCCTGAAAAAGCAGAGACGGTTTTGTGCCACTTCATCTATAAAACATAATTACAATAAAAGGTTACATTTCTAATCCTAAAGGTTCCAGCTTTGTAAAGTGCGAATCTATCTGGATTCATACCACATAGTTCTATTTTAGGTTCCACTATTTGTCAATACAAAACAGGAGATGGATTTGACTCTAAAAGTGTGAAACAGCAGCAAAAGTAGATTCCCACGAGGGGCCGCGTAATTAGTTTGATTCATTCTATTATCTACAATGAATTTGAATGCATTTTCCTGATTCTCCATAATGATTATTGCACATCGCCATTTTTCCACTCAAAAATAAAATTTCCATTTCATGTAAAGCATCATAATGGTTTGCTAGGTTTGCCAACCTTCTCTCTTCTGGATTTATTCTATCATGACCCCAGTCAGGATGAATAGCGTGTAATAACTCATGTACCAAAACTATTGTAAGCATTCGTTTGTTTCTTTCATTATATTCACTCAAGGCATTATGAATTCCAATGTGATAAACAGGTCCGCCAGTCATTCCTATGTACGCATATGTGTATTGTTTGTCTAGTTGTAAAAACAAGATAAAAGACGAGTTTCTGAAAAAATCAGTGCAATCAAAACCATGATGTGTGTTTATGATGTTTTTTGCATCGCTAAGACATTCACACATCCAACTATACTCGTTACTTTCAGTATTGGACAATATTTCATCATATCTAGAAACTGGGATTTCGTATGGACTTAGAATGTCTCTTCGATGACGATTTTCAGTTTTTATGACTTCTTTCTCATAATATTCAAGTTCGGGAGGTGGTGTGATTTGATCTCCCATTCTGGTAATTAGAAGTTCCTTTTTTATCTTAGATATGATTTCTTTTGCAGTTACTCGAAGAATCCCATCAGCATCAAGATTGTATGTTACATCAACATACTTTTCATCCATGGGTGTTAGTCCTTCCAACATGAATTCGCCAAGTTTGGCATTACCGTGAAAACTGGGGTTTTTATCAAAATCCCCCTGCCAGATCTCAACTGGACATTTGTCAACTGAAGGCTTGACATAAAATCGTTCGGTATATTCAGTTGGATATGGAGTGTTTTTCGGAATCATGAGTTTAATTCTGTAGTTAGGAGTATTTTTCCCCACATCCGTGCCAAGATCAAGAGGAGTCACATTAACAATTGTAATTCCCTGATAAAGGATTGGTAAATTTCTCTCATCCCCCAAGATTGCACCTTCTATTGCAGCACCACTGGCTACAACAAAGTATGGGTCAACTCCCTCTTCTGGCACTCGGATGACATTTGTCAATAGTTCTTTGATTATTGGTAGCTTTGTTGGTCCTCCAACAAGAATTACTTTGTCAATCTCATCGGGAGTTAGTTTTGCCCCTTTGAGAGCATCGTAAACACATGATTCAGATTTTTCTAAAATACCTTCAATCATTTTCTTAAACTGTGTCTGTGTTATTTTTGTAGTGAGTCTATACTCAAGATTGGAGTTTGAGAATATTTGATTAATTTCAACAAAGTCAATTGAGGCTAATTTGATCTTTATTTCTTCTGCTAGTTTTTTTATTTGAATTTCGATTATTTCGTCGTCAAGTTTTGTAAATTCACCATTTTGCTTCCGTGTTTCATTTATGAGGAAAAGCTCAATTTCTCTGTCCATATCAATGCCACCTAAAGTAGTATTTCCAGATGTAGCTAAAACCTCGAATAATCCATCAGAAAATTCTATAATCGATACATCTAGTGTTCCAGCACCCATATCAAATACCAAAATTTTCATTCTTCCCTTGAGTACTTTGGCACCGTATGCAATGGCTGCTGCAACTGGCTCAGTCAGTATATGTATGACATCTAATCCAGCTATCTTTCCTGCATCTCGAGTAGCTTGTCTTTGTGCGTCGTTGAAATATGCTGGAACTGTCACTACCGCCTTTGTCACCTGTTCACCAAGAAACTTTTCAGCATTTAGTTTGATCTTCATCAAGATTAATGCCGAGATGAATTGTGGCAAATGTTGTTTGCCAAAGACTTCAACTCGATTATAAGAGCCAATAAGTCTTTTTGCATTAAACACTGTACCTCTAGGATTGTAGAGGGATTGCTCTAGTGCAGACTCTCCTATCAGACAACTACCATCCTCAAAAAAAGTCACTACAGATGGAAATGGTTTGACAGTCGTTGTCTTTTTTTCCGAGGAAGGAATAATCTTGATTTCTCCATCCAACATGATGGCAGCAGAGGAACTGCTCGTACCTAGATCTATTCCTAATACCTTCATGTTTTAACCAAAGCCGCCGATTTTTTTAATTTCGGTATAAGCCCAGTTTATCTTTTTGAGTAGATTCGTAAGTCGCAATATCTCGTCTTCGGATTTATTCATCATTCCAGTTAGTTTGTATTTTAATTGTAATTCTTTGTAGTTTTTCTTGATTTGATCTTTCGTAGAGTTTGGAAGTACATTCAATATTTGAAAAGGATCTGTAGAATTCAATATTCGCTCTTCTTCAGAATTAAATTTTACACTTCTTGAATCGACTCTTGTTAAATTATGTTGTCTATTCAAACTCGCATGATGTGAGCTCCTGATTTTGGCATATGCTCGATCTATCTTAATTAGAATGGTGTTAATGCTTTTTCTTTCGTCTGGAGTTTTATTACGAAGGTCAATATCCAGATATTCTTTTTGAAGTTTTTTATAGACTTCAGAAATTTTCTCGAAAGTATCATTTTTACTTACGCCGATGACTTGGTATGGATCTTCAGATTCAGATACATATTCTTCAATATTTTCAGAAATACCATCATTAGGATATCCGACAGTAGTAGAATTGTCTCTTTGTTGATTTCTGCTGAAAATTCTTCCAAAAAGATTGGTTTTGTTAGCTGTTTCATCTTGCTTTATTTTTGCTCTTCGTTCTTCTAATTTTTTTAATTCTTTAGCATCTTCACGTTTTTGTTTTTCTAATTTACGGATATTATAATCTCGGGTTCCTTTAGATCTGTCAAATATTCCCAACACGATAAGATTTACTTGGAAGCATAAAGATTTTTTCTAAATCCATTTGTGAACACAACCTTGCTTCATAAGGATATACCATCATGCATTAACAAAAACTTGTATTCTTTATGGTCTTTCTTTTATTTTCACAGGCATGTTATCAGATATTGATTTAAGAGTTTTTTCAACAGATTCTGGCGGTATTATGTCATCAATTTTTTGATTGCCAATAGTAATGTCATAATTTCCATACATGTAAATTCCAACTACGATTACAATACTTGCAGAAATGATTATGACAAGTCTTTTCTTTGTTTTTGGTCTTAATCTTATGCGTCGATTATGGCTTCCATATCCTCCATGTCCACTATACCCTCTGTATGGGCCCGCTTTTGCCAATAAAATTATTCCAAAAAATCCAGAGATCCATGGAGAATAATAGAATAGTTGAATCTTCAGACATTGACCGGTCAGATTAAAGGCATCTCCCCATCCTGCATTGCACATTTGTGTTATGTTTTCAACTGTCGTGGTTCCAAAGAATCCTACTCGGTCATCTTTGATGTCTTCAATATAGAAAAACATCCCAATAGCAACTAACAAAAGAATAATTCCAATTGAAAATCTAAATGCATTCAATAATTCTCTAAATTTTGTATAAACTTAAGGATTTAGGAAAATAAAGAGTTCGATGCAGTCAAGTCTCATCGGTTGTCATAGCTGCCCTTTGCCAGACATTTACTTCTCTAAACGTCAGCCCAATAAATACAATTATTCCCACAATGTAAATCACATACATGCCACTAGACCATGGCATTACTTTATCAAAATATGTTAAAAAGCCACAGAGAATTGCTAGAATGCCACCATATTGAAAGACAGTTCCGTGGTAACCTGCTCTTTCTTTTTCAAAATCATGATGTATAAAAGCAGAAATTACTTCGAAAATAAAGGCTAATGAAAAAAATAATATGATGTGCTCTACATCACCGAGATTTTTTTGAAATGTTGAAATTATGAAAACGAGTGAAACAATTGCAAATCCAGTTAGAACAAATGATGTTTCCTCAGCCTTTGCCTTCCATTTGATCAGCTCAAGTTGTATCTCTATCGGTTTATTAGCAATAAGATTTCGTGATAAATATCCCCTCAAAATAATTTCTCCCCCTATAGACATTACACCAACATAAGCTATTGCTAAAGGGAAAAGGATCTCACTTAACCATGTCATTAAAAATTAAGATAAGACAAAACTGAAAAAGATTCCGGTGAATTATAGTCACAGAATGTAACGTAATTATTAATGTCATCCGTAGCAATATTCAATTGATGATAGCCATAGTGCGAATCCAAATAGACTCGCTCACTTATCCAATCTTAAATCATTTTGATTCATATCGTAAACAGGTGTAAACAAGTGTCTAGAACTGTATCTTCACGTATACCGACAGAACTTCATGAGGAGTTAAGAGAGCGTTGTAATTTGTTAGGAGAATCAATTAGTGATTTTGTTAAAGCTGCAATCGAATTTGCAATAAACGGTTCTGTTGATTTTGACTTTGGCGATGAATTAATGGATGAGTTAGAGGAAAATAAAAAGCAATTAGAAAAACACCAAAAAATAAACTGAAAACAACGTATGGCACAGCAAACTATTATCTATTATTATTTTAGGTGCTGTTCCCTTATCGGTTGAAATCAAACTGTTACCTTCGGTTGATGGTCAGGATTGTAAAAATACATCTAGCGATCAAGAGAGTAAAAATCCCAGTGTTAATTCTTGTTACGTAACTGTAACATTTTTTGACTCAAGAATCCTTATTACAATTCAGATACCTAATCAGATTAAATCGGTCATGGCAAGCAATGAAAAAGATCTTACGCCTAAAGAGTGGAATGCTATAACAGAAGATTTGTTAAAGCTAACTACTCGACTTGAGTCTTCTAAGAAGACTAACTAATTTTTTGTTTAGTGCTTTTTTAAATAGAACAATTTCTCTATAGAACTGATGGTCGGTTCTAAAATAGGTGTAATTTTTGATTATGACGATACATTAGTTCCTGATACAGCTACTGAACTTTTGAAAAAATATGGAATAGATCATGAAAAATTTTGGGGAGAAGATGTAAAACAACTTCTTCTAGAAGGCTATGATCCCACTCATGCCTACCTAAAATTAATTTTGAATAACATAGGGGAAGGTAAACCTTTTGGAAAACTAACAAATAAGGATCTTCGAGCATTTGGTAAAACATTTGACGATAAATTTTCTAAAGGGATTCCAGAAGTTTTTACAGAACTTAAAGAAAAGGTAAAACAGTATAAAGACATCGACATAGAATTTTACATTATATCGGGCGGATTAAGAGAAATAATCATAGGTAGTGATGTGGTAAAAAATAACTTCACATCTGTATATGGATGTGATCTTGCTGGGGACACTGAAGATGATTATTTGAAATATGTAAAACGTGCAATCACTTTTACGGAGAAAACACGTTATATTTTTGAAATTAATAAAGGTATAACACAAGACGAGGTGAAAGAAAACGCATATCTTGTTAACAAAGATGTTCCTGTAACATCTAGACGGATACCCCTCTCAAACATGATTTACATTGGAGATGGTTTGACTGATATTCCTTGTTTTTCATTGATAACCAAAGCTAGTTCTGACCATGCAGGTAACGGATTTGCTTTTGCGGTTTTTGATTCTACAAAACCAAAATCTGCGAAACAGGCTTTACAAGAATATCTGATGCCAAAAAGAGTAACTGGTGCATATTCACCAAAATTCGACAAAGACTCTGATTTAGGATCTGTGTTAAGAGCTGTTGTAACTACCCAATGTGCAAACATCACATTAAGAAATAAAGAACCCAAATAATGACACTGTTCATTCTTAGGTCGATTTACTAGGCGTTATCCTCAGTTGGTAATGTAGATCTTAGTCTTTAATCATTGAACATTATCATGGCAGAATACGTCAATTTTTTATTGTCATCAGTACCACAAGTCAGTTTGATGTCCTTGACATTTTTGCCGTCTATTTGCTGATTTATCCATTCTTCCAACCAAATATGATTTTGATTGGCTTCGATTGCAACTTTCATTGATAAAAATCGTGTTTTAATATTAAAAAAGATTCTCTTGTTTTTTGATGAATTTGATCGCTTGTATTTATTATTAAAACGAAAATCAGATTTTTATCAACGATTTTGCGGTAATCTAAACATTAGTAACAAAATGTTTATTTCGCTATGAGATTCTTTTTTCATTTCTATCTTGTCTTTAGTATTTCCAGATTTTAAAAATTTCCTGATGATTATGAATGATTTTAAACCTAAATGAAAAATATAGATTAACGTGTTGACAGTTTTACAACACTCTAACTGTGAATATTCAATAAAATTCATCAAGATTTGAAGCCAACTAAACATTAGTAACAAAATGTTTAGATGGATTTTGAGTAAATTTTAACGAATTTCGGCTTGAGCATTCTGAATCACTGTGATCCATTTGTTATTTCCCTTAATCCCAATACCTGCTTTCTCACTAGGCGTTTTTCCCTCTAAACTCATGTGAGGTCGGACACAGTTATGATAGATTTGATAACCGCTTAAAATTTGAAAGTATCTTAAGACTAGTTTTCTTTTATGTGGATTCTGGCATTAGCAAATCTTTCTCTTAGGCCAGAAATATCACCGTCGTGTGCTATCAAATAATGCTCCACTATTTCATCAAGATTTCTTAATTTTACACAATCAGTTTTTGCTACTTGCAGTGGAGTGATTTTATCAGGGTGTTTTTCTGCCCATTCAATCATACTTTCTTTCATGAGTGCACTAATTTCGTTTTTGAGTTTGATTTTTCGAATTTCTTCCTTTAGTTGTGCGATTTCGTTCTTGTTTTCCTCAATTCCAGAGCTATTCACTCGAAGTTTTTCAGCATCAGTAGTCATTCTATTTTCTTTGGATATGGTAATCTCAGGTATTGCTCCAAGATAGTCCTTTAGAAGTTCGTTCTCATTTGGACGATAATAGCTGTCAGAAATTCCAGTGGAATGACCCATCAAAACCTCAACGTTGATTGGTTTCATGACTTGTTCAGTATGAGTCTTGAAGAATTTTCTAAATCCATGATCCGCTTGGAATTCGTATCTTTTCTGGCCGGCAGGTAGAGTTTTTCTAATTCCCTGAGCCTTGAGTGCTCGTTCGATTAGACGTTTGACACCTGATGCTTTTAGTTTTTTTGAGGCAGTCACCATACCTCGTGCAAATTTTTCTATATTCCACAAATCTCTCATTAGCCAAGAATCGCCAGTTATTGTTTCTCCAGACTCGGATCTAAAGTCAATCCATTTTTTCAATTCAGAATATGCTTCTGGGGAAATGAATGAAAAATATTGTTCTGAATCACCAGAATAAACCACAATCTTTGCAGCTATGATCTTATCATTTTGTGATATAGGAGTAATATCCTTCCATTTCAGATAATCCCACGCGCCAAGCCTTATTCCGCTGGAACACATTGTAAAGACAATCGCCCTAATTCTTCGGTCTGGATATTCCACTAGTTTTTGAATTTCATCTATTGTTGGGGCTCGATCAGACGCATATCTTCTGCCACGCGGCAACCCACGGGTTATTTTTTTCCATTGAAGAATAACATCATTCATCTCCAAAAAGAGTTTTAGCGGTTTGTAATAGTTGCGAACTGTAGCATCAGAGATTTCGCCCCGTTCTGCCCTCTCTTTGTGATAATTGAGATAATTCATGGTTTTGGCAGTTAGCCAAGTAAGGCCGTGCTCATTGATTTGCAAAATGAGCGTTTTTGCCTTGTCTTCGGTACTTCCTTGTAATTCCAGAAAATCAAAGAAATTTTCCAGCCTTTTTTGATACCGTTGTTTAGAGACTGGGCTCTTTAGAGCATACAAGAACATTCCCATTGGTTCGGATTCGTTTATGGTCATTTTTTACTCCTATTACGTAGGAATCCAATTTAAGAACCACTAAAGAAACGGGCCCGAAGGGACTCGAACCCTCGACCTAATGCTCCGCAAGCATTCGCACTATCCAAGCTGTGCAACGAGCCCATAAACCAGACTAAATCAAATTTTTAAAAGTGTTTGTAGTTTGAAAAATCTAAGCGGATTTCTCTGTTTCTGCCTTTTTGACAAAGACATAATTCATAATCAGTCCTGCAATTATTGCGCCAATTATCGGTCCTGCCCAGTAAATCCAGTGAAAGTCCCAGTAGCCGGATGCTATCGCAGGACCCAGGGTTCTTGCAGGATTCATCGATGCGCCAGTCAGCGGGACGCCAACTAGGTGCAGCAGAAATATCATGCCGCCTATGGCAATCCCGTGCATTCCAGCAGCTGCTTTTTTGTGGACTGCAGTCATGAATATGACAGTAACTAGGAAAAAGGTCAAGATTACTTCCACTGCAAAACCAGACATTGCAGAATTGTTCAATAGTGCACTAGGTCCGCCCTGCGTTCCATAGTTAACCTTGGCCCCAAGTTCTGGCAAGATAGTTTTTAGCGAGAATGCGGCAATTATTGCGCCAATTATCTGAAATACGATATATCCGATTCCATCTTTGATTCCAATTCTTCTTGTTACCAGCATGGCTATGGTGACTGCTGGGTTGATGTGCGCACCAGACACGTGGCCAAATGCATATACCATCAAGCCTATTGCGGCTCCGTGTCCTATTGAAATCATGATAATTCCCTCGATTGTAAGGCCTGTTCCAAATGCAGCTGCTGCCATCACGACAGACAGTGGTCCAAAGAACACTAGACAAAATGTTGCAATAGACTCTGCAAACCAGGATCTTCCGTTTACCATTAAGAAAATGCCTTTTTGCTTTCAATATAAAATATGCGGGTCAATTTTGAGGCAAAACAGTTCAAAATAATTAATTATGGATTGAAATACAGCAAATCATGATCACAGAAGGCGATCAAGAGCCAAAGTTTGAGCTGGACGACGCAGACGGCAAGCGCGTAAAATCATCTGATTTCAAAGGAAAAAAACATGTGATTTACTTTTATCCAAGGGACTTTACGCCTGGCTGCACGATAGAGGCAGACGAGTTTTCCAAAGAATACAAGAAATTTCAAAAGCACGGAATAGAAATCATCGGAATCAGCACAGACGATGTGGAGTCGCACAAGAAATTTGTCGACAAGATGAACATCCCATATGTGTTATTATCAGACCCAGAGGCAGAGGTCTGCAAAAAATTCGGAGTCTGGGGAAAAAAACAGTTCATGGGAAAAGAGTACATGGGCGTTCAGAGGAGCACCTTTTTGGTAGATGAAAAGGGCAAAATTTTCAAAGCGTTCCCAGCTGTAAAACCAAAGGGTCATGCAGACGAAGTCCTGCAGATATTAACAAATTAGAAAAGAAAGAAAAAGTTCTAGGAGGGTTTCCAACCTTTTGGCATTGAGCCAGTGTTTGGTTTTGGCTTTGGTGCCTCTACTGGTTTTGGCTCAAATCCTTTTGGAAGAGATCCTCTTGTAGATCCTGCTGGTTTTGGTGCCGGTTTTTCCTGTCTTTGTTTTTCAGCTTGCTGCACTCTTGCCAGGTATTCTTGTTCATATGCCTCTAGCTGTGCTTTTCTTGATCTTTGTTGTGCCTCTGTTTCTGAAATTTGTGTTGTTGGTTTTGTCTCTGGTTTTGGTGCCGGCTTTGGTGGAGGTGCAGTTGTTGTTTGTGCTGCAGTTCCTGTCAATCGGGCGCCATAGCCTGTGAACGATTTGTTTGCAGGATGGTATGCCATTCGCTGTCTTGTTGCAAAGTACTTGTTTGAAGGCTGAGTGTATCCCGTGATTTTGACTTTTTGCAAGTTCCAGTCAGATGTAGGAACATCAACGTTTGTCGTGTGAAGTGATGCATAGTATCGGTTTGGTGCCGGTATGTATCCAGTTACCTTTGCCTTGTATGCGTGTGTGTCTGTCATTGGTGCAAGCTTCCATTGTTCCCATATGGCCAATTCCGTAGCTGCCTGAGCTTCAGGTTTTGGTGCTGGTTTTGGAGCCTCTTGCTTTGGTGCTGGTGCTGGCGCCGGTTTGAATCCTGCTGGCAGTGAGCCTTTTGGTGAGGCAGGTGCCGGAGCTGGTTTTGGCGGCGGTGCAGTTGTTGTCGGTGCTGGCTTTGGCGCTGGCGGAGGTGTAGATTTGGTTTCAAACTGTGCTGCTAGTTTTGTGAGCTTTTCTTCTAGCTCGGCAATTTTATTTTCAAGATCTTTTTTATTAGCTTTAGTTCCAGCCATGTGAATTTCCTGATACAATAATAGTTTATTTACATTTTGTTCTGATGCAGGATAACAATTGAATTATTTTCCCACAATTTTGGAATTATTGCAAAAAACGCCACAGGATTGCCGAAATTCCAAGTTTCCAAATTTGGATACAGCGATCAGACTAGACTAAATGAAAAATAGATAATAAAATTGGAAATTCGTTAGAAACCTTTTGGCAAGCTGCCACGTGTTGGGTTTGGTTTTGGTGCCGGCTTTGGTGGAGGTGCAGTTGTTGTTTGTGCTGCAGTTCCTGTCAATCGGGCGCCATAGCCTGTGAACGATTTGTTTGCAGGATGGTATGCCATTCGCTGTCTTGTTGCAAAGTACTTGTTTGAAGGCTGAGTGTATCCCGTGATTTTGACTTTTTGCAAGTTCCAGTCAGATGTAGGAACATCAACGTTTGTCGTGTGAAGTGATGCATAGTATCGGTTTGGTGCCGGTATGTATCCAGTTACCTTTGCCTTGTATGCGTGTGTGTCTGTCATTGGTGCAAGCTTCCATTGTTCCCATATGGCCAATTCCGTAGCTGCCTGAGCTTCAGGTTTTGGTGCTGGTTTTGGAGCCTCTTGCTTTGGTGCTGGTGCTGGCGCCGGTTTGAATCCTGCTGGCAGTGAGCCTTTTGGTGAGGCAGGTGCCGGAGCTGGTTTTGGCGGCGGTGCAGTTGTTGTCGGTGCTGGCTTTGGCGCTGGCGGAGGTGTAGTTACAGGCTTTGCTTCAAGCTGACTTGCTAATTTGGTAAGTTTTTCTTCCAATTCAGCAATCTTGGTTTCTAGATCCTTTTTAGTGGGTTTAGCACTAGACATTTGAACTAACACAAGAAGCGGGGTTTATTTACATTTGGGTAAATCCCGGCTTTGACACTGGATCAAATTTAATAGATGCATGAGACTATACCATGCGTTGGACGATTTTGAGCGAGAATTTCCAGACTTTGACTGGAAGAACACACCTGCATACAAGCATCCTGGAGGAAAGGACTGCCCGTGTCCAAAACACGAATACATCAGGGAGCAGATTAACTTTGCAAAGACTGTAAACCAGTCAAGCAAAGAGTCCGCAAGAGTCACGCTCAAGTTTTGCCCAGAGCACTACAAGGTGTACATGGAAGAGGTCATACCATCAATGCCTCTAAAATACAAGATTCTGACAAAGATTGCGCTAAAGATTGGCGCAATCCAGCTTGAAAAGCTGACACATATGCAGTCAGACCTTTGCTTTTACTGCAAGTTCGGCTCAGGCGGACATGGAAAAAGATCAGAGCTCCCACCAATCCAATGATCTAAAATTATTCTAGACAGGTCCAATCAGAATTTTCGGCTTGTTCGGCGTATCATGATGGCATTTTTTTCCGCAAAGAGGGCATGTTTTTCTGTCCAAAAAAATGCACTGGCAGATGTGCGACTTTAGATAGCTCTCCCCAGTCTTTGTGTACTCGCCTGTCCCATTGCAAAAAGGGCACTGCGCGCCAAGAAGTTCAATTGTCCCGCCGCCCTTGCAAACAACACACTTTTCCGTGCTCAACTATCAGGATTTAGCCCCTGCAATTAAAATGCCTTTGTCAGACATTGTGTAGGTATCTGCCTAGTCAAGCTTTATACAATATTTGGACAGACCAGCAGGTGTGACAATAGAGGACACAGCAGAGTTCATCAAAGCACTGGAGGATGCAGGGGAGCTAAAACGAATCAAGACACAGGTTGATGCAGATTTAGAAATTGCAGAAATCCTAAGGAGGACAATGTATGCAAACGGTCCTGCGATATTATTTGAGAATGTAAAAAATTACGACATGCCAGTCTTGGCAAACGCGTTTGGTTCTATGAAGAGGCTGCAGATAGGTCTGGAGATGTCAGACTTTACTGAAATAGGGCAGAGAATCGTAGACATGACAAAAATGGAAATCCCGACAGGAATACTAAACAAGCTAAAAAAACTTCCAGAGTTATCAAAGATGGGGGAAATTTTCCCAAAGCTCGAAAAAAGCGGACCCGTGACAGAGGTCGTTGACGAGTCCCCATCGTTTGGCAAAATTCCAATTCTAAAGACGTGGCACAAGGATGCCGGCCGGTTCATAACGCTGGGCCTTGTCGCAACAAAACATCCCGAGACGGGAATTAGAAACCTCGGGGTATACAGGATGCAGATAGTAGACGACAAACACGCGCTGATGCACTGGCAAAAGCACAAACGCGGAGCGCATCACCACGACATTTCAAAAGAAAAAGGAGAAAGAATCGAGGTTGCAATAATAATTGGGGCGGATCCGGCTACTGTCTTTTCCGCAATAGCGCCAGTCCCAGAGGGCCTAGACAAGTATCTCTTTGCAGGAATCACTCGCCAAAAGGGAATCAAGACAGTAAAGTGCAAGACTATTGATCTTGAGGTTCCCGCAAATGCAGAAATTATTCTGGAAGGGTATGTGGATCCAAACGACATAAGAGAGGAAGGCCCATTTGGGGATCATACGGGATACTATACCCCAAGGGAGCCATACCCGACATTTACCCTGACTGGGATGATGAGAAGGCAAAAGCCAGTCTACCTCACAACGGTTGTCGGCAAGCCCATTTTAGAGGATGCATACATCGGCAAGGTGATAGAGCAGTCGTTTCTCCCCCTGATCCGAATGTTCCAGCCAGAGGTGGTAGACTTTGCAATGCCAGCAGCAGGATGGTTCCAGGGGATGGCAATCATTTCAATCAAAAAGCGATATCCAGGACAGGCAAAAAAAGTCATGATGGGGCTTTGGGGTCTTGGGCAGCTTGCGCTGACCAAAATTTTTGTCGTAGTAGACGAGGACGTCAACGTTCACAGCATGGACGATGTGATTTGGGCAATAACGACGCGCTCAGACCCTGCACGCGACACAGTAATCATCAACAACACTCCAACAGATACGCTTGACCCAGCGTCCCCGCTTGTGAACCTTGGCTCAAAGATGGGAATCGATGCCACGCAAAAGACAAAAGAGGAAGGATTCGAGCGGGAAATCCAGGAAAAAGTCGAAGTGGACGAGACAACAAAGAAACTTGTCGATTCCAGATGGTCCAGTTACGGGCTCTAGTGCATCTGAACTGGGTTGTAGAAATTGTCGCGCTCTTCTACTTGGTACCCAATCTGATGAATCGCATCGATGATTTTCTGCCCGGTTAGCTCAGTTGAGCGCGCACCTGTACAGGACACCACTTCTTCGCCTATCAGAGTTCCTCCAAAATCATCTGCGCCGTACTGCAGTGCTATCTGTGCCATGCCAACGCCGTTTGTAAGCCAAGACGACTGGATGTGAGGAATCAGGCCGTTAAAGACAAGTCGCGATATTGCAATCATTTTCAAAAGATGCATTCCTCCAACTCCATACAGTACAAGGTTTTCTTTTTGCATCAGGGTGTTGTTTGGCTCAAAGCTCCAAGGAATGAACGCCATGAACCCTTTGGTCTTTTCCTGCAGTTTTACAATTTTCTCAAAGTGCTTTGCGATATCGCTTAGCGACTCGACGTGGCCATACATCATAGTTGCAGAGGCCGGCAGTCCGAGCGAGTGCGCCTCTTCCATTATTCTAAGCCACTCATTGCTTGTGATCTTTTTTGGGCTGATCACGTCTTTTACACTGTCAACTAGAATCTCTGCGCCGGCTCCCGGAATTGATTGCAGTCCTGCGTCCTTGAGTCTTGAGAGGACTTCTTTTGTCGATGTCTTTTCTATCCTAGATATCATGTCAATTTCGGATGCAGATAGTCCGTGCACCCCTATTTCCGGGAATTTTTTCCTAATCATTCTAAATGCGTCCTCATAGTATTCAATTCCAAGGTTCGGGTTGTGTCCTCCCTGAATCAGCACTTGCCTAATCTTGAAGAGATCCCACGATGTCTTTACACGAGCCTCAATTTGGTCAAGTGACAAAGTGTAGGACTCGGCATCCCCAGGAGAGCGGTAAAATGCGCAAAACTTGCAGTCAGTTATGCAGACGTTTGTATAATTCAAAATGATATTGTTCACAAATGATGCCTTTTTCCCAAACTTTTTTTGTGTGATGTGTCCTGCAACCATGCCCATCAAGTGCACGTCTTCTGACTTTAGCAGTCTCAGGGTGTCATCAAAGGACGGTTGGATATTGCGCAACGAATTTTCTAAAATATCGCCAACATCGCTTGAATAGATTTGCTCAGTGATTTGGCTCAAGGGATCTGATTTTATTGGCTTTTCAATATTATTTAATCCTGACGGGTTTTTTTGATGCTGGCACTCAATTCCAAGATTGATCACAGCACGTTATTTTTAATTAGGGCACATTGGGGAGATCCGATATGGTCAGCGGATTCCAGATAAGAATGGACAGGATTTTGCGCAAGGGCAAGATGCTTTGCATTCCGATGGACCACGGGATTTCAAGCGGCCCAGTAGAGGGATTAGAAAACCCATCAGATGTAATTCAAAAATGCGAGCACCACGGGTTGACTAGCATCATAATAAACAAGGGAATCATAAAGTCGCTACCAAAATCATTGCGCATTGGCATTTTAGTTCATTATTCTGCAAGCACGTCTCTTTCAATGTCTCCAAACAGAAAGATGCTGACAGGCAGCGTGGAAGAAGCGCTAAGGCTTGGGGCAGACGGAGTATCACTTCACATCAACGTAGGAGGAAAAGAAGAGCCAGAAATGCTAGAGCAGCTTGGAAAGATTTCAGAAGAATGCCACAAGTGGCAAGTCCCACTGCTTGCAATGATGTATCCAAGAGGGGAGAACGTCAAGAACCCACACGACCCGGAGATAGTAGGCCACGTTGCAAGAATTGGCGCGGAGCTTGGAGCGGACATTGTAAAGACGCTATACACTGGCGATATCGATTCATTTTCAAAAATAGTAAAGGCGATTCCAGTTCCAGTAGTAATCGCGGGTGGTCCAAAGGCAAAGACAGACTCAGACGTTTTGCAAATGACGGAGGACGCGATGAAGGCAGGAGCGAAAGGGGTGACGTACGGCCGCAACATTTTTGCTCATAATGCGCCAGAACAAATGGTCAAGGCACTGGCTGGAATCATTTTCAGAAATGAGTCGGCAAAAGAAGCAGAGAAGCAAATTGGAAAAAAGTAAGGAACTGGTAATCTTACCAAAGGTTTCCAAGTCTCACCTTGGCAAGTTTTTGGCATCACTTGAAAGCGAGGGAATCAAAACAGTGTACTTGGATCCAAAACTTCTCGGAAAATCAAAGCTTGTGTCGATATACCCATCGCAAAGCGCAAAATACGTTGTTCTTGAAAAGGACTCGCCCAAACCAAAGGGCAAAAAGGTCGGAAAAAAATTCACGGTGCTGTCAAACACAGACATAGAAAAAATTCTTGACGAGGCAAAGAAGGGACTTGACTTTGTCATAATAGAGGTAAAGGACTGGAAAATAATTCCGCTAGAAAACATTATTGCAAAACTGCATAAAATCCACACCGAGATTTACGCGACTGCCCGAAGCCCGGAGGAGGTAAGAAAGATGTTCTCCATTTTAGAAATAGGCGTAGACGGCGTGATATTTGAGGCAAGCTCAATCAACGAGGCAAGAGAGGCACTGGTGTATCTTGGGAGCAGCAGTTTTGAGCTACAAGAGGCAAAGATAATTGACATAAAAGAGGTAGGGGACGGCGAGCGGGTGTGCGTCGATACCGCATCAATGCTGCACAGAGGCGAGGGGATGCTAATTGGCAGCAGGTCAAACTTTTTGTTTTTGGTTCACAACGAATCCGTAGGATCATCGTTTACATCACCGCGACCGTTCCGAGTAAATGCGGGGGCAGTCCACTGCTACACCATCGCGCCAGACGGCACCACAAAGTACCTATCAGAACTTGAGACGGGCTCAGAGGTCCTGATTTTAGATTCCAAGGGAAAGGCAAGGCGCGCAACTGTCGGCCGCTCAAAGATCGAGAGAAGGCCGATGCTAATGATAAAGGCGCAGATTGGCGACGAGGTGGGCGGAATAATAGCTCAGGATGCAGAGACCATCAGATTTGTAAAGCCTGGAGGGCACCTAGTTTCAGTCACCCATCTAAAAAAAGGCGACATCGTCATGGTTCATGCAAAATCGGCAACTGGAAGACATTTTGGCATGGAAGTCTCCGACGAGTACATTCTTGAAAAATAGAAATGGCATACAAAACGTGCGTCAGCATAGCCGAGACAACCCCGAAAAAGATCCACTCCACCCTAAGGCGGGCACTGCAAAAATCAGATTATGCCGAAATCAGACTTGACTTTCTGAGGCCGGAGCAGGTTCCAGAGGCACTGCACCTTGTACAAAGTCACCTCAAGCGATGCGTATGCACGCTCAGGCCGAGATCGGAGGGCGGCAAGTTTGACGGAACGGAGCAAAACAGAATATCGATTCTAAAACTAATTGCAGAGTACAGACCGTACCTGCTGGACTTGGAGTTCTCAGCGATTTCAAAAAACAAATCCCTGCTAGAATATGTAAGAAAGACCGGAACCCGCGTTCTTGTGTCTTGGCACGACTTCAAAAAGACTCCAAGTTTTTCCACACTGCACGCCAGAATGCAAAAGATGAAAAAACTCTCAAAGAGCATAAAGATAGTAACCATGGCAAACTCAATTAGCGACGCAACAACCGTACTGTCACTTTACAGAAAGCAAGACGCAGAACTGATTGCGTTTTCGATGGGCGATTACGGAAGAGTGTCGCGCATTTTGTGCATGGCCCTTGGCAGCCCTTTTACGTATGTCTCACTTGGAAAGCCAGTTGCTCCAGGTCAGTTCAGTGTAGATGAAGTTAAATCAATCATACGTCTGCAAAAATAAAGATGACAAAGACTTTCGCAGTGATTGGTGATCCAATAGATCACTCACTTTCCCCAAACATCCACAATGCCGCGTTCAAGGCACTTGGCATGGACTGCACATACATCGCATACAGGGTTCCAAGGGGCGAGCTAAAAGAGGGAATAGAGTCACTCAAGCAGATCAAGATTTCAGGATTTAATGTAACCATACCGCACAAAATAGAGATGATGAAGTATCTTGACGAGTCAAGCGAGGAATGCAAGATAATTGGCGCCGCAAACACTGTCACAAACGAAAATGACAGGCTGGTCGGATACAATACGGACATGGACGGGTTCTTGGAGCCAATCAAGAAAAGAAACATTGCGATAAAAGGGGAGGATGTTTTGCTTCTCGGTGCAGGCGGGGCCGCAAGGGCAATAGCAGCAGGATTTGCAAAGGAAAAGGCCCGCAGGATAACAATTGCAAACAGAACAAAGGAGAAAGGGCAGGAACTAGCAAAATTTGCAGCCAGTTTGGGGGCAGAGTCAAACGAAATCACACTAGAGGAGGCAGGGCAAAACGCAGGAAATTACAAGTTCATAGTTAACGCAACCGCAGTTGGCCTAAAAAACGAGCCAAGCCCGATTTCAACTAATGCCATAAATTCACAGAGTGTCGTATACGATATAGTGTACATGCCAATGAATACGGATCTTATCACGCAAAGCAAGAAGAAATCGGCCACAGTCATCTACGGATACGAGATGCTGCTAGGACAGGCATGCCTTGCATTTGAGATATGGCACAAGGTAGGGGCACCATATGACGCAATGAGAAGAGTTTTGCTTGGGGGATTCTGATGGCGCAGGTAAAGGCAACAGTTCACGGCGCAGTCTCGATAGTAAACGCAATTGCCACCGGAAAGGGCGCAACGCTTGGCATTGCGGCAAAGGTGGAGGCAACAGTAGAAGCCTCTGACGGACACGGAATAGAAATCGAAGTCGACAATCACAACATGAGCTCAAGGCTCATCAGCAAGGTAGTAGAGTACACGGTTCCAAAAAAAGATCTTGAGAAAAATAAAATACAAATTTCCCTAAGATCGGAAATCCCGACAGGGTATGGGCTGAAGAGCTCAAGTGCCATTTCGTCTGTGGTGTCACTTGCATGCAACAAGATGTTCAGATCAAAGTTTAGCGACAGTCAGGTCTTGATTCCAGGGGTGGAGGCGTCAATTGCCACAAAGGTCAGCATAACTGGCGCGTACGACGATGCGTGCGCCTGTTACTTTGGAGGAACCGTAGTCACCGACAACTACAAGCGACGAATCATAAAAATGCAGAAGACACCAACCAACCTTGTGGCAGTCGTGTTTGTCCCAAAGTCGCGCAAACGGGGAAACGTCAAAAACCTAAGAAGCATCAAGGAGGTCTTTGAAAAGGCATGGAATTTTGCAAAAGACGGCGACTACTGGAACGCAATGGTGCTAAACGGGCTTGCCACGTCCACAATACTGAACTCGGATCCAAAAATAATCTCAAATTTAGTTGAAAACGGGGCACTTGGCGCATCGGTTTCCGGAAACGGGCCGGCCATTGCAGCAATAGTAAAAAAAGACAAGACGTCAAACATTAAAAAGGTCTTCTCAGAACTCGAAGGAAAGATATTCGTTTCTGAAATAAACAACAAAAAGGCAGATGCCCATGAACTGTAAGGTAGAAAAATCAAAATTAAGCGGCGTACTCGTGTGCCCCCCAAACAAAAGCTATACGCACAGGGCAATATTTTTGGCGTCGCTTGTAAACGGAAAAAGCATCATCAAAAACGTGTTACGATCAAGGGATACAAACGCCACAATTGAAATCTGCAAAAGTCTTGGCGCGGAAATTCAAGAGGCCGGAAGCAATCTCAAAGTAAAGGGAATAGACAAGTTTGATAGCGAAGACCTTACACTTGACGCGTCAAATTCTGGAACGACGATAAGAATCGCCGCCGCGATTTCTGCAGTGCGCGACGGGAAAACAATTCTAACTGGAGACGAGAGCCTTAGGAAAAGACCCATGAAGCAGCTGACAGACGCACTAGAGTCGCTCGGGGCAAAATGCGAATCAAATGACGGCAGGCCCCCACTTACAGTAATCGGAAAAATCAAGGGCGGAGAAATAACAATTCCAGGCAACATTTCAAGCCAGTTCATATCTGCCCTTTTCATCGTGGCTCCACGAACTGAAATCGGAATTACGGTAAACATCAGTTCTGATCTGGTATCAAAGCCATATCTTGATGCAACCATTTCAACTATGAAAAAATTCGGAGTAGAAGTCGAAGTAATCGAGCCGTACAAAAAATACAGGATCGAGCCTCAGGAATACAAGCATGGAACGGTGACCATTCCGTCTGACTTTTCAAGTGTCGCGTTACTGTTGTCAGCTGCGGTGCTAGTAGGGGACGGGTTCACAGTCAAGATTTCAATTGGAGATTTGGCGCAGGGGGACGAGGCGATAATTGACATGTTAGAAAAACTCGGAGTAAACATCTCAATGCACAACAACACAATCAAGGTAAAGGCCCCCGAGAGGCTGCTTGGCGGCAGATTTGACCTCTCAAACACTCCTGATCTTTTGCCACCGCTTTCAATACTTGCGCTCAAGTCAGGATTCCCAATAGAATTGTACAATGTCAAGCACGCAAGATACAAGGAAACTGACAGAATCGCCATCCTGGCGCGCGAACTGCAAAAGATTGGAATCAAGGTTACCGAAAAAGAAGACGGTTTGATCCTAGGCCCCCCAGACAAAGTAAGCGGTGCAAAGCTAAATTCAGAGGATGACCACCGGCTGTTCATGGCGTTTTGCATAGCAGGAATGTATGTTGGGGACTGCACGGTTTCCAACCCAGAGTCAGTCGACGTGTCTTATCCAAGCTTTATTTCCGACATGAATCATGTCGGGGCAAAAATCACAACTGTATAAGGGTTATATGCTTCAGATGGTGGTTTTTATTTGATGTCTGGCAGTTCCATCGGTCAGAGACTTGTTCTGACTAGTTTTGGTGAGAGTCATGGAAAATGCGTAGGCGCAGTGTTAGACGGGTGTCCGGCAGGACTTGAGATACAGGAAAAAGACATTCAAAAAATGCTCGACTACAGAAAGCCGGGGCAGTCGCTTGTATCCACACAAAGAAAGGAGGGAGACAAGGTGGAGATAATTTCTGGCGTTTTTAGAGGGTACACCACTGGCGCGCCAATCACAATGATAATTTGGAACCAGGATCAGAATTCAAGGGCGTATGATGAGCTAACGACAAAGCTCAGGCCGGGACATTCTGATTATCCTGCTTTTGTAAAATACAACAAATTCAATGATCACAGGGGCGGCGGCAGATTTTCAGGAAGGCTTACTGCGACCCACGTCATGGGCGGAGCAATTGCAAGAAAGCTGCTCAAAGTCACGCTTGGAGTCGAGACCAATTCCTACACGGTAAAGATAGGCAAAATATCAATGACTGAAAAATTTGAGGCAAAAATGAAAAGCCAGATTTATGACAACGAGGTCAGGTGCCCCAATAAAAAAACTGCAGAAAAAATGAAAAAGGCAATCCTAGATGCGAGAAAAAACAGCGACTCGCTAGGCGGAGTGATAGAATCAACGACAGTCAACATACCAGTTGGCCTAGGCGAGCCAATCTTTGGCTCTTTAGAGTCAGACATCAGCAAGGCAATCTTTTCCATCCCGTCCGTAAAAGGAGTCGAGTTTGGCTCAGGCTTTGCAGGCTCCGAGCTGTTTGGCTCAGAAAACAACGATCCCTACATCGTCAGGGGCGGCAAGATAGTCACAAAGACAAACAACGCAGGCGGAATACTAGGAGGGCTGTCAAACGGGATGCCGATTGTCATGAGAGTCGCGTTCAAGCCGGCATCGTCGATTGCAAAAAAACAAACCACTATTGACATCAAGACAAAAAGGCCAGTCACGCTACAGGTACACGGGAGGCACGATCCATGCGTGGTCCCGCGAGCGCCGCCGGTAGTAGATTCACTTGTTTCACTAGTACTTGCAGATCATGCACTCTTGGGCGGTTTCATAAAACCAACACTGTAAAATGTCAAACATAGATCAGTTACGAAACAAAATAGACAGCATCACACTGGAGATGCTCACGCTTCTAAAAGAAAGAACCGACATCGCAAAGCAGATTGGCGAACTAAAAAAGAGCAGCGGGCTTAACGTAACTGACGAAGCCAGAGAGGAGCAGCTCAGAAAGGAGGTAAGCGAGTTTTGCAAGCGCACGGGGCTTGACGAATCGCTTGGGAAAAAACTCCTAAACTTTCTCTTAAACGAGTCCATAAAAGTCCAGTCAGACGGGAAGCAGACACACCTCACGGTGTTTTTGAAAGCAAAAAGCCTCGAGCAGCAGGGGAAAAAAATAATTCACATGGAGGTAGGCGAGCCAGACTTTGCTCCGCCAAAAACAGTCAGGGACGCCCTAGGCGAGGCATTTGACAAGGGGTTTGTAAGGTACGGGCCGGCAGCTGGCATACCGCAGTTCAGATCAGCGCTTGCAAAGTACGCGACAGAAAAATTCGGAGCGGCGATAACGCCTGAAAACATACTGGTGTCACCTGGCGCTCGATTTTCAATTTATCTTGCAATCAACACACTCCTCAACCCGGGTGATGAGATGATCGTAATAGAGCCGGCATGGCCAGCATACAGGGACTGCGCAATAAATGCAGGAGTCAAGGTCAGAACCATTCCGACAACGCTAGAGTCCAGGTGGGAGCCGACCGTCTCACAGATTGAAAAGACAATAAACGAAAACACAAAGATGATCATCCTAAACTACCCAAACAATCCTACGGGAAAAATTCTCCCCCCAAAACTCCAGGAGGAAATAATCAGAATTGCAGAAAAAAATGATCTCTACGTGCTAAGCGATGAAATTTACTCATCGTATTCATTTTCAGACTGGAAGAGCGTTCTGTCATACAGATACAAGAAAAGCATCGTAACGCAGTCGTTTTCAAAGTCCCACGCAATGACAGGGTTTAGAATCGGGTACGCCGTAGCTGACCCAAAGATAATTGAAAAAATGGCAAAGCTTCAGGCCCTTTGTTTGACAAACGTGGCAGAGCCGATCCAGTATGCGGCATTAAAGGCACTTGATGCAGACGTCACACCAAATGCAAAAAACGTTAGATCAAAAATCGACACCGTGGTCAACGAGGCAAGGAAGATGGGTTTGGAGTTTGCCGTCCCGGACGGCGCGATGTATCTATTTGCAAGGGTAAACAAGCAGGGGTTTGACGGGGTAGAGTTCTCCAACCTGTTACTTGATCACGGGGTTGCAGTCGCCCCAGGCGACGGATTTGGCAATTATAAGGGATTTATCCGCATTTCTGCCTGCCAGGACGAAAAGAAACTAATGGACGGAATGAAGATATTAGATGAGGTTCTGAACAAGTCAAAATGAAAGAAAGTATCACAATAATCGGAGCTGGAGGCAAGATGGGGCAGTGGTTTGCCAAGTATTTTACCTCAAATGGCCATCAGGTGATGGGCTATGATTCCGAGGTGCCGATAACTGACAAGACGGTGAAAAAGTCAGAATCCCTCGTTGGCGCAGTTTTGAGTGCAGACATCGTTTTGTTGTGCACGCCAACTAGACGCACTCCAGAAATAATCAGACTAATTGCAAAGGAGATGAAGCGCGGATCATATCTAATCGAGATCTCTTCACAAAAGGCAAAGACGGCCGCAGCCCTGCTCAAAATTCCGGCAAAGATAAACCCGGTTTGCATCCATCCGATGTTCGGCCCAGGAGCAAAGAAGATCAAGGGTCAGAACATAATTTCAATTCCAATCAAGGATGCAAAAAAAGAGCTTAATTTGGTAAAAACGCTTTTCGAAGGAGCTAACTTTGTCACAATTGATGCAATCGAGCACGACAAAAAGATTGCAATCATTTTGGGATTAACGCATCTTGTCAACTTGGCATTTGCAAACATACTTGCAAAGGACGACAAGATTTCACTGACAGAGCGAATGTCCGGCACTACTTTTAAGATCCAAAAAATACTGGCAGAAAGCATAATGACAGAGTCTACTGAGCTAATTGAAACAATAATCGCAAATCCAGAAATCAGAAGGGCCGCAGAGGAGCTATGGAAGGACATAGGAAGACTGCTAACAGACATACAGGAGAACAAGTCAGAAGACATTACAAACTACATCAGAACGGTCCAACAAGGACTGGCAAAGAACGTAAACTTGGAAGACTCTTACAAAAAGCTCAACGTGATGATAAACGCAATTGAAAAATAACCAGTCATGCGTTCCACAAAAATTGTAACATCGTTTGTAACAAGCAGCGATAAACTTCTTCTCCTAAAGAGAAGCGAGCGCGTAAAGAGCATGAGGGGCCTCTGGGGGGCAGTAAGCGGAATTATCGAGAAGGGAGAAGAGCCACTCAGGCGGGCAGAAATCGAAATTTTTGAGGAGATAGGCATAGAAAGCAGCCAGATCCAGCTGTTAAAGGCAGGCCGGGAAATGACAATCTCTTCGCCGCAGTACCCGGATCACCAGTGGACGGTGTTTCCGTTTCTGTTTTCGACAAGGGAGCAAAAAATTTCGCTAAACTGGGAGAACTCGTCATACGTGTGGATAGAGCCTCAGGAAATTCACAGGTACGAGACAGTCCCTAGATTGTCTGACGTGTTATTCAACCTGCTGTAGGTTCTCGTTTTCTTTTACATACTTTCTTTGCTGAGGCAGCATCACATAGACGCATGCGCCTCCGCACATCGTACACGGGACGTTGTTTCCGTCCCGCTGTCCGGTTCGGTTGTGGATCCTAGCTGCTTCTTCTGGATCTATTGACAGCGCTATCTGTCTTTCCCAGTCAAGTGTGCGCCTGGCCTCTGTCATTTTCATGTCCCAGACTATGGCCTTTTCCCTTAGTTTCACCAGGTCGCCAGCATGCGCTGCAATCCTATACGCAACAAGTCCTGCCCGCACCTCTGCCGCGTTTGGAAGGGCCAGGTGTTCGGCAGGTGTAAGATAGCACAGTAGGTCAACCCCCTCGCTTGCCGCAATCGCAGCTCCTATAGCGCTTGAAATGTGATCATAGCCTGACGCAATATCGGTGACAAGCGGTCCTAGTACATAGTACGGAACATCGCCAATCAGAGACTTGGCAAGCCTTACATTTGCGGCTACCTCGTTTAGCGGCACGTGCCCAGGTCCTTCAACCATCACTTGGATGTCTTTTTCATGCGCCTGCTTTGTCAGCCTCGATATGTTTATCATTTCTTGGACTTGGAGTTCGTCGTGAGAGTCAAGAATTGAGCCAGGCCTTAGCGCGTCGCCAAGACTAAACGTAACGTCGTATTTTTTTGCAATTTCCATCAGATAATCATAATGAGTAATGTAGGGGTTTTCCTTGTCGTATTTTAGCATCCATGCGGCAGTGATTGTCCCGCCCTTGCTTACCACTCCCCCGTATCGCTGCACCTTGAGAATTCTTTTTGCTATTTCCTTTGATATGCCAGAGTGAATCGTGGTGTAATCGACGCCGTCCTTTGCATTGTTTTCAAACGCGTTTAGAAAGTCGTCCTCCGTTATGTCCAGCGGGTTTTTGTGCTTTTCAACTCCGTGGTTGTATGCCTCGTAAATCGGGACCGTGCCAAACGTTATCGGCGCCGCCTCAAGCAATGCCCTCCTTATTGCGCCAACGTCACCGCCATCACTTAGGTCCATTATGGTATCAGCATGATGCTTTACTGCAACTTGGGCCTTTTCGATTTCCTCGTTCAGGTCCACCTTGAGTGTAGACGTGCCAATGTTCACGTTTACCTTTGTTTTCAGCCCCTTTCCTATTCCGACGCGGTGTACCTTTTGCGGCCGGACATTATTGCTTGGGATTATGATAGAGCCGCTTGCAATTTTTGATCGTAGCCAGTCAAGTGAGACATCCTCATCGCGAGCAACTTGTTTCATCTCGTCAGTTATCATGCCACGTCTTGCAGCACTCATTTGCGTTCCCATGCGTTCTAGTACGCCGTATCCAGATTTAAACAATAGCAGAAAAGCAATCAGCGCTTGGGAATTTCATTAAATAGAAAATCATTGGAACGGATAATTTTGCAAAAACACTATTACGACATACTTGCCTAGACATACCGTGAACATACTCTCAATTGGGGGATCTGATCCGTCATCGGGTGCAGGAGTTCAGGGAGACGTCAGGGCGGCATCGGCACTTGGAGTGAACTGTTTTAGCGCAATTACCGCAATAACGAGTCAAAACTCTGCCAAGTTTTTAGGGGTCGAACCGGTTTCTCCAAAAACGATTGAAATGCAAATTGATGCCATACTTTCTGACTTCAAGATTGACGCCATCACGATAGGAATGGTTTACGATTCAGACACGATACGGGCCATCCACTCAAAGCTGAGGGGGGAAAAAATTCCAATCATACTAGACCCAGTCATAGAGTCCACAACCGGCGGGGTCTTGCTAAAAAAATCCGCACTAGAGCCATTTAGAAAACTGCTCATTCCGTTGTGCCACGCCATTACCCCAAACGTGTCCGAGGCGGAGGCATTGTCCGGAGTCAGGATCGCAAAAGAGTCAGACCTTGCACGCGCTGCAAGGAAACTGTCCAGTCTTGGCGCAAAAAAAATAGTGATAACAGGCCACAAATTTGCCAAAAACAAAATTTCTGACTTTATTTTTGAAAATAAGAAAGGCCGGACCATTTCAGGAGACAGAATAAACTACGAGACCCACGGGAGCGGCTGCACTTTTTCTTTTGCACTAGCGTACGCAGTTGCCTCAAAAAACACGTTTGATGGCGCGGTGAAATTTGCAAAGCACTTTACGTATCAGTCCATAGAAAACTCCCAGAAATCAGGGCGCGGAGTCAAGATCACAAATCCAGGACATGACAGAATTAGAAAAGACCTGAGCTCTGCCATTGCAGAGTTCGGGAATCTCAGGGACTCGTACGGGCTGATTCCAGAGTGCCAGACAAATTTCGTATATTCAAAGCAGGACCCAAAGTCAGTCTCAGATGTTTTGGGCGTTTCAGGCAGAATCGTAAAGGCCGGAAGAAGGCTAGTCGTTGCAGGAGACTTGGAGTACGGCGGCTCCAAGCATGTTGCAACTGCAGTCCTTACAATGCAAAAAAAATTCCCAAAAATCAGGGCTGCGATAAACATCAAGTATGATCAAAATACGGTTGAAAAACTTCAAAGAGCAAAAAACAAAATTTCAAGCTATGACAGAACAGACGAGCCCGCATCTACAAAGAACAAGGAGAACTCTTCGATTTCCTGGGGGGTGGAGCGTGCCATTAGGAATTTAAGATCAGCGCCAGACGCCATATACCATACTGGCGACATCGGAAAAGAGCCAATGATAATCGTATTTGGAAAAAACCCAAAACAAGTAGTGGCAAAAATTTCCAAGATTCTATAAAACGAACAGAAAGATTTCGTAAATCAACATAAATACTCTATATTTTCAATTAAAGGCATGAAGGCAGTAATACTTGCCGGCGGCCTTGGCACAAGGTTGCAACCATACACCACGTTTCTTCCAAAGCCGATGCTCCCACTTGGCGAGAAGCCCCTGCTTGAACACCTAATAGATTGGGTAAGAAGCAACAAAATAACAGACATTGTTCTTTGTGTGAGCTATCTGAGAAAAACAATCGAGGACTATTTCGAGGACGGCAGCAGACTGGGAGTAAAAATAGAGTATGCGGTGGCAAACAGACCTCTTGCTACTGCAGGCCAGCTCAAGACTGCCGAGTCACTCATCGACGACACGTTTGTTTGCATATACGGCGATTCTATTTTCAATTTCAACTTGAGAAAGATGGTAAACCAGCACAAGGCAAAAAAATCATTTATCACAATGAGCCTGCACCAGTACAAGACTACAATAAAGTACGGCGTCATCGAGACGTCAAAAAGCGGCAGGGTGACGGCGTGGAACGAAAAGCCGGAGATCAGCGCAAACATAAACATCGGATGCTATGTGATGGAGCCCCAGGTGTTCGGGCTCATTCCAAGCAACGTCCCGTATGGAATGGACGACGTAATCAAAAAAGCGCTTGCAAAAAAGAAAGAGGTCAACAGCTTCATAATAAAGAACGGCTTTATCGACATAGGCGACAAGGCCTCATACAAAAAAGCATACCAGGAATTCAGAGAAAAACTCGGCAAGATCTAGAGCAAATGACAGATATCACAATTAGAAAAATCGAGGAAGGTGATCTGGGCAGCGGTTTTTTAGAGTCACTTGATAGCCTAAAAACAGCAAGCAGCCTGAGCAGCGAAAAGGCAAAAGAAATCCTAAAAAAGATAAAGGCAAACCCGGATCACGTGATTTTTGTCGCAGTGCTAAATGGCAGGATAGTTGGATCCACCACAATTCTCATAGAGCAGAAATTCATCCACGACGGCGGGCTGGTAGGGCACATTGAGGACGTGGTTGTCTCAAAGGAGCACGAGGGAAGGGGAATCGGCTTTAAAATAATGCAGGCTGCCCTAGAATACGCCAGGGCCCAGGGATGCTACAAGACAATTTTGGACTGCGATGACAAGGTCAAGCCGTTTTATGAAAGGCTCGGCTTTAAGCGACACTCAAACGGAATGAGGTTTGACCATTAGAAATATTCCTTGATTGGTCTTTTTTTTGTCCTAAGCAGAAATGCGCCAGTTGCCATGATTGGGATCGACACTGCCATGAACAGTTGCGGCACCGTCGTTACTGCAAACACCAAATAGTTTTTGTCTATTTTTGGAATCAGTGTGTGCGCGTAAAACATTCCAATTAGCAAGACTACGCCGCCGGCTATTATGATGCTGCCAACAGGCCTTGAGCCGTATCTTTTTGACAAAATGAAGACAGTTCCCGCAATGCACATTGCAGGTGCAACGCCAATTGAGATGTACATTAGAATTTGCGGCTCTGGCTCCACCTCGATTACCGGCGCAGTCAGGAAAGTGTAAAAGGTAATGATCTCCGCGCTAAACATGACAAACAGCCCAAGGCTTGCAACTGCCAGATATTTTTCAACTGCCACAAACTACACGACTAGTTTTAGATAAATAAACGGTATGAAAGCCGGCTTTTTATCGCGTCTGACGCAATGCTAAATTATGCCGACAAGGCCTGCAAGTTCCTTTCGGCACGCGGCGCCAAGCTGCTCTGCTGCCTTTTCTGGAGGAATTGAGTTGAGAAATATCCCATATCCGCGTTCCAGCCCGGACCATGCAGAGGTCAGAGGGTAGACTTCGATGTGCCAGTGAATCTGTCTGCTGTTTTTCTTTTCAGGTGACAGGTGGAAAACCAAATTGTAAGAGACGTTCTTTAGGCTGTTTGTCAGGCCCCCAAGCGTAGCTCGCAGAATCAATGACAGATCGTTGATTTCTTTTTGTGTTATTTTGGAAAAACTAGTCGTGTGTTTTTTTGGACAAATCCAAAACTCGTACGGGTACGACGGGGCCCACGGGCAAAACGCCAAAAAGCCCTCGGTTTGCAGCACTTGCCTTGGCCCCCCAGTCTCGGTATTTACTGTCTGGCACAGCGGGCATGCGCCTTTTTCATTGACAATCCTGTGCGACGATTCGGCTTCTTGCTCTATTAGCGGAGGAATCGTAGAAAACGTAACCATGTTGATGTGAGGATGAGATACGAGGCTTCCGGCGTCTTTTCCGTTGTTTATGTAGATAGACACGTACGTGACGCCCCTTTGCGTGTAGAGCCACCTGAGCCTGTCCTGAATCACCACAAGTATGTTTGACCACTGCTCAGACGAGATGGTCGACAGCGAATCCTTGTGCCGCTCGGATGCGACAACGACATAATGGTACCCGTATGCCGGCTCGCTGTAAAGCGGCCTGTCAGAGTACGAGTTTTCCGCAGAAACTGACACTGCCGGGACCTTGCTTTCAAAAACCCTGACTGTCCAATCCTTCACGTAATTGTCCTCGCTGTCCTGCAGTCTTTGCAGCATGCCGTCCTTTGCAACAAGGGACAGCAGCGACGGGTTTGTCATGGCTTCGTTGCCAGGACAGAAGGGGCATTTTTTTGACTCTTCGTTTTGCTCTTCATTTTGGGAGACGATGACAAATCTTTCTGAGACATAGTCTTTTCTCATGCTCCCCATAATCGATATTATGAATATGTGCGAGTTAAAACCTTTTCAACGATCGCGATTTTGACAACAGGGTTCGATCACATCATGCAAAGTTTAAAGTGATCTGGATCAGCACCAAGACAAGGGGATTACAATAGCTGGCAGCAATGTGAAAATTATCTATGTTTTACTTGACGGAGTAGGAGATCTTCCGCATCCGGATCTAAATGGAAAGACCCCGCTTGATTTTGCCCACACCCCAAACCTTGACAAGATGACAAAGAACGGGGCGATGGGAGAGGTGATTTCCGTAGGAAAGGGAATAGCGCCAGAATCAGACATTGCGGTCTTTAACATGCTAGGATACAAGTTCCAGCACGCAGAATATGCGGGGCGCGGAGTAATTGAGGCCATAGGAACGGGCATTGATTTTAAGGACGGGGATTTGGCCCTGCGAGGAAACTTTGCCACATTGGATGATTCTGGAATCATCGTAGACCGAAGGGCCGGAAGGAAAATAGAGAAAGAAGACGCACTTGCAATATCAAAGGAAATTGAAAACAAGGTAAAGTTTTCAGAGCCGGGCGTATCAGTAGTGGTGGCGCCGACAATAGGCCACAGAGTTGTCGTCAGAATACGGTGCGAGGGAAAGTCGCTTTCTTCTGAAATCACAAATACCGACCCGGCATATGCGCGTGTTGACGGAATGGGAATTGCAAAGGCAGTCGGGGATTACTTTAAGATAGAACGCTGCCTGCCGCTAAAAGACATTCCAAATGCGGCACTTACCGCAACACTGGTAAACGAGTTCACAGAGCAGTCCCTGAAAATAATGAAGGAAAGTGCGACCAACCAGAAGAGAAAACAGGATGGAAAAAAGTTGCTAAACAGCATCCTTTTGCGCGACGCCGGAAACCACTACCCGAAGGTAGTTCCAATAAACGACCTGTATTCCATGAGATTTTCATGCATCGTTGACATGCCAGTTGAAATCGGAATTGCGGAAATTCTAAAAATGAAGACGTTTAACGCAGGCGGGCTGACAGACTATGAGGAAAAGGCGCAGGTCGCGGCAAGGGCGATGGAAACTGAAAACGCCATATACGTGCACCTCAAGGGCCCCGACGAATTTGGTCATGACGGGGACGCAATTGGGAAAATGAAAAACATCGAGGAGATAGACAGGAGATTCTTTGGGACAATTCTGGACAACATAGACACTGGCAAGGTGGCAGTCGTGGTGTCAGCTGATCACTCCACACCGTGCATCAACAAAGGGCACAGTGATGATCCAGTGCCGGTTCTTGTTTCCGGAGACTCGGTAAAAAAGGACGGAAGCATCAGATATACCGAAATGAATGCAAAGATAGGAAGCATCGGGCTTTTAGAGGGGGCCCAGGTGTTGAAGACTGCCATACAGCTAATCAAATAGTAAATCGCGAAATTTTTCCAGAGTTTATTATCATTTGGACCTTGTTTCTTAGCGCATCTATGTCTATGCCGTGATACATCCCACTTGACTTGGCAAGCTTGTCCAGCCCCCGGCCTAGCACTGAAAGGCAGATGTTATTTTCGAACTTTTGATAATGGACGAGTGCGGCCGCAACCAGGATTATCCCCTGGACTAGGTCGCGTTCCCCCTCGTAGCATTTTTTCCACACGCCTTCGAGGACCTCGTGGCACTCCCAAAAGCGCTCGTCATTAAAATATGAAATTCCAAGCTTGATTGCGTCTTCTTTTTCCATGTGCTCTTCCACTACGTGTTTTGCGTGATCTAGTGGGGCAATCGGATTTAGGTGAGACACCAATTCGTCCAGCTTTGACTTGTCAATGGAGACATCAAATTCAACATACTTGCTTGAAACCCGCGAGTCTCGGATCACGGTATTTGTCCCAACGCAGACTTGCCTTGCCTTTGCAAGCAAATGACCCGAGTCTTCTGGTACAAATCTAGTGTTTTTCAAATGCAGCATGAATCTGTCCACAGTTTGTCGGCGGGTCTTTTTTCTTAAATCCCTTCTGGTTCTGTGTAATCTATGAGACCTGAACAATGCACGCATCGCTCCAGTCCGTGACCAACTTTGACACATCGACTCTGAGGATTGCTGGATTCAGGTTCCCCCTCATCGCTTCACCTGCATCACCTTGAGGATTGCAAAACCTGTGCAACCCCTTGCAGGCGATATTCATTGCGGCAACGACATCCCTGTCGTACCATCGCTTGCAAATACCGCACCACAAATCCCGATGTCTCTGCCTGTCCCCTTGGAGTCCCCCTCCGCATATAGGACAGAGCGTGCTGGTGCGCCTTGGGTCTTCCTTATAGAACGGAACTCCATCCCATGCTGCCTTGTATGATACCTGCCTTTCCAGTTCGTAATGAGACCACGAGTTTAGCTTTCTTCGGTATCTGTTTCCCTGGCCGTTCCCTCTTTGGTATAATTTTCTGATTCCGTTTAGATCCTCAAATATTATCGCAGCTTTGTTTTTCTTGGCATAGTTTACTAATGATTTTGACATTCTGTGGATTCTCTGCTTTATCCTGTCTGTCTGCCTTTTTCCAAGTTTGCCGTAAACCTTTTTTCTGATCCTATGATCGTTTCGTGTGCATGTAGATTTGACATGGGAATAGTTTTCCTTGATTTTGAGCATCTCAGACGTGTTTACCTGGATTATTTCTTTGCCGTTCCCGAATGTGATGTTTCTCAGGTTCCTGTCGACTCCTATTGCGGATTCCGTCTGGATTGGCTCAACATCCTTGGCAATCGATATTGATATGGATTGGGGCGTCATGGTAAACGATCTCGGCGTGACGGACTGGTCGGATAAAATTTTGACTGTGTGTTCATTTAGCAGAATGTTTGCAAATTCCCTGTTACGTACTGGAAACGATAGCAGCATTCCGTTGACCTTGAATCCATAGCACGATACGAGATATGGTTTTTGCACAAACGGTGATTTCGGATTTTTGCCTTTTTTGATGTCCCTTTTCATCTGGGACAGTCTTCCGCATGCTTGTGAGATTACAGTCAGCTTGTAGTACGACATTATGTCATAATCCTGCAGTGCGGTATGATAGATTGGATAGTCTTTTTAGCGCATAGCAGTTGTTTCCAAGACCGATTCTTATGCAGTGATTCACCATCTGGCGGAATACCTCCATCATCGATAGTAGTTCTGAATTAGGATCAAAGTTTTGCCGCACTGACTTGACAGGCAATGGGAACATATGGTTGATTTTAGGATTAAAACGATCCGTTGTGTTGAATGTTGACCTCGGAATGACATCTTAGGTTTAGGTCTCTTAGATTACACAGTACCATGGCAATCAAAGTTTATATGAAAAAGAAAAACGAGTTGGAATACATGTCAATGATTGAAACACTAAGCGATGTAAACAACACGTTTCTCTCAAGAAGGGAGATAACATGCACGTTCAAAGGTCTTGGCGGAAAGCTCAAGAAACTAGAGGCAGTAGACATGATTTCAAAACAGTTCAAGCTTGACGGCAAAGTGGTAATTCCAATAAACATGAAAAACCACAGCGGCAGACCAGAAATCACGGGAGTCTTCTACATATATGACGACGAAGGTTTGGCAAAAAGACAGGTCAATCCAGTTATTTTTACAAGACTTGACAAGGCAAAGGCTGCAAACGCACCGCCTCCGGAGACCAAAGAGGAGCCTGCAGCATAATGGCAGGAAAAAAGGCAGCGGCAAAGGCGTCGGATTCAATCCACAAATACTACAAGATAACTGGCGATAAAATAACAAGACTTCACAGACTGTGCTCGCGATGCGGCAAAGGCGTCTTTATGTCAGAGCACAAAAACAGACGAACGTGCGGCAAGTGCGGCCTGACTGAATTTAATCAGTAGAGTTTTCTTTTTCTCAGCTTAGATTCTCTTTCTTCGAATTCTTTTATTTTTCCCAGCAGTGCAGGATCCAAGACTACCTTTGATAATGACTCGGCGGAAAGTTTTACCGTGTTTGTGTCAAGTGTGATGTTTGTGACAGGCAGGCCCCGTGCTATCCAGAGCTTTTCGGTTTTGTCCTCAAGCTTATAGTCCTTAAAGCCAGTCGGGAATTTTTTCGTAATGTGCGTCAGAAGGGTCTTGTCGTCAAACACTGCGCGCGGCTCAAAGAGCCGCGTACTGTCGGCATACACATTTTCAAAAAGGTTTCCAGATATTTCGTCAGATAAGAGTTCCATTTTAGATATCTTTCTTACAAGTTCCAGATAATGGAGAAACTCGTGTGCAAGTATTGCGTGAATGGTACCCTTGAGTCCAAAGGCCACAAGCGGTGCAGAAATCTGAATTACGACTTGGAACTTTTCTTCAAAGAACACCGGAAGCGTTCTTGCAAAAAGCACGCCGTACTCAAATGACATGTTGCCAGAATTTGACAAGATGGCAGACGGCTCCACGTATGATATTGGGTAAGGAGTTCCAGACGCAGCTTCGATTCTCTTTATTCCAGATTCCACCAGATTGAATCTTTCTTTGATCAGATCAAGCATGTCTTGCGGCAAAAGTCCTTTTTCGTGCGCCTCTCGTACTTTTACCAGATGATCCAACGGAATTATCTCTTCAAGCTAGGTGTAAAAAATGTTAGTTTAGACTCAGGCCAAGTCAGTGTGTGATTTTTACTGCCTCAAAATCAAACGTCTCGCACCTGCACTTGTTTTCCAAAATGTCCGAGATGTTCGGAAACGCATCATCGCCGCTGACAAATCGTTTGAGCGGCAGGCCCCCGCCTGCAGTCATTGAAAGGTAAAAAGAGTTCTCAGCAGATGGCTTGTACCGCACGTTGCGGATTAGTTTTTCCGTTCTTCTTCCCGATTTTTCATAAACTGCGATCGTGTTATTCTCAAGTTGATCAAGTTTTGAGAGGGAACTTGGTTCGATTTTGTTTTCGCATGTGATGTATAGCTTTACTTTTGAGGTAAACTGTACAGGGCCTGACGGCGTTTTGCCGATAGGCTTTAGATCATGTATTGTGATTTTCCCAAGTACTATTTTTTTTGGCAGCCTCAGGTAGCGCTTTTTTGGATTGAGCAGTTTTACAAAGAACGGGCGCCCCGAGCCAAGAACCAGACTTGTGCTGTCCTCGCCCCCAATCCACGTTATTTTTGTTTGCAGCGCGTCAAATTTCTCAAAGAGGTATTTGCTCATCAGCCCCTCCACACTATCAAATTCAGATATGCCGTGATGATTGCAGTCAATGCACCCCTTGCCAAGACATGTGGCGCACGGTTTTTGTTTTTGTGGGATGTTACGCTCAGACTTTGTGTACCTCCCCCAAAGAAAGACGGGCTTTGTCTGGAGGGTGCACGAGTCTGCCTTAAAGTCAATCATGAAGACAAGGTCCGGCTCAGACGACTCGGCTTTCTTTTTTGCCTTGCGAGAGAACTGCTTTGCCAGCTCCCGAGTAATGTTTGTCTTTATTCCGTCAATTCCCCTTAGCCTAAATCTTGAGCGCATGTGATCGTCCCTGTCAAGAATGGACGGCTTTAGCTTGGTGCCGACAAGAAATGTCGCAAAATCATAGTCAGAGGAGGCGTCAAGCATTTTTGCCACCTGCGAGCTAACGCCGTCAAAGATGTTTTTACAGACGTAGCATTTTGCGCTTTTTATTTTTAGGGCGCGGTGAATCTTTTCTCCCAGCTTTTTATTTGATGCAAGGCCGAGCTTTTTTGCAAACAGCCTCCCAAGGCACACGTCGCACAGATCGTATTCTTTTAGTATTTTTTGCGATAATCGCAGTACGCCTTCAAACGGCTTGCTGTTTTTTCCCACAGAAAAAAATCGGCAATCATGCTATTAGTAATTTACTGGTACGGCGCTTAGCCCATACCCATTTTGCGGAGGAATCCCTGCATCTGCCTTCCTTTTGATGCCTTCATCATGCTTTTGGAATTTTTGTAGTTCTTCAAGAGCTCCTTTACTTCGTGTTCAGGCCAGCCAGAACCGCGCGCTATTCTTTTGATCCTAGATGCGTTTAGTAGATCAGGGTCTGCCTTTTCCTGTTTTGTCATGCTCTGTATGATGAACCTCCACTTTGAGATTCTGCCTTCCATTTGGTCTAGCTGATCATCTTTTACCATTCCAGACAGTCCCGGCATGTTATCCAAAAATCCCTTTAGCGAGCCAACCTTGGTCACCTCTTCTAGCTGATAGTAAAAGTCATCCATGTTCATTTTCCCGCTAGAGATTCGTTTGAGCCTAACATCGTCTGCCTCGTTTTCAAGCCTCTTTGCAAGATCAAGCAGCGCTTGTATGTCCCCCATGCCAAGCAGCCTCCCGACAAACCTAGTCGGGGAAAATATCTCCAGGTCGTCTATTCTCTCTCCAGTTCCGACATACATTATCTTGGCACCCGTTGCAGCAGACGCTGCCAGTGCGCCTCCTCCCTTTGCAGAGCTGTCAAGCTTTGTGATTACGATTCCGCCAACAGGCACCGTTTTGTGGAACGACTCTGCCTGACTGTAGCACTGCTGCCCTATTGTTCCATCAATTACCAGCAATGCAAGATCAGGGTCTGCAATTTTGCCAATCTCTCGCATTTCATCAAGCAGGTCTTTTTCTTCTTTGTGTCGCCCCGCAGTATCTATTAGTATGATATCAAGATTTGAATTCTCAAAATGCTTCAGTCCTGCCTTTACAATTGCAGGCGAGTCTCGGTTGTTTTCCTCGCCATATACCTCGACGTTTGCCTTTTCGCACATTGTTCTGAGCTGAACCAATGCCCCAGGTCGAAACGTGTCGGCCCCGATTACTCCCACCTTGTAGCCTTGTTTTGTCAGGAATTTTGCCAGCTTGGACGATATGGTGGTCTTTCCGCTGCCCTGGATTCCAAGCATCAGCACCTTGTTTAGCTTGCCGGGCTTGAAGGAAAACTCGTTTTCCTTGCCAAGGAGGCTTGCCAGTTCATCGTATAGTATTTTTACGATGTGATCCTTTCTGGACAGTCCAGGCGGAGGGGTCTCGTTTAGCGAGCGGTGTTTTAGGTTCTCCGTTATCTGCAGTACAAGTTTTACATTTACGTCTGCTTGAAGCAAAGCCTTTTGCACGTCGCGTGATAGCTCGTTGATTAACTGCTCATCTATTCCAGAAGAGTTTACGATTTTCTTGATTGCTGCACGAAGGCTAGTCTTTAGGTTATCCAGCATTGTCTTTTATTTTTGCACGCACTATTTCAAACCTTCCTCGGTATCCATCCCAGAATATTGAAGAATCCTGAATTTCGATTGGGCCTGAAAACAGAGGACAGTTCACTACAAACGTTTCAGCTTCGCCACCTTCAAAACTCAGATTGAACTTGTGTTTTTCAGACAGCTGTTCTAGTTTGCCAAGATCGTCCTTCGTTATTTTTTTGCCGAGCCACGATTTGTCAAGGCCGTCAGCAGAAACCGAAGTTATTATGAATTCAAACCCAGAATCAAGCAGCAGGTGCATGTATTGCGTCTGGTTTTTCTTCCAGAGCGGCGATATGACGTGCAGTCCCAAGTCCTTTGCTACGCCTTCGAATTTTGTTTTTTGGAACTCACTAAGTATTCCGCCGTGTACGATTCCTTCAATTTGGTAATCTTTTTTTGCAGTGGACAGCGCCTCTCTGAGGCTTTCAAGTTCGGATTCGGTGTTACTTGATTTTGCGGCAATTGTGATTTGAGGGATTTTCATGGATTTTGCCTGCAGGCTGGCAAGTCCGATATTTGGGTGATGCAGTAGATGGCTGTCGTCAGAACTTGCAAGTATTGTCACCAAGCATTTTACTGCGTGCCCTCTGTTTTGCGCCTCAAATACAGAATAGGTGCTGTCTTTTCCCCCAGAAAACAATGCGGCAAGATTCATTTGGTATGGATTTGGCGTCCGGTATAATTAAAGAGTGGATGCCTCAATACTCATAATCGTCATCAAAAATCAGATGGCTTTTCCACTCATCATCAGCATCCGAATTAAGACTTGATGCGCATTATTTTAGTTCTGCCCATTACATTCCAGTATTCGACAGTTTGGCCTTGTTCTAGTTTGCCCTGGACTTCGTCATCTATCATTTGTGCATCAATTGTTTCAAATGTCTCGCTATCCATAAGCTGTATCTGGTCTCCGGTGATGGAGATGATTTGACCGCCTCTCTTGTCGATCAGTGGAACGTGTACCTGCATGCTAACTGGGCCAACATGTGGACGCTTTTGATTATCAAAAACCCCCACTCCTACAATTCTTGCTTTTGCAGCTCCGTGCTTTCCAGGTTTGCTTGTATCGTATTCTGAAATTCTGCATGGCTCACCGGTCGGTTGATCCCCAACTGGCAGTAGAATGTATGAGCCGATTTTCAACGATCCCAATTCTGCGGGTTTACTCATATCAAAACCAATTTTTGTTCAATATTTAAGATTTATGACGGCTTGTCGGATCTAGGATCTTTTTTACTTTAATTTTTCAAGGATTGAGAGTCCGACGAGATTTATCATCGTGATGCCCTTTCGACACACGTTGCGGCGCGTTTGTTCACAGTACTTGTTTACGCTCTGATGGCTCTTCTGGCTAGATACTTCTAACACCACTATACTGTTGCTGTATGGGAAGGTAAACTTTGGCGGCGCGTTAGAATAGGCAGTCATGCTCCCACTAGACGCTTTTTTTACTCGATCATTCTTTGAAACCACAGACGCCAGATCAGTCATATCGTCGTCGGATTTTGAATATTCCAGATAATATACAGATACAAAATTCATGTTTCCATCCACCTCTCGCTCGAAAAATTCGCTGTCCATGTTAAAGACAAACGAGGTTTTGTCCTGCTGGCGTTTTTCTAGCTCCTTGACGATTTTTGCATCATTGGCAAATTTGACAAGGAGATAATGGTTTGCGTGTGACGGGAAATAGGGTTTGCTGTCCTGAGAAAAGGTGGCAGTTACAAAGTACATGTTTTCCACGTTTTTGGAGGCCTGCCAAGAATCCTTGATTTCGATGGATTTGTGGTCGTGCGTGTATGGGATACAGGCATACCCATCAAGCAAGGCCTCGGACATGTAGAATTTGATTTGCCTAGATTATTTAATATTTTTTTGATCCCATGATCATCGATCAAGATAAAAGATCCGTGTTTTGTGACTGAGTGTTGAACGGCACTAGTTGCGACAAGTGTTTTACAGGCTACAGACCAGGTCAGCTGGTATCATGCGACAAATGCGGGGATGAATTTTGCAGTTCTTGCATCAAGACACACAAACACTAGATTTGTGGATTTCCACTTGGAACGGCGCCACATCGATAATTATTTAATAGTAATGCTCCGACATTTTTTGTCCCGAGTTAGCTCAGCCTGGTAGAGCTTCCGGCTGTAGTGGTTGGCCATCGGCTAACCGAAGTCAGCCTACCTAGGCATACACAGAAACCGGGTTGTCGAAGGTTCAACTCCTTCACTCGGGACCACACCTTGTTTTAAATTCCCACGTGATGACTTTGCAGAATGGCAAAAATAATTATTTTATAATTTGGTCATCATCAGGCATCACTGTTTTTTCTAATAAGCGAGAAAAACAAACGGCAGTTTGTTGTGCTAGATAATTTTTAGAAAAATAAAAAATTCTTGATTATTGAGACTTCTTTGGACTGCATTCGCCTCTAAAGTATTTCCCTTCTTCACACTGTGAACCGTTTGGAAACACGCAGATGCTTTGCATGAACTTGCCAGTCCCTTGCACCTTTATTTTTCCGCCGTTATCAAGGCAGTGCATGGTTGCAGGGCTTACAGATTTTTCTGGAGTACCTAGGTTTTGAATTTCAGAGCTGTCAAAGTATCCCTTTGCTTTCAATGCTTGGGCTTTCTTTAGATTTTCAAACGCCAGAGTGTCTCTTTTATCGGTATACGTCTTGTCTGTTATGCCAGGCCCTTGGTTTTGGATTGCAGAGCTGTCCCACTTTTTCTTTGCTAACAGATTTTGACTTTTCTTCAGATTGTCAAAGTTTATGGTGTCTCTATCATCGACAAAATTTTGTATTCTATCGATTATGTGAAGCGGGCTGGTTTGAATTTTAGAGCTGTCCCATGAACCCTTTGCTATCAATGCTTGACCTTTCTTCATCTGTGCAAATGACACCAGATCGTTTCTATCATAACCGCTCCAATACGACAAAACGCTTGGATTCTTATCTGCTACAAATGCGCTAACCCAAAATCCATTCTTGTCTAAACTCCAATATTTACCAAGTTTGTCAACTGCGATGTGTGAAGTTAATTCAGTTATTACGCTCACATGTCCTGCTGAATCGGCTACAACGTGTTTAGCAGCTGGTCTGGTTGTGTCTCCTAGTATTAGGACGCCATTAGTAAGTCTGTTTTGCCATGCATTTCGACTGTCATCCCATACGTTCACTGCAACGCCGTTAAACGCAAGTGGTTTTTCGAATGTGTGGTAAATCGTTACAATCAGGCAATCATTTTTGATAGAGTTTGGCTTGCATGGTCCTTCCGATGTCACTACACTAACATCTTTCAAGGCATTTTTTGGATCCTTTACTTTGGTTGTCTCTATTCCATTCCAAGTCTTGTCCCATTCCACTACAACCTCGCTATCGCCAAATATTTGTCCTGGAGCCAAACCAAAGGCCAATTCAAGATGCCTTACTTCGTCAGGTCCGCCGTCCTCATATATCTTGAAAACTGCCTTGTTGACAACTCCAACTTTGGTTGTTAATACTGGATATGATGTCGAAAATGTATCAACATCTGATGTGATTCCGTTATATGAAAATCCTTGATCCACGAAGTCCTCATTATTGCTGCCAACTCCTATTGTCGGTGGAAAACAGTCAAACGTACAGTCGTTGCTCGTAATTATGGTTGGTACTGGCACTGAACTTGCAGTTGGAGTTGTAATTACAACATTTGGTCCGGTTGTAGTAACTGCGTCATTGGACAGGATTCTTCCATTCATAGTCACAGTGCCACCCAAGGTAGTAGCTGCATGAGTCACTATGTTACCTGCAAAACCAGTGTTACTTGCAAGTGTTGTTCCACCTATTGGTAGCCAGAATACATCATTAGCATTTGCGCCGAGTAGTGTAACTTGTGAGTTGAGGGTAGTACCCAACGTGCCGTTTATTCTAAAGATGTAAACTCCATTTCCGCTAAGAGTGATTCCTGCTGTGCCTATAGTAGCGGCACCATTGATACAATAGACCCCAGGTATTAGAGTTCCAGGGATGGATCCGCCAGTAGGTATTACATTATCCAAGACAGTTGCTCCAGCCGTTGTTGTTGTACAAGCTCCAGATTGTCCTGAGCTCCAGCCGGCCGTATAAAGAGCGGCTTGTTTTACTAATGCGTTAATATAGATAGCATCAGTACCCACATAGGTCACACCATTATGTGTTGTAAGTGGAGTTGCGTTTGGTACAGTATATCCAAGATCGCCAGTAAGAGTATTTGGATTGATGGAGTTGGTATATGTATTAGCAAGAATACCAAAGTTATCTAGTCCGGTAAGGTCTAGTGGACCAGCTGCAGTGACAGTTTGGATAGAGAAAAACGCAATAGAAATCATGGCGACGAGCACCGGTAGTAGAAGAATTTTTTTCATTGTAATAGTTAACACTAACAATCTGATGTTGGTATTGTTATTAAGTCGCGCTTACATTCGTGTCAGTTTTATTGACAGATCTGTCAGTGTGATCAACTGGTCTATTAGTATCAGAGATCAATCTCTAAATTCCACATTATTGAATTCAATACCTTAAGAATGGACGCCAGAAGG
>NZ_AVSQ01000014.1 GCF_000685395.1 Candidatus Nitrosotenuis chungbukensis | reverse complement strand
CTCCACTCCAAGTCTTGTCCCATTCTACCACAACCTCGCTATCGCCAAATATTTGTCCCGGAGCCAAACCAAAGGCCAATTCAAGATGTCTCACTTCGTCGGGTCCGCCGTCTTCATATATCTCGAAAACGGCCTTGTTGACAACTCCAACTTTGGTTGTTAGTACTGGATATGATGTTGAAAATGTATCTATATCTGATGTAATTCCGTTATATGAAAATCCTTGATCCACAAAGTCCTCATTATTGTTGCCAGTCCCCAATGTCGGTGGAAAACAGTCAAACGTGCATTCATTGCTTATTATGACAGCAGATACTGGGATAGCAGTTTTAGATGATGTAATTACATCGTTTGATGTAGTAACTGCGTTATCAGACAAGATTCTTCCATTCAGGTTTACGCTGACGAATAATGTAGTAGGTCCATGAGTCACTATGTTACCTGCAAAAGTACTGACGGTGTTAAGTGACGTTGCGTGTGCTGCTGTAGATGGTACCCAGAATACTTTGTCAGGATTTGCACCGTCTAGTGTTACCACTGAGTTGGTTACAGTATTGATTGCTCCGTTTATTCTAAAAATGTAAACTCCGTCGCCCTCAAGAGTAATTCCGGGTGCTGCTATATCGACAGCGCCGTTAATACAATAGATTCCAGGTATCAGAGTTCCAACAGCAGGCATTCCAGGAATTACAGCGGTTGACAACTCAGTTGCAGCGTTAAGGGTTGTTGTACAGACTCCTGTTTCTGCAGGATTATTTAAGGTTAGAAAGAGCTCGCCTTGTTTTGTTATTGCTGTTCCATATGCTGTACTAGGAGACGCAATCACTACGCCGTTAATTAGTACAGGAGTGGTCGTAATAGGATCAGGTCCTATAGTATATCCAAGATCTCCAGTCAGAGTGGTCGGATTGGTGTTGGTATAGGTTTCAGAAAGAATGGCAAAATTGTCTAGTCCTGCAATACTTGGATCCGCTGCAGTAGCAGTTGGGATGGAGGAAAACGCAATAGAAATCATGGCGACGAGCACCGGTAGTAGAAGAATTTTTTTCATTGTAATAGTTAACACTAACAATCTGATGTTGGTATTATTATTAAGTCGCGCTTACATTCGTGTCAGTTTTATTGACAGATCTGTCAGTGTGATCAACTAGTCTATTAGTATCAGAGATCAATCTCTAAACTCCACATTATTGAATTCAATACCTTAAGAATGGGCGCCAGAGGGAGTTACTTGGCTTTGGGTCACTTAATTTTTTGAATTTTGATTTCTGGCACATCGATACGCGATTAGTTTTATCTTTGTCCCTTGGTTTTTGAGTTCCTTTTGTAATCCATTTGTGTTCTTTTCTTATTTGTCACGTGTCTTTTTTGTCCTCGTGTTTTACACTCAAAACTTGTATCATAGTAGATCGGACCGCCATCAAAGGCACATGTTTATTCAATCCCTAAATGCCGCAAACAATCATAATGCTAGCAGATCGTTCTAGGTATAAAAAATGAATAATTTTTCTTGATTACTGAGGCTTCTTTGGGTAGCATTCGCCTCTAAAGTATTTCCCTTCTTCACATTGTGAACCGTCTGGAAACACGCAGATGCTCTGCATTAACTTGCCAGTTCCTTGCACCTTTATTTTTCCGCCGTTATCAAGGCAGTGCATGGTTGCAGGGCTTACAGACTGTTCTGGAGTATGCGGATTTTGGATTGCAGAGCTGTCCCATATTCCCTTTGCTATTAGCGCCTCACTTTTCTTCAGCTTTTCAAACGCTAGAGTGTCTCGTGTATCTACAAAGTATGACGGAGTGGATTTGTCATGCATCGGATCCTGAATTTTAGAGCTGTCCCACTTTCCCTTTGCTATTAGCGCCTGATCTTTTTTCATCTGTGCAAACTTTATGGTGTCCCTATTATCGACTACAGAATATTGCACCGTATCAGTTATGACAGGCATGTGAGTTTGAATTTTAGAGCTGTCCCATAGTTTCTTTGCTATCAACACCTGATCTTTTCTCAACTGGTTAAATTCCAATAAATCGTTTCTATCATAACCACTCCAATATGACAGACTGCTAATTCTGTCAGATACGTTTGTTGCAATAGTGTTGAATTCAACTGGTGCTGTGAGGGTATGATAAAGCTCTACAATCAGGCAATCATTTTTGGCAACACCTACGTCACATGATCCCCTTGAGGTCTCCACTCTAACATTTGTCAGGGCATGTTCCGGATCGATGACTTTGGTAGTCTCTATTCCATTCCATGTCTTGTCCCATTGGACCATGATCCTGCTATCGCTAAATATCTGTCCTTCTGCCACGCCAAAGACCAAATCAAGATGCCTTATTTCACCAGGTCCAGCTTTTTCATATATCTTGAAAACTGCCTTGTTGACAACTCCAACTGTTGGTGCCACCTCTATGTATTGTGAAGAAAATATCGATGTGCCTGTACTTCCCTTGTACGAAAAGACTTGATCTGTCGGGATTGTGCCATCGCTGTCAGATTTCGATGGTGGCGAAGACGGTGCTTCACTGTCTTGTATGGTAGCAGGAGTTGGGGTTTTTGGTGGGATTGGAATTAGAGTAGCGCCTGATGGAACTGCAATTGTGTCAGGTCCTGTCGTAGTAACTGCACCATTTGAGAGTATTCGTCCATTCATACTTACAGTGCTGCCCATGGTAGTAGCGGCATTAGTCACTATGTTCCCCGCAAAAACACTGTTTGCTCCAAGTGTTGTTCCACCCGTTGGTACCCAGAACACGTTGTTAGATTTTGCGTTGCCTGTTAGTACAACATGTGAGTTGGCCACAGTATCAAGTGCGCCGTTTATTCTAAAGATGTAAACTCCGTCGCCGTTAAGAACAATCCCTGCGGTGTTTACATAAGCAGCTCCACCAATGCAGTAGACGCCAGGCGTTAGCGGTTGTGGAAGATCGTCTAAGACAGTTGCCCCAGATCGGGTCGTCGTACAAGCGCCAGATTTTGCAGGATTGTTTACGGATGCAAGAAGATTAGATTGAGCAGTTATTGCTGAGAGATAGGTAGGAGCAGGAGTTGGAAAGATTGTACCAGAAACTGTTGGAGGGCTTCCATGGGCCACATAATATCCAAGATCGCCGTTAAGAACGATTCCTGTGCCGGAGTTAGTATAGGTATTAGCAAGAATGGCAAAGCTGTTGACTCCGGTAAGATCTAAAGAATCAGCTGCAACGACAGTTTGAGTAGAGAAAAACACAACAGATATCATGGCGACCAGTACTGGAAGTAGAATAATTTTCTTCATAGTTAACATCTACAGTTTGTCTGTCAGCAATGTAATTAAGCCGTGCTTACATTTGTGTTAGTTTTATTGACATACTTGTCAGTGTCGGAAATAATCAAGGTAGACAGATTGTTTTTGATTCCAATCTCAATTCGGTCTTTAAACACGACTAACGATCAAGCCATCATTTCTAAAAACGCAAAATCAGTGGACATGTCTACAATTCCCTTGAGATCACGCCAGTCAGATTTGAGCCGCCACACAGGGTTTTAACCTTTTGACTAGTTGCTTTACCTGACACCACACAATATTCAAAAACCACGGATTCTGTTGAAAATGTATGAGTGACGACAGTTGGTCCAATCTTGACAAGGTGGATCAGAAGATCATAGAGATCCTAAACAGTAACGCCCGCACCCCTTCAAAAGAAATTGCAAGCGAGTTGCGAAAGTCAGGCAATGACGTATCAGATAGGACCATACGAAAGAGAATAGAACGCCTTGAGAAAAGCGGCATCATCAAGGGTTACAAGGCAGTGCTAAGCGACGTTGCAGAGTCCAACGAACATGAGGCGTTGTTTTTGAAATTCAAGGTCGCAAAATCAATCGAGTCCCTAAAAGAGGCAATACGAGAACATGTGGTTTCCATGCCAGAATATCTTTTTGTTGCAAATATGGACGGAGAATGGAATATGCTGGTAATATCACGAATTGATCGCGGAATAAAAAACCCAACGTCAAGAATAGTTGAAAAGTTTTCCGATGACATCATAGATTACAGAATAACAAAGTGCGATTTCAAAGACATAAATCTTCTAAACATGTCGCTTTTACTTCTTTGATAGCGAGTATTCGGATTCGGCAACATCTAGCGCGTCTTTGAGTTCCTTGATTGTAAAAGGCTTTTGAATAAAGGCAAGCACCCCCACACTGATCGTGTCCTTTACGCGTTTTGTTGTTTTTTCATCGGCAGTTATGAGTACGATTTGCGCGTCCGGTTTTTCCGACAAAATCTTGTTTGCCACCACGTCCCCGTTTACATCAGGCAGACCCATATCAAGGAGGATTATCGGGTTTGTCTTGAGCAGCTTTTTGCATCCGGTTAGTGCATCTTTTCCAGTAGAAAACGAGTGCGTATTTTTGTATCCAAGCTTTTCAAGATAATTTTCAATTTTTAATACGATTGACTTGCTGTCATCTATTATTATTACTGGCCTTAGGTCTTCTACAGCAGTGTTCCTCTTGATGGCTTTTGATTTTTCAAATGCCGCTTTTGCGTCATCATACTTTCCTGCACGGAGGAAGCATTTTGCTGCGCACAGGTATGCGTTTTTCACACTGTAATTATTTTCTTTTTTTGCAAAATTGAAAAAGAGTTTTCCCGCCTCAGTTATCTCATCTTCTGCGCCTTTGTTTTGGCGTATTTTACATTCTGCTGCAAGCACATACGATAGGGCAGCCTTGATTAAATCAGTCTTTTTTATGGATTCCGCGATGATTGTAAACTGGTTGTATGCAGCCATGTTTTGCCGATTGCGCAGATGAGTAAGGGCAAGATCAAAGTTAGGTTCTTTTGTTGCCACGGTTAGACATGGGACTTGTTTTATTTTATGTGTTAGCTCGAAATTTGAAAATAACTCACACAAAAAGTTTGATCAAAAGCATTGTCAAATATGAAACTCCGGCACTGGCTGGAATCGTGACTATCCAGGCCCACATTATTCTTTTGCCAATTCCCCACCTGACTGCAGACATACGCCTTACTGCGCCGGCGCCCATGATAGCGCCCGAAATCGCATGAGTCGTGCTTGCTGGAATTCCAGCGTGCGCCAAGACTGCCAAAATTGTAGCACCCCCAGTCTCCGCAGCAAATCCCTGGTACGGTTTTAGCTGTGTTATTTTTACTGCCATGGTTTTTACAATTCGCCATCCGCCAAAGAACGTGCCAAGGCTAATTGCAAGCGCTGCCATCAATATCACGTAAAACGGCACAGCAAATTCCGTAATGACGCCTTCCGTTAGTAAAATCAGCGCAATTATTCCCATTGTTTTTTGGCCGTCGTTTGCGCCATGTGTTAATGAGAAATAGGTAGACGATACAAGCTGCAATTTGCCAAAAGCAGAGTTCACCTTGCCCGGCTTTTTGTTTGCAAAGACAGTAATGATTATAGTTGCAAGTAAAAATGCTCCAACTAGTCCGACCACGGGCGAGATGATTATGCCAGTTACGACTTTTTCAAGTCCGCCAAAAATTATTGCGTGCGTTCCAGCTCCTGCGATGCCCGCTCCAATGATGCCGCCAATCAAGGCGTGACTGCTTGAAGAAGGAAATCCCCAGTACCACGTGATTAGATTCCACGCAATTGCGCCAGAAAGTGCTCCTATGATGATGTGAATTGTCACAAAGTCAGGATTGATTATTCCCTTGCCGATGGTCGTTGCAACTGCAACTCCAAAAAGAAAAGGACCAATGAAATTTGCAATGGCCGCAAGGGTCACAGCCTGGAGCGGTTTTAGCACTCTAGTTCCAACAACTGTTGCAATTGAGTTTGCCGCGTCGTGGAACCCGTTGATAAAATCAAAAAATAATGCTGCGATTATTGCTGCTATTGCTAATTCATACATGTTTTTTCCTTTAGGTGTATTTTAGAACAATATCTTCAATGACGTCCGCAACATCAAGACATCTGTCAGATGCAGTTTCTAGTGATTCGTAAATATCTTTTAGTTTTATTATGTTGATTGCGTCTGTTGTTTCAAATAATTTCCCGACGGCAGTTCGGTACAGGTCGTCAACGGTGTGTTCTATATCGCTTATTTTTCTACAATGATTAATTAGTGATTTATCCGCCTTGACGTTTTTGAGCCTCGATATCATCAATTCCACTTCTTTTATTGCGTTTACGAGCTCTTTCGCAATGTCTAGCATGTATGGCGGGTTTATTGATATGTGGTAGCTTACTATTCTGCCGGAAATTCCCTCTATGAAATCAATCACATCATCTGTTTTTGCAGCTATTCTCTGCATGTCTTCCCTATCAAGCGGGGTGATGAACGTCTTGTTTAGCTCTGCAAATATGGAGCGGGTCAGATCGTCTGCATCACGCTCAATTTGCTTTATTTTGGCATGATATTCGGATGCCTTGTCAATATGTGAGAACATTTGGACTAGTTCTTCTGATGCCTCCTTTGCTTTGATCGCAAGATTATCCAGAATTGTCAGGATTTCTTTTTCGTTTGATTTTACCCAAGAAAGCCACTGGACCATAAAGAGCTCCACGGGTAATGTGATTAAAGCCTGTACTACATACACTATATTCCACTATATAGTAAACGATCCATACTTGAGAATTGGCAAAACGGTTTTTACAGTCAGCAAATGATGAAAACCGTGAAGCGTCTTGAGGCCATAATCCCAAATAACAAGATGAGCCTGATCATTTCTGCAATAGAAGACGTCAGTACGGCTGGAATAACGGTTGTCGAGTCACGCGGGCGCGGAAAGGGTGCGCGTCCGTCAGTTAGAAGCTCAAGAGGAACAAAAATGCAGCAGGCAGAATACAACAGCCTGATCACAGTCATGACAATTGTGGATGATTCCAAAGTTGAGCAGATAGTATCGGCCATCCTAGATGTTGCAAGTACTGGAACAAGTGGCGATGGTAAGATATTCATCTCAGACGTCTCTGAAACAATAGACATTCAGACAAGACAGAGGGGAAAAGACGCCCTTTGACATCAAACGTAAATGTGATTATCAAATGATTACGCTGCAGTACACACCATTATATGAGCTAGAAATCACAAACAGGTAGTGAGCGATAGAATAACAATACTGCTTGATAGCGATCTAACAAAACAACTGCGTCAAATTCAGGCAAAAATGATCATACAGACTGAAAAATCAATAAGTTTTTCCCAGGTACTAAATCTGGCTGTAAAAGAAGGACTGCCAAAATTAAAGTCAAAGGCCTCAGACTAGGCCTGCACTCAGACGCGGCTTAGCCCGTAAACTGTTTTTTGCGGATTTATCTTTTCGTCAAGTGTCGATAGGTACTCCAGGATGCAAAAGTTGACTAGGTCACTAAACGACTTTATTTTGTAATTTGCCTGCAGGAGATCCTTGTTTTGCGCATAGAACTGATCAACCCTGAGAAGTGTGTATTTTTGCAGTGGGACTAGCCTGCTTCTTTTTGTCGTATGCACCACAGATGAGGCCTCTAGCTCTTTTTCTCCTTCAAGCGTATCCATGTCCACGATTTCAGTCATTTCCGAAACAAAGATCTTGCCGCCGTCTTTGGATTTTATTCCCGAAGACCTTGAGATTATTTCAATTACCTTTTTTGCGTCAGTGTCAGGAACGACTAGTTCGATTTTTGCCAGCGGGATGCTTTTGAGGCCGGCATTTCCCACCTTAGGTCCTGTTTGCTTGTCAAAGACATCATTGTTTGAGATGTCGTGCTTTGCAATAATATACTGGCCAATCTTGGAAAGACTCGCCTTTAGAGTCGAGAAATTTTGAGAGCGGATGATCGCCTCTATTTTTTTCATGCTTTTGGAAGCGTTGTTATTTATTTATTAATTATTAGGTTGTTTCAAGGGTTGATAACTGCTCTGCCGATTATTTTTCTTGCCTTTAGGTCTTCTAACGCAGTGTTTGCATCTGAAAGCGAGTACCTCTTTGAGATCGTCGGATTTATCACTCCGCGCTTTGCAAGGCCAATTAGTTCCAGCATGTCATTATAGTTTCCAGTGTATGCACCCTGGATGGTGATTGCCTTTAGCGGAATCGTAACAAGCGACAGGTCAATCGATCCGCCAAAAAGTCCGACGAGGATCATGTTTCCTCGTTTTCGCAAAACTGCCAGTCCCATCTTCACAGTTGGTGGCGCATTGACAAAGTCAATCACACAGTCAGCGCCCTTGCCGTTGCAAAGAGATATGATTTTTTGCGCCGCATCCGGATCCTTTGAATTAACAACGCTATCAGCTCCCAACTCCTTTGCAAGAGCAAGCTTTGTGTCGTCGATATCCACACAGACGATGTTGGCATTTGTGATTGCCCTTGCAATTTGCACGCCCATCAATCCCAATCCACCTGCCCCGAATATCACCATGCTGTGTTGCGAATTGGCGTTTGATTTCTTAATTGCAGTGTAAGCTGTAAGGCCGGAGCATGCAAGCGATGTCGCAGCATCCATGTCAATTCCGTCTATATTAGCTAAAAACTTGAAATGAGGAACAAGTACGTATTCGGCATAGCCGCCATTTTGAAACACGCCCAAAGAACGTGGGGCGTCGCAAATATTGTCATTTCCAACCCTACATGCGGAGCAAATTCCACACCCAATCCACGGATACACCAAAACGTTGTCCCCTACGCGTATTCCCTGGACGGCGGCCCCGATTTCAGACACGGTGCCTACAATTTCATGGCCGGGCGTAACTGGGAATTTGACTCCCCTGTCTGTCACCTTCATAAAACCATCACCCGTATCATATCCGCCCTCCCAAAGATGCAAGTCACTGTGGCAAACGCCCGTTGCCTTTACTTTTACTACGACCTCAACGTCTTTTGGTTTTGGAGTTTCGATTTCCATTATTTCCAAGGGCTGTTGCGGAGACGTGATTCTGGCTGCCTTCATTACGGATCGACAGCAGTAATAACAATATAAGAGTTGACCGGCAAAGGCAAAAAAATAGAGCCCCACAGTATTATTAAACAAAACACGTGTTTTAGTTATGAGTGAGAACCAAGCAGAAAACATTTCTCAAGCTCCAGTAAACGTTCTGTTTAATCCAAACACCATAGCAAAAAAGGACGTCTGGGAGATCAACATAGTTCAGATTTTAGAGATTCTAATTCACATTTTAAAAAAGGCAGATAAGAAAGACCTCCGAGTCGCAGGGATGGCAGCACTCTCGTCTTCGCTCATACACAGAATGAAGGTAGAGAGAATTTTTGCGCTGCAAAAAGCGGCAATGGAGAAAAAGCCGCTCAGGGGAAGAACGGACGTGGATGTGGAGATGCTCAACATACCATATCGCCACGAATCCACATATCCTGTCACGCTAGACGAATTGCTTTCACTTTTGGAAAACCTAATTGGCGCAATCGCTAACCCAAGCTCGAGGAGGGGAGGACACCTAAGGTTTGAGCCGGTTGAGGTTCCGGATTTCAAGGATTATTTCGTATCGCTTGAGAACATAATTGGAAAGTACGAGGACTTGATTCTAAGAAAAATAGGAGACGCAGGATCTGGGTTTTTGCATGCAATAATTGCGGATTTAGACACTGTTGACTCCATCAGGTGCTTTTTTGCAATCTTGTTTTTGGCCAGGGATCAAAAGGTAGACTTGGAGCAGATTGAAGACGACATCAAGATAACCATACTGACAGAGAGTATGGCATAGGTGAGATTATGACAAAAATTGAAGACGATGGCGAGGCAACGGCTCGGCTGGAGGCAGCACTGTATTCTGCGGGAAGGCCGCTTTCGATAGAGGAGCTAATCAAGGCATCAGGCACGGAATCTAGGACAAAGACACTTGCACTGCTTGGCGGGATAGAGAAAAAGACAAAGTCGGCATACAAGGCAATTGAGATTGCCACGCTTCCAGACGGGTCTTACGTGTTTCAGCTAAAGCCAGAGTACAACAGTGTGATTCGAAGATATGCATCAAAACCAATTTTGCCAAACGCGACACTTAAGACATTATCATACATTGCATACATGCAGCCAATATCATCAAAGCAGCTAGTAGAAACAAGGGGCACAGGAGTTTATTCGCATCTCAAAGAATTAGAACAGCTTGACTATATCGCCCACCAAAATGTTGGCAGGCTAAAAATTTACACGACCACAATAAAGTTTCAAAAGTATTTTGGAATTAGCGGCGATGCAGATGTCCTAAAACAGAAACTATTCAAAAAGGCCAGAAAGGCGCCGGCAGAATCCGCAAGCCCAGAGCAGGTAACCCAGCAAGCATAATCACACATTGCGTCAAAGCCAATTATTTGAGAATTTTTGCGTTGTGTATAAATTAGAGTAAAAATGAAACGACCTTGTGAAGAGGTCAGTAGAGAATCTTTCAACAAGCAAGATAACAGGCGGAAGAAGACATCCGTTACGAACCAGAAGAAAGTACGACATGGACAGATTTCCAAATGAGGCAAACATCGGAGCCCAAGTCACAGTGACAAGACAGGTTCGTGCAAATCACATAAAGACGGGACTCAAAACAATCGATTATGTTAATTTGGCAATGCCAGACGCCAAAGTGAAAAAAACTAAAATTCTCAAAGTTTTAGAAAACGCAACAAACAGCGACTACCAAAGACGTGGAGTGATTTCCAAGGGCGCAATTTTAGAAACAGAAAGTGGCAAGTGCCGTGTTGTTTCAAGACCAGGACAGCACGGAGTAGTAAACGCAATTCTCTTAAAGTGATTCAATGAAAGATTACGAACACATCGTAGTCTGGTTAGATTATTTCAATAAGACATTGACAAAAAGAATGGGGCGAAGACTCCCAAAGGACAAATGCGTTTTTGATCCTTCCCTCAAAGAACTAACAGATGCCGCAAAGGAAGCTGGATTTGAAACCACTGCATCTGATGACAAGGTTCGATTCCCAAGAAGAGCGTTTGTCAGGTCAGGATACATAACGCTGCCAAAAGTCACTCCAAAGGCAAAAGTTCTCTACAAGATTTCAGAAAAACTCGTTGCAAAAAGAGCAAAACAATCAAAATAAAATTCAATATAGCTCGCAGCTAAAGTAAAGTTGACAGAAGTATATGATTAGCACTTGAGGGTTCTAGACTTCAATTGCAGGAGGTAGGGGAAATTATGCACTTGGCCAGTAGTGGCAGAGTCATCATACGACTCAAGGTACCACTTGATGAAGGCAGAATTGTTTGTGACAACACCGGAAGGAAGGTTGCCAAAGTAACGGAAATGATAGGCCCGGTATCAAAGCCATATGCTTCGGCAATATCCCTGACAAACAATATCAAAAAATACATCGACCAAAAAGTGTACTCCCTTGATGAACCTGTGATTAAACACGATAAATTTAGGAAGAGAAAAAGATGAACATAACAGAACTACAAACATGCTGCCCAGAATGTAAATCGTCACTAGTTGACGACGTACACAATGGCGAGCAAATTTGTTCCATGTGCGGAATTGTAGTCATGGAACAGATGGCAGACTATGGCCCAGAATCAAAAAGCTCAAGCATCGAAGAAAGAACAAAGCTCACACGAGCAAGCGGACAAACTACTTTTTCGCAACACGACTTGGGAATTGCAACAGAAATTTCCATCAGTACAAAGGACTTTTCTGGAAAGACAATCAACTACCAAGTTGCAAATCAGATGCACAACCTCCGAAAATGGCAACAAAGAGTCAGGGTATCATCCCCAAGAGAGAGAAGACTTGCAAATGTTCTCACCGTAATTGGCGGAACATGTCAAAGCCTGGCACTTTCTTCAAACGTTTTGGAAACATCGTCAATGATTTACAGAAATCTTGACTCACACATGGAGGTAAAAGGCAAATCTGTTGCGTGCATCGCTGCTGCCGTGATTTACATGGCGTGCAAACAATGCGATGTAGTAAGGTCACTTGAGGAAATTTGCAGTGGCACGGGATCCAACAAAGATCTCAAAATGAAGACAAAGCTTGCTGCAAAATACTATAGAACGCTCGTAATGGAGCTTGGTTCAGTAACCGCACCTGTCATAACCATGGACAAGTACATCTCCAAGATCTCAAACATGACAAACACGGATGTGCGAGTAGAAAGACTCGCCTTGGAGATTGCCGAAAAGACAGACGACGCAAGCGTAGCAGATGGCAAAGCGCCAAACGGAATCGCTGCAGCGTACCTGTATATCGCATCCGTCTTGCTTGGACAAAACGTGCTTCAGCGCGACGTGTCCAGCATTGCAGGAGTAACCGAAGTCACCATACGTAACAGATGTAAAGAAATTCTTTCATGCTACAAGCTGAATCTGACACTAAGACCAAGTTTAGCCAAAAACTAAACACTAATCCTTCTTTCTTTTTGTTTTTCATATGATTAGGGTCAGCTAAAATTAGTCGAAATTATATAGACTTTGGAGCAAATAACAAAACATGGCAGTACTTGAGATTAGGGATTTGCACGTCCAAAGAGAAGGAAAGCTAATTCTCAAAGGCGTGAATCTAAAGACGGGTCCGGGAGAGGTCCATGCAATAATGGGTCCAAACGGCTCCGGAAAAAGCACACTTGCCTACACTCTTCTCGGTCATCCAAAATACGAGGTGACGCAGGGACAAATTCTGCTTGACGGCGAAGACATCACACATGCATCAACTGACGAGCGGGCAAAAAAAGGACTGTTTTTGGGATTCCAGTATCCGACAGAGGTATCGGGCGTCGGCTTTTCGCACTTTCTTAGAACATCATACAACGCATTAAGCAAATCACTTGCATCCAGTGACAGAGAGGTGTTCATCACAGTTAGAGAATTTCAAAATTATCTGAAAAAGAACTTACAGACAGTAGGCCTTGGCGATGACTTTCTCTCAAGATATCTAAACGAGGGATTTTCTGGCGGAGAAAAGAAAAGATCCGAAGTGCTCCAGATGGCAGTCCTAAAACCCAAAGTCTCCATCCTAGACGAGCCAGACTCGGGTCTTGACATTGATGCGGTGCAGGCAGTTGCAAAGGCAATCAGCGACGTCTCAACACCAGATGCAACAATCATAGTTATTACCCATTATGCGAGAATTCTAAAATTCCTCAAAAAATTAGACTATGTGCACGTGTTTGCACGAGGGCAAGTCCTAAAATCAGGAGATGCCTCACTTGCAGACGAGCTAGAGAAGAAAGGCTACGACTGGATCGTAAACGCATAGAACTAAATTTGTTATACCAAGTGCACGTCGAGTTCAACTCAGATTCTATCACAGTAGACGGCAATGAGATAACAATCGGCGTAAAATCAAAACCGGTAGACGGTCAGGCAAACAAGGAAGTCATAAAGAAAATGGCAAAACATTTCGGCGTGTCTTCTGCAAACGTGTCAATAAAAAAAGGTCACAAGTCAAGGGACAAAATTATTGAGATAGTCTAGCTACGAATCTAGTTTTTCCCGGTGCTGTTTTTCTCTTTTTTCAATTTCCAAAAATTCGTTTAAGCAGTAATAGTCAAAGACCCTCATTTGTTTTTCTGCTGCCTTTTCTTTGAACTTTAAAATGTCTGGCACTAGCAAGCCTTGTGCTGCCAAGAATGCCTCATCGGGCTTTCCTAATTTTGTGTACGCCTCAGATTTTGCAAGCCCTGCCTCTTTGATGGTATTATCGACTGACTGCACCTTGTCATAGATAGGTATGGCATCGGCATACCGTTCTAGGTATGAAAGAGTGATTGCCTTGTTCATGAGCGCAGTCGTGTTGTTTGGGTTAATTTTGAGTGATGCATCATAACTTGATATTGCCTCATCATGTCGGTTTAGCTCATTTAGCGCCAACCCCTTGCTGTCAAGTGTCCAAGAGTCTTGTTGATTTTTTTCTAGGAGCTTGTCGCAGCACAAGATAATTTGATCGTGTTTTTTTAGTCGCTCCAGCGCAAATATTTTGTTTTTTAGCGCATATTCATCAATGGGATTCATTTGCAAGACAGTGTCACAGTACGATATCACATCATCATACTTGCCGACTTGCAATAGCGCAGTCGCTATGTTTTGCAATGCAACCAAGTCCTTCGGGTCTGACTCTAGCATGGTTTGGCAGTATGTGAATATTTCATGCCATTTTTGTTCAGAATAGAGTTTCTTTATTACGTCTATGGGATTTCCAAGATAGCTCAATGGATACAGTATGGAAATGGCGCAAAATTAAGCTTTCAAAGCATTGTAGGAATGCAGTCTTTGACTGAAATCTGTCGATGTCAATTACAAAATTAAACATGATAACCTCGGCAAAGACGATTGCAGAAATCAGTGCCAGAGACACATGCCCAAGATACGCCAGATATTCGGTAACTCCTATTGCAGCCATCAGCTCAAGCCCGGTGCACGTGAACAGAAACAAAAGCTGCCATTTCAGGTATTACGATACGGCAAAACAGACAAGCACTCATCCAATTTGGCGGTGTTTTCGGTCTTGAGAAAGTTGATTATTGTTAAATATGGTCATAGGAAAAACCAATCATGGAAGAATCAAAGCGGACGTTTTTCAATTTCTCGTTTTTTAAAATAGATCCAAAGTGGAGATGGATGGCAGACTTGGCAAAAGAAGAATCTGCCAAGGAAATAGAGCAAGTGATTCGGAACTCCAAGGTAAAATTCAGGGCATACTCCACATTAGGGCTGAGAGATGATGCCGAGTTTTTGTTCTGGTTTTCCGCAGACAATGTCGAAGCAATCCAAGAGGTCATCTCAAAGATATACCTGACGGTATTTGGGAAATACATCATTCCATCTCATGTTTACCTTTCCTCAACTAGGCAGTCAATGTACGCAAAGGCAGGCAGGGTCTCATCTTTTGTTGAGGGAAATGATCCGCTAAGATACGCAGTCGTTTATCCATTCATCAAGACGCGAGAGTGGTACCTTCTGCCGGTGGAACAACGAAAGAAGATGATGGACGAGCACATCATGGTCGGTCAGAAATTTCCGCAAGTTGTGCTAAACACGACGTATTCTTTTGGAATCCACGACGAGGATTTCATGTTGGCATTTGAAACAGACAACCTGCACGCGTTTCAGGATTTGATAATGGAGCTGCGCGAAACCCAGGTCTCAAGGTATATTGAGCGAGACACGCCGATGATTGTCTGCGTCAAGAAAGATATTATTCCGCTAATTGCAAGTCTTGGGTAGATGAACGCGCTAAAGGAGTGGGCAACAGTTGTCAAGGCACTTGAATCAGGAGACCAGACAGTCATTTTGCGAAAAGGCGGAATACTGGAAGTCGCGTCCGGATTTGTAGTAGAATCAAAAAAGTTTCTTCTTTTTCCCACATTTGAGCACCAAACCTACGACAACCTAAAGCCGCAGTTTCGCAAGTATTTGGATATCGCAATGGGGCAGAAACCAAAGGAGGGACAAAACAAGATAACATCGTATGCCGAAGTCCTATCAGAATCAGACGTATTATCTGACGATAAAATTAATCAGCTATCTCAGTTCCACATTTGGAGTGATCCATACATTGCGACAAGAAGGAACTGGATGCCAGACAAGCCAATGAAGGCAGTGTTTCTCAAAGTATACAAGGTGCCCGAATTTGAAATTCCGCTAAAACCAGAATATCAGGGCTGCAAATCTTGGATAGACATAAATGCAAATCTCAGTTCTGGAGAATCAGTTTTGAGCCAGACAGAACTCGATTTGAGATTGGCAAAGTTCAAGGAGATCGTAAATTGAAATACAAGACGCTTGGAAAATCAGGAATCAAAGTATCCGAAATAGGATTTGGGGCGTGGACAATTGCGCTTGACTGGTGGGGCAAAAAAATAGAGGACGACGAGGCAAAAAGAATGCTCAGACGTGCGTACGATTTAGGAATCAACTTTTTTGAGACGGGAGACATGTACGGCAAGGGAAAAAGCGAAAAGCTGATCGGTGAGGCGTTCAAGGGAATGAGAAGCGACATAGTCATCTCCACAAAATACGGTTACGAGTTTGAAGGCGCACAGCAAATTGGCCACAGCGAGCTGCCGCAAAGATTTGACCCATTGTTCACAGAGCACGCGCTGGAAAAAAGCCTTGAAAGACTTCAGACAGACTACATTGACGTGTATGGACTGCACAATCCAAAAATGTACCACATCAAAGACGACGTGATATTCCATACGCTTGACAATAAGATTAATGAAGGAAAAATAAACACGTACCAAGTTGCACTCGGTCCGGCAATAGGCTGGACGCAGGAAGGCCTAGAGGCTATGAACCGAAAGAACGTTTCCGCCGTCCAGACAGTGTACAACATTTTGGAGCAGACGCCTGGAAACGAGTTAATCGAGGCAGCCGAGAGAAAGAACGTCGGGATCTTGGTTCGTGTCCCTGACGCATCAGGCATATTGACAGGAAAGGTGTCAGCAGATACAAAAATTGATGAAAAAGATCATCGCTCTGTTCGAAAGGGGGAGTGGGTCAAGGCATCACTTGCCAAAGTAGAACAGCTAAGGCCAATTGCCAACAGAAACGGCCTTAACATTACGGAGCTTGCAATCAAATTCATCATATCAAAGAGGGCAGTCTCGTCTGTTTTGCCAACTGTGATCAGCACAGAAGAAATCGAAATGTTTTCCGCAATGTCAGACGGAAAATACCTAAGCTCACAGGACATGAGAGAGATAACAGATTTGTACAACTCTTGGCCTCCGTACGAGATCAAGTCAACTATTCAAGCTGCATAATTTCTGATTTTCCGATTTGGAATCTGAATTTTGCTATTATTGCACAAATTGCATGAAAGATTAGATCAGAGTTCCATCATATTAAATAGCGGAAAATCGCTTTTTTGATCATGGATGCAGAAAACAATGCCAAACGAGCATTGCTTGCTTTTGCAGTAGAAAGCACCCTCCTAAGAATGGGAAAGCCAGAATATGAAAAAGTTGTATCCAAGCTAGAAAAGGATTACAATTGCTACATTCCAGATTGTCATGAAAATCCAGAATTTCTAAAAAGAGTATTGCAGGACATTTTTGGTGACGCCTACGACGACATCATAAATGAAATAAGGGCAGAATTAGGCGAGTTCGTCTCCCAGAAATACTTTGACGATTTTATCAAGGCACTAGCAAGATAGAAAACCAATTTTAAGATCTCTTACACACAGGATTACAAGCATGCAAAAACTCTCACAGAAAGAATTTTTGCTATTCTCACTGGTATCAGCAGTAGTTGTTTTTCTTCTTGCGGGATTTTTTCATGAAGATGACTATCCCTTAATTGAAAACCAGTTCTACTATACTGACATATTTTTTGTTACAGTACCGATAATCGCAGTTGCATTCTCAATAATTCTAGTCATAAGACATGGCTTAACCGGTAATAACTCCAAGGCATGGATCCTGTATTGTGCAGCTACGATAATGTGGTTTGCAGCAGATCAGACGTATTACCATTTTGGGGAGTACGCAGCAGAAAACAACAACTCGTATTTGGTTGACTTTTTTTATTTTACCAGTTATTTTCTGTATTTTGGGTTTATGATTTTCTATTTGATTCCAAGAAAAAACAAAATTACAAAAAAGAACATCGTTCTTTCTGCTGTAATTTCCACCAGCTTCATAATGCCGTCATTTTACTTTGTCACACAAAGCACTCCCAGCGACAACTTTGAGACGACAATAAACTTGGTCTATCCATTTCTTGACGCACTAGTGTTTGTTCCTGCGTTTATCTCGGTAATTTTATTTTTCAGAGGGCAGGTCAACTTTCTGTGGGTCACGGTGACGCTGAGCTTGATTTGTATGGCTGCTGCAGACACCATATTTTTGATCGAAAGGTACTACGGCGTGTTTTCAGCAAGCAGTGCCGCAAACTTGTTTTTTGCATGGAGATGGATATTTCTGATTTTTGGTTCTTATAGCCACATCAAAATTTTTGGCGCGACAAAAAACAGCCTTACTAAACAGTAATGGTTTCTTCGATTTTGAATTCGTTTTCCGTAAAATATTCTACTCGTGTCTTTTTGAATTCGCGTGAGCTAAACAGAATTCTGTAATCATCCACCTTGATTTGCTTCTGGATTTCTTTTGCTACGTCCTCTGCCTCCGGAATAGACTTGCAGTGCACCATTGAAAACACGTTGTACTGCCAGTCCTGATACGAAGGTCTTTGATAGCAGTGACTTACCTGCGGAAACGCACCAAGAATTTCACCCACATCCTCAATTCGAGGCTCCGGTACATTCCAGACAATCATTCCGTTTGCCGTAAATCCGACGTCTCGGTGTCTTAAAATGGCAGCATACCTTCTCATGACGCCGATTTTTTCATACCGTTTTAGTTGCTCAAAGACTTGGTCTTCTGTCATGCCAAGGTTTTTGGCTGCTTGTAGGAACGGCCTGTCCACCACCTCAAGGTCCTTTTGCAGTTGCCTTATGAACTCCTTGTCTTTTTCAGTTGGGACGAACTTGGTTTCAACGATTTGCTTTTTTTCCTCGGACGGCTTTACTTCCTGTTTTTTCTCATCGACCATCTCAAGTTTTACGCCAATTTTGAATAGCTTGATAGTTGGAAGCAGTCTGACCTTTTTTATTCCGCCAAGTTTTGAAAATTTGTCAACTTCTGTTTTAAGATCAGTGCCAGGAGGGGTTGCCAGTGTAAACCAGAGATTGTACTCGTGGTTTCGCTCATAGTTGTGGGAGACTCCGGGATGGCGATTAATTTGATTTGCAACATAATCCAGCCTATCTGGTTCTATCGACATTGCGACAAGTGAGCTCTTGTATCCAAGCTTTCTTGTGTCAAAAATTGCCGAGAGCTGTCGCAGGACTCCAACCGATTTTAGGTTAGAAATTCTATTTTTCATCTCATCGGTGGTGAGGTGAAACCTGTTTGCAAGCTCCTTGTACGGCTCAGACACTAGAGGAAACGACCACTGAATCTCATTTAGTATTTCTTTGTCAAGGGAATCCAGTGATGCCATACTGGCTTTAGTGTTAGTTTTCAATTAAAAACGTAACGAGAGTCTGGGAATCCTATAAATACAAAACCAGATGTGCCAGATCGTGATTGTCGACCTCAATTTGAGGGGAAAATTAGTCATCGTTGTAGGTGCAGGTCAGGAAGGCCTAAAAAAAGTAAATTCGCTCCTGACCCAGGACTGCCAAATTCTAGTAATCAGCGATTCTGCAAACACGCAGATAACAAATTATGCAAAAAACGGCAAAATAGAGTTCAAAAAAACAAGACTGGACAATGCAGACTTTCTAGAGGAATATGATCCCATTTTGGTGATGGCTGCAACAGATGACAGAGAGCTGAACCGAAAGATCGTCCAAAAGGCAAAGAAAAAAAGAGCGTACGCATACGCAGCAGATGACCCCAACTTTAGCGACTTTGCGCACCCGTCTGTGATCAATATTGAAGATACCGTCCAGATTGCCATATCGACTGGTGGCAGGAGTCCCGCGATGGCGCGAAAGATAAAGCTAAAGGCAGAAAAAATATTCAACGACATAATCGACAAGGAGGACATCTACCAGATCAAGCTGCAAAAAATAGCAAGAGACATGGCAAAAGAAAAGATCCCCACAATCACAGAGCGAAAAAAGTTCCTTTATTCTGTATTAAATAGTAACAAGATAAAACAGTTATTAAAAGAAGGTAATTTGCAAACTGCACAAAAGGAAATGATCAGAATTTTAGGGGATTGGAAATGAGCAACATAATAAACGCGAGAGTGACGTTTCACAATTCACCGATCCACATTTTAGAAAGGTTCACGTTCAAGGATATCGACTCGGCATACGAATATTTCAAAGAGTATTCTGGGCTAAAAGAATGCGTCATACTTCAAACATGCAACAGGGTCGAAGTCTTCGGCCTGTCAAACGATTTCAACATTCAAAAAATCAAAAAAACTTGGGCATCGCTTGCAGGACTAGAAGAAGTGGCGTTTAAGGAGAATTTCGAGATATCTGAAAACATTGACGTCTATTCGCACTTGTTAAAGCTCACATCAGGTCTTGATTCCATGGTGGTCGGAGAGGAGCAAATTCTAGGCCAAATAAAAGAAGCAATAACAAATGCAAGGGAGATCAGGGCGTCAGGAGAATACCTAAACACGCTATTTGACAAGGCAATCAGAATAGGAACAAGGGTAAGAAACTCTACTGGGATAAGCAAGGGAAGCATCTCGGTTGGCTCGATGGCAGTAAAGCTTGCAGAGGAAAACATTGATGATCTAAAATCAAAAAAGATTCTCCTCATTGGGACTGGCGAGGCAGCTACAATGGTTGCAAAATCACTAAACAAGCGAGGATACGAGTTTTTTGTGACAAGCAGGACGCTGGACAGATCAAAAGCATTTGCCGAGACAGTCGGCGGAAACCCGATTGGTTTTGAGGATGTGTTGTCGGGCTTTTCAAACTACGACGTGTTGTTTGTTGCCACAATTGCACCGTACTTTTTAGTTACATTTGAGAGAATCAAAGAGGCGATGAATGATAAAAAAACAGGAATGATGATACTTGATTTGTCAAACCCAAGAACAGTTGATGAAAAGGTCACCACCATCCACGGAATAAAGATGATGAATCTGGACCAAATCGCAGAAATTGTCGATAAAAACATGAGAAACAGGGTAAATGAGAAGACATATGCAGAAAAAATAATTAGTGAAGAGATATCAGTACTTGAAGCCCAGATGAAAAGACTAGAAGTAGAGCCGGTAGTCAAGGAGATATTCAAGGACATTGACACCCGCAGAGTAAAGGAATTGGAAAAGGCGCTATCAATGCTTGGCGAAACAGACCAGGAAAAAATCAAGATAATCGAGGATTTGACAAAGGCAGTAGTCGAGGGAATAATTGCAGAGCCGATGAACAACATCAGACGCGCATCAGAGCAGTCAGATGAGGAACTGCTAAAAGCTGCTACAAAGCTTTTCGATTACAAGAAAAAAAGCGAGTAGATTTTCCAAAACGCACCAGACTAGAATTATATTGCTTTGGATGGGATTTTGTTCATGACGTCTTCTTTTCCCACAAGACGACTGCGAAGATTGCGCAGAAATGAGAAAATGCGCAACCTAGTTCAGGAAATTACATTTTCTCCAAACGATTTGATTTGCCCAGTGTTTGTCCAGGAGGACCTCAAGTCAAGAATTCAGGTGGACTCCATGGCAGAAATCGAGCGACTCCCGCTATCAGACATAACAAGAGAAGTAGAGGAGATAAAAAATCTCAAAATTCCAGCAATCATGTTATTTGGAGTTCCTGCAAAAAAAGACGACGCGGGAACAGCGGCGTTTGTTGACGACGGAATTGTCCAAAAGGCAATATCAGAAATCAGGAAAAACTTTGGCGACAGCATTGTAATAATGGCAGATGTCTGCCTTTGCCAGTACACTACATCGGGGCACTGCGGCCTGCTCAAGGGAAACCACATAGATAATGACTCCAGTAATGAGACACTTGCAAAAATAGCACTCAGCCAGGCAAGGGCCGGGGTAGATATCGTATCACCGTCTGCCATGATGGATGGCCAGGTCAAGGCAATCAGGGAAAGATTAGACAGGGAGGGGTTTACCGATGTCGGAATAATGTCGCATTCTGCAAAACACCGCTCTTCATTTTATTCCCCATTTAGGGATATGGCATCATGCGCCCCACAATTTGGGGACAGAAAATCATACCAGGTCCCATTTACCAACCCAAGGGAGGCAATGCGGGAAATAGAATCAGACATCAACGAAGGAGTCGACATAGTGATGGTAAAACCTGCACTTGCATATCTTGATTTGATTGCAGAGGCAAAACGAAGATTCAACATTCCAATATCTGCTTATTCGGTGTCAGGAGAATATGCACTAGTCAAGGGCGCAGCAAAGCATGGGTGGATAAATGAAACTGATGTAATGTCAGAAATTTTGTTTTCAATTAAAAGAGCTGGTGCAGACATGATTGTCACGTATTTTGCAAAAATGATGGCAAAACAGTTGAACAATCCATGAGAAATGACGAGCGTTTTGAGATAGAGCGTGCATATGATTTGCTCCCGCATGTGGTGGGGGCAAGCTGGGCATGTATTTGGTTCCGGCTAAACAAGATAAAAAAGCCGACAATCGAAGAATTTCGCCAAAAGACAGTCGAGTATTTTGCAACAATAGAGAAACTAGACGAGTCATACCCAGACGAGGAATCATTTTTGGAGATAAAAAAATACATGAAAATCCGCTACAAGGAAGAAATTGAGAAAATTCTCATTGGGAAAAACCCGGAGATTGAGAAAAGATACTCCAGATACGTCGATTACGGCTAGATTTCCTGCCCCAATTCGGCAAGAAATTCCTTGAGGATTTTGGTTCTGCGCTTTGCCTCTTTTTTCGCAAATTTAGTATTCATCTTTTTTTCAAGAAGCAGCAGCTTGTGGTAAAAATGATCAACTGTCCAATTCTGGTCATCGGGGGCCCTGGTGCGACAGAAAGGATCAGTTGTGCTGTAAATCGGCCTATTTTCCGCACCCCCCACACTAAATGTCCGTGCAATTCCAATTGCGCCGAGGGCATCAAGCCTATCGGCATCCTGAAGAATCATCCCCTCTATTGTTTTTGGAGTCACGTTTCTTGAAAAGCTGTGATCTGCAATTGCATCGACGACTGTTTTTATTTCATTTTGCGTGTAATTGTATCTTTTCAGTATTTCTTTTGCCTTTTGCGCACTTTTGAGCGACGAAGTCTTTGATCTCTTGTCGGATTTTGGAAACGACACCACGTCATGGAGAAGTGCAGCCGCTAAAACCAAGTTCGGGTTTATATTTTCATGTTTTGCTATCTTCTTTACATTTTTACAGACCCGCATTACATGCTCAAAGTCGTGCGCAGGATCGTTTTGAATCTGCTTTCGCACTTGAAACTCCAGTCTTTTTAGATCGTTCATTTCACAATCTCCAAAGTTTCGGCTTTACGAATTGTATTTTTCTTTGCGTGATCAGCATGTTCCAGTTTATGCATGCAAAAAAGACAAGTATCAGAATACTCAGGACATCTACAAGTATTATTCCCAACATTCTGTCCTCGAATAGTTTTGCAAAAGGGGTCAGGACGACGTGGCTAATTGAAATCATCACATAGTATGATGTAACACGACCAAGCCAAAATCCAGTGTAAATTTGCACGCTTTTTGCCCTCATCAGGCCGTATCCGATAAAGAGCATGTTGCTTGGGAGAGGAGTCGATGCAAACAAAAACGAGGCAAGAAAATATCCAATCTTTTTTGACTTTAGGTAATTTGCAATTCCATCAAGGCTTGACTTTCTTTCCTCGCTCATGAATTTTCTAAAAAATCCACTAGTGTACATCAGAGCAACCCTCCCAATCGTTGCTCCAGTTGCCCCAACTATTGCAAGAAGTGCAGGGCTTAGCGTATCGTCCAGGGCATGAAACGACGCCAGAATGAGCCATGTTGGCGGCATCAGAATCGGTGCAGTGTTTACCAAAACAAGGAGGAGAAATATTCCAAAATATGAAAACTGGCTAAAAATCGAAAAAATATCCATTATGATGTGAATTTTTGTCTCAACTAAATTAGTTTGCAGGTTGAATTATGCCATAATGTGTCAGCAATGTGTAATTTTTGGTGTTTTTGATCCGATTATGCAAAAAAGTGGATGAAATATCCACTATCCTTAAATTTTATGAACGCTATATTATACCCATGAGTGCCAAGATGTGGAAGTGTTATCGATGCAACTTGACATTCAAAGAAGAATCGTCGGCAGATCTTCACAAGAGCCTTTCAGCCCACAACGTGTCATATGTTAACGCAATCGAAGTTTAGAAAGACTAGTTTTTGATTTGTCCTACAAGTGACAGTTTTGTAAAAAAGAGTGCAGAGGGTGGGATTTGAACCCACGAACCCCTAAAGGAAGGGATTTCTTATTTTTTGATCTTGAGTCCCTCTCGGTTGGCCGGGCTTCGATACCTCTGCAAATGCATTTTTCAAATCTGAGTATATAACTGATATAGTGGCAAAACGCACAAATTTTTCGCCGCCGGTGTAAAATTTATAGAATTTCTGGTCTATTTTCAAGAAACTAAAAAGCTTATTACTGGTTTATTTCAGATTTGATTTGTGGTAACAACAGCAGAAGCAAAAAACATGAGAAACAAAATCGACATAGAAGGAACAGTCGAAAGAATGGAAGCGCCACGAACAGTCAATCTAAAGATGGGCGGAACTACAGAGGTGTGCAATGCATTTCTAGTTGATGCAGCAGGAGAAATCAAGCTGACCCTTTGGGGAGACGAAATAACTAAGGTAAAGAACGGCTCTAAAATCCTAATCAAAAATGGATACACAAACACATTCAAAAACGAAGTTTCTCTTGGAAAAGGAAAATACGGCGAACTCATAGTAAAAGAATACTAGACAAAATTAGAAGAACGGTTTTTTCTATAATCAATTATAATTATTATTATTCCAACTATGGTGGTCAATATACCCACAATGAAGAAAGTCCCAGAAGCTGCAAGTGGGAGAAGGGATTTGCCAAGTGGTGAGTTCGGGTTGATTACAGATTCAGAGTCGTCTGGGTTTTCTGCAAACATCATCACCAGCGTAACGGGATTGCCGCCTTTGTTTTCTACGTTAAAATTGTAAACGTCGGATCTTGTTATTTCCAGTGTTTCAAAAAACACTGGCTGGCTTGTTGTGAATTTTCCAAAATCATCCCCATAGATGTTTGAAATAGAAATCGCAAGGCTTTCATCCATTTGGGGATCAATTACCTGAAATCCCCACATGAGCATTCTTGCGTCGCCCGATGCATCAAACGAGAAATATGCAGTATCCCCAGGCTGGATTTGTGTTTTTTCAGACACCTGATCAAACGCATCCTTTAGTACGTCTGGAAGTAAAAACTCATCACCAGTCATCCCTGAGCTTTCAAGTATAGAAATAGCGATAGAAAATGAAACGGTAAGCATTGCTATGCCTGCAAGCGAAACTATGATTCCTCTTTTTTTCATGTACAATAGCAACAAATTACTGTTTTATAACATATGCATAAAAAAAGTCAGATAATTAACGCCTTGACTTTTTCTTTTGCTTCTTCACGGATTTCTTTTTGGCTGCCTTTTTCTTTTTTGGTACAGCCTTTTTCATTGCTGTTTTCTTTTTTGTTGTCTTTTTCTTAGTCGCCTTTTTAGCTGCCGCTTTTCTTTTTGCGGCCGCCTTTTTAGCTGCCGCTTTTCTTTTTGTGGCCGCCTTTTTAGCTGCCGCTTTTCTTTTTCTTGCCAATTGTTCTGCCAGTTTCTTTGATACCACGTCTAGGATTTTGCTTACATTTTGTTCTTTTTTGACTGCAGTGTCGACGCGTTTTTTGAGTCGCTCAGAGTCAACTGTACTTGTTTTAATCTGGCTTAGCAGCACTGGTTTTGATTTTGCCTGTTTTTGGATTTGGTGCGAGGTTTTGGTTTTTGACTTTTTGAAGTCTTCAATCACCTTGACGAGTTTATCTGCTGCGGCCTGCCTTTGCTTTGCCTCCTCTTCTAGTTCTGCAATTTTCTGAATTATTTGCTCTAGCCTTTCTGCGGCAATTTGCTTTGCTCCCTCAGTTTCGGCATTCTGCAGGTCTGTTTCGGCCTGGTCTTTTGCGGCAATTTCTTGGGTTAGGCGTTCTTGTGCTGCAGAGGCAAGCCTCTCAAGGCTCTCCTTTCTTGCCACAACATGGTTAAATTCGGCATTAATTTCGCCTAGTTTTATCTTAGAATCCTCCATTCGGTGTTCAACTGACGATAATCCAGATGACGATCGGCGTGCCAGTGAAACTGCTTCTTTTAGCATTTTTTCTTGCAGTCTTCGCTGTTTTGCGGCGTCTAATTTTTCCTGTTTTAGCTTTTGCGCTAGTTTAGCTAATGAGGTCAATGAGAATCATCTCATGTGATTATCGATAAGGTATTACTATAATCAGTATTTGACTTGTAAGTTAAGAATTTTAACACTCGATCACGTGGTTTTTTTGTTTTCCCAGATGAATTAATTAAATTGCACGCATTTGTGAGTTTATGGAGTTCCATCCATCGCAGATACCAATTGTAAAAACATTTGTCACAAAAAACGAAAAGGAGGCATCCGCCTTTGCATCAGAAATGGTAAGACTAGGTTTTGAAAATCAGAAAGGCGGATACAAGGTACTGATGCCAAAGCAAAAAGACCTAGCAAAAAGAATCGGATTCATCGTGACAACTGAGATCAACTACATGCTAAGGCAGACAAAACAGGAAAGAAATCTAAGATATTGGACATATCACCACGACGCGGAAAACTATGCCATTGTCCTTATTAGTTCAAGAGTTCTTGACGAGCTAAACCTGTGACTTTTTGAAAAACTCGCTGAGCTTTACTTTTTTGCTTACCAGATTTGCAACGATTATTCCAAAAACAGTTCCCCCAAAGACATCCATCGGATAATGTTCCAAGACATAGACTCGGCTAATTGACTCCACGACAGGGAACAGCCACATCAGGTACCTGCCCCTTGGGAATCGCTCAGACAGGGCATATCCAAGTACAAAGGCCACGATTGCAGCCCTGGTTGCGTGACCGGATGGAAAAGAGCCGTCAGTCCCAATAACAAAGGTGTCCTGGCCTATCGCATATGGGAATTTTGAGCCCAAGAACTCAAGATCCGGGCGAGGGCTGTCTATCACATATCCTTTAAAGTATCCAGATGCAAGCGTTCCAATCACTATACACAACAAAAGCGTGATTCCTATTCTTCGCGTACGGCGTATGATTGCAAGTATTACGCTCAAAAGCAGAATCGATATGACATTGCCTATCTCAGTCATGCCCCACATGAAGAGATCTACGGCAGGGTTTCCTGCTATTGACTGAAAATACAGTATGATGGATTTATCAAAGCCAGACGTGATTTTTGCCTGTACCAGAACGGACATTACGATAAAGGCAAGTACAAACAGCAGAAACGCCCGTGATCTAACATCAAACAACCAGTTTTGCAACTATATCGCATCCATGCATGACATTTTTAATTTATCTCAAAGCGTCTAACCATATCGTACTGTAAATTGTTTTGGAGGAATGACTCTGATCGGCTGAAAGATTTTAAGCTGGCAGAAAAAGACAATGGATGTGAAGATTCTAACCCTTGACGATTTTGACTTGAAGGGAAAGACTGTTCTTTTGCGCGTTGACATGAATTGCCCGATTGATCCTGTAACGGAGGAAATTTCAGGGTCTAAAAGAATCGAAGAGGTAATCGAGACAATCAAGGCCCTAAGCGAGGCAAGAGTGGTTGTCGTATCTCACCAGGGACGAGTTGGAAACACAGATTATGTTGGAATGGAGCAGCACGCAAAAATTTTAGAAAAATTACTTGGTAAAAAAATCACGTATGTGCAGGATGTAATTGGCTCACTTGCGCAATCTGAAATAAAGAAAATGAAAGACGGCGACATCATGTTACTTGACAATCTGAGATTTTGTGCGGAGGAAAATTACGAGTTCACTCCAGAGAACGCGTCAAATACGATAATGGTAAAGAGACTGGGAAAACTTTTTGACTTGTGTGTTCTGGACTCATTTCCAAGTGCACATAGGTCGCACCCATCACTTGTAGGGTTTTCACATGTGATACCTGCATGTGCTGGAAAAATAGTAGAGCGCGAGGTGCGAAAGCTTGACGAGATACTAACAGTTGCAAAAGCGCCCCACGTCATTGTTCTTGGAGGCTCCAAGGTAACTGACAGGTTGGAAGCAATCAAGATGCTCATAAAGAGGGGCAGGGCAGACCAGATTCTCCTAACTGGCCTCATAGGCAACGTTTTCATGCGTGCTCAGGCACGAATCAAGTACCCCCTTGGAATCAAGGGCGAAGAGGAGGCAGTTGCAAAGGCTCACGCCCTGATGGGAGAATATCCAGACGTCTTCTTTACTCCAGTCGACGTGGCAATAAACAAAGACGGTGAAAGGTACGAGCTTGACGTCAGGGAGCTAAACAAGGGGGACCAGATTTATGACCTTGGTCCAAAAACAATAGAGCATTATTCCAGAATAATATCGAGTGCTGGAACTGTTTTCATCAGCGGGCCTGCGGGATTTTTTGAAAAAGAGAAATTCAGCTACGGCACAAGATCACTCCTAGAGGCAGTTGCAAACTCCATGGCAACAACAATAGTGAGTGGAGGACACCTCACATCGGCACTCAAAAAATACGGGCTGGCAGAAAAGATAACCCACATCAGCACGGCAGGCGGTGCACTGGTGCTATACCTGACTGGAGAAACACTTCCGATGATCCAGTCTTTGGAAAGCGCAGCTCAGAGATACAAGCCTAAATAGATGCCTTACATATAGGGCATACTCGCGGTTCGGATTTTCCAATCGGGGACTCGGCATTGCACGAATTGCATTTTACTTTTTCCACATCGTCAAATAATTTGAAATACTGAGTGGTAAAGTTTTGTGCGATGTTTCGCATCAGTCCGGCATCGCACAGATCTGTGAAATATTTTTCCACATCGTCTATCACAAGCGATTTGTCAATGGAGTTGTTTTGTTGGAGAATTTCAAATATTTCGTCGTTTGTGAATCTAATGTCCGGATTGTTGTATTTTTCAAAAATCACTTTGCGGATTTCTAATGAAACGTCAGCCAAGGTATCTCTAGTATAGTGCCGAAGCCTCTTGCTTTAGTGCGTCTGCGTTTGCGTCGTTTAGATGTTTTGCGAGGTATGTGTAGATGCCGTATTTTAGTACTTTAAGTGACAAAAGCGCGCATTTGATCCTGACTGCCTGGAGGTTTTGCAGGCCAAGTTCGCCCAGTATGTCGTCTTTTTGTATCTTTTTGACATCGTCAATGCTTTTTCCTTTCACAATCTCAGTCATGACAGAAGAGCATGCCATGCAGATGGCGCATCCTCTCCCGTTGAACTTGATGTCAGATACCTTGTTGTCTTTAATATTCATGAAAATATCAATGGAATCACCACACAGAGGATTGCTGTCATGGTATGTTATGTCTGGATTTTCAATTTTCCCAAAGTTGCTTGGGTGCCTTGAATATTCCACAATCATCTCATGGTATATGTCTGCATTGCCGCTCATAGTTTGAACAACCTCGCTGCCTTTTCAAGCGATTTTATCAAAACGTCGACTTCTTCTTTGGTGTTGTAGATGTAAAAGCTTGCACGCGATGTTGCTGCGACATCGAGTCGTTCCATTAGCACCTGTGCGCAGTGGTGGCCCGATCTTATTGCAACCCCTTCTTCGTCTATGATGGTTGCAAGATCATGCGGATGAATGTCTGCAAAGTTAAATGATATTACTCCTCCCCTCTTTGAGATGTCCTTTGTTCCATAGATTTTGAGTCCCTTGATTGCGGACATTTTTTCAAGGGCGTATTTTGTTATCTCGATTTCGTGATTTCTGACAAAGTCCATCCCCAAATTATTCAGATAGTCAAGCGCTGCTGAAAATCCAATTACGTCTGCAATATTCGGGGTTCCCGCCTCAAACTTGTATGGTAGGTCATTCCAGGTGGTCTCATATTTGTGAACCTCGCGGATCATGTCCCCTCCTCCGTGGAACGGGATCATTTGCTCTAGCAGTTCCTTTCTCACCCACAGAACGCCAACGCCTGTTGGGCCCAGCATTTTGTGTGCGGAAAACGCGAAAAAGTCACATCCGAGATTTTGCAGGTCAACTTTCATGTGCGGAACAGACTGTGCGCCGTCAACTAGTACCCTTACTCCTGCCTTTTTGCATTTTTGCATCACTGCAGGCATGTCAGTTATGGTACCAAGTACATTTGACATCTGGCTTATGGCGACAAGCTTTACTTTGCCGGTTGCAAGATACGTGTCAAGCTGGTCTAGGAGCAGTTCGCCATCATCGTTTACTCCAATGTATTCTAGTTTGGCGCCCTTTTCCTGAGTCAGCAATTGCCATGGGACAATGTTGCTGTGGTGCTCGTATTCTGTTGTAACTATGATGTCGCCTGCTTTTACGTTCTGTCGGCCCCAGGTGTACGCTACGAGGTTGATTGCCTCAGTCGTGCCGCGGACAAAAATTATCTCCTGCCTGTCCAGTATGTTGAGGAATTTGGCAACCTTGTCGCGAGTCATCTCGTATGCCTCTGTTGCCTCCTCTGCAAGGGCATGGACTGCGCGATGAATGTTGGAATTATGATTTGTGTAAAAGTCTGAAATTGCATTGATCACTTGGATTGGTTTTTGTGCAGTTGCGGCATTGTCAAAGTACACTAGCTGCTTGTCGTTTCGCACCTTTCGTTTTAGAATTGGGAAATCCGCTCGAATTTTTTCAATAGAAATTGCAGTCTGCATTGCTATACCTCAACGTAGATCTCGTTTTGATCTATTTTAACATTGTACGTTTTCAGCGGCTCCTCTGCAGGCGGGTTCAGGGGATTGCCAGTCTCCAAATTAAAAACAGAAAGATGTAACGGGCATCTCACTCCCTCGTCACTGAGAAATCCTGAAGATAGATCTGCTTCTGCATGCGTGCAGATTCGATCTGTCGCATATATGGTTCCGTTTAGGTTTGTTATGAGAAGTCGTTTTTCCTTGTGATCAAAACTGAACATTTCGTTATTTCCAACTTGGTCTTTGTTACATGCTTTAATCCAGATTGCCAAAATGCTCACCGGTATTTGTAGTGGGTTTCAAGCTGATCTGCTTCTTTGTATCTTACTTCCTCTACTTCCACTATTGATTTTAGTTGTTCGTCTGATTTTATGACCAGATCTCTGTTTTGCCACTTGGCTTCTATCAGGTATGAGATCCAAGCCCTTACCTGGTACGACATCACACGCGACATCGGCTCTAGGAATCCTTCGATGATTATTTTTTCAGCCTCAGAGCGGTCAAGGCACCTAGCACCTAGATAGAAAATCTGTTCTTCATCTATTTGTGCAACGGATGCAGAGTGGGTTGCCTTGACGTCGTTTGTCAGAATTTCAAGTCCTGGGATGGCATCGGACTTTGCATCCTTGTCCAGCAGTATTGAGCGGCCAGACAGAAATGATTTTGATTTTGGTGCAGTTTCCATTATTTTGATCATGCCCTTGAACAATGATTTTGATTTGTTTTTTAGAACGGATCTTTGCACCACCTGTCCTTCTGTGGACGGTTGCAGGTGAATCAGATTTGCAGACAGGTCAAATGACTGGTCATTGTTCCCAAATACGACCTCGGCATCTTGGACAGATGCGCCAACTCCGTTTAGGTAATAATGGGTTCTGTATCTAGATAGCATCGAGCCAAACAGTCCAAGGTACGAGTTTACCTTTGCATCTTGTGATATCGTGCAGTTTCGTGTCGAAAAGCTAACTGCGCTTTGATCCATTGCCTGAAACGATGTGAGATGCAGCTGACTGTTTTGGTGTGCGTTGATTGTCATTAGTTCAAGATATGCCTGCTGCTTGCTTGATTTTGGCGCGTAGAGTTCTTGTACTATACTTGCCTTGCTTGATTCCTCTGCTACGATGATGTTTTTTGATATTGCAGATGTTCCGTCAGGTGACACTGATGACACCACATGGATTGGTTTTTCCAGTACGAGGTTTCTTGGAATTTTAATAAATATTCCAGAATTAAATGCGGCATTGTTTAGTGCCGTGTACTTGTCCTCATTTGGGTTGCTTGATTCAAGGATTTTTCTGACAGTATCACCGTCTGTCTTTATTGCATCATAAATTGATGTTACCACGAGCCCCTTTGACTTCATTTCGTCTGGAACGTGAATTCTAAAAATGTTAGAGCCGATCTGTATGATGTGGATTTCAGATTCTAATTCCTGCAGTCGTGGCTTTAATGTGTCAAAGATTGTGTTCTCTGAGCTTACGGACAGTGACACCTGTGCAGGATCCATTCTCTTTGCATCTGTATACTTGTTGTATAGTGGGGACACTTCTGGCGGCAAGGTCTGATAGATAGTAAAAGAGTTCTTTCGGTATTGTTTTAGCCAGTCTGGCTCACTTTTTGATGCAGAGATATCATCGACGTGAGTTGTGGTGATTGTTGATAGGGCTTGCATGTCCGTTCAAAAATAAAAAGTAGGATTTTATCCTACAGAGTCGTCCATTTCTAGTTTTATGAGTCTGTTTAGCTCTACTGCATATTCCATTGGAAGCTCCTTTGTGAATGGCTCCATGAATCCGTTTACAATCAATGTGAGTGCCTCTTCTTCTGTGAATCCCCTAGTCATCAGATAGAATATTTGCTCGTCGCCAATTTTTCCGACGGTTGCCTCGTGGGTAACGGTTGCGTCTTCTTGGTTGATTTCCATGTATGGGTAAGTGTCAGTCTTTGATGTATCATCAAGTAACAAGGCATCGCATCTAACGGACGCCTTTACGTTTTTAGCGCCCTTTGCCACGTGGAGCAATCCCCGGTATGTTGATCTTCCGTTTAGTCTGCTTACTGATTTTGATGTGGTTCTAGATGTGGTATCAGATGCTAGGTGTACCATTTTTGCGCCGGTGTCTTGATGCTGGCCTTTTCCTGCAAATGCAATTGACAGAGTTTCGCCATGTGCATGTGGTTCAAGTAGATAAATTCCAGGATACTTCATTGTGATTTTGCTTCCAATGTTTCCGTCAATCCATTCCACCTTTGCTCCTTCGTATGCATATGCTCTCTTTGTTACCAGATTGTAGACATCGCTTGACCAGTTTTGGATCGTGGTGTATCTTAGTTTGGCATCTTTGTGTGCGACTAGCTCGACTACTGCAGAGTGCAGTGACTCTGATGAATACACAGGTGCGGTGCATCCTTCGATGTAGTGTACCTCGGATCCTTCGTCTGCTATGATCAGCGTTCTTTCAAACTGTCCGATGTTTTCTGCGTTAATCCTAAAGTATGCTTGTAGCGGCATGTCTACCTTGACTCCTGGTGGGATGTAGATGAAAGAGCCACCACTCCATACTGCTGAGTTTAGTGCTGCAAATTTGTTGTCCTCCGGTGGAATTACTTTGCCAAAGTATTTTTTGAAAATATCAGGATGCTCGCGTAATGCGGTTTCAGTGTCAAGGAAGATTACGCCTTTTTTTGCCAAGTCTTCTCTCAAACTGTGATACACTACTTCTGATTCGTATTGCGCGCCTACGCCTGCAAGGAATTTTTTTTCTGCCTCTGGAATGCCTAGCTTGTCAAATGTTTTTTTGACATTTTCTGGAACGTCATCCCAGCTTTTCTCGCTTTTTTCAGAAGCCTTTGCATAATAGTATATGTTTTGAAAATCAATTGCGCTAAGATCTGGGCCCCATTTTGGCATCGGTTTTTTCATGAAAACATCATAAGATCGTAATCTAAAATCAAGCATCCATTGCGGCTCGTTTTTTAATTTGCTAATTTCAATGACTGTTTCCCTTGTTAGTCCCTTTTTGGAAAGGTGGACGTATAGTTCGGTTGAATCTTTAAAATCATATTTTGAATAATCCATTTCTAGATTTTCAGTAGTCATGCACTACAAAACTCCGTTATGTTATAAATAGATTTTACATGGTTTACTAGTTGTGCGGCGGAGTAGGTCTAGCTAACATAGCTTAAGCTAATGAAAAAATATTTTTCATTGCGTCAAACGCGCCATGCACGGTGTGCACGTCTGCAACTTTTGTTTGCACGTTAAATTTTTTCAATTCTTCTGCTGTGAAGGGTCCGATTGCAACGATCTGAATCTTTTCCAAGTTCTTCAAGAGATCTTTATTCTCGCACATATGCGACATGATTTCAAAAAATCCTTGAACTGACGACACGCTGGTGTATACGATGCCATCGATTTTGTTTTGCAAAAACAGTTCAGTGAATTCTTTCCACTGGGAATGATCAGAGAATGCCTTTACGTCATAGAGATAGATTTCCTTTACGATCAGTCCAATTTTTTCCAAGAGGTCTGCCAAAAATTCAGTTGATGCGCCGCTTCTTGGGATGATGACTTTTTTTCCAACGGCGTTCAGTCTGGTAAAAGATTCCCCCACGCCTACAGACGAGTACCTGTTTGGCACATGGTTTACCTTTATTCCCTCCGATTCTAGTGCCTCTTTTGTCTTGGGGCCAACTGCAACCACGATAGTATTTGCAACTGCCATCTGCAGTTCGTGGTGTTTAGAGTTGTTTTTTGCGACATCAAAGAGCAATTTGACTGCCTTTGGACTCATAAACACCGAATAGTCTGGATTAAACTCTTTGATTGAATCTAAAAAGTCGTCTGCTATCTTTTCTCCTTTGCTGACCAGCTCTAGTGTGGGAAGCGGTATAGGGATTGCGTTTTCCTGCGATGCGAGATCGATGAACTCCTTTGCATCTTCCTTTGTTCTTGTGATTGCTATTGTCTTTCCTGAAATCATTTTTTCCATCCGATTGTTTTGTGTAGTTTTACTACGTTTCCTATTATAATTATTGATGGCGGCGTGATCTTGTTTTGCTTTATCTTTTTTTCTATATTCGATATGGTGCCAACAACCATCCTGTGATTCTCAGTTGTTCCATTTTGTATTACTGCAACTGGTGTGTTTTTGGCCAATCCTCCTGCGATCAGGGACTTTGATATTGTGCCGATTCTAGACAGGCCCATCATTATCACTATTGTCTCAACTGATTTTGCAAGCTGCTTCCATTTTACAGCGTCTTTGGTTTTTTCCGGATCCTCATGACCTGTGACAAACACTACGGAGGACGAATATTTTCTATGGGTGAGTGGAATTCCAGAATAAATTGCAGAACCGATCCCAGATGTTATTCCAGGAATGATTTCGAATTTCACTTTGTATTTTCGTAGGTACTCTGCTTCCTCTCCACCCCTCCCAAAGATAAACGGGTCCCCTCCCTTTAGTCGGACTACGTTCTTGTTTGACTTTGCAAATTTTACCATTAAATCGTTGGTGCTATCCTGATGTTTGTAGTCGTCTCCAACGTCTCTACCAACGTAGATTTTTTCTGCCTTTTTTGGAATCATTGATATGATTTTTTTGCTTACCAGTCTGTCATACAGGACCACATCTGCGGATTTGATCAGTTCTACTGCGCGCAGCGTGATTAGCTTTGGATCCCCTGGTCCTGCCCCAACTAGATATACGATTCCTGTCATTTGTTCCATTCCTCCAGCTTTTCTCTCCAATCCAAGGCAAGCTCATTTACACCTTTTTGTATCAGTTCCTCTGCGACTGACTTACCCAAACCACAAGGGTCGGCCCTTGATCCGTTTTGCTGCACGATGATTGATTTTGTTCCATCTATGGAATACGCCACAACAACCAGATTCATGTCAGAACCATTCACCTTCGCGTGTGCACCAACTGGAAACCTGCATCCAGATTCCACAAATGTTGAGAGTGCCCGCTCCGATTCCACGGCTATTCTGGAATCAGGATCCTCGATCGTCTTTAGCATGGATAGTGTTTCCTTGTCGTCTGTCCTGCAGATTATTCCAAGTGCGCCCTGTCCTGGAGAAGGGAGAAAGTCGACAGAGGATAGTTTGGAGTGTTTTACGTCAATTCCGATTCGGTTTATTCCTGCCTGTGCAAGAACTATGCCATCGAATTTTCCGTCCTGTACTTTTTTTATTCTGGATTCCACATTTCCTCGGATTGGTCTTACATCAAGGTCTGGTCTTTTTCTTTTTACCTGTACTGCCCGCCTAAGACTGCTTGTCCCGATTATGGAATTTGCTGGAATTGTTTCTAATGTATGATTTTCTTTTGATATGAAAATGTCATTTACCTCTTCTCTTTTTGGGACGCATCCAAGTACAAGATTGTCCATCAGTATGGACGGGACGTCCTTTAGACTGTGCACCGCAAAATCAATTTCATGATTTGCTACTGCCTTGTCTATTTCTTTTTCAAAGATTCCCTTTTGATCTATTGTAAATAACGGTCTTGCATCAGTATCACCCTTTGTTAGAATCGTCTTTATTTCATAATCACAGCCAGGATTGTTTTTTTTAAGCTCCGATACGACCCAGTTTGTCTGTGATATAGATAGTTGGCTTCCCCTGGTACCGAGAAGGTATTTTTTCAATTTTTCACCATTTTTAGTGCGTGCCTATAGGCATCGACTGTTTTTTCAATGTCGTCAGCAGTGTGAGCATACGAGAAAAACGCAGTCTCAAACTGGGATGGCGGAATGAATATGCCTTGTTTTAGCAGATGATGGAAGAATCGGTGGAATTTTTCAGTGTCTGATCTTTTTGATGTCTTGTAGTCAACCACCGGAGAGTTAGAAAAGAAGATTTGAAACATTGAGCTGAGGTGGTTTAATTGGTGAGGGATTCGCATGTCGTCTGCAAGCTCGCTTATTGTCCGGGATAACACGTTACAGTATTGTTCCAGCTTTGGATAGAGCTTGTTTTTTAGAGCAGTCATTGTTCTTATGGAAGCGATTCCGGCGGCAACAGACACGGGGTTTCCGGCAAACGTGCTTGCCTCGTAAACTTTGCCGTTTGGTGCAAGCTGGTCCATTATGTCGCGTCTGCCCCCGACGGCAGATATTACAAATCCGTTGCTCAGTGCTTTTCCAAGTGTTGTGATGTCAGGAGTGATTCCAAAATATTCCTGCGCACCGCCAACTCCAAGTCTGAATCCTGTCACTATCTCATCAAATATCAGCGGTATGTTATGTTGTTTGGTGATTTTTTGCATTTCCTTGAGATAGTTTTTTTGCGGCAGTACCAGCCCCATGTTTGCAAGTACTGGCTCCACAATCACTCCTGCAATGTCTTTGTTTTTTGATATGACGGATTCTAATTGTTCGGTGTCATTGTATTGTACCACGACGGTGTTTTTCGAAAAATCTTCAGGTATCCCGTCAGATATTGAGATCCCGTTGTGTGCAGAGCCGGATCCTGCCTTTACCAGCATGGATTCGTGTGCTCCATGATAGCACCCTTCGAATTTTAGAATTTTTTTCTTTTTTGTTATTCCCCTTGCGAGGCGTATCGCAGTCATTGTGGCCTCAGAGCCGCTGTTTACCAAGCGAATTTTTTGCATCGATGGATAATTCTTTATGATTAGTTTTGAAAGATCAATTTCAGATGCAGATGGTGCCCCATACATGGTTCCAATTTCTAGCTGTTTTTTCACTGCAGAGACTACCTCTTTATTTCGATGCCCCAATAGTAGCGCGCCATAGCCGTTGCAAAAGTCAGTGTACCGGTTTCCGTCCTCGTCCCAGATTGAGCTCCCCTGCGCTTTTTTTACGTAAAACGGGTATGGCTCAAAATACCTAACTGGGCTGTTTACGCCAGACGGGATTACCTTCTTTGCCAGATTAAAGAGGTCTTTTGACTTCAATGATTTGGCATGATTTTTGTTATTATTAATCGTAAATGAGTAAAAAGTTCTTTTAACATTCATAATCAATCAGATTTTTACAAATTGGGATTTATTGGAGATTTGTGCTAGTGCCCTAACAATAGATTAAACGGACCCAAAGGTTCTCCGAGTAACAGTCAGTGCAAGTTCGGCAGGTCTTGTTACCAAAATAATACAAAATACAGTAAGATTATCGGAGTAGCTGTAAAACTCTTTCTCTAATTTTTTATCAGATATTATTTTTCACAAGTAACTTGGCTATTCATTCCGCCGTCATACAGTTTTACTAAGGTATCCACATCACAATCAGAGATGTATGGATAAGCTGTTTGAATTGTTGGTGCCATCAGATCCTCAGGTGCGGTGGAATGTGCAAGTCCCAACGCATGACCAAACTCATGTCTAAGTACGGTTTTGAATTGCTCATCATTTAGTTTGTCTACTTCATAGATTGTGATTGTTGATTTTAAGATCTGGTTCTGAGAGTCGTCAGCTATTGATTTGGTAAATCCGGAATATCCGTCACCGTTTCTTTCGTTAGTCAAAATTATTGTAATATCCCCCTCTCCTGCTTGTGTATCTATTACATCAAGGTTTGATGGAATGGTAAATTTAGTGGATTGTGCAGATATGTGTTCAAGTGCACCCTTCCAACCAACGTAGTATGTTGAAATTGATCCCCTTAGTCCTTTGTGAAGCAACGAGTCATCGATATCGACAGAATCTTCAGAAAGCACAACCTCCTTGATCAATGGAATCTTGTCAGGATATTTAGCGGCATTTGTTATTCCGACATGTAATGTAGAGCCAGGCACAAGTCTCCAAGACAGCCAAGTGTCAATAGTATCACCCCTTAGGTTTTGTATCAAATAGCCGCCACTATTTATTTTTCCCAGATTTGAAACTTGATATTGTTTTCCTACCAAATCTACAACATATAATGAATATGATGTAAAGCTAACAGCAACAATTAAGGCAAAAATTGCAATAATGATGATGTTTTTTCTACCAAGTTGAAAGTTTTTTTGTTCTTCAAAATGTACTGTTTTATTCAATATCAATCGTTCCTGTAAGATCTCATTTTTTTGCCGTTCTGATTCCACTGCCTTATTTTGCAATTTTTGAATTTCAGAATCATCTCGATCGCTCTTTTCAACAAGTAGTTGATTGATCTTTTCCAGTAGCATGTTTTGTTGCTCCATCTCTTTTATGGACGATTTTGTCTTATCGTCATCCACATTATTGATAGATCCATGTATTTTTTTATCAAGTAAGATTTCAATTTTTTGTTGTAATTGTTTTGCGTTTGCGCTGATCATCTCTACTTTGTTCTTTTGTTCAGGAGTTAAATGCCCAAATTTTCCTTGAAATAGCATATCGGCGTATGTCCTTATTGGAACGAGTGGGGTTTTTAGCTCGTGATGAATTATGTTTAACGAGTTTTCCGTCAGCACGATTTTATTTGATAGAATATTTTCTACGGTTTTTGTTGAAAAATTGTTCGTTGATTCTATGTGATCAATTATTTGTGCAATTTGCTCGTCTTTTGAAATATCACTATTAATCATACCATCTAATTTTTTCTGAATTAACGCTATCTGTTGAAATTCGCGAATCAGATGATTTGGATCCAATTGGTTATGATTTGATTCTCATCAGATAGTTGAGCAGTTCGTCCGGATCGATTGGCTTTCTTAGCACCGAATGAACGCCCCTTTCTATCAAATAGGCTTTGTCGTCATCTGAGACGGAAGATGCCGTAAGTGAAATTATTATTTTATGATCCACTTTGTTATTTTTGTGCAGATAGTCGATAATGTCATGTCCTGAAAAATCAGGCATTGCCAAGTCAAGTAAAATGGCATCAAAGGGGCTATTTTCGATCATTTGTAGACCGTTTTGCCCACCGTTGGAAACGTGGATGTCGTGTCCCTTTAATTTGAAATATTTTGCAAACATTGTGGTAATATCCTGATTGTCGTCAATCAGCAATATTTTCATTGTATATTTCCATGTTTAGAAGATAATAAGATTTTCGTACGAAATAGAATCGTCAATGATAATATGAACTCTTGCAGAAATCACATACGATGGTATGATTGTACGCAGGAAATGTTTGCTAGATATTAAATTCAACATAAAAAACAGTTCCAGTTTTTCCATCACTTTCAACCCAAATTCGTCCGCCAAGTTTTTCTACTATTCCCTTTGAAATGGCAAGGCCAAGACCGGTACCACTTATCTTTCTTCTCGCCGAAGTATCAACCTGATAAAATTTTTGAAAGAGATTTTGTTGGGATTCGAGTGAAATTCCAATTCCGTTATCACGTATATAGAAAATAATCTTGTTGCCTTCTATCTTCCAGCCTACCGTGATCTTGCCATTTTCATCAGGAGTAAACTTTATTGCATTTGAGATAAGATTATCAAAAACTTGACGCAGGCGTATTTTGTCAGTTTGTATGGTATGATCAGTCATCGGAATGTCTGTGATGAATTCTTTGCCTTGTTCTGCCAACACTTGCTTATAGCTTGATTCAAGATTTACAAAAAAATCAGCAATAGAAAGATCTTCCATAGTGAATTTCATCTTGTTCATATCCAGTTTTCGTACATCCATGATATCAGTGATTAATGTTTCAAGTCGCTTTGCATTTTTTTCGATTGTCAGAATAGAGTCCATCTGTTCCTCATTTATTTGTCCCATCATTTGATTCCTTAACATCTTACAATATCCGATAATTGGGACTAGTGGGGTTTTTAGCTCATGTGTTATCATTGCAGAAAACTCTTCCTTTATTTTATCAATCTTAATGAGTTTGTCTCTCTGGGACATCGTTTCATTGTATGCTGCGGCAATTTTTGCGACAAGAATTTTTTTGGAGTGAAGCATTCTAAAAATAACGTAGCTTGCAGACATTACAATTGTCAATAACACAATATCCAAGTATATTTGCGCGCGTATCACGTCAACTGTGTGAAATACATCAGAAGACGGTTGTTGTATCACTATCAGCCATTTGTTGTGAGGTACGTCTACAGAACCATAAATAAAATGCATTTTGGTGCCACTGACTGTTGTTACAGATGTTTTAGTTTCCATGTCATGAATACTTTCAATAAATTCAGAATACGGGTAATGCGCCAGACCACTCTGCGTTACAGACTCGCTTGAATCTGCGATTACGTTCCAATTCTGATCAATAAAAAAAACTTGCTCGTTTTTACCCAGTTCTAGCTTCTTAAGATTAGATCCCAGATTTGTTAAGCTTAGAGAGCCACCCCAGATCCCAACCATAGATCCATCATCAAAGACTGGCGTTCTAACTGCCACTACGTTATGACCAAGAGTTCCAGATATGTAGACTTCACTTACGTACGTATCATTAGTTTTCATGACTCCCTTGTACCAGTCCCTATTAGCAAAATTCAGATATGGTAAATTCAGTTGTGACGAATACGGCTCCATCATGTAAAAGTCGCCGTTTGGCATGTTGAATGTAATGAATTCAAAATAGGCATACTTGTCCAGAATATCACGTGCAAGAATTCTTTTCTTTAGATCCTTGTCCTCAGGTATTCCTCTTGTGGTTTCACTGATGAACTCTGAATGCGAAACATCTTTCACTATTGGTAAATTCCTAGTAACTTCAATCAGATTCACTGCATTTTTTAAATTGCTATCCAGCATGTCAGTTAGGAGACGAAGTTTGTCATTTTTTACACGTTCAATATTTTGTATTTCTTGATTAATTTGAATATCCCCATACCAAGCTATGAGAAACATGCCTATTGCAGATATGATTAGGATTACAGCTACTGGAAGCAGTTGTCCCATGAAATGTATGTCACCAATTCTAATGCGCATTTGAGCATCGATGTGCTTAGATTCTTTTGCCTATAAGCATAATGATATGTGAATAGGATTCAGGGTGAAAGCAATATGGCAGTAGTCAGATCCAACCTTACTTGCCAGATGTAAAGGATTCGTGAGAGAAACCCAATCAAAGGACTACAGTAAAAATATTTTAGTGGTCAACTTGGTCGTGTCTTAAATTCTTAAAACATGCAAAGGATCCTCAAGGTCACTAAATTAGAAAAGACTCCAGACTCAAAGATTGAGTCCTGTAAGACTCACTACAAAACTACTTTCTATAATTTCTTATTTTAATTTTCCAGCTAAGACTCGCATTTGATGATAACGTCGTCTTCGCTGTTCTGAGTTGCACTGCACGAGTCATTGTCATCTCCACCATCAATCACATCTACACCGTTTCCACCAATCAGTATGTCGTCCCCAGATTGTCCCTTTATAACATCAGAGCCATCGGCGCCGTTAATGGAATCACTACCCTCATTTCCATACACTATATCGTCGCCATCACCAGCCAAGATGCAGTCGTTTCCTTTTTCGCCAAATATTATGTCGTCACCGCCAAGACCGATTATCAAGTCTGCAAGGCCAGTTCCGACCAAAATGTCATCGACTTCTTTTCCAATCATTACGTTGTATGATGATTCTGGCTTGCCGCACGCATTGACCTCAACTGTCTGTGTCTGGCTGATTTCATTGCCAAATGAGTCAACTGCAGTCCAGGTGATCGTTGTCTTGCCGAGTGGGAATGATTCGGGTGCGTCGTTTGTCACTTTGGGCGTGATGTCAGTTAGATCAGTAACAGAAGGAGTCCCCACGGTAACCAGAGTGGTTAGCGATACTGCGTCAATTACAATATTATCTGGAATGCTTAGTCTTGGCGCAGTAGTATCAACTATAACAACATTCTGAGGAATTGTAGATGTGTTTCCAGACTCGTCAGTTGCAGTCCATGTGACTGTGGTCTCGCCGAGTGGGAATGTCTCTGGCGCGTCGTTTGTTATCTTTACTTGGCTTACAGAGTCATCTGCAATAGGCGCAGTCAATGACACCGTGTTATCTGCAAGAGAAGTTGCCTCTGAGACTATGCTGTCTAGGGCAGTAATCTTTGGCGCAGTAGTATCAATTATTGTAACCTTTTGAGTTATAGTGGATTGATTTCCAGATGAATCAGTTGCAGTCCATGTGACTGTGGTCTCGCCGAGTGGGAATGTCTCTGGCGCGTCGTTTGTCACAGATGACACCATTACTGCGTCAGAGGCTTGTGCGTTGCCTAGATGTACTACATTATCGCTAGCAGAAGTCGCTTCCATTGTGACGTCTGCCGGTGCTATTACGGTCGGAATCGTAGTATCAATTACAGATACCTTTTGAGTAGCAGTCGATGCATTTCCAGACTCGTCAGTCGCAGTCCATGTGACTGTGGTCTCGCCTAGCGGGAATGTCTCTGGTGCGTCGTTTGTAAGTGAGATAATATCCAAAATGTCTGAAACTTGTGGAATCACAAGTGAAACTAGATTATTATCATTGCTTGTCGCCTCTACTGTGACGTCAGATAATTTGGAAAACTTTGGTGGAACGGTGTCAACCACTATAACCTTTTGAGTCACAGTATTGACATTCTCAGATGCATCGCTTGCAGTCCACGTGACTAGGGTTTCTCCTACTGGGAATAATTCAGGTGCGTCGTTTGTTATGTTTGCCACTCCAACACTGTCAGTTGCAATAGGCGTCTCTAACAATACGACGTTGTCTGATTTTGATGTAGCTTCAAGTGTGATATCAGACGGTGCTGCAATTGTTGGCGCAGTGGTATCGATTACAGTTATCTTCTGGGTTGCAGTTGACACGTTTCCAGATGAATCAGTCGCAGTCCATGTGACTGTGGTCTCACCTAGCGGGAATCTCTCCGGTGCGTCGTTTGTCACAGATGACACCATTACTGCGTCAGATGCCGTAGCGTCACCTAAAGATACGGTGTTTCCATCAGACGATGCAGCTTCGAGTGTGATATCAGACGGTGCGATGATTGACGGCACGGTAGTGTCAGTTATGGTAATTTTTTGGGTGGCAGTT
>NZ_AVSQ01000013.1 GCF_000685395.1 Candidatus Nitrosotenuis chungbukensis | reverse complement strand
GTTGCAGTCCATGTGACTGTGGTCTCGCCTAGCGGGAATCTCTCCGGTGCGTCGTTTGTCACAGATGACACTCCGACATTATCAGTTGCAACAGGTGTTTCTAGCAATACGATATTGTCTGATTTTGATGTGGCTTCGAGTGTGATATCAGACGGGGTTGTTATGGTTGGCGCAGTGGTATCTACAATGGTAATTTTTTGAGGAGCGGTCGCCATGTTTCCAGACTCGTCAATCGCAGTCCATGTGACTGTGGTCTCGCCTAGCGGGAATGTCTCCGGTGCGTCGTTTGTCACAGTTACTTGACTTACTATGTCCTGTACTTCTGGCGCCAATAATGATACAGTATTATCAGTTGCGGATGTGGCCTCTGCCGCGATATCAGACGGGGCAACGATTGTTGGCGCAGTGGTGTCAGTTATGGTGACATTTTGAACTGCAGTAGATATGTTTCCTGAACTGTCTTTTGCAGTCCATGTGACTTGAGTCAATCCTAAACTGAAAACGTTTGGCGAGTCATTTGTAAGAGAGTCCACACCGATGACATCGCTTACAGTTGCCTCTCCAACAGATATTTCGGTGCCAGTAGGCCCGGTTGCCTCCTGTGTTATGTCTTGAGGCAGAACGATTTGGGGTGCAACGGTGTCAACTACGGATATTATTTGGGTTGCAGTTTCTACATTCCCTGACGTGTCCCTCGCAGTCCAAGTGATGGTTGTCTGTCCGAGAGGAAATGACTCAGGAGAATCGCTTGTGACTGATTCCACACCTACGAGGTCAGAGACCTGTGGCTCACCCAAAGTAACAACATTTTGTGTTATGCTTGTTGCTTCAACTGTGACATCTGCCGGAGCAGACAGACTTGGCTTTGTAGTATCAATTATTGTAACATTTTGGTTTCCAGATGCAGAATTTCCATATTTGTCTGTCGCAGTCCATGTGATTATTGTACTGCCAAACGGATAATCGGATGGCGCATTGTTTGTGACAGATGATACTTCGGAAATGTCTTGCGTCACAGGCTGGCCTAGTACAACGATATTTCCAGTAGATCCAGTCGCCTCTTGTATGATATTTTCTGGAACAGTCAGGACAGGTGCAGTGGTGTCAACTACAGAAACGGTTTGAGTTGCAGTCGAATTATTTCCAGATGAGTCAATTGCAGTCCAAGTTATTTTTGTTTGACCTATTGGGAATGACTCCGGTGCATCGTTTGTAAATGTGATCGGTTGTACGTCAGTCGCATTTGGTAGAACAAGGTCGACAGGGGTTAATGCTGATACTGCCTCTACAGTGATGTCACTTAGTGGAGCAATTATTGGCGCAGAGGTGTCAATTATGGTAACCTTTTGAGTAGAAGTCGCCACGTTTCCTGCAATGTCTGCTGCAGTCCACGTAACTATTGTCTCACCTAGATGGAAAAATTCAGGGGCGTCGTTTGTGATTGATGAAATTTCGCTATTGTCAGTGACTGCAGGCTCTCCCAGATTTACCTGGGTTTGATCAAAGCTTGATGCTTCTGCAGTTATTGCAGCTGGCGCTTTGATTTTTGGCGCCTTGGTATCAGTTATCGTAACCAACTGGGTTGCAGTTGCCTCGTTTTTTGCAACGTCTATCGCAGTCCACGTAACTATCGTCTCACCTAGCGGAAACGATTCGGGGGCGTCGTTTGTTATGCTCATCACTCCTACGGAATCAGTTACCGTAGGATTGCCAAGATCTACTGGGTTTTGCGCACCTTGCGCTTCAGATACTATATCAGGTAGGGCATTAATCACAGGAGGTGTAGAATCACCAACGGTGACAGTCTGAGTAGCCATCCCCATGTTTCCAGAACCATCAATCGCAGTCCAAATTACTGTAGTAATACCAAGCGGGAATTCTAACGGAGCGTTGTTTGTGAGCGATTTAATTCCGCTTTCGTCATTTGCCGCGGCCTTTCCTAGCGATACGGGAGTCAGTCCCCCTGTTGCCTCCACAAAGATGTCCTTTGGTGGATTGATAGTGGGCTTTTTGGTATCGCCTACGATTTGTTTTACGGCTTGTGTTTGTGTGGTCTGTGTGGTTTGTGTTTGTGTGGTCTGAACAGTGTCATTCACAATAGGATCTGCAGAACCAAACTTTTGTATTCGGTGGTTGCTAGAGTCCACCACAAACAAGTCGCCATCAGAATCCAGTGTGACATCTTTTACCATTTTAAATTGAGAGTTTCCGGTGCCGGTTTTTCCAAAGGTAGTCACAGTCTTCCCGTCAGAATCCAGCACGACTACTCTATTGTTTGGAGTATCGGCAACTATGATATTTCCAGAAGCGTCTATTGCCAGCCCATCAGGAGATATTTTAATTCCGCCAGAAGAGGCAGTGAATTTTTTGACAAATGCGCCATCTGATGTGAATTTATCTATCTTGTTGTTTCCAGAGTCAGACACGTAGACGTTTCCTGATCCATCGATTGCTATTCCAAGCGGGGTAAGGAACTTTCCGTCACCCGTGCCACTTGATCCTATGGTTAGCAAGAACTTGCCATCAGAGTCAAATTTTAATACTCGTGAGTTTCCAGTATCCACAACATACACAGAGTTATCCTTTGATACTGCGATATCGTTTGGAAGTTTAAGCTTTGTAGCATCGGTTCCTCCAGAATTCCAAGATTTGATAAAGTTTCCAGAAATGTCAAATTTTTTAACAGAATTTAGATCATGATCCACCACATAGACATAATTGTTTTTCACTGCAATTCCAGCAATGGAATGAAATTCTTTTGATCCTGACCCCATTGAGCCCCAAGAATGGAGGTACGAGCCATTATTGTCAAATTTCTGGACGCGTGAGTTTCCAAGATCAGTCACGTAGACGTTTCCTGTCTCATCCACTGCCGCATACTGTGGAAACGTAAAGGCGCCGCTAGTTGTCAGGCCTTGCTTGCCCCAGGTGCTTACAAACGGGTAATTTCCCGCCGCCAAGACAGGCTGATAAATCAAACCTGCAAAAATAACAAAAAACGCCGCTAGAATGGCTACTTTGTGATGCATCAAGGCTGTTTTGCGGCTTTTGCAAAAGATCTCCCAAGTAAGAAATTCTTGCAGTTTTAGTCAAATTTTTGGCAATTAAAACGGCTTGTTGACCTCGCGCGTAAAGACATAGCTTGCCAAGCCAATCATCGACAGGACAAAGATTCCAATCACTCCAAGGCTAAGCGCGGCGGATACGCCCTCGGTGACGCCAGTCATCATCTCCCTCACAAGCAGGACCGTGTACGTAACTGGATTTAGTCTTGCTATAGTAGCAAGCCAGTCGGGCAAAAGCTCAAGTGGAAAAAGTGCAGGGCTAAGCATGAAAAGCGGCATGCCAAGAAAATTAATCACGCCCCAGAATGTCTCCTGGGATTTTGCAGTGGCTGCAACGATTACAGATATTCCTGAAAACCCAAGCGAAAACAAAATTACTATCCCCATTATTGGCGCAATTATCCAGAAATTAGGAAATGTGACCCCGATTGCAAGCGCGATTCCAATTATGAGGCTTGCCTGAAGTGCAGCAATTAGTGATATTGCAAGCATCTTTCCTAATGCTATAGATGATCTAGATATTGGCGAAGTCAGAGCCTTGTTCATGAACCCGTATCGTCTGTCCCACAATGTGTTGACTCCTCCAAATATAGAAGTAAAAATGGCGGTAAGAATTATCACGCCAGGTGCCATGAACTCGATGTACGTTCCGTCAAACCCGACAGATTTGATGAGCGGCTGTGTTCCTGAAAACGTGTTTCCTATAACTATGATCCAGATGGCAGGCTGAATCAGTCTTATCAGGACGCCGCTCCGGGATTTTCTATACCTCTTTAGCTCACGCCAGAATATTGTATAGGTATCGTATAGGATCATTGCCTTAGCCTCTTCATTTTTGCATATTCTTTTCTTCGATTGTAGTTTTTTGTAGATTCATCTCGCAATTCGCGCCCCGTATACGACAAAAACACATCGTCCAAGCTTGGATGAGTAATTGAGATCGACTTTATCGGGATATGAAGTGTTGAAGACAGGTTAAACAGAAGGGTTGCAACCTCCGCCCCTTTTGATGAGAATACGGTAATCCTATCATCCTTTGATGTCACCTCTTTTACAAACTCGGTCTGTTTTAGCATGTCAATTATCACGTCTTTTTTGGATTGGTCGTCGATTGAAAATACAATTACCTCGTTACCAAGCGCATTTTTCATTGTTTGCGGCTTGTCTATTGCCTGAATCTTTCCATAGTCCATGATCCCTATTCTGTCACAGAGTCGGTCTGCCTCTTCCATGTAATGCGTTGTGAGAAATATCGACATGTGAAACTCATTATGGATTTTTTTGATGTACTCCCAGATCTTTTGCCGAGTTTGAATGTCCAGCCCTACGGTCGGTTCATCTAAGAACAAGACCTTTGGTCGATGCAGCAGCCCTCCTGCTATTTCAAGTCGCTTTCTCATCCCACCAGAATAGGTGATTACTGCCTCGTCTTGCCTGTCTTTTAGCTCGATTAGCTCAAGCAGTTCGGTTATCCTGTTTTCGATTAGGTTTTTCGGAATGTGGTTCAGTCTTGCCTGAAGCATCATGTTTTCTCGCCCAGTCAGATATTCGTCCACAGTGATATCCTGCTGGACATAACCGATGCTTTCTCGCACCTTTTTTGCCTGTGACACCACATCATATCCTGCAACGTATGCGTTTCCGGAGCTCGGCTTGAGAAGGGTTGTCAGAATCATAATAGTGGTGCTTTTTCCAGCCCCGTTTGGCCCAAGAAACCCAAAGATCTCACCCTCGTCTACCTGAAACGAGATATTATCAACAGCGGTCAGTCCCGAACCATACACCTTGGTAAGGGATTTGGTTTCTATAGAATACAATGAATCATCCAGTCAGGCAGAGTATAAAATGCTAAGTCTTCAATAATTTGCTCAAAAAATTTTTGCAAAAAAAATTTAAAATGGAAAAAAACTCATTTGGAGTAATGAGGGGTCTTTGTCACGTTTGCCACACATCAAATGTAGAACTTGTTCTAAGGGAAGGCATCCCAACATGTAATGCATGTATTTCAAAGACAAAATAACGGAGAGCCATTATTTTATTTAAAAATTAAAAGAGTTAGTGTAGTTCTTTGAACTGTTGTTTTGTGAGTTTTAGTATTATTTTTTCTCCGACTCCCCAGACTTCGGCCTTTGAGATTATTTTTGTGTGAAGCATTCCGTCTGAGACCTCGATTGACTGGAGTTCGTTTGTATCATTGTTTTTGACCAGTCGCTTTACCTTGCCAATTTTATGGCCGTCGATATCAACCACATGAACGCCTGTTCTAATTGGCGGCCTGCTGAGCAGCAATGTTTCTGCGGTAAACTTGTCAATGTAGTCATTTGTCAGGTAATAGTCCTTGTTAAACCCCTGGTGTATTGTGACTCCCGATACTGCGAGTGTTTCTTGGTTAATGTGAATGTGCTTTACTTTGCCGTACTCGATTCCTTCTCTGTCAACTACTTTTTTTCCTGTGAACTCGTCTGCGGTGCAGATGTTCTCAGTCATTCCTTCTAGGATTGTTGCCATGACTATCTTGCCAGGATCGGTTTATCGGCATCAAAAATTACAATTTTCAATCAATGAGATTAAATTATTTGACTTTGGATACGTTCCTGTGAAAAATCAGGCATCAAGAGCAACTCTTACCACGTACGGCAGGAAAACAGGCGCGGAGCACACAGTGCAGCTTCGGGCAGTGTCATACAATGGAATGATGTACTTTTCTCGCAGAAACTCTGAATCAGACTGGCTAAAGAACGCCTTGGCAAATCCCAAGGTAAAGGTGGGCTTTGATGGCATCATACGAGATGGAACAGCCTCGCTTGTGAATGACGAGTCACTTGCAAAAAAAATTTCAGAGTTAAAGTATCCAGGAGAGCAAAGGTCCCAGGAAGTCAGAATCGTCTTGCAGGTAATGCTGGAATAAAAAACTTCTTTAGTTATTTCATGGAATAATCATTATGAAAATACTTGTTTTTCTTGTTGCGTTTTCCATATTGTTTTACATTGGCACACAAAACCCTGCTTTTGCACAAGACGACAAACATCCTGCAAAGTCAAGTGTCTCTACAAAAACAATGAAAATATCAAGTGTGTTTGAAAACAATGGTAAGATTCCAAAAAAATACACATGCAGTGGTACAAATGTGTCTCCGCCTCTGAAAATTTCAAACGTTCCAAAAAATGCAAAAAGCTTGGCATTGATACTGGATGATCCTGACGCACCGGGTGGAACGTTTACTCATTGGGTAGTCTGGGGCATGTCTCCAAAAAAGACTCAGATTGGAGAGGGTGAGAAAAAAGGATTCATTGAAGGCGTGTCAGGAATAGGCAAGCCGGGCTATTTTGGGCCGTGTCCGCCTTCCGGGGTGCACAGATATGTTTTCAAGATATATGCGCTTGATTTTCCAGTTGATATTTCCACCAAATCAACAAAGCAAGAACTCTTGTCAACAATTCAAAATCACATAATACAGACGGCTGTGCTAACTGGCAAGTATTCAAGATGATCAGATGATGTGGATTATAGTACTGACACCGCGTTTGTCCGACTCATAGCCGTCTGCTATCTCTGCAACCGTAACAGTAAACGAAATCAAGTCACGCTGCTGCGCTTGCGTTGCGTCAAGCTTTAGATGTATGTCCATCAGATCAAAGTCTCCTACTGGAATGTTTGTCTCATCGATGAAGACCTTTGCGGTTGACTCGATTCTAAAATTTTGTCCCTTGTAGTGCTCAATTATCCTTGTTTTCTTTCCGTCTCTCCCCGCCGCCTTTACATTGATATCAATTATTCCAGGCTTTGACTGAGTGTATCCTGACTGCTTGTTTACAAACACGCCAATCTGGAATGGTTGGCCCGCGGTGGATTCTGCCATCTTTTGGATGCCGTCATTCATCGCAACATCGACTCCCTTGATTGTTTGTGCAACCTTGGCAATCCACTCATTTGTTTTTTCTATTACTGCGGCTATTCTGTCCCTTCTTTTTTTGTCCTCTTCGGGAGGCAGCTTGTAGTAGTCAACCCATGCAAGATAGTCATGCGATATGTCTTCGATGAATCTAATGCAGGTTACCTTGTAGTCGTCTACGCTGTTTGCACGCTCGGAGCTGTCGTCTGAGCGCATCCCGTCATAGTCCATCGGCATTGCCATTAATCCCATATCATACGCCATATGTAAAAAGCAATCCCAAGCAAAAATCAATAATATGGCAAGGCAGGAACGGTTTTCATGATATTCTCAGAAATAACAAGTGATCTTCAAGCTCAGCTAAAATCAAATCTTCCCCAGATCAGAATCCTGCTCAAGAAAAACCCAGCAATGGCATACACGAAAATAACCGAAATAGGATTTGCAGTCGGCAGGAAATACAAGATTCAGCTAATTGTGAATTTCCCACAGAGGGGAAAAATCGAGGATTTTGACTCGTACGGGATGCAGGATCTCTCCATCATAATAGACAGGCAGAAAAAAAACTTCCCAATCCAGCGCAGCATCATAAAAGACAAGGCAAGAGAAATTTTTGGCAACGTCCAGATAGACGACGCATACATGTACGAGGGAAAGGAAGGAGTCAAGGTGTTTCCAGATGGCGGCAGAATAGACATACTGCCACACTCGATTCACATCTGGTGCAAGTTTGATGAAAAGGTTACGTCATACTGCAACTGGCTTTTGATTAACGTGTACCAGATGGGTCAGGATTCTAGTTTTACCAGCTCGTAGGTATAGTCGATAGTTCCATCAAGCGAATAATACTCTGCCTTTACCGGGAGCGGGACGTTATCTGCAATCCAGAACTTGTTCTCAATGTCGTTTATCCCGTATGATATGGTAAAGGTTTTCAGAGTTCCAAATTCAAATTCCATGTCCTGGTATCCGATCAGCTTTAGCTTTGGAGTAAACTTGCCAACAAATACGGTACCCCATTCTGCGCCGACAACGAGATACCTTTCCTCAACTATCGTATCCCTAACGGAGAACACCGTTGCGTCAAGCGCGTGAACGTACGGCTTGATCTCGTCAGAAATGTCGGTGAAGACAAATGCGTCGCCTATTTGCATCTCGTCCTCCACGTGTTGTCCTGTTTTTTTATCGTCAATTACGACTACAATGTCCTGCGTATGCAGAGTCTTGTCTAGGAACCGAATCTCTGCCAAAAACTCCATGTCGTGATATTTTACCACATACTGTAAAGTAGGATTGTTTTCAGAACCATCACCCAAGTGCCATTTGTTTGCAAATCGCGGGATTATGTTTTGCTCAGATCCCGGAAGTCCGGTCAGCAGTGGAAATGCAAGGCCGAGTGCTGCTGCGCCAAGCATCACACCTAATGGAATAAACAGTATTTTTTTGACCAAGATTTCACAAAATTATTTTAGCTTGATTATGCCCTGCTGAATCAGATACTGGATTCCAGATACAAAGTCAGAGTCGCCTATCGTGCCGTCTGCCCACCACTTGGCGTTGTTTTTGATCCAGGACGGAATCACATTAGAGCCTGTTCCAGAGCCAGGAGTAGTTGACGGGATTTTGATTATCTTTTGGTTTATCAGATACTGGATTCCAGATACAAAGTCAGAGTCGCCTATCGTGCCGTCTGCCCACCACTTGGCGTTGTTTTTGATCCAAGTAGGGATTGTAATTGTAGTTGGTGGAGTCGGGGTTGGTGCGGTTCCCTTTTGTATGTCAATGTTGATGAGCACCCAGCCAAGTTTTGCAGGATCAGGGTCGGTTGTTTCAGGACCGGTTCCATACACTATGATAGCGTATGTGGATGGCCCATATTCATTAACGGGAGTTGTGCGTCGTACTTGGCCCGATGTTGTGAACAAAAAGTCACGCCCTTCGTCCTGTGCCACTGAACGTATTATTTCAAGTCCGGGCTTTGACGGATCAACTACTGCAATATCGTAATGTATTTCGTTTTCAAACTCTTCTTGATTTACTGATCTTTTGAAGTTGATTATCCATTCAAGGTCACATCCAGCCTTTGGATGGGGTGGACCGTAGTTTGCGTTAATTATCATAGTGTTTGTGTTGGTGTTCTGGTTTGACGCCACGAGATCATAGTTCTTTGGACAGTCCAGTCCTGCTTGCGCGTCTGGAGTCGCCTTGATGTTTGCAAACGGATCCTTTGAGACATTTGCCTGATAGTCTAATAATTGAAATTGATATTCTTGTGGAGGAATTCCTGATGAAACATGCGCGTATGTGTCTGCCTTAATTGGGAATGGAAAGTCGTCTAGAACCCACACTCGGCTGTACTTTCCGCCAGTCTTCCATGTGATTAGTGCAGTATCAAATGTTCCCTCTGGGACTGCGATTGTTTCTTTTGATGTCGGAATGATTTGCTCCCCTCCAATGTTTCCAATTCTTCCCCAAGATGGTGCATTGAATTGTTTTGGCCCCTTGCCACCAGAGGCAGTCTCTCCGGTCGCGTATGCAGACAGCCAGACAAGAGAGGATTTGAATGCACGAGAAAACGGAGCAATTGCATCAGTACTGCTTGTTGGTTCTGCTCCAACCTTACCAAGGTACATTGTTCCTTTGATTATTTTGTTGCCATCGCGTACTACTGTTACTACTTCCCATTGGATTTCGCTGCCCAATTGGTGGTCGCCTTTGAACCAAAAGTCCATTTGGAATGGTGCGCAGTCCTTGTAGTCAATATGACACATGGAATAGCTAAATCGGTCTCCTTTCTTTAGGCCCTCACCTACATACCAACTTCCCGGCATGTCGATTCCGCCAGCTTGGAACTGCGCATAGGCGCTTGAAAATCCGACGGTTATTAACGAAATTGCAAATATGGCAACTAAAAGGCTTGCCTTCATGTGTAGTATTTGTTCGGATCGCTAGTTAAACGTTATTCATATAGGCAAATATAGAGGAGCCTCAAATTTTCACTTGGAAATGTGCGACTGTGCTAAAGTTCACATGTATGAAATCGAATACAAGCTTGCCGGAATGTCAGTTGTTCCTACACACAAAAACTGCGGCAACGCGCTGAATGAAACTCAGCTTGACAAATTTCAAAAAGAGCTAGCCAAGTCTTGGGGACTGGATCCTGAAGACGATTCTCCAGTCTAATAAAAAACAAGAAAAAACAAAAGATGAAGTTAAGCTTTTACTTATCTTAACTCTGCTACTGCTTCCTTACAAACGGAAGTGGAACATTTACAATCGTGGCTACAAATACAGTGTCCCTGCATTGCACAGTCACATGCATATTCAGGATCTCCACTGTCAGCTTCGCAACCGCAAGCTTGATCTACCATAAAATAGGGATCATGCCACATGGTTTTAAAGCTTATCAAACATTATTAAAAAAAGCTAGGCGTGTCCGGATAACAGATTTGTCAGGTCGTGTGAGAGTTTGTGAATATTTGATGCAAACTGTTCTGTCTTTGTAATATCGTGTTCTATGTCAAGTGCAGTTTTTAGGACATGGATCAGTTCCGGCTTTTTGTGAATTGTGTCCCTAATTGAGACCAAGATGTTCCGGTTCATGTACCCCAGGTAAAAGTAACAGTCAGAGAGAAGCGAATCATTCACAAAATACTCATACTTTCTTTGAATTATCCTAGAGTTCTCGTTTGCCTCCACCATGTCGGAAAATCCAACTGTCGACTTTAGCATTCTAGACAGCAGGGACGGGGTTGCACGCTCCAGCCCAATCACGTCTGCAATTACCGATAAGGATTCGTTCGCCTTGTTCTTTTTGAATTTTCTGATGGATTCTAGCGCATGCGTAGGACTGTAGGATTTGCCATTATACAACACCAGAGCATCGGCAATGGAGTAGGCTGCACATTTTAGCCAGCAGGGGGCAAATGGATCAGACAGCCCTTGCTTTGCCTTTGTCGCATAAAATGCAGAATCGATTAGGTGATTTTTGATGCAAGAGTTTCTAATCTTGTCGCTTTTTTCTTTGATTTTTGATAAAAAGATTTTGAGGTTCCACTCGGGGTCAGATAGTGCTGACATGTTATCATACAGGATTAAAACATCAGAGTTTGATTCATCCAGTTTTCCATGATGAATTTTGACGATGTCATCACCAATCACATGAATTTCATCTTTGGAATTTTTCTCATCAAACACCGTCAGGTTGTATTCGCAGCATTCCAGTGTGGTCCCATGGCTTTTGCATCCGCCAAGTCCCACCACATTATTTGATAAAGACAGTAGATCCAGTGTTTTTTTTATGTCCACGGGTGATTTTGTTTTTTAATTTTCTTAAGCGTTCAGCTGATTATTTTTTAACTAATCAATACAATATTGGGATGCAGGCCTTTTGCTAGATTCAGGTTGCTAATCCTTAAATTGCTAGAATTCTTGGGTTGTTCAAGCTCCTGTGGTGTAGTCCGGTTAAGCATACTGCCCTCTCAAGGCAGTGATCCCGGGTTCAAATCCCGGCGGGAGCATTTTTTTATTTAATAGGATCAGATATCTTTCCCATAAACAAAACAAGTCCAGTTTCGTTATCTTGAATTAGAAAGACAAATGGATGATCCGCTCTGAAAATTGGCAGTTCTGGGCCTACAGATGTTGTTCCGACTCCGATGCCGGTTGCAGCAGCGGCCTCGGTTCCTTCTTCGTTTACATCAACAAACGCCTTGTGAACGGCAGCTGTGACAAACAGTCTAGGCGGCATGTTTGCTATTCCAGACAAATCGGCGTTACCCTCATCAAAGGCCAGTTTTATTCCAAGTTCCTGCATTATTTTTGGCAATTCATACTCAGTTTCAAGCTTGAATTTTGGTACAAACGTCATGACTTCGCGTTCCGCTAGGTTTTTCTTCCAATCATCCAGCTGTTCTACAGTGAGGGATTGTTCAAGGGGTTCAATTCCATTTTTTGGGAGCAAGACAAGCATCGAGATTCTTTCGCCATCATAAGGCATGGAAAGTATTTGTAAATCATCAGTTTCCGCATACGCAAACTCTGATTTCAAATACATCATTGGCACCTGTACTGTCTTATCGACATTTACTCTAAATTCACCCTCACTAGTTTGACTTGGCTCAAACTGGGTCTTCCACGTTCCCTTAAAGTACACAGCATTTGTTATTACAAGCATTGTCAGATCATTGGTTTTGCCCTTTACAAGATCTTTTATTTTGTCATTTGTTTTATCTTCAACCCAGGAATCAATGATTGATTCATCCGCTGGAAAGTTGACCTCAGATACCTCGCTGTCATAGTATTGTCTTGCAGTGTTGATGAAATCTTCTTTTACTCCAAATCCCGCTTGTATCCACAAAGCGTTTGCGTTTCGCAGATCATATCCTGAGCCATTTATGTTTAGATCAGACTGCATTGATTCAAACGACATTCTTCTTGCAGAATCATCCTCTGGCAAGTAAAATGCAGAAGATATTTCGTCTGCGGTTTCACCTCTGGCCCCCTCATGTAGAACAGAGAATGCACTCAGTATGCTCCACGGCGAAAAAAAGACGTTATCATCAGACGTTCCAGATATGGAATAATAGTCAAACATGAATCTGTTGCTTGCATCCACAATGTTTTGTGTAGATTCTTTAATCTCCGTAGGCTCGGTTGGCGGCGTATCTGATATCCCCGGCACAGTATTTACCACAATCCAACCTCTCTGACCTAGAATCTCAGCTGTGCTAGGTTTTACACAGGCAGGATTATTTGAGGGTCTGAGAATTAACTGTAAACCATCATAACATTTTACATCCAAGGACGCCACTCCCGCTTTTAGTTGTTTTAGTGGACTGGGGTTTTCCTGGGCTACCGCAAAATTAGCTGAAAACATGATAATAAAAACAAAAAATGCCAAAGAAATTGCAAATGATCTTGCCATAGATTGATGAACGGTTCATAGGAGATAAGGTTTGATTAAATTTCAATTTAATGCATGTGTAAAATCATACTGCTCATTTTTTTTAGAATAAAGTACAAAATTCCATCTAGTATTTTTATTCATGTATGACACATATAATGAATGATCAAAGTAATTCCAAACAGCCAGAACTTTGAAACAAAGCTGGACTGGCTGACTAGCTATCATCATTTTTCATTTGGTGAGCATTATGACCCCCAGAAAATAGAATTTGGGCCACTGCGGGTATTCAACGACGATGTCATCAAGGCCGGAAGTGGCTTTGACTTTCATTCCCATTCCAACATGGAAATCGTGACCCTAGTAATTGACGGCATACTAGAACACAAAGACAGCATGGGGAATGTTGGAGTTGTAGAGCCAGGAGAGGTCCAGAGGATGACTGCTGGCACTGGCGTTTTCCATTCAGAGTACAACCACTCCAAGGAAAAACCGCTCAGACTGCTCCAGATGTGGGTGCGTCCAGACAAAAACGGTCTAAAGCCGTCATGGGAGCAGCGAAAATTCACAAAAGAGCAAAAGCATAACAAGCTTCTTGCAATAGTTCATCCCGAAAGCACACAGGACGACTCCACATCAATACACCAGGACGTGTGGTTCTATGTCTCCAGTCTGGCAAAAGGCGCCAAGATATCACACCACACACAAGACAGACAGGCCTACCTGTTCGTAATTGACGGGAACATAACGGTAAATGAAAAAACTCTAGGAAGTCAAAACTCGGCGGAAATACAAAAAGAAAAAGAAATCGCAATTACTGCAAATGAAAATTCTGAAATAATTCTAATCGACCTGCCAGCGACATAAAATCAGTACGATCTTCACATAACCGTTCCACGTCGTAGATTCAAAACTCCAATATACAGACATTGGAGATAGCATTCAATGGCAGAGAGTGATAAGATCAGTCGCTCGGCATGGATGACACTTGCAATTTTGAGCTGCTTGGGGTTAATCGCAATGTACACAGAGACGATGATTCTTCCCGCCATTCCAGATTTCATTAAGGATTTTGACATAACATACATCACATCATCTTGGATACTTTCATCATACTTGATTGCAGGAGCAGTTGCAACTCCCATAGTCGGCAAGCTATCAGATGTGTACGGCAAAAAGAGAATGCTCCTAATAGTAATGGCAGTGTACTCGTCTGGAGTTTTGGCAGGAGGACTTGCCAATAGTTTCCCAATCATGATCATGGCAAGAATAGCACAAGGAATTGGGATATCGATGTTCCCAATTGCATTTGGCATAATAAGGGAGGTTTTGCCTGAGAGAAAGCTGGCAATTGGGCAGACCCTGTTTAGCTCGACGTTTTCAGGTGGAGCTGTAATCGGATTACTGGTTGGTGCAAACATAATTCAGAACTACGGATGGCATGCAACGTTTTTCTCAATACTTCCAGTGGCAGTAATTTTGGCATTTGTGATATTGCGATTAATTCATGTCAAAGAGCAAAAAACCGAAACCAAGCCGCAAATAGATCTAATGGGTGCACTTGCCCTAGCGGCCACAGTAGTTTCGTTTCTTGTTGGCATGTCATATTTGGAGCAGGGAACGGATTCAAGCTTTGAGTTTGCAGGACTGTTTGGCATAACAGCCACATCACTTGGATTATTCATTGCGATAGAAAAAAGAACCAGGTTTCCGCTTGTAGACTTGCGCCTAATGACGCATCGGAGACTACTTCCAGCTACCCTGATTCTTTTGATTGTAGGCATGTGCACATTTATGGTATACCAGACGATACCGATTTTGATACGCAGTCCGCCGCCACTGGGCTTTGGTGGAGATGCGCTAGTTGTCGCAGATGTACAGCTTCCATTTATGATAATTTTGCTAGTCGGCACCGTGATGTCAGGTTTTGTCCTAAACAGATTAGGCAACACAAGGCTTACAGCAATCGGGACCATAGTTAGTACGATTGGGTTTGTCAGCCTTTTGCTGTTTCATTCCACAGAATTCATGATAGGTGCAACGCTTGCAATAATTGCGGCGGGACTTTCTCTTGCGTTTGTTGGCGGATTTAACATTGTGCTGCTGTCAGCACCAGTCGAGTCAACAGGGATAGCACTAGGGATGACACTGCTTCTAAATTTGGTAGGCCAGTCAATAGGTCCATCACTTGCAGCAATGTACCAGCAGATGCATCAAGGGGCAGTACAAGGCATGCCAGGCAGGTTTCCCACAACAGAGGCGTATGATTTGATATTTCTTAGCGCCACCCTGATATCTCTGACAGCTGTTGTTCTTGCCCTGGCACTAAACCGAAGAAAAATCACGGTGTGATTTTTCCGTGTGCGTTTTAGATCAACCTTAAATTGATTTTTGTGCCAGCATGATCAATTTGAAACAATTTATGATTAGTCCAGAGGCCAGAATAGGGCAGGTTCGTCTGAGGGTGTCAGACATGCAGAAATCTGTCCAGTTTTATGAATCAGTTCTAGGCCTAAAGCAGATCACAGAATCACCAGAGAAGACACTGCTTTCGCCAAACGGAAAGATCCCATATTTGATTGCACTGACAAAATCAAAAAAAGAACTAGATCTTGCACAAAGAAAAAGACTCGGGTTGTATCATTTTGCAATATTGCTCCCAGAAAGAAAATACTTGGCAGACTTTTTTGTCCACCTGCAGGAACAAAAAAACGAGGCAAGGATAGACGGATTTGCAGATCACGCAGTATCAGAGGCAATCTATGTTCGCGATCCTGACTACAATGGAATTGAGATTTATCGCGATAGGCCTAGATCAGAGTGGGTTTGGAATGAAAATAAAGTACACATGGCAACTAATCCACTGCAGCTTGAGGACCTGCTCAAAGAATCAACGGGACGGTGGAACCGTATGCCAGACAGGACTACGATAGGCCACATTCACCTTCACGTGTCCAGCATTCCAAAGGCAGAAAAGTTCTATTCCGAAATACTCGGGTTCTCACAAACTGCCGCTTTTCCTGGAGCCGCATTCTTTGGCGCAGGAGGATACCATCACCACATAGCTGCAAATACGTGGCTTGGAGAAAACGCGCTGCCAGTATCCAAAGACATTCCAGGCCTTGATTATTTCACAATAGAATTGCCAGATAGAACCTCGCTGCAAAACACGATAACGAATCTCTCAGATAACAAAATAGCAACAAGAGAAAGCGCTGTTGGAAGATTTGTGCAAGACCCAGATCAAATCCAGATTCAGGTTTATTCAAAACAGCCCTCCGTCTTTTAGAACCACGTCAGAGCGAAGTCTGTTGAAAAAAATATTTCCTTTAAATAAGATAAAATTTTCCATACATCATTGGGACTAAAAGATATTGCAATAAAACAGCAGTATAGAACTGACAGGGATGACTTGGTCGCAGACTTTTTTGTCCCATGCCTTAGCAATTCCATCGAATACGACAGGGCAGTCGAATATGTCACCCTAAAGAGCATCTCAACTTTGTCACTTGGGCTGCAGAACTTTTCACAAAACGACGGAAAGATCAGACTCATCACTGGACACAGGTACAGGTCGGCAGACTTGAATGTCCTGAGTAAAATCTTTAGCAAAAAAAGCAAGACTCTAAACGGAAACGGGATAAAACACACCAAGCTTGGTGTCCTGCAAGACATGATTCAGAAAAGCAAAATACAAATCAAAATAGCAATCCCAAACTCAGAGCAGGTAGATGGTTCGTTCTCAGAGAAGATAGGAGTGTTCAGAGACGAAAAAAACGACATGGTCGCATACACCGGAACATCAAATGAGACATTCAATACCGAAAACAGGAATTTTGAGTCAGTAGACGTATTCACGTCTTGGGACGACAGGTCGCGAGTAGACACAAAGATTAGCGACTTTGAGAGTCTCTGGAACAACAAGACCAAGTATGTGCAGGTGTATGATTTTGCATACGCAAATGAAAACAACCTACTAAAATATGATTCCCATTGGGCAATAGAAACAATTAGCTAGAAACAAAGCTTGCAGCGTCGATGTTTTTTGTGTTTTCCACAAACCTGACCAGAGACAGCTTGTAGTATATCACCTCTCCGCGCCTTTCCACCACTGCAAGTATGGGCTCTTTGCCCATCTTTGTTATCTCCTCAATGTTTTTTTGCAGTTGGCCGATTTTTTCCTGTTTTCCCTCAGTTAGGCCAAACACAAGATATTTTGCGCCTTTTTCCCCAAACTGCCCCCGCTCATATACGCGAAAGTCAGAGCCAAACCCAAAGCCGTCCTTTACGGTATAGCCCCTCACGCGCAAGTCGCGATATATCAAAAACTTGGTCAGCGCATCCCGGTCAAAGTCATTACAGATTTGTACCATGTCATCAAAGGTAACTTTCTTTTTTCCCTTGGAAAGCGAGAGTTTTTTGTAGAACAAAAAATACAGTGATTCAAACGGCTTTAGGAAAAACTTGTCTTGTCGCATCTCGCCGTATCCTCTTTGTTCAAGTGTGTTTTGCATTTCCTTCTTTGAGATCAGCGTGTGATCGTCAACTAGTATTCCTTCTACGTTTGGCTCAGATTCGGAACTCAATGGCGAAAATTATGCTATTTTCCATATAAGCGTGAGTGCCGGACGGCTAACCATTAAAAAATAGGTATTTTAGTCAGGGATTAATCGGGGATATTATGCACGGTGGATGTTACAGAATAGGAAACGGACAGCCTTATGCAAGAAAAGATTTCATCAAGGGAAAGCCGCAAATAAAAATTGCCAAGTTCCAAGGTGGAAAAAGAGGCGAGTATGATTTCTGTGTCCAGCTATGCTCAAATGAAAAGATGCAGATAAGACACATGGCAATAGAATCAGCAAGACTTTCTGCAAACAAGACATTGGAGCAGACAACCGGCGAGACAGGTTATTATTCACTTTTGAGGATTTATCCGCACATTTTGCTTCGAGAAAACAAAATGATTGCAACTGCAGGAGCAGACAGACTTCAGGAGGGAATGAGACGTGCGTTTGGAAAGGCAGTAAGCTTGGGAGCACGAGTAAAGCAAGGCCAGTGCATCATGGAAATGCATGTCAAAAAAGAACACGTAGAGAAGGCAAAAAAAGCACTGCATGATGCATGTGTGAAACTGCCGATAACTCCGCAGATCAAGGTAATCCCATTAAAGAAAAACTAGAGATTATTTAGAATTTCGTCTTGCCTTTTTGACAAGATTTGCACAAATTCGGCGAATTCTTCTTGCGTCGGATCCCGCTTTAGTATTCGCCTAGATTGATAGTGAAATGAATTGTAAAGCCTTCCCAGCACGATCCCATATTTGAATTGGTTTGAGCCTGCGGCCAATTTGTCTAGGGATTTTGCGATTTGGTTAATCTCAGACATGTTTGCAAGTGCTTCTCCGATTTTTTCATTGATCTTTTCTTCCAGTCTTTTGTCCATGATATTGGTACGAGAATCTTAGATTAAAAACAATAGGAGTATTTCGGATTTTTTTGCATATCAAGCATTCCTACAAGGCAACAATTAATTTAATTAGACTAAATTTCGTCTAAACGATCATGCGGCTGTAGTATAGCCTGGCCAGTACGCGGGATTGCCAATTCTGTGACCCGGGTTCAAATCCCGGCAGCCGCATTGACTTAATTTTTCAGCGTAATTTCAAATGCCCAAAAATGTGTCTATATTATTCTGCGATAGGGAAGTGTAACGACAAATGTGGTTCCCTTGCCAACTGCACTTTCAACCTCAATGTGGCCGCCGTGCTGCTCAATTATGGTTTTGCAGCTTGTAAGGCCAAGCCCAGTCCCAGTCTGCTTTGTGGTAAACAGCGGATCAAATATTTTTGGAACGACGTCACTTGGCATGCCAGGACCGTTATCGTGAATTTTGATTATGATTTTTTCGTTTTGTACGTCTGCACTGATTGTGATTTCTCCGGAATTGTTAATTGCCTGAAGCGCATTAGTGATCAGATTCACAAAGACAATTTCCAGACTTATTATGTCTCCAACAAACTCTATGTTCTTAGTAGGTGTCGTCATGACGACAGTCTTGGGGATTTCTATTCTCGCCAGAACAGATGCCAGTATCTCATCGAGCGACGTATTTTTCAGAGATGACACCCTTGGCTTTACAAAATTCAGTACGTCGTCTATTTGGTATGTGATTCGTTCCACCGCCCGCTCCATCCTTTCATACATTTCCATTGTTTTGGCATCGACGTCTCCTTTTGATACAAGAATGTTAATTGATGTCTTGATTACCGAAAGCGGATTGCGTATGTCATGTGCCAGTCTGGCTGAGAGTTCGCCTATTGCGAACAGTTTTTCCTTTTTTAAATTGTCCTCCATCACTGCCAGCTTTCTTTCCAGTTCGATTATTTGTTGAACTGACGGAATCATTATGTCAGAAAGGTCGTCTGAGCTAAAAGTCTTGCTTTCAATTTTTGTGATAAAGTCCTCCAGGCCACCTGCCAGCACTTTTCTCTGATCTGCATACTCTTTGCTTTCCAGGAGATCGATTGCTTGCTCTTTTTTTCCTTCGTTTACAAGATCAATTGATCCGTACTCCATTTTGACAAGTCGCATGTTTGCCTTATCCATCACAATGAAGAACGGCTTAATTTTCTCGTCCGTGTTGGCAATTGCATCTTTGAGCAAACCATCAGACATTGGTTCTACTGCCCTGTACCGCATTTCCCATTTTTTATCGCCAGTAAAGGCATAGTTTCTCACAGCCTGTGCCAGTACTTCTTCATAGTACCGCATCAGCTGAATGTGATATAATCCAAGTTTCATTGTTTGCTGCCTATGTATGTCCAAATCCCTTTTTGATTATTTGCCACTCAGGTCCAGATGCAGACGCACAATGTAATGCAAATTTTGCAAAATCAGTCATTAGAGCAGCATCTCCCAGATCATCAACGAAATTTTCAACAGTCAAATAAAGAGCAGCTGTGCGTATTGGCAGAACAAGCTGATCAGGACATGTGCGATTTAGAACAATTTGCCCGTTTTTATGGCTAGCAGTTTATTTTTGCGGCTCAAATCCCTTTTTTATTATCTCCAAGGCGTTTGTAATTTTTTCCGGCCTTGGGAGCTGAATCATGAAGACGTTTTCTTTTCCAACCTGGGAACGCGGAGACGACAGTGCAAGCATTGCGGTGTTTTCCAATGATTCAAAAAAAGCAAGCGATTCGTTGGCGTATAAGAGCAGTTTTTCCTCAATGTCACCCTGCGAAAAGGTCAGGACGACTTCAACAAAGACGTGCCCAAGGCCATCCTGCTGTATGTTGAGATTTGTATCGACAGACACTGGCTTTCCTGCGACTTTTGCCATTATTTCGTCGAATCTTTTTTCAGCAAGAATGACACATGGCACCTGAGTCCCACTGTAATTAAATGATGTAATACCCATGTGCACCCTGTCCATTAATTTTTTCATTTCATCGTCTGACATTTCTAATCCTCCAATTTCGGGATAACCCTATCACTTGCCCTAACCAAAAGCGGTGAAATAAACGCGCTGATTATGGATATTATGCCAATCAGCGGAAATACAAAGCTGCTAACTGCCCCAATATCCACGCCTGTCTTCACTATTACTATTGAGAACTCCCCCCTTGGGCCTGCCAAAGCGAATGCAGAGCGTAGCGATTTTGTCCTTTCTTGTCTAAACAGCCAAGTGCCAAACAGCACGCTGCCAAACTTTACCAGTACGGATACTACGATAAGCCCGATTGCCAGAACAATATAGTTTCCAAGCTCTGCAACGTTCATCAGGGCGCCAACTGAGACAAAAAATATTGCAACAAACATGTCCTTGATTGGGCTAGACAGTATTTTTGAGACCTCTGCCGATTTTGATTCAGCTACCAGTACCCCAGCTAAGAATGCGCCAATCGCAACAGACAGACCTACAACGTTTGCAAACAGCGCATATCCAAAACACAGTCCAAGTACTGACAGCAGTAGGATTTCTTTGTGCTCCGTTGCAGCAACCTTGTCAATTAATTTCGGAATTATTTTTGTGCCAACGGTCAACGTTCCGCCAATTAGGCCTGCTGCGACAATAACAATTGTCACTATACTGGTGTAGGAAATGCTTCCCGCAAACGTAACTGACTCCAAAGTTGCAATCAGTATTACTGCAATAATGTCTTCCACAATCAGCATACCCAAGACAAGAATTGATGATTCCTTTTTTATTTTCCCAGTGTCTTCTAGAATTTTTACTATAATCGCAGTACTGCTGATTGATAGTGCCGCGCCCAAGAACAGCGAGTCCATAAATCCAAGGCCAAATAGACTTGAGACATAAAACACGACGCCGAGTGTCAAGAACAACCCTATTGTTCCTGCACCTATTGCTACCTTACCAATTGATTTTATCTTTGAATATGGGAACTCGATTCCAATCACAAACAAAAGCAGGATTACACCAAGCTCTGCAAAGATGTTGAGCACCGAAACATCAGAAAGTATGCCTGATTTTTCAAGGCCCATGAACTCGCTTCCTTCAGGTATGAGAGAGGCCCAAAGCGGGGACAGAGGCCCAAGCAGCATTCCTGCAAACAGGTACCCGATTATTAGCGGCTGCTTCATCTTGAAAAACGCAAGTGTGACTATTGACGCTAAAATCATGATTATTGCCAAGTCCGTGATAAACGAAGAGTGTGGGATTTCAGGAGTGATCTTGTCAATTAGGCTGTTAACCGGGCCAGAGCTGTCGAGAATTTGTAAAAGATAATTTTGCACTAGTAACTCACAGAATTGTTCATTAAAATTATTTTGGGTCTGCTAGATTACGCAGATTGTCTTTGCAAGCATCTTGACTTTTTCAGTTTCTGGCTCATCGAGCTTGCGCTCAGTGTATTTGCTGCTAAAGTACAGCAAATCAACGAGTTTTGACTTGTCCATTGTCACGATTGTTGCCTGGTTTGACTGGGGTACGCTTGTGTTTGTCAGAATCACAAGCTTGTCGACAAACGCAGACGATTTGAGCACGTTTGATATTGTCTCAAAGTTCTTTGCGTGATTATCATCCATCACCACCGTGATTCCTATTTTTGTGCCAAAGGGATCGCTGAACACAACGTCAAATGAAGGGTTTGCCTTGCTTGCCTTTGAAATGTTTCCAATTTCATGGGCATAGTTCACCAGGTTTGATAGCGCCTGCTTTATCTGATGCTCGGTTGCGCCCGAACTCCTCTTAATTTTGATAAACTCTGATATGGGCACTTCCATTATGCTTCCCCGGATCTTCAGTCCAGGATAAGTATGCTTGACAGTCTCATCTATGACATTTTCTGTGATTTCCGGAGCAGATAGTGAGTGCGCTACCTCTACTGCGTGGTTTAGTATGTTGATTATGGAGCGGACGTTTCTAAATTCTGGGAACTCGTCACACAGGACGCGTATTTTTGCGGCAAGGTCCTGTTGTTCTTTTTTGTTGAACTTTTCCGTCTTGTCTGCGTCTTTTATGTACTCGATTGCAATTTCAATTAGCTCATCAACAGAGTTTGCCCCGGCGAGATCGATTTTGTAGTTTGCCTTCTCGAGTCGGTCAAATACGGATGCGTTTGCCTTCTGTATGTCAAGATATGCAGACGGGGTTGTAATCAGCAAGAGTACAGATGCAGGAATGTGTGCATTTATCAGAGACTTGATGAATTCCATCGTTCCTTCCTGGGAGTCGACCTCGTCAAGCTCAAAGAGGATCACCTTGCCAAGCAAATTGTGGGAAAATTTGGATACTGCCGTTATTCTTCCAAGCAAATCGTCAAGATTTGATATTTTGTCAAACGAGTTGAAAATTATGTTTTTGACCAGCACTGCTTCGTGCGAGTCATAGTTTGCGCCAAGATATCTTTCAAGGGATTCCTTTGGTGCAAGCTGCTTGTCATATATGATGTCCTCAGTTTTTTGCTTTAGTGTGACTCCCTTTAGCTTGTCAATGATCCCGTACCCTAGGGCTCTTTTGGCCAAAGGATCTCCTCTTTGTGCCTTGTCGCACATTTGCATTAGGAATTTTTGTTTTAGATCAGAGAACAATTCCTTGCTAAATCCGTGGATCAGTGCGTTGTAGATGCTTTCGTTTGTCTTTGGAGATATTGTAGATAGATCAACATACGTTGTTACGATGTCCTGTCTTGTCTTTAGGGTTTTTACGTGCAGTGCAAGATGAGTCTTGCCAGATCCCACGTCCTGGACTAGAGTTATTACTCGGAAATCATTGTCAGTGGAATTTTTCCTCGTGATTTTTTTGTAAAGATCAGATATGCATTCAGTTATGGTTTCTTTTGCCTCAATGTGCCTTGTCCCCCCAAGAATTTTTGCATCTTGTTCAGTAGGGGTAGGACTGCTTGGATACGGGTTTGTCTTTAGCCCGTATGGGTAGGTCATAGCTTTCTTACGTATCCGTGCAACATGCCCCGCACGGTGATACCCTCTTGGCCTCCAGTTGAGATCTCATATTTTGCCTGATTTGATTCAATTAGCGATGATGCCAGGGCGTAAAATTTCTCCTGCGATATTCCAAGTGATTCGCAGACCTGTTCCCGTATGATTGAAATCTGGACCCATCCAATCGAAGACGACAGTTTTGAAATAGAGTCGTCAAAGAGAGCCTGAAATGACGAATCGGAATTTGCGTTAGGCAGAGTTTGGCTTCGCATCTGGTTTACAGAATTTTCCAGATTTTTGACTAGATTTGATAGTATTTTGAATTTAGGATCATTTTGTGATATATGGGAAAGGTAATTCTCCTTGGTCCAGACATAGTGCGCTATGCCCTTGTTGTCGATTATGACTTTTTCATCGTTTGTTAGCTCCGCAAGCGATGGTTCGCATTCGTTGCCAAAGATCTTCTTTAATTCGGCCTTTTTTATTCCGCAGACTCCTGATTCTACTACTTTGTCAAGAATCTGGGAATTCATGCCATAAAATCCCTAAATTTTTTTTTAATGGGCAAGGTCGCGTTGTATTACAATTTGGTGAAAAATTCTTGCCCATCAGACCAAACTGCTGTGCCAAGTCAACCAGCCATAGGTTTTGCAGAGTCAGAATTATTAGGAATGCCACACAAGCCGATGTGCAGAGTGATGATTAGGTCATCGGACATGGTGAAGAATTAGACCTGGGGTATCTGACTGCGTTTTAGCATAATTCCAAGACTATACCAAATCAAGTTCTTTTCTTATTTCGTCAACGCCCCGTATCCCAAAGATGTCCCGCACTTGCTGGATTCGGATGTTTTCTTTGACCAGTTCTTTTCCAAGCTTGTCTATCAGTACGGCAAACAGGTCAGTGAATCTTATTTCCCACTTGTCTGCAGAATCTAGCATCTTGGATAGCGCCCACTGTCTCACCTCTTGCGGGAGTGAGAGCTTTTCGTCAGACTCAATTGAGATCCTATCAAACAGGTTAACTATGGACGCAGTTTGCTCTGCCATTCTTTCGATGTCTTTTAGCTCACCGTACTTGGACTCTGAGAGAATTCTCAAGTTAGACTGAAACTCGGACAGCTTCAGCAGTCCGATTACTTCCCTTGATACGTTTGATGACGACTTGTTTGTTACGGTTCTTATTTCCTGCATGTTTTGGAACAGCTGATCAGCTTTTTTGTGGAATTCTGATGCAGACGCGTCAGATCTTTTGAATAATTCAGATATCGCAGATACTTTTTGGTCTATTGTGTTTGTTTTGTTAAACACCGCGTCTTTGAATCCAGCCAGGTCTTCCTGTACTGACTTTAATCCCTCTCCGACAAACGCGGTAGCGTCGGCCCTTTTTACCAGAGAGTTAATTTCGGATTCTATTTTTTGAACTTCACCTGAGAGGTGTTTTATGGTCTCAGTTCTTGCCATGTTTGAAAGCAATTCTTGCTGGAGGCCTTGCATTTTGTCCCCAAACGAGTCCATTTGTGCAGCCTTGTCAGACACCTGCATAATTTGGCCCTTGATTGATTCAAGTTCTGCCATGATTCCCGATGCAGATTCCGTTTTTTCTGCGATATCATTGAGATTTTGCTTTAGCGACAGTATTTCAGATTCAAGATTGGTTTTTTCTGACTTGTCATAGACGGACTGGATTTTTCTTTTGAGATCCTCAATTTCAGTGCCAACCGATGAAATTTTTTCCGTCTTTGACGAGATGTCATCAAGATTTTCCTTTATGCTGTCTATTCTTTGAGCGATTTTTATTATCATGTGTGTGTTGTTTTGAGTGGACGCCATGTTGTCAGACACGGATTTCATTATGCTCTCTGAGCTAGGAGATTCCTTTTGGGCCTGACTTATCTTGCTTACCTGATCCTGGAGCCTGCTTGTTTGGTCGTGCAGCTTTGTGACAAGCGATGCTTGCGAGCGCACCTGATTTAGCCCTGCAAAGAGCCTTTGGCTGTCTTCTTCCATGATGTTGATCTGCTTGGATTGTTTTTGGATTTGCTCAATTGCAGATGCAAGTGTGTCAATCATGTCCCTCATCGATATGAGCACCTTTTGGTTTTCAGAAAATATCTTTGCCATGCCCTTGATTTCTTTGGATAATGTGTTTGTGGAATCAGACACTGCTGCGATTTTCTTAACTAGTGTGCTAGAGTCCTTTTTTGTCAGAGAGGCATTGGGTCTTTCCTTTTCAGCAGGCTTTACTGCCTTCTTTGGTGCCTTTGACATCAAAGTAGTGACAGACTGTTAAATAATAAAAGGTTCGGCTAAAACAAGATAAAAAATAATGTAGCTACTCGTTGACCATTTTTGGGTCGTGGAGTATCTCGTGGAAGGTCTTTTCGGTCAGTCCGGTGAGGGATTCAACGAACTGTTTTGTGCAATATTCGCATGTTATCATAAAGTACGGTATGGTACCGTACTATTAATACCAAGGTAATGATACAATCACCAAGGGTCACGAACAAAATGCAAAAAATATTCTGTTTAACACAAACACACGCATTCCTATAATCATACAGTAATAACGAATCACAGTTATGATAAATCCCCTCAGCCACTCCCTGAACTGGAAGTTGCAGATATTGTTTAACGCAATTGCCATAATTTCAGTACTAGTCATCTCAGTTGGCAATTATATTGCGACAAACGAGCTGGTTGAAAAACTCGACAGTGTGCAGGCAAGGGAACATCTTGCAGAAATAGGAACTCAGGCCATTATCTTAGGTGTAATTGTAAATGCGGCAGTTGGGGTATTTGCTTTCTTTATTTCACGCTCCATATCAAAACCAATCGCAAGAGCAACTGAAATCGCAATCAAGATTAGTGAGGGAGACCTTTCCATCAAGGTAGAGGAAACAAAATCAAAAGATGAAATCGGTAAACTGCTAAAGGCGGAAAAGCAGATGCTTTTCAATTTGAAAGATACAGTGTCAGAGGTACAGATGGCAGCAGAGTCGGTGTCATCTAGCGCCCAACACATTGCCGCATCGGGCAACGAACTAAATTCATCAGTGCAGCAAATTGCGACAACGGTTGATCAAATTTCAAGAGGTTCCCAGACACAGGCACAAGATCTCAATAAATCAAAACAAATTGTAGACCAGCTTACAGACGAGATTAGCCAACTTGCGACAAACGCGATAGAATCTGTCGAGGTAACTAACGAGGTAGGCAAGTTATCAGAGAGCGGTTCAGAATCAGCTAAAGAGGCAGGAGAAAGAATGAACAACATAATCAGGGTCACAAATAATTCGGCGCAGAAAGTCAGAGAGTTGGCAGACAAGACAAATGAGATTACCGCGGTTTTGGATGTAATTAGACAGATTGCAGACCAGACAAATCTCTTGGCGCTAAATGCCGCAATAGAGGCAGCGCGTGCAGGAGAGGCTGGCCGAGGATTTGCAGTGGTTGCAGACGAAGTCAGGCGCCTTGCAGAAAGTTCTGCAAAGTCATCAGAGGATATTGATACCAAACTAAAACAAATTCAGGAAAACGCACAGATAGTAGTCGAGGACATCGAAACTAGTTCAAACGAGGTAAGCCAGGGAAAAATGGTAATTGATTCTTCATTAAAGGTGCTTGACGAAATCGCATCTCGCATCAGAAATGTATCTAAAAATGTAAGTAAGCTATCAGACTCTGCTCAGGCAGAAATGTCCAAAGTAAAACTGGTATCAGAAAGCGCATCAGAAATTTCTGCAGTGGCAGAGCAGAACGCGTCTGCCACAGAAGAGGCATCAGCCGCAGTGGAACAACAAACAGCGCAGACACAAGAGATTGCAACTTCTGCAAATCAGATGTCGGAGCTTGCAACGCAGCTTCAACAGATCATCTCCAGATTCAAGATAGGATCAGGCGTAGACTCGGATAAAGCACCTGAAAACTTGGTTAAAGTAGCTAACTGACTAGACGTCGTCAGACTTGTCGTATGCCTTTAGTTGTTCCTTCTTTCGTTTCATCATTGCAAAGATTCCCAATATTGCCGCGATCCAAATTGAGCTAAATACAATATTTGAAAAGCTCGCGTACATGTACGGCGTTGCATCCATCAAGTTCTGTCGAATTTGAATTGCGCCTACCTGAAGGTGCAGCATGGCAGTGTTAAAATCAGCCTTGTTGCTTGGCTCACCGGTAAGATCTTCAACGTTTGCAATCATGGAGTCAATATCTTCTTGTATTCTGCCAAAATCAGTAGTATCAGTTGGGAATATCCAAACTGGGTTTCCTTTGACTGGCAGGTGCTGCTTTATTTCGCGAAGATCCGCAAGTATTGATTGTGGGTCTTTGCTTGCCGCGATTCTGTCGAGTAGTCCACGTGACTGATCAAGTGGATACACATCATTTTGATATCCAGAGTAGGCCATATATCCTCCAAACGCAATAATTGCAAACATTCCAATGATTGCTGCCTGATAATATCTGTCTGCCATCTTCTCCGTCTTTGATTTTTGCACACTGGATTTATTTCTTTGAAATTTCGAGTGGGACAGGCTCACGTATGCAATATAGAAGAATCCAATGGTTGGAATCGCTATCATTGGTGCAAAAATCGGATTTTTTGAAAAAATCGCAATAAGCATCCCCATGAGACCGTAAACTCCAAAGAACAACTCAAGAAGCGTAGTCTTTGTAAATGGAAGATTGTACGCCTTGCCACGCCAGTCGTCAGTGTTGTTTACGATTCCATATTTTGGAGTTCTGAGAAATTCGTTCTTTTTTCCAAATATCCCGTCAAACACTGCAACGGTGTTGTTTACTGCCATTCCAGAAGAATAAATCAGTAAAAACGGGAGAATCTTTGCCTTGTGTTTCCAATTTTTCCCCCAGACGTTGTATATTACAAAAAGATACGCCCCAGGCCCCATTGCAAGATATGTTGCAAGCGTGATTCCAGGAACAAGTCGAACTATGTGAAGATTCATTTCAGATGCCAAAAGAACTGGTAAGGCAAGAAACTGTATTAGTAGAAGCGGGTACGCGATGTGTCTAGTCAGCTGCACAAACGCCTGAAGCTTTGTTTCAATTGGTATCTTTCTTTTTATCAAAATGTCACCAAGCAGTTTGATTGCGCATTGGATTGCGCCTTTTGCCCACCTAAACTGCTGCCTTTTTGCAGCATTCATCTGGACTGGGAGTTCTGCGTCAACTACTATGTCAGAAATGAAAACACATTTCCATCCTTTCATCTGGGCCCTATAGCTCAAGTCAAGATCCTCTACCAGTGTGGAGGTGTGCCATCCCCCCGCATCCTCGATGCATTCGCGCCTCCAGATTCCGGCAGTTCCGTTAAAGTTCATGAAGAGGTGCGAGTTGCTCTTTGCCTTTTGTTCTATCAAAAAATGAAAGTCGAGGCTTAGTGCCTGAGCTTGCGTCATTGCAGAATAGTTTTCGTTTACGTGTCCCCATCTGCACTGGACAAGGCCGATGTTGTGTTTTGCAAAGTATGGTATGGCTCGCTGCAAAAACCAGACAGGCGGAATAAAGTCCGCGTCAAATATTGCAACGTATTCCGTGTCAGTCATTTTCATTGCATATTTGAGGGCGCCAGCCTTGTACCCCTTTCGCGTTCCTCGCCGAACATGCAAGATGTCGTATCCTTTTTTCTCATACTTGGCAACCAAATCGCCCAAGAGATCTGTCGTGTCGTCGTCAGAGTCATCAAGCACCATTATCTTCATTTTGTCTTTTGGATAGTCCAACGCACAGACAGCGTCCACAAGTCTTGCCGCCACGTACTTTTCGTTGTATATTGGAAGTTGGATTGTAATGGACGGCGTCCCAACTTGCACCACGGGGTTTTTGTCTTTGCGCCTAGATGACAAGAACGCCAGATAATAGAAATTGATTGAATATGCGGTAAGCAGAATGGCCGAAAATATGAAAATGTCAAAAACAAATACAGTAAACGAATTGACTGCCATTATTCAGGATTGAACGATGGGGAATTTCTGTATTGTGTTATTAGGATTTTCTTTGGAAGATTTTGATCGCTTGAGGAGGACATACACCTTCACACGCCAAACAAAAGATACAGTCAGGCTCCCGTGCCATGAGTGGCTTCTTTTCAGATGCCGGATGGCCAGGAGTGTCAAACCACTCGTATACTTGGACAGGGCATGCATCGATGCATGCACCGTCGGCAACGCAAATATCAAAATCAACTGCCACAAATTCTCCCCACACCCCCATTCTGCTAGTTTCCGTACCTTTTCTTCCCCACGTCTTGATCACGTTCTTGTTTGACGGAACCGTATATGGAATGGTTGGCGGCATGTGGGATTTGTATTCCACGTCGATTGGCCCAGGTTTTGCGCCATCAAATGCCTCGCCCACAGACACTTGGCCCACTACTGCTTCTTGTGGCTCCTCCGCCTTTGGCTTTGGTTTTGCATCAGGTACAATCTTTGCAAGTGGTGTGATCTCTTCTAGTCTTTGCAGTGCTGCATCTGGGTCTAGTTTGTCAGATTTGACAAAATATTCCACCATCTTGTCTGCAAGGATAGTATTTCTTAGAATAGTATCAATTATCATCTTTGCATAATAGTCTGCCTTTTTGCGATAATCTTTTACCCATTGCGGGTCGCCGAATTTTTCAATTGGAAATATTTGGTATATCATGTCAACTACTTCGCCAGTAACGATTTCCACCGTAACGTTGAGGTTGACTTTTTGGTATCCCTTTGCATCCGGATCTGGCATGTTTTCTTCAGTCCAGTTGTATGTGACAAATACTCTGTCTGCAAATGTATCCATGGCAAATGTCTTTTTGAGACCATCCATGATCGATTTCATTTCGGCAGGATCTTCTAGTTTGATCGGTAAACGATACAGTCCAAGCTTGTAACCGTGTAACGGATATACGCCCCTCTTTGCGGTCGGTGACTCCATTGTGTAAATTCGATCTTTTAGTAAAAGCGACATCGATACTACTGATTCAAATTCGTTTAAAAATCTTATCTATTCCGAGTCGTCAGGACATGTCAGTTCGCGCATTTCGGTGTATTTCTTTTCCATTTTTTCTGCAGGCACGAGCACTTTTTGCAGATCGTATTCCTTTTTTGGGAAATACCACCGTATTGGGACCCAGTGACCAATTCCGTCCATGTCATGGATCATCCCCTTATCGGCAGAAACTTGGAGGGCCTCATCTAGCGACTGCTCCCTCACGGTAAGGCCCCTTTTTGTTCTGTCTTCCATGATGAATGCGTCAGGTGTTTCCTTGATGATATAAAATGTGCCTTTTTTTAGAATTGGAGGATCTTGACTCAACTTATTTTTCTACTGGGTTTCCAATCATGTTGCCCCATTCTGTCCAAGAGCCGTCATAGTTTCTAACCTGCGGATATCCAAGCAGGTACTTGAGTACAAACCAGGAATGAGACGATCTCTCGCCAATTCTGCAATAACAGATTACGTCCTTGTCTGGCGTGACGCCCTTTGGAACATAGTTTTGCTTTAGTTCGTCAACTGTCTTGAATGTGCCATCTGCATCGTTTACTGCAGTAGCCCAAGGAATGTTATTTGCGCCAGGTATGTGTCCGCCCCGCTGTGCATGCTCCATAGGATATTCCGGTGGTGCAGTTATTTCACCAGTGAATTCTTTTGGCGATCTCACATCTACCAGCACGGTGTCATTTTTGTCCAGTGCGCGTCTGACATCAAACAGATACGCCCTCAGTCCCTCATCTGGAGGCTGTGCGACATATGTGGTTGAAGATACTTGTGGCTCGTCAGTAGTGTATGGTTTTTTTTCTATCTCCCATTTTTTTCTTCCACCATTCATTATTTTGACATTTTTGTGGCCGTAATACTTGAAGACCCAAAACACAAACGCTGCAAACCAATTGTTAAAGTCACCATAAAGAATCACCTCGGTGTCAGACTTGATTCCGTTTCTTGACATCAGTGCCTCAAATTGTTTTTTGTCTATGATGTCTCGAGTTACAGGATCATTAATGTCGCGCTTCCACCAAATCAGAGTAGCTCCGCTTACGTGACCTTTTCTGTATCCATTCTCAGGATCATAATCGACCTCAACTAGCTTCAAACTGTCATTTGGCGGATGCTTTGCTACAAATTCTGTGTCTACTAACACTTCAGGATAAGCGTAATTCATTGCAATTTGCAATGTTCCCTCTATACTTAATTGTTTTCTGCATAAACCGAAAAACCATGATTTTTAAATAAATTGCCATATTGATAATTGCTTGAAGTTAAATCGCGTTGCAATAGTAAGCAAGTTTGGTTCTGAAGAGTCAGAAAACGTCGCAAAAAAAGTAGCGAAAAAGTTTCTTGCAAACAAGGCAGAGGTATTTACAATTGCGCCAGTTTTTGTCGAGGGCGCAAAGAAGATAGACACCGTTGATGAAATCAGCGATAAAAAACTGGACTTGGTTGTGACGCTTGGTGGTGACGGGACGACTCTGCGCACGTTTAGAAGTTTGACTAGCGAAGTTCCGCTTTTGACAATCAATGTCGGCGGCAACAGGGGCATACTTTCAGAAATAACGCTGGATAAAATTGATGCTGCCATAAACGACATCCGCTCAAACAAGGTCTGGCTGGACAAGAGGACTCGGGTCGTGGCATCAGTCGGAGGCCAAGAATTTCCCCCCGCGTTAAATGAGATATACATCAATAGGCAAAACCTGACCAAGACCGCAGAATTTGAGATCAAATTTCAAAACGACGTAGTAAAACAAAAAATGGATGGAGTGATGATATCAACTCCGAGCGGTTCGACTGGGCATTCTTTTTCTCTTGGCGGCCCAATTTTGCACGAAAGCCTAGATGTATTGATAATAACGCCTGTTGCGCCGGTGCGAAGACTGCCATCAATTGTCGTACCGGATGAGAAAATACAGGTGATCTGCTCCCATGACTGCAATATTGTAATGGATGCACAGGTGATCAAGGCCTGCGATTTTGAGGAGCCGATAGTTATCAAAAAACACAAAATCCAGGCAGTCTTTGTTAGACTCAAAAGGCAGGGTCTCAGACAGATGAGCAAGCTTGGCTTTTAGCGTTTATGATGCAAGTGCATTTTATGCAGGGGTTCCCTTTGCGGTGCCCGATGAAGGATACACCACGTCACTAGTCTTTGATGAAATAAAACACATCAAAAAAAACCACGGCGCACTAGATACGCTGATTGAGACAAATCGGATCAGAATTTTGGATCCAGAACAGCAAAATATCAACATCGTGACAGAGGCTTCAAAAAAGACAGGTGACTTTCAGAAACTATCTGCGCCGGACATTTCTGCAGTTGCCTTGTGCTACCAGCTTGGAGGCAATCTAGTTACGGATGATTTTTCAGTCTCAAATGTCGCAAAAAACTTGAATCTCCATGTTCAGCCCATAATGACAAAGGGCATAAGGGATGTTGGAAGCTGGATCTATTACTGTCCTGCATGTGCAAAAGAGTTCTCAAAGATTACAGAATGCCCCATTTGCGGAAGCAGGCTAAATAGAAAGTTACTCAAGGGGAAGTCTTTTTGAGTACCAGTCAATGAACGAGCCGTCATAGAGTCGGACATTCTCATAGCCAGATATTTTCAGCTGGTAAAAGAGACTTGATGCCCTATGACCGTGCATGCAGTAGCATACGATTTCTTTGTCTTTTGGAATTTTTTCAGCATACAGGCTTTCTAGGGATTCCTTGGTATCAAAAACAAAGCCATTCTGCCCAAGGCCGTCTGTGAACGGGGAAAGAATCGCACCCGGTATGTGCCCTCCAAAAAATTCCTGCGGTGAGCGCGCATCAAGTATGGTGATTTTGCCAAGGCTGTCTTTCAGATCATCGGATTCTATTCTTATTTCCGGCCTTGGCTTTGGCACAAACTCTGTTGCAGGTAGTTTTTTTTGTGCCCGTGCCATTTGGAACCCGAGGTTTTGCCAGGTAGCGATTCCAATATCAAGTATTTTGATGTCGGGATGCCCCAAGTAATCAAGCGTCCATGCGATTCTTGCAACGGACGGATCCATCGACTCGCCTGCAACCACTACGGTCTTTGTTTCGTCTATTCCAATTGAGCCAAACAGTTCTGCGCAAAACTCCGGATCTGGCACCAGGTGTGCTCCATGCTGGTTTATTTTTATTACCTGTTCAACGGTAAGCGAGATGGAATTTTGTATGTGGCCATACATGTATGCAACTTTTGGCCTAGTGTCTAAAATTACTAAATTAGGATCATCAAGATGTTCTTTGAGCCACAGATGAGAAGCTAGCACGATTTTTTTATTGTAAAAAGACATTTTATTCTATGTCTAGTCAAGCGTTTTCTGGTTTTCTTCCTTTCTGAATTTGCTTTCCTTTTCCAGCATTTGTTTTATTTTTTTAGCTCGCGCCTCCCCAAGCCCATCTATTTTGGATAGCTCAGAAAGGGACGCATTTAGCGTGCGTGTAGGCGAGCCAAACTTTTGTAGCATCCTTACTGCCAGTTTTTCTCCAATCCCAGGAAGGCTGCAAAGGACGGATAGCTGCTGTTTTTGCACGTCGTCTGATTTTCTTATCTTCTTTAGGAACGGCCCCTTTGTCACGTCCTTCCGGGAGCACATGGATACTAGGAGTTTTGCGGTGTGTGATGCACTTGCAGTCGGAACTATTGGTATCTTAAAGTCGATCGCTATTGTGGAAAGCGCCCCATAAAACACAAACGGGTTCTCAACCAAACTGTCGATTTCGTCGACGTTTCCCTCCATTAGGATTATTGGATGCGCAAAGTTTTCTTTTAGCCTGTCACACTGGTCAAACAGGCGGCCATCAAAGATAGACGATATCAAATCAGAGACGCTTTTTCTCTCCACCACGGTCTCAGGGGCCACGATATAGTCGCCTATTGGAAGCGTCTTTACCTCAAGGTTGATTCCAATTGCCTTTAGTAAATCAGGAATGCCACTTTTTCTTTCCCTTTCGTCAACTACAATTCGAAGACTTTCAATCTTCATCAAGACAGTTGTTGTAAAATGGTTAATATCTTCTTAGGATGGCGGCTTTTGTCCGCTGTGCATCATTTCGTTAATTTTTATTTCCTGCTCTTTGATGCTTTCCTTGATTCTTGCCTCTTGTTTTGCAAGAACTGTGACTCGGGTGTTTGCAAGTTCTTTTTTCTCTTCCAGCTCTGCAATTAGTACAGCCTTTGTAGATTTTATCAAAAGCGAGCCTGCGTGCTTGTACACAGGATCAGAGTCTGCAACTTTCTTTAGTTCCTCAAGTGCCCTGTCAGATTCTATTTGCTCCATTTCCAGCTGCTGTTTTTGTGCCATTATAGATTGCAGGTTTTGCTGAGCTTGTTGTAGTTTCATGATTTGCTCTTGCAACCAAGGAGGCATTTGCTGGCCAGAAGACATGATGATTTGTTGTTTGAATTTCTTATATCTCTATGGATTCGACAGAATCGTAGCTTGCCTGTATTAGTCTGAGCGTTGAGTTCAGATTTGCCCTCAGGTGCGGCAACTCGTCAGTTTGAAGTGATATGTGAAGGGTATTTTTTTTCAGAGAGACGGTAGTCTTTGTGGGGTTTTCAGGATAAAATTTGTTGTCTATACTAATGGAGTCAAAAATTGCTTTTGTCTTGTCCTTTGCAGAAACTTGTATGACGGCACTAAAGTGCGACATCGTAAGCAGTGCCAGCTACTTTGTATCCGCACTTTTTGCAGGCCCATATTCCGACTGCCTCTCTTCCGAATTTCAGAGAGCCGCATTCTGGGCACTTTCTTTTTGCCTTGAGAAGGCTATGAACTTGTGTGAACTTTTTCCTGTGCTTAAGACCATACTTTTGTCCAAGGCCTTTTAGTGATCCACCGGGTTTTAACATGCATTTCCACCTGGTACTTGTTTGAGAATCTCCCTTATTTTTGCTCCGGTTGCAATCGAGAGTTCTGAGCACTTTACTAGTTGTTCAAAAGTAAAACCGTCGTCGCCGCCTTTTTGTACGGCGCAAATGTTACCCTCGCTGTTTGTCGTTATAGTCATTCTAGCATCCATGCATTTCCACTCGTCAGCATTTGGATCAACGATTATGGTATCGGCAATTCTTCCCATGGTTACTGAAACTGGGATTGTCGTGATTGGCGGGGCAGATGCTGAATCTGGTACTAATGACGGGGCATCATTTTTGATTTCCCATTTTGGCACCTTACATGAAAGTATGCTTGCTACCGAGGCATATGAGCATGCGTCAAATAGATTTCCATCATAATCAGTAACAGTATTGTCAACAAATATTCCGATTACGGATTTGTCCTTTGTCAAAACCAATTTAGTGAGATCAATCATGTGGCTTTCTCTTATTCCCCTGTCCACCACTCTTGCAAGTTCAATTACTTCCTCATTTGGAGGACCGGTTTCTACGTTAGGATCTGCAAGCGGCAGGACTTCTGCGGTGCATATGAAAATTCCCCTATCGCCAAGATCTGGAAACGGTTTGTCGGGTTGGATCTTTACTCCACATACGACTTCGGTGTCTCCCAATCTCACTCGCGCCGAGCCTTCTGCCTTTGGAATCACTCCAGTATCAATAACTAATGGCCTTGGTTCGTCTAACGCTCTTCCGTCAACTCTTTGACCATCCTTTAGCAAAGCAAGAATTTTTTTCTTCCTTAGATCATCTATAATTGAAACGTTCATGGTGACATGTCTCCAAAGAATTTGTCTTTTAGTGCCTTCTTTTGAATCTCATACACTATCTTGCATCCGTTTATTGCAGTCTCGATGCATTTTTTGTATTCAGCTGGAGTCAGGACTCCATCTAGCTGGAGAAGGGTGACTTTTTCGAGGTTTGGCATGTATGCAACCGGCATGTCTGCCTGACCTTCCTGGTCTTCCTCGTTGTTAATATCCAAAACAATAGTATCCGCCACTTTTCCTGCGGCACATGCCGAAACCATGTCTCTCATCGGAATGCCGGCGTCTGCTAGGGCAACCGCTGCCGCGTCAAGCGCTGCACATCTTGAGCCGCCATCTGCCTGAAGAACTTCGATGTATACGTCCACTACGGTTCTTGGAAAGTTCTCAAGCATTACTGCAGGTTCCAGTGCCTCTTTGATTACTTTGGAAATCTCAATTTCCCTTCTTGATGGTGCCGGGTTTTTTCTCTCGCTTACTGAAAATGGCTCCATGTGATATCTGCATCTTAGGATTCCGCGGTCCGTGTTTGCCAAGTGCTTTGGATGGACGTCGCGCGGGCCAAAGACGCCTGCGAGTATTTTGTTTTCTCCAAATTCGATATATGCAGAGCCGTTTGCGTTTTTGAGGACGCCAGCTTTAATCATAATATTGCGAGGCTCGTCGATTTTTCGTCCGTCGCAGCGAATCCCTTTGTCATCTAGTAATACTATATCTGTTTTTTTTACACCCATTATTATTCACTATTTGATCCTAACATTTCTTGTATTTTTTCAGTCAGATTTGGAACATGTGCCTGTTCGTCAATCATTCTTATGGCATCAAGTGCCTTTAATAATCCCTCTGGCTCCTCGCACGAAACTACGATGTAGCCGTTTTGTCCAATTGTAATCAGCGCCTTCGTGGCGTTTTCTATTGTTTGAATCATAGAGCCGCGTTTTCCAATAAGTCTTGGAACTTTGCTTGGCGAAATCTTGACTAGCTCGCCTTCCTCGATTTTCCCAAGGTCTCTATCGCCTATCGTGATTAGTGGGTCGCGTGATCTGTCAAAGTTTGCAATTCTTGCCGCAACCAGGTCTCCTTTCTTGAGACGCGATGTCAGCTCGTCAACTTTTGGGTTAAAATCCCTTCCAAAAACATCCTGGGCAGGCAGAATACCCGGATAACATGAACGCATGTCAAGCTCCCACGAAAGCGAGGTGTGAGACTTTACTATACCAATTATGAAATCATCGATTCTTGGAACATACATTCCAGTCAACGGAATGACCCTAACGCCACTATCATAAATTTCAGAAATGCCGACGGTGGTCGCAATGATTTTGTCACCTACAAGATTAACATTTTCTTCTGCCCTGTACGGACCAGTTGTTATTACATCGCCAGGAATTACATATTTTCTTTTAATATCGTCCATTACTTTACCATCTCCACAGTTGCCGAACCCTTGGTTATGGAGCCAAGCCTGTCTATCACGTTTGCCCTTGCTCCCGCAGGTATTTCTAGTATTGCTTTAAGAGATCCATTATTTTGCCATTCTTCTTTTTTTAATGTTCCATTTGACTTTAGTACGGAATAAGATTGGGACGCATATTGGGCTGGAACCGTGATTTCTAGCAGCATGTTTTCGGACTTTAGCGGAATTATAGTACGGAGTTTTTCAACCACTTCCTTTGCCTGCTCCTCTGAGTTTTTGAACGGGTCGATGGAGACTCGCGTTTGTTCCAATGCCTGCTCTATTCTCATCGGAGGATGAGGCAGATGAGATCTTGGATCAACGTATGTTTTTGCGATAAAGTTGATGATTTGTTTTCTTTTTTCGGCAATCATTTTTCGCCTCTGATCAGTGGTTAGATTAAGTTCTCCTTTTTTGATGATTTGCTCTATTACTGCATTTGTGTCCTCGGTTCCAAAGGCCTTTAGTAATTTTTCTGTAGATGCCCTGGTTCCCTTGCCAGAGTCAGTGTATACTTCGTCAGATACCAGAATTGCTGAGACGTCCTTTATTTTGCCCAACTTGTAATCAAGGGCAGGATCAGGCTTTACTAAAATCTCGAATTTTTCCCCGGCTACGGAATGTCTAATTACCGTTACCTCAGTCATGCTTTAGTAACCAAATATCAGTATTTATCTCTGTCAAAAACACGCTAGATTTTTATGTGGACCAGCGAGTTTTTTTTTAAGATTTGACTTCTTTAGAGATTATTTCGCAAGATAAGCAACGTATGTCAGTTAAGATCAAGGGCGCGCCCCTACAGTACGCAAATGCTCTAAGACGAATTTGTCTTAACGGAGTTCCTGTTTTTGCAATAGACACCGTAGACGTCATTGACAATTCCTCTGTAATGTCAGATGAGGGTGTTGCCCACAGACTAGGCCTCATTCCACTAAAAACTGACCTAAAGCGATTTGCAGAACCATCCAAGTGCTCATGCCAAAGTAAGTCAGGCTGCTCAAACTGCCGCGTAATGCTGGTAATAGACTCTGGCGAAACAGACACAACAAGAACCATCTATTCTTCAGAACTCAGCTCAGAAGACGATACAGTAAAGGCAGTATCAGACAAGATCCCAATTGTACAATTAGCACCAGGGCAAAAGCTCAAAGTCGAGGCATATGCAAGACTTGGGCGCGGATCAGACCACGCCAAATGGAATTCTGCAAACGTATCAGTTCTAACCCACACAGATAAGCCGGATGAGTATGTCCTTACACTGGAAACCACGGGCGCACTAAGTCCAGAACAGATTCTCGTGGCAGGAGTCGATGAGCTTGAAAGCAGACTCCAAGAGTTCAAACAGACAATATCCGAACTCAAAGCGTGATCATACATATTATATTTGGGCTACAAAAGGCCATTCTATGACCAATCAAGTTATGGTAAAGATGGTAAAAGAGCTAAAACAAGCTTCAATTAAGAACGAGGCCCCCATTTGGTCAAAGGTTGCAGAGATGGCGCTAAAGCCGACTTCTGCAAAAAGAATAGTAAACTTGACTAAGATAGACAACGTTACCAAAGACAGCGACGTCATCATGGTGCCAGGCAAACTGCTTGGAACCGGAAAGATTTCTCACAAAATAACAGTTTGTTCGTTTTCCATTTCCACTTCAGCCGCAAAAAAGATTCTAGAGGCAGGCGGAAAAATTATCAGTCATTCTGAAATGATATCCAAGTTTCCTTCAGGGAAGGGAGTGAGAATAATTGGATAAACAGGCTCAAAACATAGTAATTGACGGAACTGACCAGATTGCAGGCAGACTGAGCTCAAACGTGGCAAAGATGCTACTTCAGGGAAACCGCGTTACAGTTGTAAATTGTGAAAAAATAATGCTTAGCGGAAACAGGAGCAACATCATAAACGAGTACAGGGACTTTTTAGAGATTGCAAGCATATTGCATCCAGAACACGGCCCATACCACCCAAGAAGACCAGACACAATAATTGCAAGAATGGTGCGTGGAATGCTTCCAAGGAAAAAGCCGTCAGGGGATGCAGCACTAAAACGCCTTCGAACATACATGGGAGTGCCAAAACAGTTGAAATCATCAAAAAAGATAGTCTTGGAAAATGCAAAAATCACAAGACCTTCTGCCAACTATACCACAATGTATGACTTGTCAAAGACAGTAGGGTGGACACCAGCATGATCCCAAAGACAGAGATCTACTTTGCAACAAGAAAGACGTCAAGGGCACACGTATACATCACAAAAGGCACTGGCAGAGTTAGAATAAACAACACTCCTGCAGAAATGATTCAGCAAGAGACTGCAAGAGAGGTAATCCTGAGTCCACTTGAGCTTGCAGGCGAATTAAGAAACAAAGTAGACATTTCAGTTCGCGTCAAGGGCGGCGGATTTATGGGTCAAGCATATGCTGCAGCAACTGCAATTTCAAGGGCGCTTACAGGCTGGACAAAATCGAAAAAGGATCCAAAAGAGCACCCCTTTGCAAAGCCGGTCAGAAGCGAGTTGCGCAAGAAAATCAACGAGTTTGATAAACACCTTCTAAGCGGAGACGCCAGACAAAAAGAGCCAAAGAAATTTGGTGGGCCTGGAGCTAGAAGAAGAAAGCAGAAATCATACAGGTAATTGAAAGCGGTAATTTTAGCAGGCGGCAAAGGAACTCGTGCGAGGCCGTTTACGGATTATTTCCCAAAGGCGATGATCCCAGTTTTAGGAAGTCCCCTGATAGACCACGTCGTACGATACCTGTCATCATTCAAGCTAGTCTCAGAGATAATCATAGTTGCAGACATCGCGGGCCTCGGAGGCCAGATAAAGAACTATTTCGAAAACGATCCCAAAATAAAATTTGTCCAAGATTCAGGAAGCGGTACTGCGGGAGACTTGTTACACCTAGGCAAAACGCTTGGAAAGGAGCCGTTTTTCTTGTGGTTTGTAGACAACATGGGGGCAGTCAACTTGGAAAAAATGTACGAGCATTTTGTTGAAAAAAAGAGCATGGCGTGCGTTGCAACAAGGCAGTACAGAAAGGAGGAGACGGGGTTTGCAAAAGTAAGCAACGGTGTCGTCACAGAGTTCATTGAAAAGCCCCTAGTCAAAATGCCGAATTTCGAATGCACCGGAATCTATGTAATCCATGGAAAAATAATTGATTTGATAAAGGCCAAATTTAGGACAAAAAAGAACGTTAACTTGTCATTTGACATTTTGCAGGGGCTATCAAAAAAGGGACTGGTTAGCGCATTTGATATCAAAGATACGCCGTGGCTCGATGTTGAATCCCCCGCAATACTAGAACGCAATGATACAGTAGTTAAAAAAATACTAAAGCAGATGGGTCACAAGGCGTGACTTTTTTCGTATGAGGTAATCCTGTCTTCATACTGCAGTGTAACTGCAATGTCATCTAGCCCTTCAAGCAGCGTTTTTTTTCTGCCCTCGTCTATCGCAAATGGGATTGTCCTAGAATCATACCGGATGGTTTGAGATTCCAGATCAACTTCGATTGCAGATTTTGTCTGCATCAGATCATCCACCAGATTTCCTGGAAGGGAAATTGGCAGAATGCCGTTTTTAAAACAGTTATTGTAGAAAATGTCGGCAAAGGAAGGTGCTATAATCACGTCTAGTCCATAGTCCTTTAGTGCCCATGCAGCATGTTCGCGCGACGAGCCGGACCCAAAGTTCTCACCGGCCAAGAGTATGTGCGAATCAGAATACGTCGGATCATTTAGCACAAAGTCTGGCTTTTGCTTTCCGTCTTGGTCAAACCTCCAGTCATAGAATAAGAATTTGCCAAAGCCGGTCCTTTGGACTAGCTTGAGAAACTGTTTTGGGACGATTTGGTCAGTGTCGACATTTGCCCTATCTAGTGGGATGGCAGTGCTTGATACTTTGCTGAATTTTTCCAAATTAAAACCACTCCCGTACGTCAACAAAATGCCCCGCAATTGCAGCAGCTGCAGCCATGACAGGGCTTACAAGATGGGTTCTACCGCCAGACCCTTGCCTTCCTTCAAAATTTCGGTTTGACGTACTGGCACATCTTTCACCCCTTGACAAAATATCAGGATTCATTCCAAGACACATGCTGCATCCGGATTCTCGCCACTCAAAATTTGCGTCCTGAAATATTTTATCTAGCCCCATTTCTTCTGCTTGTTTTTTTACCTGCTGGGATCCTGGGACAACCATCACGCGAACATTTGGCGATGCTTTTCTTCCATGAATGACATCTGCTGCCTCTACCAAGTCTTGGAGCCTGGCGTTTGTGCAAGATCCTATGAACACTCGGTCTATTTTGATGTCGGTGATCTGCGTTCCAGGTTTTAGATCCATGTATTCTAGCGCTTTTTTTGCTGCGTCTTCCTGGCTTTTGTTTCCTTTTGCGTATTCGTCTGGGTATGGCACAGCATCTGTAACATCGCTAGTCATTGCTGGATTTGTTCCCCAGCTTACTTGGGGTACGATGTCGCTTGCACTTATTGCAAATGTCTTATCAAACTTGGCCCCATTATCTGTCACCAAATCAGCCTTCCAAGAATTAACTAGGTCATCATAATTTTTAGGAGCGTATTTTCTTCCTTTCAAATAATCAAATGTCTTGTTGTCAGGTGCAATCAAGCCTGCCCTTGCGCCTGCCTCAATTGACATGTTGCACACGGTCATTCTTTCATCCATGGAGAGATCAGAGATTGCCTCCCCACGATACTCAATTACAGTACCAGTTCCGCCCGCCGTCCCAATTTTTTTTATGATAGAAAGAATGATGTCTTTTGCAGTAATTGCGTGTCGGTGCTTTCTTTTCCCGTCCACTCTAATTTCAAATGTTTTTGGCTTGTCCATCACAAGACATTGTGTTGCCAAGACGTGTTCCACATCGCTTGTTCCAATGCCCAAGGCAAATGCACCAAAGGCACCATGCGTTGAGGTGTGACTGTCTCCACATACAATCGTAGTTCCAGGTAGCGTTATCCCAAGCTCCGGTCCTATCACGTGCACTATTCCCTGATACGGGCTGTGCAAGTCAAATAGCTCTATGCCAAACTCTTTGCAGTTTGTCTCCAGCGTTTTGATTTGGATTGCAGAAATTTGGTCGATGATTGGAAGGGAGCGGTTGTTTGTCGGGACGTTGTGATCCATGGTGGCAAACGTCAAGTCAGGTCTTCGAACCCTTCTTTTGTTTATCCGTAATCCGTCAAAGGCCTGTGGCGACGTTACCTCATGCACCAAATGTCTATCGATGTAGATGAGGGTCCTACCGTCAATTTCGGTAACCTTGTGGGAGTTCCAGACTTTTTCAAACAACGTTTGCGGCATTTTACACTAGATGGTTGTAAGATTCAATATAAAATTGTAAAACAGATAACGCTCAGTCTGGTTTGTATTTGAAGAGGCCGCCCGCCGCGATTATCTTCGATATGATGTCTGAGAAGGGCTTCATCGGGTAGGTCTCATTTTTTGTAAGATTTTTGATTTCGTTTTTGTCAGTGTTGATCTCCAGCTCATCGTTTTCCGATATTTTCTTGTAGGCAGCTTCGTCGATTTCTATTGGAAGTAAGAACGCCCCATCGACTGCGTTTCTGTAAAAAATCCTTGCAAACGACAGTGCCAGAACTGCTTTGATTCCACAGTGGCTCAATGCAATAGGGGCGTGTTCACGCGAGGAGCCACAACCAAAGTTTTTTCCTGCCACAATAAAGTCGCCTTTTTTCACCCTTGCATGAAAATTAGGATCGATTCCCTCCATTGCGTGCTTTGCTATTTCATCATAATCATGTAGTTTCAGATAAGTACCAGGTAAAATTACATCAGTGTCGATGTTGTCGCGCTCGTATTTTATTACCTTGCCCATTACAGATCCCTCGGGTCGGTGATTTTACCAGTGACTGCAGACGCTGCAGCAACAAGAGGAGATGACAGATACGTCTGAGATTCCACATGGCCCATTCGTCCAGGAAAGTTTCTGTTAGTAGTGCTAATGCAGATTTCGTCCTTAGCCAAGACCCCCATGTGTGCTCCACAGCATGCGCCGCATGTCGGAGGCCCCACAGTCGCACCGGCGTCAAGAAATATTTTGAGCAGGCCGTTTTCCATCGCCCTTTTGTAAATGGATATTGCTGCAGGTAAGATCTCGGTTCTAATTTTGACTTTTCTTCCCTTTAGAATTTTTGCTGCAGCTTCCAAGTCCTCGTATTTTGCACCAGTGCAGGAACCAATGTATGATTTGTCAAGCTCAATTCCTGAAACATCCCTTACAACTGCGATGTTTTCTGGGGAGAAGGGTTTTGCGACTAACGGTTCCAGTTCTGATGCCTCGTATTCGTAGACCTTTTGATATTGCGCATCGGAATCACCATACACCGGAGAATAATTGGTAGCTCCGCGAGCGGCAAGATAATCAAAGAGCTTTTGGTCTGGCTCTACGATTCCGTTTTTTGCGCCAGCTTCGGTAGTCATGTTGCACAGTGTAAGCCGAGATTCTACTGACATATCAGATACTCCGCTTCCGCCAAATTGCATCGCAGCGTATGCGGCGCCATCATTTCCAATATCGCCAATTATTTTTAAGATAAAGTCTTTCGCCATTACGTTCTCTGGTAGTTTTCCATTTAGCTTAAAGTATAACGTCTCTGGAACCTTGAACCAGATCTTTCCATTCAGTAGGACATATGCAACATCAGTATGCCCTAGGCCACAGGCAAATGCGCCCAGTGCCCCGGTGGTATTTGTGTGCGAGTCGCCGCCAACATATATCTCGCCAGGCAAGACCAGGGCCTCTTCATGTGACAGGGTATGGCATATTCCATACTGGCCCATCCCGTACTTGAAGTGTTTTTCAATCCCATATTGCTTTGTAAACTTTGTTAGTTTCATGATGTTTTCTGCGGAAATTTTTTCAGCGGACGGGACAAAATGGTCCTCTGCAACCCACACCTTTGACGGATCCCAAAGCTTTTCCACGCTGATCGTTCCCTCTTTTTTCAGCTTGTCAAATACCTTGATGACGCCAGGTCCTGAAACATCGTGAATCATCACCTTGTCCACGTTTGCAAAAACAATGTCGCCTGGCGCTACGCTTGACTTGCCGCCAGCCTTTGCTAGGAGTTTTTCTGTGATATTCACATGAAAAATACGCAGTATTTTGGATTAAAAGCTTTGTAGAAGAAGACTAAAAGATACGAAATTCGCATAACAGGTTGTGTCGCTAGAAGTCATTCCAGTCAGAATAGAAAAACGACAAGGCGGTTTTGATCTGTACCAAGACATAATGAATTCACTAGACGGCGCGGTCAGATTAGAAGACGGAGACGTTTTGGCAATATCAAGCAAGTATACGGCAAACTCGCAGAACCGCATAGTAGATATCGAGAAAGTCAAATCGTCTGAAAAGTCTCAAGCCATATCGGAAAGGTTTCAGCTTGACGCAAAGACAGCTGAGATAGTTTTGCGCGAGTCGGATAAAATTTTCGGAGGAGTTGCAGGCTTTGTACTCACGTCATCAGATAACATTCTTGCTCCAAACGCAGGAATAGACAAATCAAATGTGAGAAAGGGCAGCGTAATTTTGTATCCAGACTTGCCGTATTTGATGGCAGAGCAGCTGCGCAGAAAGATCTTCCTTAATCTTGGAATTCACGTAGGGGTAATAATTGTGGACAGCAGGTTGATGCCAGCAAGAATTGGGACTACTGGCGTCGCAATCGCGTGTGCGGGATTAGAGCCGGTGCACGACATGCGAGGACAGAAAGACCTTGACGGCAATCCCCTCAAAGTTACCCTAAAGGCAACTGCTGACAATCTTGCCACAATCGCAAATCACAAGATGGGGGAGGGATCAGAGTCAACGCCGGTTGCAGTAATAAAAAAATCAGGAGTAAAACTAACTGACAGAAAAATCAGGACAGATGAGATGGCAATATCCTACGATCAGTGCGTGTATGTTCGTGGCTTTCAGAGCAAAAATTAGAGCATATTGTCAAGACAGGTTTATTCCTTTAAATAAAACTGGTTTTGAGGACAGAATAGAGAAATGGCGCAAGAATACCTCACAAAATACCCAAAGACAATATCGCTCCAAGACGGAATCAAGCGAACCATATCCATTGATGCTAAGGGAGTAGAACAGCTTACAGTTATTGTTAAAAAAAATGTAGAGGATCTACTAAAATTATTCAAAAACGAGGGCTTTACTCACGTAAAATTTGAACACAAACAAGAGTCCCAAATTGGCCACGGCCTGTCGCTAAAGCTGAAAAAGCCATGGGAGATGCACGTCAGACTGGTCGATATGAAAAAGGGACTAGTTGCAATACATGCAGAAGTCGAGGTCTCAAGGGATTATTTGCAGCACTTGTTCTGCCAGAGAACTCCTGTGATTTATGAGATTGAAGGTATGCTGAAAAAACACCAAATCGACTACAAAATATGGAATGACAAAGTAAAGAACTATGTCCACACAGTATTTGACAATTACAAGATAAGATTAGCAACTCCAAGCATTCCTGTCTTTGCATGGAAGCCAATGCTCTTTTTCATCGGCACGATTAGCATATTTTATCTCTGGAAATACATAAACACCATATGGTAAGACTAGTTTTCCGGAGCCGCTCCTCGAAACTTTAATTACAATTTTTTAGAAAAGAAAATCATGTCTGACGGCTTTCTCACTGCAGATTTGAGATATTATGGAATCTCACCGTGGGAAATCGAGGTAATTTATGGAATATTTAACGAGAGATTTCGCGTAACGCAATTTGAAACGCAGGAAATGGATCCAAACTTTGTGAGTCTTGTCACACTGTCAATTCCGCTTGAATTCAATGAGGAATTTTTCAAATGGTTTGAGTATCGCAGATGGGACAAGGTCAAACAGATTTTCAAGGAGATGAAAAGGCGCAGAGGATCAAGCAATGCGCTGAAAATCGAGATCAATTTTTCCGGCAGCCCACAGATAGGATTTGTATTGGACGTAGAGGACCGCAGTTGGTTTGATAACGCACTAGAAAAGATGGATTTTGTGATTGAATTGTTGCCATTTCACCTGGACTCTTCCAACATGCCCCAGGAAATATCAAATGTGATTTACAACTTCGATGTCGAGACTAGAAAGTGGAAGCTGAACACCCTGTTTGCAAACAAGAAAAAATTCATCCTAAAAAACGACGTCTGGAAAATATCTATTTGATGTCTTTTTCTAGCGGCTCTAGCATCGAATGAAGTTCTTTGTACTTGGAATCCAAGAATTCTAATGATTCGGCAAGTTTTTTTGATTTCCCGTACTTGAATCTGATTAGTTCTCTATGATGCCAGTAATTTTTGCCATCACTTAACGAAAGCGATGTAAAATAGTCAGGACCCTTGACGCTGTCTGGAATTTTTATGTTGTAGGGGAATAGAAATTCTGCTATAAGCCATTCATCACCATCAGGATAATCAGAGCCAGTCTCAACATCAAAAAAGATGTGCAACAGGTTTGATTGCATGAGTCCGTCTTCAGGCATTATCGGGTGCTTTATGTTGGATTTGCTAAAGTCAAGATTAAGCAAGCTTGGCTCAAAATATCCTTTAATTATGGATTTTCTAAATATCTTGTTTGCTTCAGTCAGATTCAATTATAGTACAACCTTCCGTGTAACTTGCTAATATTCATTATATTATAACCCATAACATTTCAAACAGACATGGAATCTAAAATTTTTGATATGTCAGTAGTTGGCTTGCCATTTGATGAGACGACCTGCGAGGATGGCGGGTTTTCCATATAGTTTGGAATTTTATCCATGATTCTCTTTTCATATTGGCTGATTATTTCATTTTTATAAAATATGCCAGTTGGGATTTTAGTGTCCCATTCTAGAGATTTGATTAGTGCCTGTGTTAATTTTTCGTTAAATTCCGTTTCAGAGTCATAATGAACCACTGGATCATATCCTGTATCTTCAAGCTTGTAGATTCGTGAGTGCTGTTTTTTTGATTCGTCCAGATTATCCATCCCAGAATACCAGTCACGGGTATTGATGTCGTTGTATGTAGGACATGGCTGTAAAACGTCAAGAAATGCAAGACCTTTGTGGTTCACCGCTGCTATAATGAGATCCTTTAGATGCCTCACGTCATACGCATATCCACGCGCGACAAAGGTAAACCCGCTTGTAATCGCAAGGCCGATTGGATTGACGTTGTAGTTTGTGTTTGGGGTTGGCAGTGATTTTGTTTTTTCTCCCAGCCGCAGTGTTGGAGATGCCTGCCCCTTTGTAAGTCCGTAAACTCCGTTGTTAAATATGATGTATGTTAGATCCAAGTTTCGCCTACCGGCTGCGATAAAATGACCCACCCCTATTCCAAGCCCGTCTCCGTCACCACCCGCTGCAATGATTTTCATATCCGGATTTGCAAGCTTTGCGCCCTGTGCAAATGTCAGAACTCGCCCATGCAGAGTATGGACACCGTACACGTTGATGAAGTGAGATGTCTTGCCAGAGCACCCTATTCCAGAAAATATTGCGGCTTGGTGTCGAGGTATCTGCATTTCGGATAGCGCCATCTGTATTGCATTGACAATACCAAAATCACCACAGTTATGCAAGATTGCGTTTTCGCTTACGTAAGAGTTAACATCGTCAACTTCTAGGTTGTATACTGGGCCATCATAGTCAAAACTTTCAATTTTTTTGATTGGGATCATTACATAGTCAGGTGTGAGTACGGATGATGGGGGTTTTCCAACATGGTTTTTTGGTTCCATCTTCTCATCTAGTATTTTACACAGTATTGCAAAATCACGATCGTTTACAATCTGAATCGAATACGATTCTCTGTGAATGCCTTTTGCATTGGCAACAGAAATTATTGGTACAATTCCCTGTCTTAGCAACAAGGATTTTAGCTGTTCAGACAGGGTCTTTGAAACAGTCTTGAAATTGCCACGTATTTGTTCAGTGCTTAACCAGCCATCCCCGCGCCACAATCCTTTGATCAGTTCTTTTTGCTTCATGGCAGGAAGAAGCATTGCAAAATGCGGTATTTTTTTGTTGTATGATTTGTGTCCAAACCAATCTAAAAATATCCTTGCAAGTGGTGCCGAATAAAATGAAATGGTCGTTACATTTCTTTTGGTAGTTTCCGTTCCAGTTAGACCAAACGTTTGCAGCATGATATTTTCAACATCATTTATGAATTCGACTTCTTTTGAGTTAAATGTAAAACAAATCTCTCGTTCATGCACATGTCCTTCCGCAATATAGTATCCCATTAGTCTCAGAGTATCCTCGTTGAGCGGAATTTTGTTTGGCAGATCTTTGCTTACGGTGTCTTTTTTCTTTAATTGATAATCGACATCAATAAACTCTCTGTCAATTTGTTCTTTTTGAACAGGATATACAAGATAATCTTTTGTTTTGATTTCGTCTGCTCTTGTCCAAACGGCATCAAATTTTTTGTTGTGTCGTTTTTGATGTTCACGTCTTACTATTAGGACAGGGTGTTCATCCGTAAGATATGTTGCTCCAAAACATTTTGTCATAATCTTGAAAACTTTTCCCCTATGAATGTGTGCCATAACTTCGCTCACCCTATGGTAAAGGCCATCTCTTCCAAGAACTCGCTCTCCAACGCTGACTTGTTGTATTTGTTTCACCGAGGGATTGCAGTGAAGTAAAGTGTCAGGCAGTACGCATCCAGGACACCAGTCGTTGTGTACCTCGGTTTTGTAGTCACCTATCTTAAGCGCCATGAGTTAGTACCTGCCTTTTTTCGGCCTTGTTTGCTATTATGTTTTTTAGTGAATCGTACAATTCTGTTGAAGTCATTGCCCTTCCAGTGTATTTTAGAATATAGTAATCAGGACTGTGTTCCAAGTTTTGCTTTAAAAGCAGTCCGAGCTGACCTGTCTGGTTTGCCTCAATGTCAATTATTGTTTTGGCATTTTTCAGTAACGATTTGATATAGTCAGTTGGGAATGGATGAAGTAGTTTCATTTGGATGAATCCTATGTTGATATTTTCTTTTTTTAGCATGTCAATTGCATCAAGAATCGGGCCCTTTGTGGAGCCCCAGCTCACAACACAGTAGTCAGATACTCCATACGATACTGCCTGCTCCTCTTGAGGCATTGTTTTTAGCATGTAGTCCAGTTTGGAGTATCGCTTGTCCATTTTCTTTATTCTAATTTCAGGATCTTCGGATATGTGGCCAAACTCATCACTTTCGTCGCCAGTATTCCAAAATATGCCATTTTCAAGCCCAAGTTTTGACCTTGGAGAGATCCCATCTGGGACAAAAGCAAACCTCTTGTAGTCTCCCTCAATTTTATCCAAGAGTTTTCCTCGGTTAATTGTTATTTTATCAGAATCAAACCTCTTGCATGTAACTACAGAGCTTGCCAGAAACTTGTCCATCATGTGGATGACTGGGACTTGATAGATGTCAGCATAGTTAAAACATCTTCCAGTATCATAGAAGCTTTCCTCGATGTCGCCTGACGCATAAACCATTTTCGGAAATTCGCCGTGTCCTGCATAGATTGCAAACATTAGATCATCCTGACCGTGTCGTGTAGGTAACCCGGTGGACGGTCCACTTCGCTGATACAGAGTAATTACAACTGGAACCTCGTTGATTCCTGCCCATCCCAGCATTTCTGCCATAAGTGAAAACCCTGGACCAGACGTGCAGGTTGCTGAACGGGTACCTGTTAGTGCACCCCCAATCGTCATCCCCATTGCAGATATCTCATCTTCTGTTTGTACCACAACAGTTGAGCCAGGCCTGTTTTCCTTGACATCTAAAATTTCGTTTGATTCCAAATAGACGCTCTCATCAGAGGCGGGGGTGATCGGATAGTACGGCTGAAATCTGCAGCCACAGACCATTTTGCCAAGCGCAGTTCCCTGGTATCCCTGAACCAGGATGGTGCCAGGTTTTTTCTCAACTTGCTTTAGACGATACGTAAAATTCGGAAACTTTGCAGTGGCAAAATTATACGCATAATTTGCTGTTTTTTTGTTAAGATCCGCAATGGCTTGCTTTTTTGCAAAAATCGCATCAATTGAGCTAAGCAGTGTCTCAGGAGGCATTCCAAGCACGCCAAGTGAGAACGAGACTCCAAGCACATTGAACATCCTCACCATTCCTTTGAGTCGGGGATTGTTTACCTCGTCTGCCATTGTAGACAAAACATTTCTAAAAGATACAGGATACAGATTAACGCCGCGCTCTTGCGCAATATCTAAAATTCCCTGAATTGTGTACGGTTTGTTTTTAGAGTCCAAATACTTTAGCAATCTTTGCTTGTAGTTGAGATCCATGTTATGGACCTCGTCAACTTTGGTGGCAACAAGATCAGAGTCGTAGATTATCGCGCCGTTTTTGATTACTTCGTCTGCATGCCGAAAAATTGTCTCTGCGTCAAATGCGGCCATCAGTGTTACGTCGTTGATGTTTGAGTGAATCGCATTGTTTGACACCCGGACAACAAAATAGCTGTGCTCGCCCTTTATGTTAGAATAAAATTCTCTTTTCCCAAAGATCTCATAGCCCATTGCAGCACATGCTCGGGAAAATATGTTAGCTCCAGATTCTACCCCGCTTCCCTGTGGCCCACCAATTAGCCAGCTGATGTCTGTTTGTTCCAACATGTCACCTAAGTTTTGTTTGTTATTAAGAATATGTAAAATTTATCCACCAGTTGCTGCTTCAAAGAGAGCGCATTCACATTTGTCTCGCTCCCCGCAATAAGGACAAACACAAACGCATTTTTCTATCGCGTTACCGCATTCTATGCATAATGCAAACTCTTCTTCCTCCAATTTTTGGTCACCATGGTTGTGATAACAAATCTTATAAGGATTGATGAGATTTCCGCAGACAGTTGGCAAAATCTAGAATGAAAATTCTTCTCACTCGAAAACTGCACGAATTTGCTATGACAGAGCTGAAGAAGCGATATGACATTTACGTTCACAGTGGGGAAATACCAATGCCAAAAGGCAAACTGCTATCAAAAATAAGTCAGGTTGACGGCCTTGTTTGCTTCCCCTACGATGTGATAGATGAGGAGATAATTGAAAATGCAAAAAAACTCAAGGTAATCAGCACGTATAGTGTTGGGTATGACCACATTGATTTGCAAAAGGCAAAAGCACGCAAAATCAAAATTGGTTACACTCCAGATGTTCTAACAAACGCAACTGCCGACCTTACAGTAGCTCTCATGCTTGATTCTATGAGAAGGATCACCGAGGGTGACAGAATGATCAGAGGTGGAAATTGGAAGGTCATATTTGGTCCACATGATTATGTCGGTACTGACATAGAAGGAAAAACAATCGGAATTTTTGGGATGGGAAGAATAGGTAGTGCGGTAGCAAAAAGAATCACCCCATTTGGAATGAAAATCACATATCACAGCAGACACAGATTGCCAAAAAACCAAGAAAAAAAATTAGGTGCAAAATTTGTTTCGCTTGATGAACTATTTGAGAAAAGCGACGCCATAACAGTTCACGTTCCATACACAAAAGAAACACGTGGAATTGTAGACATGCGTCTTTTGAAAAAAATGAAAAAGACTTCACATTTGATCAACACGTCACGTGGAAAAATAATAAACGAAAAAGATCTGATAAAAGCACTAAGATCAGGCATGATTGCAGGAGCTGCCCTTGACGTATTTGAAAAAGAGCCAATAGGAAAAAATCACGGACTTGCGAAAATGAGAAATGCGGTACTTGCGCCCCACATTGGAAGTTCTACTACCGAAACAAGAAAAAAGATGGCGGAAATTACAATCAAGAATTTAATTTATGGCCTTGAGCAAAAGAAGATGATTTACTCAGTCAATCTGGACTAGGTCGTCTGGGTGTGCCTTTATGCAGTCAGTTCCGACTGGTTTTAATGCGGAAAAATTGATTGCGCCTTTGGGCATCTTGTCTTCCTTTTGTAAAGCCTCCAGTTTTGCGCTAAAAATTTTTTTGTGCCTGTCACATGTTACACCCACCATGTATTCGTCATTCTCAGACGCGATGGAGATTATGAACTCTGGCGGATTGACGCAGCCTCTTCCTTTTTCTTTAATTGAGCAACGATCTGGAAGCAACAAAGCATCTTTGTGAAATAACTATGTAAAGGTTCATGAACTTCTCAGAGATTGATTTGTTCAATTATTTTATCAAAGTTCCAAAAAGACTCCCTTGCTTTCTGGAGATTTAGAAATCCTCTTTCCTGCAGTTTTTTGACAACCAGGGCAGAATATGCAGGGGCACCTGTCGCCCCAGGAGAGTTGTAATTGAGAATATGAAACGAATTGTCCCCCTCAAGATCCAAGATTTCAGGTACAAATTCTCCTTTTTTTGAGATTAGTGGGGTTCGGATCCCGGAGGTTCCCCGCTTTGCGAAAAAGTCAGGATTTATTTTCGGTATGAATTGTTTTACCCTATCTATCATGGTATTTTTTGACAGCGAGCTTTTCCATTCCTTTGAAATCAAAGATAGAAATTCTGGGTTTACCAATAGTTTTTTTGAGCTTCCGCTGAGAATCTCACCAAGCTTTGATACCACGTCGGAAATATTTCCAACATAGCCAGAATATGTTTCTGGAGTTGCAACGGGAACTGCGTTTGGCCCGATTTCTGTTGTGCCGTCTGCTCTTTTGATCCAGTGCGGATCTAAAAATGGAAAGTTCGTAAACTTGGCTACAGAATAAACGTTGGTGTTTACCAGGTTTTCATGTTTTTTCTCCGCAATCCAATATTCTCCCCTAAAGTGGAGCGACGAGTATTCGTTTGCAAGACCGAACATTTTTGCTATTTCAAGCGAATGTCCGCCGGCGCAATTTATCACGAACTTGCACTCAATGCTAGAATTATTTGAAAAATGCAATTTCACACACTCATCCATATTTTCGATTCTAGTCATCTTATGCTCAAACAAAAATGTTACATCGTGGTTTTTGGAATAACGGTAAAGCTCCCCAGTCATAACACCATAGTCAGTTGAGACGTCGCGGCTGCAGTAAATTCCAGAGTTACATTGAACGTTTGGCTCTTTTTTTGAAACTTCGCTTGAATCCATTAGCTCAAGGGCGTCTTCTGGAATCCCGTTTTGTGCCCCCCACTTTAGATATTTTTCCAATGTTTTGTGTTGCGACTCATCTAGTGCAACTTCAAGTGTGCCGCATTCATTCCATGGAATGTTTCTCGGAATTGAAAACTCCTTCCAGAGGTCACGAGACACCATGGCCGCCCTTGCAATTGTCTTCTTTTTTTGTGGATCAAGGTAGAATGGAGAATGTATTACGCCGGTGTTCCTTCCACTTGCGTGCTGCGCAACACCGCTCTCCTTTTCGATCACGCATGTCTTGAGATTTGAAACAGTAGAGAGCCAGTACGAAATGCTAGTGCCCAGTATGCCGCCTCCAATTATACCCACATCGTACTTGTTCAACACCAGAATACCAAAATGCAACGATTAATGGATTATGAAAAAAGCGCCGAGAGGGAGATTTGAACTCCCGTACCCTTACGAGTACGCGCTGTATGGTTTTTTCAATTTCCAGGCGCGCGCCCTACCAGGCTAGGCGACCTCGGCAACGTCTTTACGACAAAAAACTATCTCAAGACTGATTATTAATACGTGATTTTTGCGGCTCGGTTTAGTTGAGGATCAGACTGTTTATCCTTTGATGAATTTCTCTAGTTCGTTCTTTGCTTCGGGATCGCTCATCTGTTTTGGAGGATGCTTCATCAGGTAGGCACATGCCGGAATTATAGGTCCGCCCATCTTTCTATCCAAGGCCAGTCTTGCCAAACGCACTGCGTCAATTACAATTCCGGCAGAGTTTGCCTTGTCGTCGACTTCGAGTCTTACTTCCATGTTGTATGGGATGTTTGCCCACTGTCTCCCTTCAATTCTCATAAACATCAGCTTTGTATTTCCTAAAAATGGAATAAAGTCAGACGGTCCCACATAGATTTGATCGTCAGCAAGTCTTTGCTTTAGCTGGCTTTGAACACTTTCGGTCTTGGAGATTCTTTTGCTTACCAATCTTTCTTGTTCTTTCATGTTCAAAAAGTCAGTATTGCCTCCAACGTTGATTTGGTAAGTTTTTTCAATTTTAGTTCCGCGATCGTCACAGAGCTTGGCAAGTGTCCTGTGGACAATTGTTGCCCCAACCTGGCCTTTTATGTCATCACCGATTACCGGAATTTTCTTTTCTGCAAATTTCCTGCCCCACTTTCCTTCCGATGCGATAAATGATGGAATGCAGTTTACAAATGCAGTGTTAGTGTCAAGACATGTCTGAGCCCAGTATTGCGTTACTTTGTCAGAGCCGACAGGCAGATAGGAGACAATTATTTCAACGCCGGTTTCGTCCAGCTTTCTTTTAATTTCCTTTGTAATTTGTTCTTGGGTTTTTTTGCTTTTTACTGGTTTTACTTTGTTTTCTACCCAGATTCCGACGCCGTCAAGAAGCGGACTCTCATAAACGCGCCCGCTTGATTTTGGCATCTTTTGTTTTGGAACCCAGTTGACCATGTTCGGGGATTCATAGATTGCCTCGTTGATTGTCTTGCCAATCTTGTTTATGCCAACATCAAAGCCGGCTACAAACTCTAGATCATAAATTGAATAATCGCCTATTTTTTCATGCATTAGCCCAATTACTTGCTGTTTCGGATTTCTCCTGTAATACTCGATTCCTTGAATTAGTCCAGAAAAACAATTGCCTATTCCGACTAGCCCTACTTTGATTTTTTTCCCCAAGTCTATTTTGGGTGTCGATAGACTTGTTTTAAATTTTCCTGCCTAGCCAAACCCGGAAGTTACGGTTACTTGAGCACGTTGATGGTGACAGAATCCGTAATCTTTTGCTCATTTTCTGTAAATGTGCCGGATTCCACGACATATCTGCCGCCGATTACCGCAGTACCGTCATTTTTTGTTTGGTTCCAGACAAATACGGACTCTTGTTTTGGATCTAGTTTTGAATTTTGAATATTTGATGAAAAAATCGTAGTGCCGTCAAGGGCCCTGATTTGCAATTTTGTAGTATTGTCAGAAAACATCAGGGGGTATGTCCCGGAATTGATGATTCTAATTTGTACGCTTTCTCCGGCAAGATAATTTTGCTTGTCCGTAATAACTGACAGTGAGGGGCCTTCAACAAATTCCAAGCCTTGTTTTTTGGAGCTTATTTGATCCAGATATATGCCAAGCATTGCTGCAGATACCACCCCAGTGCAGACTGCAATTACTAGTCCTTTTGGAAACATGCTACTTTGGTCGAACGGCCTTTGTGCGCCAGTTTTTTGGATAGGTGTTTGGGGCCATGATTATTCTGTTTGTGGTAAACGCATATCCCTTTGTAGCATCCTTGATTTCGGTTTCAGACAAGAGAGATTCTGCAAGCGCTACAACTTCTCCTTTTTGCGTATATACAGCTACAAGGTCACCTTTTGAAAGATTTGGGGATATCTGGAGAATTCCAGGTATTGCAAGTTGCGCTCCATGACACAGTGCGTCAACTGCGGAGTCACGTATTACGACTGACTTTATTTCAGTCAACGCGAGTTCTATGGGGAGAATCATCTTGTATAATTTGGAGTCGTCCTTTTTTTCTTCCCATTGCGCATATGCATCTGCAAGCTCATGTAGGGTAACTAGCTTGTTAGATTCGTTGAACTGGTGTACACGGGAACGGCGAAGCTCAACCATGGTTGCGCCAGGTCCCAGGATTTCACCAATATCATAGAATAGCTTACGAATGTAAGTTCCAGCCTCACACAGTACTCGCAGCAGCAAGAGTCGCTCTTTTTGTTCCACCAGTTCAAGTTCATAGATAGTTCTTGTTCGAGTTTTGCGCAAGACAGCAGAACGTTGAGGTGGCTTTTGGAAAATTTCCCCGTGAAATTGATTTAGTACGGCGTCTAGTTTTTCTTTGCTTGGAAGAGAGTGCAATCTCCCCAGCCCATAGTATTCTTTTGGTCCAAGCAACAAGACGCCCAATGCCTTTGTTGCTTCTCCAAGACCAAGCGGCAGGATGCCTGAAACCTGAGGATCCAACGTCCCACTGTGACCAATCTTTGGAAGTTTTAGGATTCTTTTTGCCCATGCCACAGTCTCATGGCTTGTCGGTCCCGGTGGCTTGTCAAGCAGAATAAGACCGTAGTTTAGAAGGTCGTTGATTGTTCTTTTGTTAAAGTATACGCCGTATTGATCATTTGTTATATCATCGTCAAGCACGACTAGATTTTGCAGTTGAGGTAGTTTCAAAATATTTTGTGCACCTTTTCTATCGCAGTTGTCAGAACCTTGCTTGCATCAAGCCCGTCAGTATCAATTATGATGTCAAATACGGATAAATCATCTCCAAAGTCAAAGCCGTATAATTTTTTGTACAAATTCTTATTTTCTTCATATCTTTTTTTGACAATGCCCAACGCTTCTAAAAGCGGCATATTATCCCTAATTTGCATGCGTTTTGCACTGTTTTCCTGAGAGCCTGCAAGCCAGATTTTTACTCCGTCTTTGACAAGCCATGGCAGCGTATAGCTCGTTATTACCACGTTTCCTTTGAGAAAAATATCCTTTAATTTTTCGTCCACCTTTCGGTCAAATTCATAATTGTCCTTTCTTTGGTTTAGGAATTTCATTCCGTCTTTTGTATCCCACCAGTCGTCACCGCCTGTTTGAAACCCTTGTTCTTGTGCAAAGTCCTTTAGAACGTCGCCGCCACTTAGGCTTTGCAGGCCAAATTCTTTTGCGAGTCCTTTTGAAACTGTGGTTTTGCCAATAGCTGGAGGCCCAGAAATGACGATTGATTTTATCAAGTTACGATAAATCCATTGAAGTTTTGGTCAGTTTCATTACTATACCGCTAAATGTAATTGATGCCAAAAAGTACCAAGCCCAGAAATAAACATCGTTTACGTTGTTGCATATTTTTCCATCAATTTTGTCAGCAGTACACGTAAGCTCAAAAAAGTGATAAGGAATCACATTTAGCGAAATTGGCGACACTGCCACAGTATATGAAAACAGGGGAGGAAGTACGAAATAGAAAACCAGAATCAGCGGTACAAACGTAATCATCATTGGCCTCATGTTCATTTGCATCATTTCTTGGTTGAGCTTGCTCATGTAGGAGGATTTCTTGTTTAGCTCTGCCTGTTTTTCCACATCCTTTGATCTAAATGCGGCCATGCGCTCTTTTTGCCATGCCTTTGTTTCCCTCATGATTCGTTGCAGCTTTTGCTGATCAACGAGTTTTTTTCTCACTACGGCATTAAACAAATTTAGAAGAATTGCAATTCCAGTGATTCCAAACATTGCTGGAATCATTCCCTTTACTATTGGGTCTGCGCTGCCAAGCGGTCCGCTTTGTATACCAAGCAAATCGCCTTGAAGGAGTATTGACTGTAAAAAATGTAATATTATGATTGGTTCCATGTTCAAAATCCTATTGCGTTTATTACCTCTTCGGCTGCCTCCTCGATGTTACCTTCCGTATTTAGGATTGATTTCATTGGGGAGCCAGTCAACACTGCGCAGCTTGAAAGCATTGCATCTTGGACTGCCAGCTCCTTTTTTATGCTATCTATTGAGACAATGTCCCTGTTTCTTGTGGTATCTTTCATTCTTCGATTATAGATTTCCTCAGGCCTTGCGGAAACTGAGATAAAGTTTGCAGGTTCTAGCTCCTCAAGGACGTGGTACGGCAGGCCAGGGTAAAATCCCTCTTTAGTTGAGATGAATGCGTGGGTATCAATAATTACCACATTATCGTTAAATTCCGCAATTATTTGAGCTGCCTTTGTTTGAAGTTCTCTTTGCTTTGATACAGATAATTTTCTTAGCTCGTCCCTGTCATTAATTCCCATTTTTTTCGCTTCTTCAAACATGACGGTTCCAAAGCTGTGAACGCTGACACTTTTCTTGCGGCTGTTTAAGAGTTCAACAATTTTTGCCACGAGTGTTGTTTTTCCAACACCTGCAATTCCAACCATTATGACTTTTTTACTTTCGCCCAAGTAACGCACCCAGACGAGGCATGACAACTTCGACTTGTTCTCGAATCAATTGTTGGTAATAGTTAATCAAGATATCAACCATCAGCAATATGCCTACTCCACCACCAATCACTCCAAGAACATCAGATACGCCAGCTAGCGCGCCAAGTATTGCCGAACCGATTATGGTTACAGATGGGATGTATTTGTTAAGAAGTGCCTCAACTGGTTGATTTGATCTTCTAAATCCTGGAACTTGGACATCGGCGTCAAGCAGGTTCTTTGCTGCGCTCTTTGGAGATAATCCACCAAGCTCTACCCACAGTCTTCCAAACACGATTACAATTCCAATCATAAACAAAACGTAAACTAGAGCTCGTATAGGGTCAAGGGCTGCAATCGTGAATCCTCTTGGAGGCGTGATATAGTAGATGATTCCGCCTATCGGTGTAGAGGGACTGGTAGGATCAAATTGTCCAAGTATGTTAAAAAGTGCATTATTGTTTCGTGGATTAAAGTTAGCCCACAACATCTGGCCCATAAACACCGCGTTTGCAGTTAGTGCAGATGCAAGAATAACTGGAATGTTTGAAACATACATGAGTTTGATCGGATATGTAGCGGAGAATCCTCGGTATTTTGTAGAGACAATAGGTATTTCCACTTTCATTCCCTGAGTGTAAACTAGGATCAGCAATATGCCGGCAGTCATTGACATGCTAAGCAGGCTTGGCAGATTATTGCTTCTGAACATTATATCTGACAGATTGGCACTGGTGATGGACTGCCCAATGTACGGTATGAGCCCAACCATGCTTCCGTCTCCTGCTGGGATTGGGCTAAAGAGACTCCACACTATTTGTTGTGCAACTCCTGCCATGATGAAAACACTGATTCCGCTGCCAAGACCCCATCCTTTTTGGACAAGCTCGTCAAGGAACATTATCAGTATAGATGCGGCAATTAGTTGCCCTGTTATCACATAAAGTACGTCTGGCGTGACTCCTGGGCCATAAACTGCCATGGCATATACTACTGATTCAACTATGATTACGATGTAAGTGACTATCTTTGTCGCTGTCTGGAAGGCTCCCCTCTCTTCAGGATTCTTAAAGTCAAATTTCAGAATTTCTGATCCTTTTAGCAACTGCATCAAGAGTCCTGCGGTGACTATCGGTCCTATTCCAAGCTCAATCAGGGTTCCTTGCTGAGATGCAAAAATTACTCTGGCAAATGCCAGAAAGTCAAATTGCGGGGTAGTCGCACCAAAAAGTGGAGTTTGGCCCATTACCTGGTAAATTAGTAAAGCGATTCCTGTCCAAATCAGTCTAGTCTGTAGCGAAAGTTTCTTTTTTGGTTTTGGTACTTGTACTAGATAGGGTTCAGATTTTAGCACTATTTTCTTGACTAGTGCAGTGATTGTTCCTTCACTCAACGACTAACACCTCTCCCCCGACTTTTTTGATCTTGTCTTCCGCAGAGGCGGTGTATTGTTCTACCTTGACTAAGTAGGCATTCTTTACCTGTCCTCCACCAAGAAGTTTGTCGTATCCCAGACTGGTAAGATCTATTAGCTTTCTGTTGCCTTCCAGCTTTCCATGTTTTGCAAATATATCGTCTAGGTCTCTTACACTAGCCCATTTTTTTATTATGTTTGGGTGAGGTGGATGAGTGGAATCGTGACCAAAGTGATCAGGATCAAATTTCAGTAAAGTGCTGTACAGGTGCTTGTGCAGTCCTGATTTGCCAAGTCCACCTTTGTGACCACTTGCTCTGTGCTGTCCTATTTGTCCCCAGCCATGAGTTCTGGAGCCTCTGAACTTTCTTGTCTTTCGTAGTCTTGTTGCCATCTAAATCATTCTCTTGACAAGCTCGATGAGGTCTTTGTTTTTTCCAAGTATGCCGCCTTCACCATATGTTTTTCGTGTGCTTCGTTTAAAGCCGCTTCTTGGTGGAGCAAGTGCAAACCAGGGTTTGAGTGGTTTTACTTTGTTTAATGAGATTTTACCTTCGTTTAGTGAGGCTGCAAGATCATCTATTGTTTTAAATCCAGATTTTTCCAAGTCTGCGTTTGTGATTTTTTTGTATCCTTCCTTTCTGCCCTTTTTATTTAGAAGTTCTTTCGTGATGTCAAGATTTGCTTCTTGGTACGATACATAGTGTTTGACTTTGTCTAGCATTCCAAGCGTGTTGTCCTTGGCTGGAATTATTGTCGCTCTAAATTTCTTGTCTAGTTTTAAGAGTTGCAGTGTTGTTTTTGCCCAGTGTGGGACGTTAATTTGTCCGCTCATTCTGACTACGAGGTATGCTTTTGCCATTTTTATCAACCCTGACTAAATGTCTGTCGTAGACATTCCAGTATTGCTTTTGATGTAGAACCCATTGTGGCAGTTGAGCCCTTTGCTGTGGTCCATGCATCTTTAAGGCCTGCAAGTTTGAGAAGATTTCTAATTTTTCCACCTGCAACCAAACCTAATCCTCTTGGCGCAGGTACAATTTCGACAACAACGCTGCCACCCTTTCCACGTACTTTGAATGGGACGGAGTGAGGTTTGTCGCATCTGCATTCCCAGCTTCCACAGCCAAGTTTTACAGGACTGACGTTGAGGTAAGCGTTAGTTGTTGCTTTTTCAATTGCAATTCTCATTTGTTTTGATTTTCCTTGGCCAATTCCAAGATAGCCGTTTTCGTTTCCTGCCGCAACAAGTGCCTTGAATTTTGTTGCTTGGCCGTTTGGTGTCATTTTTTGTACCATGCCGACGTCGATGACTTCGGTTTTCAGGTCAGGCAGTAGTTTTTTGATTATTCCTGCTTCTTGTATTCTAAGTCCGTTAGCATAAATTTCATCCATTGTTGTAATGAGGCCAGTGGCAACTTTTTTGCCAAGCTCTGTGCGAGGCACCCAAACCTCTTCTTCTTTTTTGAATCCACCACGTCTGTCTCCTCTTGGTCTGTCTCCCCTTTGTCCGTATCCGCGAGAATCTGATCTTGGCGCACTAGAAGGTGCGTCTGATTTTGGAGTTTGTGTTTCACTCATGTCTACTTGACCTCACTATCAATTGTGGATTTGATTTTTGCAACATCGTTTTTTACTTTAAGGTGCTCTCCATTTATTCTGTCGGCACTTGGGAGGGATTCTTCGCCGGCAGGTATTGTCAAACCAGCATCAATGACTCCTTTTAGAGCAGCGGACATTCTTTGGGTATACTTTCTTGTTCCGCTATACATGATTGCGTCTTTGGCTCCCTTTGAGAGTGCCTTTTTGCCTGCAAGATAACCTGTAAGATATGCTGCTGGGACGTTTTTTCTTGATCCCTTCCAGCCTTTTTGTATTAAGAATCTAGAGTGAGCAGATGCGATTACCAGATCTCCTTTCATTTCTGGTTTATGAATTTGAACTAGAGTATTTTCGTTAGAAATCTGAATTGTGACAAAATCACGCCTGCCCATAAGCATTAGCTTACGCTTCTTATAGTTGGTCTTCTCATCACGTAATCGTCGTAGTATGGTGGAATAAGCCATTGCGATATTGATGAAATTTTTGAACTACTCTTATAAACGTTAGATAGAAAGAGATGCAAGTAATGCTTTTTGGGAATGGAGCCTGTTTTCTGCCTCATCCCAGACAACTGATTGTGATCCATCTATTACAGAGGCAGTTACCTCTTGACCCCTTTTTGCTGGAAGACAGTGCATGAAAATGGCGCTTTCGTTAGCTTTTGCCATAAGCGAAGAGTTGACCTGATACTTTGGGTAGAATTTTTTGAGTCGTTTCGGATCGTCATGAATTGATACAAACGTGTCTGTAACCACAACGTCAGAGTTCAATACTGCCTTTTGCGGATCCTGAGTTAGTTCGATATCGATTAATTTTTTGCAGTTTTGGATTACTTTGGGACTTGGTTCAAATCCTTTTGGGGTTGCAATAGATATGGAAATTTCCGCCTTGGCGCAGCCATAAATCATTGAGTTACACACATTGTTGCCATCGCCAATCCAAGCAAGTTTTAGTCCCTTGAGTTTTCCTTTCTTTTCTTTGATAGTCATCAGATCTGCCAGAATTTGGCATGGGTGAAATGAGTTGGATAGACCGTTGATTACCGGAACTTTGGAATTTTTTGCCAGTGCCTCAACTGTAGAATGTTCGTAGACGCGTGCCATGATTACATCTGCATACCTAGAGATTGTTTTTGCAGTGTCCTCGACTGTCTCTCCACGAGATAGCTGTAATTCCTGTGAGGAAAGATTTAGAGCATGGCCTCCAAGCTGGAACATCCCTGCCTCAAAACTTATGCGTGTTCGAGTTGACGGTTTTTGAAATATCATTGCAAGTGTTTTATTTTTTAATAGCGGTTTTGAAATTCCTTTTTTGAGATCTTTTTTTAGTTTTATCGCAAGGTCCAGTATCTGCACTAGCTCTTTCTTATCAACCTCATCCAGTGTCAACACATCTTTAGATTTTATCATTTGAACCAACCAAAACGCCGCTTCTTTTTTGGTTCCTCTTCTTTTTTATCTTCTTTTTGTTTTTCTTTGGGCTCTTCAACTTCTGATAATTTTGATTCCGACTCTTTCTTTGGCGGCTGGCCTGGCTTTGGACGACCGTTGGCTATCCAGTTTCTAATGTTTTTGGCCATGGTAAACGCATCTTCGTCATTTTCTGGTGGCGGGACATCATACAAGTCAGCATACGTGGAGATGTCTTGATCCTTGATTCCTTCGAATGGATCTGAGACTTTTTTTGGTTCTGGTTTTGGTTCTGGTTTTGGTTCTGGTTTTGGTTCTGGTTTTGGTTCTGGTTTTGGTTCTGGTTTTGGTTCTGGTTTTGGTTCTGGTTTTGGTTCTGGTTTTGGTTCTGGTTTTGGTTCTGGTTTTGGTTCTGGTTTTGGTTCTGGTTTTGGTTCTGGTTTGTAGTCATCTCCACTGCCAAAGACTGCCTCAAGGAATACCTGCTTATCAAAGGGTTTTAGGTCCGAATATTCCTGACCTACGCCCACATACAAGATTGGCTTTGATGTGATTTTAACTACAGATAACGCCGCCCCTCCACGAGCATCGGCATCGCTTTTTGTCAGTATCGCACCATCAAACTGCACGTGCTGATAAAACTCCCTTGCCTGGTTGACAGTGTCGTTTCCAGCCAACGAGTCACCTACAAAGATTTTCAGATCTGGTTTTACCACCTTGGTAATTTTTTCAATTTGATCCATGAGGTTTTTGCTTGTCTGCATTCTTCCTGCAGTGTCAATCAAAACACAGTCAATTTTGTGCGATTTGGCATACAGTACTGCGTCTCGTGCAACTGCCGCAGGATCAGAGCCATAATTTTGCGCAATTATCTTAAGGTTCAACCGGTTTGCATGTTCTGTCAGTTGTTCTATTGCACCTGCTCGAAACGTATCTGCAGCTGCAATAACTATTGAAAATTTATTTTCCTTTAAAAGATGTCCTAGTTTTGCAAGAGTGGTTGTTTTTCCAGTCCCATTAATTCCAACAAACAGAATAACGCATGGCTCGCCAGAATTTTTCTTTGTGTTGATCCTAGACATTATATCAACAGTGCCTGCCGCGTCGAAAAGATCAGAAATGCTCTGAATTAGACTGTTTTTGACAAAGGATTCAATTTCTTTTCTATCAACAGATGTTCCGATTAACTTTTTTTTAAGATCAGATTTGATTGCATCTATTACTTCGGTTGCAACGTCGGATTCCATTAGCGCGATTTCTAATTGGAATAAGAGATCATCGATATCATTTTCTTTTAGTTCCTTTTCACCAAGGCTTTTAGTGACAGATGAAAAGGCACTACGTAATTTATCAAACATGAAGTCTCACTGTTTGGGGGGATTTGCAGATTGTATTAATCGATTCATTTCCTGTTTTAGTTGCTCTAGTCTCATCAAGACCTGATGTTTTTGTGACGCAGTCTCGTTTAGTGCCACCTGGAGCTCCTTTATTCTTGATTCAAGATAGTTTATGGCAGAATCGTGTTCCTTTTCCACCATTATCCCCGCACCAACATCTATCAATACCTTTGATGTTCCAGAAACGTTGGCCTTGACATATGTGCCAAGTCCCACAGGAATTAGTGATTCGAACTCTTGCTTTTGGTTAATTCCCCTAACGGATTCAACTGAGGATACGGCTTCACGCAGAAAAGTCATAATTGCTTCTTCTTTTTGATCCATGCTCGCAGTATAGGACTCAAGCATTTGCATTTGGTAAAGAAGCTGCTGGGCTTGTTCTTCGCTCATTTACAAAAAAATCAGTTCAGATGCCTATAAATGCATTTATTGGATGAACTCCGATACAAATGATTTCAAAGAAAAATGGATTATTTGTCAAGTCAAAAACAAAATGGGTTCACCCATACAAGGATCATCCTACAGACAGACTGAAGATCAAGTTAATTCTAAATGAGAAAATCAGGGGGAGCCGAATAGTTGGACTTGAGGCACGAATCGAATCGGGGGACGTGCATCAGATGCACATTCACAAAAACGAGTACGTACTAGTTTATTCTCTTAGCGGAAAATGTGTTGTAACAGTTGGACAAAAAACAAAAACGATTCTCCCAAACACAATGATTTTCATCCCGCCCAAAGTCCCACACCGATTTTACAACAAATTCTCAAATCCTTGGGAGGGCATAGCATTCGCAATAGGAACTAGGAAAAAGATCGACAACATCTGGATGGAAGAATGAACAAAAAAAGAAGATAGAATTATTTAGCTTTGGAATAACGCTTTTCTACTTCATCCCAATTTACGACGTTCCACCATGCTGTAACATAGTCTGCTCTTTTGTTTTGATATTTGAGATAGTATGCGTGTTCCCAAACATCAAGACCAAGCAATGGAACCAGTCCTTCGGTTCTCGGACTCGTTTGGTTTGGCATTGATTTGTATTCAACACTGTTTGATTTTGGATTGAATACGAGCCAGCCCCAACCGCTTCCTTGAACTCCCGTGGTTTTTGTCGAAAATTGTTCCTTGAAGGAATCAAAACTGGCAAATGTTTTGTTGATTGCATCTGCAACTGATCCGCCAGGTTTGCCGCCGCCATTTGGTTTCATGTTATTCCAAAACAGCTTATGATTGTCATATCCTCCACCGTGGAAGTTGATTGCGCCACGTACTGCTTCTGGCACTTGGTTTATGTTTGCAAGAACGTCTAGGAGATCCTTTTGTTGCAAATCAGAACCAAGCTTGTCCCAGGCATCGTTTAGGCCATTGGTGTAAGCTTGATGATGTTTTGTGTGATGGATTTCCATTGTTTTTGCATCGATGTGTGGTTCTAACGCATCATAGGCATATGGTACTTCAGGAAGTGTGAATTTTCCCATGACGTATTAACCAGGTGTTCATAATTTAATGATTTGTCTTGCCTACCATCAGAAATAAAATCCAAGCATGAATTTTATTCTCTGAGGAAAAGGATAAACCGTGAAACGTCAAAAGATAATTTTTTTCGCATTTGTCATTTTGTTTGGCGTTATTTTGAGCTCCCAAAAAATACAGTCAGACATAACATTAGAAATTCTTCTCGACAAGAGCGGCAAATACGTCGGTGCAGACTATCCCCACGATCTTGGTTTCAATGGAAATGGGATAAAGGTCGCAGTAATCGACACGGGTGTGGATTACAGTCATCCTGATCTTTTTGGGTTTGGTCCGTCTGGCAAGGTAGTAGGCGGATACGACTTTATCGAAAACGACGATTCCCCAAACGACACAAACGGGCACGGAACTGAGGTTGCCGGCATAATTGCCGCAAATGGAAGTCTAAAAGGAATCGCACCGTCTGCAAAGATTCTGGCTTATCGGGTTTCAGATACTGGTGAGGGAGTGTCATCAGATCTCATCATAAAGGCAATACATCGGGCAGTAGCAGACGGTGCAAACGTGATCAACATCAGTCTTGGAGTCAACAGAACAAATGAAAGAATTGACGAGGCGATCAATTATGCAGTAAAAAAAGGAATCGTGATAGTGACAGCAGCTGGAAACAATGGGCCTGACCCAAGCACCATAGGCAGCCCGGGGAAGGATCCCAACACAATTACGGTCGGCGCCACATACAACAACATCACATCCAGTCTTGTCGCAACACTCCAAATCAACGGCGAACGTTTACAGGTTTTGCCAATGGCCGGGATTAAACCGACAAGTGAACCAGTTGTAGCTGAAATCGTCTTTGGCAAATACGGAAGAGCCGAAGACCTCATCGGGGTTGATGCAAGGGGAAAGATCCTGCTAGTTGAAAGAGGCAGCGATAAAAAAGATGAGCTTGTCTATTTTTCAGACAAGGAAAAAAACGCCTCAAGTGCGGGTGCAAAAGCCATAATAGTATACAACAACGAGCAGGGAATATTTCTCGGGGAATTAAACCACAAGCTTACAGGCCCAGATTACGAGTCAACAATTCCTGCAGTATCCATGTCAAGAGAAGATGGGTTGTCTTTGAAAAACAGAATACAGAACAAGACAATAGGTACGCTCAACGCATTTTATCATCCAGACTTTGTTTCATTTTTTAGCTCGCGTGGTCCTGTTTCTCCCTTTTACATAAAGCCAAACTTGGTAGCGCCAGGGGTTTTTGTGAATGCGACCTCGATTAACGGCAATTATAATCTGACAAGCGGGACGAGTTTTGCAGCCCCCCACGTTTCAGGCGCGGTTGCCATTTTATTGCAAAAAAACCCAGAATTGACCCCGCATGAGATCAACTCCATAATTTCAACTACGGCAGATCCAATATCAGATACCTATGAAACGCCGTTTCCACTTGAAATAAGCGGAGTCGGCAGACTGAATATAACAAAGGCGTTTAATGCAAATCTAATCATAACGCCATACCAGGTCATCTTTGATTTGTCGCCACACATCAAAACACAGACTGCCACGTTGCAGCTAAAAACAATCAACCATGAATCCCCAAAAGTAAACGTGGATTTCAAATTGAACGGAGATGCGGTGAATTTTGAACATTTCCTTGACGGCAACCATCTTTACATCACCTCCAATCTTGTAAGGGAGATTCCAAGTGAGTATCAAGGAATGATCACGCTAGATGACGGAACGACAAAACATCACATTCCAGTGTTGGTAAGAGTATCGACAAGTTCAGTTGATGCAGTTAACGATAACGGAAAATTAAACTTTAGAGTTTATTCAAATGACACTTGGTCTTATGCAAAAATCTCAGTGTATAACGATGATTCTAATCTAGTAAGCACTGCATCCATAACGCCAACAAAAAGCGATCCTGTTTTAATCCACGAAATAGGGCAATATTGGATTGAGGCAAACGTCAAAGACGGAAACAATACGGTCAACGTGTACAACACCATACTTGTAGAGTCGTCTGCAAAAGATCAGATCGACTTTAGTGCAATCGGAATACCCCAAAGACAGATACTAATCATATTTGGGATCATGGCAATAATTGCAGCAGTCGGAATAATAATTAAAAAGAAGTAATTACGGTTTTGTCCCTGCGTTTATTATTTCTGGGGCCACATTTTTGAACTTGTTAAAGTTGTCTGCAAACATCTGAGCCAGTTTTTTTGCAGAAAGTTCGTATGCGTCTTTGTCTTGCCACGTGGTTTTTGGATCCAAGACTTCGGACGGAACGCCGGGACATTCGGTAGGAACATCCACATTAAAGAGAGGATCGTGTCTGTATTTTACGATATCAAGTGCCCCAGTAAGAGCTGCCGTGACCATCGCCCTACTGTACTTGATGCTGATTCTCTTGCCAACTCCGTATGGTCCGCCTGACCACCCGGTGTTAATCAGATAGACCACAGTCTTGTGATTGCTTATCTTTTCTCCCAATAGTTTGGCATAAACTTCTGCAGGCCTAGGCATGAATGGAGCGCCAAAGCACTCTGAGAATGTAGCTTTTGGTTCTTTTATCCCCCTTTCTGTTCCTGCCAACTTGCTTGTATAACCAGACATAAAATGATACATGGCGCCTTCCTTTGTTAGCTTTGAGAGCGGAGGCAACACCCCAAGCGCGTCCGCTGTCAAAAACACGATTACCTTTGGATGTCCGCCAACACTTGGAAAGACTGCCGTCGGAATATACTCAAGCGGATATGCGGCCCTGGTGTTTTCTGTAAGTGAGCCATCATCAAAGTTCGGCTTGAGTGTTTGTTTGTCAATTACCACGTTTTCTAATACGGCGCCGGATCTTATCGCGTTCCAGATTTGCGGTTCTGCTTCTTGGTTTAGGTTGATGCATTTTGCATAACAACCGCCTTCAAAATTAAAAACACCATTATCTGACCAACCGTGCTCATCATCGCCAATTAGCATTCGGTTTGGATCTGCAGAAAGCGAGGTCTTGCCAGTCCCAGAAAGACCAAAGAACAGTGCAGTGTCTCCGCTTTTGCCAATGTTTGCAGAACAGTGCATTGGAAAAATCCCTCGTTTTGGGAGAAGGTAATTCATGACAGAGAACATGGATTTTTTCATCTCACCGGCATAGCTTGTAGAGCCAATCAAAACAAGTTTTTTTGTCAGATTGATCAGTATGAAAACATTTGATCCAGTTCCGTCCACTTCGGGTATAGCCTCAAAGTCATTTATGCATAGAACTGTAAATTCAGGTTCGTGGTTTTCAAGCTCCGCCGCAGACGGCCTTACAAACAATTGCCTTGCAAAAAGACTCTGCCAAGAGTGATCATTGATTACGCGAATGGCAAGGCGATTTTCAGTGTCCGCGCCTACAAATCCATCAAATACAAAGAGCTCCTTTCCCTCGACAAACTTTTTCATCTTGTTGAAAATCTTATCAAATCTATCAAGCGGTATTGGATGGTTAACTTTCCCCCAGTCAATAGTGTCGTGGGTTTCGTCGTCATCTACAATATAGCGGTCGTCAGGTGACCTTCCCGTGTATTTGCCAGTCTTTACTGCAAGCGAGCCAGTGGTGGTAAGTATGCCTTCGTTTTTTTGCACGGCCATTTCGACTAGATTTTCAGGCGAGAGGTTTCGGTGAATTTTTGACGGTTTTATACCAAATGCGTCTATCTGAGAGACAAATTTGGTAGTAATGGTCGATTTAGGATCAGTCATGTTTGTTTATCAACCCAATTTCAAGAAACGCAGGCATGAACGTCAAATATTCGATCCGGTTGCAGATTCATTATTATCTCTTACTTTTTATGCGAAAATTTGCACAAGTAACCTATTTATTGTAAAATCTAAGAGTCCGTATGTTGACCATCAATAAAGAAGAACTGGCATTAAGAAAAACAATTGCAGAGCACAGGCCAGACTTTGTGAGACAAGAAAGTTGGAGATATGTAAGAGTCGGACTAGCTTGGAGAAAACCAAAGGGAATAGACAACCACCAGAGAAAACAAAAGTTCAGAGGTCGACCAGGATTAGTCAAGGTAGGATATGGCGGTCCAAAAATAGCAAAGGGTTTGCACCCATCAGGATTTACAGATAATTTAGTTCACAATGTTGCTGATTTAGAGAAACTAAACCCAAAGACAGACGGCGTAAGAATTGGCCACGGTGTTGGAACAAAGAAGAGATTGGAAATAGTTAAAAAAGCAATGGAAAAGAAATTCAAGGTTTTCAATGCGAGGGTGAGGACTAGTGGTAGTAAATCTTAGAGCTAAAAAGCGCCTCGTATCTCGAGTCGTTGGAGTAGGCCTTGACAGAATTAAATTTGATACTGAGAGATCAGACGATATTGCAGATGCCATCACTCGTGAGAACATTAGAAGTCTCATAACTGCAGGCACAATTACAATCAAACCAGCAAAGGGAACATCTCGTGGAAGATCAAAGTTCAAGAAATCACAAAAGTCCAAAAGGGGAGCTACCACTGGTTCAAAGAAAGGAAGGAAGGGAGCTCGTGTCGGAAAGAAAGAAGTCTATGTAAAAAGAACACGCGCATTACGATATAGACTCAAGGTAGCAAAAGACAGAAAAGATATCACAAATCCGGAATTCTGGGAACTCTACAGAAAGGTAGGCGGAAACACAGTAAAAGATACTGCTCACCTAAGAGGCCTAATTGAGGAAATAAAGGCAAGACGCAAAGATTAGAATCGGAAAACAGTTTTTTCCCAATTTTGAATTTTTCCACTCTTAACTGAGATTCCTTCTTTTGAGAGCATGTTGGTCTTTACATCTTCGCCGTAGAAATAGCCGCCAATTTTTCCATCAGACTTGACAACACGGTGACATGGAATGATTACTGGAAATGGGTTTTTGTTCATAATTCTGCCGATTACTCGCTGACCATTTGGCAGATGGATTGCCTTTGCAAGATCACCATACGTAGTAACTTTCCCTTTTGGCACCATGAGCAACTTTCGATAAACCCTACGTTCCAGATCATTCAAAGTTTTATCATTTCCATATCGGCATCCCGGATTAAATCGATTACCTTTTGTTTGTGTGATCCTAACCCTCCCCAATCTAGCAGTGCGGTTTTTGCTCTGTTTCGATCTAAAATATGAGAAAAGAGAGACTCGTCTAGAAATTCAAGTGCGTGCTTTGGAATCACGGTCCCCAGGGCATGCTTTCCTTCGATGAGCTCTTTTGTGAATTTTTCAGGGTAGTGGGTGCCGCCAAAACATATTGCCACAGGATTAGTCGCAATTGGCCCAGACAGGGTTTGCAGCACCAGGTTTGCGACAGAGTTGCAAAGGGACTCATCTGTCCACTGTTTTTCGGTGGTTCCAATCTCGATAAATATCGCAGGCTTGTTCAAAGCGGTAGGCCCATGATGGGTGGCCTCTATTGTGATTTGAAATTCAGAAAAAGCATCTTTATTTTTCCATAACGTTTGCAGGTAGGATTTTTGCAGGTGTGGGTGCGGAACTGCGACTTGCCTGTTATTTCCGCCAAACTGTGCCGCGTCAAAGTTTCCGGTGCTGTGGCACGTCAGGGCAAGTTCTCCAGACTGCGCTGCATGTTTTGACAGAAATACGAATCCATCATAATGATATTTTTCCTCAAGCCAGTCTGCAGAAATAGCAGGGGTTGGAATAATTACTAGATCAAAATTTTTTCCCCGGTAAATGTCACCATCTTTTTTCATCCGTTTTGAGATGAATTTTGCCATGTTATGGCCAGCCGGGTCTTGTTCGTACGCAACTAGCAGTTCCACGACCTAAAAGATATAAGGCCACTTTATTAACTTCCAGCGATGGATCTAGTAAGTACCTTCAAGAACATGGCAAACACGATGAAACTTGCCAAAAAGTCAGACAAAGAGGACTATATGCAACATTTGAGACTGGTTCTTTTAGGAATAGCTGCCATTGGGACGATTGGATTTATAATTCAGTTTGTTTTTGCTGTGTTTAGATTCGGATAGATGGAATTGTCACAAGAAATTAAATCGCATCTTTTTGCAGTCAGAACCACAGGAGGTCAGGAAAAAGTAGTAATGAACTTGCTACAGAACAAGATAAAGACAAACAAGATTAACGTTCTTTCAGTTTTACTAGTTGATAATCTAAAGGGCTATGTCGTAATTGAGGCAAAAGACGCAAACGCTGCTTTTGATGCCCTACAGGGAATCAGGCACATCCGCGGCCAGCTCAGGGGGGAGTTAGAATTCAAAGATATCGAAGGTTATTTGGTAACTAGGACAAGTGCGGCACAGCTAGCAATAGACAACGTTGTCGAAATTATTGGAGGGCCATTCAAGGGAATGAAGGCAACAGTAACAAGGGTAGACAATGAAAAGCAGGAAGCAACAGTCATTCTATTAGATGCACCATACCAATTGCCAGTCACAGTCGATAGCAACTATCTCAAGATATCCACGGCTTAGGAAGGATTAAATCTTCACTCAAAAAAAGATGAAAATATGTCTGATACTCAATCTGTTTCTGCACTAGTAACTGGCGGACAAGCTTCTGCAGGCCCGCCATTAGGTCCAGCACTAGGCCCACTTGGAGTAAACATCATGGAGATCATCCAGGCAATAAACGATAAAACTAAAGATTTTGAGGGAATGAAGGTTCCAGTAACAGTTAACGTCAACACCAAGACAAAGAAATGGGAAGTAATTGTCGGAATTCCGTCTGCTGCGGCATTACTGCTAAAGGAGGCAGGAATTCAAAAAGGCTCAGGGACTTCTGGCTCGACTTGGGTTGGAGATATCAAAGTAGAGTCCATCGTCAAGGTGGCAAAGGCAAAACTTGAAAAATCATACGCAAGCTCCCTAAAATCAGTCGCAAAAGAAGTTGTCGGAACCTGTCTCCCACTAGGAATTAAAATCGAGGGCAAGACTCCAAAAGAATTCACTGCAGAGATAAATGCAGGAAAATGGGACAGCCAATTAGGCTAAGTCATTTAGAAATCAGGTAGGAAGGCTCTTTGTCAGTCTTTTGCAGTTCAACGAAAGTTTCCGTGCTTTGAATTCCCTCTATTTTACCAATTTTTTCAATGACAATTGTGTGTAGTTGTTCAAGGCTTTCTGCGTGAACTCCAACCATGATGTCAAACCTTCCAGTCACTTCTGAGATCGAGACGATTTCTGCAGTTTGGAACAATTGCTTGTGAATTGCGTCCTTTAGTTTCGGATCCCTGTTGATTCCTATTGTCGCCTTCACGGCAATGCCAAGTTGCGCTTCATCAACTAGGACAGTGAATCTTTTGATGATCTTCTTTTTGGTTAGTCTTTTGATTCTGCTATACAAGACAGATGCATTGATTCCCATCTTTTTTGAAAGGTTTGGAACTGAAATACTTCCATCCTTGGTCAATTCGTAGAGGAGCTTCATATCCAAATCATCTAGTTTATGCAATGTTTACAAAATTGTCGATTCGATGTTAATAAATGTAATTTTTATTATTAGAATTTGCATATAATACAAAGCAGTATGGTCAATTTCGAAAATTTTACAATTTTTCTCAAGTTTTGGCTTGCAAGCGACAAACGATTTTAAATAGGCTTTCGCGGAAAACCATGTTGATCAACGAGTCTGAACTAGCCAAGATGATAAAGGAAGCAAAGACAGTAGACAAAGAACGTAAGTTCAGACAGTCTGTCGAAATGTATGTGATTCTAAAGGATATTGATGTTAAGAAAGGATTTGCAATGAATGAGACAATCCAGTTGCCAAAAAAACTCAGCAGTCCAACTACAGTCTGCATAATGGCAGGCGGAGACATGGGATTAAAGGCAAAGAGTGCAAATGCAGACAGGGTTATCAGCGGCGACGAAATTAACGCACTTGCTGCAAACAAACGTGAGGCTCGTAAATTTATCAACAATTATGACTTCTTTCTGGCAGACACCCAGCTTATGACAACAGTCGGTAAAGTTTTGGGTCAGCTCTTAGGTCCAAGAGGAAAGATGCCAGTTCCAGTTCCATTTAACGCTCCAATCGAATCATTCCTGGACAGATTTAGATCATCAATCAGAGTCAAGGTGAAAAACTCCCTATCATTATCATGTAAGATTGGAGATGAATCAATGGACGATGCAGATTTGGCTGCAAACGCACACGCAATACTAAGTGCAATTGAAAAGAAATTACCAAACGGGGAGAGAAACATTAGAAAAATAGTAATCAAAACATCAATGGGAAAACCAATCAAACAAGCACAGCAGATGAAATAACATGAGAGAAAACAGAACACAATATCCTAAAAAGAAAATGCAGATGTACCAAGAGCTGCAAGAACTCCCAAAAAAATACAGAGTCACGGCACTAGTCAGAATGGAAAAAGTAAGATCGTCTCAGCTTTTACCATTAAGAAAAAAATTCCTCAGTGATGTAAAGATAGTCAGCATAAAGGACCAAGTTGCAAGAAAAGCGCTGGCCACACTTGACGTTCCAGGAATTGCAAAAATGATAGAATCGCTTACAGGTCAATGCGTTTTGATGTTTACAAACATGTCACCGTTTAAGCTAAATGTTCTTCTCGGCAAGAACAAAGTAATGATGTTTGCACGTGGCGGAGACATTGCAAGCATCGACGTTACAGTTCCAGCAAAGAACACCGGAATCGCACCAGGCCCAATGCTGACAGAGTTCAAAGAGGCGGGAGTTCCAACAAAGATTGACCAGGGAACAATTTGGATTACAAAGGATGTCACTCCGGTCAAAAAGGGCGGAGCAGTACCAGACAAGCTAGCTACGCTACTACAAAAACTAGACATAAAGACAATCGAGGCAGGAATCGCCCTAGAGGCAGCACTTGAGGAGGGACAGGCATACAAACGATCAGAATTGGTAATTGACCTTGACAAATACAGAGAGATGTTTGCAAGAGCACACCAAGAAGCATTATCGCTATCAATCGAGGCAGCATACATCACGCAAGACAACATAAAGCTCATTTTGGCAAAGCTAGGCCAAGGCGCCCGCTCTGTCGCAATCGAGGCAGGCTACATTACAGACGATACAAAAGACGCAGTCTTGCAAAAGGCAAATGCCCAAGCACAGTCAGTTGCCTCAAAGGCAAAAGGCTACACTCCAGCATAAAAAATTATTTCTCCCTAGCCCGCGGCAAATTCCAGTTGTATTTCATTGCGACAAGTCGTAGAGACGTGATAATTACGATTCCAGTTATAGACGCAATATACAGTGGTGTGCCACCAACTAGAAGCAAGAAAAAGACCACAACCCCTACAAAGCTTGCAGCGGCATATAGCTCCTTTACAAAAATAATTGGAACCTCGTTCACAAAAACGTCTCTGAGTATACCCCCTCCAACTGCACTAAGAATGCCTGCAAATGCCATCGCAAGAAAGTTCAGCCCAAAAATACTGTACGCAAAGGTCGCACCAGTTATGGAAAAAACACCCAGTCCTATTGCGTCAAATTTCAAAAATACGTTCCAGTGCTTTTTCAAATGCGGATAAAGGAAAAACAGGGCAACGGCAGATGCGACAGACACAATCACGTATGACGGATCTGAAATGGAGTTTGGAGGAAACTTGCCAATTATGATATCACGGATGGTTCCTCCCGCAACGCCGGTGATGACGGAGAGAATTATTATTCCGACAATGTCGGACTTGTGCTCTATTGCCTTGAATGCACCTGTCACTGCAAATGCCATAGTCCCAAAGAGATCAAAAACGTAAATCAGAAAGGCAAACGATATGTCTGGCAACTAGAATTGGTTATACCCAATCATAATTAAAGGTAAAAATGAAAATTTTGAAGATTTAGCCGAACAGTGAAGCGAGGCCTTCCATTGCTTGTTCTTCAGACTTTCCTGCTGCTGCCTCATCTTTCTTTGCATCTCCGCCACCTGCTGGTGCTGCTGCTGCGGCTGGTGCTGCTGCAACTGCTACTGGTGCTGCCTTGATTGCCTCTTCGATGTTAACATCGGCGAGTGCAGACACTAGTGCTTTTACCTGGGCATCATTTGCTGATTCGCCAGTGGCTTTGATTATACTAGTAATGTTAGCTTCATTAATTTCCTTTTTCAGTTTGTGCAGAATTAATGCAGCGTAGACGTATTCCATTGTATCGTGATTTTCTTTGGGGATAATATAAAACTATGTAGGATTATACCAGGATCTTAAGACTTCGGCAAACAGAGTAAAGGTTCTGCTTTAGGTTCTTGTCGTACAGAGTTTCCATTCTTCGTTTGAGGGTGCGCTTTGCCTCATCTTTTTCTGCGCCGTCTGGCAACGACAGAACATTGTTGATCAACTCAGGCAGTGACTCTCTTATCCACCCATCCAAAACAGAATATGCCTTTTCAGAGATCGGAGTTATTCTGCCAGAATCCAGATCGATTACGTCGTTAAAGTTTTCATGCTCGGTTCTGTAGATGAATGCAAAGATACAGTTCTCAGGAGTAGGGGATTTTAGAATCTCTTCAGAACGCGGTCCTGCCTTTCCCTGCGATACTTTGTTTTTTAGGCCAATTGGATTTACGATTAATCCGCTGATGCCAATTTTAGAGCCATCAACTCCCGTCACTATTCCAAAAATTATGTTCTTGTAGTCGCCATCTTGTTTTGATGAAAAAGCATAATCGCCTTCCTTGATTCCTCTTTTGCGACCAAACATGATTCAATGTCTCCAGGTAGCGTATTTAATTTATCGTAATCGACAGTCCTTAATATTGGTCAGTTTGAATCTCAGAAGATGGACAAGGAAGAGATCCTTGCAAAGTTTTCAAGCGAGCCGGATAGATACTACAAGGTAAAATTATTTGCCGAGCAGGGATTTGAGCGCAAATCGTGCTCAGTTTGCAAGAGATTTTTTTGGACTTTAGAGTCGCAGAGAAAGACTTGCCCGGATCATTCGGATGACACCTATTCGTTCATTGGCAATCCCCCCACGAAAAAGAGATTTGACTACACAGAGGCATGGAAGCAGGTAGAATCCTTTTTTGTAAAAAACGGACACACCTCAGTATCAAGATATCCAGTAGTGTGCAGGTGGCGTGATGATCTTTACTTTACTATTGCATCGATTGTTGATTTTCAAAGAGTGATGGGCTCAAAGGTTGTCTTTGAGTTCCCTGCAAATCCGCTAGTCGTTCCACAGACATGTCTTCGGTTCAAAGACTTGGAAAATGTAGGAGTCACAGGAAGACACTTTTCTAGTTTCTGCATGATAGGACAGCACAGCATTCCAAACGGAAATGGTTACTGGAAGGACGAATGCGTTGATTTGGACTTTAGACTGCTGACAGAATCTTTTGGAATAAACAAAGAAGAGATTGTTTTTGTCGAGGACGTTTGGGCAGGAGGAGGATCCTTTGGCTCATCACTAGAGTTCTACGTAAGAGGACTAGAATTAGGAAATGCTGTATTTACGGAATTCCAAGGAGATCTAGGACATCACACAACACTTGATCAGAGAATCATAGACATGGGTGCAGGCCTTGAGAGGTTTGCATGGATTACAATGGGAACGCCGACTGCCTATGATTGTTGTTTTGGGCCAATAACGCAAAAGCTAATTCAAAAAGTAGGAATTGATGCAGACGCAAACATTCTAACAAAATACTTTACCGAAATAGCAAAAAGTCTTGAAAAATATCCAGACCTGTCACAGGTAAGAAAGGCGGCGATAAAGGCAACAAACCTTACAGACGATAATCTAAACAGAATCATTACCCCGCTTGAGGGGATTTACACGATAGCAGACCACCTAAGGACTTTGATTTTTGCAATATCTGATGGCGCCCTTCCAAGCAATGTTGGAGGAGGATACAATCTGAGAATAATCCTAAGGAGAATCATGGCCACAATTGACAGACTCGGCCTAAGTTTGGACTTGAATGATCTAATCGACAGCCACATCGACTACCTCAAGGCAACATATCCTGAGCTTGAGGAGTACCGAGACGAGGTTAAGACAATAATCGGAATCGAGGTGGAAAGATACCATGACTCCAAGTCAAGAATGGTAAAGATTGCCGAGAGCCTCAAAAACAAGAGCCTAGACGTAGACGACATGATCAGGCTATACGAGTCAGACGGGGTTACACCTGACTATCTAAAGGAACACAAGATAATTGCCGAAATTCCAGACAGTTTTTACACCAAACTATCGGATCTCCACCAATCGGAAAAAAAGAAAACGGGCGAGGAATTTGATCTAAAAGGAATCCCAGATACGGAATTACTGTTCTACAAAGACGATCCGATGAAATTTGACGCCAAGGTACTCAAGGTAATAAAAAACAAGTTTGTCATATTGGACAGGACCTCGTTTTACGCAAGGGGAGGCGGACAGGAGCCTGATCACGGAAAGATAAACGGCGCAGACGTATTAGACGTTACAAAACACGGCCGCATCGTACTGCATGAAATGAAGACAGTTCCAAATGAGGGCGTAATGGTCAACTGCGAAATTGACATCTCAAGAAGAGTAAACATAACAAAACACCACACAAGCACCCATGTACTCAATTCATCTGCAAGAAACGTTTTGGGCTCTTGGGTATGGCAGCACTCTGCATTCAAAGAAAAGGATTACGGCAGGCTGGACATTACACACCACTCCAGTCTAAACGAGGAGGAGATCAAGAAAATTGAAAACGTCGCAAACTCCATAGTTCAAAAAAACCTTCCAGTCACAATCAAAGAATATGACAGAGGTCAGGCAGAGCAGACGTTTGGCTTTAGGATATACCAAGGGGGAGTGGTTCCCGTAAAATCAGTAAGAATAGTAAGAATCGAGGACTTTGATGTTGAGGCGTGTGGTGGCACGCATGTAAAAAGAACTGGAGACCTTGGGCTGATCAAGATTACAAAGTCAGAAAGAATCCAGGACGGCGTGGTAAGACTAGAATTTGTTTCAGGCGAGGCAGCAATAAGATACGTGCAAAAACAGGAAAGCGACCTATCCATAATAATAAAATCACTTGGCTCAAACAAAGAAAAACTAGTCAAGTCATTTGAGCACGCAATGAGTGATTCAGAGTCTGCAAAAAAGAAGCTAAAGCAGCTAATCAAGAGGACCAGCGGCACGGTGGCAAAACAGGCAGCTGATAATTCCAAGACCTTTGGCGCCTTGAAATTCTATTCGGTGATCGATGAAGAGTTGGACGAAGAGTTCCACATCGCAGTAGGCGAAGACATGATAACGCAAAACCCGTCTGCAATTTACTGCGCTTTGATCATAAAAGGAGGTGGAATCAGAATTATTGTTTTTGCTGGAGCAGACGCATCAAAGACGTTCAAGGCAGGAGATTTGGTAAAGGAGATTTCTGCAAAACTCGGCGGTTCCGGTGGAGGAGATGCGAGATTTGGGCAGGGCGGAGGAAAGGACACATCAAGGCTTGCTGACGCACTCGGATACGCAGAATTATTGATAAAAAAGACAGTGGGCTTATGATAGACTGGAATGGAATAGAGGAAAAGTGGAGGAAAAAGTGGCAAGAGTCAAAAGACTTTGAGACCGATCCAAACTCCAAAGAAAAAAAGTTCATCACAGTGGCATACCCATATCCAAATTCACCCCAGCACATAGGTCATGGAAGAACGTATACGCTTGCAGATGTTCATGCGAGGTTTTTGCGCATGAAGGGCTACAACGTACTTTTCCCAATGGGATTCCATTATACTGGAACGCCCATCTTAGGAATGGCAAAAAGAGTTCAAGACGGGGACAAGGAACTGATACAAAACTTTAGGGAATTGTATCATGTACCCGAAGACAAGATAAAAGAATTTGTAGAGCCGGTAAAAATTGCCGACTATTTCCACGAGGAGATAAAATCTGGAATGATCGAGATGGGATACTCTATTGACTGGAGACGGGAATTTACCACAATTGATCCGGCATATCAGAAATTTATCGAATGGCAAATCAACACACTTAGAAAAAAGAACCTAATCATCCAGGGATCTCACCCTGTCGGATGGTGTCCAAAGGATCAAAATCCAGTATCACAACACGACACACTTGGAGACGTGGAGCCAGACTTTACAGAATACATTTTGATAAAATTCCGCCAGGATGATTACATCATACCAACTGCAACGCTCAGACCGGAAACGCTCTTTGGCGTAACAAACCTCTGGGTGAATCCAGACATAGTTTACAAAAAGATCAAAGTAGATGGAGAGAACTGGATAGTTAGTGCAGAGTGCGCACACAAATTAGAATATTTGGACAAGAAGGTGACATATGAGGGAGAGATAAAAGGCTCCGAGCTTTGCGGAAAGAAGGTCCAGATTCCCCACAGAAATGATTCTGCAGTGATGCTACCAGCTAGTTTTGTTGAATCCCACACCGGCACCGGCATAGTGATGTCGGTTCCAGCCCATGCACCATTTGACTATCAGGCCTTGCAGGACTTGAAAAATTCCAATAAAGACGCATCCCTTGCAGAAGAAATTCAAAAAATCGAGGCAATTTCAATCATAGAGACGGACGGATATGGAAACATTCCAGCAAAGGAAGCAATTGACAGGCTTGGGATAAAAGACCAAACAGATTCCAGGTTAGAAGAGGCAACAAAGGAAATCTATGGAAAGGAATTCTATGGTGGAAGGCTAAAGCAAAACACAGGCCAGTTTGCAGGAAAAAAGGTAGCAGACGCAAAGGATGTCGTGAAGGAATGGCTGATCAAGGAAAAGTTTGCAGACATTTTACTGGAACTGACAAACGCCCCTGTCAGATGCAGGTGCGGTGCAGAGTGCGTTGTGAAAATTCTAAACAACCAGTGGTTTTTGAATTACTCAGATAAGGCCTGGAAGGAAAAGGCAACAAAATGCCTTGATGAAATGAGCGTCCTTCCCCAGGAAATAAGGCCTGAGTTCAATTATGTGATCGGGTGGCTGCGGGAAAGGGCTTGTGCAAGACAGCACGGCCTTGGAACAAAACTCCCGTGGGACAAGGACTGGATAGTAGAGAGCCTTTCAGATTCTGTCATCTACATGGCATACTATGTCATTGTAAAATTTGTCAATAACAACGAGATAAGACCAGAAAGCCTAGGGCAGGAGTTTTTCGATTACGTGTTTTTGGGACAGGGCAGCTCAGACATAGCATCAGAAAAGACAAAAATCCCAAAAGAAAAAGTCGAGCAGATCAGAAAAGAGTTTTCTTATTTTTATCCAGTAGACTCGAGACATTCAGGGCGCGATTTGGTGCCGAATCATTTGACATTTTTCATACTGAACCATGTGGCCATTTTCCCAGAAGAAAACTGGCCGAAGGAAATTGTGGTAAACGGCTCGGTCCTAATGGACGGAAAGAAGATGTCAAAGTCCATGGGAAACATCATCCCGTTGCGAAAGGCGATTCGAGATTATGGCGCAGACCCAATCAGGCTGGCAATAATAATATCAGCAGAACTTCTCCAGGATGCGGACTTTAATTTAGAGTCAGTGTCAGGAATAAAGCACAAACTAGAGTCGTTGCTAGAAGAATGTACAAAGCTGAAACCAGGAAAGCAGAACGAATTAGAGCCAGAAGACAAGTGGATAAAAAGCAAGCTGCATAGCGCAGTATCGGATCTCACATCGTCAATTGAAAAGATGCGGCTGCGAGAAGCACTTCACAACATATTGTTCTCGTTTGAATCAGACCTGCAGTGGTACATGAAAAGGGTAAATGCAAAACAAAGAACAAACATTTCCGGAATTTTACACGAGATAAATTCCATCAGAGTGGCATTGCTATCCCCGTTTGCACCGCATATTGCAGAAGAGATGTGGGAAAGACTTGGCCACTCAGGAATGGTTTCAACGTCAAGCTGGCCTCAGGTATCAGAAAAAATCGACGGCTACGCAATACAGTCAGAGGAACTGCTAAAATCAATCATAGGAGATATTGCAAATATTCTCAAGGTAACAAAAATTGCGCCACAAAAGATCACCATCTATACGGCAGATTCGCTCAAGGCAAAGGCGTATCATTTCGTCTTGGATAAAATCATGAGTGGTCAGACCAACATGGGCATAATAATGAAGGATTTGATCGCAAACAAAGAAACAGAAGAGATAAAGAAAAACCCAGACTTTGTGCAGAGGACAATAAAAGATATTTTATCAGAATCGACTGATCTGAGAAAAATAAAACTAGAGATTTTGGATTTTGATGAAAAGAAATTGATTGCAAGTGAACTGTCAGGATTGATCAGGGCCGACTTTAACGTAGAAATGCAGGTGTTTTCTGAATCAGATCCTGCAAAGTACGACCCAAAAAACAAATCTAAGACTGCAAGGCCATTCAAGCCGGCCATCCTAATAGAATAGGATCAAAAACAGATCTAAACATTCAAAGCTTGTCGCTAAAGTGTTTGGTTTGCTCGTCTACCCTATCTTGGAGCGAGTCATTTTTATCAGGAAACGACTCTTTGTTTGATCTTTTCTTCATCTTTTCGTCGTGTTCCTTTCTTGCATGGTGCAGTCGGTCTTTTTCATGAACGAACTCTTTTCCACATTCAGTGCAATTCACAATTGTTTGATGATGAATATGTCTTGCATGATGCATCAGATCACCATCTGTTGTAAATTTCTCATCACACTGCTCGCATTTTTTCTTTCTATGAAAAAAATCCATTCCGATAAATTACAGCATCATCGCTCTTAAGGATTGTTTAGCTATGTTATCTTTTTTGAGGCCACAATACTTGCTGTGTAACACAGCATGTGTATTTTTTTTCAAAACCCCAGATTGGACATCCATGATCACAGTTCAGTCCGCAGGTGACGATTTCCTTTACTTTGGATTTTACTTTGTCAGAGTCATTTATGATTTGGCTTGCAAGATCCAATTTTGATTTCTGAGAATATCTTTGATTTTGCGTTTTTGCCCACCTGCACAGGCATTTTTTTGGCAACGAGTCAAGACTGTAAAGTCTTGGGTCGTCACTTAGCAGTTTGGATCTTTTTAGAATCACCACGTTTCCGTTTACATATATCAGACCAGCATTACGTAGTGAGAACTTTCTTGGGATGTAATCAGTTGCCACATACGCGTAATCGACATAATCTTTTATGTTTTCAATTTGCTTTCTTGCACGCTTGAGATTATCCTTTGACGACTTTACCTCGACAGCGATTATTTCATCATCTTTTAAAAGCAGTAAATCAACGTCGGAAAGAATGTTTCCCCAAGCAATATTGAATCTAGCATGAGGGACTGCCTGATATCCCAAATTCTCAAAAAATACAACTAGTTTTTTTATTATTACTGATTCGTGTCGCCCCTCACGTTTGCTTGACTTTAGAATGTTTACTGCTTTGATCAACAATGTGTTTGTGATTTTTTCAATAACTTTCCAATTGAGTGATAAATTTGACCTACGATCTAATTTACTATCATTGATTTCGATTAGCCAATTTTCTGTATGGTTATGAAGTTATTCGCGTTTTGATTTAACGGCTTGATTATACTGGATGGTCCACTTTCTTACATACATCAATGGAACTAGGCATTCGACAGCCAATGCAAGTATGAGCCAGTGGGGATATGGTAGCACGTTGCTCATTCCAACAATTAGCCCAATGACCCCAGTCTCTATTATTATTCCCATTACGAGTTTTTTTATTCTATAGAACGCGATAATTTGAGAAATGATTGACGGCATGACAGCCAGAATCATTTGCTGGTTAAGGCTGATTGGTTTTTGACTGGTCAATGGTTTTTTTGATAATTTTGCGCGTTTTAAGGTATGGGAATTATAATGAAACGTCTAGGCACCGGATAAGAAAGACGGATATTGTATTTATTAGGTCAGAATCGACATCAGCTGAATTGAAAATCGCAGTATGCGGGATTGGTGTTGCCGGGAGCTACCTACTTTCAAGGCTAAAGCATGATCACGAGGTAGTCGGATTTGAGAGAATGCCGGAGGAAAGGCACGATTCCATTTGCGCTTGGGGCACATGTAGACCGAGAATGGAAGAGCTGTGCGCAAAATCAGGAGTAGATTTTAACAAGTATGTTATTCATGACGGAAAAAACATGTACGTCGAGATGAACAATAAAGAAAAATTCAACATTGGTTTGCACGGCCTTTGCACTTATGACAAAATTAGACTGATCAAGGATTTCACCAAAGGCTGCAAGGTCAATTACGGCGTAAGTCCGAAGCTTGAGGACTTGGAAGCTGAATTTGATATAATAGTTGATTGCACCGGATTTCACAGGGTGTATCTACCAAAACTTGAAAAGGACTTTTTCTTACCAACGTACGAATACAAAGTTGAATATGAGGGCAAAGTCCCATATGACGACTTTTTCATAAAACCGTTTGCCAATATGACTGGCTACTTTTGGTATTTCCCGCTTGGCGACAAGCTTGCCCACATTGGTGCAGGAGACTACATGAAAAAACACATTGAAGAAACCGACAAATTCCTTAAAGAATACGGGGGCAAAGTCATCAAGACAGTCGGAAGGCCAATCAGGCTTGCTACCCCAAATCTATGCAAGCCGTTTTACAAGGGCAAGGTAGTTGGAGTCGGCGAATCAATTGGAACAGTCTACCCCCTTCTAGGCGAGGGAATAATTCCAAGCATGGAATGTGCAGATATTTTTGTTAGGAATCTTGGGAACAACGAAAAATATGAAAAAGAGGTAATGGAGCATTTCAAGATTTACGGAAAGGTGTTTAATTTTGTACGAAGTAAGCTAAGTAAGGACTTTAGTTTACTGAAACAACTGGGAGACATGTTGTCTATTTTCAGATACATGAAAAAGAACGAAGCTCGTTTTGGAATGGAAATCCACATGCGAGATTTAATGAAAGTGGCAAAGGCCTAGACGAAATTAGCCAGACTAAATCCTTCCCGGGTGGTACGGGTATATTTCATGTTGTAATCATAAATTGTTATCGAGTATTCTTTCAGTACTTCTTTCATCGGATCAAGTGTCTCAGAAAGATAAAACCCGGGACAGTCACCAGTAAACTGAAACGTCGAGTGCACGCGTGCCCTCCCATTGTCATTTTCAAGCCACGTTGAAAACGGATACAAATAGCACACGCCAGGCCTATCAGGATGCATAGAACATCCACCTTCCTTATTGAGAAACCTGCACGAGATATGAGTTCCATCGTCTGCCTCGGTTTCATCTGATTTTCGTTTTAGGTTAATCGACGTCATTATGGTATTAGTTGATGTCGGTCCCGCCTCCTGCCATGTCGCGATTAGTGTTTCTTTTTTGATAAAGTCAGATGTTTTTTGGTACTTTAGTCCCTTGCCAATAGTAACCAAGTCATCTGATGTAAGAGGCAGTCTTCCCTGTCGGTCACAGCAGTTGTGGCAGTCAGGCCAAAAGCATTTCCACAAAATGAATTTTTTTTCATTTAATAGATACGGAATGTGAAATATCACATCCTTTACTTTTATTGGGTAATCAGAAACATCTGTGCGCTTTCCAAGCACAAAGTCCTTGAGTACAGGATCAATTTGCCAATTCTTTTCTAAAAGCTGCAGAGATTCTTCAATTTCTTTTTGAAACAACTATGCAATTATAAGTAAATTATTCACCTATTTTAAAGATGCATGGGAGTAGATCGCACATCAAGTTAGATCATTTTCGATCATAACGGTTTTAGATGTAGAATCACATACTCAAACAAGAGAATATTGAGTGTAAGAAATTACAAATTCCGCTTGTATCCAAATCCACAACAACAAAAGAGATTGCAAAATAACTTAGACGTATGTAGATGGGTATACAACAAATTTGTAGAACATGTACAAAATGGATTTGTATCAAGAAACGACTTAAACTACATGCTGACTGAGTTAAAACAGCAGGAATCGTGGCTTTACAATTACCATGCTAAAATGCTACAGATGATATCCACTAAGTTGGACGCAGCTCAAAAATCAATAATTGAATTAAATAAAAAAGGATACAAAGTAGGCAAGATAGGATTTGTCAAATATGATCAATATCGTACTTTTACTTACAACCAATCAGGATACAAATTTGAAAAACATGGAAGCGTGAATCTTCTGTGGTTATCAAAAATAGGATACATTGAAATCAGAAAACATAGAGAAATTAACGGCCACATTAAACAGGTTATTGTTTCAAAATCAAAGTCAGGGAAATGGCATACATGTGTTACTTGCGACGTTGATGTAGTACTACCAGAAATTCATCTTTCAGAATCAGTGGGAATTGATGTCGGGATCAAAAATTTTGTGTATGACTCTGATGGATTTGTAACACCAAACCCATTAAATCTTAAAAAAATGCTCAAACCGCTTGCAAGAATTCAACGAAAGATAGCGAGGCGCAAGATTGGATCACAGAATAGAAAAAAAGCAATAAAATTCTATCAGATAATTCACGAGAGAATTAGAAATAGACGTAAGGACTTTTTGCACAAACTATCAACAAAATATGCAAAAAAATACGATGTAGTGTTTGTGGAAAGATTACAAAAACTAAACATGGTAAAAAATCACTTTCTGGTGCGAAAAATACTCGATTCCGGTTGGGGCACATTCACAAATATGCTTGACTACAAATGTATGTTAATTGAGGTTACGGCGAAAAATACAACTGTGGACTGTTCAAGATGCGGTAATGCAGTACCAAAATCACTTGCAGTTAGAATCCACAAATGCAATATCTGTGGTTTGATGCTTGACAGAGATCATAATGCAAGTATTAATATTTTGAAAAAGGGTTTAGAAATTTGTGGAGCCGATTTGAATTCTAATTGTTTGAACATACCGCAGGAACTGCGGGAAGTTACGTCTGTGGAGATACTAAGAGTGTCAAGGAAACAGAAAAACACTATCGGATTCATCCGGCGGTAGTTCACTAAGGTTGAGCGAAAAGGGCAAGTACGCATCTGGAACCGAAAACAGGAGACTGGTCTGGAAAGAGATTGTGTGGCCCCTAATACTTGAACTAAACAATGTTGCATTTACCTTATCAGAATATCAAAAAAAACGCGATGAGGTTTGTGCAAGGTTTGGAATCACACTCACCGTTACGTCAAGGGGATTAGTCTCACTTTTGCAAAAAAACCTCCTGTTTAAAGAAAAGGATCTTTATTCCATACACTACAGACTAATCCCATACATGAGATTAAAGGCAGAATGTGACTATGCAACTGCAATTAAAGAAGTACGAACGAAATAATAATTTTATATCCAACACATATTGCAGTTTTTTCAGTAGCCCGATAGTCTAGCGGTCAAATGAATTTCAGACTAAGGATTCTGCCCTCTGGATCTTATGAGTGGATAGGCAGAGACGGCAGTTCGAATCTGCCTCGGGCTACTTTACAATTATCTGGATGCTTGCGCTATTCTTTCTAATTCATTCTTTTTCTTAACAGATGGTGCGTTTCCATCGTTTGTCGATGCCGCAATGAGATGGTCTGCCAGGTATTCTTCCATTGATCTTGGGTTTGAAAATGTTGCTTCTTTTACGCCATCTGCGATAAATCTTAATGCAAGATCAACCCGTCTTAGAGGAGAAACATCAACTGATACATGGTACGCAGTGCCACCGTAAACGATTCTTGTAGTATCCTCGTTTGGTGACGAGTATTCGACTGCTCGGACTAGTACCTCAACTGGGTTCTTGCCAGTCTTTAGGTGTATTATATCAAATGCGGCCTTGACAGTGTTGATTGTACGTGCCTTTTTGCCGCCCATTCTTCCAGTGTTTTTTGCATACTTTTTTCCAAAGTGCATAAGCTTGTTTGCAAGTCGTTCTACAATGTTTACCTCGAGTTTGTTAAATCGTTTAAGCGAGGATCTGCCAAATGTCAACGGCATTACTGATTTTTTAAGCGAGATTGTGGTTTTAAGTCCAGGATCCTTTATTTCTATACCAGTAAGATCCCATTTTCTAAATAACAAAAGATTTGGTGCGTCTGTCATGTCTATCTCCTTGGTTTTTCTTTTCTTCCTCGGACTAGTTCTCTTAGGGAAGTTCCATTTACTTTGAATACCTTGAATCTAACTCCAGGGATATCTCCCATTGCACCACCTTGAGTTGCACCCATTCCTTCTAGGTGAACTTCGTCGTGTTCGTCAATAAAGTTCATTGCTCCGTCTCGGGGCAAAAATGCGGTAACTGTTTTTCCGTTTTTGATTAGTTGTACTCTAACACATTTTCTCACAGCAGAGTTTGGCTGCTTTGCCTCAACACCTACTTTTTCTAAAACTATGCCTCTTGCCTGCGGCGAACCTCCAAGAGGGTTTGATTTTCTGTCAAGGCCAAGAGTTCTTCTTTTATATACGCCTATAGACCATCGCTGTCTTTTTCTTTTTGCTTTTAGTACGCGACCTGCAAATAAACCAAGTGGAGACTTTGCCATACTATCACTCCATCATTTTATCAGGACTGTTAATTAAAACGCTTGTAATTTCAAAATACCTTTTTGCAAGCAAGCGTGCCTTTTCGGCATTGCGTCCTTCTCGCCCCACTACAATCCCCTTCTTTTTAGGATCAACTAGGACTATTGCCTGAGTTGTTCCGTCGAGTCTTTTGTTTAATTTTACTTCAGTAACAAGTTTTGGATTTAGCATATTTTTCAAAAATTCAACGGGATCATCTGAATATTCAACAAGCTCGACATTTTTTTTGACAATGTTTTGAAGATTTCTAATGTGTGAGCCGCCCTTGCCAATTGCAAGCCCCATCTTTCCTTCGCTGACTACAAAGATGACGCGATTTTGTTTTTCATCTTCTACGCAATCACGTGCTGATGCGCCGGTAACATTTTGGAAAAGCGAGATTAAACGCATTTGATCGGTTGTAAGTTTGATTGTTTGTGCCATCTTTGCTAATTATCTCGAAGCTCTGAGAGTCTCATTTAAACTTTGAGTGTTGTTTGAAAAAATTTTGTTGATCATTGTTTTTCTGATTCTTTGATTATTGCTTTGATGTTTGCCTCTGGAATTGAAGTCAATGATGCTGCTGAAACTCTAAATTGTAATCCACATAGTCTGCCAAGTGCAACAGATGAACCATCAAATGGCAACGTAGCAACTTTTTGACTTTTGGCAGAATCTTGGATTTTTTCTAATGAACCTTCCGAAACAGATCTTGACACTATCACAAGTTTTGCGTTTTTAATTGTCTGTACTACCTGCTTCGTACCCAATACGCATTTGTTCTCAGATAGTGCGTCCTTTAGTGCTTTCTCAAGTAATTTGCTCATATTTCACTGCGTAATGTCGATCCAAAATTGCTCCTTTATAGATTTATCACTTGAAAAATCGAACAAATGACCAGTTAATTTCAAAATAAAAAAAATAATATAAAAATAAAGAGAGATTACTGACCTGCTACAACGGTATAGCTGACAGTGAACGGTTCTGGGTTCTTTGTGTGGACTGCAAGTGCGTTTCCTGCAAAGTTCCATGTTCCTGAAGCTTGTTGTGTGTCAACAAATGTCAATGCAAACTTGGTTTTTCCATCTGGTGACCAGATTGGTTGACCAGTGGCCTCGCCTTCAGCTAGTGGTCCATGTAGGGCTACAAGCTGAACTGGTTCGGATGCTGCATAAGTTATCATGCCAGCATACGGTTTGTCACTTGGAGGCAGGATAACTGCGAGTTGGTGCGATTCATGACCCGCTGCGGGATCCTGAGCAGATTGCATTGTTCCAGATTTTACGGTGTCAGACTTTTGCTTTTCCATATAGCTGACGGTGTAGCTGACAGTGAACGGTTCTGGGTTCTTTGTGTGGACTGCAAGTGCGTTTCCTGCAAAGTTCCATGTTCCTGAAGCTTGTTGTGTGTCAACAAATGTCAATGCAAACTTGGTTTTTCCATCTGGTGACCAGATTGGTTGACCAGTGGCCTCGCCTTCAGCTAGTGGTCCATGTAGGGCTACAAGCTGAACTGGTTCGGATGCTGCATAAGTAAGTGTTCCTTTGTAGATCTTGCCACTTGGAGGCAGGATAACTGCGAGTTGGTGCGATTCATGACCCGCTGCGGGATCCTGAGCAGATTGCATTGTTTTTGTGACGACTGCAGACTGATGCATTTTTGCATAACCCATCATTTTGTTAGAACCCATCATTTTATCATAACCCATCATTTTTGTTTTGGATTCTTTCAATGGCATTGATTTTGTGTTGTATTCTTTCACGGGCATTGATTTTGTTTTTAGTTCCATCATGGTGTTGGTTCGATCTGTTTTTACAGAGGAGTCTGCATCATAGCACAGCTGTTCGCCACAGACTTTGCTTGTTGTTTTCGGTCCAAATAATTTTTGAGGCGTTGTACTTTGTGACTTGACAGCATATGCTTGCTCCACCATACCAGATGAAGCTACAAATGCTGCTGACAAAAGAATTGCGACAGTAAACAAGGCTGAAAGTGTCGTTTTAGTCATTAAACAGAAAGTCATGCGTCATTATAAAAAATATACTAGTCGCAAATGGGCACGAATATATGTTTTGAATATTCATTTTACAGAAAATGACTTTACATAGCTTGGCGCAAGTGGAGAAGGATCATTTAATGACTTCCAGACAAACGTCTCTATCCTATAATTGCCGCTTTCCGTCGGTATCCAGGATTGCGATAACTCAAAATTCTGAAGATCCGATAGTTTGCCCGCTATCCATGAAAGGGAAACTATTCTATTTTGCTCATCCACGATTTGCACAATAGATGTGAACTGTTGTGAGTAATCTTGGTTATTGCGTATGTGGCTTACGATTTGAATTTGATTATTCTTTGTCAATTTGCTTATTTGTTCTCCAGTCGAATCTGCAACGTAAAGATCCTCAATTGATACTCGCTGTATGTCTGGAATGTCTGCGCCGATAGAGGAGGTGGCAATTATATCAAGATCATCAGATATGCCGTATGGCAGAGGCAGTGTCCGGTCCTCATATTTTGCAGTGATAAGTTCTCCTGGAAATGCGCGTATTCTGTTGCCGCTTGACCCACTGGTCTGCGTTAAAGAAATTGTAGACTCAAAAACGCCAGAGTCGTCCTGTGTTTCAACTGCAATGACGGAGATTCCGGCAGAGTCAGATTCTGTCGATACTGTAATTTTGACCTGATCTAAATTTTCCGGATTGAGGTTCATGTCAGGATCATTTACTTGAATTTTGATTTGTTCTTCTGGAAGATATCTGAGATTAGAAAACGCAATTTCTCCGACGTTCCAGCTGATTTTTACAGATTTTGTTAGTACCACACCGTCTGCAAATTCAAACGATATTGTAATGCCGTCATCGCGCTTTGCTTCAAGCAATCCGCTTGTTGGGCCATTGCCGGATGTTCGCGGAGTAGTATCAGATACTCCATCACCATCCACATCATGTGAAAATCCAGTTAGCGTTACCTCCCCTGCAAAAGTTCCGCTGTTTGGCGATGTTTCTGTGAGTCGATACGGCCCGAGAGAATTACTCGCAGTAGATATTTTGACCTGATGATATCTATCATCCCCAATTGAGTCAATGGCATGTATGTTTTCATTCCAAGCTGGAGAAACAATCGTTATGTGAACTTTGTCAGTCCAAGTGTATACTTGCTTGTCAGTGTATATTGGCGCATACGGCTTGTAATAGTCAGGAGTGTTTTCTGCAAAAGACACGCTGGTGAACAGGCTAGCGCATGTAACTAAAAACAGCAGTTGACTTGCCACCATAATAGAATTTTCACCAGTATCGGATTTATCAGTTTAGAAGGATTTGTTCCGATAATCCCAAATGTCAGACTGAATGAAAGATTGCAGAAGTTAAAGGCGATATTTTGAGGGGCTAGCTTTTGGAGACCTGCATAAAGAGGTCAACAGTACCAGAACCAACTGGAATGTTGCTTCCGACAATTACGTTCTCCGTTACTCCCTTGAGGTTCTCAACTTCGCCAGTCAATGCTGCGTCTGCTATAGTTGGGACTGTGATTTCGAATGCGGCTCTTGCCAAGACGCTGTCTTTGGTTCCCGCAATTCCGTGTCTTCCTATTTGCTGCAAGTATCCACGTGAGCACATCATATCAGATACCAACATGATGTACCTTGCATCGACTTCCAGTCCTTGGTCTTCTAGAGTGGAGGATAATTCGTTAATCATTGCGTTTCTTGCAGCCTCGATTCCAAGTGTTGCTGCAATTTCAAAGACATTGTTTGTCCTAACATTTCTTTTGTCAATTCCATCAATTTCAAGTACTTTTGGCAAGTTAGATCCTGTTGTTTGGATGACCCACTCGTCGTCCTTTTGTGCAACTGTAACTCTAGTGATGTCTGGAACTCCTTTTACTATTGTATTCAAGACCTTGTTTCTAATAGCAATAACAGTTGGTGCGTCGCCTTCTTCTGCAAGATTTAGTGTCAGGGTGTTTCCGCTTGTTTCAATTTTGAATTTCTTGTTTGATGCCAGTGCTGTCTCAACTTCTTCCACAGTGCAACCTCTTTGGTTCAGTGCGCCAGGACTTAGTTCAAGTGTAATTTCATTGGTATAATTGGTATCTGCAGTTGATAGTAATGCTGATACTTTGGTCTGCAATGTGTTTCGTGCAACCTCGATTGCCTTCTCTCTTGATTTTTTGTATTTTTCCTCAAGGTAGATGTCCATGGTTGGTGTTACTGGTTTCTTTCTTGCATCTACCAGTTCAATTAATCTTGGAAGACCCAAGGTTACGTTTCTTTCTCTGATTCCTGCAAAGTGGAATGTTCTAAGTGTCATCTGAGTTCCCGGCTCACCGATTGACTGGGCGGTGACTATGCCGACTGCCTGTCCTGGTTCTGCCTTTGCCTTGTTGTACAGGTCCAGTGATTTTTTGAGGACTTTTTCTATTCCGTCCCTTGATAATTTTGATTGAGTGATTCCTTCTTCTACTAGTCTTGTCAGTCTTGGGTTGAATGTCTTGGTGTATTTTTTGAGCAGTTCTTCTTGTTCGTCCTTTACTGCTTTTTTACCAGTGTCAACAATTGTTTCTGATTCGATTAGTCTGGCAATGTTAAATGCCTCACCGTGGTCGCTTTTTTGAACGTCGACTCCGTCCTCACCATACAAGAACTGGATGATGTGCCCGTGTGGGTCTCGTACGGTTCCATCGTATTCTAGTTTGATGTGTTCTAGTGCGTTGATGAGTCTTCGCTGCATGTAACCACTTTGCTGTGTTCTGACTGCAGTGTCTACGAGTCCCTCTCGTCCACCCATTGCGTGGAAGAAGAATTCTATTGTTGATAGGCCGTCCCTATAGTTTGATTTTACAAATCCGTGCGCGTCTGGATTGTCCTCATTTTCCTTAAAGTGAGGCAGTGCACGATTGCTGTATCCCTTGTTTAGTCTATTACCACGAATTGACTGTTGTCCCAATGCGCCTGCCATCTGACCGATGTTTAGTGAGGAACCTCTTGCGCCAGTTGTCGCCATGATTCTTGCCGCATTCTTTTGATCAAGTTGTTGGTCAGCGGTGTTACCTGCCTTGTCTCTTGCCTTGGATAGCTCGTTTACGATGTATGCTTCCAGTGCTTCGTCTGCTGACAGACCTCTTGTGAGCTTCAGTGTGCCTTTCTTTGCTTGTGAAATCAAATCATATACGGTATCGTATGTTTCTTGGATTCCTGTGTGGATGTCATTCTTTACTTTATCAGATAGTTCAAGATCTGCGTATCCGTAGCTGAATCCATAATGAGTGATGAATTGTTTTGCAATAATCAAAACAGAGTTTAGGAATTGTTTTCCAATCGCATTGCCATAGTCTTTTACTATTCTGTGCAGTACGCTTTCTGGCTCTTCAGCGCCAATTGATGCCTTGTCAATTACGCCGCTGATCAGCTCCCCGTTTTTAATTACGACGTCTTTTGCCTGTCCCTTTGTTCCCTTGGACCACTTGGATGTCAGAATATAGTTAAAGTCCTTTGGTAAGAATAACGAGAAGAGTTGTTTTCCTGAATACATTGGGCCGTCTTTTCCTTTGACTGCAGGTTCTGGTAGTGCTCCCTCGTACCCGCCAAGCATTGCGTAGTTTGCAAATTCCTGTGGTGCAATGACAGTGTCGTCCTTTGTCATCAGGTATGAACCGGTGATAAAGTCCCTTAGTGCACCAATGATTGGACCTCCGTATCTTGGAGATATGATTTGGTCTTGCACTCTCATGAGCAAGATTGCTTCTGCTCTTGCTTCCTCGCTTTGCGGTACGTGCAGGTTCATTTCATCCCCATCAAAGTCTGCGTTGTATGGCGGACATACTGATGGGTGAAGTCGGAATGTTTTTCCTGGTAAAACACGCACATAATGAGCCATAATTGACATTTGGTGGAGTGATGGCTGTCTGTTAAACATGACAATGTCTCCGTTTGAGAGATGTCTTTCAACAAGATATCCAACTTCGAGATTTTGAGCAATGACGGAGCGGTCCTCTACGAAATCAAGTCTGATTTTTACACCGTCTGGTCTGACGATATAGTTGACTCCTGGGAATATGTCAGGTCCGTTAATTACAAGTTCTCGCATTCTCTCAATGTTCCACTCTGTAATAATTTCTGGAATCGTTAGTTTTTTCGCAACAGCCTCTGGGACTCCGACCTCCGATAGGTCCAAGCTCGGGTCTGGTGAAATTACGGTTCTGCTTGAAAAGTCGACTCTTTTTCCAGAAAGTGATCCTCTGAATCTTCCCTCCTTTCCTTTGAGTCTTTGTGTAAGTGTCTTTAGCGGTCTGCCCGAACGGTGGTGGGCCTGTGGTATGCCAGATACTTCGTTGTCAAAGTACGTGGTAGTGTGATACTGGAGCAGGTCAACCAAGTCCTGGACAATAAGTGGAGGAGTTCCCGCATCCTTGCTCTCCTTTAGTCTTTGGTTAACTCGTATGATGTCTACCATTTTGTGAGTAAGGTCGTCTTCTGATCTGATTCCTGTTTCAAGAATAATTGATGGTCTTACTGTTACTGGTGGAACTGGCAGGACTTGCAGGATGAACCACTCTGGTCTTGCAGTGTTTGGGTCATATCCAAGAAGTCTGAGATCTTCATCTCGGATTTGCGTGAATCTTTCCCTAATTGTGATTGGGAGCAGCCTGTGTTCTCCGATTTCTGTTTTTTCGATGAAAATTGTTGGTTTTGTGAAAATCATATCGTATTGGGGCTTGCCACAGTGCGGGCATTCTTTTGCCTTTTTTGCCTTGTCCAGAATTTCATCTGGAATTCTTTTCTGCGACAAGATGGTATATGCCGCCTTTTGCTTTTGAACCTGGGTGTAATTGTCAAGATCTTCTTGAGGAAGCTTTAGTCTTGAGCAAGAGCGGCATGTTGCCAGCAGTAATTTATGAATATTGTCAATAAACGCAATATGCAGTACGGGTTCTGCCAGTTCTATATGGCCAAAGTGTCCAGGGCATCTTGCTGCAGTGTTTCCGCATGTCAGGCATTTTTGTCCTGGTTCTAGTGTTCCAAGTCGTCCATCCATCAGTCCACCTTGTACTGCCATTCCGTCCTCATCGTATGTCTCAGGTGCAGTTATTTCTGCAACAGAGTATTTTCTGATTTCAGTTGGTGACCAGACTGAGAATCGGATTCCATCAATTGCTTTTACTGTTTGAACTGACAATTACACCCTCTCCTTGATCATTAGTCTTGGCGCCACGTTGAGGCTCTGCATTTCTTGGAGCAATAGCTTAAACGCATATGCCACAGATACTGAAGAAACCTTTGCCTTGTCTCCACAGACTCGGCAGACGTATTTTCTTTGTTTAACATCATGATATGCTACCAGTCCACATCTTTCGCAGACATAGATTTCTGCTTTGTCTGATTCATCAAGTAATCTGTCTTTTAGAATCATTGACGCACCATATGCAATAAGGCAGTCTCGTTCCATTTCACCAAATCTCAGACCTCCACCTCTTGCCCTTCCCTCCGTTGGTTGTTTTGTTAGCATTTGGACTTGGCCTCTTGCTCTTGCGTGAATTTTGTCTGCGACCATGTGGTGAAGTTTTTGATAGTATACGACTCCCATGAATACCTCAACTGGGAATGCTTTTCCAGTTCTTCCGTCATACATTACTTCTTTACCAGAATATTTCAAACCGCTTCCTTCTAGTGCAGTTTTGATTTCGTCCATTTTTTCTCCGACAAATGCAGAGCCATCAAATTTGGTTCCTCGCTGTGCTGCCGCCTTGCCTGAAATTGACTCCATGAACATTCCAACGGTCATACGAGACGGGAATGCATGTGGGTTAATCAAAACGTCTGGAATTACTCCTTCTGCAGTATACGGCAAATCCTCGTATCTTGCCAAAATTCCAATGACACCTTTCTGTCCGTGTCTTGATGCAAACTTGTCGCCAATTTCTGGGATTCTCATGTCTCTTACTCTAATCTTGTACATTTTTCCGCCCTCGTTGGATTGGGTCATAACAACGGTATCCACCACGCCAGTCTCTGACGGCCTGACGCCTATTGAGGTATCACGTCTGTACGGTCCCTTTGATTCAAACTCACGATATTCTTCCATGAATCTTGGCGGGCTTGTTTTTCCAATCAAGATGTCTCCGCCGGTTGCTGGAGATTCTGTAGCGATGACGCCGTCTTCTTCTAGTAATCGATATGCTTTTTCTCCCTTGTATCCACGGATGTTGTCTTCTGCATTTGGAATTTCAAAGTTATCTCGCATTCCGCCAGGGTATTGCTTTGCTTCTGCCTCATAGATTCTAAAGAAGAATGTTCTTCCAAGTCCCCTGTCCACTGCTGCCTTGCTAATCACAATTGCGTCTTCAATGTTATAACCGTCAAATGGCAATACGGCTACGACGCAGTTTTGTCCTGCCGGTCGGTCTTCTAGTCCAAGTAAGTTCATTGCTTTTGTAGTGACAATTGGTGTTTGTGGATACCACATGAAGTGTTGTCTGACATAGGTGCTTGTGTTCATCATTGGAGTTGAGAATCCAAGACTTTGTTTTGCCATTGCAGACTCGTATGTGTTTCTTGGGGACTGGTTGTGTTCAGGATATGGAATGATTGATGCGCCCGCTCCCAAGATTGCAGATGGGAATATCTCAAGGTGGGTGTATTTTTTGGTGTCCTTGTCATCAAGCGTAAGGAAGCAGTTTTCCTCCTCGTTTGCGTCGTTTAGTTCAATTACTCCCATTCTAAGAAGGTCGTTCCAAGACATCAGCTTCTTTGATACTTTGTCAATTAGCTCTGGTGTCAGAAGGGATTTTCCGTCTTTGATCACAATTAGCGGACGCAGTACACGGCCTGCATTGCAGTTAACATAAAGTCTCTTTGTTGCGCCCTCAACACTTGATTTGTGGAATGAGATTCCGACGTGTGGGTGTATCTTTGAGCTTCGTCTTAGCTCACGAAGTGACTCTACTAGTTTTTCTCCGTCTTTGTAATAGCCAACCAGTCTTCCGTCTACGAATACTCTGGTTCCATCTCGTTTTAGGTCCTCTTTTGCGTCAGTGAAATGAACAGAGCCCAAGTCATAGAGTTTTTCTATGATTTCTTCTGGCGATACGTTTACTGAAATAATTGCAGATAGTGCCAAGTTCTTTACAAGACCACAGTTAGAGCCTTCGGGTGTTTCACTTGGACAGATTCTTCCAAAGTGAGTTGGGTGCAAGTCTCTTGCCTCGAAGTTTGGCTGAGTTCTGGATAGAGGTGATTGAATTCTTCTCAGGTGAGAAATAGTAGAAAGATAGTTTGTTCTGTCAAGCAGTTGTGTTACGCCCACTCTTCCTCTGCCCCAGTTTCCGGTTGCAATTGCGTTGTTTAGTTTGTCAGACACTATTCCAGGACGGATTGCTGCGGCTACTGCGTTGATGCCTCGCTTTTGTCCTGATCTTTCCAGTTGGTATTTCATGTCTCTAACTAGGTTTCTAAATGCGGTTCTAAACAGATCAGCTAACATCTGGCCTGCAAACTTGATCACTTTGTTCCCATAATGATCCTTGTCGTCAGGAGATATCCAGTCAAGTTTTAATTCAATTAATTTACATGCTGCCTCTCCGAGGAATTGCGCTTTTTCTCTCCTGTTCTCTTGGTGCTTTCCTAGGTGCGGTAAGAGACCCCAATCAAGCAGTGTCTCGGCTCTCTTTATCTGGAATTCTTCTAGCATTCCAGGCGCGATTCTTTTACTGATGTACACAATTGCGTCTTTTGTTGTTTGTACGTCTGCTGCCTTTTCAAATGATGCCTCTAGTTCGTTTTGAAGGCTGTCCACAAGCGATACTGCTGCCGCAACTTCACGGTCTGCTTCAAGACCCAGTGCTCGCATCAGTGTCACAACTGGAATGTCAACAGGGGAGCCAGGAATTCTTGCAACAATTAATCCGTCGTTTTTCATGACGAGTTCTAGCTTTGCGCGATAACCTACAATTGACGAATATACCTTGGCTTTGAATACGTCGTTGCCGCCAACTTTTTCCTTGTCGACAATGATTTTGTTGTAAGACAAGTCCTCTAGTCCGACAATGACTCTCTCTGATCCGTTAATTATGAAATATCCGCCAGGATCGTTTGGATCCTCGCCGTGCTCGATTAACTTTTGAGTTGAAAAGTTGTGCAGTATGCATGCGTTTGATCTTACCATCACTGGGATGTCGCCTATGTGGACAAATCTTGATTCTAGAATTTTTCCGTCCTCAACCACACTTGCCTCCATCATTATTGGTGCAGAGTATGAAACATTTCTGAGTCGAGCTTCTGCAGGAGTGATGTGAGTGATTGATCCGTCAAGCTCCATCATTCGTGGTTGTTGTAATTTTACCTTGCCAAGTTGAATTTTATACGGATATTCTGCATTTTCAATTTCGATTTGTGCTACCTCGTCAATTATGCTTTGTAGTCCACGCTCAAGGAACTCGTCAAAAGAGTTGAGGTGCTGCCTTGCAATTCCCTCTCGCTTTAGAAGATCCTGAATGATTGGCCAGCGTTTGTTTGAAGTGTCAGACATTTTCTAAACCTCCACCACGTATCGATAATAGATGCTTTCTCCAGCAGTTGGACTTTTTCTTGTTATTTTTATCATGTCTCCCGGTTTTACTCCAAGTCCGATAATTGCAGGATCGTTTGCAAAGATAAACGGCATTTCAGTTGGCTTGCAGTTGAATTTTTTTAGTATTTCTTCTGCCTCTTTTTTTGTCATGATTTCATGCTTTGGAACATAGACGTGATCCGGAACAAGAATGTGACTCTTTTTAGTTGCCACTTTTACCACCTTGGATAGCACTAGCTAAATATACAAAATTACCAAACAAACTGTAAAAACTTCCCCAAGTGGTTTATATATATTTAATCAAGATCCCTAGCAAGAAATCAATATTTTTTGTCTTTAGTCAATGATTTTTTTCTTAAGCTTAAATAGTATTCGTTAGCACGAATAAACAAGATGAGTACTCTGTACACAGTAATAGCATTGTTTGCAATTCTGGCTACAGGTGTGAACGTAGCACCAGCTTTCGCTCAAATTGTAGATGCAATAACAGTAACCACAGACCAAGAGTCGTATAATGATGGAGACTTAATATCGATATCAGGCCAAGTCAGAGAAAGACTGTCCGGTTATCCTGTAACTCTCCAAATCATAGCAGCTAATGGAAACTTGGTAACTGTAGAGCAGCTAGACGTTTCAGAGGACAATACCTATGGAACCGAAATAGCAGCTGGTGGAGCGCTGTGGAGATCCCAAGGGGAATACACCATCAAAGTACTCTATGGAACCGATACAAGAACGGCAGAAACTACCTTCGAGTTTAGCGGTAGCACCGGACAAATACCTTCAGGCAAATACGTCCCAGTAGAGGGAAACCCTGAATTGTTGGTAGGCTACTCCATAACAGGAGGCAGAATAGTCAGTATCGCACCAGACATACCAGCAAAATCACTGATAGTAACAATCGAACCTACCAGCGATGACGGCGGCCAAGTCAAGCTAATGATACCAAGAGAGGTAATCGATGCTAGAAATGGAGCTGATGGTCAGTCTGGAGAAGATATTGATTTCTTCGTACTAGTCGACGGATCGGAAGTAGACTTTGATGAAACCACGACAGCGTCTGAACGCACACTGACAATTCCGTTCGAGGGAGATAGCTCTCAAATAGAGATTATCGGTACCTGGGTAATTCCGGAATTCGGCGCAATGGCAGCAATAATTCTCGCAGTAGCAATTGTAGCAATAGTTGCAGTCTCTGCAAGAACACGACTTAGCATAATGCCAAGATACTAAGATCAATCAACTTTTTTCATTTTTTAAATATACATAAATAGTCAATACTCTAATCGCCAATCAAGATGAATAGTTATGCACTATACGTGCTAATTGCCATAATGGCTGCAGCAGGCACTTTAGCAATAGTACCAACTTATGCATCTACCTTCGACGAAGAAGCATGCCCAGATTGTGGCAGCATGGACATATACGAAAGAGCCAACATGGCTAATCAAAGGGACTCACCAATTAGAGTCATGACTGAAAACAAAGTATATGATCACAACTCCGAAATTCACGTACGCGGATATGTTGCAAATCTTAGAGGCGATGCTCCAGTTACGATCACAGTGACTGGCCCACAAAACAACATTGTGACAGTTCAACAAGTAGAAGTATCTGAAGACAACAGCTTTGAAGCAATGTTAAACACAGGCGGTAGTCTTTGGAAACAAAACGGTATGTATACCATCAGAGCTCAATATGGTCCACAACAGATCAATGATAAGGCCGTGGTAGAGATTACCGGCGAAGTATCCCAAGAAGCATCAGCATGTGCCGCAGATGAGCTTGTAGTAAAAGGTGGAAACCAAGTATATTGTGTTCCTTTTGACATAACAGGAGCAGTAGTAGAAAAGAATTCCATCAGTTCTAAGACATCTTCGCTTACTTTGATAATCACAACAGATAGTGATGGCTCAGTATCTTTGCAAATTCCAAGAAATGTACTTGACGCAAGACAGCACGGAATGGAAGGAGATGACGCCGATTTCATCGTACTAGTCGATGGTGAAGAAGCAGACTTTGAGGAAATAGACACCACTTCAGACGACAGAACATTAGACATAACCTTCCCAGTAGGTGCTACACAAATCGAAGTCATTGGTACCTGGGCAGTCCCAGAATTTGGCACTACAGCAGCAATAATTCTCGCAGTAGCAATTGTAGCAATAGTTGCAGTCTCTGCAAGAACACGACTTAGCATCTTACCAAGATACTAAGATCAATCAACTTTTTTCATTTTTTAGTATGATTATCTAGAAAAGGAAATATACGAATACAACACAATTTTGATGATGAACTATTACGGATTATTGTTATTTTCAGTTTTAGTGTTAGTTGTAGTCAGCACGGTGCCCGTGCATGCGCAGGAATGTAAGCTATGTATCGCAAAAGAATTCTACAGACAGGGGGACGCAATCGTGATATCGGGTAAAGTCGATGCGGTCTTGGAAAAGACACCCATAATCATCCAGATATTCTATGGCACAAACATAGTAAACATTGCCCAAGTCGAAGTATCCCAAGATGGAAGTTACACCCATACGGTAATTGCAGACGGAATATACTGGAAGAGCGACGGCAAATACACAGTAAAGGCAACATACGGGGTAAGCGGAAATGTCTATGAGACAAGTTTTGATTTTCAGACAAGCGGCACGGCAAATACCACAGCACAGATTTTTGAGGTAAAGGCAGGAGATTCTGGAACATTTGATGTCCCATACACAATACGCGGCGGAATAGTAAAAGACATAATTGTTGATCCGCAAATACTCGGATTTATTGTGACAATACAGTCAGACAATGACGGATCTTTGACTTTGGACTTGGGAAGAAAATGGATTGACGCCAAGACAACGACTGGTGATGACGACTCATTCATAATTTACATTGATGGTTCTGAGGTGCAATACCAGGAATCGGCAGACGCTGATTCCAGAGTACTTACAATACAGTTCTTGGAAGGGGACTCGGATATCGAAATTATTGGAACCCAAGTGATTCCGGAATTCGGTCCCATCGCAGTCATAGTTTTGGTACTTGCCATCACTTTGACAGTAATAATATCCACAAAGAAAACGTCCTTACTTCGTATCAGTTAAAATCCGTATTTTGTCTTAAAGGGCGATACGCTTCGCAGCTCCTGAACTGTTTTTTTTAGGATATCTACGGTTTGGTCCATTTCCTGCATGGTGTTGTACAGGCCAACGGTGATTCTAAGGGAGCCGGTGATTTGCTCATGAGAAAACCCCATTGCCATTAAAACGTGTGACGCCTTTTGGGTTTTGACCGAGCATGCAGAGCCGGTAGATGCCGCAACTCCATACTCGTCCAATTTGATTATCAGATCTTCCCCATTTACGCCAAGAAAAGTAAAGTGCGCATTGTTTGGGGTCTTGTTTTCCACGTTGCCGTTTACAGATACGTGCGATATTTCACTGACTATTCTAGATGTCAGATGATCTCTGAGGCTTTTCATGTGGGATGCGTTTTTTCCCAGATGCTCTTTTGCCAAAATGCATGCCTTTCCAAAGCCCACAATGTTTGCCACGTTTTCAGTTCCCGAGCGCATGCCATTTTCCTGCCCTCCGCCAAGGATGAACGGGTCAAGTGCGGCGCCGTCCCTGATGTAAAGTGCCCCTATTCCCTTTGGGCCGTTTATTTTGTGAGACGATATCGAGAGCAGGTCAACGCCAAGATCTTTGACGTCAATTGGGATTTTCCCAACTGCCTGAATTGCATCGGTATGGAACAAGACGCTGTGCTGCTTGCAAATTTGGGCGATTTCTTTTATTGGCTGGATTGTGCCAACCTCATTATTTGCAAACATTACACTAACAAGCGCGGTTTCCTTTGTGATGGAGCGATTTAGATTTTCAATGTCAACTAGCCCGTAACTGTTCACCGGAAGGTAGATCACATCAAAGCCTTCCTTTTCAAGCCGCCTGCACGGTTCAAGTATTGCATCGTGCTCGATATGGGAAGTTATGAGCTGTTTTGCCTTGCTTTGACGCATCACTCCAAATAGCGCAGTGTTGTTTGACTCCGTTCCGCCAGAGGTCAGAAGTATTTCATGGGGTTTTGCGTTTATCATCTCTGCGATTCTTTTTCTTGCAGTTTCAACTGCCTTTGAAGCAAGTCTTCCATATCGGTGAATTGAGGACGGGTTGCCATACTGCTCTCTAAAGTAGGGCAGCATCTCTTGGAACACTTCTTCGTGAACCTGGGTTGATGCGGCGTTATCCAGATATATCAATCGGCAATCACGTTAATTTTTCCTGGTCGGTATCCTTCGGAGTCAAGTATTACGGAGGTAAATCCGATTGACTTTAGTTTAGCAAAAAGATCAGCCATATTTGTTTTTTCTAGGAGGCATAGTTCGTCTGATCCAACCTCAATTTTTGCCACACCGTCAATATCGCGAACGCGAACCTGTTTTGCCCCAATTGTTTGTTTGACAAACATTTCGCCAACTTCTATCCTAGCTAGTCTTTCTGCAGTAACTCGCTGGCCCCACGGGATGCGTGATGCAAGGCAGGAATTTGACGGCCTCTCATATACGGATAGCCCGAGTGCTTTTGCAGTCTGTCGTATCTCTTGTTTTGAGAACTGTGTCTCAACTAGAGGGCTCACGACTCCATTATTCCGCAAAGCTGTGATTCCCGGCCTATAGTCTCCCAGATCGTCAATGTTCGTACCATCAACGATACACGCGATGTTTTCTTTTTTTGCCACATCTACTAGATGCTCGGAGAGTTCAGACCTACAGTAAAAGCACCTGTTTTTGTCATTTTTGGCAAAATCCTCGTTTTGTAATTCATTGTAGGATATCACAATGTGTCGTATCCCTATTTCTTGGCAGATCTTCATTGCAGAATCCAGCTCTTCTTGCGCCAGAGTTTTGTAATCAGCAGTAACTGCAAGTGCAGAATCGCCCAAGGCTTTGTACGCAGCATATGCGACAAGCGCACTGTCCACCCCGCCAGACAGCGCTACCATTGCGCTTTTTTTGTCAGAAAACCAGTGGAGTAATTGATCGAGCTTTGTCATTTTAGTTGTTTTTTTACTTCTGCTTTGATTAATTCTTCGGTTTGCTTGAATGAGAGTGCAAGTTTTTCAGATATTGACTTGATATCATCATATTCTACTTTGAATTGCTTATGAGAGCCAGTGCTTGCCACTTTGCATCGGAGCGTGAAAATTTTATTGTTTATTTTCACCCTCATTGTAATTATTTGCCTTGGAACTAGGAATCTATCTGACGTTCGGATTCTTACCCCGAGCGTTCCAGTCTCTGACACCAGCAAATTTAGTAACTGACTGACAGAATCAGAGTCGCATATTACAGATATCATGTGGCTTGGCCTCCCCTTTTTTGTGATGGTTTGAATGACAGAAACGTCTTTTGCGCCGTTTGCCATTATCTTGTCTATTACGTGAGCCAAGACCTCACCAGAAATATCATCCACGTTTGTTTCCAGAATTGTAACAGAATCTAATCTGGTATTTTTGGCAGATTCCCCGCGGATTATTTTTAGCACGTTGGAAAACCCGTCAAAGTTTTTTTGTCCTGCTCCATATCCAATGGATTTGATATTCATCATCGGATAGAACTCAGAGCACCTGTCTGCCAGATTTACAAGAATGCTTGCCCCAGTCGGCGTGGTCAGTTCGTCTTTTACATTACTTCCAGATATCAGTATTTTTGATTTGTCAAATATTTCTAAAATTGCGCCAGCAGGATTTGATACTGTCCCATGTGAAAACGTAACGGTTCCGCTTCCCACAGAGACAGGCGTTGTGATTATCTCCTCATCAAAACATCTCAAGTCATCTAGCGCTATCGCAGTTCCGACAATGTCAATTACAGTGTCAATGCTTGAAGCCTCATGAAAGTGGACAGAGTCCGTTGGCACGCCGTGAATTTTTGACTCTGCTTTTATCAAAGTGGCAATGCTGTTTGCCGCAAATGTTTTAGCAGATTCGGACAATCCTATTTTGTCGGCAGTTTTTTTGATGCAGTTCTGAATTTCCACCCCCTTTCTTTCATGATGATGCTCATCTATTTGCAGGACAAGTGACGTTGCCTGAATTCCATGCTTGTTTACTTTTTTAAAGTCGATTTTTTTGATTTTAGATCCGTGTAGAAAGTTTTGAGACGCACTGACGCCGCTGATGATTTTTGATTTGTTTGCGCCCAAGTGCACAAGTGAAGACAGCATCATGTCACCTGAGATGCCAGCTATCTGCGGATCTATTACCAAAACCATGAGAGTTCAAGCTGCAAAAATGCATATAAATTCTCAGATCCTGAAGTTTGCAAAACAATTTCATGCAAAATTAATGGAAAAATTTTTGCAATAGATTTAATTATTGAGCGTAAAAGTCGCACAATATGATCACAATTATCGGTTCTGGCAAAGTTGGCGGAGACGCAGCGTTGTTTTGCGCTCTCAAAAAGATAGACAGTGAAATTTTACTGCTAGATGTTGTAAAGGGCTTGCCACAAGGCGAAGCAATGGACCTAAACCACATGTTATCAGAGCAGGGAATTGACGTAAACATCCGTGGCTCTAATGACTATTCCGACATGAAAGACTCCAAGGTGGTCGTGGTAGTCGCAGGCTCTGGAAGAAAGCCTGGCATGACGAGAATGGATCTTTTGAAAATTAATGCGGGAATAGTAAAAGACGTTGTTGAGAACATCAAAAAATATGCAAGTGATTCGATTATCGTTCCAGTTACAAATCCGCTTGACCCAATAGTTCACATCACATACAAGACGTCGGGATTTGACAGAAGCAGAATCATAGGCATGGGAAACATGCTTGACCTATCAAGATTCATCCAGTTCATTCACGAGGCAACTGGCCATTCTAGAGACTCGATACGTGCACTAGTAATCGGAGAACACGGTGAGAGCATGCTTCCACTTCCAAGATTCTCAACTGTTTCAGGGATTCCATTATCAAGCATACTTCCAAGTGAAAAACTAGACCAGCTAGTACAGGACACAAGGCAGGTTGCAGCAAAGGTAATTGAACTAAAGGGCGCAACTGTCCACGCCCCAGGAAACGCAATATCTGCAATAGTTGAGGCAATACTCAAAGACAGAAAAAGGGTAATTCCAGTTGCGACCCCGCTTGACGGCGAATATGGACAGTCCAATGTTTCAATTGGAGTTCCGGCAGTAATCGGAAGAAGGGGTGTTGAAAAAATAATAGAGTTAGACTTGAACCAGCAGGAAAGGGAATGGTTCAACAAAGGAGTCGACGGCGTCAAAACCGCGCTTGCAGGCATCTGACCTGATCAGTTTTTTAATGAAATCTTACAACGATCAACATTGGAAATAATTGACGTTTTAGAATCACTAAAGGACGGAAAAATTAGCGTTTCAAAAGCAAAAAAACTCCTATCACTTTACTCCATTGAAAAAATCGAGGATTTTGCCCAAATAGACATGGGGAGGAGATACCGCAAAGGCATACCAGAGGTGGTTTTTGCCGAAAGAAAGCAGGTTGACGAGATCAAAAAAATTATCAAGAGAATACTTGCAAAATCAAATTCGGTCCTAGTTTCAAGGATTACAAAGCAGGATTATCCCAAAATAGTAAGCTTTGCAAAAAAAAATAAGATTAAAGTAAAACCGGGAAAGAACACGACTGCTTTGCTCTTGTACAAAAACATACTCAGGCCGACTGGCGGAAAAGTCGGAATAATCACTGCTGGAACGTCAGACATAGGCGTGGCCGAAGAGGCAAGGCTCACATGCGAGGCGATGAACTGCACGTGCATTTGCAGCTACGACGTAGGAATCGCAGGACTTCACAGGACATTTCCAGTCATAAAGAAATTCATCGAGCAAGATGTCGACGTGATCATCGTTGCGGCCGGAATGGAGGGAGCACTTGCGTCTGTCGTGTCATCACTTGTCGAAGTGCCAGTAGTTGGATTGCCAACGTCTGTCGGATACGGATACGGAGAAAAAGGAGTTGCGGCCCTTGCATCGATGCTTCAGAGCTGCTCACTTGGATTGTCAGTCGTGAACATAGACAATGGAATTGGTGCAGGAGCAGTCGCATCAAACATTGCAAACAAGGTAAGAAACTTTAGACGTCAATAATTCCAAAATTCGCAAGTTCAGTCCCGATGCCAAATCCCAATAACGCAATTCCAGTACCAAGTCCTGCCATTTCCAGTCCGCCCTTTATAATGCTGGTTTTGGCAAGCCTAGACTTTAGTGAGCCAACCAAAAACGACGCAGTCAGACTCATCCCAACTGCAACTATTAGCGGCGTGTATCCATGTCCGAAGAAAAACGGAATAATCGGCAAGATGCCGCCAAGCAGAAACGCCCCAAACATCCTAAATGCGCTCTTTAACGGATTCCCCAAAACATCGATGTTTAGCTTTAGCTCCTCAGTAAGCATTGTGTCAAGCCAAACTTTTTTGTCAGACGTTATTTTGTTGACAACTATCTCCAGATCTTTTCCGGAAAACCCCTTTGCCTTGTAAATGTCCTCAATTTCCTTGCGCTCAACATCAGGCTTGTTTTCAATTTCCCATTCTTCACGCGCTATTTCAGATTTTAGTAATTCTCGATGCGTCTTTACTGCAAGATAGTTCTGCACCGCCATGGCCTTTGCACCAGTAAACATGCCGACAAATGCTGCAAGTATTATCAGATTTGACGAAATGTCCGCGCCGCCAACTCCGGCAGCTATGCCAAGGGAGGTGTTTATCCCATCTCCAAAACCAAAGACAAAGTCCCTCACTCCGCTAGACTCAGACAGGTGAGGCTCGCTGTGCCGTGGCTCAGATATGTCTTTCATTTGCAAAATTACTGGATACCAGCATAATTTAAGCTTGAAAAATCAGGCAGCAAATAATTTATACTAAATAGAAAGCTGATAACTAGTTGGCCGGCAAAAGAATAGTTCTCACTGCAGATCGTAGTTTGATGACTAATTATCGCGGTAATTTCCTTTATGGCTTTATTGCATGTGGACCATATGAGCTTCTCCCAGAATGGGTCTTTGACAAGGTATTCTGTCCTGCAGTGGAAACAGATCCAAAGACAGGCGAGGCAAAAGTGGCACAGGTAGGGCTTCGAAGAGTGGAAAGTGCACTGCTGCAGGGATACAAAAGGGACGAGGTGTTCATTGCAAACCCAGATCATCTTGCAAAATCAATTGGGCCAGACACCAAGGTGGTAGGAATTAACGTGATGGATCCGCTCGGAATGGCGCCAGTCACCACAACAATGTCGCCTGAAAAACTGTCCTATGTTGCGATGAAGTTCAAACGAATGTGTGCAGACATAATTCAGCTCAAAAAGAAATATGATTTCAAGGTAGTAGTCGGAGGAAACGGCGCATGGGAACTAGCAAAGACAGACAGGATGAAGATTCACGGAATTGACACAGTTGTAGTTGGGGAGGCAGACGAACTTGCACTTGATTTGTTTAAGGACTTGGAAAGTGGTGATGCACCAGAGCTGATGCACTGCTTTGTAAAAAACATACAAAACATCCCAATCATTGAGGGACCAACAGTCAACTCTTTGATCGAGGCAATGAGAGGGTGCGGAAGAGGTTGCGACTTTTGTGATGTAAACAAGCGTTCCAAAAAAGATCTTCCACTGGAAAGGCTGCAGCACGAGGCAAAAATTAATCTCAAATACGGGTTTGATTCCATATGGTTACACTCTGACGAAATGTTGCTTTACGGATGTGACAGCAAAGACTTTCAGCCAAACCGCGACGCAATCACCGAATTGTGGAGCGGCCTAAAATCACTTGGCGCAAACTTTGTTGGAACTACACACATGACATTTTCTGCAGTTGCAGCAGATCCTGAGCTTTTGCGCAAAATGTCAGAGATCAACAACATGCAGACAAGCGGCAGGTGGCTTGCGACAAACCTCGGAATCGAGACAGTTGCGCCAAGAATGGTCAAAAAGCACTTGGGTGTAAAGACAAAACCGTTTTCAACTGACGAATGGGGCTGGGTCGTAAGGGAGGGGGCACGGGTAATGAACGAAAACCAGTGGTTCCCAGCAGCTACTCTGATAATTGGCTGGCCGGACGAAACCCCAGATGAAACCCAGTACACCATTGATTTGATTGAGGATTTCAGAAAAACTAACTTTAGAGGGCTGGTTGCGCCGTTGCTGTACCAAGACTTTAGTGAAAAGAATTCGATGCACTTTGGAAACCTAAACGAGGCTCAGTTTACTCTCTTTTGGAGATGCTGGGAAAACAACATGCGCGTCATAAATGACATCATTCCAATAATTCTTAGAAACAAGACGTACGGCCCTCCAATGAAGGTGCTCATGTACGGCATGATCAAGGCCGGAACTTGGGCAATCATGCGTTATTTGCGCGGCCTCTGCAAGGATCTCTTCAATGGAAAACTCCCAGAAGACATAGTCGACAGATACTCTAGAAGCAGATCAGTTGCAGCCCCAACGTACACCAGATAAAATTTCTAAAAATCCTAGCTCAAGTTTTTGATTGCATGGTCTGCAATCGTGTTTCTTTTCGGCGTCATGACAATAAAGTAGGTTTTGTCTGCACGCTCTATTGCGTTTACCTTTTTGTAGGCTTTGGTGTTGATGTCAAATTCTAGTATTCGTCCATCAAGTGTTCCCTTTGCATATATCATAAGATACACGTCTCCGCTGCTGTGCCCAAGTGGGATAAACGCAAAGACATACCCCTTGTACGAATTGATGGGCATCGTGTTTTTCATTGGCGGCATTACGGATGCCATGTAGGAAAAGATGTCCTCCATAGAATCAAACTCTTCGTATTCTACGTGCACGAATTAGGTATTAGGGTATGGATATAAGAATCTTAAAGGGCCTTTTTCTTTCTTAGGCCATTAATCTTTACTATCACTATTGCAGGCGCAACAAAGTACATGCCAATGTTTAGCAATATGATTCCAATTCCATATCCAAGCATTTCTGACTCAGAGTCAATGTTTACGTGATTTAGTATTGACAGGGTCGATAGCATCGGAGTGATTGTTATCTTTACTACTTCCTTGAACACTGGATTTTCTCTTTCCCAGTCAGCAACCGTCGGACTGAACGAGTAATAGAGAGAGTTGAATCCGCTCATGAAGCTTGTTCCGGAGCTAGTGCTAAACAATACGTTGTCTCTGATTTCCCTTAGTAGTTGTACTTGGGGTGCAAGCTCTGATCCAAATGCCGCTGTTGCGATAAGACAGCCAGATTTTTCACCGCCAGTTTTGTCTGGTACGCAGATGCCGTTTTCAGCATGGGTTCCAGCACCACATACAGGTGGTTTTTCCTCTGGTGGCTGGTCAATGCACTGGCCGCCTGACATCATTTGTCCTGGTGGGCATGTTACTGGTGGTGCGACTATGCATGTCTTAGATACTTCGTCATAGACAGTTCCAGTACCACATGTCGGCTTTTCTGGTGGGGGTGCCGTTACTTTGACACATTGTCCGTTAACTACGGCTTGCCCTTCTGGACATGTCGTTGGCTTGGGTTTTGGCACGTCAACTATTCCTGAACCGCTACCGCCGTTATAGTAGAATGTTGTTTCTGCCTTTTGTGGGCCATAATTTACTAGAATTTTGTAATCGCCTGCGGCCTTCCATAATTGGCCTGAAACTACGAAGGCGCCCTCAAAGGAGCCTCCAACTGGGTGAATTTGATCAACTGTGACAATTTTATTTGAGGTCCCATTTATCAGCGGACCTAAAACTCGAACGGTGATATCGATGGCATTGTTTACGTCTGGGTTTTTTATAAGACCGCTAAAAACAACAGAGTCGCCCTCGTCGTATAACGGGAGCTCGGTTTTTACTGAGAGTGGAGGAATGGTACCGTCAACCAGTTGGCCAAATGCATTGCTTGAGAATGCTGATGAAACGACAATTAATGATAATACTATAGTGCAAAGTACTCCAGATACTCTCATTTCTAGGCTTGTACAACAATTCAGGGTATTTATGTATTCTATAAAACAAAAGTTGACTTGATTATAGCCTTCTTGTGTCTTTTTTGACCCGGAGGATCACAATATTGTTTTCAGTGTTTTTTGATCGTTTTTGTTTTTTGGGCCCATGACATCATTTTGCCATGCGAACTTTTGCCCCAGATTTGCAAATTTAATCTGTAAAAATCAGCGTGCTTTTTATCTTGTAGCTAATCCCAAGTTTCGCAGTTTTTCTGCAGTATGGGGATATACACAAGCTGGCGCGCCGGTTACGGAGCGTATGACTAGCTCGAATCCTTCTCTGCATTCAACCATTTCGGGGGCAGTTCCTGCCTTGACTTGCTGTAGTGGAGTGAGTATTCTCTCTGGCATTGGCGGGGGTACAACTATTGGTTTTGTAGGAGTTGGTGGTGTCGTTACTGGCTTTGAATCTTGCTTGGTTGGTTGTTTTGAAAGTGTAAAGATGTTTTGATTGCCAAACGCATCTCTAAAGTCGGTGTATTTTACATCGACTATTCCACCTGCTGAAGAGATTAGTTCAGTGCCATCCCGATTGCATATTTTAGACGGCAGTTTGAACACTCCTTCAAAAACTCCCGTGCTTGGTCCCGTCTCCACAAGACTGAACCCTGTTGATGCCAGGCCGCCATACGACACGCCGTCTATGGTGCAACGCTTGTACCTAATGTCCTTCATCAGAATCTCAAGCATTGTGCCACCGCTTGGGCCAGCTACTGTATCTACGTCAGCAGAAGCAGGGTTGTTGTTTGTCAGATAAATGTCAATTGTGTCGTGCTTTATGTTGAGGTCTGGATCAACTAGTCTTACGATAACTGGCTGGCCAAATCTGAATGTCTTTGAATTCAGTGATATCGTGCCAGAGTGGGTGCCAATGTCTGACTTGGCAGACACACCAATTGTAAGTCCCACCTTGGCAACGTCAGAGTATGAAATATCGAGTCCTTCTTCATCGACCATCCTTTGATTCACAAAGAATTTCACATTATCACTTATGGTGCTCAGGGATCCGATTGTGTTTGAGTCAAACTGATTTAGCTGGTTTGCCATAACGTATTCGAATGTACCTGTGAATGTTCCGGTGTTCAGGCCGTTTTCTTTTAGTTCGAATCTGTATATTGCATTGTTTACCGAGTTTTCGTTTTCCTCTCCAAATGAAAACAAATCAAATACAATTGGCTGCGTGTCTGTTTCGGATGACACGGTACCTGCTGGGGAGGAATTGTTTGATGCATCAAAGTCAATTACAAGAAATGCTTGCCCAGATTTTGCATGTATCTGAGTTGCTGCGGTGTCATTTTGTATGAATCCTTGTGCACCTGTCAGCCTACCTGCGCTCAACAATGTAACAGGACTTGAGTCTGACAATCCGAAAAATAACGATATTCTTGTATCGGAAAAATCGCTTATCCCAAGCTGGTTTTGAATGGCCCGTAAATCATAGTTAACCCAGTTTGTTCCAGAATTATCCGTGTCGCTGGTATCGATCAATACAGTCTTTAGCTCGTCTGCAGACATGCCAAGGCTTATCGATACTTTTTCAAACGATGTCAGTGCAGTGGATCTTGTATCCAGCACAAGTCTGTCAGAATTCGTGTCTGGGACAGAGGACGGAATTGATGTTCCTCCAGCAAAACTAGTTGAGGACGGGTAAAATACGACACCAGATGCACCTCCCAGAGTTGCAGGACTGCCTATTGTCAGGCTAGGAATCAGAGCAGAGCTTCTAAAAATGTCAAGTTTGTCTCGTGATGACGGGTTTATGTTTTGGTCAGAATCTACTAGTGTAAGCGGGATTCTTTTCCCCGGTAGAAGTTGTGAGGTTCCCAAGGAGATTTCTGCATTTTTTCCAAAGGACATGCCTGCATCGCTTAGGCCTGAAACTATAGAGTAAGATCTTGAATTGTATTCGATTGTTGCGGATTGTCCCCTTGGCGCACTAGATAGTATCTTGATGTTTGACTGAGAATTGTCATCTGCGTTTTCAAAGATTCCGGTGTTTGGTTCTGTTTCAACAAAGGTCACTATTTCAGAATATGTAGTGGTGCCATCAGACGCGGTAGCCTGCTGGAAGTTATTTTGTACAAGATCGCCTATCTGCCCAAGGTTCATTGCCAGTTTACCATTGTTGTCAAAACCAAGACTTGAAAGCTTTGAAACGAGATTTACAAGGCCTGTTCCCCCGTTTGCAGAGTTTGCGCCAGACGTGGTAAACGCGCCATAAAATACAGTTTGCGGACTGATGTTAAACGTCCAAGAATCCCTTGCTGTCGGATCCTGGTTTAGCTGCATGTCGTAAATAGTTGCAAACACGTGTGATGACGGCGGATAGTTTTGCCTATCAAGGCTTAGCGAAATGTTTGTCATGTCATCGTATACTAGTGTGACTGATTGTGTTCCAACGCCATTGTATTGGATCACAACGTTGTTGCTAAATGAAAACAATTGTATGAGCGGCCAGGCATTTGTGTCAAGGCCAATTTGGCCAGTCAGTATGCCAGAATTTGTGTTGATTGATCTTGGGTTGCGCACCACGTTGTTGATGTTTGCCCCGGACGGGGTTCCAGTGCAAGTTGCAAAGGCTGAATTTCCATTTGTTGCCCCGGTAATCGATCGCGGAACTGCAATGCCGGCAGACTCTGTAAATGTCGGGCCAAGCGACGTTGTGTCCCTGCTACAAAATACTCCAAAGTCAAATCCCACGCCAGAAACTCCGCCGTCGAGAGAAATCTGGTCAGCAGCCTTTGCCTTGTCCACGTTTGCAAAGTATCCGTACCACCGCCCATCTGTTGCCTGAACCATTCGAAGGTTGTTGCCATTTATCGTAACGTCGGGCTCTCCCTTTCCTTCAGACGTGTCAGAAATACTGTTATCGCTTACTATCACCTCTACTACCATCGAGCCTGAAAAATGGTTCCCAAATGCAGGGTTTTCGGCAGAGACGATAAGGTTTGGGTTCGAGGCAGCATCCACGGATGCGTATAACGGAATTAATAACAAAATGCTCGAAAGTACGACTAGTCTATTCAAATTACCTTTCCTTGTGTCGCCATAGAAGATAACGCTATCGTATGATTTGCAGATCAGAACATTACTAATATCAGCAATTTCAATTCTAATTGCCAGTCATGTTTGCCCAAAGGACCAGAACCCTAAAGCTTTCGCTGTTTGCAATACTTTCTGCGTTTGTAGTGGAACTTGTTTTCGGCATTTTTTCAAACAGCCTTGCACTGATCACCGACAGCGTCCATGCCTTACTTGACAGCATTGTTACGGTGGTGCTGTTATTGGCAGCAAGATTTGCAATAAAGCCCCCAGACGCAGAGCACACCTACGGTCATGGAAAAATCGAATCGCTTGGAGGATTAATTGGCGGAATAGCAATATTTCTAATTGCATGTTTTTTTATTGTCGAGGCCATAATCAGAATTCAGAGTCCACCGCCGTCGGTATTTCCAACCACCCTTGTTCTCATTGCCGCACTCTACACGATATGCACCGACATCTTTAGGATAGTGCTTTTGAACAGATCAATTAAGAAAGTCGGCGGCGTTACGCTCAAGGCAGACTTGTATCATGCAGCCATGGATTTTGGCTCCACGCTGGTTGTCGTTGCAGGAATTGTTCTGGTGTCATTTGGTTTCCACGACGGGGACTTTGTTGCAGCACTGTTTCTCGGAATGCTTCTTGTGTTTTTGAGCCTGAAGCTCATCCACAGAACTGCGCTTGACCTGACTGACATAATTTCTCCTGATCTTGTAAGCAAAGTGAGAGGAATTACGCTTGCCACCCAAGGAGTGCTTGATGCAAGCTCAGTTCTCATGCGAAGATCAGGGGACATGTTCTTTGTAGACATCACGATGTCGCTTCGAGGAAACGTCAGCTTTGAGAGGGCGCATGAGATCAGTGATGCCGTTGAGAAAAACATCAAAAAAGAGATCACAAATTCGGAAATTACGATTCATTTTGAGCCAAGCTGGAAGGATGTCCCAAAGGATTCGAAAATTTATGAGATTGCGTCAGACGTTCCAGGCGTTATGGGCGTGCACAATGTGAGCTATTATACCTCAGACCAGATGCATTACGTGAGCCTGCACGTGATGGTAAGCAGGGAGATGAACCTAGAGCAGGCACACAAGATATCAGAGGAGATAGAGCAGAAAATTTTCGCCACCATTCCGGATATCAACCACGTCACGATTCACCTAGAGCCGCACATTGCAATACCGACTACTCTCAAGTCAGACTACAAGAAAACCGACCAGAAAATACTTGAGATCCTAAAGGAGTACGGCGAGATAAAGAAAATCGGGAACATAGTAACTCTGTATTTTGATGATCTACTGAAAATCGACATAGATTGTTCTTTTGACAAGGATCTCACAATTGAAAGCGTCCACGACTTGACATCCCAAATAGAGCAAAAAATACGTGGTCAGTTTAAGAATTCAGTCATAACCATACATCCTGAGCCGTTTTAGACTAGGATTCCTGTAAGATACATTATCAGCATGCCAATTGCGATTCCTGCAACTACCGGGGTGCTTGAAAAGCTTTTGTCGTATTCTCTAAGCCACTTTGATAGAACTATTACTACTTGGAATATGGCACCTGCTCCAATTGATAAAAAGATGACGGATGTGAACGGTGAGTAGCCAAAGCTCCCAATCCAGGTGCCAAAAATGGCAGGCACCCCCGCAATCAGGCCAAGGCCGATTATTTTTCGAATGAATGTTTTTTCCTTTGCGATGGGTGCTGCGATTGCAATTCCCTCAGTGGTGTTATGCAGTGCAAACCCAATTATCAAAAACGTGCTCAGTGCCACCTGGCCCAGCCCTATCGCTGCGCCAATTGCAAGGCCTTCTCCAAGATTGTGAAGGCCGATTCCAATTGAAATCATCAGTGCAACAGAGTATGGATTTGCAATCTTTGTAAGGCTTGATTTTTTTGTAAGTCGCTCCCCGGCATAATACAGGCCAAATAACGACACCAGAACGGTCGTAGCTATCAGCAGTGGTCCATTGAACGCACCTGCGAGATTTTCAGAGGAAACCTCCAGTGCCTCCTCAATTGCGTCGATTCCCAGAAATAGCAATAATCCGACAGTCAGTGCCAGGAAAAAGATGTATTTTTGCTGGCTGATTTTTCTGATGAATGGAAGCCACATCAGGCCAATCAAAATTGGTATTACTCCAACGTATGTTCCAATCAATAACAAGAATCCTACGGTCTCAGAGTTTGGTTTTAGTGCAGGCGCTGCTGCATCCACACCTTTTTCAAATCTAGTTCCATCAGACGTTGTAAGTCCTATGGTGTATGGTTCTCCCTCGTTCCAGCTAAATGGAATTTTTACCAGTGCAGTCTCAAATCGCTCCAAATGTTTGTCGGGCTCTATTGCGGCAGGCTGAATTCTGTCATTTACATCTGCAAGTGTCACGTCAACTGGGATCGGCCCCGTATTTCGCACGGTTACCAGTATTTCGGATTCGACAAAGTCTATTTTTTCAACAGTCAGCTCCGGAAGCGGCACGCCAAGATCAATCATCGTAGATCCCGGGCCGACAATGTATGCAAGCATGACAATTAGAAAGATAAATGGAATCAGGCCACTTGCAACTAGCTTTGCCTTTGATCTTTTTTGTTCTTCCATTGTGCCTCTGTTACTCCTTGTCCGTTGCTAAGAATAATCCGGTCCAACCCTTTTCTGAAAACTCTACTTTGTGAGCATGAAACAGGTATTTTCCTGGATACGAATAGCTAAACTCCATGATTCCACGCTCCGTTTGTGAAAGGGTGATCATGTCAGTAAAAGTAGACGGGACAATATCGGTTCCAGTCGGATAATATTGGTACAAATTCCCGTGCAGATGCAAGTTGTTTATAGGATCAAATTCAACCATGTTTACCACATAGACTCTGATTAGCTGATTTGTCGAAATTTGGATTGGATGATGCTGATAATAGAATGGAATCGTATTTGCAGCATAAAAATTGTTTTCAGTGTCAAAGTCGGTGTCAAATCCGTTTAGTACCATGACCATTTCGTCTGCTTGAGGCCTGCCGTCCTTTGGATCAACAATGTAAACGCCGTATAGTCCGTGTATGATGTGCTCCTCAAGAGGCATCACATGGCAGTGATACGGATGAACGCCGACCGGTCCTGCAATCCACTCATATGTGAATTGGCCGCCGCCTGCCCCAACAATTTCAAAAACACCATCCATCTCGCCCGGATGTTCTCCATGAAAGTGCATCGTGTGCGAACGGGCACCGTTGTTTATGAAGTGTATTCTCACCAGGTCTCCCTCGGTTGCCCTAATTGTAGGACCTGGAACAGTTCCATTAAACGTCCACACGTTGTAGAATACTCCAGGTGAGATTTCCATCATTTTGTCATCTTCTGCAATTATTGTAAATTCACGCAGTGTCGTACCGTCTGCCAGCTTTGACACTCTGCCGTAGTTGAACTCCCTCAGATATTTGTCAGGATCAAATTCCAAAGTCTGAGCTGAGTAAACTGGATCCAAAACCTCGCCAGTGGTTTTGATCACTGCACCGTTGTGGGATAGGAATGTCTTTTCTCCAGTGTTTGCGTTGCTGGAATTCGGATATGCAAAATAAAATGTAGTCAAAACCGCAGTTACTACTAGAACAAATAACATTTTTGAAAGACGTTTCAAGATACAACTAAAGTATGTGTTTTTCTATATTTAAAAGTTAGCCTAGGCTAAATTTATTAGCCTAGGCTAAATTTCTCAGAAAAGCCATCAAGTTCGGATCAACCCAGGACAGAGCGTTAATCCAATATAGAGCGTACAAACCCAGGTAAGCAATGCAGAAATCGCACATTGTCATCTTAATCGCAGGCCTGCTAGTAGCAGTTGGAATGGTGATGTCGTATTACGGTGCAAGCCTTGTGACTAGAGACGTCACGTATAGCGAGGCGACCTTGAACGGTACTGCGCCAATCCAAGTGACAAAGGAGTTAGATCCTTTGATTAGCGATACTGCGGTGTTTGTTGTCCAGTCAGAAGGGTTTGCAGATGCAAGCATGGTTGTAAAATTATTTGATCCAAGCAACCAGATCATATCAACAAAGAGAATCGAGCAGAAAAACACAGAAGGGGAATTTGCCATCCCGGCAAAAGGAATCTACAGGCTTGAATTGGAAAACGAAAAGCAGACCGAAGTCCGCGCAATCATAGGTCTCACCCACATGCCAGACAAGATGATAATTTCACTAAACTACCTGGGACAGATGTTCATACTTTCAGGATTCGTAGGCGTGGTGGTTTCAGGCATTTTTGCATTAAAAAGTAGGAAAAAGGCTCAGTTAAGATAGCTGTCTAGCTTTGCTAGCCCGTCCATCACGTTTTCATAGTTTTCGTCGCCTTCCATTATTTTGGCAAGCTTTTCTGTATCGACTGAATAGATCGAGGACTCGACTTTAACAAGGTGGCAGTCTATCAGGTATGCAAGTCTGTTATTGATTTCATCCTCAGTAACGCCAATTTTTCCTGCCAGATATGACAGTTCTTTTCCGCCGTTTTCAAGCTCAGCTAAAACGGCAGAGACGTCCGGATCAAAGATGCATTCAACTATCTTTTCTTTGTCAAATTCGGCCATTTCAATTCCAATTGTTTTTAGAACTTAATATCTTCTTGGTATTAAACAGATAGTCAATTACCAGAACCTTGTCCATGTTGTTTTGGTTTATGTGGTATGTGCGACCGGAGAATTCCTTCTCCAGATCCTGCACATATGTGAGTAGTTCAGTTTCCTCGCTTATCACAATTGTGTCAATGTCAATGTTTTCTCGCCTGCATTTTTTTGCCTCGGCAAGCGTTTGCTCGTGTACCTTTGGGTCGACCTTTTTGTACTTGTAGCAGAGATAGACCAGGCTGTTCTTGTCGTTGTGAATTTTGATGTTGCGCTCTTGCTTTATTTTTGATAGCAGTGATTCGCTTGGGACGTAAAAGTTCGAGTACGGTTTTTCGGAGAGGATCTTGTTCTTTTGGTGTTCGGTGTCTACAAAGCATGCGCTTGGCTGGCCATCTGTTATCAGCACGATTCGCTTGTTTTGCGCTGCGTTTTTTAGTAGAATTTTTTTTGCCAGCCTAAATGCCGCCTGATAGTTGGTATAGTGTAAAAAGTCATCATTTGCATCATATGTTTTTAGAAACGGTATGTCATACGGGTCAATCACGGACGCCATGGACGCAAACCCGATTACCGATACTGAATCGTTTGGAAAGAACTTGTTGTTTAAGATGTAAAGGCTCCACAGCGCCCTCTTTGCTGCCTCTATTCTGCTCATTCCAGAATTTGCAAGTGATGACTTCATTGTGGAGCTTAGGTCTATACAGTACACAACTGAGGCCCTAACGTCGTTAACTGTCTCAAACTCTTCAAAGTCGTCTACGTCAATGTCTAGCGGAAACTTCAGGGTAGGGTTATTTTTCGAAATTCGCTGAATGGTGTTTAGAATGGTGTTTTGGACATTGAGGAACTTTAGATCATTTCCAATCTCAAACTTTTTGCTAGTGTCTAGAACTGTTGTTCCTGAGCCAATTTTCTTTGTTTCGTGTAGGCCGAACTCGTCTGTTTTAAGATCGTTCATCAGATTGCGGAGTATTTGGTTCCCAACTGCAAGAAAGCCTTTCTTTGTCAGCCAGTTTTTTTCGTCACGCAGATAGCCTTTTTCAATGAGGTATTTTGTTACGGATTTCGTGTCGTCGTGTTTTGGCTCATCCACAGAGGCGGCTTGCGCAGGATCATTTCCCGGCTCGTTTATCGCGTTTTGAAGAATGTCATCTAGCTCCTTCAGGCTGATGTTTTTTTCGCGCATTGATTGATTTGCCAAAGTCTCCAGAATTTTCTCAAGTGTCTTCTGGTCAGCATCACTTGGTTTTTGGGAGGGCTTTTCTTTATTTTCCTCAGTTGTGGAATAATACACAAAATTAACTATGTTACGCAACTGCATATCCGGATTCTTTTTTGTCTATTATTTTTGGCGAGGTAAAACACAGGCCGTCAAGTATTACTTCGAGGACTGCAGACTTTATCTCATCAGTGCCGTCCAGAGCAATGTTCTTGTTTGCTATGTGTGCGGCAGTTAGTTTTTGCTCGAGACTCTTTTGATCTTCTTTGACCCGGCCCAGCGTGGAATCTAGGAGACTGTTCAGAGTGCCAAAGTGCTGCAGTTGGTTTTTGTACGATGCCTGCCCGTCATTCCAATTGATTTTTTGCGATACCTGAAGGGTTCTTTGAGCGAATTCCTGCTTGATTGACTCTAGAACGTTTGGATCAATGCCCTGAACATATTCAAGCGAGGTTTCCCTTATGGAATCAACTAGTAATTCCTCAAATATTCTTGAGCGGTTCTCAACTGTGTCGTCCATTTCCGATAGCTCAAACTTTGCAATTTGGTTTAGGCAGTACATGTCAGAGTGCCTTGGAATGGCTACGGATTGGTTCTGTATTGCGCGCACCCGTTCAGATTCCCCAACTAGTAGTTCCAGCCCATGAATTCCAAATCTCACGCTAACTCCCTTTGCCTGGTTTATCTCAGGATGATTGCGGGCCTTTTGAACAAGTCTTGCAAGTGTCTTTAGTACAAAAACAGGAATTACACACTTGGAAGTTTTTGCCTCCTGCAAAATGATGAACATCTCGTCATCTATGGTTCTCGGATAATGTGTGTGGATGTGGCTCTTTAGCCTGTCATATAACGGCTCTATTACTTTGCCAGAATGGGTGTAATCGATTGGGTTTGCAGTTGCAAAAAATACAGTCTTTGGCTCAAACATGACAGGGTATGATCCCGTCGTGTATCGCCCCTCCTGTAAAACAGAGAGCAGGGTAACCTGTTTTCTCGGATCTAGTACAGGAAGCTCATCAATGCAAAATATTCCGTGCTTTGCCTGCAGTAGCTGCCCCGGGGAATACGACTCTATTCTAAACATTTCAACTCCTTTTTTTGCAACCTTGATTGCGTCAATATAGCCAACCAGATCCTTTACGGAGATATCCGGCGTTGCCAAAACATACTTGTATCTTTGGTATCCGTCGACCCATTTGATTTTAGTGTCCAACTTGTTATCAAGTATTTGTTGGGCGCTTTCCGGACTCACGTAGAATTTCGGCAGCGTCTTGTCTATTTCCTGCCCTTCCAGAAGAGATGCCAGTTCGTTTTGAGGCAGGTCCATTGGACAGTCGTTTGTTATGCTGCCCTCGATTACGGGAATTGGTGAGAGCAGGTGCGTTGCAATTGTCTCAACTAGTTTTGTTTTTGCCTGCCCTATTTGCCCAATTAGAAAAATATCATGGCATGCTAGTATTGCCCTGTCAAGGGACGGGATAACATCGTCGTCGTATCCAAGTATTTTTGGATATTTCTGAGCGCCAGATTTCATTAGCGATATCAGGTTTTGTCTGAGCTGCTCTTTTGCCTCAACTAGCTTGTAATTGATTTTCAGCAGATCGCCTATTGTTTTGATTTCGGCGTGGTTTTCTGGGAATCCTGCCTTGACTTGAGAGTATGCTGGCTGTGAGGCATAGCTTTTCTGAACCAGTTGTTTTATGTCAGACAAATTGCTAGTCTTAGTACGCTTTGAGCTTATATTATTACTGAATTACCCAACAGGGCGGTTTTCTTGCAAATCACTTGAGCAGGGTTTTTATCGGGGTAGATTTGATTTTTCAATACTTGTCAGCACAAGACTATAGGCACATTGTCAGAATTGTCGGAAAAGACATCCCAGGGGATAAAAAGATCTCAGTCGGGCTAGGCCAGATAAAGGGCGTAGGACAGACATTTGCACACGCTCTGATCGGCTCTTTGAACTTGAATCCTAATAGCAACATTGGATTTCTTACCGAGTCTCAGGTCGAAACCATTGAAAAGGCGCTAAAAGATCCAAGTACGATGAGTTTCCCAAGTTGGCTGCTCAACAGAAGAAAGGACGTGGAGACGGGAAAGACATTTCATTTACTTACATCAGATATTGATTTTACAATAAGAAACGATATTGAGCGAGAGAAAGGCGCAAACAGCTGGAGAGGATTTCGTCACATGTACGGACTAAAGGTCAGAGGTCAAAGAACCAGAACTACAGGACGCAAGGGCGCTTCAGTGGGTGTAAAGAAGGGCGGCAAGGTATTGCCAGCAGGTGCAGCACCAGCAGCAGGTGCGCCAGCAGCCGCAGCAGCCCCAGCAGCAGGGGCAGCACCAGCAGCCGCAGCAGCTCCAGCAAAGGCAGCGGCACCAGCAAAGGGAGCAGCTCCAGCAAAGGCACCAGCCGATGCGAAGGCAAAGAAATAGGTGGACTGAATGGGAGATCCTCGGTATCCAAGTAGAATCTGGCGAAAACCAAAGCGTCCACTGAATTATGATTTCATGATGGAGGATCTCAATACTTTGGGAACCTATGGTTTGAAAAACAAGCGAGAGTTATGGAAGTCAAGGACAGAACTATCGCGAGTCAGACACCAGGCAAGATCATTATTGGCATTAAGACAGGAAGTCAGAGAACAAAAAGAACCAATCCTGATGAAGTCACTAGTCCGAATCGGATTGGTAAAAGAGAACGCAACCTTAGACGATGTACTAAACTTGAATATCAACGATTTGCTTGCACGTAGATTGCAGACACTTGTCCAAAAGAAGTTTTCCTTCAAGACTCCATACCAAGCAAGACAGGCAATAACACACGGCCACATCATGATTGATGACCGAATAATTGACATTCCATCATACATTGTCAGTATCAAAGAAGAGCAAGAGATTCACCTGGCTCCAAAATCAACATTGAAGAATCTACTGCAAGCCAAACCGGCAGATGTAGAGCCAGAGCCAGTTGTGCAAGAGTCTGAATCATAAGCTAAGCTTATCTCTAAATACCTGCGCAGTTAATTGAGATAAGAAAATGTGTTCTATAATCGGCTACTATGGCGACGGCTTGGCAGCACCAATTCTTGTAAAAGGCCTAAAAAGAATGGAGTATCGCGGATATGACAGCGTAGGTGTTGCAACCGAGACAGGTAGTGAAATTAGCGTAAAAAAGGGAGTCGGGAAGGTTTCTGAGGTCAACAATGCATTACATTTGGACGCAATGCTGGGAAACGTAGGAATCGGCCACACGAGATGGGCGACTCATGGAAACGTAACAGATGCCAACGCGCACCCACATCCGAGCAGCTCCGGTAAAATCGCCATAGTTCACAACGGAATAATCGATAATTATGGCGAGCTAAAATCAGATCTTGAAAAACGGGGATATGTTTTCAAGAGCCAGACAGACAGCGAGGTAATTGCAAATCTGTTGCAGTTTAATTTTGATGAGACCCGAGACATCAAAAGCGCCATGATGCGTACAGTCTCAAGCCTAAAGGGCCACTATGCATTTGTCGCAATGTTTCAGAACGGAACGCTTGCAGCTGCCAGATACCACGAACCACTCATAGTTGGAATTGGAAAGAATGGCTACTTTATGTCAAGTGATGTCTTGGGGTTCATAGAAAAGACAGACGACGCAATATATCTTGACAACGGAGAGTTGGTGGTGCTTGATCGCATGGGCATGCAAATTTTTAATTTTGAAGGAATTCCAGTAAAGCATCAGGTAACCAAAGTATCAAAGGAATTTGCAGACGTATACAAGGGAGACTATGCGCATTTTACATTAAAAGAAATATCAGAACAACCTGAAACAATAGTACAGGCAGGCGAAAAGTCAAAGGCTGCAATTGATTCTGTTACAGACGTTCTAAAGCACGCAAAAAACATCTACATAACTGGAAGCGGCACTAGTTACAATGCAGCGCTTATCGCAAAATATCTCTGGCAAAAATATGCAAAGATAAAGGCAGAGCCGATAATATCAAGCGAGGTATTCTTTGCACCAGATGCAATAGAACCAAACTCCATACTTGTTGCTATTTCACAAAGCGGGGAAAGCGCAGACGTTTTAGAGGCAGTAAACATTGCAAAAAAATCAAATTCAAAGATACTTGCAATAGTCAACACGCTGACTTCGTCTTTGGCACAGGAGTCATCGCTAGTCATAGGCATGAACTGCGGGCCAGAAATTGGAGTTGCTGCAACAAAGAGCTTTACTGCCCAACTGAGCATAATCTACAAGATAACTGAAAAGCTCTGCGACGGATGCATCAAACTGGATAGTCGAAAAATTTCAGAGTCCATCGCAAAGACACTTGAGGATCATTCTAAAATCAAGGAGATAGCAAAGGAGCTAAGAGAGGTCTCGGACATTTACATTTTGGGAAGGGGTGTGCACTATCCAATTGCCGCAGAGTCCGCACTAAAGCTTAAAGAATTGACGTACATTCACGCAGAGGGAATACCTGGAGGAGAGCTAAAGCACGGGCCTCTGGCACTCATGGACTCAAGTGTCTATGTCATAATAATAAATCCAAATGACTTTACCTACAACGACACGTTGACTAGTGCGCGCGAGATCAAGGCGCGCGGCGCAAAAATAATTGGAATATCGGACAAGCCAAGCGACGTGTATGATCACTGGATTGAGATCCCGGCAATCGACGAGGCGTTGTACCCGTTAATTGAAATCATTCCAATACAGCTGCTTGCATATTATGCGGCAATTGAGAAAGATACCGACCCGGACTATCCAAGGAATTTGGCTAAATCCGTGACTGTGAAATAGCCTTTTGATATTCCGCTTCGGATAATTCCAGCAAGTGTTTTGCGTCAATTCCAACCTTTAGCATTGCTGCAATAGATGCGCCGCCTGCACCCACTCCCTCCTTTACAAAGCCGTCTGCGAATGCCCTCAACCCATCTATCTTGGAGTCCTTTAGGGCAAGTTTTGCAGATATGACTGGAATATCGTCAATTTGTTTTATGGTGTCAACTAGATTCGCGGTATGATCATCAATCACGTAAGAGGTTGTTCCTATTGCAGTGTTTTTTTTCTCATATCCAGTCATCTTTGAAAATGCAAGTACTGCTGCCATCTGGGTTCCTCCTGCAAGAATCACCTTAGTCAGCGAAGACGCAGTGCTGAGCATTCCTGCAACGGTTGGAATCATAGGGTCCCCAACAGCCGCTACAACATCAAAGGGGTTTGTGGATTTGACTTTTGCAAGTGCATCATTTGCAATCTTATTCTTCAATGATGTCGGGTTTTCAGGCATGGATGAGCTGACTTTTGCGTTGACTCCAAGGCCGGTGAGTACTGCCTGTGCAGTTGTCGTTCCACCGGGAATGGTCTCGCCAATCACCAAACAGTCTGTAAATGAGCCCAGCGTCCGTCCAATCATTCTCCCATATTCCACTGCCTGTGTGACAGAGTCAGGCTGCATTGCGGGCTCCAGTGCAATGTTTCTGCCATAATCCAGCCCGGTTTCAAAGTAGGGCAGTTTTGGCGTGATCTTGCTCCCTGCATTTATCACAACGTTTGAGATGCTTGCTGCCTCTAGTGCCGTTTTTGTAAGAAGTCCAGGCGTTGGCTTCCCGTCAGGACTCATCGGAATTGCATCTATGCATCTGCAGTACCCAAAGTTGAGAAACTCTGCATCTGCTGGAGGGGTATACGCCAAGAGGTCAGGGTTTTTTCCAGCTATGGTTATCCCAGGAATTGTGCAGGTATCAGTATACGATATGACTAGTGAGAACATGAATTGTTTTTTTTCAAGGCAGTCTAGGAAGTCCTGCCCCAAGGCGCGATTGCCGAAAATATCTATATCTTTTGACAACTAGCCGATTCCCATCATTTCCAAAAACTCTTGCTCTGTCCTTGGCTGCATTACAAGGTTCATTCTCTTTTGCTCGCCAATTGTTGATGTCGGAGTTGTCCCGTAATTATGGCCAGGATACATCAACAGATTATCGTCTAATTTTCTCAGGGTGTCAACTAGGCTATGGTACAACTCGCGTGCGTCTCCACCCGGCAAGTCTACCCTGCCACAAGTCCCAACAAACAGTGTGTCGCCTGAAAAGATTTTTCCATCGCCCACAAGGCACATGCTGTCCTTTGAGTGTCCAGGAGTGTAAATGACTTCCAGTTCCGAGTTTCCAAATTTTATCTTGTCACCACCTGACACAGAAATGTCGTGCTTTAGGGTCGATGATGCATGCTGGATGATTTTTGCGCCAGTCTCTTTTGCCATCGACTCGTTGCCCAAGGTGTGATCAAAGTGATGATGCGTGTTCACAATGTATTTTATCGTAAGATTGTTTTTTTCTATGATTCTATTTACCTCGTCAAGATCCCATGACGGATCCAGTATTATTGCCTGGCTTGTATCCTCGTCTTCTAAGACATAGGTGAAATTCTGCATGTTTCCCACTTGGAGCTGGTGTACTATCATAGGACTCCAATTTCCGCTTCCGGTGGGATGCCGATTTTTTCAACAAATATTGTTCCGCAGATATCTGCGCTTTTTGGCATTCCCCTTTTCATTTTATGAAAGGTCACAGTCATGTCAGCTGTAACGTACTTGTCAGAGGTCAGGCCAGTGTCAGGATCCAGTCCGGTCGGGACGTCCACTGCTACCTTGAATGCCTTGGTTTTGTTTATCAAGTCAATTGCCGATGCTTGCGGCTCTCGGATAGTGCCAGATATGCCTGTTCCTAAAATCCCATCAACTATGATGTCAGGCTTCATATCATATACGTCATTGAGGGCATGTGTTAGTTTTACTGACTTCATTTTTTGCAAGACTTGCCAGTTTGCCTTGCATTCTATTGTTTTGATGTCCTTTGGGTCACCAAGCAGAACCACCGTCACCTTGCTCCCATGTCCTGCCAGGTGTCTTGCGACAACTAGGGCGTCCCCGCCGTTATTTCCAAGTCCTGCAAAGATGAGTACCTTTTTTGAAGACAGGTTTCCAAATTTATTTACAAGTTCTTTTACCATTGACGCGCCTGCATTTTCCATCATCAGCTGACGTGGAAAGCCCATCTGGTGGCCATTTTCCTCAATCTGATACATCTGCTTTACAGTGATTTCCACAATGGATTAGTTTTGTACAGGTAAAATAAGCTATTTGGAAAACGACTTTATGCCAGAACAAATTTGATCATTCCATGTCACTAAAAGATGCAAAGGTATCGCTGTCAAAGATTTCAAAATCCTTGGAAAAAACTCAGGACAGCCGGGAAGATCTCATAAAAAACACTCGCCAGATCATCACGCTGTGCAGCGAGTCAATCATTAGCATTCACAGAAACGATACAAAAAATGCCGCTGCAAAAATCCAAAGTGCAAAAAAACTCTTGGAAAAATTCCGAAAAGAGATTGATCAAAGCCTGTACCGATACCTGATACCATCAGAGCAGGAGTTTGTGGAAGCATCATCATTTTTAGCAATCATACAACACAAGCCGGTTCCCACCTTTGAGTCATTAAAGGTAAAAGAGGAATCATATGTTTTGGGGCTGCTTGACTGTGTGGGAGAACTGAGGCGAAACATCTACGACAGAATCAGAACTGGAAATCTCGAAGAGGCAAAAAAAACATTTGACTTGATGGAGGATCTCTACTTGGAATTATACCCGTTTGCGTCATTTGACAAAGTGGTAAAGGAGGCAAGACGGAAACTCGATGTCGACAGAATTCTAGTTGAGGAGACAAGAACTGCACTTACCGAGGAAATAAGACGACAAGAGCTAATTGACACGATCAAGAAAATTAAAAAATAATTAAAAGAGGATGCGGGAAGTGGGATTTGAACCCACGAAATCCTAAGATACTAGCCCCTCAAGCTAGCGCCGTTGGCCGGGCTTGGCAACTCCCGCATCGAAATACCATGCAGGGTTTTTATAATCCTTGATTACTTTTTGATTTCGTGTTAATTCCAGTTAGATGCTTTACTTGCGGAAATCTAATTGCCGATAAATACGAAGATTATCAAAATAGAATCAAGTCCGGCGAAGAGCCAGCCAAAGTTTTAGATTCTCTTGGTTTCAAAAGATACTGCTGCAGAAGAATGCTCATGACGTCTGTAGAAACAATACAGCAGATAATTCCATTCTACGAGGCAATACAAAGACGCTACTTAGAAGTCCAATCTGAGTTAGAGTAGATTGCCAAAGATCTCATCGATCAGAGGTAGACTAGTTTACAATAGCAGGGGAAGCAAGACAGTAGAGATTGACGTCATATCAGATAACAAGCACTTGGGACGTGCGTGCGCCCCATCTGGCGCAAGCGTAGGAAAATACGAGGCGCAAAGCTTTACAGACAACAAGCCAGAAAAAAGTCTCCAAGTACTAAACGCAAATATAAAAAAATTCATCGGCTTAGAAGCAGACGACCTAAAGTCAATCCAGCAGGCACTGCGCAAAATAGACAGCACGTCAAATTATTCCAAAATAGGCGGGGCAGTAGCATACGCCGTGACCATAGCGTCTGTTGATTCTGCCGCAAAGGCAAAAGACGAGCCAATGTTTAAGGTGATATCTCAGACAAAAAAATGGCGCTTCCCGTTCCCCATAGGGAATATCTTGGGCGGCGGCGCTCATGCAGGCCCTGGAACCCCAGACATTCAGGAAATCCTAGTTTGTTCAGTTGGCGCAAAGACAGTCAGAGAGTCAATTGAGATGAACCTAGCAGTCCACAAGGAGCTTGGGAACGTACTGCGAAAAAAGGATCCAATGTTTACAAACGGCAGGGGGGACGAGGGAGGATGGGCACCGCAGATGGACAACGAAAAGGCGCTCGACGTATCTGTCAAGGCATGCGAGAACCTAGGATACACGCTTGGAAAAGAGGTAGCGCTTGGGGTAGACTTTGCATCATCCACCCAGTGGGATCCAAAAAAGAAAAAATACGTTTACTCTAGAGCAGGATTTGAAAATACGCCAGAAGAGCAAATCGACTTTGCATCAGACATAATCAAAAAATACAAACTCATCTATGCAGAGGATGCAGTCCATGAGGAAGCGTTTGATGACATGTCAGAAATTACGGCAAAGTTCCCAAAGGTACTGATCACAGGTGACGATCTCACCGTCACAAATGCAGGAATCCTGCAAAAGGCAATAAAGAAAAAATCATGCAACGCCGCAATACTCAAGGTAAATCAGGCAGGAAGCCTTTATGACGCACTGGAGTTTGCCGAAGTAGCTACAAAAAACAAAATCAGGCTCATCACATCTCATCGATCTGGGGAATCCACGGATCACCAGATTTCCCATATCGGAATTGCAACTGGCTCAAAAATGCTCAAAGTCGGCGTGGTTGGAGGCGAGCGAGTAGCAAAACTAAACGAGCTAGTCAGATTATCAGAGCATGATTTATTACGCGGCATGGCAGAGATTTAAAATCGCAAGATGAGCCAGCAAACAGAACCTCAAGACATCAAAAAGAAGATCCTGTCTACAGGCATAAGAGTAGGAACCACTGTAAAGACCACTTTTATGCAGCCATTTATCACAAAGGCAAGCCCAGAAGGCCTCTACATGATAGACTTGGACAAGACGCTTGACAGAATCAAAACAGCTGCTAAATTCATCAACAGAATGGATTTTGACAAAGTTTTGGTATGCTCTGGACGAGAATATGCAACTACACCAATTGAGAGATTTTGCGAAATAACGGGAGCAAGAAAAATGCTCAGCAGATTCATGCCAGGCTCACTTACAAATCCGTCTTTACCGTTCTACACAGAACCAAGACTCGTCATAATATCAGACCCTCAAGTGGACTCACAGGCAATCATAGAGGCAACAAATGCAGGAATTCCGGTAATTGGAATTTCCAACACAGACAACGTCACATCAATGATTGACATCGTAATTCCAGCAAACAACAGGGGTAGAAAGTCACTTGCAACAGTATTTTGGTTGTTAGCTCGCGAGATCCTAATCCAACAGGGCAAGCTCAGCGAATCTGACCAAATGAAATACGAAATAGATGACTTTGAAACAAAGATAGCGGACGAGGAAATCGAGTAATGCGCATTAGAACGCCGGCTGTAGCCGGGATGTTCTATCCAAAAGGAAAAAGCGAACTGCAAAAATCAATTAACGATTCTTTCTTGCATGAATTTGGCGCTGCAAAATCAAAAACAAAATCTGAAAAAGTTTACGGAGTCATATGCCCCCATGCAGGATACATGTATTCTGGTCCGATTGCCACTCACTCGTATAATTTGATTTCAAATCAGGACTTTGATCTTGCCGTAATAATTGGGCCAAATCACTGGGGGATCGGATGCAACATTGCGACAATGAAGGACTGCACGTGGGAGACGCCACTTGGTGGAGTGGAGGTTGATTCAGAGGCTGCAGACGAAATCACCAAGATGACAAGTCTAGTTGAGGTGGATTTTTTCTCGCACACAAAAGAGCACAGCATCGAGGTCCAGGTGCCAATGCTTCAGGAATTTTGCAAGAACAAATTCAAGATACTTCCGATATCCCTAATTGATCAGGAATACGACTCTGCCATCCAAATAGGAGACGCGGTATCGAAACTTGCAGAAAATAAAAAGATCATGATAATCGGCTCTTCTGATTTTACACATTACGAGCCAAACGAGTTTGCCCACAGCCAGGACAAGGCGCTCATCGAGCCGATACTTGATTTGGATGTTGAAAAGTTCTACAAAATACTACGTGAGAGGAGGATTAGTGCGTGCGGATACGGGGCCATCGCCACAACCATGGTTGCATGTGAAAAATTGGGGGCAACAAGAGGCCAGTTGCTAAAATACGCAACTAGCGGCGACATAACAGGCGACGAGGGCTCAGTTGTCGGGTATGCATCTATAGTTTTTACTTGAAATCAACTGCGTCTGCCCCTGCAAAAATAATTCTGTTTGGGGAGCACTTTATCGTGTATGGTGGAAAGGCAATCCTGTGCTCAATTAACAAGCGAATTACGGTAGAGTCTGAGCTTACAAAGACAGGACAGATAGAAATAGAGTCAAGCCTTGGCAAATTAAAAACTTCAAAGTCAGTCTCGTACAAAAACGCAGACTTGGTGTTCCGCCCAATTGTCTACATCGCGCAGAGAATGCTTGAGAAATTTCATTCAGATTCAGGCATCAAGATAATTGTCAGGGCAGAATTCCCGTCTGGCGTCGGACTTGGATCTTCGTCTGCGTGCTGCGTTGCAGCTGCCGCATCAATTTCCGGGCTCTTTGAAAATAACACAAAAGAAGAGATCCTAAAGATGTCAATTGATGCAGAAAGGACAATTTTTGAAAACACGTCAGGTGCAGACTGCACCGCGTGCGTGTATGGCGGGATTCTAGAGTACAACAAGGACGGGCACGTGAAAAAACTAGAGTTTGTGCCAGAGTTTGATCTTGTGGTGGCAAATTCTGGAATCACACACTCTACAAGCAGGGTGGTGTCCATGGTAAGGCAGTTCAAGGACGAAAGGCAGGAAGTCTTCTCATCTTTGTGTACGCAGGAAGCAAGTCTGATCGAGGAAGCGCTAAACGCCTTGCAGAAAAATGATCTGGCAAAGATTGGAAAACTGATGACTCGAAATCAGGAATTTTTGGAAAAAATCGGAGTATCAAATGACACGCTAGGCTCGATGATCAGCCTGGTGAAGGATGTATCATACGGCGCAAAGATAACCGGCGCCGGGGACGGCGGATGCATAATCGCACTAGCTGACAAGGCAAACCTCGACAGAACACTGGGTGCGCTAGCAAAAAAATACGAGTGCTTTTCTGCAAAAATAGACATGATAGGACTTGAGCAAAGCTCGACTTGAAATCACAGAATTTGAATTTTAGTGAAATATTCATGCAAGAACTGAATTTTTGATCATGCCAACTAACAATGATGGGCAAGAGATAATTGTGGCAAAACAAATCAAATTTGAAGAATCATGAAGTGCACCGCAATAATTCTATGCATAATTGTCCTGACGCCCTCTGTTTCCACAGTTTTTGGCGCCACCTCGTTTTTTGCAGGAAGCAAGCTTACTGAGAACGGCATACAGTGGTGCGAGGAGGAAAACGCCAGATATCACCTGTATGGGGAGGCAAAATGGCTTGAACAACAAAAGCACAGTATCGAGGCAAGAATTTGTGCAAATTTGTACTCTGATGCCCTTTGGCAGTATCAGGGAGCAGACAGGATTCAAAAATTGATCCAGCGCAGCGCGTATTATGCAGAACTGGAAATAGCTGAAAGCCAAGAGGAGTCCGTTGAGGGTAAAATCGATACGTCTCCAGTGAATAGCCAGAAAAAAATTCCCAGCTGGGTAAGAAACATTTTCATCTGGTATGGAGAGGGAAAAGTTTCAGACGACGAAGTGATTAACGCGATAACGTACTTGATTGACAAAGGCATCATCAAAGTAAAAACTGGTTAGACTGCACCATGGATTGCAAAAAATTTGCCATCTGCATCACAGATACTTTTTAACTGACTAAATTTCGATGAAAAATATGATTCTCATCAAGCTTGGGGGCTCCATCATCACAAACAAGGAAAAGCCGCTCTCCCCAAGGATTTCCACAATAGACAAAATTTCAAAACAGCTAAAAAAAATCCACGAGCCCATGATACTTGTTCACGGAGGAGGATCGTTTGGCCACTACTGGTCTGTAAAATATGACATGCATACAAAGCCCGACAAATATTCCCTTCACGGGGTATCGGTAGTAAAAAACTCGATGATCCAGCTTGACAAAATCATTTTGGATTTGCTGATCAAAAACAAGCTAAACCCTTACTGCCTACCTCCGACTGACTTTATGGACGGAAACAGGCCAATCACAAAAAAGATCAAGGAGATCTCAAAAATCGCCCAGTCAGGACTCGTCCCAGTATCATACGGGGACGCGCTCTGGTATGGAGCAAAAAAGTCATACATTTTATCCGGCGATAAAATAATGAGCATTCTGGCAAAGATTCTGCGCCCAAGGCTGTCAATATTTGTGCTCAATGTGGACGGGTTGTACTCTGATTTTAAGACGAAAAGACTAGTCCATGAGATGGACGGAGATCAAGTTTCAATAGAAGACATACCAATGGATGTTACAGGCGGCATGAAAAGAAAAGTGGAGGAGGCAACAAGAATTTCAAAGATGGGACTGGATGTCTTTTTTGTAAACGGAAACAAGCCAGAAAGAATCACCAATGCCGTAAAAGGCAAATTCGAGGGAACGATGTTCAGAGGCGCATGATGGCAGAAGAATTTTTGATCCTAGTTGACGAAAACGATAATCCGATTGGATTTGAGGAAAAAGTAAAGTGCCACCTGCCAAGAGGCAAGCTGCACCGAGCATTCACAGTATTGTTATTTGACAGGGACGGAAAATTATTGCTCACGCGCAGAAGCCAGTCCAAAATGCTCTGGCCTGGCGATTGGGACGGGACGGTTGCAAGCCACCCAAGAAAATCAGAAACGTATGTCTCGTCGGCAGAGAGAAGACTGCCAGAAGAAATTGGCGCCTCGTGCAAGCTTGATTATTTGTTCAAATTTGAGTACCACGTACCATACAAGGATGTGGGATCGGAAAACGAAATCTGCGGAACGCTCATCGGCCACGTGCCAGAATCATTCCAGACCAAACTAGTAGAAGACGAGATCAGCGAAATAAGATGGTCAAGTAGTGATGAGTTATACGCGGATATGGAAAAAAATCCACAGATATATTGTCCGTGGATGGTAGTTGCGCTGTATTTGCTTCCAGAATCCGAAAAAGAAATGATGAGAAAGCACAGCCAGGTTCTAGACAAATGGATTGGTCCCCAATTCAAATCAGCACTTGAAAAATCACTAAACTATCACTTTCCAACGAAAAACTGGAGGCTTGCCAAATGACAGCCACCCTGCCAAAAAACGCAAAGGTCGTAAACAGGTATCTTAGTGCAAAAATTGACGGAAAACCAGACGAGCTGTATTCTGCAGCAGCGCACCTCATAGTGAACGGGGGAAAGCGCCTGCGGCCATACTTGGTGATAAAGAGCTGCCAGATGCTAGGCGGCTCAATCAGGGACACGCTACCTGCGGGGGCGGCGATAGAAATGATACACAATTTCACCCTTGTCCATGACGACATCATGGACAATGACGAGATGCGCCACGGCGTTCCAACGGTTCACACGAAGTTTGGCATGCCGCTTGCCATTTTAGCTGGGGATGTTTTATTTTCAAAGGCATTTGAAATAATATCAATAGACAACGTAAGGGACAAAACCACATCAAGTCTTTTGGTGGCAAGGCTGGCAAAAGCGTGCGTGGATGTGTGCGAAGGCCAGGTACTTGACATAAAAATGGCAGGAGGGAAAAAGATCCCAACAGAATCAGAATACATCAAAATGGTTGAAAAAAAGACGTCTGCATTATTTGAGGTATCGTGCGCAATGGGCGCAATTTGCGCAAAGGGAAACACAAAAGACATTTCAAATTTGGCAACATTTGGAAAAAACCTCGGGGTGGCATTTCAGATAACTGACGACTATATCGGAGTGCTAGGTGATCCAAAGATTACAAAAAAGCCAGTCGGCAACGATTTGCGCGAGGGGAAAAAGTCGCTTCCCATATTACTTGCAATACAAAAGGCAGACAAGAAATCAAAAAGAATAATCCTAAACGTCTTTGGAAACCCAAAGGCCACTAAAAAGCAGATAAACGACGCAGTTGACGCAATGCGCTCTTTGGAAATTGAAAAAGATGTAAGAGACAAGGCGATGCGGTATGCAGAAAAGGCAATCAAGTCCCTGGCGTCATATTCAGGCCCTGCAAAAAAGGAACTGATCTCGCTGCTTGATTTTGTTGTAAAAAGGAGTCTTTAGAGTTGGATGATTCCGTAAAAGAAAAGATACGAAAGCTAGCGCTGCAAAACGCAGTAGAACATGAAGGAAAAACACAGGACAAGATCATTTTATCAAAGGCGCTAGGAACCATTCCGGAATTGCGAAAGATTGTAAAGGAAGTTGCCCCCATAATTTCAGACATAGTAAATTCCATAAACCAGATACCCTTTGAGCAGCAAAAATCAGAAATTGCAAAAGAGTTTCCTGATCTTTTGGCAGAAAAGCCAAAAAAAGAAGAACGTGAGGGACTGCCCCCACTTGAGGGTGCAGAACAGGGAAAAGTCATCACAAGGTTTCCCCCCGAGCCAAACGGATACCCCCACATTGGGCACGCAAAGGCTGCAATAATTGACGAGGAATACGCCAGAATGTACGGAGGAAAACTCATTTTGCGATTTGACGATACAAACCCAGAGGCAGAAAGACTGGAATATTGGGCGGCAATAAAGGTGGGACTTGATTGGCTTGGCGTAAAGTACCACATGGTCAAAAACACGTCAGACGACATGGAGCTGTTATACAAAAAATGCCTTGAGCTAATCAACGGCGGATTTGCATATCTATGCACGTGTAAGCAGGAGACAGTCAGCGCAAACAGAAGGGAGATGAAAGCCTGCAAGTGCAGCCTTGGCGATTTGGAACAGAATTTAGAGAGATGGGAAAAAATGTTTTCAAAATACAAGCAAGGCGAAGTAATAGTAAGATTCCGCGGAGACATGAAATCCGAAAACACGGTCATGCGCGATCCCGTCATGTGCAGAATAATAGAGGCAAAGCATCCAATACATGCAGACAAGTACAGGGTCTGGCCAAGCTACGACTTTTCAGTCGCAATAGAGGACAGCATTGACGGCGTGACTCATGCGTTTAGGACCAAGGAGTACGAATTGAGAAACGAGTTATACTATGCAATTTTAGACGCACTAAAGATGAGAAAGCCAAAGGTAATAGAATTTTCAAGACTTGGGTTTGAGGGAATGCCAGTATCAAAAAGAATCCTGCGGCCACTAATTGAAGAATGCAAGGTATCAGGATATGACGATCCAAGGCTACCAACGCTGGAGGCATTGAAACGACGCGGCATCACACCTGAGGCAATTAGGAAATTTGTCCTGTCTTTGGGATTTACAAAGGCAGACACGCTTGCCCCGTTTGACACACTTGAGTCACTTAATCGAAAAATCGTAGATGCAGACAGCATCAGACTGCACATGGTCAGAAATCCTGCAAAAATGAAAATTTCAGGCATGCCAAGCGCCATTACCCTGCCAAACCATCCCACAAAGGACATCGGCACAAGGGAGATTATCCTAGATGAGAACCTGTACATAGAATCTGAAGACATAAAAAATCTCAAAACGGGAGACGAGTTGAGACTCATGGGATTGGGAAACGTCCAGATAACAAAGACAGAACCGCTAGAAGGAAAATATGCCGGAGAAGAACTAAAGCCGCAAATTCCAAAGGTCCAGTGGGTAGTCCAAAAGGACGCGCAGAAAATAAAAATTCTAATTCCAAGCCAGCTGTTCATCGGAGAACAATTCAACGAAAAAAGCCTAGAGGAGATCGACGTATTTGTAGAATCATACTATTCACAGCTAAAAGAGGGAAAGGAAATTCAATTTGTAAGATTTGGGTACTGCAGAAAGGATTCGGTTTTGCAGGCAATCTACACACACAAGTGATACACCATGAAGATAGGCAGATTTTTGATAAACAACAAGGAGACGTACGGATTTGTCAGGGATAATAAAATTGCGACAAAGGAGGAGATAATCGCAAAGACTGGAATTCCCATACCTATCGGAGTCAAGGAATTTTTGTTTGACGGGTGGTACGACGAGGTAATATCCCAAAAGCCAGACCTAGATTACGCAACAAGTTTGTCCGATGCAAAAATTCTGGCGCCAATCCCAAATCCTCCAAAGACAATTTGTCTTGCATTCAACTATATCGATCATGCAAAGGAGCAAAATTTGTCGCCCCCTGTGGATCCTGCAATAGTGTTAATCCCAAGAACCACGCTAAACGGGACAAACTCTGAGATAATTTGCCCAAACTTTGTAAAACAGCTTGACTACGAGGTCGAGCTTGCACTGGTAATTGGGAAAAACTGTAAAAACATAGATGAGAAGGATGCCATGAGCGCGATATTTGGATACATGATTCTAAACGACGTTTCTGCACGCGATGTTCAGGCACAGGACAAGCAATTTGGGCGTGCAAAGGGATTTGACACGTTTGCCCCGTGTGGCCCGTGGATCACAACGGCTGATGAAATCACAGATCCTCAAAACCTAAAACTCACAACTAAGATAAACGGCAAGACAAGGCAGGATTCATCCACGTCAAATATGTTCATCAAGATTCCAGCCATAATTTCAAAGCTAAGCAGGGTTATGACACTTGAAAAAGGAGACATCATATCTACTGGAACGCCGGCAGGTGTGATGCTAAACAAGCCAAATGCAGTATTTCTTCAAGATGGCGATAAAATAGAGATGGAAATCCAGAACCTTGGAAAAATAGAAAACACCGTGCGATTCACACAGTAAATTAATTAATGAATCAGAATCATTCCAAGACATGGGAAAGATAATTGTTGGGAAAAAATCAGACATCCTTCCAGGCTCAATGCAAAAAGTGGCAGTAGATGGACGCGACATTCTTGTTGCAAATATTGACGGCAACTATTATGCGTGCGACGACACATGCACACATGCCGGTGCAAGCCTTGCAGATGGAACGCTTGAAGGCGGAACCGTAACATGCGGCTGGCACGGAGCCAAGTTCAACTGCATGACGGGCAAGCTTGAAAAATTTCCAGCTAAGATAAGGGACCTAAAATCATACCAAATAGTTGTAGAGTCAGACAGCGTTTTTGTAGAGGTCTGAGTGCACACTTTTTAAACCAGTCAATATCAATAATTGATCGGTTATGGCAGACAAAAAGGCTCAGAATCAAACATCGTTTGATCAGGCAATACAGACACTAGTACAGGTTGTATCAAATCCGACAACCCCAAAGAACATTAAAAAAAATCTTACAGACCTGATTTCAAGCCTCAGAGCAAGCCAAGATCCAATATCTGTTAGAGCTGCAAACGCAATCAGTCAGCTTGACGACGTGTCACAGGACCCAAACATGCCGTCATACGTGCGAGTCACCCTATGGCAGGCAGTATCCGCGTTGGAAGGCATAAGGGAATAAATTTCTGAATCAGATAGGCATATTGTGAAGATCGAGGAATACATTTCAACTCTCCCAGATTCCATCATCACGGGAGAAGAAATTCAACTATCAGACGATTCAATCAGGGACATTTTCAAACTAGCTGAGCTTGGAAAGAATGATACGTTTTATCACCTTGGATGCGGCACTGGAAACAGCATAGCGATTGCGCTAAAAGAGTTTCGCGTCAAAAAGGCGATTGGAATTGATTCTGATGTGGACAAGATTCTGCAGACAGAGGAAATTGCAAAACTTGAAAACTCTGAATTCAGATGCCAGGACATTTTGGAATCAGACCTATCAGACGCAAGTGTGATCCTTTTTTGGTTTTCAGATACAGGGATAGTTGAGATGATGTTGGAGAAATTCATGAATCTAAAAAACTGCAAAATAATTACAATATTTGATCCGCTGCCCGGACTTTTGCCAGCCAAGATAGATTTTCCATATCTGATGTTTCAGACCCCGTTTAAAGAGGCAAAAGATCTCAGGGAACAACTCATTGCGATATTTGAGACAGAGTGCATTGACTTTTCCACTGCGTGGGAGCATGCTGAAAGATACACAAAGGCAGTCGGCTCACCAGATGCCGGAAATGACAGATTTCTCACCATACTCCAAACACTCCTGATCTGGATAAATGCAAAAAATCTAGGCCTGTCATGTACGGAGGAGATACCGGTACCCGTCAAAAACTACATGGAGATAATGAAGAACTACTTCAACATAGAGGTAAAACACCTAATCAAGTAGTGATGCTTTTATTTTTGAAATACCATACATACACCATGGAAAGAATACACATCAACGTCTCGGCTACAGACTATGACAAGACGAGCAAGGAAATCACGTCCATTCTCACCCTAGCGGAAGAAATGGTCCATGAAGAAGACTCTTTTGTTGTGACAGATTCAGAGTTTGCCTTCGGATGGCACTTTTACGTAATATCTGTAAAATCCAGCCTAGTGCAGAAACTTGCAGACCAAAAGGGAGAAGAGTTTTCCCGCCTAAAGGGTAAGGGGCTGGAGAAGAAATTCCTTTCATGGCTATCACAGAAAATGGAACAAAAAAACCTCAAGGCAAAATTTGCCATAAAGGAAGAGATGGAATCGACCAAGTACGGCCTTTTCTGATTTTATGTTTTCAGCATGATTTTAAGGGCGCCAGGCTTTCCAGCATGCTCAAAGGCTTGGGCATAGCTGTCAATTGGATATACTGTGTCAATTAGATCATCAACTGATATCAAACCAGTTGCCAATGCAGTTATGGCAGGCCTAAACGGTCCGCATCTGGAACCAACGAACGTTATCTCATTTATTATAGCTGGAGACAGGTCAATCTTGTTTTGTGATGCTATGGTTGACTTTAGGATTACGATTCCTCTTGGCCTTACCAGTTTTAATGTATCCAAAAATCCAGATTCCCTCCCAGTTGCCTCCACTACAACATCATACGAGTGTTCGTCGGAATTCTCTATTCTAGTCTTTGTCTTAATTCCAATTTTCTGCAAAAGCTTTGTTTTTTCCTCATGATGTCCAAAGCACGTGATATTACGGTACGAAAGATTCAGGACTCGTGCGACGAGCTGTGCTAGTCTTCCATCTCCCAGAACTGCAATTTTCCAGCTTGACTCTAAATGCAATTGTTCTAATATTTCAAATGCCGCTGCAAGCGGCTCTACAAACACTGCCTGCTTGTCAGATATTGAATCAGGTATGACGTGAACGTTTTCTTCCGGAAGAGAAAGGTATTCTGCAAACGCCCCATCTCTTTTGTATATTCCAAGAACTGTTCTATTCTGACAGTGTCGCTCCAGTCCTGAAAAGCAAGACTCGCAGTTCTTGCACCCTGCATTGATTTCTCCCACTATTCTTTTGCCGACTAGTTCTTTGTTGTGCGAATCCTCAACTATTCCTACAAATTCGTGTCCCAGTACTCCAGAATAAGACATGTAGCCTTTTAGGATCTCAAGGTCGGTTCCACAAATTCCTGCCATAGTAACTTTGACTAGGGTTTCGCCGGGTTTTGGCTTTGGATAATCAGCGTTCATCACAAGTTTTTTGCCATCAAAATAAAGCGCCTTCACAGTACTAGTGCTTTTGATTTGGTATTTTTGGGTTTTTAAAAAAACAGCATAGTTTGCTACTAATGCGTCAATTTTGCTCCATTACCAAGGTTAAGATAAGGAAGATCCATCATTTAATACGAAATGAAAAAATCGGCAGAACCTGCATCGCTTAACATGCTTTACCAGTCACATTACGAGACTCTGGTAAGACAAAGAGACGAGCTAATTGCAGAGATCGAGGACGTAAACCAGCAGATAGTGGAATTAAAGAAAGAAGCTAAGGAAAAAGGAACAGCCCTTAGCAATATCAAATAATATTCCAGCGCGATAACTTTTGTGTGAAATTTACTTTTGATCTAGTTTCATAGTTGTGTAAAATTAAGATAGTTGGCACAATTTGTCAATGCTAAAGAAAATTTTATTGGATACGACACCGTTATGATATGATTGTCAAAACCTGGTGAATCGTTTGAAGCTCAAATTGCGCTGATGTTACACAGCGCCGACTTTGTGATAAAAGAACAACCACACAAAATAATGCACAAGGGAAAACAAATTGGAGACTTGGATGTTTTAGCACAAGAACCATCTAGTGGGGAAATCATAGGGGTGTCATGCAAGGACTGGCACGGGCAAGTGCCAGGCTCTGAGCAATTTTCCCATCTTGTCGAAATGCTTGAATTTGAAAATCTAAAGTACGGAATATTTGCTTCTTCTGGAGATATTGCAAACACTTTGCCCCTAAGAGCAGAACATGTTAGAAACACAAAAGGAATAAACATCGTTTTGCTTGACCATGATGAAATTGCAAGATTAAAAAAATTCGCATATTCCAAACAGACGACTGACATTGAAGACTATTTTAAGACAAGACTGGGCCTCATTACAAGCAAAAAGAGAACTATTGCAGATGAGATGCGTGCTCAAAAGGATGTAGCAATAGGCCGCACAGTAGGATGCGAGAGATTGCTTCCAGTTAACTTCTGGAACGAGTCGCCGCGATACATTATGAATAACCATGATCTCGTGCCATCAGACTCTACGCTAAAGCTAGAACCGTACCTAGTGATAAATTACAGATTGTACGTTCAAGCACGGCATCAGAATGCTGGAAAACCAAAAGAGAGTAATGACGCCGGAACTGTCATAGTTGACGCGGTTCGTGGCACGATTGTTCCTGAAAATGATCCAGTTTTCAAACATTTGATAAAATATTATGCAAATGCGGAAATGCACACAGCAGTTCAGGAAAAAGGATTTAGAATTAAAAAAGCGGAATCGTTTGTAAATCAGAGAGAAGTAATACGAGTCGTGCGCGAGCAAATCGCCGCACAAAATGAAATCAGGACGCATTATACAACTGCAAAAAACGGACAAAGGCAAAAAATTGTAAGGCCCAGATCAGATGACGTTCGCATAATCGGGTCGTATCTAATTTACGTGCCTGTTTGGGATGTCAAGTTTAACCTTGGAGACAAGACGTATCAGAGAATCTATTTCGGGTATGACGACGATGATGTTATTTTGGACGAAATGTCAAAATGCCAAATCAAATCATGCGAGTACAACACTAACTCCATTTGTTTAACGTGCCATTCCACCATGTGCGACAAACACAATCGTCCCTGTTCGGCATGTTCAGATATTTTGTGCGAGATATGCGCGCATGTATGCATCGATTGTAGGAAAAACTTTTGCGACAAACACAATCCTCAAACCGTTTGCGGCATATGCAGAGCAACTTTATGTAAAAATTGCAGCATTGTGTTATGCACAGAGTGTAAGACGGTGATGTGTTCCAATCATAGAGAAAAATGTAGCCGATGTAATGATTATGTGTGCATGTCACACATCGTATCGAAAAAATACATCCTAGTTGCAAAGAATTTCTGCAGTCAGTTGTGTCTTAACAGATTCGATGAGGGATATAGATCAAGTGGTGTGTTTGGCAGACTCAAGAAAATCCTAAAGAAATAGGAAATTCAGTTTTGTAAGAGTTCCCAATCATTTTTGCCACATTTGCATTGAATGCGGTATGCATCGATGTACTGCATATACTCCAAGTCCGTGCAAGGCCCCTGATCGGGAATCGTGACTCTAGCCTTGCATGCCCTGCATTGCGCGATAAAATCATTCAATTATGATCCTGCCTTTTAATCCAGCCTAATTAGTTTGGTTTTTCCATAGGAGAAGGCTATTTTTTGTCTTTTTCAGATTCTTCCAGATCTTGTGGAATATCATAAAATGAATCGGAAATCAAAGATTCTTTTCTTCTTTTTAGATACAAGCTGAATCCTGCAGCTGCCATTCCTCCAAAAAGTATGATTCCGGTAACAACCCATTCAGGGTTCATAGCGACTTGAATTTTCTCATGGCTTCTTTAGCCAGATTTTCCAAGTCAGCGGTGCTAATTTTTGTAGGATCATCAGAAGCCAAGGCCTTATCATAATCATCTTTTGTTGTGTTTATTTTCTTTTTTGTGTCAGGCACGATATGAAATGTATTGAGAATTAGATAAGCTTTGATCTCATTATTTGTGGCCAGCCTTGACTGTACTGGCGTTCATTTTGATAAAATCCACTCTAGAATCTGGATTTGGCCCCATTTTTCTGCCTCGGTATCAAGATCGTTGTTTTGGTATCCAATCTCATAGGCAGTTCTAATGTCATCTAGTAATTTTCGTATTTTTGCCTCATCCAGCATTGTATCTCACATTCTTGATTTCCTGCAGCTTTAGTTCTGTTTGTTGTATGACTTTGCAGTATCCGTCAGCAATTCTTTTGTGATAGTTGTACTTTTGTTGGTGGTTTCTCAGCTCATCCTCTAAACTTTGGATTACAGCGGTCTGGGAGACGCTTGTGAGGGTATGCCTCATGGACTTCTCTCCAGCCAGTCTAGTTCTTTGCGGGCATCACGTATCATCTCCTCACACACCCTTGCCATTCCGGCATGGTACTCTAGTTGTGCCTCCAGTCTGTTCAGAGAATAGTTTTGGTATTCCTTTGCAAGGAATTTTGGAAGTAGTCTGGTTATCTTCATTTCCTAGTTACTTCCGTAAATCATTGGTTTTTCGTCAGGGCCATCATCGAACTCCCTGATTATTCTTGGATACATTGTTGTTTGATTCATGAAATGATTGAGGATTAGAAATTATTATATAACATCACAATAGTATGCATACTGTACATACTATTATGAGTAAACTGGCAAAATTACGCATACACATAGCACCTGTCGGCTTTGAAATCGACAGAATTGTACTCCCAGCTGTAAGGATGAAGGCAGACAAGATTTGGCTGATCCGCGACAGCAATCCCGCGCAAGACAAAGCTAGGCCATACATTGAAAAAATCGCAAATGAGTTCAAAAAACAAAAGATCAAAGTTGAATTCTCAGAATCTGACCGTGGGGATGTCTTTCAGATCCTAAAAGCAGTAAAGGAGATATTTGAAAAAGAAGCAAACAATGACATTTACGTAAACGTGTCCTCAGGTTCAAAGATTCAAGCAATTGCGTGCATGATGGCATGCATGATTTTTAGAGAAAGCAACACCACTCCATATTATGCAGAGCCTGAGAGCTATCCTGCAACTCAGGGAAAACAACAGTCAACTGGGTTAAAAGATTTGGTTGAATTACCAAAATATGAAATTCACAAGCCAAAACACGAGCTTGTCGAGGCATTAAAGATAGTAAAAAATCACAACGGCAAAATAACTAAGAAAGAAATGGCAAAGATTTCTGAGGAAAGCAAGCTGATTACTGTAAATGCCAGAGAAGAAAACTTTGAACAGGCCAGATTTGCAAGCCTTGATAAAAATATCATACAGCCATTAGAAGAGCAGTGGGGATTTATCGAAGTTGAGAAAATTGGAAGAAACAGATGGATAAAGATGACGCAAGAGGGAAATCATGCCGCTGAATTTCTGATATAATACATGAAGACTTGGCAACAACTATTTTTATTTGCCTGACTCATCAAGCGTGAGAATTGAACATAACATTAAACCCCGAACAGCAGCAGGCCGTTACTCATTTGGGAAGCCCGCTGCTTGTAATTGCAGGTCCGGGAAGCGGAAAGACCAGAGTAATTATTGAGCGGGTAATGCATCTTATAAAATCAGGAATAAAACCTTCCGAAATTCTATGCCTTACATTTTCTGAAAAAGCTGCAGAGGAGATGAAGCAAAGACTCGAAAAACTCACAGACATCACGGAGATGGAAATCAGCACGTTTCATTCTTTTGCAAAAGAGATTCTCGAGGACAATGTTCTTGATTCAGGCATCGGGATGTCATCTGGTGTAATCAAAAGATCCTCTCAGCTGGTGTGGGGCCTAAAACACATTGATGATTTCAAATTAGAGTATCTGGAAATTGGAAACAACTCTGTCGAAGTCATAGAATCCATAATAGACGGGATTAGCACGTTCAAAGACGAGCTGATATCTCCTGAAGAGATTCAAAAATACATAAGGACAAAACTGGAAAAAAACATCTCAGATGAGGAGAGAGACTTTCTTCTCAAACTATCTGATTTATGCAAAGTTTATTTCAAATACCAAGAATTTCAGCGGAGCAAGGCGGTGATTGATTTTGACGACATGGTAATACAGACAATTGAGCTTTTCAAAAAGAAGCCGGGCGTTCTCTCAAAGTATCAAAAAAAGTTCAAGCATGTTCTTGTGGACGAATTCCAGGACAACAACTTTGCACAGCTTGAACTTGTCAAGTTAATTGCAAAGGACGGCAACGTCACAGCTGTCGGAGACGACGACCAGAGCATATACAGGTTCCAGGGGGCATACCTGACAAACTTTAAGGATTTCCAGTCGCATTTCCC
>NZ_AVSQ01000012.1 GCF_000685395.1 Candidatus Nitrosotenuis chungbukensis | reverse complement strand
CTCAAATCAGAATACGAGGAAGGCGACAAGGTCACCGTCGCCCAGTGTGCAAACGAGTCAGCCGAAGTCGAGTTTGTTGTCAAGACCATAAAGGAGATGCTTGGAAAGAAGATCAAACGAAGAGACGGGACGGACAATCCCCTTACCTACAAAGACTTTGTCATACTGTCGCGAAGAAAATCGGAGGGAAAAAAATTTGCCAAGTCGCTAAAGGCGCATGGTCTTCCAACCAATTTCATTGGGGAATCCAACATCTTTTCATCCCCAGTCATAAGGGACATGATGGCGTTTTTGCGAATTGCAAACAAGCCAACTGCCGCAGGAATCGAGATTGTCCGCCTGATGAAAAACCATGGAATTTCCGAGATGAACATAGCTAGGATCAACCATGCTGCAATGAAGAGGGCAAGAAACGATCCTACAGACATCGACTTTGTTTTTGAAACACTGAAAAATTGCAACAGTCTTGATGTCACGCAAAAAGACGAGATAGAGGAGATCGCACAGCAGATTCAGAGAATAATTGAGCTTGAGAGCAAGTCTACAATCAGCGAGATGGTATACCAGATAATGGTGTCAGTGTCTGATCTTTACAAGCGACTCATACAGTCAGACACGCCGGAAAACCGAAGGAATCAACTGATACTAAAAGAGTTTTACAACATATCAATAGAATACGAGTCTCTAAATCCCCAAGGGGAGCTTGATGATTTCATAAAGTATCTTTCTCTGATGGGCCAATTTGACATCGAATTAAAAGAGGGTGTTGGCGGGGACGATTCCATACCTGTCACCACCATACATCAGAGCAAGGGTCAAGAGTTTCCGGTGGTTTTCATTGTCGATGTTGCAACTAACAAACTTCCGCTAAGATACCAGGCAAAAAAATTCTATGTTCCAAACGATTTATCCAAAGGGGTCATCAGGGCAGAGGATGAAAAGGAGCTCTATGTGCAAGAAGAGAGAAGACTGCTCTATGTTGCAATGACAAGAGCGCAAAACCTGCTTTACATAACCTACGCAAAAAGGTATGGCCAGAACATCAGAGAGACAAAGCCTTCAAAGTTCCTAGAGGACTTGAAATTTGACAAAAATCCTCTCATCAATGTCGTAGAATACCAAGGCCAAAGCGGAGAAGCTTTACTTGAAGAGGAAAAGAAAATCGAGAGAATAAAGCAGGACCTTCAGACAAAAGCGGTGAGGTCGCTCAACCAGATGCACCTAAAGAGCGCCATTCAAAGAATAATCGAGCTTGCCAAGGTAAAGTACTTTGAGGAGAACGGGACAATTCAGAATTTCAAGCCAGAAGACATTCTGAAAATAGACAACAGCGACACAAGTCTGGATGATGAGATTCAAGGAAAGAGAACCCCTGTAATTAACAAAGACGAACTAAGACTGAGTGCATCGAAAATCAAGACATACCTTGATTGCCCACTGAAATTCAAATTTGCGCACATATTGCAGGTGCCCACTCCTCCCAAGCCATACTTTGATCTGGGAAGCGCAGTACACGCAGTAGCAGAGCATCTGACAAAACTCCAGCTTGAGGGGACATCTCCAACGGAAGAACTTGCATTTGAGATACTTGCAAGAGAGTGGAACTCAAGCGGATTCCAGAACGATACTCAGGAGAACCAGTCAAAGGAGAAAGCAAGGGAGATGATCAGGACATACCTCAAGTGGGTAAAAGAAAATCCAAATTCGCCAGTGGCAGTAGAGCAGAGATTCACCGTGGAAATAGGCGGTGTTCCGTTTAACGGTTTTATCGACAGGGTGGAAAAAACCCCAGACGGCAAGTTCGAGGTCATTGATTTTAAGACAGGCGGAATCTATGAAAACAGCAAATCAGTCAGGGAAGATCCACAGATGAACATCTATGCCTTGGGTGTGGAAAAACTATACGGTAAGAAGCCGCAAAAGACTTCGCTGTTTTATCTAAAGCATGACAAAATTGTAGAGAATCCAATCGAAGAGCAACAAGTCGAGAAGGTCAGGCAGGCCATTGATGAAAAAGTCAAATCTATTCTAAATGAAGAGTTTGAGGCAACACCTAGCTATCAGACTTGCAGGATGTGCGACTTTTGGAGCATTTGTGATCAGAAGGAAGTTGACGAATAATACTTCCAAAAACACGTATTTTGTTAATATCCACGCAACTTGCAATTAACAAAAAAGTGTAGGCCCTCGAGGGGCGTTGTGTAATTAGTTTGATTCCCCAGTTGATTTCGATCAAAAAGAAAAAAGAGGATTATTTTATGGTGTTGTGGAATCGTATGTTGCCCCAGAGTTGACTGCGGTTACTGGCTTTTTCATGTCATGTGGTACAAAGATCTTTACTGAACCACTACATGTTCCGCCATTGCTGTCATCTGCTGTGAGTGTTACAACATAAACTCGTCCATCGCCTGTGCCTGATCTTTCTGCTCTTACTTTGGCAGGCGACAAGGTTGCGTCAGGTGATGTATCTCCATCTCCAAGTCCGTTTGTTGGCTCATCTTGGAATATGCTGCTTACCGTGGTGGTAATCGTATCACCATCTATATCGGTTGCAGACATGGCAGCACCAATTGATACCATCTTGTGGTTTGGTGGCCAAATGTATGGAGTAGTTGTAGTTGGAGTATCACATGTCGGTACATCGTTTACCGGTGTTACTGTTATGGTTACGGTTGCAGAGTTTGATAGTCCGCCATTGCCGTCGGATGCTATGTATGTAAATGTTGTAACCCCGTTGAAGTTTGCTGGTGGTGTGTATGAAACATCTCCTCCATTATTTACAACTGTGCCTATTGTACCTGCGGTATCAATAGAATCAATTGTTAATGGATCGTTTTCAGCATCGCTGTCATTTGTAAGAATGTTTAGGATATTGTTCACTGAATCTTCTGCGACTGGGTATGCATCATCGTTTGCGACTGGCGCTGTGTTGCATCCTTCGTCGATTTGTCCATCATTGTCATTGTCAATTCCGTCTCCGCAGATTTCTTCTGCCGGTGGAATTTCTACAATTCCTGCGCTTGAAAACGTTACATGTTCCCACTGGCCTTGCGCGAATGAACCTGCTTGTCGGCCAATGAATTCAACAGTTGGAGCGTTTGTTACAGAATCCCATCTTAATAGTCCAAGACCGGTTGGTCCTCCACCAAATTCTTGTGTAAGCAGGATTTCCCCTTCTACACTATCAAATGATGAAGCTGGAACCCCAAGCAACCTACTAGTTCCAAAGTTGACACCAAAAAAGTTTTCATTTTCTGGTATCAAGTCAATGTCTTCTATGTTAAATGGTATTGTCCAAAACTGTACACTTCCTGATGTATCTACAGCATAAACGCGTCCTTGTCCTTCAGCACCGGCAATTATTTTCCCTGCCAAGCCACCAAATTGTGGATCTCTTGGTACGGTCATTACACCTTCAAGATGCACGTTGACGTCAGCTAGTTTAGTTGGGATTCCTGTAGAGTTGATTCGCCAAACTTCGCCTGCAGTTGTTGCGACAACTAGATCACCGCCAAATTCACCAGTTCTGTCAACGTAAAGACTGCCTCTCATCAAACCGTTTCCGGTTCCTGGGAGATTAACCCATGGATTGACAAATGTTCCGTCTGGATTAACTTTGGCAATTTGGCCATCAATTCCATTTCCAGTAAACATTGTTCCTGCTACAAATCCTCCAAGACTTAGGCCATCTGAAGTAGACACTCCATCGTCTCTGGCAGTTGCAATCTTTACTTCGTCAGTAAAGCCAGAAAGGCTTGAAAATCCAGTTCTTGAACCATCAGCTGCTACCAGTTCAAAGTTTCGTGGTATTCCGCCTGCATAGTTGACACTGATTACTACCTTGTCTGGCGTTCCTTCGAAATGATCGATTCCGATTGGGTTGTTAAATGGTGTAGAGATTGGTGTAAATGATACATCAAGTGCAAACGCTTGTGATGTTGCACTGATTGTCAAAACTACGGCAAGTGATGTCATTAGTACGGTATTTGAAATTATTTTTGTCATTAATTATGTTCATCATAACATCATAATAAAAAGCTGATCAACATAGTATACAGTAATAACCTACAACTAAGATCAAACTATTTGTAACTGTAACATACGAATTAAGAGTATTCGCGATCGGATTTCCTGAAAAATTTATTTTAAGGAAGGCCCTTGAGGTTACCACGATCACCGGTTTGTGTCCCTTTCACTATTGAAGGATTGTTTGTTTTTGGTTTGTCCTTCAAATCTTGAGTTTTGTATACCTGACAGAACTATTTAGCTTTTGCTAAACCAATGTGATGCTTCACCTATCTTGACTTTTGCAGAAGAATAAGATGCGAATCATTTTTTCTTGCAATATTCAGCTAATCGATTTGCAAAATAATCCCAACCATAACTATGTTCTTTGAATAATTCATGAGGTTTGCCCGTAAATCCTGAGTGTATCATAGTGACCCTGGTCTTATTTTGCCCTATTTGTTCAAGACTCCAAGTAACTATAGTTCTTGGAAAGTCTGGAATATCTTGTGGAGTCCATGTATATGATAGTTTTTTGTTTGGTACGAATTCTATTATTTCACCCTCTGGAAAAAAATCCCTGTCAACGGGTTTTGCGCCTTTTGAAAAGAAAGTAAACTTTATTTTTCCTCCTACTTTCGGTTCTAAAATGGCCTGATCAGGGAACCATTGTGTGATTTCTTCTTGGATGGATAACGCCCTGAAGATAACTTCCGGAGAGGCATTGATTTCAATTGTCTTTCTTATCTCAAGCTCGCTCATTGTTTTTTCTTTTTTCCTTGTTTTCAACAAATTCCTTTAGTGAGTCTAGCTTGTAGCCCCACATGTTCTCAAAGAACTTCAGCAAGTCAAGCGCTTGTTTTTGGTTTATTGAATAGAATTTGTTCTTACCATGTTTTTGCTCTGATATCAAATCCGCCTCTTTTAGAACGCGCAAATGAGTAGAAACGGCTGGCAAGCTAAATTCAAAATGTTCGGAAATCTGGCTTGGGGTCATTTCCTTGCGTTTCAATAAAAGAAGTATTTGCCTGCGAGAATCATCAGATAATGCTTTCCAAGGTGAGCCCATAAGATTTAATAATTAAACAAATATTTAATTGTTTAATGATCACCTGTTCAAGCTGTACCACAATAAACTGGAAAAGACTAGCAATAGCAATTCCAATAACTACCATTGTGAACATGTTCGTTTTGTATGGATTGTTTATGAATCCAATATCACAGAGTGTGATTTTTAGTAATACTCTTGATCAGAGTCCAAAACTTGTTGCAGTTTGGAATACGTTGGAACCTGTTCCGCAGGCATCATCTTTGCTTCCAGCACTGTTAATCACTCCTGTAATCTTTAGCTTCTTTTTTGCAGTATTGTATGATTCGATACCAGGACATGGGAAAATAAAGAAAGGTTTTGCGTATGGAATAATACTTTGGGGAACGATTGCGGTGTTTTTTGAGCTTTTCACACCGTTGGGGTTATTTGGTGAACCATTACACCTGTTAGCCTATGAATTATCACTATGGTTTGTTGGCTTGGTAATTGTAAGTCTTGTTCTTTCTGGAGTATACACCAGAAAACAAATTACAAATGTCTAATTATAATTCCCTAAAAAATAAAGTTGCAGAAATACCAAAAGTCACAACAAAGCCAATGTTCGGTTACCAATGTTATTCCATTTTTGGCAAATTTTTTGTGGGCTTTAGCAACAAAAATGACTGGCAGGTAATTGTCAGATTATCAAAAGAAGAGCAACAAACCGCAATCAAAACAAATGGAATCAAGCCGTTTTCTCATGGTGCAAAGATTGGTTGGATTGAAATCGACACGAATTACGTTCCCACCAGTAGTGCATTAAAGTGGATCAAAAGAGGACACGAACACACAAAGATTCTTGCCAAACAATAACCGTTAACATCCATATTTCTAGAATGGAATTCCAATCACAAAAGTGCAAAATGTCCAACTCTAACTATAATCCTCCCCAAATGGAGCGGGTGATAAAGTCTGAACTCAACATTCATTTTGTTTATTCAAAAATCAGGTTCAAGGCTCTTTGAGGGACTACAATCGTTGGTTTGTGTCCCTCAATTTTGCAAAAAATTAGGCACTGTTTTGACGAAATTTTTTCAGGAAAGTTATGTAGGCCCTCGAGGGGCGTCATCTAATTAGTTTGATTCCCCCAAGTTTTGCGCAGTACCATTTCTAATTATGCAGGCGAACATATCTGTGGTTGCAGATTTTGTACTTTTTTCCAATAATCAAAATATTATGGGCAGTCATTGCCGACTGGATAATTCGAGAAAATTGTTTGCGGCCTCTTTGTACAGGTCCACTATAACTAGTCAATATCCAAATAGGTAAAAAACGATAATATTGTAAATTTGTCTATGATTTATTTTTTGTACTAGTTCGAACGGATTTTTTTATCAAGACCAAGATTACAAAACCAATCAGGCTAAAGATCACTAAAAGTAAAATACCAAAAACATTTGCCAAGGATTGAAAAAGGTTCATTCCAAAAAATTCTTGATTTATTTTTGGCACTAAAAATAATGAATTTAGAAATTCTGATGCAGGAAATTCTTCTTTTTGTCCAGAAACCAAGACATATTTTGTATTTTCCTCACCGCTGATTTTTATAACATAGCTACCAGGCGGCAAGGCCACATGGATTGATGGGCCTGAAAGATAATTTGCATTGCCAAAATCTTCATGGAATTTCTCCCATCTGTGTTGCGAACCGTTCAGATATGCCAGCTGCAAACCAGAATCATCTGTTAATTCCAGACTAGTGTTTGTGCTTTGCGCTGCAATATCAGGCACTTGTAGACTCAAATAAAGCTCAAATTCCTTTGTGGAATTAATTCCATAGTATTCATTGAATTGTTCAAGTTGTGCATAGTATGCCTTGGATATTTCTGGCTCTTCAATCAATATTGGAGCATTTGCAGAGCTTGCCTTATCAACTATCAACCGCGGTTGATGTGCAGATACGGTTGAAATTAACGATAAAGATATCAAACAAATAATGAGGATCAAAAGTTTTTTCAATTTCTTGATCTGACTATATCAGAGGGGTCTCCCTCTGAATTGTTTTGATTGTATTTTGTGAAATACATTATGTGAGGCTGCTATTGCCAAGCTTACAATTATCACGCCGACAAAATTACGGATTGTCATTTCCAGATTTGGTGGTCTAGCAATGATATAATCGTGAAATACAACATAGTAATTATCAAACAACCAGAAAGGCAACGTTATCCAAGATACAACGCCTGCAATTAGATATCCTAATCTTGTTTTGTTATTTACAAATATTATTGAGCTTATTATAGCAATAAACCAAATTGCAGATACTGTAAGCCATCCAATCTGGTATACATCTGTCCTATCATCCAACCAATAGTATGTAGTGCCAATAAACGCCATTGCCAAAAGAGAAATCATTAGTAGTTTTTGATTTAGAATAAAACTAGTCCTGTTTTCTTTAGCTTCTTCCGGTGGTGGACTGAGTTTCATTTCCTCAGTTGCAATGTGTATTGCCTCCCTAACGGATTTTAGTTGAATTGGGATTATACTTTTGATTGAATCATCGTTTACTACGGTATCATGAACTAAGCTATCAATTAGCGGCCTTGCAAGCGAAGCCTTTACTGGAGTTATAAGATCTACCCAATATGACGAAAGCCTAGTGGTCAAAAATGGAATCTGGATTACAAAAAGATTTTTATTTAAATATGCAGAATATAGTCTCATTAATTCCTCATAGGTTAATCTTTCAGGTCCACCAATGTCAAATGTTCTACCTGTGGTTTCTGCTTTTTCCATGCAACCAATCAGATATTCAATTACATCGTCAACAGCTATTGGTTGAGCGAGTGATTTTACCCAGCGTGGGCAAACCATTATTCGTAAACGCTCAACTAAGTAACGAAGCATTGCATAAGATCCTCCGCCCGCACCAATAATTAATGATGCCCGAAGTTGCGTCACCGGAATACTGCCAGAGGACAGAATTTCTCCTACTTCTTTTCTACTTTTCATGTGAGGTGAAAGATCAAGGCTTTCATTGACCAATCCACCAAGATAGATTATTTTTTTTACGCCTGCCTTTGTAGCTGCTTTCAAGAAGTTTTGTGCTTGTATTCTTTCTCTTGTTGCAAACTCTCTCCAATGATTTTTGTCACCTTCCATAGAATGAACAAGATAATACGCAGTCTCTATTCCATTCAGTGCGACTTCCAATTCATTTTGATTAAATAGATCAGCCTTTACAAATTTTAAATTATTGCCATCGTTTCTAGCATTTCTTGATAAGGCTTTTACAGAATAACCTCTCTCGATAAGAGAAGAAAGCAGTCTTGAACCAATGAATCCAGTTGCTCCTGTCACCAAAATATTGTAAGGGGTAGACTGAGTAAATTGCATATTATCTGTTTTCTGCATCATTTACTTCTCCACCTAACTGTATGAGTCGTGGTTTTGGTTTTTTGTATTCATCCTATTATGCCTCATAATTTGTTTTTCACTTTTGAAGTTATAAACTAGTGACAATGTTAATTTCTAGTGCCAACACAGGATTTTAAACTGAAATCAATGCATACGCACAGCAGAAATCCACAATATTAGCACTAGACGATTCACTTGGCAGTATTTTATATGAAAAATAATCTCCAAAACACACATGAGAAAAAGACCTAACGTTCTTACTGCCTTGGGGTTTTGTTCTTGGTTTCGGCTGCAATAATACCAATTCAGAATTTGTTAGTGTGGGGTCCAGACTATCTATATTGGTTTTATATCTCCCCAGACATCACTGCGGAAAAAATCTCAATTGGAGTAATCATACTGGGCCTTGCCTTTGTCACATTAGGATACAAAAAGGCAGACTCGTTGTATTCTGCCAGGTGAGTTGTTTTCTTAGATCAACCACGAGTAAAGATGAGTTTTATGCCACAGAGATTTTGACCAAAATTCTTACTTTAGGAAACAATTCTTGCAACCGTATATTCCCAGCTTGTGAGATTCGCATTTGGATTGATCTCGATTTGAATCGGAATTATAAATGAAGAAAAAGTTAGACAAATTCTTCAGACAGAATTAAGATCGTTATCGATTCTTTGCATTGGATATCCACAAAAGAATCTCCCGCCAAGATCAAGGCGTAATCTAAAGAACTTAGCTCGAGTCACAGAATAAACTCTCCAATATTTGTTTTGGATATCATCATATCAGGAAATGTCTTTTGTATGATTCTTGCCATACATCCCAGAGATGTTTTCACACCATCAGTTTTTTCTGGATCGGTTCCAGGATACAATCGAATGGTCGTCTTTTCCTCTTTTGCAAATATCTCAATTAGGAATTGTTGATTTTTCTCATCAATGACTACAGTAGGAATTAGTGCTGATTTTTTGTTCTTAGATAAAAAGAAATCATTTAGCTTGATTATGCATGGTTCCTTTGTTACAAACGGAACAAAATCAGCATAAAGAGCATCCAAGTTTATTGTTTTATCAAAGACGACATGAGGAATTTTAGCTCGCCCCTGATTCTCTGTGTCTTGCTTTTGATCTTAGTCTGGAACCGCAGCAAGGACAGCACACAGTATCAACTCGTAGGTACAAGGAACAAGTGCTGCATCTCCTTTGTCCTATATCATATCTGGATCCGTTTGCAGTTCGTTCCGCTTTGTATTCTATGCAAAATCCTTTGCATGATGCAGACATGATATGATTATTCTTGATTTTTATTTAAGCCAAAGATGATCTTTCTTTCTAGTGCCAATTAGTCAGTAAATCAGAAAACTAGCACAAAAAGAAACTTTATCACTAATTCATACAGCGAATTTGCAGAATGAAATACTCCATCAAACTTTTGGCTTTGATCGTAGCAACCCGTTTGGTCTTGTGTTAGCATATCTGCATCAACATATGCAGAAGATGTAAAAAAGACAAATGGCGTGAAGATATGAAAAGATGGAACGCTTGAATGATGAGATCGAGAGAAAGTATTCAGGGATCTAAGAAGATCATCAAAAATTGGCATTAGAGATATAAATTTGATTAGTTGCTAAACCATAATTATTTGAAAAACGAGTTCTTCGATTGGCATTGCCTAATCAGTTTAATTCCCCATGTGCAGAGTTAAGCATGTGGAAAAAACAAAATATCGTCCGGTACCAGATGGGAATCAATAGTTGGCTACTCAAGGGCAATCAAGTTGATTCAACAATATATGTTGCCAGAACAACTGCAACCGATAAATCTGGAAAAATAGTTGGAAAGGACGATCCTTATTCACAAACAGTCCAAATAATAAAAAATATTGATGAAGCTTTGAAAAACTTTGGTTCAGGCTTAAGCGACGTAGTACGCACACGTATTTTTGTGAGCAACATTGAAAATTGGGAACAGATAGGTAAGGCCCATTTAGAATTTTTCAAAGATGTCAAACCTGTTGCAACAATGGTAGAAATCAGTAGGTTCATTGATCCTGAAATATTAGTAGAAATAGAGGCAGACGCGCTAATCTAAGACAGATATAATTCTAATAATTATAAACAAATGCAATGACGGCATTATTTTTTCAATCAATAATCATGGATCGGACACTGGGGTTGTAGGCCCTTTGCGGAGGTGAAATCTCAGATTTCAGTCCCTCAAATTTTGTTAAAATTTAGGCATGATTTTGACAAAAATTTTCCAAGGAAAATTATGTAGGCCCTCGAGGGGAATCGAACCCCTGTCCGGGGATCCACAGTCCCCTATACTAGCCACTGTACTACGAAGGCCACCTAAAAAAGGTCATTTCACATCAAGTATTAACCTAACTCTGATTTTTGAAAGTTTAATATCATCTGGAAAAATGGTAAAATCATGCAAGGAAAAGGCTGGTTTATTGGAATGGCAATAACTGTAGCGGTAGTTTGGGCAGGGGTAAACTATCTGTTCCCGTGGCGCTAGTCGATTAGCCATCCGCGCTTGTAAAAGTGGAACAGCATGAAAAGTGCGGGGATGCCGGATATTATCAAGACAAAAATGAGCGTGGTGTACGGGCCCAAAAACATCCACGAGCCGGTCTGTATTCCGCCCGGAAGGTTTACGTTCATTCCGTATATGGCAGCAATCACAGATGGTGGAATGGTCAGTGTAAATATGATGGTAAGAACACCGAGTATTTTGTTTGCCTTTTCGGTACTGAGCATAAAGTCAGTGTCCTTGTAGATTTCCATTGTTTCCTTTGCCTCGTCCAGTGTTTCTGCAACTTTGTCTATATGGTCAATTACGTCATCAAAGTGAATGATCAAGTCGTCTTCAGGGTTTGAGAATCGCTGCGTGTTCTTTGATGTCTCCAGCACGATTTTTCTCAACGGATGAACCACCCGCCTCAGAATCGTGATTTCCCGCCTCAGCATTGAGATTTTTTTAGGAGTCGACTTGTTTTCGTCAAATACGTCGTCCTCTATTTCGTCCAGGTTTGCCACGATTCTTCGCAACGTATGCAACAGGTCATCTACCAGAACGTCTACAATTTTGTACAAGAGAAATCCTGGGGATTTTCCAAGTAGCTCGCTTCTGTGCTGTACGTTTTCCTTGCACATGGCAAACATTTCAACCAAAGGCTTTAGATCCCCATAATGAATGGTGACCAGAAAGTCTTTTCCGATAAATATTGCCAGCTGGTTGAATCTAGGCAGTCCTCTCTTTAGAACCATTGGAGGAAAATGCAAAATGATAAAGGAATGATCGTCATAGTTGTCTATTTTTGGAAGCTGAATCTTTGAGATGGAATCGTCCAAGTTCAGCTCGTTAAAGTTGTATGTCTGTCCGAGTTTCACAATTTCTGCCCTGTCGGGGTTTTGAATGTCAATCCAAGAAAATCCATTTCCTTGAATCGTCTCAACGTGACTCTGAACTACGGCATCAGGCTGCGGCTGCTTTCGGAGGTGCGGTAGCTTGCTTGTGAATATGTCCTTTTTCAAATCAGATACTAGCCTTTTGCTATAAATTTAAATTTTTGATTACATGATACGGCAAAACGTAACGTGCGAGAAATTGAAAATGGCGTGACCCCAAGCGCAGAACTCGAGAGATTCCCTCTCACGTCCATAACGCAAAAATGCGTTCATGGTCACAAATTCGTTCTACTGGGTCACGCGCGTCTTATTTGTTAGGATTTGCATCCTTACGCATCGTTTCATATAGGAAATCATCATATTTAAGATTTAATTCAAATTTTTTGAATAAACACAGAATAATATGTAATTTTTCACCATGCGCGATCAACAAACATTTCATATTCCATGGCCATTATGAGTCAGTGATGAGCTGCTCAGGCGAAATTGTAGAACCGGAAAATGACATCATCCAAATAAAATCGTCAATACAGGAGCAGCTAAAAAAGGCAAAGTATGGAGTGTCTGATCACTCCACGGTGGAATTGTGCCACTGGACAAAAAAGTCATTCAAAAACGAGGGCAGCTGCTACAAGCACAAGTTCTACGGGATTTCAACGCATCAGTGCATGGAGTTTTCGCCAGCTGGAATGCACTGTGAAAACAGGTGCGTCTACTGCTGGAGGCCGATGGAGTTTTATGATTCACTAGAAATGGACGCATCCAAAGTTGCAACACCGGAGGAAATACTGACAAAACTAATGAAGGAAAGAGAAAAGCTGATCATGGGCCATTACGGCGACCCAAAGTCGGATACAAAAAAGCTTGACGAGTCGCTGCTCCCAAGCCATTATGCCATATCGCTATCTGGCGAGCCGACAATGTACCCCAGACTGCCAGACCTGATAAAGTACCTAAAAGGCCTAAAGGCTACAAAATCAGTATTCCTAGTAACAAACGGCCAGGAACCTGACATGCTGCAGAGGCTCTCAGACGAGGACGCGCTCCCAACCCAACTATACCTGTCAACAAATGCGGCAGACTACAAGTCGTTTATCGAGATAAACAAGCCAAGGTACAAGGACTCTTGGGAGCGATGGAACCGATCCCTTGAGATGCTATCAAAACTAGACACCAGAACCGTTCTCAGGGTTACGCTGATTAGAAACTATAACAATTCAGATGAAATGATTCCGGCATTTGCCGAGATGGTAAAAAGATCAGATGCCCACTTTATTGAAATAAAATCGTACATGCACATAGGCAGGTCAACTAATCGACTGGACAGATCAGACATGCTAGAATACGAAGAGGTGATGCATTTTTCATCAGAGCTGGCAAAGAAAAGCCAAATCTATTCCGTAATGGACGACAGCCAAGTATCAAGAATCGTAGTCCTGCAGAACAACCGGAGGTTTATCGACCGCTGGATTTCCGCATATCAAACCACCTAGCAAATTTGCCTAGCGCCTTGTACCTGTGCGATATGGTGTTTTTATCATCCAGCTCTGCGTATGTTTTGCTCTTCCCCCTTGGAATGAAAATAGGGTCGTATCCCCAGCCTTTCCCCCTTTGCTTTTTTGATATCACGCCTTTGGTGATTCCCTGGAATAAGACTGGTTTTTTTCCATCGCAGTACGATATTACAGAATGAAACTCGGCTTGCCTTTTTGATTTTACCAGCCTTAAAATTCCCGCATTTCCAATCGTTTTGAAAACATACGACGAATACGGGCCTGGAAATCCCCCCAGAGACTGTATGAACAGTCCGTCATCTTCTACTATGACGGGTTTTTTGCACGATACATACGCGTCAAGTGACTTTTGCGCGGCAATCTCCAAAACGGAATGAGACTGGATCTCAACTGGCGCAAATTCAAAAAAGCCCAGACTCAGATTGAATTTTGACAGGATTTCCCTTGCCTCAGAATACTTGTTCTTGTTAGATGACGCAAAGTACAGATCAAACGACTTGCGCATATCTCCCACGTCCCTCAATTATCGAAACATGATTCAATATCTGATTATATCTAGAATGTCCTACTGCGGATCTGTATCCTTGCAAAAAGCTTGACCAGAGACTCTTCATCACATTTACGTGTGCGCTGTTTAGTATTTCCTTGAACAGCCTAAGATCTACTGCATGGTCCTCGATTTTTGCAGTTCTCTGTGACAGCCCAAAGTCAATTGTGTAAACTTTGCCATTGCTCAAAATGAAATTTGATGTTGTAAGGTCCCCGTGCATTATTCCGTTTTTGTGAAGCGTTCCCGTGATTTTCCCAATTTCCTTGCATGCAAAAACAAGCTTGCTTCCGGTAAGATCGCGCACCACTACTCCCTTGATGTGCTGCATCAATATGGTACAATCGTTGTGATTTACTTGGTACACCAGTGGGGTCCTGATTCCGAATTCCTTTGCCTCAGATAGGATGGTTGATTCCCTAATTGTCCTGCTTTTTCTTATCCGGTCATCTAGGATTTGGTTTCGGTACTGCTTTTTTTTCCTTGTCTTTAGGATTGCCAATGCGTTTTCGTGTTTAGTTAGAAAGATGTCGCCTTCTGCGCCTTTTTTTAGCAATCTCATTGCAATTATGATTTAACCGTAAAATATTAGCTTAACATAGTAAAAGGGGATTGAAAGCTAAGTTTAGCATAATGTTGTACGTATAGTCAAGTCTTTAATTCATCAGGTGTTATTATTGGATAAGAATTGGATGTATCTGGAGATCCTCGTGATTTTATGCCATCTTATGTTAATCTCAACAAAAATACTGCTTTGTATAGAAAAGTCAAAGAAACAATTGATGATTTGAAAAAGAATAAAATTGTAGGATTCAGACTAAAACAAGGGCAAATTCCACAGTATTATGTCAAAAAACATGACATCAACGCAGTTTACAAACTGGATTTGCCAGGCTACTGGCGCCTAATCTATGGCATACTAGTAATTCATGGCGAAAGAAAGGCGCTCTTGATGGAATTGTTTGATCATGATAAATACAATAAGCGATTTGGTTACTAGTACATCTATGTATGTACATATATGCATATATACAACATGTGAATATATGTAACATATCATGAGGTCAAAGATGGTTTCTGCAGAAAAAGGTAAGCGTTTACGATCCCATGACGACATATTCCAGAGCATACAAAAGTACAACCCCACGTTGAAAAATATTCTAAAAGTTGAACAGCTTTTCGCCAAACACAAAGAGTTTGATTCCAAAGTACAGCTGGCAAAGAAATTAGACGTCACCATGAGGCCGCCAGTTCTTAATGTTATTTTGAAATATTTGGAAAGATCAAACAAGATTTTGATTGATGGTGACGGGTCATTGGTCTGGGTTTATGCTAGTCCAAAGGCAAAGAGCAGTTGGGAAAAGGCAGTCAGGCTATGAGTTACGTACGATAACTAGGTAAAATTATAACCTAACCATACAGGATTAAGCTAGTCATGGACGAATCAGAAAAGAAACTAAAGCAGGAAGACTGCAACGAGGACTCGCTGGGAGCAGGAATACTCACACTTACCACAAAAAGAATCGCCTTTGACAAGACCCGGGGAAGGATTGCAGATTTTACAAAAAGAATCGACGAAACCATACTTGATGCCCCGCTTGAAAACATAGTAAAAGCGTGGAAGGAAGGACTGCTCATGAAAAAAGTCTGCATCAAAGTAAAGACCGAGCAGGGTGAAAAAGACTACAAGTTTGGCGTTTTTAGCAACGGCGGATGGCTAAAGGACATCCAAAAGGCACTAGACAGTACCAAGACTCAGTAATCAATTTCTACAGTGTCCAGTCTCCAGGACTGTCTCACAAACGTTTCATCAAGTTTTGCGCCCTTTTTTGCAGTGGCTTCAAGTAACCCAGTCCAGGCAATCTGCGAGCCGCAGTCACCGGCATATTCTATTGGGGACACAAAGAACTTGCATTTTTGCCTCTGGCATATTTTTTTCAGAATTTCTGACAGCCTCTTGTTTGCAGATACTCCGCCAACGATGAGCAGTTCCTTTTTTTCTGTAAACGAAAGCGCCCTTTCTGTTGCCTCGCCAATCATCGCAAATGCGGTTTCCTGGAGAGAATAGCATGCGTCCTTTTGGTTTGAGGAGATTTTTTTTGCAGCCGAAAGCAGCCCTGAAAACGACACGTCGTTTCCCTTTACAACATATGGCAGAGAAACATAGTTTTCCGATTCCAGCGCAAGATCCTCGATTTTTTTCCCGCACGGTGAGGCAAATCCCAGAGAGCGGCCAAACTGATCAAGCAGCTGGCCAAGCGTAGTGTCAAGTGTTTCGCCAAATATGCGCCATTTTTTTTGCTTTAGCGCCGCAAGCATCGTGTGGCCTCCAGACACCAGCAGTACCAGTGGGTCTTTTGCGCCTGTCAGTAATTTTCCAAGCTCAATGTGCCCAATTGCGTGGTTCACGGGATAGATTGGAATCTTGTAGTATGACGAGACGGTCCTGGCAATTACCCCTGCAACTCGTAGACAGGGCCCAAGTCCAGGTCCTGCTGCATACGATATGATATCAATGTCACTTATTTTCAGATTGGCTTTTTTCAGGCACTCCAAAAGAACGTCAGAGCTGTTCTCTATGTGGTGGCGCGACGCCTCCCTTGGATGGATTCCCTGGCCCTCTGGTGGTCGGTATATCTTTCTGACATCGGAGAGGATTTTTCCGCCCTTTTTGTTCTTCTGCACTATTGCGCAGGAAAATGTGTGTGCGGTGCTTTCAATTCCCAGGCAGATCATTTTATCCACGGCTCATGCTAGAGACAATTTTTACCACATCGCCGTCCTTCAGTATGTGGTCTGCGCTTATTCGTAGCTTTGTTTTGGCATCCATTGCAAAGAGGAACCCCTTTGCAAGATCGGCGTGAATGGTTCCGGCCAGATCCTTTGCGTTAGAGCCCGCAAGCAAGAGTCGCGCATCAGGCAAGATTACTCCATCCTTGTTTGAAAGTTTGGCCTCGTCCTCCACTGGGTATACGGTGATGAACTTTAGCAAATCAAATACGGCATAATTAATTGCCTCTTGGATCCCAGTGGTGTGAGTTTTTGAGAGCACCACCTTTACCAGATCCAGTGCCTGCTTTTGCTGCGGATTTAGCGACTGGCTTTGTATTTCAAATGCAGAATCGCCTGGAACATATTTTATCAGCCCCGCCTTTGACGCCTTTCTCAGCAACAGTTCGGACTCCGCACTGCATATCACGACATGATTGTTTTGTTTTATCTTATCAACTACAGACAGGTCCTTGCAAAGATCTGCCTTGTTTGCGGCAACGAGCACCGGCTTTGTTTTCTTTCTTAGCTTTTTTACAAAATCCAAAATATCAGAGTCTGTCCATTCTGCCGGCTTTTTTGCGTGCAGGTTTAGCTCCTTTAAGATTTCAGAGACTTGGAATTCCTTTACGCCAAGACCGCTGAATCTCTTTGTTATTCCGTCAACTAGGTTGGTCGTCTTTTGAGTTATCTCCCTGAGCAGCTTTTGCCATTCCCTGTCAAGGATTTGCTTGAACCACTGGTCAAACTCGTTTTCAACAAACGCAATATCCTCCAGAGGATCATGCGTCCCGACAGGAACCGGCTGGCCCTGGATGTCAGTAGTTCCTGCCACATCCACTACATGGATTAGCACCTCTGCCTGCCTTGCATCATCTAGGAACTTGTTGCCAAGTCCCTTTCCCTCGTGTGCACCTGGGACAAGCCCTGCAACGTCGATTAGCTTAACTGGAACCAGCCTTATCCCGTCAATGCACAGTTCGTTTTGGTGTGCAATCCCAAAGTGCTTGCACGCGCACTTTGTCCTAACGTATGTAACGCCGACGTTTGGCTCAATTGTGGTAAACGGATAGTTCCCAATCGGCACTGCAGTTTCTGTTGCCGCAGAAAAGAAGGTAGATTTTCCGACGTTTGCCTTTCCCAAAAGCCCAATTAGCATTCCACAGTTTGGGAAATTCTTACATCATATTAGCATTGCAGAAATTATAAGGGCACGATTTAGAGTAAAACCCGTTGTCAATTGTGATTACCGGAAACCCGGGCACTGGAAAGCACACCGTATCATCAAGGCTAGCTGACGATCTCGGCTACACCATTTTAGACCTAAACCAGATAGCGATAGAACACGGCATATTTGAAAAAAAAGATTCGACTTTGGATGTGGATACAAAAAAGCTTGCCAGGATAATCAAAAAGTTAATCGCCAAAGACTCCATCATAGTGGGCCACCTGGCGCCATATGTTGTGGAGAAGTCACAAATTAAATTGGCAGTGATCCTACGGAAAAATCCCTACAAATTGATTCCAATATACAAAAAGCGAAACTATTCCAAAAAAAAGCAGACAGAAAACGCCGCAAGCGAGATACTTGGCATAGTGGCGCACGACTCGATTAAGAAATTCGGGTTGTCAAAGTCACGCCAAATAGACACCACCAATCTCACCATAGCACAAACCATAAACAAGGTAAAACGAATTCTAAAAAAGAAATCAAAAAGCGACAGTGTGGACTGGCTTGGAATGGTCGCAAAGAAAAAAGACTTTGCCAGGTTTTTCCCCAACCGGTGATTCCATGTTTGAGATACTAAAGACAGATCTGGCTGCAAGAATCGGAATCCTGCACACAAATCACGGAAAGGTTGAGACACCTGCATTTGTCCCGGTGATTCACCCGGTGACCCAGAGAATCCCCGCGCAAAAACTAAAACAGATGGGCTTTGATCTCGTAATAACAAACGCATACATCACAATGAAGCGCTATGGTGAGGAAGCTGCAAAGCGCGGAATTCACGACATCATAAATTTCGACGGAGCTGTAATGACAGACTCGGGGGGATACCAGGTACTGGAATACGGCGCGGTGGATGTCTCGTCTGCAGACATGGCGTCATTTGAACAAAGGATAATGACAGACATTGCCATTCCGCTTGACAAGCCCACAGGGTACGGCCTTGCAAAGAAAAAGGCAAAAGAATACGTCGACTATACTTTAAAAATTTCAAAGGAAACAATAGACAGCAAAGCAGACAACGGGCAAATCTGGGTTGGCCCAATCCAGGGAGCAGAACACTATGACTTGGTGAAAAAATCAACCAAGGCGCTAGTAGACTATGGGTTTCCGATGTTGGCACTCGGCAGCCCAGTTGAGGTCATGGAGTCGTACGAATACAAGATACTTGCAAAAATGATTGTTGCTGCAAAGCGGCTCGTCCCAGACTCCATCCCGCTGCACCTCTTTGGCGCAGGACATCCGCTCACCATACCAATCGCAATAGCGCTTGGCTGCGACACGTTTGACTCCGCATCATACATGCTGTACGCAAAGCACGACAGGTACATCTCGGAGGACAGGACAAGCCACCTGTCAGAAATCCAGTACTTTTCATGCAACTGCGAAATCTGCACAAAATACACTCCAAAGGAAATGCTTGCCCTGCCGCAGGAGGAGCGAACCACGCACATAGCGCTGCACAACCTGTATTCCATAAAGGCCGAAGTTGACAGGTCAAAGGAGGCAATCCACGAGGGCAGGCTGTGGGAGTACATAGTAAAGAAAATCAGGGCACACCCGAAGCTCTTTGAGTCACTTGAGGTGTTCACGGACAATACTGACTTTTTGACAAAAGGAACCCCCAAGTTCAAGGAAAAGGCGGTCTTTTTGTATTCGCACGAAGACCAGTTCAGGCCCGAGGTAATATCATACCACAACACTGTGAGAAACTTCAAGTCAGACAAGGAGAAGCTTGCCATAATCAGGGACTCGCAGACAAGGCCGTTTTACCTATCAAAGGAATACACGAAAATCAAAAGAAAGCTAAAAAACGACGACACCGTCCAGTACTGCCAGTACAATCCGTTTTTGGGATTAATCCCGCTTGAGATTTCCGACTTGTATCCTGCCGCACAGTATGTGATGTCAAGGCAGAGATTTGCGCCAACTGATTATTCCGAGTTTGAAAAGACGTGGAAAATATTTTTTGCAAAAAACAAATTCAAAACCATATACTTGGAAAACGACGAGTTCCTAAAGCATTATTCCAAAATGATACCGAAAAAGTGCAAAACCAAGTTTCTCAAAAAATAAAAAAGAAAAAAAGACTAAAGAGCTACAGGTTTATAGGCCTGCGTCTTCTGCCCAGCCTTTTACGAATACTCCGTTCTTGTGAAGAGGTACTGGTTGACCAGCTGTGTAGTTCATTGGTCTCATCCAAAAGATGGATTTTGTTGGACAAACTCCAATGCATGCTCCATCGGAGATGCATCTTTCTGGATAAAAGACAAATGCTTTACCTCTCTTCCAACCTTCTACAGGCTTTACACGGAGTACGTCTGGGCCAAGAGATGTACAGATTTCTACGCACAATGCGCAGCCGATACATCTTTGTTCATCGACGTCTGGAAGTATTGCTATTGGCATTTATTTCACTTAACTAAACAAGTCCGTGGTAACTATTTAAACCATAATCAAAATAATTAACAGTGTTATACATTTTGATCGGACAAACGATCAAGTCAAATCAAGAAAAACAAAAGATAAAAAAGATAACCAGATGGTGCGTTACTTTCGCATTGCATCTATTTGACCACTTGTTACCCAATCCAGCAATTCTGCTGCTGTTGGATTTAAGTCGGCCCTTTTATCCATCAGATTTTTTACCCAAACCCAGTTAATCTGGTTTAGTAGTGGTTTGTTTCCCTCGTCGCCTGCACGAACTTTACTGCGTACATCTGCGGGAATTGTATTCCACCATTGGTCAAAAGTTCTACCCATAAACATGGGATCTTAGGTATGACTAATTAAAGCTTTTGAAGATTATATCGTAATCGGAATGATCGCAGTTCCTGTGGCAACCTTTTAACGTAGACGGATCGGCAGTTTAATTCTTGAAGGTAAAAGTATTAGGTGCAGGACAGGAAGTGGGTCGATCTGGCTTTTTGGTAAATTGCGACGGCGCAAATTATCTTTTGGATTACGGCGTACAGCTGTCCAAGCCTCCTCTTGCGCCATTGCACGTGATGCCAAAGGAGGTTGATTCCATTATAATCAGCCATGCACATTTGGATCATTCAGGATATGTCCCAATGATGTACGTAAGCGGGGGATGCGACGTGTTTGCAACTGCGCCCACTTTTGATTTGAGCAGATTACTAATCGAGGACATGCTAAAGCTGGAAAAAGACATGCATCCCTTTGGGCTGCCGGAGGTAAACAAGATGATGAGTCATGCAACCGAAATATCGTTCAAGCAAAAAGTGCAGCGCGGCAACTCGTCATTTGAACTGCGGGACTCTGGCCATGTCGTTGGCGGTGGAACAGTGCTAGTCGAGTCAGAGAACAAGCGATTATTCTATACGGGTGACATAAACGTCAGGGGATCAAGAATGCTCCGCGAGGCGGACTTGGACTTTGGTGAGATAGACCTGCTCATAACGGAAAGTACCTACTCCCAGACAAACCAGATGCCGCGAAAGGAATCAGAAGAAAAGTTCATCGAGTTTGCAAACGAGATCCTAGACCAAAAGGGAACGCTGTTTGTTCCGTCGTTTTCAGTTGAGCGCTCGCAGGAAATTGCATGCGTTTTGAAAAACGCCAAGTTCAAGCACAAAATCATAATGGACGGAATGGCACTGAAGGTAAACGAGATAATTTTGCGATACCCAGAATACTTGAGGGACTATAACGTGTTTTCAGACGCCATCCACAACGCAGTGTGGATTAGCAGCCACGAGGAAAGAATCAGGGAGCTCAAAGAGCCGTGCGTTGTGATATCACCTGCCGGAATGCTTGTCGGCGGAAACGCTGTGTTTTACCTTCAGGAATTGGCATTTAACAAGAAAAACGGAATCGCGCTGGTGTCATACCAGGGGGAGGGAACGCCTGGAAGGAAACTGCTTGACACAGGAAAGGTAATGGTGCAGGGAAGGGAGAAAAAGGCAGATGCGCAGGTCCGCCAGTACGAGTTTTCTGGGCATTCAGACAGGGACGCGCTCTTTGATCTGGTAAAAAGGATAAAGGGAAACCCAAAGGTCCTAACGGTCCACGGCGACGGGCAGTCATGCACCAAATTCGCAGAGGAGATACACGAGAGGTTCGGCTTTGACGCTCATGCCCCAAAGATGGGCGATACCGTAACCATCTAAATTGGAAATCAACTTAGATCAGACAATTAACAGCGGCCAGGTGTTTTTGTGGAAAAAAACAGACAGTACTTGGTACGGGGTGGACGGCCAGAACGTCTTTTCTGCAAGCCAGGACAGGATATCATCGCTAGAAAAAGACGAGTTGGGTTTTTTCAGAGAAAGCGACGACTTGGGGAAAATTTTCAAAGACATATCAAAGGACAGGACCATTAAAAATGCAGTAAAAAAGTTCTCAGGTCTCAGGCTGTTAAGGCAGGACCCCTTCCAGTGCTACATATCGTTTATTGTTTCGTCAAACTCTAGCATTCAAAACATCAGATCGTCATTGCACCACATCTGCGAAAAGTTTGGCAGGAAAACAACGTTCCAAGGAACAAAGTTCCACCTGTTCCCAGAGCCAAAGAGACTGGCAAGGGCAAGCAATGCAGAATTATCGTCATGCGGGTTGGGATACCGAGTGCCATTTGTAAAAAAAGCGGCCATGTCAGTTGCAGAAAAGGAAATCGACTTTGATTTTTTAAAAAAGGCAGACTACCACACCGCAAAGGAATCATTACTTGGAGTGTTTGGAATTGGGAACAAGGTTGCCGACTGCATATTGCTTTTTTCGCTTGACAAGCTGGAGGCATTTCCGCTTGACAGATGGATACTGCGGAGCTTGCAAAATTATTATCCGGAAAAATTCTCATTTGGGGGCAAAACCCTGACAGACAAGAAATATCAGGCACTCCATGACGAGCTAGTGGAATACTTTGGCAGATATGCGGGATATTCCCAGCAATTTCTCTTCAAGATGATACGCGATGAGAATCAGAAGAAATGGCTGTAAAAACCCTCAATACAGCTAGTGTTGACAAGGCAAAAGTTTCAGAGTATGACTATTTGCTCTTAAGGTGTATTACAGAATCTTCCATGAAAATCTCATTTTTGGAGCAAGTCATCTATTGAATACAAGTTTTGTATAGTATGCATGTGTGGCTTCATCTCTTGTACCTTCCATGACATACAACCTATTTTGTTTTCAACCAGCAGTTGGTATTGGTATCAAAGATTTTTTCTTCCAGGTAAATGAAATTCCCAAAGCGATAAAGTAAATGGATGCACCAAGCATCATTGCAAATGATGCACCAAACAAAATTCCCACAGTTACAGACAAGACTGCACCAAAAACTGAAAATGCGCCATTAATTGCCCACATCCAGGGAACCTTTGTAGCAGAATATGATTTTACAAGTCTCATGGCAGAAGGCAACGGCATACCCATCAAAAATCCCACCGGGAAGAGAATGGCCACACTAATTAGAGATTTTACGATAAATTGCTCTGAGATAATAGAGTAAATTAGAGTCGGCAGTAACATGGCGTAGGAGAATCCCAGTACGATTATTCCAGATATTACGAACGTTAGGTTTCTCGTGTTGTGTTTTACTATGCGGCTGCTTGCAAAGCTGCCAATCCCGCTAGCTATGAGAATTGTGAACAGCAAAATGGCAAATGTCATTGTGGGGTTTCCCAAAAGGAGAATCAATTTTTGTAGCAATGAAAGCTCGATTAGAATAAAACCCATTCCCAATGCGGCAAAATACAAAGCGGCAGTTCCAGTCTTTATCTCACTTTTTTCAAATTTGTTCTTTTTGAGCCAGACGTAAGGACCTAGAAGAAAGACCGCTACGATTGCAATGCTAATGTAAATCAATGTCTGTAGGACTTGAGGTATCGGTTTCTCAAATGACAAAAAGAATGGACTGTCATCAGTTACAAAATGAGCTTTTGTTTTGAACATCGCATAAAACTCATCATAGGATAGTTTGCCATTCAAAAAGTCAGAATATGGCTCAACTAAGACCACATTTGGTATGAGAATAGGTTTGTAATTGCTTCTTTCAAAAGCATCAGATAGGAATTGGATCTCACTGTCTGTAAAGGGCGACTTTGAAAATATCACCATTGTCACACTTGGATCCTTTGTTATCGAATCTGAGCTTACAATCACAAGATGTTTCGAAAGGTCAGTACGCGGAATTCCGTTTCTTTCAAGCAGTTCAGAGAACGTTGAAACAAATCTAGGTGAATCCATAAGCCACCTGACTGCAATTATTTTCCCATCAGATTCCAAGTGATCATAATATTCTTGAAAACCTTCTATAGTGTAAAGGAAATTCTCAGAAACGCCAAGACTTCCTGATGAAACTGAGGCCCACGTGTCTACAAACGGTATGTAGATAATGTCGTATTTTTCCTGAGATCTCGAAATAAAGCTTCTACCCTCATCTACGTAAGATCGTACGTATTGATGCGTGTACAGGTTTCCCGCTCTGTCGCCGTAGCTTTTGACAGTTTCAAAGATTATTGGGTTTATCTCAACAGCCGTAACGTCTGTGCTTCCACTGGATAGTGCAGCGACAACATCCCTGCCCCCGCCAGATCCAATAATGAGCACCTTTGGGTCAATCTTCATCTTAAACGGCAGATATTGCATCCAATTCGAGAGTTCTTTTCTGCTATTGGTATTTCCATCCCAAGAAATTATGTTAGTGCCAGCCCCGCCGTCGATGAAAATCTTTGCGACAACTTCTGTTTGCGAGCACTGTTTTTGTGAATATGGATCTGCATTACCGGCACAGTTACCGGTAATTCCCTCGACTACATCAATTCTTGAAAAAGAATTCCATTGTGTCTTTACAATGTGAGAGCCGGGGTTTTCCTTCAAAAACAGCGGCAAGTCTTTTTGTGCGGCAGGATCAGTTTGGATTGAGAATATCGGCATTGTTTCGTTGATAAACAAAAGCGACGATGCAAACGCAATAAACACAAAACTGATTAAAATTTTCTTCCTGCTTTTTGCCACAATGGAAAAAATGGTAGCGCCAATAGACGAGACAAGGCCTACCATCAAAGCAGTTCCCTCCCCACCTAGTGCTGATAACAACAAAACAACTACAACTGCACCCAGGGATGCGCCAATCAGGTCTGCCGCATACAGCCTTCCAGCAACATGTGCAAAGGCGTTGAATGCAGACGAGATTACTATTCCTATAAAGAAAAATGCGCTTGCAAACATTAGCATATACAGCGGCAGGTAAGTTATGCGAGATGCCAGAGCATGCATGACAAAAAGAGTCAGCGGAATCATCAGAGTTATTCCAAGTGATGCTATGATTGTGAGATTGGCAGCCCAACCTTCCTTGATTTTTCTCAACCAATGATGAACCAATAGTCCGGATGAGCCCAAGCCAACAAGTGCAACTGAAACTGCAACAAAGGTAAAGTGGTACGAGATAGCAGCTGAAAAAATCCTAGTGATGGCAATCTCAAGTACAAGTCCTGCCAATGAGATTAGAAAAATGCCTGAAAACATCATTCTTTTATTAATTAATGATAATTCCTGAAATGCCAAACAGGGATTCGAATTTTCTAACGCATATTACTGTTGCGTGGCATTTTAGAAACGATCTTATCTATTGTTTTTTCCTATCTTCGCACCAGAGTAACAAAGTGTAATCCCTCAACGTAGAACTCCCCAGAACTCCAGTCCAAGAAACACTGTGTCTCCCATATGGCTACGATGATCCCAGATACTATCAATATAATAAATTATTTTTCAGGATTTACTTTACTTAATAGCAGATTCTTAAGTCGTGCTACTGATTATTTTAAGGGAACCCTTAATATGGCAAAAATTTTTGGAATCCTTGGGCCGGTAGCTCAGCATGGATAGAGTGCTGGACTTCTAATCCAGTGGTCAAGGGATCGAAGCCCTTCTGGCCCGCTTTTTAGATTTTCAATAACTTTGCCAAGTAAAAAAAATACGATCCTAACAAGCGATGTTTGAGAGATTTACATATTACGCACTTGTCTTTATATAGAAAAGATACTGTTGTAACATATGCAAAAAGCACACAAAGTGCAGGAAAAATTAAATCCGGAAATTGAAAAAAAATAAAACTGATCGAATCTGGTAAAATAAAGGGCAAGGTCTACACTCCTGAAGAATATCTCAAGCACGTAGATGAGATTCTAAAAGAGTAAATTTGTGGCTAATCCAACCATTTGATGACACAATAGACAAAAAACTAAAGAAATTCAAATCAAATCAGCCGCTAATCAAGAACTTTACAAATTTTATTGAGGATCTGAAAACTACAGACGATCCAGCTAGACTAGGCGAATCAAAACATGGAATTTATAAAAATTGCATTGGAAAACACATAATAAAATCTCATACTTTGATTTACCATGTTGACTATTCAAAGGGAATAGTATGGCTAGTTGATCTTGATGATCATAAAAATCTGTACGGCAGGACAACAGATCCTAGATATCACTTTATAAAACTGGAAAATACGAATGCCTCGTGAAAGAAATCGAGATTGCGCTAGAGTCACTTGACATAAGGAAGGATTCGGAAATTAGGGGAACGATAAACGTGAACTATTCAGGAAAATATGACAGCATCGTGCTAAACACGCAAATCCTAAACTCTAACGAACTGATGACATTTACATCATATAACGGAAAGAAAATCTCGCAAAAGGCATCCAGACTATTTATCAGCAAGGAATCGATGCCTCAGAACAAGGCCGAGTTTACCGCCGTAATATCGTTTGACACCACCCAATCTCACGACGTAAAGTTTCGTGCATCCATAATAGAACAGCACAAGGAAATTGAAAATGACGTCTTGTTTGCTAGGTATTCCTAGAACCTTTGCTTTGTTATCTCTAGCGAGCCCTTCATCCACGGATGCGGTGTGCAGTGATATTCAACCACGTTTGCCTCTGTGAACAAGAACTCGTACGTCTCCCCTGGCTTTATTACTCCAAGTGATCCAAAGTCGCCGCTGTACGAATCCTCCATCCTATGGTCAGGAGTCACAGTATGCGCAGTGTCATCATTGTTTGTCCACACCACGTGATTGTCAACTCCAAGCTGGATGTTCACCAGTTTTGGAATAAAATTGTCTACCTGCTCAGGATTTGCAGAGCCCATGATTATGCTTATCTCAGATTTTCCCACGGGTTCCAGTATTTCGTGGGAAACTTTGGGCTTGGCTAGAGATTCTGGAAGGTAATACATTTGATAATATCCAACGCCGACTGCAGCCCCAATAATTACTGCCATGATTCCAATTCCGTATGCATGGCTGGATGTAGGAGCGCTCATCGGCTTTTGTGATTTTTAAAAGTCTTATAAAGTTTCTTGAGAAAATTATGAGGTCTCTGCCTTTGGTGCTTCCTTTGATTCCTTTGGAAGTTCCTTTGGCGTTTCCTTTGCTACCTCTGGTGTTTTCACATGTTCTGGAGCTGGCGGTGGGGGCGGGGGCTTTTTTGCCTCAGAGAGCGCATATCGGTATATGTGGAACAGTCCTGCAAATACCATCAGAATTACGCCAGTGAAGAACAATGATAGATTATTCAATCCAGAGAGGGCCGCGTTGTACGCAGCTATGTTCAGGTAGACTTGGAATGCAATCAGCCCGACAAGCACCCAGTTGAGCCATTTTTGTGAAAGTTTTATCTCTGCTACCTTCTTTGGCCCCTTTTCCTTGTTCATCTTTGCTTTTCGCTCCGACTCTTGTGCCAGCTTGATCATCATGTAGCTGAACCCAAAGCCAATTGGGACTAGCAGTATCATTACCAGATAGAAGAATATTGGATCGATTACCAGCCTCTGGACCAGAGGAATTGTGGTGTCAGACGGTATGTAGAATCCCCAGTACGTGGTTACCATGATTTGCGCAATTCCGGTTATTCCAAACGCAGTTACAAGCGGCCTGTCCTTCCAGGAGAACTTTTTGTACCTGTCCAAGAACGGAACCAAAGCCAGAGCGCCGATGAACAGTCCGGGCCAAAGCACGCCGGTTACGAACTTGTCATACTGCGTCCTCAAGAAAGCGTACAGGCCAGTCAGGTACCACTCTGGAACCGTGATGCCAGGCGGCACCGTTGGCTCAAACTTGAATCCCATGTCTATTGGGAACACGCCTCCTGTCAGGAGTATAGCTCCAGATATTGCCATTACCATCGGCACGTCAAATACCATAAATCTCGGGAAGTGCACCGCCATCAGTCCAAGCATCACAAGTGGCAAGACAAAGACGTGTTGTGCATAGAACCTAAGGACAAAGTCGGAGAATCCCGAGCCAAACATGGTGTCCCGTATTACGGGCCCTGCAATCGGGATAGAGTTAGTCAGTGACGCCGCAATACTAATTGCAAGCTCGGCCCGTTCGCTAAATATTATATCGTAACCGGTAAATGCCTCAAGAATTGTAACAGTGCCCAGTATCACACCTGTGACCCAGAGAACCTCGTTTCTGATTTTGTATCTGCCGCTGAAATACTGATAGTACATGTGGAGTATTGCCAAAAGTACCATTGCGTTTGACCCGTGATAGTGGATGTTTCTTATGTGGAATCCAAACGGAACCACGTCGTTGATTTTTGCAACGCTGTCCCACGCCCTGTCAAGGATTGGCATGTAGTAGAACATTAACAGTGCGCCAGACACTCCAAGAATTACAAATACGATAAACGTGAGCATCCCTAAGAATCCAAACGGACTTACGAATCGAGATGGGAATGAAAACTTGATTCCGGTAAATATGGTTCTGTCCAGTCCGTCCCACAGCCAGTAAAAGAAGCTCACCGCTCCCGTTCGTCTATTTAATGAAACGGCCATATCCCACTACTCCATTGTCGTTTGGTGTAAATTTTGCTGGAAGAATCCACAGGTTTCCGTCAGTATCTGCCTCCAAATCAAGTTTTGGCAGCGTATTTGACGGCTCTGCCTGCAACGATGCCGGTCCTGCAAACGCAGTTCCGCTCAGAGGATTGTACTGGCTTCCGTGACATGGGCACTCGCCTCTTTTACGGCCCTCTTGCGGCCAGTACTTCCACAAACACCACAAATGCAGACATACCATGCTGTATACCCGAAATGCGCTGACGTCGTTTGCGCTTCCTCCTAACTCGTCTGGTAATCTAATAAACTGCCACTTGCGAAACGCCTCCTCGTCTAGGACCCTGTCTCCAGATGAGGGATATGTGACTACCTCGGCGTGATTTACTGGAAAAGTGTGAACGTTTGCCTGGTTGCCGTCAGGAAGAATTACTTTGACTTTTTCTAATTTTGCAGTGTCCGGGTTTGGCATGAACTTGCCCCACGGCACAAAGGGCGCAAATGTGAGGGCGGTTCCCGCCGCACCCATCAATTTAAGAAAATCCCTTCGTGACAAGGCATTTGCGGCATTATCAGGCATATTATTTCACTTTGCGTAAAATAACGTGTAAAATAAGCCTTTTTTCAACTTTATACCTACACCAAGTATCGCACTTTCGATCTAAAGGCAAAATTAGGTTTAATGCCAAACAACGCATAATGAAGTATTGGCTTGGATAACATGTCGCATTGACGATTTGGAGTCATGTTATCCTCGAATTGTACAGAATTATTCAAGATTTGTACTCGAAAATTTGCTTGTGAACCATTACCGGACGTCCGGTAACCTCTTCCTGCTTCATTGATCTTTCTGGGATCTTCACAGGCGTTACTTCCCACAGTTCCTGCGGTAGCATAATATCATAATTTGTAATTCCAAAGATTTCTAATCCTTTTTTCAAAATATTGATTGCTGCGTTGTGATCCCTATCAAGTATCAGGTTACACACATTACATCGGTGGATTCGAATAGACGGGGATTTTGGTACCATATTTCCACACCGTGAGCATTCAACACTTGTGTTTTTTGCTGGAACCTCAATTACCACACACTTGTAATCAAGCATCTTTGTAAATATACCCCAACTAGAATCAAGAATATTTCTTGCAAATTTGTGATTTTTTACCATATTTAATTTTTGTAACTTTTCCACAAATACAATATTGTATTTTTTTGCATATTGTGTCGATATTTTGTGCAGAAAATCCTTACGCCTGTTTTTGATGCGCTCATGGATTATTCTGTAAAACCTCATGGTTTTTTTTCTGTTTTGTGATCCAATCTGTCTTCGCGCTATTTTTCTTTGAACTCTTGCTAGCGGTTTTAGCATTTTTTGCAGGTTCAGTGGATTTGGTGTCTGATGTCCGTCAGAGTCATATGCAAAATTCTTGATTCCTACATCGATGCCCGTAGATTTTGTCAGGTTGATTTTTGGTAACTCCACATCTAGATCATATGTGATACACGTATACCATTTTCCCGATTTGGATTTTATTACCATTACTTGTTTGACGCATGTATTTTCAGGAATTGATCTGTGAAGTATGATTTTGATTTTTCCTATCTTGGAAAGATACAACATATTTTGCGTTATTCTGAATCCAGACTGATTGTATATGAAGGTCCTATATTCTTCATACTTTGCAAATTTTAAACTACCCGTCTTGTGTCCATTTTTATGCAATTGCATTATTGCCTTTTGTGCACCATCAATTTGTGTAGATATCATTTGCAACATTTTAGAATGACATGAATAGAGCCAGGATTCTGATTCTTTTAGTTCTGTTAAGAAATAATTTAGATCGTTTCTTGTTTGAAATTTCTCTTTGTTTTTCTTCAAAAATTCTATCATTTTGTTGTAGGTCCACCTACAAGTGGAAAGTGTATCGTCTAATTTCTTCCATTGTTCAGTATTTGGATATAGTCTGAATTTGTAGGTTCTCTGCAAGTGCTCCAGAATATGTTTTAAATTACTTGAGTATTTTGTTGCGTGTTCTGTTGACCAGATCTTAGTAATTCATACAGATTATATCTTATCAGGCAATCCATTTAATCATGGAACAAATAATATCTTGTTTCAGTGTTTTGATGATTTTCTTGATTTTTCACTAAAAATGATAAAACCAGTTATCACGATCGCAATTCCCAGTGAAATCCACAAAAGCACACTGTCAATGCCAGTTGGCGCATTGCTAGAACTGGCAGGCATGATAACAGATGGAACGGGTGACGCGTATGGTTCAATGTCAAAGAAGATAGATTGCTCTGCCGTATTGCCTGCCAGGTCTTTTGCAGATATGGTGACTTTGTGTGATCCAAAACCTACATCGTCTGCAGAAATTTGCAAAAAGGCCTCATTTTGCAGGACAGTTCCATTTGGCAGAATTGCAGAAAACTCGTCTAGGTTGTCATCTAGTACAGCATAGTCAAGGATTAGTTCAGAAATTTTTGTGTTATTGATTGGTGATTTTATGAGAATCTCAGGCGCTGTCCTATCGAGTGTAAACTCAAATAACCCAGTTGACGTGTTTTCTGACTCGTCTGTTGCTATGATTTGCAATTGATGCTGTCCCTCAGGTATGACATCATCATCAAGCGTGATCTCATTCCCATCCAGTATGTATTGTACAGAATACGGGCTCTCGTCAGTTATGAGAGGGGCAGGAAGGCTGTTTACAAATTTTGCCACTTGGAAAGATATCTGCGGTGCAGTAGAATCTGCAAACATTGAGGAAAACTGCGCAATCACATGTACGGGTTCGGTTGTTGATTTTCCGCCAAACAAAGTAGAGTGAACAAGCATCGTGTATACGCCGGTCTGGTTTATCGGTGCAAACAATACTGTGGACGTATTGTCCTTGTTTTTGACAGGGTAGAACCCCCCTCCCTCGCTAAATATGGATGTGCCAAGCCAGTCAGATGTGGGCCAGTCTATCAGCTGCCCAAACACTCCTGGCGGAACGTTTGACTGGATTATCTTCCCCTGCGGATCAACTACAAACACAGAAAAGTTTGTGTCAGGATCCTTCCAGGACATTTCTATGGAGGCAGAAGTGATTTTGGGATTCTCTACGTCAAAATAATACTGCCGCCAGTCCCCTGCATTATACCGATTGATCATGTCAAATGCCCCCTTGACATAGCCGTTCCCATACATGACATCGTCACCTGACGCGCCGGAAATCACTGCAAGCTGCTCGCGTGTTATTTTTGACACCACGCCATACGAGACAGGGACGTTTGCAGTGTGATTGTTTCCCACAAATGAGATGAACCCCTGGTACAGCCCCGGTTTTTTGTCGTTTGGAATGTTTACTGTGGCAGTCACCTGCGCTGTTCCCTTTGGAGGAATGGATACCATCCCAGTGTCAAGCCAGATGTCATTCCAGTCTGCCTTTTTGTAGTAGCTTGCAGAAAGGGTATAGTCCATCGATGTTGCGTTTTTCTTTGTCTCGCCAAGCCAGTACGAGTACCTGGTAGGTACAGGATACACCCCGACTAGCGGAGTTCCCTCAAACTTGGACTGCGGGTCAGATATTCGCGTTTCTGTCACCGTTCCCCAGGTGCCTGCCCTGTTTACCATAGACAGCTCGTCGCTTTCTATTTTCTTGTCCTTGTCCCTGTCAGACCAGTCATAGACATACAGCGAGGCGATTTTGATGTCGCCTGCGTACATTTTCTCAGTCTTGTTCATAAAGTCGCCAAACGGGAAGTTCAGGTTCAAGACCAGAAGCGACGCGTCATCTGGGATGGTGCTGTTGTCATAGTATGACGACAGCGTGTCGTGCGATTTTATGTCAGACAGTCTGACATAGTCTGGCCTGTACACTCCGGATTTGTTCATAACGCTGTCTGAGAGGCGCATTTTGGTTGTCAGGTTGAGCTGCGAGTTTTCAATTAGCTGGATTTTCTGCGGAATTATTTTGATTGATATGGGATGATCAGTCGGGTTTTCAATTGTAAACGTAGTTGAGCTTTTCTCTCCCCTGTCCAGTCTTCCTGCAAACCAGCTTGTCTGGCCGTATGTTTTTTCAGGAATCTTAAACTGGGGGATTCCTAACGACGTGGAGTTTAGATTTGCTATCGGTATGTCAAGAACTTTTTTGATGTTTTGGTATGTCGAATTGTTGTGGACTAGAAATATCCCGTTATCCCCGTTGACGAAACTTACTGCCCTGTACGCATTTGCAAGCCCTGAGCCCTGCGTGAACGGATCGTTCTGAAGGTCAGTCGCAGTCGACATCAGTATGTTTTTTATTTTAAAGGGATCATAGTCCTCCAGTTTTTTTTGCAGGCTCTCCATCAGGATCGCGGCGGTGCCAGACACCAGTGGCGCTGCCATGCTAGTCCCCCCAAAGAGGGAGAACGGTTCAAGTTTTGAGGTCGTTGATTTTTTCAGAACGTTGCCCGGGGTAAAGCCGTACGCCCCGGTGTTCATGAGATCAGGCTTTGGGTCCCCGATTATGCTTGGACCCCTGCTTGAGAAATCAACAACGTCGTTTGCGTGAATGGTGGTGTTTCCAAATCTTGGCTGGTCCTTAAACGAGCCGTATCCTACATAGACATTGTTTGTAGTTGCGCCGACTGCGATCCCAAACGGTGCGGCATTTGGCAGCCCTATGGTACCATACCCGTGCCCCGCATTTCCTGCGCTTGATACGATGGTTATTCCAGGATATCGCTCGTCAATTGAGCCTGGGACGGACAGGACGCTTGCAATCAGGGATAAAATGTCAACGCCCGGGGACGCCTTTAGGGACGGAAAATTAGAAACGCCCCAGCTGTTCGATATTATGTCTGCCCTAGGCTTTCCTGAAAACTTCCACGTGCTGTTTTGGTTATCAAACCCAGACGCCCAAAGCCAGCCGTATACGGTGTCGCCAAACCACAGAGCCTTGACCGGGATTATTTTTGCACCGGGGGCGATTCCTGGAAGCGTGTACTTTTTGGTGTTATTGTAAATGTCATACTGCTGTACTCCCCTTGACGCAATCGACGCGGCACTTGCGGTTCCGTGCCCCACAAAGTCGTTCATCACTCCAAAGAAGTTCCCGCCTGCATCAAGGCCTGGCAAGAGCGTCCCGTTTGTCGCCTTGAGGACCTTGTCAATTGACGACTTGTTGTGAGATATTATGCCATACACGTCTACCACCTGGGCGCCAACTGTTCCCGCCGAATAGTCCAGCTTTCCGTCCTTGTCAAAATCATAAACCAGAAATTCGTTTCCGCCGCCAATTTTAATTGGGGACTCGTCTGTAAAGTCAAAGTCATAGCTTGGCTTTTTCCCTTTTAGCTCAAATCTGGTATAGTCCTTCCACGAAGTGGACATGTCAGGAATTATCGTATCGTACAGTCCTGGAGTGTGAGAGTCAACCACCAGTACCGGCACTGCCTGGACGCTTGCAAACGGTCCCTGTACAGTTCCCTGGTATATCAGCCCAAAGTGGTACACGCCGCTTGATGACTTGATGTAATCATGAGAGTTTTTGCCAATTTTGTAATCATCTAGAATGGTTCCATTAAATACGGGTGCGATTCCGTTTGTTGGGAAAAACGAATTGTACATGGAGACTGCGGTTCCCTTTCCGTTTTGCTTTAGGTTCAAAAATACGCCCTTATTTGTCACATAGACGTTTGACGTCGTGTTCTGGTTTAGCTCTTTTGACTTTTTTACCGCATAGGACTTTGTGGTGTTCTCAATTGTTCCGTGCTTGTCTATCTTGGCTAAAAACGTGGCATTTGTGATTATTATTCCCTGTCCGTCTGGGTCAAGCATGATGGGCTTGTTGTTTTTGTCTCGCGCAAGCGAGTCCTTTAGGTCGGGATTTGAAAAGTCAACTCCGGTATCAACTATTGCGATTTTTATTCCGGCGCCGGTGTAGTTGTATTTTACATACGCCAGCTCAGATCCTGTCGCTTTTCTGATTTGGCTAATCTCCCCGTATTCCTCAGAGTCGTACTGCAACGGAAAGTCCCTTACCACGTGATACCCTTGGGAGTCAAGCATCAGAGCGGTTTGCTCCGGGATGGTAACTATGGAGAAAAATCCATAGTCGGAGCTTATCCCAGATATGTTCGGAATGGAATCCCCAAGGTCGCTTATGTTTCCATGCCCAAATACCAGGTATCTTGATATCTGGTAGCTTTGTGTCGTTTCCCTTGGGATTTGCGCCAATTCGGTAGTTTGCGTTATCTCAGACGGGATGGCTACCCTGTCAGTTTCCAGAAATCCGTTTGATGTCTTTACGGTTGAGACTAGCAGTATGATTAGAATTATCGGGATTATTTTAGACATGATACCGTTATCGTCTGCGCGCAAGAATTGCTATCTGCAGTGCGACTATGATCGCAATCGATGCAACTATTGGGAAGAGTAGCGAGTTTAGCTGGATGGATGCGGCCTCCATGTTGTCAACCGATGTCGATATGGCACTTACGCTCTTGTCGAGGTTTTGGCTTGCAGAGTCAAGCGATGAGCCAAATCCGGTTATTTCTGTTTTGAGGTTTGCAAGCTCCTTTGATGTATCGCCGAGAACTGAGTTTAGTTCCAGAATTTGCTTTGATATTCCCCCGATGTCCTGCTTTTGGACTAGCGTTGCAGATGAACCGTGGGAGATTGAGCCTTGGGAGAACGTCACCACGTGAAACACGTGGGTGCCCTCCTGTACCGGGGTGTATTCTGCATAGTATAGTCCCTGGTGCAGGATCTTAAACGAGGGCGACAGGTTCACCACCTGTCCGTCAGGCAAATGCACGTGCGACGTGCCAAGCAGTTTTTCAGGGCTTCCTCCAATCAACAGCCCGTCGCTTGTTGTCTGGACAAAGATTTTCATTGGCACGTTTATTGCGGCAGTTTCCGGGGCAAACACCAAGGTGTTGATGTTTCTAGTGATTGGGATTTGTTCAGTTTCAGAAGAAGAAGAGAATTTTACGTCGATTTTTTTGGATGCGCCGTTTTGTTGCGTGCTTATTGCCTCTACGGTGTACGTTCCATATGGGAACGACGTAGATGCGTCAGGCCAGATAAACAGTTCCATTTGGAACTTGCCCTTGTCATCAGATGTCACCTGCGTGAACGTCACGATGGTGTCATCTGGCGCAAAGATCCTAAGGACGATATCCTCGTGCGGAAGCGCCTGCCCGTACACAAAGAGCGGCCTGTTTGGCGAGTATACCTGATTATCGGTAAATAGGTCAAGCTGCTCTGCAAAGGCAGAATTTATTCCAAACATGATTCCAAGGCAAATCAAGATTAGTATTTTCATTCACTAATATGGAAAATATCTGCTAGATATTGGTTATGATAGTATCCACTAGAGAGGATTCAAAAAAAGAAAAAAGGGGATAGTTTTATTTTAGTCTTAACTGACGTTTATGTCTACAGATACAGGTGGGCTCAACGCTGTTGGATTGTCAACACTTTCCCAAACAAACACTGTTGCAGTGTATGTTCCGGATGTGGTTGGAATCCAAGACAATGCTGGGCTAAATGACTGACCTGCTGATAGTGAACCAGTGATCCATGCAAGTGATACAGTGACACCATTCTCATCCTGAATTTGTACCAAGTATGCAAATGGTTGCTCTCTATCTTGGCCGTTTACCAGGTCTGCTGTAATTTGCACCTGTTGATCTACTGATACCTCATCTAGTGAGTTACCAAAAGCGTCAACTACTCTAGCATTAGATGCTGGAGCTCTTTCGAGTGGTGGTACTACAGTACCGATAAACGCTGTGCCTGTGATATCGAGTTCATCTGATCTTGTGTATGGGGATGGTAGTGTGTTGTCTTGATATTCTGCTGTGACTGTGTCACCTTCTGCGACTCTGAGTCTGTGGCCTGAAGATTCGTCGGTAGTTGTAAAGTATACAGTACCCTCGAATATTCCGGATGCCTCATTAGTCTCAGTAACAGTTAGATCAATACCTCCTGCATCTGAATCTGACCATACATCGGCATTAAAGTTGTTAATGGCCTCTGGGTTCAGATTCATGTCTGGATCAATAATTCTTACTACGCCGGTTCCGCTGGCTGGATAGCTTGCTTCGAGCCATGCGACTTCACCGATATTCCATCTAACTAATGCAGATCCTACGATTGTTTCATCCTCTGAGAATTCAAAGGAGACTGTAAGACCGTCATCGTCATCAGCCTGCAAGTATCCATTTGTTGGACCCAAGTCGGTTGTGACTGAGCTAGATGAAGATTGACCTGTGAAGTTTGGTGCGTCATTTCCATTTGTTCCGGTTGATGCATCACCATCGGCATCGTGGGCAAATCCTGTAAGGATTACTTCGCCCGTGAAGATGCCTGTGTCAACGCCTGATTCAGTTAGATGGTATTCGTCGAGTTTGTGACCCCTTGTGGCGACCTTTACTGGGTCGTCTGTGGTGTCACCAATTGTGTCGATCAAATTACTATCAAAGTTGTGATCAGGTGCGATTATTGTGATGTATACCTTATCAGTCCAAGTGTAGACCTTTTGGTCTAACTCTACAGTTGCACCGAAGTTGGATGTGAAGATTGTCAAGTTGACATCCTCGCTTTCTTGTCCAACGTAATCTGCGCCAGATGGACCCCAGTCAGTGTATTCTAGTACGATTTCCTCGCCTCTCTCTAGCTTGTCGCCGCCAAGAGTTGATGGAATCTCGATTACTGTCTGGAATATTCCTGTGCTATCACCAGTTTCTCGCAATGAAGCGGGCTCTGGATCAAACGCTGCTGCTTCGCCACCAAGGTCACCCATGGTAACGGTTGCTGCATCGGAATCCCATTCAAGTAAGTCGAGGTCGTAAGTTTCTGCAGAGTCGTTGTCTCTATCAAAGTCTGGCTCTATGACCGTTAGGATCATATCGCTGCCAATGATGTAGACAGACTTGTCAGATTGAATAGCACCGTTTCTTAGGTCAAATGTTGCAGAGTCAGTGATTGTATTTGGTTGGCCTGATGAATCAGCTGGATCTCTGTATGTTACTGTAACAATATCACCTTGCAATAGACAGTATTCTGCTGATGAACCAGAAGATGTATCGAATCTTGCTAGCTCGTTAGCGAATCTTGTGCTATTGTTTGCGGAGACGAAGTTCGTGGTTGTTGGACATGTCGAACTTGCTGGGCCGTCTGTGTATCTGACTACTAGGTCAAATTCAAAGATGCCAGAGTCCGGAGCAGTCTCGGTGATTGGACCGAGCTCTCTTGTCACATAGCCAGAGTTGTCTACAGTGTCAGTTCCAACGGTGATTTTACCGTTGTTACCAGTAGATGCGGATGCACCTGCTGATGCGAGAACCATGCTAGATGATCCTCTTGAAACTACCACTTTGACTGGACCGTGGGCTGTAACATCACCAGTTTCCTGGATTTTGTCCTCACCAGATGCGGATGTGTTGAAGTCTGGGTCGTTGACTTGGATATGAAGCGTTATGTCACCGTTACCAAGGGTTTCAGCTGCAGAGTCAACATTTCCGGTAAGCCCAGTAGCGTGTATTGGGAATACGGATTTGCTGTTTGCAGATGTTGAGCCCGTTGTTGAGCCAGATAGATCAGCTATTTGTCCCCATGGTAATGGGTAAACAGTTCTGTCTAAGCTGACTGAGCCGGTGTTTGATCTTATACCTGCGCCATCGCCAGTTTCTACAACTTCGCCTGATGCGTCTCTAAAGTCAAGATAGTTAACCTCGATGTCTGTACCTTGGGTGGTTACAATCGTTCCTGTACCAGAGTTTCTAGCACAGTATTGTGATGGGATTTGGAATGAACCTTGGAATATACCAGTAGATGAACCTTGTTCAACTAGAGTAAATCCAGATGCACCTAATCCGTTAGAGCCAGTTGGGGTGGTAGAACATGTGAGTGTTCCAGAACCTGTTTGGCTGCTACTTAACCACCTTTCATCGTCAAATGTGACATCTAATAGTCTGCCACGGAGGTCACCTTGTGAGTCAACTCCGTAACCGGCCTTACCGACTGTATCATAGGCTTTATCGTTGCCTGATGTTACGACGGTGTAGATATCAATGAGATCGGTATCAGTGTTAAGGTCTTGATCTTGAAGTGTGATTGTTACTGTATCGCCTACTTTGTAGTTTGACATATCGAATGATACAACACCAGAGTGAGTTGGAGCCTCGACTTGATCTGCAATTTGTGTTGCAATACCATCTGCGCCTACGTCTAAGAAGTTAGCTCGAACTGAATCCTCATCGGTCAAGTCCTCGCCAACAATCATTCGAATCTCATCATCTATTGATGCGATTCCTTTGTAGGTGCTTGTTTGGTTTACGTTTAACTGGTTCAGCATGATATACTCAACTGTACCAGCAAATGTTGCAGTGTTGTCTCCTGTCTCTTCTAACTCTAATCTGTATATAGCATCGTTGAATCTTTCGCTTGATTCTACTCCATCGTCACTGATTCCAAATCTTAGGAAGTCAAGTGTGATTGGGTATGTACCAGCTTCCAATGTTCGATCAGTACTTGTAGTGGTGATGTTAATTCCGAATTTTATTTCGTCGGTTCCACCGAATTTACTATCGGTTAGGTTACCGAATCCCTTACCCATGTCAATCATGTTTTGGAAGTCAGATGAACTGAAATCCGTTGTAGTAGTTGCGCTGAACACAAATGTTCTTGGTGCAGAAGCATTTCCTACAGTGATTGATTGGATGGATGCGCCACTTAGTGCATTACTGAGTGATCTCAGATCGTATTGGAAGTAGTTGAACATTCCATTACCGTTTCCACCGTTAACACGTGAAGCGTTTCTAATGAAATTAGAAAAGTCATCTTGCGTATAGTTGGTAGTTACGTTGATGAAGATTTTTGATGTGGTCGTATAGGCAGCAGAAGTTATGATCTTTAGACGATCACTATAAGTATCAACAGTTGGAGTAATTCCTCCTGTTGCACTTGCTGCGTTGCTAGTTCCGATAGCCACATCGCCTGATCCTACACCAGATAATGTCAATGGACTGCCAATTTTGATTGCTGGCAAGGTAACGTTGGCATTATAGAGGTCAAGATCTTCATCAGCTCTAGTGTTTAGGTTTTGATCCCCATCTACTAGAGTGATTGCGATCTCTTCTCCAGAATTCCATTCGCCGCCAAGTGCTGCTTCATCAAAGTTTAGTGTTCCAAAGAATTGTGCTACGACAATGCTATCTGATTGTGAGTTGTATTGTAATGATGCAGATGTTCCTCTAAGTGCGTTTGAAGTTACCTTCAGCACCGAGGTATCCGTTTCATCATATGTTCCGAATATGCCGCTGTTTGGACTCTGTTCAGTAAATGTCACAGGTTGATTGCCAGATGTGACAGTTGATGTTCCTGCAGTAGCCAGAGTTGATCCAGATGGACCGACGACAGAGTCGGCGTTATCTTGGATCAATAAAACTGGAGTTCCTGAAGATTGTACATCACCATTCACCTTCAACAGACCGTTCGATTCGAACATGAGTCCAGTAAGGTTACCCGTTAGAGCATTTGAAACTAAACCATCACCTGCGCGTGCACCGTTTTCATCAAATAATTGATAGAAAATAGTTGCGTTGCCGGCTAGGGTTCCAAATGTCCAAGAGTCCTCATCAGTTGGATCGATGTTCAACTGTGGGTCTGTCATTGTGGCGTGAACTTGTGAGCTTTGTGGGAAGTTAGATCTGTCCAATGTTACTCCAATCATGTTTGATGGGATTGTATCAAAGGTGAGTGTTGTCTTTTGGATTCCACCACCCTTGTTGTATTGGACAACTACACTTCCACCTGCACTGAAATCATATAATTGGATAATTGGCCAAGCCTTGTCTGTTGCAATAGAAGTTAAGCCAATTTGACCAAGTGATGTTGAAACACCACGGTTTACTGTCTTGTTTTCTCTTACAACGTTATTTAGGTTTACACCAGTTCCAGATGATCCAGTTACAGCTGTACAAGTTGTAAAGGCACTTTCTCCGTCAGTACCACCAGTTGCGTTTGTTGCAACGGCAATACCTACAGTTTGTGAAAATGAAGGACCGAAAACTGTGCTATCGTTTTTACAGAAGTTACCAAAGTCAAGACCAGTACCTCTTGTGGTAGAGGCGCCACTGCCTTTAGCTGTAGCGTCTGCTTTCTGGGCTTGTGCTTTGTCTGCAAAGTAACCATACCAGTTACCATCAGTGGCTTGAACCATTCTTAGTTTGTTGCCGTTGATGGTTACGTCCGGTTCACCTTTACCCTCGTTAGTGTCCTTTATGTCACTGTCAATTACGACTACTTCGATGACTTGAGGTCCTGCAAAGTAGTTTTGGAATTGAGAGTTTTCAGCGGAAACATACAAGTTTGCGTTTGCTGCTGCGGCCTGCGGCATTGCACTTGGTGCAAATGCCGAGAAGCCAGCAGCTAGCATAATTGTCATTAATGTAAGACTAGTTATTTTACGTCCTATCTCGTTGTTCATGTTATTGTCTTTTTGGTCTAAAATTTAGTATATAACATTAATGGACAATTTATCCACAATTCGCTGGTTTTTTGCATTAATTTCAGGCATGCTTCACACCTGAGCCAATTTTTTGATCGCTAATTGTAATTTTTACAATCCTGTGTCAATTTAGGGATACTATAATCTTGCTTTTATAAAGTCGATTGATGCCACAGGCGACGGATCTGTGTTATTTAGAACAGCATAATAGATCGACGCATAGTCCAGCGTATAGATAAGACACATCAGTTTTGATAGAATGCTGCCATTTACCGATACTATTTCTCTATACACGATGTCATTTTTTTCAAAGTATTCTTTCAGTATTTTCCATCTCTCTTTCGTTTTGACATAGTCATTTTTTCCTCGTAACAGAATCGGCTTGACGGTTGACGGCTTTTCCCATGACACTATACCATTATGAGAAGCCTCAATCACGTCCTCTATCATTGCATGAGACTTGGCATTTTCTTGTAATGAACTCTTGAATCGGATTGCTGCCGCCTGCAGACCCCAGGGATAATAAATTAGAGGTATGCCAGATATCCATTTTGCAAGATCAAGTGACGGATTGGATTTGGATAAATTACTAGAGTCTATTTGTTTTGATATTTTGGAAATTTTGGAAATCGATTCTAGTATGTCGTGTTTTTTGATTGGAATTATTGAGTTTAGTGTCCCAAGAGTAGAATAGACATAGCTTACAAATGACGCCCTTGGGGAATGGATTTTTGGAATGTTTCGGAATTCAATTTTATTTTTTTTACAGTATTTTTCCATTTTACCGTCAGATGAAAACCCAATCAGTTTGCAGCCAGTTTTTCTTGCAGAGTTCAACACGGTCATAGTTTCGACAGTATTGCCAGAGACACTGGTTGTTACAACGAGTGTATGAGTATCAACAGTTTTTGGCAAAAGGTATCCTTTCACCAAGCTTACATGAATGTTACTTTTTGACAAAATTGCAGAAAATATGTCGCCTATCGCACCAGAGCCACCCATGCCTGCAAAAACAATGTGGTCTATGTTTTTGTAATCCATAGGATCATTATTACCATACGAGTTTTTTGCTATCTGAGGCCAAAGATCGTATATTTTGTACATTCCTTGAACATCAATTTCATTCATCTTTGAAATGTTAAGCAAGTCAGAATTTCAATAATATGTTACAATATATGGATTGCTTAAATTGAGATTTTTGTTTAGTTTGTGATTATTTCCTTTTTGGAAACAAGCTTTTTGTATAACGAGACGGCATCCTCTTCATCCTTTGGTCCCACTATAACAGCTGAGCCTCTTTTCATAAAGCTGACAGAAAGGTCATTTGTTCTCATCGATACACCGAGATCTCCCTGATTTTCAACATTGAACTGAAGGTCTTTTGCCAGGTTTGTGATTTTCCCCACATCGATTTCGAATTTCTGTGTTGGAGTGATTGAGAATGTACGCTTACCCCTATTTCTTCCGCAGAGCTCTTCAATTATGAATTCTGTTTTTGGTACTGAATCAATTTTACCGTTTCCACAGATACTGCATTCGTCAGCCCTAAACGTTTTAGTCATTACAAAATCCAAGTTTTCCAGATCCACATGCAATATCTTGTCAGAAAGGCTGGGACTTTTGCCAAGTATTATCTTGACAGCCTCTGCTACTTCGATTCCCCCAATTATGGACAGTATTGACGGATGGACTCCTTCTATACTGCAAGTGGGCATCGAGTCCTCATCAAGCTCAGGGAACATGCAAGAATAGCAAGCGCTTTTGTGCGGAAGAATTGTAAAGGCCTGACCTGACACGCCAACTGCCGCACCAGTCACAAATGGAATGTTTTTTTCTATGCATGCCTTGTTTAGTGCATATCGCGCGTTTACGCTATCCAGTGCATCTATTACAACATCACAGCCTTCCACTGCATCAAGTGCCGTGTAATCGTTAATTGATATTGGAAGTGATTCGATCTCAACATCTGGATTCATCTTTTTTAGTTTCTTTGCGGCAACCTCGACTTTGATTTGCCCAACATCAGATTCATCAAACATTGTCTGCCTGTGAAGGTTTGATAATTCGATCACGTCTCTGTCAATGATCCTGATCTTTCCAATTCCCATTGCGACAAGCCTCGTAGTTATTGGGTTTCCAAGACCGCCGACTCCCACAACACATACCTTTGCAGCCTTGAGCTTTAGCTGTCCCTGGTACCCGATTTCCTCTAGCATTATTTGTCTTGAATATCTGTCAAGATCTTTGCTGGATAGTTCAGAACCCCCCGCCACTGCAGGTAGGATATAGATCTCATCCCCATCCTTTAGCGGAGTGTTCATGCCTCCAGAAAACCTAGAGTTTTTTCCGTTGATGTAGATGTTGATGAGTGAGCGCGGCGTTCCGTCATCGTTTAGTACCCTGCGCTTGAAATCATCGCCCATATCTTGCGATACCTTGGTAAATGACTCCAAAAGAGAGTCGGCATTGATTGGGAGTTTTTTTTCCCCGCCACCCTTGTTTAGTACGGACGGAATCGTGAATGTTACGTTTGCCAAATCATTTCACCACTGCGGAAATCTTTGCAACGTCTGCCTGCATTACTTCTGGCTTTGGCAAGACTTCCATTAATGCCTCTGTCGCCTTTAGCCCGTTTCCTGTCACATAGCATATGGTCGTGTCATTTTTGTCAATTTTGCCGTCATCTATCATCTTTTTTAGAACTGCCACTGAGACTCCGCCTGCAGGTTCTGTGAATATCCCCTCGGTTCTGGCAAGCAACAGGATGGCATCAAGTATCTCGCGGTTGTTTGACTCTTCAGCATATCCATTGTATTGCTTTAGTCTTTTGAGGACGTAGCGTCCATCCCCAGGATCTCCTATTGCGAGGCTTTTTGCAATTGTGTCTGGGTTTTCAACTGGAATGACATCGCTTGATCCCCGCTTGAATGCATCAACTATAGGTGCGCAACCGTGCGGCTGTGCGGCAATCATGTGCATTTTAGAAACATCACCGAGAAGAGATACGCTTTGCAGTTCCTCGAATCCCTTGCAAATTGCATTAAGCATTGCTCCACTACCGACCGGGACTACAAGGTGATCAGGTACCTGCCAGTCAAGCTGTTCTGCCACCTCATATGCAAGTGTCTTTGATCCCTCCACATAGTACGAACGCAAATTGATATTCACGATTCCTATTCCTTTGCTGTCGCCTATCTGGGCTGCAATTCTGTTTGCGTCATCGTATGTCCCATCTACTGCAATGAACTTGGAACCATATGCAAGTGCCTGAGCAATTTTTGCGTGCTCAATGTCACTTGGTGCAAACACATAGCATGGAAAACCTCCTTTGGCCGCATGCGCAGCAGTCGCAGATGCCAGATTACCAGTAGACGCACACCCAACGGCAGACAGACCAAACTCTTTTGCCTTTGATACAGCTATTCCTGCAGGTCTGTCCTTAAATGAAAACGTCGGGTTGACAGAGTCATTTTTAATGTAAAGATTGTTCAGTCCCAGTTTTTCTCCAAGCTTCTCGGCCTTGACTAGAGGAGTCATTCCGGCGTGGATGCTAATTATGTTAGATTTGTTCTGGATCGGCAGTAATTCAAAATATCGCCAGTACGTGTGCTCGCGATTTGTAAACGTGTTTTTTGTAATTGATGGAAATTCATACTTTACGTCGAGTGGCCCAAAGCACTCATCACAGATATACTTGAACGTGGACTCGTATTCCTTCTTGCACTCCCTGCATTGCAGCGATGTTTTTGTCATATTTGGATCGGCGTTTGGTTTATAGTTAAAATGTCCTAATATCAAGTTTAGTGACACTTAATTTTAAGTACAACTTGTTTAATGATATTTAACTCATATAATATGAGTTTTTCAGCCCTACGCAAAGTATTTACACATTTTCTGATTACCTAGAAAAAAGTGAACCCGAAACTAATTGCAGGTATGATTGTCTGCATAATAATTGCAACAATAATTGTGGTTGTTGTTTTCACAAGTCCCAAATTGGAAAAAACCGAGCCCAAAGACCCGCTTGAAAACTGGAACAGATCAGGCCCCTTTGCGATAAACGCATTCCAGTATAAACTGGGAGAAAATATTTTTGTCACAGTAAACGGTTTGGCGCCAAATGATGTAGGCAAGATAATTTTTGGATTGCCCAACGGGACCACAGTATATTCCACAGTGCCGTTTGACGGCGCAGTAAAATCAGAATTCAACACATACTTTACACCATCCCTTTCAAAAGCAAAGAAAATTTGCAGTGTTAATGACATAGTAGGCGAATGGTTTGTGGTCTTTAGAGATACAGAGTACAAGCCAATAACTTTCAGAATCATAAATGAGACCATACCTGGCTCAGCAACTAGTTTTGAGAGAGTTTGCTAATCGAGTTTGTGGTGAAAGCAGACACGTTCTCCGGTGTGGCATGCAGGGCCCGCAGGCTCTACCAGATAAATCACTGCGTCAGAATCACAGTCAACTAGGATCTCTTTGACCTTTTGCGTGTTGCCTGACTCTTCTCCTTTCATCCAGAGCTTGTTTCTTGACCTGCTCCAGAACCAAGAGTTTCCGGTTTTTTGTGTCAGTTCAAGCGACTCCTTGTTGGAATATGCAAGTGTCAGAACTTCTTTTGTGTTGTAATCCTGAACTATGACAGGAACTAGTCCATCCCCTTTTGAAAAATCCAGATCAGAAATAGTCTTTTTCATTAGCAGTATTTTCCAGTTTTTGACTTATAATCTTACGTCCACATTATTTTCCTTAAGATACTCCTTGACCCTGTCAACTGAATGAGTCTCATAGTGAAATATTGACGCTGCAAGCGCTGCGTCAACGTCGGTTTTTTTGAACACCTCAAGCATATGAAGCGGTTCCCCGCACCCGCCAGACGCAATTACGGGTGTTGACACGGTTTCAACTATTGCCTTTGTCAAAATAATGTCGTAGCCGTCCTTTGTTCCGTCTTTGTCTATGCTTGTGAGCAGAATCTCGCCTGCTCCCAACTGCTGCACTTTTTTTGCCCATTCTATTGCGTCTATTCCGGTTCCCGTTTTTCCCCCGTAGATGAACACCTCAAACCAGAATTTTTTTGAATCCTCTGAGAAGATGTTTTTTCCTTTGGCATAATCATAGTTACGTTTTGCATCTATTGCCACTACGACACATTGCTTTCCAAAAAGATTCATCAGTTCCGTTATGATTTCTGGATTCTTCACCGCCCCAGTATTAATTGCAACCTTGTCTGCGCCGCAAAGCAAAATGTCGCGCGCATGTTGAAGTGTTTTCACACCGCCCCCAACCGTAAACGGAATATCAATTACCTGTGCAACCTTTGAGACAAGTGAGCGAATCGTTTCTCTTTGTTCCTGTGATGCAGTGATGTCAAGAAAGACAAGCTCGTCTGCTCCCTCTCTGCTGTATTTTTCCGCAAGTAATACAGGATCGCCTGCATCTTTGATTGACTCAAAATGCAGACCCTTGACCACTCGCCCGTTTGCTACATCAAGACACGGTATGATTCGTTTGGTCAGAGTCATGCCAGCTTTTTTGCCTCCCCGATCGATACCTTGCCCTCATAAAGTGCCTTTCCCAGAATAACACCATACGCGTTGCATTGTTTTACTGATGTAATGTCATCAAGACTTGATATTCCCCCACTTGCAATCACATGCACATGTGAAAACGCGCATGCTTTTTTCAGATAGTCAAGATCCGGTCCCTTCATGGTACCGTCTCGTGACACATTTGTTATAAGAAATTCCGAAAAACCTTTTCCGGTAAGACTTTGCATTGCATCAATCAAGTTTGTACTAGTTGATTGCTGCCACCCATTTACCATGATTATACCGTCATAGTGATCTGCAGATATTACTATTCTATTTGTGCCAAATTTTTCTGCCAGATTTGAAACAAGATCCACATCCTTGAATGCGACGGTTCCTAGAACAACCCTTTGTGCAAAGTCCAAAGCTTCTGAGATTATTGATTCTTCCCTCAGGCCGCCAGCCACCTGTGCTGGAATGGATATTTCTTTAACAATTTCTTTGATCAGTTTGAGATTGGATCCCCTTTGTAGCGTGGCATCAAGGTCAACTAAATGCAGCATGTCGGCACCTGCTTTTTCCCATTTTTTTGCCACAGCCTTAGGATCATTACTGTATATGGTCTTGTTTTCTGGCCTTCCTTGGTACAGTCTTACTACCTGACCTTCCATGAGGTCGATTGCCGGGATGATCTTCACTTTTTACACTCTCGTAAAAAGTTCTGAATCATCAGGGAACCAATCTTGCCTGACTTTTCCGGGTGGAACTGAGTTCCGTAAAGTGTACCCCTGTTGACTATAGCAGGAACCGCAATCCCGTAATCGGAATCGGCAACTATAATGTCGTCATTTTTCGGCTTTACTCTGTAAGAGTGGACAAAATAAACCCATGAAGAATCAGGTATTCCATCCATCAATGGGTTTGATTTTCTGATCTTCAGGTTGTTCCATCCCATGTGCGGTATTTTGAACTTGTTTGGAAGAATCACTACTTCTCCTTCCATCACGGACAAGCCTTGCTCTTTTCCTTCCTCGCTTTTTTCAAAAAACATTTCCATGCCAAGGCAAATTCCCAGCACGGGAATCTTGTCCTGAACGTATTCCTGAAATGTAGTCTTTGAGCTTTTGCGCATGCTTTGTACTGCCGGATCAAAGTTGCCGACTCCAGGCAACAGCAAGCCAGAATAATTATCTGCCTGATCAAAACTTTTGATCACATCTACTGTTGCGCCCCGTTTTTCTAAAGCTACCTTCAGGCTGAATATGTTACCTGCCCCATAATCAAATATTGCTACTTTCATCACATTGAACCTTTGGTACTTGGTATTCCTTTTTGCTTCTTATCAATGCTGGCTGCAACCCTAAACGCTACTGCAAGTGACTTTATTGCCGCCTCTACCTTGTGGTGGTCGTTTTCTCCGTATTTTACATTTAGGTGTATGCAGCTGTTTAAGTTCTGTGCAAGTGATGTGAAAAAATGCTCGATGTCTTCTTTTGACATTCCCTCGATTTGCGTTCGCTTGATTGATAGGTTGATCTTGTGATACGGGCGTCGCACTAGGTCTATTGTTGCTTCTGCAAGGGATTCATCTAGTGGGACTGAGGCGTAGCTGAACCTTGTGATCCCAGTTCTTGCTCCAAGTGCCTTGTCCATTGCGGCGCCGATTGCAATTCCCACATCCTCGATTAAGTGGTGTAAAATGTTATCATTGGACTTTGCCTTCACGGTGAGATCAAGCATGGAATGCTTTGCAAACGAGGTAATCAGGTGATCAAAGAAATCAATTCCAGTTTTGATAGATATCTTGCCGCTGCCGTCAAGGTTGGTTTGTACGCTTACGGAGGTCTCTTTTGTTTCGCGCTTAATGCTGCTTTTTCTTGCCGCCATAAGTACTCAAAGGCTTTACTTTGCCAAATTTAATGCCTTTGGGATCAAATTAATTGATTTTATCATAACTGGGGCGCCCACATCCTTGAAGAGTCGTATTTTAGAATCGGGGTTTTTGCTTGTCCCATAAATGCCGCAGAAGGTTATTTTTTTGCCCATCTTTGCTACTTTTTTGGCCATAATCAGATCCTCCATTGAGTCCCCCACATAGAGACAGTGCCTAGCATGCAGTTTGCTGACAGAGAACAGCAGGGATTTTGGGTTCGGTTTTGCCATTTCCCTTGGTTCGTCTTCTAGGAACAGTGAGCTTTTCAGATTAAATCCGTTTAGCAGTTCTTTGAGTGAATATCGTACTGATTCTTTTCCGCGTCCAGACACTATGGCAAGATTGCTGCCAAATTTCTTCTCAAGTACTGAAAGTAGTTTTTTTGTAAGTATTACCTTGTCGTTATCGATTAGTCCCTTTTCTGTAAATTGAGATTTTTTCTTGAATATTTTTTTGTACAATTCAGGCCCATAGAAAATCTGGTCAAAAATCTCATACAGGGGATTTGTCGTACGTTTTCCCGGATAGTCCAGTTTTTTTCTCATATCAGAAAGGTCAACGTCAAGTGTGTCAAGAAACTTTTCAACTGATCTTATTCCGGTGCTGTCCGCGTTTTTAATTACGCGAAAGACGAATTTGGCATCATCAATTCCCAGTTTTTTTGCGGCAACCAGAGAAAGAATTGACGCGTATGTAACGTCCACTTCGTCGTTAAAGCCTCCGGTTGATTTGAAGCCGCTTATTATCTCAGCAGTTATCGGTATGGATCTTATGTTTGCAAATTTTTTGAGTATGTACTGGGTAGTTTTCCGAATTGCCAAATCGTATGATTTTGAAACATCCACCAGGACCCCATCACAGTCAAAAATCACACCATCGATATCACCAATTTGGCCTATGTCTTTTGCAATGATACTGCTGCCTATCTTTTGGTAATTCATTGGAGAAAATCACGTATTGCCAACAAAAACTTGGAGTTCATGTCTCTTGTTCCAACCGTAACCCTTAGGCATCCATCGTGCTTTCCGATTTTTCCCAGTTTTCTAATCGAGATGCCCTGCTCAAGCAGAGCGGTGTAGATTCTCTTGTCAGCCCCTCTGGCATCAAAGAGGACAAAATTTGCCTTGGAATCAAATACATCAAATGCTCCAGTATCTCGCAGTTTTTTTATGATTCTTGTTCGTTCCTGCTTTATTTCCTCTATGGTTTGTGAGATTTGTTTTGCTTTTTGTATGGCAAGTATTCCTGCCTCAATTGCTATTGTGTTTAGCGGGTATGGATACTGGAGTACACGCGAAAATACATCTATGAATCGCTTGTTTGCAATCACATACCCAAGTCTGAGTCCGGCAAGCCCAAATGCCTTTGAGAATGTCTTTACGACGATCAAGTTATCGAATTTTTTTGCCATTCCCACAACAGAATAGTCTGAAAATTCTCCGTACGCCTCATCCACTATAACAAGCCCGTCAAATTTCTTAATCAGTTCTGTGATTTCTTCTTTTGTAAACTGGAATCCAGTTGGGTTGTTTGGGGAATCAAGATACAGTATGTCGGCATTTTTGAACTTGGATACAAAGTCACTAGTGCTTAGCGTCATGTTTTTCGAAAATGGGATTTTTGCTGTAGGAATTGAATACAGCTTGCACCGCTCCTCAAAGAATCCAAATGTCGGATCAGACGTCAGTATTCTGGTCTTTTTTGATGCAAAGTTTGCAAGTATGAGATCAAGTATTTGATCAGAGCCATTTCCAATCCCAATCATAGATGACGGGACATGCAGGTATTCTGATAATGCAGATATTAGATTGTCGGATTTCCCAAGCGGGTATTCACGAATATCAGAGTTTTTCTTTGCGCCGTCGATTATTTCCTGTTGGAACTGCTTGTTTATCACGAAATTTTCATTGGAGTCAAGCTTTATTGTTCCTGCATGGTATGCAGGCTTTTGGTACCCCGATAGTGCAGAGTATTCATCCAGCTTTTGATAAAACCACTTGGTGCTCATATTCTTTTTTTCACCGCTTCATAATGATTTGGCAGGCTCTCTGCCTTTGCAAGTGCAGACAGATATTTGTCTATTTTTTTCAGGGCTTGCTTTGATGACTCGACGCTTGTCTGTATTTTTAGAAAGTCAAGTACCGAAAGTGAGCCCCTTGATCTTCCAAATCTGTTTGTTGGCAATATGTGATTTGTTCCAAGGAGGTAATCACTTGCAGCAGACGGCGTGTTTTGCCCCAACAGCACTAGCCCCGCTGTTTTAATTTTATTTGATATTGTTTTTGGCTGTCTAGTCATTATCTCCAAGTGTTCTGGCGCAAGATTATTTGCAAGTAATATAGCATCTGACATCTTGCATATTGCTACAAATCCATTTTTGCTCAAGCTCTCTGCAACGATATCTTTTCTTTGCAGTGTCGGTGTTAATTTTTCGATAAAATCCACCACTTGGTACGCCAAATTCTTTGATGTCGTGATCAGACAGCATGAGGTGTCTGAGCTGTGCTCTGCCTGTGAAATCAGATCCAGTGCGACAAGTTTAGGATCTGCCGAGTCATCGGCAATTATTGCCAGTTCGGTTGGCCCTGCAAGCATGTCAATTGACGTAATATTAGAAACAAGGTATTTTGCCGCGGTGACAAACGCGCCCCCAGGCCCTACTATTTTATCCACCTGCGGGATTGACTTTGTGCCAAATGCAAGTGCCGCTATCGCGTGCGCCCCGCCCACTTTGAAGATTTGGTCAGCCTTGCAGATGTCTGCTGCAACCAGTACAAGCGGGTCTACTTTTCCCTGCTTGTTTGGCGGCGTCACAACTGTTATTTTTTTTACGCCAGCTATCTTTGCTGGAACGACAGACATTATCACTGAGCTTGGATATCTTGCAAGACCACCGGGCACGTAACACCCCACGCTGCCTAGCGGTGCAAATATTTTTGTGATCTTAATTCCGTCCGTGTTTGTCTCGATTTTTACAAGCTTGGTTTTTAGTGCAGACTCGGTTTTTTCCAGTCTTGCTTTTGCCAGTTTTATTGCCCGTACCTGTTCTGGAGTGACTCTTTGGTATGCGTCCTTGATTTCTTTTTGTGACACTTGAAATGCCTTTGTGCTTACTCCGCCGAATTTTTTTTCAAACCTTCTGAGCGCAGAGTCGCCGTCTTTTTGGACTGTACTGATTATCGATTCGACTATCTTTTTGTCAAACTTGCTCGACTGGGACTTGGCAAAGGAATGTACGTTTTTGACTGTGATTATCTTCATCAATTTTCTTCGTGACGCTTTATCTCCTCAAGTTCTAGGATCTGCCTCGGCTCGTGCACCACTAGGCCCTGTGCAATCTTTCTAAGCTTTGGGATCATTTTGTGAAATTCAGATTTTGGAACTATTGTGTTCACGCCATACCATCCCTTTTCGCTCAGCGGGCTAATTGTCGGGCGCTTGAGTGACGGTAAGCTGCTTAGCAATTTGGGCATGTTTTTTTCTTCCACGTTTAGGTAAATGTGGAGATACTTTCTTCCCTCAACTGCGCCCCTCATGACGGTGATGATGTCAAAGATTTTTTCCCTCTTTGTTTTATCGCGCAGCGAGTTCTTGTTTGCAATTAGGTGGGCACTTGATTGTAAAACAGTATCAACTATCTTTAGCTGGTTTTGTTCAAGTGTGGTTCCAGTCTCAGTTACATCCATTATCGCATCTACGTCGTCTGGCGGCTTGGCTTCTGTTGCGCCAAACGACAGATGAATTTGCACGCTTTTGTTTGTCCCGATCCGGAGCCACGGTGTGACAATTTGCGGGTCTTTGTTACCGTAGTATTTTTTGTATGATTTTAGCTGTTTTATGAATTTTGAAGCAGTTGTAAGATATTCTGAGGATATTCGCAGTATTCTTTTTTGTTTTGCATATGACGCAATCATTTCATCTAGCGACTTGAATCGGTAAGTGTCAGGGATTGCCACTACGAGTTTTATCTTCCCATATTCCAGATCCAAGAGGGGCTCCACGTCAGACTTTGTTTCGCCAATCCAGTCCTTTCCGGTAATTCCAACGTCATACAAGCCATCAGATACAAATGTCGGAATTTCCTGCGGCCTTAGCATTTTTACAGCAATGTCAGGATCATCTAGTGTTACCCTGTATGTGCGGCTCTTGCGCTGAACCTTGGTCCAGGACCTTTCTAGAATGGCAAAGGTCGCGTCCTCAAGGCTTCCCTTCGGAATGGCGAATTTTACTTTGGTCATCTTTAATTCTTGAGAAAAGAACCTCTATATTTTGTTGTTCAAAGTTCCCCTAAAATCTCACGTGCCCGATTAATCGAAATATTGCCTTCTGAGGTCATTTTCTTGACAAGGGTGTCGATTTGATCATTTGTTGCACCTGCCGCAGCGGCAATGTTTCTTGCGTGTAGCCGCATGTGGCCTTTTTGGATTCCCTCAGATGCGAGTGCACGCAGGGCACTAAAGTTCTGAGCAAGGCCCGCAGCCCCAATTATGCATGCAAGTTCGCTTGCAGACTGGACTCCAAGTATTTTTGTACATATTTTTGCAGTCGGATGCACGTTGATGATTCCTCCCACTATTCCAACTGACATTGGGATCTCGATTCTACCAACCAGGTTCCCATCATTGTCCTTGTCCCACTGTGTAAGCGATGTGTATCTTCCGTTTTTTGAGGCGTATGCATGCGCAGCTGCCTCGATTGCACGAGTATCTTGTCCTGTTGCGTTTGCTACTGCAATGATTCCGTTCATTATTCCCTTGTTGTGTGTTACTGCACGATACTCGTCATATGCCGCAAACTGGTATGCCATAATGATGTTGTCAACTGTCTCTTGTCCGCCAACTGCTTCCTTTTCAAATGTCGCAGTGCCCCTTACCATTCTTCTTGTAGAATAGTTTGAGAGAATTCGAAGGATTACCTTGCCGTTTGTGATTTTTTCTATGAGCGGTGCTATTCCCTCGCACATTGTGTTTGTCACATTTGCCCCCATTGCGTCGCCAACATCAATCAACAATTCGACAATTAGCATTGGTCCTGCATCGGTTTTGATTTCCTTGCAAGAGATCTCCTTTGCGCCCTTGCCTATTTTTGACAGGGTATTACTTTTGGAGTTTGCCAAGTCCAGTATTTCCTTTGAGGATTTGAGGATTTTTTGCATGGCAGATTCCACGTCGACGTTTACTACCTGTATTTGCCCTATGCTGTATGACTCGTCATTTTGCATTTCAAAACCACCGCGCATCTTTGCTATCTTGGCAGCCTTGGATGCGGCTGCAATCACCGATGGCTCTTCTATCACCATCGGAATCAGGTATTCTTTTTTATTTATTGTAAAATTGGTCGCAATTCCAAGCGGGAATGAAAATGTGCCTATAGCATTTTCAACCATTTTGTCTGCCTGCTCAAATGAAATCCCCCCAGAACCCTCAAGAGTCTGTCTTTCTTGTTCGGTCAGATTTGCAAATTTGGCGACAATATCAATTCGCTCCTTTCTGTCTTTTTCAAAAAACCGTGAAACGTCGAATTTCAATTTATTTCAGTATTCTCAGCAGCTTGTCGTCTAATTTGTCCGGAAATGCCTTGCCATCCGTGTTTGATGTGATAACGTAAAGGTAGCCGTCAGGTCCAAGCCCCACGTCTCTGATTCTTCCAGTTCCACCAAGTATGCTTTTTTGTGATAATATTTCGTTCCCAGATACGTCTAGTTTGTATAAGTTTGATCCGCGCAATGTTGCCATAATCAAGCTGTCATTATATTCAAGCTTGTCCCCACTATAAAACACGATTCCCCCAGGCTCTATGCTTGGGTCATAGCATTTTACAGGATCAGCATAGTCTTCTTCTCCGGAGCATTCCTGTTCTGGCCAACCATAGTTCTGCCCCGGTTTGACAAGGTTGATTTCATCGTTTTTTGTCGGGCCCGTCTCAGTAACATAGAGACTGCCGTGCTTGTCCCATGCCATGCCCTGTGGGTCTCTGTGTCCCAGAGAAAATACAGGCGAGTTTGGAAACGGGTTGTCGTCAGGTATTGTTCCATCATCATTTAGTCGAAGAATTTTTCCTGCAAGTGAGAACAGGTCTTGGGAATCGTGAGAGTTTTCAGACGGTAGACCAGTAGCGATGTATAATTTTCCATCGGGTCCGAATTTTATCACACCCCCGTTATAGAACTGCGAGCCAGGAATTTCATCAATAATGATTACTGCGTCTTTGAGCTTGTTATCTGATTCAGTTATACGGAGAACCTTGTTGAAAAGTGCGTCATTTTCAGAATATGTATAATATGCATAAAGGAAGTGATTATTTTCAAAGTCAGGATGCGTCGTAATTCCAAGTAATCCTCCCCCGTAAACGTTTGCAGCCCTCAAAACCGTCAAAGGTTCATCAAGCAAAGCATTTGACTGAATAACTCGGATCGCACCCTCCTTTTCTGTCACAAAGATTCTATCTTGGGCAAACGCAATTGCCCAAGGCTTTTTGAGATTTGTTGCAAGAACTTGGATGGATTCGTTTTTTGATTCCACGTTTGGTTGCGGAAGAGGAGGAGCGCTAGACGGCGATGAAAGAATAATTGCTGATACTGCTAGTGCGGCAATAATTCCAGCTATTCGAATTTTTTTATTCATAACAAGGACGAGATTTGAAACAGTATTAATTATTTGGAAAAATGAGAGTATATATCCCCTGAGACCTAGTTTTTAGTCAGCGGGGTGGGGAAGTCAGTCTTTATAGGACTAAGTCATCCCGGCGGGCTCATAATCATAATTGATGTGACACCCGCAGATCAGTAGTTCAAATGGAGTTAAACTCCTGAAAGTCTACTCCCCGCTAATCTTATTTTCTCGTTGTAACTAACAAGTCAAGATGAAACCGGAGGAAGCTAGAATAGCTGCGCATGTATGTTCAGATGGATGTATGATAACCTACGTAGAGAAGGAAAGCTTGCAGATTGTAAATGGGAGACGGTATCACAGGAATAGAAGAAGATATGAGGTAGGTTATTGCAATACTAACAAGAAATTACTGGAAGAGTTTTCGAAAGACATACTAGATATCTACAAAATCACAGTTAGAAGAAGGAAATCTACGGATCTGATCTTCAAATCTAAGAGAGTATATTCAAGAATCAAAGAGCTTGGTGGTGGAAACACTCTAGGTTGGTGCATAGGAAATGAAATATTGAAATCTAAAAAAACTGTAAAGATTTTCTGGCTAAGAGCATTTTTTGATGATGAAGGTACGGTAGATAAGACAAACTTTGTGGTCAGGGTTAAAAGTATGAATGTTGCAGGTCTAAATCAAGCTAGATGTTTAATGACTACTATTGGTGTCCCATCTAGAATAACGGGACCTAATTGTGATGATAGTTGGTACCTTACAGTATCAAGAAGAGATTTAATAAAATTCCAAAAAATGATTGGATTTAATCATTCGGAAAAGAAATTATTGCTTGAAAAGATTTTGAATGGATCCGAGTAGAACGAATTCCTGTTTTTGCTTTATGAGCAGATCCTAACCACTAGACATGATCCCGTGAAATACGATAGGTTGAAGTACAAAACAGTGTTGATAGAAACCATCAACTAAGTTTTAATAAACGGAAAACCACGGAGCCTTTTCATCAAATCTTAACTCTTTGTTTGTTGTTTCAAGTCTTTGTTGTGGCCGTGTAAGATGCCTGTGCGCAGATGCTTGTGGGATGTAGATTTGCTTTTTAATTTGTCTTGAGATTTGTTTGATTTCTTTTTTAGGTGATTTGTTTCCGCACTTGATACATTCAAAGCCCTGACCTTTGCCCTTTGACTTCATGTGTTTTTTGCATTTTGTACACGTTGGATTAACTAGGATTATTTTTTTTTCCAAACGCAAAACCTGGAAAAATTCTACATTCAGTACACGGTTATGCTTGCTTGATGCCCTTCTGACTCCGCCGCCAACACGAATTTTATCACCCAAAATGAGATTTGTAGCATGCTTTGTTATTCCAGTTTCCTTGTAGACTGCACAGCTTATTTCAATACCGTCTTTTTTTATTCCAAACATCACATGTCCTCCCTTTTCCATTTTCGGTTCCACTGAAACTACACCAGTTATCATTCCAGAACAATACGGTCTTAGAGAACGGACATCAATTTCATTTTGGAGATGATCCCCCGTTCCCTGATTGGACTTGAAGATCATGTGTCCGACTGGCTTTTCTTGAGTCTTGATTAGTTGTGATGCATCAAGTAACGAGCCTACATCCTCTCCCCTGATACCGAAGAATACGGGATCAGGTCCATGCGGCGCAAACAAGATTTTCTGTTTTTTTGTGTCATAGCTGTTAAAGGTTCTCGGGTATGTCTTTTCCTGCATTTTTCTTACGCTATCTGCAACTATCTTTCGTTTTTTCCCAAACTGCGATTTTTTTCTGTAGCTGAGTAGCTCATACGTATGATCAGAGAATCTATATCCGATTGCGCCTATTGCGCCAACTAGCCCTTGGCCATTTCCAATGTAAAATGATTCGATATTGTGATCTGCAACAAACTTTTTTGCGTTATTTCTGCTAATCAGCTGCCACAGCGCATGCTTGCTAAATTGCGTAAATTCTTCTGGAATGTCTGCATTTTCAAAAAAGACCACAGCCGGATTTGCCCCGTTTTTCAGATCGGAGAACTTTTTTACGAATCCAATTACTTTATTTTTTACCACAGCAGGTCTGCTTGTCTTGATCTTTAATGCGACTGCCCCATTTCCACGCGTCTTCCACGGTATGTTGGGATTGAATCGTATCAGCCTTGGATAGTCAAGAAACTCTACTTTTTCTTTTTTTAGCGAATCGACCAGCCTGTACGCAAGATAAGTGGTGCACATTCCCTTTGGGGAGTCGGTATCATCAAAGCCTATGTTCAGGATTGTCTCTTTTTGCACTAATTACTACAGAATAATCAGACATTTGTGATTTGTCATTCAGCTTGGTTTAAATTAAAATTGACAGATGGTTATCTGTTCAAATGATAGTAATAGATGAAGACAAAATCTTCAAGACAATTCAAGAGCGCAAGCCAGTATCCGTTGCACTAAACGGCCCAGAGGGAATCATCCCAAAGGTCCAAGATGCAGCCGTCAACATAATGAACAGATTTGGCATTCCAGCATACGTGATTGCAGATACCACTTGGGGAACGTGTGATCTGAATTCAAACGGCGCAAAAACCCTAGCTGCAGATATCTTGTTCAATGTCGGTCACACGATAAGCATGTCGACTTTTCAGGACAACGTTGTGATGATAGATGCCTTTGATGATATTTCCTTTGAAAGCGTCACAGTAAAATGTGCAGATATTCTAAAGGGCAAGACAGTATCGCTTGTAACTGACAGCCAGCACCTCAACCAAATTGACACAGTCCGCAAGACTCTAGAAGAAAACGGAGTCCAAGTAAAAGTAGGAAAGGGTAAAGGCCAGTTAAACGACGGGCAGGTATTTGGATGCGAGTTTTATCCGGCTCAAGAGGTGCAAAACCAAGTTGATGCGAACGTCTTCATGGGACAAAGTAATTTCCATGCAGCAGGCCTCGCACTTTCGACAAACAAGCCAACCTATGTCTTGGATCCTTACTTTAACGAGGTCAGGGAGGTAACAGAGTTTGCACAGAAATTGCAGACGAAGGCAACTCTTGCCATATACAAGGCAGCCGACGCAAAGACGTTTGGAGTCATAGTAGGCCTCAAAGAAGGCCAGCTCTCAAAAACTACCGCGCTCAAATTCAAGCGCGAGCTTGAAAAAGAAGGAAAAACAGTTCAACTGTTTGCGCTCACAGACATTACAAATGACAGACTGCGCAATTTGAAGGGAATTGACGCGTTTATCCAAGTTGCGTGCCCAAGAATTTCAACTGACAATCAATTTGACAAGCCCGTCTTGTCCACACCTCAGGCAAGCGCACTGCTAAAAATATTAAGAAATGAAAGCATCGATGGATACTTGCAGGTTCCACACTGGTTGTAAAATTTGTGCGAAACAATAATGTTAATATTGATGAATTGAAGAGTTTTTATGAAAAGGAAAGCAATTTGAGTACAAAAACAGATTCTCGTTTTTCATAATGATGTAAATGGCACGCAAGACTAATTTTTCACATACAAAAAAGAATTTTATCAGATATCCAAAAGCTAGGATTCACGTTAGCTGCATAGTCAAAGACGAGGAAGGCGACATTGTCGGCATAAAGGGGATGAAGCTTGGCAGTACCTCAGTTGCAAAGGATCAGATATGGACCGCAGAAGAAATTTACGAAAAAAGCGGCCAGAGCCCCAATTTTTCACAGACGCATTCCTTTTGGGCAAGAGACAAGGAAAACAACGAGTCAGAGGTTTACTGTAAGAGAAAAAACGGCAAGATTTGTCTTGTTGCGCCGTCGATCGTAGACGAGGACGGAAAGGATATCCTAAAGGACATGCCTGTTTGCGAATCTGAAATTTAGATTCGCCCGCTTTGGATTCAAAACCAATTAATAATTAGCCAAATCAGGAAATAACATGGAAGATTTTGTCGTACCTGGCGATACGCTTGGCTCTATTGAAGAAATGGAGGCAGGAAACAACACCTTTGATGACGGCAGCAAGATCAGGGCATCTACAATTGGAATTGCAAATATAGATAAAAAAAACAAGATTGCGCAGGTGGAAAACGGAAAACAGCTTGCAATACCAAAAAAAGGTGACATCGTCATAGGTACAGTGGCAGCAGTATTGTCATCCATGATTGCAGTAGCCATACATTACATAAACGGCAAACCAAACTCATCAGGAGTGGAATGCATTTGCCAGAACATGGACAGAAGGAGAATCATTGCCAGAGTAAACGATGTCATTACGCTAAAAATTGAAAGTCACCTAAACGGTACAATACATGCAACAATTGACGAGCCTGAACTAGGAGTGTTATTTACAAAATGTAACATTTGTGCTGGAAGCGTAGTTCCGCTAAGAGACAGAGTCAAGTGCCCAAACTGCGGATTTGTTGAGGACCGCAAGATATCAACCAATTTTGAAAAGAGCGATTTTCTGAAGCTAAGAGATTAAAATGTACAAAGTATCGTTCCAAGGAGAACGAGGTGCGTATAGCGAGGATGCGGCGATTTCATTTTTTAAAGAGTCAATAGATACGGTTCCCTTTGCAACGTTTGCCGAAGTAGTAGAATCCACACAGAGAGGGGACACTGATTATTCAGTGCTGCCGGTAGAAAATTCGCTTGAAGGTAGCGTAGGTGAGAGTTATGATTTGTTGGTATCTACCGGATTGACAATAGTTGGAGAGGTATACTACAGGGTAAGGCACTGCCTGATTGGATTTGACGGGATGGATGAAATTGATACTGTGTATTCGCATCCGCAGGCACTTGGGCAATGTAGGAAATTTATTCAGGATCATAAGCTAAAGACGATTCCGACATACGATACGGCTGGAAGTGTCAAAATAATAAAAGACTTGAACAAGAAAAACATAAGTTGCATTGCAAGCAAGAGAGCATCTGAAATATACCAGGTTCCGATAATCAGAGAAGGAGTAGAGGACAACACTAACAATTATACGCGATTTTTGGTATTGTCAAAAACCCCCCTAGACGACGGAGACAAGACATCAATCATATTTTCAGTCAAGCATGAGGCCGGGGCATTATTTAACATACTCAAAGAGTTTAATGACTTTAAGGTAAATCTCACAAAAATAGAATCAAGGCCGAACAAGAGCACTCCGTGGGAATACAATTTCTACATGGACTTTGACGGCACCAAAGAAGATCCCACCATACAGGGAATATTGGAGAAGATAAGGCAGAGAACGGTGTTTATGAAAGTGCTCGGCTCGTACAGAAAAGCAAAAATGGTTTAGAATCCTTTTGGTTTTCTAACGCTAAACGCGGCACTAAATCCGATTATTATTACAGCTGTAGTTATCAAGATTATGTTATGTGTTAAAATGAGATAGTCGCCATACCGATTAAACTCGTAATTAAATTTGAGTTCCGATTGACCAGTATTGGTGATTACGATTTTGTTCACACCCTCTTGTAAGACATACCAATCAAAAGTAATTTCTTTTTTAAAATCTTCATCTTTTTGAATTCCATCTCCAGGAGTAGTCAGTTTTATGTGAAAATCATCTCCAGTTACAGTGAATCGTTGGTGTGAACTTTTTGGTGCAGTAAATTCGTATGTAGCCATTTTTTCAACACCAATTGTTGCATCTCTAGATTCTGTATGAAGAAATGGCGAATTTAAGATCATTGACGCTATTCCGATCCCAAGTATTACAGCTCCGATGCAAATTCCTATAATGGTGGTTTTTGTGAGCACAGAAAATTATATTCCTAATGACATTAAAAACTTACATTAAATCCACGTCGTGCGGCTGGCTTTCTGCAAACCCGGCACGGGACATTTTAATAAATTCGGCATTTTCTTGCATCTGCGGTATGGTGTTTGCACCGCAATAGCTAAGACCTGAGCGCACTCCGCCGGTAAGCTGCGTTATGATGTCAGCAACGCTTCCTTTGTATGGTACCATTGCTTCTACTCCCTCCGCCACATAATCATTCAAGTCATCGTTTGCTGCATTTCCTGCCTCCTTTGTTTTTCTCCCAAGTGTTGCCATAAACGAGGCCATGCCCCTGTAGATTTTGTATCGTTTTCCGTTTTTCATCACATATGAGCCGGGGCTCTCATCTGTTCCCCCAAAAAGACTTCCTATCATGACAGTTGACGCGCCAGCAGCCAATGCCTTTGTGACATCACCGGAGGTTCTTGTGCCGCCATCTGAAATTATTGGGATGCCGTGTTTTTTGCCCATCTCTGCACAGTCATATACAGCACTCAGCTGCGGTACGCCAGATCCGGTGATTACTCGTGTAATGCAAATGGAGCCAGAACCGACGCCAACTTTTACTGCATCAACTCCTGCCTTTATCAAATCCTCAGTGCCCCTTGCAGTTGCGACATTTCCTGCAATTAGTTCACAGTTTGGAAATGCCTTTTTGATCAGTCTTACGGTATTGATTGCGTTTTCACTATGACCGTGTGCTATGTCCACCACAATGACATCGGCATCTGCCTCAAGTAATGCCTCGGTTCTTTCCATAAAGTCACCTTTTACGCCAACTGCTGCGCCCACCAGAGGTCTTCCCTTTTTGTCCTTTGACGCGTTTGGATAATTCTCATTGTGTGTGATATCTTTGCTGGTTATGAGTCCCCTGACTGATCCGGCATCATCTATCAGCGGAAGCTTTTCTATTCGGTGTTTTCTGAGCGCCTCTTTTGCCTCAACCAAAGAGATCCCAGGCTTTGCAGTTATGACGTCCCTTGTCATCACATCCTTGACTAGACGGTTTGACTCGGATTCAAACATGACGTCACGTCCTGTCAGTATGCCAACAAGCTTTGAATCACTTACAACCAAAAGGCCTGAAACCCCTTTTTCAGTCATGTATGCGATTGCGTCTCGAATCGACTGATCTGGGCTGACAACGTATGGGTTTTCTATGATAATAGAGGCTGATCTCTTTACCTTGAGAACTTCCTCCACCTCCTCTTCAACTGTCAGAAATCTGTGAATTATTCCAATTCCTCCCTCCCTTGCCATGGCAGACGCCATTGCGGATTCTGTGACAGTATCCATGTTTGCCGAAATCAGCGGAATGTTAAGCGAGATATTTTTTGAGAGTTTTGTTTTAAGATCGGTCTGTGATCTTGTGGTAATGTTAGAATATTTTGGCACAAGAAGAACGTCGTCAAAAGTTAATCCTTCTCTTATTTCCAAGTAAACCCTTAGGAAGGAGAAGTGGAATGCGTTATAAGCCTTTCTTGAATTTCCTTGAAAACTTTTCTGCAATTGTTATTGCGTCTTTTGTTTGTCTTACATTGTGCGTTCGTATTATGTCTGCGCCATTTAGGACAGAGATTACTTCAGCTGCAATGGAGCCAAAGATACGATCAGACGGATCTTGCCTGTCAAGAACCTTCCCAATAAATGACTTGTTTGAGACCGAAACAAGAATTGGAAAATTTGATTTCAAAAAGCGGAGGTTTTGTAAAATCTCCAGATCTCTTTTGTACCAGTCTGAATTTATCTTGGTATAAAACGGATTTTTTCCAGTTTTTCTAAAAAATCCGACTGCGGGATCAAGTGTTATTTTTTTTGTTGGAATGCCTGCGGATTTTGCAAGCGTTATGCTTTCTTTTAGAAGCAACTTTGTTTGTGCAACAAGGTTGCCTCTGAGTGGTTTTTTGCCATATGCGCACAAGACAAGTGAGGGCTGGGTCTTTGCAATTGTGTTTATCATTTCCTTGTCGTATTTTAGGCCAGTTACATCGTTAATGATATCTGCGCCAAGATCAAGTGCAGCCTTTGCCACGCCAGATCTGCAAGTATCAATAGAGATTGGCAGGTTTGATGCATTTTGGATTTGTTTTACCGCATCAGTTATTCTTTTGATTTCTTGTTTTTCTGACACCAAGGTTGTAAGGTATGGTGCAGTCGACATGGCGCCAACATCAACAAAATCTGCTCCGTCTTGTTCCATTTGTTGTACTGCGCGTGCGATTTCTTTGCCTTTTTTGATAGATTTTTTATAGAATGATTCGGGGCTTGTGTTTAGTATGCCCATTATTCTTACAGGACTTGTGCCACCTACGTTTACCGGGCCTAGTTTATTCATATGATTTATGATAAAGCATGCTAATTTTAGAGTTAATTGACGATCTCAGGCTGGAATTCTAAATACGAGCAGATAGCACGAGAATTTGGTTACAGTAAAAAAGACGACCTGTACGCTGCGGTTTTACTTGATTCTATCATAAAAAAGAGATTTTCTCTAACTAGACTGAAAAAAATGATTTGTGGAAAGACGGTTTTTGTCATTGGTGCAGGCCCATCACTGCAATCATCAATTGATGCGCTAAAAAAACACAAAGGCGCAATCACCATATGTGCTGATGGGGCAGTAACCCTTCTGATTCAAAACGGAATTAGGCCAAAAATAGTCGTAACTGATCTTGATGGAGACTTGGAATCACTAAAAAAAATTAAAAAAACAAACACCGTGTTTGTGGTCCACGCACATGGGGACAATGCAGACAGATTAGATTTTGTAAGAAACTTCAAAAACTGCGTCGGTACGACCCAGACAAAAGAAATTGGAAAGGTTTGTAATTTTGGAGGCTTTACCGATGGGGACAGATGCGTGTTTTTGGCAAGCCATTTTGGTGCAAAAAAAATAGTTCTGTTCGGAATGGATTTTGGAACAAGAATAGGAAAATATTCGAAAACAAATACGGTAGATAAAAAAACCAAAAGAAAAAAGCTCAAGCGCGGCAAGGCACTTTTAGAATGGCTAGCCACAAAAAGCAAATCAGAATTCTTTACACTGTCAAAACCAATCAGGGGATTCAAGAAAATAACGTATAGAAATCTTGAGATCAGTTTCTGATGCTTGAATGCATTTTAATACCGTTAACACGTCAGGTCAATTATGGAGTTCTCAGAAGAGCAGGTAAAGGACGCGCTTGAACTCAGAGATCGTATTTCTGCTCAAATAGAAAAACACAGAGAGGAAATTGAAATCCTTGAGAGAAACCTAGTTTTGATAAATTCCGTACTAAAACAGCAGAGTTTTACAAAAGCGTCCTCGCTAAGGGATACTTCCGAACCAAAGCCAAAATCCATGGATTATACAATTCCACTGAAAAAAAATACTGATGGCTCTCTGATAGCAAACGCGTACGTCACTCCAGAGCAGGTATCAATTGTAGTAGAAGACGGAATTGAGCTCAAAGAAGACTCGCACCCGTTCAAGTCGTTTTTCCTAGAAAGAATAATAGGCGAGATGAAAAGAAAGGACGTCGCAGAATTTGAAAAAGGCGACATTAGGGAGAACGCCATAATAGACTGCATGGTGAACAAAGACGGCACATTGTTGCGCGAAATAATAATCAAAAATTATCGTCAGAAGGAAAGAGTCAACGAGATAGTAAACACAGCCGCATGGTCATTTTCAAAAATGATAGAAAATTCAAAGTGATACGATGGATAGAATAGTAGTGCTGGATTTTGGCTCTCAATACAGCCACTTGATCTGCAGACGAATTCGAGAGTTTTCAGTCTATGCGGAACTTGTGCCATATGATATTTCAATTGACAAATTAAGGGAGATGAACCCAAAAGGAGTGATATTTTCCGGCGGGCCATCAAGCGTATACAACAAGGATGCGCCAAAACCAGACACGGCAATTTTTCAAATGAAGTTGCCACTTCTTGGAATTTGTTATGGCCATCAGCTGATAGTTGACAACTTTGGTGGAAAGGTAAAGCGCGCAAACAAAGAATATGGGCATTCGGTACTCACAATAGACAACAATTCGGATTTACTTGGCGGAATTGGCGATTCCCTTAGGGCGTGGATGAGTCATGGAGACGAGGCGGAAAAAATTCCAGATAATTTTCAAATAATCGGACACACGGAACGCTCACAAGCAGCTGCCATTGCAAACACGCAAGAATTAGTGTACGGCATTCAATTTCATCCCGAGGTGGTTCACACGGAAAGAGGCGTCCAGATTCTCAAAAACTTTGTTCTAAATATTTGCCATGCAAAACAGGACTGGACAATGGAAAGCTTTGTTGAAAAAACGGTGAATGATATTTCGAAAATTGACGGCAACGTTCTGTGCGGAGTAAGTGGTGGGATTGATTCAACTGTTGCCGCGCTTTTAATTCACAGAGCAATAGGAGACAGGCTAAAGTGCGTCTTTGTGGACAACGGGCTGCTTAGATTAGATGAGGAATACGAAATAGAAAAAATGTTCAAGGATAATTTTTCCGTCAACTTTACTGCAATCAATGCAAAAAAGCAGTTTTTAGACAAGCTTAGAGGAGTGACAGATCCTGAGAGAAAAAGAAAAATCGTAGGCGAGGAATTTGTAAAAATTTTTACAGAGTTTGCAGAGAAAAACGGGCCTTTCAAATGGCTTGCACAGGGAACGTTATACCCAGATGTCATAGAAAGCGGAGTCTCAAAGGGACCTGCCGCCATAATCAAAACTCACCACAACGTTGGCGGTTTGCCTGACTGGCTAGACCTTCAAATACTCGAGCCGTTGCGCGATCTGTACAAAGACGAAGTTAGAAAGGTCGCCGCAATACTTGGGGTTTCAAAGAAATTGCTTTCTCGACATCCATTTCCAGGACCCGGCCTTGCAGTAAGAATAATCGGCGAAGTCACGGAAAAGAAATTAGAGATTGCCAAAGTTGCAAGTAAAATAGTAGAGGATGAGTTGGAAGCAGCAGGCTGGTACGACAAGATCTGGCAGGCGTATGCGGCAGTGGGAGACGACAAGGCAGTAGGTGTTGTAGGCGATGAAAGAAAATACGGAAATATTGTGATGATCAGAGTAGTTGAGTCAATTGACGCAATGACTGCAGATTGGACAAGACTGCCGCATGATTTGCTGGCAAAAATTAGCAACCGAATAACAAATGAAATCGATGAAGTGACATGGGTTTCCTATGTGATATCAAGTAAGCCGCCTGCCACTATTGAACCGCAATAAAATAGGCAACCATTTGAAAAACTATATGAATACTATATCTAAAAAATATACGTGAATTACTTTTCCAATCACGTTATGCCAGAAGCATAAAATGTATTTACAACTAGTTTTAAGGTTTTGATAAATTTGATCGTTTAAACCAAATGAACAAACGCATATAGAAAATATCTCAAAAGTTATAGTATGATGTTATGGGTGACAGGTTTGTCAGCAATAGACCATATTGTAGGTGTCAAGAATAAATGAAACGAGTATTCTTGACGGCATTTGTGATTTTTGCAGGTGCAATGTTGTTATCTCAAGTCGTTTCATCAGCAGAGGGAAAATATAGTGAAGCAAGAAAAAAGGCAGCCGAAAGAGAGGCAGAATTATTGAAAAAAGAAAGAACCAGTCAGACTGAGGATTATGAAGAAGAGAAAAAAGAAATCGATTCTTCTGCCACAGCCAACACGGTCAGTAAGACAAAATCGTCTGCAAAGACGCAGGCAGAAGTTGACGCAATAAATGCAGCTTATGCAACTGCGCTAAGCGAGGCAAAAGCAACTTTAAAACAGGCAAAAGAAGATCTTAACCTAGCAAACAGAGCATTGCTCAGAGATAGTACAAACAGTACAAAACAACAGGCAGCAGAAGATGCTGAAAAAGCCGTGGAAAAAGCAGAGATTGATCTAAAAATAGTAATATTAAACAAACCCTAGAACTAAATGCGAATAATACGTAATTAGTAATAATTTTATGATTTTAGCGTATGGATTAGACACATGACGGCGATAAGAAAAATTAATGAGGCAGAAATCATTCTCAATAGATTGGGATCAAATACTGCAGAATTCCAATCAGATCTAAATCTTTTTGCAAATACCATACATGACATATTTACGCACCTTCTTGATGAATACAATACAAAATTTGATTTCAAATTAAAACACATAAGCTTGGGAAAATTCAAGAAAAGCGCAAAAAAACTCGGAAAAATAGAGGCAATCAATTTTCTAATATGGTACGAAAAGGAATACCGGAGAATCAAAGACGATGCAATGTTTGACTTTTTATTAAAAGATAGCACTAAGGAGGCTACTTTTAAAGAGAATTCTGAGGAAGTCAAAAGAACGTGTAGTTTGTTGTTGGATAAAGTAAAACAGATGACGTATTACGCCTATGAGAATTTTTAATTTTACCGTCCAATAAAAAATAAAAATAGACGAGTTCAAGCATTGTTATGAAAGTTCATGTCTTTGACACGTACGTAAAGGCAAAAGACGGACATACGATTCATTTTGACGTGATCACGGATTCCAAAGACAATCAAAAGGCAGTCGAGTATGCAAAAAAATGGCTATCCTCAATAGGTGAGCAAGACGCCAAAATCACGACGGAAGAGTGTCATTTTTGCCATTCTGAAAGCGTCCCAGACGAAATTGAAATTGAAATTATGACAAACGGCTTTTACATCCAAAAGATGGAAGGCTGCCCATCCTAGAGCAGTGCTGCGCCAAATACGCCAGCAGAATCGCCAAGCTTGTTTTTGAGAATCGGAGTATCCACCAAATCACTAAACACCTTATCATATACGGAATCACGCCCGTCAGTGTACAGAAAATCGATATTTGATATGCCGCCGCCAAGCACTATGGCATCAGGATCTAAGATGTCAATTACGTTTGCAAGTCCGACTCCAAAGTTATCAAGAAATTCTTTTTTCCACATCTTGCCATCAGTGCCATCAAGGTTTTGAACTATTGTTGTAAGCGGTTCTTTCCTTCCTGTTATTTCGAACCATCTTTTTTCCAAGGCAGGGCCGCTGATATAGGTCTCAACGCAGCCTGATTTTCCGCAGTAACACTTGTTGCCATTTTGATGTAACGTGTGATGCCCCCATTCCCCAGCAATGTTTGTTCTTCCTCTGTGTATTTTTCCATCAACTATGATTCCGCCGCCAACGCCGGTTCCCATTATCACTCCAAATACCACAGAGTATCCGGCTGCAGCGCCCATGGTTGCCTCTGCCATCGCAAAGCAGTTTGCGTCATTTTCCATTGCTATTTTTTTCCCCAGTATTTTTTCTAGATCATTTTTCAAAGGCATTCCGATAAGACACTGGGTATTGCTGTTTTTGATCATGCCTGTCTTTTTTGAGATCGCGCCAGGCGTGCATATCCCAATGGCATAGTCTGGAATATTTTTTGTAATGTCAGATACCAGAACAGATATTGAGTTTAGAATAGAGTCATAGCCTTCTCGCTGGTTTGTCGGAACCCGCTTTCGTTCAACTATCTGAGATTTTTCGTCAAGGCAGATCCCCTCAATTTTGGTTCCACCCAGATCAATTCCAACTTTGTACACACAGAGTGATATCAGAGATATGTTTTGAAGTTTTTTAGTTACCTTTTGCCGGAAACAGCAATCACGTCATCTATTCTGAGAATCATGCACGCTGCTTCTGTTGCAGATTTGGATATGTGCTCCTTTACGGCAACTGGTTCTACAATATTTAGTGCAAACATGTCATCAATTTTGCCTTCTTTAGCATTTATGCCTGCCCATTTTCTTCCGCTGTTCTGCTTTGCCCTGAGGCTTGTCATGGTATCAATTGGATCCATTCCCGCATTTTCAGCAATTGTAAGTGGAATTACTTCTAGTGCCTCGGCATATTTTCGAATGGCAAGTTGCTCTCTTCCCTCAAAATTATCTGACCATTCCTTTAGCTGGGATGCCAGATACGCCTCTGGCGAGCCCCCGCCTGCGACAATTGCCGGCTTTTCAATTACGTCCTTTACTACCATGAGTGCGTCATGAAGTGATCTGTCTGCTTCGTCTACCACTCTTTGTGAGCCACCCCTTACGAGAACTGTGACAGATTTTGGATTTTTGCACCCCTCGACAAATACCCACTTGTCTGATTCTACTTTCTTTTGGTGCACCAAGTCTGCATGACCCAAGTCTTTTTCTGTTATATCATCAAGGTTTGTTGTGATTCTACCGCCGGTTGCCTTTCCAAGCTTTGTCATGTCGCTTTCTTTGACTCGCCTTACAGACAAAATTCCATACTTTGCCAAATAATGTTGTGCGATGTCATCGATTCCTTTTTGGCAGATCAATACGTTTACGCCGATTTTTTGTAACTTGTCAACCATGGATTTTAGCATCCTGTTTTCTTCTTCTAGAAACATTTGCATTTGGGTCGGGTCGGTAATTCTAATTTCAGCACTCATTTCCGTTTTTTCAACTTCTAGTGCCGCGTTTAGCAGTGCTATTTTTGCACCCTCTATTTTGGTCGGCATGCCGCTGTGAACCACTTCTTTGTCAAGGACTATTCCTTTTACCAGTTCTGTATTTTGGATAGAGCCGCCTGTCTTTTTTTCAACCTTGATGTTGTCAAGGTCAACAACGTACTTGTCTCCTTTCTTTTCTGCAACCCTCAAAACCGCATCAACTACTAATTTTGAGAGCACGCCGCTATCTTCTGAGATTAGTTTTGACTGCATGCTAGTTGTTGCTATTTTTAATAATGATTCCTCGTCGGTCGGATCGATTTTCTTTGCTAACTGTGATAAAAGTTCAAGTACCTTTTCGTGAGCAGCTTGATAACCATCGATAATTACTGATGCGTGCACGTCTTTTGCCAGGAGCTCTTCTGCCTTTTCCAATAGAGCTCCTGCAAATACAACTGATGAGGTGGTACCATCTCCGACCTCATTATCGACAGTTTTTGCAATTTCTACCATCATTTTTGCAGCCGGGTGCTGGACATCGATTTCCTTTAGAATTGTAGCGCCGTCGTTTGTTATGGTGACATCGCCAATAGAGTCAACTAGCATCTTGTCTAGTCCCCTTGGACCAAGGCTTGTGCGGACTAGATCTGCCACAAGTTTTGCAGCGGTGATATTATTTTTCTGTGCATCCTTGCCTTTCTGTTGAAGTGCACTTTCTTTTAATACTAAAACAGGACCGTTTGGAGTTTGTTGAATTGAAGCCATATACGAACAAAGTTCGTTTGACCCTTTTTTAATAGTTTTCTAGGTAAAGACGTCAATAAACGATCTTTTCTTGACATCGATCATGCCACTATACAGAATTCTAATTGACGGGAGTGCAAGAAACGGCAAAAACAGCGGTATGAGGTGAGGCCTTTGGAATACGCAACCGCCCTCGATCAGTGTGGAGTTTAGCTTGACAAATCTTTCCAAGACATCATCAAAGGGATTTGAAGATATTATTCCGCCAACCTGCAACGGTAGAAACGATAGGATTTTTCCTTCCTTTACTGCAACCATTCCCCCCTGGGACTTTATCAGGTGGTTTGCAGCATACGCCATGTCCTTGTCGCTTGAGCCAATTATTATCATGTCATTTTCATGAAAGCTCCAGGTGGACGCAAATGCGCCGACGTCTGCGCCAAAATTTTTCAAGAATCCCAATGTGTGTTTTGCTGAGCCAAATGTCCTATCAAAGGCGGCGACCTTCCAGACATCCTTTTCCATTGATTGGATTATGTTTCCGTTATTTGTGGCAAGTTCTGCGGTGTTTAGCTTTGTTATTATTTCAGTCTCCATCTCAATTACGTTTACAGAGACTTTTGGCTTGTTGCTTTTTATTGCAAAGTCATTTTCTGTGAATTTTTTTGTAATTTTTACCGTTTTTGTTATCCATTTTGGCAGACTTGGCTTTCTTATTTTTGCCACCACGCTTCCATTTGATGCAACAAGTCTCCCACCAACAAATACTCGCTTTGGCTTTATTTTCTCAAGGTCGTCAAAGACAAGCATGTCCGCAAGCTTGCCTGGCGCGATTCCGCCCAAGTCCTTTCCCATGTTGTAATAATCAAAGCAATTTTTGGATGCAATGGTAATTGCGTCAATTACATCCATTCCAATCCGCACTGACTCCCGTATGCAGTGATCAATGTGGCCAAATTTGGTCATGTCTACAGGGTCCAACCCATCTGAACAGAACATCAATCTGTTAAGATAGGGTTTGCTTGCAAGAATTTTTGGGATTATGTTTTTTAGATCACGCCTGATAGAGCCCTCCCTCATCATTATCCACATTCCGAGTCGTAGCCTTTCCATCACCTGATCATAGTCAATTGGCTCATGGCATGAGAGAATTCCAGATGAAATGTACGCGTTTAGCTTTTTATCAGACGCTCCAGCCGTATGACCGTTAATTATGCAGTCATTTTCAAGCATGCTTGAGAGTTTTTTCATGGTTGTAGGATCCCTTGATGTGACCTTTGTCCAAGAGAACACTTCTCCTAGTCCCACCACTGAATCAAGTTTGATGGCAGACTTTTCTTCAGACAGATTGATTGTTTTTCCATGGCTGAATTTTCTGTCAACTGGTAGTCCCCCTGGCACTACATGGAATATGCGAATTGGCAAATCAGAAGATGCCCTGACAAACTCGTAAAACCCCCTGGTACCACACACACTTACAATGTCAATAGGATCAGAAAACAAGCTCGTTGTTCCACAAAGAAGCAACTGTTTTGCAAGCTCAGACGGCATGACGAACTGATCAATGTGAATGTGAGGATCGGCAAATCCCGGCGTGAGATACTTTCCCTCAAGGTCAATTACTGCAGTGTTTTGCCCTGCCGTGTGAGATGCATCGGGGCCAACGTATGCAATTCTGTCGCGTATTACGGCAACTTGAGTGTGAGGAATAATTTCGCGTGTGTAGACATTTACAAGTGAGCAGTTTTTGAAAACCATGTCTGCTTTTTTGTCTCCCATGGCAACTGCATTGAGAGTTGTAATCATTGAGGAAAGATTGGTCACGGAATCAGTCTGGCTTTAGACTTTATTATAGATTCAAAGCCATGTTTAAATTACCATCCAAGTTGGTGTTTTCTATGAACGTACCCAAGGAAATGAACAGGTATTGTCCAAAGTGTAAAACGCACACGTTGCAGAAGGTTGCCCTATACAAGGCAGGAAAGAGAAGAGGTTCTGCAATAGGCGAAAGAAGACACAATGAGGACAAAATGGGGTACGGCGGTCAGAAATTCCCAAAGTTGGCCAAGCCTGCCAAGACCACAAAGAAACAGACGCTGATTTTCACATGCCCGCAATGCAAAAAGAAATCTAATAAAAAGGGCATCAGATTAAGAAAACTCGAGTTGGTTGCACGATGAAACGAGGTCACATTGCTATTCCAAAGCCAAAGAGTAAGTTCCAGAAGGTACAATGCAAAGAATGCAGTGCTGAAAATGTTTTGTACTCACATGTTACTACAGTCGTGACTTGCAAGTCATGCGGCAACACAATTGCAGAGCCAACAGGATCCGTTGCAAAGATTTTCGGTACTGTGTTAGGCTCCCTTGAGTAAATCATAATCGTGTTTAGTGTTAAGATTTAACGCCAGCCTTTTATCATCAATTATTCGATAGGTTTCTTTGATCATATTCATAGAAGAGATTTTTTTTGGATCAACGATTGATATTCCCGTATAGTAGCATTCTTTGTTGTCATGGTTTACTGAAAATTCCAATGTCATGTTCATACTATCTAGGAATTTTTTCGTGACAAGAAAGCTCTGCCAGGCGCCACCATCATAGCTTGCAACCAAGTCCTTGATTATCTCCCCATCAAGCAGCGGCAGGTCACCGGATACCACTATGGTTGGCTCCTGCAGGCAGGACAGCGCGGTGTTTAGATCAGAGACATATCCGTCGCCTTTTGTTTTGATAATTTCAATTCCGTTATTCTGAAGCAGGCTTTGCGTATTTGGGGAATTATTACTTGTTGCAGCCATGATTTTTGAAAAACAGTTAGAATTTTTTAGCGCATCAATTACGTGAATAATGACCGGTTTTTTGTATTGGAGTAGGAGCTTTTCCTCTTTTGCATCCATGCGTGTTCCCTTGCCCCCTGCCATGACAAGTCCAATCATGCCGATACAAAGACAAGAAGAGATGAAAGTCTTGTGATTTCGTTTGCCGCGCCCAGAATATCGCCTGATATTCCTCCAAAGCTTCGCCTAGATACTGCAAGAATTATCAGTGTGAGTGCAATTCCCACGCCAAGGGCCAAAAATCCAGCATTATTCCCCAGAACAAAGATAGACCCGACCGTAATCGCTGTTGCAATTGCTAGTTTTTTTCTATCTTTCATGCTTTGGATAAAGGCAGAGTTTGAGCCTTCCCATGCGGACGGGCCAAGGCTAGAAAGCAGGACCATTGAGAACTTGGCTACTATTTCTCCGATCAATATTGCATAAAATATCTCAAATCCTTTCATCGATGAAAGTGCAATTACCATTCCTGCCACATATATGATAATTGCAAATATTCCTGCAGAACCAACCGACGGGTCACGCATTACCTGCAGTTTTTTTTCCTTTGTGCCACGCACCATCAGACCGTCTGCAAAATCAGAAAGGCCGTCAGTATGGTGAATGCCGGTGATCAGCGCAAGTATCCCGGTGATCAAAAGGCCGACAACTAGTGGCTCTAAGAAAAACGACAGGCCGTATGCCACCGATCCCACCATCAATCCTATCGCGATTCCAACTATCGGAAACAGGTACATGTATTTTGCAATTGTTTGTAGATCTGAATGTCCAATTGGAATTATTGTCAAAAACGAAAACACAGAGCCTACCTGCCTAAACATGAATCCACCAGCCAAGATACGATAAGAAAACTATCAGTGGAACTGTAACTAGGATGCAAAACAAAATTCCGGTCATCTTCATCAATAAGACAGCTGATTTGAAGTGGCTTTCATTGAATTCTATTGTACCATTGCCCAAGGTGTAATGATTGATTTTTTCAAATCTGGTTCCAAGCGCTCCTGCCATTGCCGCCATTGGGTATCCGGCATTTGGGCTTTCCGTTTTTTTGCCATCGCGTCTCATTGTGATCAGGGAGTTCTTCCAGTCTGCTTTTACTAAAACAGCAGCAAGTATCATGACTAGTCCTGTGATTCTTGCAGGCAGATAGTTTAGTATCTTGTCGCAGTTTGCGCCAAACCATCCCACGTTTCTAAACAGGGCAGTCTTGTACCCAATCATAGAATCTATTGTGTTGATAGCCCTATACACAAATGCGCCTGGAAAACCAAACATTCCAAAGTAGAATAGAGGTCCAGTTATGCCATCCACGGTGTTCTCACTTATGCTCTCAAGTGTGGCCGAAATGACATGGTTCCTATCCAAATCCTTCGTGTCACGCTTGACTAGCATCGAGAGCCTTGAGCGTGCCTCCTCCAGATTGTTCCTAGATATGGATTCCATGACTAGGTTGCCGTGTTTTTCCAGCCCCCTTATGGCAATTGTAGTTTTGAGCAATAACGAGCCAAGCAAAACAGCAATTACGGTTAGGACAATACCAGATACATTTCGTACCACATAATCATATGAAAATAACAGTCCTGCCACAAGTGCAGATATGGAAACAGTGATCAGGACACCGCCGATTTTTTCTCTTGTTTGGTTTTGGTTTTTGGCAAGCGGAACAAGTCTTGCGATTAGGATACCAATCCAGGCTGTTGGATGAAATTTGTTTTTTGGATCCCCAAAGACAAGATCGATTGCCAATGCAGAAAACGCAACCAAAATTGAAACAAGGATCATTGGATTAATCTCTCCAGTGATTTGATATCAAGATTTTTCTTTATTGTTTTTGCCAGTCTTTCGATTTCGCTGTCAAGTTTTTTTGTGTTTTGTTTTTTGAATAGTTTGATCTTGTTGTCAAGTGAATCCTCGTTTGGGAGGTCCATCTCAATTAGAGGAATTACACCGAGGACGGATTTGGATGTTATCTGTTTTAGTCTTTTGAATCCAGGCGTCAGTATGTTTATGTTTCCCCTGAACTTGTTTATTACAAATCCCTTTACCAGTTCTTGGTGCTGCTTTGATAAAAGAGACATTGTTCCAACAAGGCTTGCAAAAGAACCGCCCTTTTCTATATCAGTCACCAAGATAACAGGCGATTTTGTCTTTTCCGCAAGCAGCATGTTTGCAATGTCGTAATTTTGCAAATTGATTTCCGCAGGAGAGCCCGCTCCTTCCATTATGATCAGGTCGTATTTTTTTTGTAGTATAGCAAGTGATTCTAGCGCTATTTGAAATCCCTTAGTTAGGGCAAATTTCTTGTAGTAAGTGTCCGCAGTCATTTTCTTGTAGAATTTTCCCTGTAGCAAGACTGAGCTGCGATAGTTGCCAAGAGGCTTTAGGAGGATTGGGTTCATGTGTGGCGAAATTTCAGCCCTTGATGCAACTGCCTGGATTGCCTGAGCCTGGGAAATCTCGAAATCATCCCCAGTATACGAATAGTTGGACATGTTTTGCGATTTGAACGGGGCTACACGATATCCAGAATTTGCAAATATTCTGCACAGAGCAGTGACAAGAGTTGTTTTTCCGGCACCAGACGAGGTTCCCTGAACCATCAGGACACGGCTCATTTTGATTCCTCCAGTGCCAGAATCAGTTTTGCGTTTTCCTTGCGTGTTTTAATTGCTATTCGAATATAGCTCTCATCCAATCCGCGAAATGTACTACAGTCCCGAATCAGAATATTTTTTTTCAAGAGTCTCTTTTGTAGCGTTTTTGAGTTTGTTTTTGTCCTGATCAAAATAAAATTAGCTGAGCTGTCAAAGCAGGAAAAACCATTTATCTTTGAAATGGAATTCTTTAGAAAATCATGTTCTTTTTTTATCAGATTTCTTGTCCTTGAGAGAAAGTTTTTCTCAGATAGTGCGAGAACTGCTGCTTCCTGCGACAGGCCGCTAACATTCCATGGGATCTTGATGTTGTGTAAAACAGATATCATTTTTCTGTCTCCGACTCCATATCCCACTCGCAGTCCTGCAAGGCCAAATGATTTTGTGAGTGATTGTAAGACAAAGAGGTTTCCCATACCCATATGATCAATTACTGATTCTTTTGGATTTTGTGTTAGTTCCATGAAGCATTCGTCAACAAACACCATTGTGGAACGGCTTTTTGCTGCGCGCAAAATCTGCAGCATTGTGTTTTTTGATACAACGGTGCCAGTTGGGTTGTTTGGATTACAAATGAAAATGCAACCATTTTTTGGAATCTGTCTAATAAAATCAGAAACATCATGATTCAAGTTCATTGTTTTGAAAAACTCGATTTTCCCTCCACGAAGAGCCACTGCCGACTCATATTCCCCAAATGTTGGGATTGGAATCAGAACTGGCGTGTTTTTAGTTATTACTGCCTGGCAGAAGTTATAGATAATCTCAGTTGCGCCGTTTCCTATTATCAGATTATCAACTGGTACTTTGACGTGTTTTGAGAGTCGTTTTCTAAGGTTTGTCGAGTTGGGATCAGGGTATATCGGGATTTTTTGCAGGCCGGTTTTTAGCAGTTTTTTGACAGGCGGCGGAAACCCCAGCGGGTTTACGTTTGAGCTAAAATCCACAAGGGTGGGATTTGGGTTCTCAATTGAATACGGACCGCCGTGTAGTACTGGAACACGGCTTGCTATGTTTTTGGCAAACTTCACACACACAAACACGTACTCACGGGTTTAGTTGTTACGGTTTTTATCACTAAAGAATTATTAATTGATCGCATGAAAATTTCCCTTGTGAAGAAGAGAGTAGCAATTTTAGGTGCAACCGGCGCAGTCGGCCAAGAATTCATAGTTTCACTAAAGGATCACCCGTGGTTTGAGGTAACACAGCTTGCAGCGTCTGAGAGATCTGCCGGCAAAAAGTATACAGAAGCGATAAGGGATCCAAATTCCGGCATAGTAAAATGGCAGGTGGGTGGCGAAGTTCCGCAATATGTCCGAGACATGATGGTAGTGTCAATTGATCAGATAAAAACAGACGAGCTTGACTTGGTGTTTTCCGCAGTTGAAAGCGATGCGGCAAGAGAGATTGAGACCAAGTTCGCAAAGGAACTTCCGGTAGTCAGCACGTCTTCTGCGTATAGATATGACGAGGATGTGCCAATATTGATTCCTGGAATAAATGACGAGCAGGTTGAATTAATTGAAACACAGAGGAAAAACCGCAACTGGAAAGGCTACGTTTTGCCTCTTCCGAACTGCACCACTACTGGTCTTGCCATAACAATGAAGCCGTTATATGACAATTATGGGGCAAAGCGCGTCTTTATGACATCGATGCAGGCAATATCTGGCGCAGGAAGGTCACCTGGCGTTTCTGCCTTGGACGTTACCGATAACCTAATCCCGTACATCCCAAAGGAGGAAGGAAAGGTGAGAATTGAGACTGCCAAGATTTTGGGCAAGATCAAGGATGGAAAAATCATACCGGCAGACATCAAGGTAAGCTGCACGTGCACAAGAGTGCCAGTAATTGACGGCCACACAGAATCAGTGTTTGTGGAGACGTCAGTCCCAACAAAGCTAGATGATGTCACAAACAAAATTCATGAGTTCTCTGATCATATCAGCGTCATAGGACTCCCATCTGCTCCAAAGGACTATCTTGTCGTACACCAAGATCCAACAAGACCCCAGCCAAGAATTGACAGAGAGTTAGATGGCGGCATGACAACCTCGATGGGAAGATTAGAGGAGGATCAGATATTTGAGAACGGAGTCAAGTATGTGCTGTTTTCACACAACAAAAAAATGGGCTCTGCAAAAGGAGCAGTGCTGCTTGCAGAAATGTTATACAAAAAAGGCAAGCTTTAATCAGATTTTTTTCAAATTTTTTGATCATAACGTTATTAAACAGAAAAGATTTCACCAAAACGGGTGTTTTAAACGGCAAAAGTTGATGAATTGGATCTTACCATTTTGTCAGAGCTAAGCGAGGATGCATCGATTTCGATTCCAAAATTGTCAGAAAAAATCAAGGTAAATCCATCTGTCGTGTACAGCAGAATAAAGCGCCTCACAAAAAGAAACCTAATTGAGCGGTTCACGATTGTTGTAAACGATAAGGAATTAGGCTATGCAGTCAAGGCCATGACCGGAATCAACATGGATTCAAAATACCGCGATACCATAATTGACGAATTATTCAAAATCAAGGGAGTAAGGGAGATTTCCGAGGTTACAGGCAGGTTTGACATAATCGTAACAATGTATGCGATGAATCTGGCAGAAATGCACAAACTGATATCAGAAGGGCTAGGCAGCATACAGGGGGTTTTGGCCTCTGAGAGCTTTATCGAAATGAAGCGTAGGACCAAAAATATGCCTTATAACCACGAAGCGTAGGGTATGTTACATTTAATTTTCGATGTGATTTTGATTCGGTGAGGAAACAATATGCAAAAAGCTCAGACTAGTTCAAGAATCAAGACGTATTACGAGCTTACAAAGCCAAAGATCTGGTATTTACTAGTGTTTACTGCGTTTGGGGCAGCGCTTACCGCATCAAACTTGTACCACATTCCAATATCACCTGCCACTTGGGGTTTAATGATATTTGGAGTAGCCGCAGGTTCTGCTGCCGCCAACACCTTGACTAACTATCACGACCGGGACATAGACGCAATAATGGAGAGGACTAAAAATCGCCCCATTCCAAGCGGAAGGATCTCGCCACCTGAAAAGGCACGCGACTTTGGGCTTGTTCTAGCTGGGATCTCCTTGGTATGCGCATTTGCATTATCGTATACGGTAGGATTTTGGAATGGCATCTGGGCTGGAATTTTCATGGCGTTTGGTTTGGCAAACAATGTTTTGGTATACTCTCATGCACTAAAGCGAAGAAGCAGAACAAACATCATACTTGGAGGATTTTGCGGCGGAGCTCCTGCAATGATTGGATATGCAGCTGTAACACTTACTGGGATTTGGGACTTGGGACTAGTCATGGCAGGATTGGTGTTCATTTGGATTCCAATGCACATTTGGGCCTTGACTTTGCATTTTAAGGACGACTACAACAAGGTAAATGTTCCAATGTTGACCGCAGTCCAATCTGAAAAAACGTCTGCCAGAGTTATTGCAATTAGCACGTTAGTGATGGTTTTGTTTAGCGTTGTTCCGTTCTTTTTGACTATGCAGTCGGGGCAGCCAGTAATGAAAGAGATCTACCTGTATACTGCAATTGCATCAGGCGTACTGATGCTGTTATTGTCGTTTTGGGTCATTGTAAAACCAACTGAAAAAGCGTCGTGGATGCTCTTCAAGTTTTCCAGTCCGTATCTTTCTGTGCTATTTATTGCACTAATGGTCGACTCTGGGTTCAGATAGTCGGTTTTTGGAGTTTGAGCTGAAAAACGCAATTAGGATAGTGAATAATTATTTTCAAGACTTCTCTATGAACTCCAAGATTTGTTTTGGGTAAATGAAATCTTCCAACCTATCGTTGATTTTTTTAATTATGTTTGTGTGTAGGTCTTGGAATAGGTACTTTATCGTTTCATGAAAAAACTGTGGGTTTTCATAGCAGTCTACAATTCTGCATTGGTATTTTTGTTCCAATACCTTGTCAACTGCGGACAACATACGCATTCCACCTATTTCTAACAAGGTCTGCTCAATTGTAAAGCAGACAAGTGCTTTTTTCATCTGATCCTCATACGTATACTGTTTTGAATGATCACGATCTTTTTCTAATATGCTCAACGTCTTATCTAATGATTAAATGACATATTAGAACAGTTTAGCAACATAGCTAAGCATTTACAATTTTAGCTAAGTAATCTTGACAATAAGCGTGATAACTCAATTACTAAACTCATTTTTTGCTATCAGATTTGAACATAGGAATTGAGCTCTTAGGGGATTTAGCTTATCTTTTGATTACATGTGCGGCAGTGGGAGCACTTGCTTACATCCTCAGACAACCCCTGATTTTGGGATTTCTGGTAGCAGGCATGTTAATTGGTCCCTTTGGACCGCTTGGCCTAATCAAGAACACGGACATGCTAAACAACTTTTCAGATATTGCAATTGTCCTGCTGTTATTTGGCGTAGGGCTGGCATTTCCGCTCTCACATCTCAAAGGGGTTGGAAAGATAGGAATCACGATAGCAGTAATCGAAGTTTTGGCAATGCTTGGAATCGGATTTGCGATAGGTGCCGCGTTTGGATGGAATTTTTACGATTCAATGTTTTTGGCAGCAGCACTGTCAATTAGCTCCACTGCGATAATCATCAAAGTATTAGAAGATACGGGCAAGATGGAGACTACTTCTGCACTCTTACTTACAGGAATACTAGTGATCGAGGACATAATTGCAATCGTCATGCTAAGTACAATACATTCCACCGTAATTACTGGCTCAGTGGAGTTGCCGGTAATAATGTGGACGTTAGCAAAAATCGGCATGTTCTTTGGCGTGACCCTGACACTTGGCATATTCATAGTTCCAAAAATATTTAATTTGATTTCAAGGCTGGAGCGATACGAGATCACAATTACATTTGCCTTAGGCCTTGCTTTTGGGCTGTCATTTCTTACATATAGTCTTGGATTTTCGGCAGCCACTGGCGCATTTTTAGCTGGGGTGATAATAGCAGGATCAAAGTTTTCAGAGGACATTTCCCTTCTGATTACTCCAACAAAGGAGATCTTTACTGCGATATTCTTTGTCACGATTGGCGCACTAATGGATCTTACCCAAATTGACACGTTTTGGATCCCAGTTGTCATAATTACGGCAGCGGTGATAATTGGAAAAATATTTTCAGTGTACTTTGGAATGAGGTTATTTACCACGTCAAGACAGTATGCGTTTGGAATAGGACTGAGCATGGCACAGCTGGGAGAATTTTCATTTATTGTACTAAAGACCGGAAAGGATCTTAACGTGATTAGCGACATGTTGTTCCCCATAGTCGGCATGGTTGTAGTGATAACCACATTCCTAGGCGTTATACTTGTCAAAAGGGGAACAAAAATAGTCGAAGTATACGAATAGTATACGAATTTAGGGATTCAGAACCACATCTGCAGTTCGATCAATTTTGAATTTCATGCGCAGAGTGTTTGGAGTTTATTTAGATTTTATTCCACATTAAATGAGGCCGCACCAATTTCTGCAGCGTTGTATTTGGCCACAACTTTGTACTGCCCAACCAATGAACTTGCGTCAAGCATAAGCGGAACGATAAATTCGCCACTCTTTGTGACTATTCCCTTTAGCTCAAAAAAAGTTTGATCAGGCTTGATTATCGTCAGAATCACATATGCCCCGGTCTTTGAGTCGTCAACCACGCCTGAAACCTCTACGCGAATTGATTTGTAGGGGGTTTTTTCAAACCAATAGTTGTTTAGTTGAATGGTTCCGCTGCTTACTTGGATTATGCCGCTTGTAGAATTTGACTGTACTGGGACTGATTCTACATTTGCGGTAGGACCAACTTGCATTATTCCATTTCTTACCAAATACTGGATGCCGGAAACAAAATCAGAGTCGGTGATCGCCCCCTGTGACCACCATTTTGCGTTGTTCTTTACCCAGGAAGGAACTTCCTGTGGCCCGGATTGCCCTTGTGTAGTCGGCGGAATTACAATTACGTTGTGTTCTATTAGAAATTTTATTCCCAAAATAAAGTCAGAATCACCAATCGTTCCCTCAGACCACCATTTTGCGTTGTTCTTTACCCATGGAGGGATTTCTGTCGATTCTTTTTTTGGGGTTTCATTGATAGTTTGTATTTTTGTTTGCGGTTCTTCGTTAACATTTTCAAATATGTAGAGCCAGACAATTCCAGATTGTGTCGTGTTTGAAAGTGTACCAGAAAGCACGATGTCGGTTTTTTCTGAAGCGATTTTCATATTCATAATATTATATGCTCTTGCAGAGACCTCTATTCCATTTGCTGCGTAATCAGGATAGTCGTACAGGCTGCCAATTTTTTTTATGAATGTTCCAGAATCGGTCTCTTCTGGAGTTACTTCTTCAATCTTCATTTCTCCCCCCGCGTTTTTGACTAGCTGTGTAGCAAACTCTGTCTGAAGCGGCGTAATCACCTTGTGGTTTGCATCAGTATATGAGTAATCAAGATCGTCTTGCGGCGTTTTATTGCAGACATTGTTGTGCCAAGTGTCTGATGAGTTCATCGCGTCAATCATAAGCTGGCCGTGAAGAAGTTCATGATACAAAATTACCAGATCCTCAACTTGTTTTATTTTTTGGTTCCTCTCAGTACTTGCCAATATGGCATCAGAGTTTATCATTAATTCGTTTTCACAGCTAATTGTTATTTTTCCACCAGATGATGTAATACTACACTTCCAGGAATATATCCCGCCCGTGGTAGTTCCCTCATGGCTTAGGTTATTATCAAATTTTGCAAGTTTTGTTTTCACGGCAGCAGTAACATAGCTGTTAAGGTCATCAGAATCGCACGGAAATGATATTGTGATGGGAGCTGAAAATGATTCCAGTACTTTGCTTACATCCGTTTTTTGTACGCTTAGTTTTGTAAAGTCCGCAAGCAGCCGATTGTACAATTGTTGTTCTTGTGCAGTCGGCTCCACGTAATCAGCAAATGCCGGATATATTCCTCCTGCTAGCAAAAACACCACGAGTATACCGATTTCTTTCAATTTAACAAACGATTTTGCATATGATACTTAAGAATTGGGATTGAATTAGACGGTTTGCTTGTGCTATTCATAGATGTCACTGGCACAAAAATCACGATATGCCAATAGCAACAAGGCTGGTAGACCAATGCTTACTGATCAACACCTAATCACGCGTGCCAGTGACTAGTCATCTGTAAAACAAATTATGTTTTTGTCCTACATTATCCAGAATTCAAATTGAGATCTATTAAGAATAAGGGAGATTTCAGATTCATATTCTAGAAATCTAAAATCATCATACCCTAGGAATGCTTTTTGCCATTCGATTCATTGTTTATCACATTTGATAATCAAAAAATGAATTAAAACGCATGATTCCAGCAAGGATTTGATTGAAAATTTCTGAATTTGCGCTAAGAGATCTTTTGCCTTTATCATTAACAAACACGCCGTGCGTAAGCGTACAAAAACAAAGCAATGTTCAGGAAGCGATTGGACTGCTCATACCGTATTTGGAATCCATGACAGATTCCCTTATTGTCACAAATGGAGATAACAAACCGCTTGGGATCGTAGGTGGCAGGGAAATTATCGAGCGCATATTATCAAATCCCACATACAACCTTTTTGAAAACAGTGTAGAAAGTGTAATGTCTACCCAGATAACTAGTGTTTCAGGCACAACAAAGCTCAGAGATGTTATCGAGGCGTGGAAGCAGACGGGTAGAGCTTTTTCCATAATACCAAATTTCATTGGCGGTTATTCTGCAATATCTGCTCGTAAGCTACTTGAGATTGGAAAAAGCTCCATGACGGAAATGACAATATCAGAGATGCCAAAGAAAAAAGCAATCACATTCAAAGTTGATGCGACGGTAAACAGTGTCATAAACATGATGTTAAAGCACAAAACCCGAAAGCTGCTCTTGGAAAATTCAAATCAGTTCATAAGCGATCGTATAATTATTGAAAAAATTGCAACCGATTTTAATTATCTAAAAAACATCAATAACTTTCTTGACTTGCCAGTAGTTGATTTTGGCTTTGAATACGCTAAAATAATTACAAAGGATTTGAACGTAAATGAGCTCTCCAGCATCATGTTTGGCATGATGCATCCCTATGTGGTGTACAAGGATCAGGCAATTAGTCCATGGGATATTTGTCTGACTTTGTTATCAGAAAAAATGCAAGAGTACGCCTAGGACTAGATCCTTAATTTATTTCCAAAATATCTCACAAAAAGAAGGCTTGTAGCGGCAGCCAAAATGAGCAACCCGCCGGTAAATTCAGGTATCACCTTGGTTCCTATGATTTCAACTTCTGTTGTCTGTTTTGGAACGATAAAAATTAGATTTGTATACTTGCCAGAGACAGAAAACTCGTATCCTTTTTCTTGCCCGTTTATCAAAAGTGTGAATTTTTCCTTGTCTGCAGACAATACTTCTTTTGGAAATCGGATGGACATTATGTCAGAATTAAGTATGTTGTCAAGCTTGATTATCAGAGAAGATCGCTCAGAATTGATTCCCATAGATATGACTTGGGCATCATGATCCTCGGTGCCACTTTCAGCCACTGCCTCGATTGTGCTTAGTCTGTAAAATATTTCAAAATTTTTTTCTTCCACCTGCAACTGGTACTTTTTCATCATCAATTGCGCGATGTCAGGATACTGGATTTTTTGAACTGATGCGTCGCTAGCAGCATCTAATCCGTTAGCAGATGTTGGGAAATAGACATGTAGTATAACCACAAGAATTACCCCAGTTGCAAGTATCGATTTATACATAAACTAGAATTTCCTGATGGCACCATCAAGAAGGCCTGCATCATTATGGGTTATGCCGGCATGCTTTGAAAGATCGTCTCTGCTTGCAAATTTAGATTCGCAGCATATGTACGAAATTTGTTTTGCCATGACAGATGATAGAGGTTAATTTATTTGAACAAGCTGTCGATTTTCAGATCAGAAAAAGATGAATTATTTTATTATTTGTGCAGTTCTTTTAGTTCTTCGTCGTCTAGCTTGAACTCTTCTTCTTCGGCATATGCCTGTTCTGCGTGTTCTCCCATATCAAGTCCCAACTCCTCCACTTCTTTTGATACCCGTATTCCAACCAAAAACTTGAGCACCTTTAGTATGGCATAGGTTCCACCAAATCCTAACGCTGCCGCAACTGCAACACCAATTCCTTGCGTCACAAGTTGCATCGGATTGCCAAACAAAAGGCCGTCAGGCCCGCTTGGGTTTATTGCAGAGGATGCAAAGATTCCTATCGCAAGTGATCCTATAATGCCGGCAATTCCGTGTACAGAGCTTACATCCAGCGCGTCATCAATCTTTAGTCTGTCCTTGATTAGCAATACGCCGCAGTATGACGCAAGGCCTATTGCAATTCCAATGACAAATGAATGCTCTACGCTCACATATCCAGATGCCGGCGTGATTCCTGCAAGACCTGCAATAGCTCCATTTATTGCTGCGACGACACTTGGCTTTCCAGTTCTCATCCATGAGAGTCCAACCCAGATCAATGCAGAGATCGATGATGCCATGTGAGTCACAATTACCGTATTTCCTGCAACACCGCCTGACGCAAGAGCGCTTCCAGCATTGAATCCAAACCAGCCAAGCCAGAGTAATGATGAGCCCAAGACTGCAATTGGTATGCTATGCGGCACCATTATTGCCGGACCATAGTGTTTTCTTTTTCCAAGAACTAGTGCTGCTGCAAGCGCGCCCATTCCGACACTTGTGTGGATGACTATGCCTCCTGCAAAGTCGTAGACTCCAAGTGCACCGAGCCATCCGCCGCCCCAGATCCAGTGTGTCAGAGGATAGTAAATCAAAATAGACCAAGCTGCAATAAACAACAGAAATGAGCTAAACTTCATCCGCTCAGCAATTACACCTGTCAGTAATAGCGGGGTGATTGCAGCAAACATGAGCTGGAATTTTGCAAAAAGCACACCAGGGATGGTTGGAGCAAAATGTAACGAGTCGTTAAAAGGAACGTTCTTTAGAAAAACATAGTCAAGATTACCGGTAATACCTCCAGTGTCAGGCCCAAAAACCAAGCTAAACCCAAAGATGAACCACATCACGCTCAAAAGCGCCAGCCCGGTGAATATTTGCATGAAAATTGAAACAGTGTTTTTCTTTCTTAGTAGTCCAGCTTCAAAAAGCCCAAGCGCCGGAATCATCAGCAGTACCAAACTTCCAGCTATGAGTATCCACGCTGTGTCACCACTATCGATTGGCACATTCGTTTCGAACTATTTTTAGTATATAATTGTGATCCAGATTACTCGATCTGATTATAGAATGTAAATTGTCATATCATTTAGAGATCAAATGATCACCATTTGTTATCAGATGTAGAATTCAAAAAAAGATATTTTACTGTGAACCACGCCAAAAAGGATATTGATAAGATTAGAAATAATTCTTCCAAAAAACGAAGTGATGCCAATTAGCGAGGCTCTAAAGCAAATCAACGTAGGCGGGCTGACAGTTTCAAAAAAGAGAGGGCGAGGCAAGAACCCGCCACCAGAGATTCATGCCTCCAAGGGAACCGAGGTCTTTGTGCCCCAGTTCGGTGACAAGTACGTATTAGAAGTGCTCATTCCAGAAAGCATGGAAGGGCAGGCAATCAAGCTAATTAGAGAGAATGCGACCCAGGGTAAAATTTTCGTCCACCCAGTACTCCGCACAGTAGACATCAAGACAGGAGTAGAAGGGGAAAAAGCAATCTAGGCTGTCACGCAATTTTTCCAGATAATCCGATGCTTCAGAGCTAAACTCGAATTATTCCCTGCTTTATCAGATATTGGATTCCTGAGACAAAGTCAGAGTCGCCAATTGTCCCATCGGCCCACCATTTTGCGTTGTTCTTTACCCATGGGGGGATTTGATTTGTATCAGAAGCAGGACCGGAGGACGTCTGAGGGATCTTTAGAATTCCCTGCTTTATCAGATATTGGATTCCTGAGACAAAGTCAGAGTCGCCAATTGTCCCATCGGCCCACCATTTTGCGTTGCTTCGAATCCAGTTAGGAATCATAGTTTGTGAAGGCTGAGTTGTAGGTACAGAGGCAGTTTCTGCCCTTGTTTCGCTTACGTCAAATTGCATACTTGCTAAAACAAACTGGTCAAAGTCGAGGAATCCACTGCCGGTCAGAATCAGTTGTAAAGTGTACGCTCCTTTTGATGGAATGGTGATTAGTCTTGAATCGACGCCGCTTGGTACGTTTATCCCAAGCAAGTTCGGATTGCCTCCAGTATTAACTACAAACTCTTTTCCTGAGGAATCCTTTACGCTGTATGCATACCGGATGTCTTTTGCGAGATTTCCAGAGGGATCAAAAAACGCAAATGTGAATGAAACGTCTTTGCTTGCACCATACCTGGTATCATAGGATATGGTTGCCTTGTATCCATTTACAAATTTCAAATCTGAGGATTTTATTGCATTTGGAGATTCAGGGATAATCTCGACAAGCATTGAGTGCGAGTCAACTTTTTGCTTGCCACTGATTATTTGTAGCTCCTCTCCCGTCACGAGGAAATGAATTATGTTTGTGTTCTTGCTTGAGTATGGATCAAACTGTATGTCTTTTGGAAAGAGTGGGATTCCATTCAGTGTTCCCTTAAAGCCATTCACGTTCTGATAGGGGGCAAAACTTTTTGGAATCTCAATCTGGTTTCTTACAAGCTGTGTGTGTTCTGCATGCTCCCAGTGAAACGGCATTGCAAATGATATCGAGTTTGTCTGTTCGCTAAATTGCAAGCTAGATAACGGATCTTGGAACGCTTTTACCGCTACAGGGGTTTCGCCTTTTGCCGTTTTTAGTGAGAATTTTTGCTCTTGAGCTATGTTGATGTTTGTCTCAAAGTTAATGTCCTGTGCAGTTTGCGTTTTTGGGTTTGTTGCGCCAATAATGGCAACCTTGAGCTGGTACGTTCCACTTTTGTCAAAGACCGGCCCTGTGATTATTGGGGGATTGTTTCCCGATGAGGTCAGCGCATTTGGGACAATTAGATCTTTTTCTCCCTCATATTTTGTGCATCGCCAAGGTTCCTTTTCCCCGCATTCGGATCTTGGCTTGACAGTCAAGTCGAGCTCGCCGTCTTTGTCAAAGAACATTTGGTTTGCGACTAGTTGACCGTCGTAATAGATTCCGACTCTATATGTTACTCTCTCAATGTTTGTGTTGGTGTTACTGTCAAAGAATCTGATTTTCAGGTTTGCGGTGCCTTTTCCTGGAGTATAATCGGCAGGCTCAAGCGCAGCACTTACTGTAACCTGTTTATCTCCAAAGCTTACCGGCGGGGCTTGCTCTCCGCCATGGTGTTGTGCATACGCAAATTGAGATGAAAGTGCAAATATCAGCAACATGGAAAATGCAATGAGTTTTGGGAACATCATTTGATCAACTCTTGAGCCATATTAAAAATTATTTTCTAAATTGCGTGCTAAAAGTAAAGAATTTGGATTAAATCATCGGTGTGAGTATCAACTATGATAATGCAGCACTTGGTTTAATTACAATTTAGAGAATATTCGTGTATGTCGAGATCTGGAATCAAGAGAATCCTAGTTCCTTTGGATGGATCAAAAAACTCCATTAGGGGCCTGGACAATGCGATTTATCTTGCAAGGCAGTGCCAGGCAACGATTACTGGAATCTACATCTTGCCAAGAGTACCAGTGCGCGCATATCGGGCAATCCAGTATCCAGAAAAAGAACTGCTAAAGGATGCGGATAGAAACATGGAATATGCAAAAAAGCATTGCGCGCAAAACGGAATCGTTTTTGAAAAAAAGATATCATTTGGCGATCCTGGATATACGATTGTCAAGTATGCAAAAGACAGGAAATTTGACATTATAGTAATCGGGGCAAGAGGCAGAGGCTCGATAAAAGAGGTCTTCTTTGGCAGCGTGTCAAATTACGTCGTGCACAAGGCAGGCATGCCGGTTTTAATTGTCAAGTAAGGAATCAGCAGCACTGTCCCAAACAACAGTGTAGGCAATTATTTGTCTGGTTTTTGGTTTTTGTTCTTTTATTCCCCATTCGTCCTTTGTATGCCCGGAGTTTTGGTCGGAGATGGTGCCCCATTTAAATTTCGGAAACTGTGTGTCAACCATGCTAACAGGTACAAGAATTTGAAGATAAGGAGTTAGAGTGCATTGCAATGCAAAGCAATCCTACTTATTATATTAAAAAACGATCAACCCATGCCATGCAAATACAATTTGTAGGAAGAAAAGTTGACGACGAGAAAAAGGACACAATCCTTGAAATAATGTCAGACAAGTACTGTAGGTCAATAATAGAATCGACCATGAACGTTCCAAAGTCGGCAATCGAGATCAGTGCAGAATGCAGGATTCCTATCAGCACCGTTTACAGGAGATTGCAGAATCTTCATGATTCAAAGCTGCTTGGCATCTCAGGCTCGATTACCTCGGAAGGAAAAAAGCATTTTCTATACAAAAGCAAGGTAAAGGCAATGACATCGGTCTTTAACGGGGGTAACGTCGAAGTCGAAATAGTTCCTAATATGTCAGATTAGGGACATTTTTGATTTTTAAAAACCAGCCCTGAGAATCAAAACCTAGCTTAAATCAACAAAACAGGATAGGATGTCATGGAAAACAAGCTGTATTCTTCACCAGTTTTTACGTTAACTGAGCATAGTTCCATTCATGACGCGCTGATATTGATGCAAACTAATTTTATCAAAAGAATAGTGGTTGTCCGGGACAAAAAACCAGTAGGCATAGTAACTGAACGCGACATCAACAGATTCCTTGAAAACGACAATACAAAACGGGCACTAGATGAAATTATGCTAAAAGAAATAATGAAAAAGAATTTGATCACAGTAATAGATAATCAGCAAGATCACCTAGAACAGTGCGCCACCAGGATGGAGACATTCAAGATAGGATCAATCATAGTGACAGACGACAATGGAAATCTTGCTGGAATAACAACACAGACAGACATTACAAGGTTTTACGCAAAGATGTATCCAGGCAAATACAAAGTAAAAGATTACATGACTGACAAGGTCTTTACATGCCGTCACTCAGATTCGCTGAAATTTGCGTTGGAGACAATCAACAAAAACAACACTTCGCGATTAGTAAGTACTGATAATATGGGAAATGTAAAAGGTGTTATCACTACAAACACTTTTCTAAAACACAGCTCTTATTTCAAAAAGCCTACCAAAACTAGAGAATATCTACTTCCAAGCGAATCTGCCAGTAATTTGGCAGTAAGCGATCTTGTTAAAAACGAGGTATTAATGATTGAGCCGGATGACGATTTGGCAACTGCTGCACATCTTATGGTAAGAAACAATGTTAGTGGGGTTCCAGTGATCGTAATGCAGAGAAACAAGCTGGTTGGCATTGTCACAAAATTTGACATAGTAAGGGCATTTGCAGAAGTTTTGCCACACAGAAAGCTGCTAGACAAATACCGAATGTTTCATTAAATAGCTCAACGTCACAGACATAACGTTGGACACATCAATCTCACAGAGAAAGCCACATCCACCAAAAAAGGAAGTAACCAGAAGCATAACCTATAGGCTTCCTGCAAAACTCGTAGATGAGTTAGAGACAGAGGCAATGCAGAAAAACATCTCACAGAATGTTTTGGTTAGACAGATTTTGGAAAAATACATCAAGTGGGATAGATTTGCAGACAAGATAGGAATGATTCCAATACCAAGAGGAATACTAGAAACACTTGGAAAGGAAATGACAGGTGAGGATATCGATGGAGTGATTCAGGTCATGGCACCACTCATAAAAGAGTCAGTCATGTTCATGAAAGGAAAATACGACCTAAAGCGATGCATTGAGACGCTTGAGGATTACATGCGCGCCTCAGGCATGAACTCGGATCATAGGATTGAGGGTGCGTTGCATCATTTTGTCATACAGCATGAGCTCGGCATGAAATGGTCATTGTTTGCAGAACAGCTACTCAAAGAGATATTTCATGAATTTTTGCCAAACAAGAATATGAAATGTCAGACAAGCGAAAAGACAGTCATTGCAACAATCGAGCTTGGCTCTGATTTTAGCGAACACGATTATTAAAAAATAAAGAATTATTGGACTTGTATCGAGTTCTTTTTTGGTTTTGGTGTAGGTACTGCCTTTGGTATTGTAACATTTAGAATGCCATCGGTCAGCTTTGCCTGTGTTTTGTCTGATAGAACTTTTTCTGGCAGAGGAAGAGTCCTATAGTACGATACCTCGCTCCTTTCCTTTCTAAGGTAATTTTTTTTCTTTTCTTCCTCCTCTTCTTTGTGCTGTGCAGATATTTCTATGGAATTGTCAGATACGTTCAGATTGATTTCGTCCTTTTTCACTCCAGGCATTTCCAACTTTATCAGATATTGATCTCCCTCATCTATAACGTCGCATGACATTGATTTGAGGCTTGGGAACAATGCAGGTATTGCGGGGAATGAAGCGAATGACTTTTCTAGATCTCTTCTAAAGTTATCAAATGCTCTGTCCATGTTCGACCAGCTGGGCCAAAAAGGCACAAGTTCGGTTTTTTTCTTATCGTCAGGTTTAATCATTGAGGGATATTTGCTTTTATTTACTTAATTAGTTAACCAAGATTCTCAAGGTTGGTTTTCAAAGACAGATATCAGATCTGGTAATTTACTTGCATATTTTATAAAACCAAATAACACATTCCAGTAGCAAATGGCAATACAAAAAGAGATTCAAGAATATATGAACAGACATCTAGATTTGCTTTTAGCACAGACAAAATCCTACGTCCCATTCATAAAAACGGCATTTCCAGGAATGAATCTTGCAGACGCATGTTTCAATTTGGTTGTAGGAAACGCGTTTCCTGTCTTTCTTGGCCAATATGCAATGCGCATAAAGTCCCCAACTGAGGAAGATCTTATAGAATTCGGCAAGATGGCAAGCCAGTATAGGGAAAAGATATCAGAACTTTTCTCAGAATAATCCTAATCTTCGATGTTTATTTTTGTCCCCTGAAATATTTTGGGAATTGTGATTACAAGTCTGCCGTTTGTAAATCGCGCTGAGATTTTTTTAATGTCGACATTTTTGGGAACGGATACGCTTTTTTTGAAATGCTCGTACTGGTGCCTTGTAAACTTGGAATCATGATACACCTCACGTAGTTTTGCTTCAACTACAATCATCTCGTCATCATTGATGTAGACGTTAACGTCTTTTTTTTCAACAAGCGGGAGATCAAATTCCAAAACCCATTTTGATTCGTATTCCTTTATGCAGGATAACGGGCGTAGGATTTTTTGCTCCAAATCATCACCAAGCTGTAAGATTGGAAAGCCAAAATTATCAACATTAAACCAGTCTCTTATCATTTTATCACCGATAGATCGGAGGAGCTTTTGTTGGTAGTTGTTGCTCCTGTTGGTATAACGTATCAAGCGTTTCTTGCATTAGATTTCGGTGCTGTATTCTAAGATAGTCAACTCGTTTTTGGATTTCACTTGTATCCACCTGTATTTTTAATATTTTTGCCAGCGTGGTTACCGCATGAATTGATGCCTGTGGGTCAGGAAAGAATGGATGACATGAAGTATACAGGACAAGAAGCGGCATGTGTTTATTTCTAAATGAGGTGATAACAGCTGCATCTGTTCCAATTATCGTTCCCGTGATGAATTTCGGAATATCATTTTCATACATGAATTTCTCAAGCGACGGATCGGTTGCAAGGCCATAGGTTTTGATGTCTTTTTTATCTGTGTACTGGGAGTCTACTCCGCTTGGGACAATGACTTTGTTTATTTTGTTCTTGGTACAAAAGGCAAGTATTGCTTCTGTGAAATCGTAAGAAATTTCAGAATAAATCGGGATTTCTGAGATTATAGCATACAGGTTATCCTTTTTGTGTATCCTAATTGGCCCAATTACCTCGCCATTTTCTACAAACACGGTAGGAGGCAGATCAGGATGATTAATCTCTCCAACGATTTCCATTTTCAGATGTTGTATCATATAGGATAAGGTAAAAGTTCCAATTAACCCATTTCCCGGAAAACCAAGTACGAGGGTTGCATTATTAGATGATTTTTTTGCTACGGTTTTTGTTCCCAAGTGATATGAAGTGCTTTTAATTACATAAAAGCAAGTTTACTTTTTTCAATGGTGATAATTAGAACTATCTTTCCATTTTTCTAATGCTGAATTTGTAGCGGTTTTTTGTGCGGTTTGCAAGTGTTTTGAGTATCAGTTGCGCCACTTCATCAGTCACTTTGCTCAGTTCAAATCCAGTTCTTGTAAAGATATGTCTCTTATGTGGGGTCAGTATCGTAGTAGACACCTCATAGTTAAATCGATTGTGTACGCCATGAAGTTTTTTTATGTAAACTCTGGCTTCCTGTATGTCAGGATATACTTTTTGCAGTCGATCAAGCGCTTTTGTGAATTTTTGTTTTATGATATCAGCATTATCGTCCAGCGGCATGCCGACGATGAAAAGCGGGACTGTGCTTTTTAGTTTTGTACTAAGCAGATTAAGAACATCGCGATACGTGATAATTCCCTGAAGCTGATCCCATAGGGACACAAGACAGAATGTGGTATCAGCGTGAAGCATTGAATCCACTACGACATTTAGGTTGTCTAGTGGGACGCAGGTTGCCATACGATTAGTGCCAAGGTTACCCACTCCAGATTCCAAAGTTCTTGTCATTTTTGAACCAATGTCTCTTTTGCCAACGCGTTCAGGAGGTATGATTACGCTCAAAAGATGATTTGATGTAAGGACGTGAGATACCTTGTCTTTTTTTATGACCGGCAGGTGATCGAATTTTTTATCGACCATCATTCTTCTTGCTGTACTTAGCGGGGTTTCGGTATCTATCACTATTGGTTCGGGCGTAAAGATTTGGTTTGCCTTTATCCATTTGTTGTCTTGATTTGAAATTAGTTTGAGTATGTTTTTTGCTTCCACCACGCCGATTATTTCGTGGTCTTTGACTACAGGTACAGCTCGAGTTCCATTATGAGTTATTATATCAGCTGCTTTTCCCACTGTGTCATTTTCTGAAAGGCTAGGAACAGAGTGCAGTAATGGTCCCACATTCATTGGCACAGAATACTTGTGCTGAATTAGATCTCTCACATTTATCGTAAGGGTGTGATTTTTTTCTTGACAGAAAACGTCAAAAGTCTCACCATTTATGATCTTGTTCATTACTTGAGACATGGTAAAGGACGGTTCAATTAGCGTGGCTTTACTGATTAGTGAGCGAACTTTTGTATTAACAACAGCACTCATGTGTTCATGGATTACATCTAGACTCATATTGTATATCTAAACTAGACCAAATTAAATCAGTAATATAACTTAAGGTAGATATTCAAATATGATATTCAAATATGATATTCTTGTTGACATATTTAACAATCATAGGTAAGTGATAATCATGAAGTTAAAAAACCCAAATCTTGATCAGGTGATCAGAAATTCCGTTACAATACCGCACAATACAAGCTTGCTTGAGGCAAGGGATTTCCTATTAAGACACAAAGTTGGAAGACTCCCGGTTCTTGATAGTAACAAAAAACCGGTCGGGATTATCACAGAGAAAGACTTTGTCAGAGTGATCTACAAGCTTGGAGGAAAGGCGATTGAAAAGATCCTAGTCAAGGACTTTATGTCAAAAAATTTGATTACCGTAACAAGGGGCGATACAATTTATCGCTGCGCAAAATTGATGCAAAATAACAAGATTAGTTCGATTTTAGTACTAGAAAACAATGGTACCTTGGCAGGGATAGTTACAAAAACAGACATTGCGTCCGTGTTTCTAACTCAATCCGTTGGACCGCTCAAGGTTTCCCAGATAATGACTCCAAAGGTAGTCACTGTCATGCCTGCAGACTCTCTTCTCCTGGTTGAAAGTCTTCTTGTGAAATACAGAATATCAAGAATAGTGGTAGAGAGAAACAAAAAACCGGTCGGGATTATCACGAATCGGGATTTTATTCCAGCAAAAATGCCAAGATGGATAAGACAGTTTGCAGATCCGAAAGAGGTTGAAGATTTTAGGCTAAACCCAAGTCCAGACGAATTTAAGATGAATCAGCTTTCATACATTTTATCATTTAGGGCAGAAGACATCATGACACCAAACCCAATTACGGTTGGCGCAAACGAGGATGTGTCCACAGTAGTTCTTCTTATGATCAGAAACGGGATAAGTGGATTGCCGGTTGTCAGAAAGTCTATTTTGGTTGGAATCATTACAAAATCAGACATCGTAAAGGCCATTGCAGAAGAATAATCTCAAATTAAAAAAATCACGAGAAGGTCATTCTTTTTCATTGTTTTTTCAAATTATACTAAATACTGTACATGATTCCAACATGACGCTCTACATGTTGCAGCACGACCTGAGATTCTCAACGCAATAATCTGACATAACTGGCATAAAGCGACAAGTTCAGAGTTTATTCATACATAATCTGCCAAGAAAGATCACATTATATGCTGTTTATGAGCACATTATACTGATTAAAGGTACTACGGTAAAATATGAAATGTGTTGAAGAAAGTTGTTCAAGTGCTCCTAACATAACAGACGTTGATACGGGTGAGGTTTGTTGTACCGGTTGCGGTTCAGTTTTGATTGAAAAAATTGAGACCATGGTTCCAGAGCATTACAATTCTGAGCAACATGTTGGAAGTGGAAGATCCAGTGGAAGGGTTTCGCTCACAATGGCAGATATGGGATTATCCACGATTATTGGGGCCAAAAATAATGACGCCACAGGCAAGTCCTTGTCGGCAGACATGAAAAATACATTTTACAGGCTGCGAATCTGGGATTCTCGAAGTAGATCACATTCAATTGACAAAAGCCTGAGATCTGCCTTTATTTTGCTCAATTCAATAAAAGAGAAGCTTGCAGTGCCAGATACGGTGGTAGAAAATACCGCTCACCTGTATAGAAAAGCATTATCTAAAAAACTCACTAGGGGTCGCAATATTGCAGGCGTTATTTCTGCATCATTATACATATCATGTAAGGAGGCAGGAATTCCAAGAACTTTGGCAGACATTGCAGATGCGTCCAATATTAGCGTCAAGGATTTATCAAGGCATGTCAGGGTCTTGGTTAAAAACCTGGATTTGAAATTAGAAGCCTATGACTCGTCTGAATTTGTTACTAGAATAGCTAGTATCGCCCAAATAAGTGAAAAAACACAACGGGGCGCTTTGAACATATTATCTGATGCTAAAGAAAAAGGTGCCACTGAAGGAAAAAATCCTGTCGCGATGGCAGCAAGTTCTCTTTACTTGTCATGTATGATGAATAATGAGGATAAAAGTCAAAGGAAGATAGCTGCTGCATCTGGAATAAGCATGGTCACTATTAGAACTAGGGCCAGATTTTTAGTACAGACTCTGAATTTATCTAACGTGTTTGCGTAAACTGCTAACCAGACTATAATCAGTACTAGTAATCATGATTCATTTTATTAGAAAGATGATTTATTGTAGAACGATGAGAGAAGACAGAACTTGTGATTGCGGATCGTGTGGCCACGAATCAATACAGGAATGTTATAAAAAAGAATGTAAATGTTGCCTTACCGATCACCAAGGAGCATTTGCAAAAAACAGATAGTCGTTCAAAACGTCAAACCCTTATCTGATAATCGTCGATTAATGTTTAAGTTAGAATCAGATAGAATCATGCATGAAGAGAGTAGAGGCAATCATACAAGCAGATAAGCTCACCAGCGTCGTAGATTCGTTAAAGGCTGCAGGTGTCGGAGGAACTACAATTATCCAATCACGCGGAGTTGGATCTGGTCAAAGGCCAGTGATGCAAGGATCCAGAGGAACTGCCAAGTACGAAGCGGAATACAATACGCTAAACACCATAATAACAATAGTAGATGACTCCAAAGTCGGAGATGTTGTTTCAGCAATTATTGATGCGGCACATACTGGCAACAGGGGAGACGGAAAGATCTTCATAACTAACGTGGAAGAGGCATTTGACATCGCAACAAAAGAAAGCGGAAGAAACATCATCTAGGTTTATTTTTTTATCAAATCCAAACCAAACACGATATTATCAGGTGTGATATTTCTCTATAAGGTATTATACAAAAGCAGCCAACCCATCCTATGGGTAAGAAGTATGAACAGATTCTTGTGCCTTATGACGGTTCAAAATATTACAAAAAATCTCTTGAGGAAGCAATTGAAATTGCAAAAAAATTTGGCTCCAACATACACTTGCTTCATGTAATAGATGCTTTAACGGCAGTGCCTCCAGTTTACGACAGCCCAGATACTGTTATTGATATGAAAAAATTGGAACGGGTTTTAAAAAATGCGGTTTCTAAAAGCGACCTGATACTTCGTAATGAAATATTACTATGTAAGGAAAATGGGGTAGATGCAGATTACAAAATAATCACAGGTTCAGCAGCAGATGTGATACTCAGGTTTGCAAAAAAAATGGAGATAGATTTGATAGTGATGGGTAGCCAGGGACTTTCTGGAATTCGCAAAATATTGACACTTGGAAGTGTTAGTAGAAAGGTTTCTGAGCTGGCTCAATGCCCAGTGTTATTAGTAAGGTGAAAAAATGAGAATTTCATGGCGTGGTGTTTTTGAATCAAATTGACGATGAGATAGTCCACCTCATTGCAAAAGAGGGTAATGTGGTGGTAGTAGCAACCATAGATGCACTAGGAGTGCCAAATATTTCACCAAGATATGTCATGGCAGTACTTGGCGAAAAAATTGTGTTTGCTGATGCATATAGGAACAAAACATTTACGAATATTAGGCGATGGCCAAAAGTTACAGTTGCAGTTGTTGACAGAGTAAACAGGGGAGGATTTCAATTGAAGGGAGATGCAGAGGAAATAACAGATCCAGAATTAATTTCAGAATGCACAAAAAAACTAAAAGAGCTAAAATTTGATTCTGGGCCAGTCTCAGTTTGGGCGTTAATAGTAAAAGAAATTTATTCAATAAAACCAAGCGAATCCTCAAAACTTCCTTTGTTTTCAGTTTATAGCTGATTTGATCTCATTTGGGCCCATTTGTTTGAACATATTCTAAAATTTCAAAATCAAAGGCGCGTAATTTAATGAACTATAGATCAAGAAATTTCAAGTGGATTATCATTCATGATAATCGTAATTGGGATTAAATTCATCGTATGAGAAAAATAGTCATGACAAAACCTTGTTTAGACGACAATTGTTATAACATGACAAAACAGCTTGCAAAAAAACTTCAATTCTTATCACATGCAAAAGGCTACCTTGAAGACGCAAACAAGTGCGATAGTGAGGGTTCCGAAAGAGTTTGGAAAGCCATTATAACTGATGAGGAAAAACACGCAGAGATGCTGCGAAATCAGCTTGCTCTTGAGCTAAAGAAATAGCTCTTTTTATTTTTGGCCATAATTGATACAAATCGGTAATGAGATTATTTTACTGGTAGTGAGTCGTCTTTGGGATTTTTTGCCTCTTGCTCTTTTAAGAGGTTTTTTCTAACCAAAATTGGAACATTATAAAATGTTGCAAGTGCAATTGCGTCAGAAGATCTATAGTTACGCAGGATCACTTCCTTTTTGCCTGTAAAGTAGAGGTTTGCGCGAAATATACCACCGCTCTCATAGATTTTTACTCTAACCAAAAACAGTCCATTTTCTTCGCACATTTGCTCAAACATGCCATAAATCGTTGGAGGGATCTCACGCTTCCCTTCCATGAAACTTGCAATAAATCCCGCAATCTCTGCAGAAAATGCAGTTATGTGAAACTGTTTTCCGGTAGATGATTGCAGAATCACTATGCCAGTCATCGAATCCAACAGACCAAGCTGTTCTATTTTGACTTCCTCATAGTCTTCATCCGGCTTTTCATCAATTTTCATAATCATAAACAGAAGACATCAGGATAAAACGGCATTTTATGATTTTCAACACTGAAAACATCAATTATTTTACCAACAAGACTGGCATCTTTGCTTTGTTGATCACATAGTTTGCAACACTGCCAAGAAACATTTCTGCGATTGGATCCGGACCTCTTGATCCTATTATTATCAGATTAAACTTGTGATCTTGTGCAAATTTTACAATTGTACTTCCTATGTACCCATCATACTGAATTTTATCTACAAATCTGATACCGTGTTGCTTTGCGTGTTTTAGAGCTACTTTCATGATATTCTGTGCGTTTGTTACGTACTGCTTTCGTATTTCTTTGCTAAACATTACTGGAAAACGAATCACGTGGAAACCAGTGATGATTGCATCCTGATTCTTAAAAAGCAAAATTGCCGTATCCAGTGCTCTAAGTGAATTCTTTGAGCCATCCAGTGGGACAAGAATTTTGGTCTGTTTTTGCACAGTTTAGAGTTTATAAAAGATCATTAAATACAACTTGGCAAAAATCACTTTTGATAATTACTGAATATGTAAAATGCCATCACTTACTCAACATGTCATTGCAATTAAAAATTAACATTTTAGGCATTGAATCAGGAGGGAAGCCGGTAGTTTTTTTAAACAAGGCAGACGCTGACGAGATTGGCGTTACCGCTTCTGGCAGAGTGATATTAAAGGTAAAAAAGGGAATTACTGCCATAGTAAACGTAGCCACAAAATCCGTCAAAAAAGGCCATATCGGTATAACTGAAGAAGTGAGATTACTGCTTGGATCTGTCCCAAGCACAATTGATGTTGAAATTTCTGCATTTCCAAAATCATTACAGTTTATTCGAGCCAAGTTAGACGGGAAGAAACTTTTGCGTAATGAAATTTTTGAAATTGTCAGAGGGGTTGTTACTGGAAACCTAAATGAGAGTGAAATTGCATCATTTGTTACTGCGTTACATATTCATGGGATAGATCTTGACGAAGCCACAAGTCTCTCTCTGGCAATGGTAGAAACTGGAAAACAACTGAAACTTGGAAATAAGATTATCGTAGATAAGCACAGTATTGGAGGCGTGCCAGGAGACAAAACAACACTTTTGGTTGTGCCGATTGTTGCAGCTGCAGGTCTGGTGATTCCAAAAACTTCATCGAGGGCAATAACGTCTGCTGCTGGAACAGCTGACAGGGCGGAAGTTCTGATGCCAGTAAGCATGACGTATGACAAAATGAAGAAGATGGTTAGAAAGTGTAATGGTTGTGTGATATGGGGAGGCGCACTGGATCTAGCGCCAGCAGACGACATTTTTGTCAAAACAGAGTATCCTCTGTATATTGATCCATTGTTGCTGCCGTCCATAATGAGTAAAAAAAAGGCAGTTGGCGCAACCCACCTTGTAATCGACATACCTACGGGAAGAGGTTCCAAGGTAAAAACAATAAGCGAGGCAGACAGTCTTGCAAAGGATCTAATTGAGATTGGAAAGAGGTTGAACATACATACGCATTGTGTTGTTACATATGGAGAACAGCCTGTTGGATACACGGTTGGCCCTGCACTCGAAGCAAGAGAGGCACTAGAGGTCTTGATGAATGAATCCAATGTTCCAGATTTGATAGACAAGGCATGCAGTATTGCCGGTGCCATCTTTGAGATTACTGGAAAAAAGAACGGATATGCCTTGGCAAAGGACATCATAAGGACAGGAAAGGCGGAGGCAAAGCTCAGAGAAATAATTAGTGCGCAGGGAGGCAACTCTTCGATAAGACCTAGTGACATTTCAATTGGCAGTGAGACACTCAAAGTTAAGGCAAAAAACGAAGGACAGGTGTTATGGATTAGCAATAGCACAATTGTTGAAATAGCAAGAAGTGCTGGCGCACCAAAAGACAGGGGGGCAGGGATAATTTTTAATAAAAAAATTGGCGATCCCGTATCAAGGGATGATATTTTATTTACGGTTTATGCTGAAAAATCTCGCAAGCTGAGCAGGACACAAGATCTGTTAAAAGAGATGGATCCAATAGGAGTTGGAAAAAGAGCGGACATGGTGATTAGGATGATAAAAGATACGCCTACATTAAAGCGGAGCTTTGTCTTGGAAAGATAGAGTTTTTTGATCATAGGGATTTTGCCAATATGTCTGAGACATCGACTGCGTTGGTTGTTCCCGGAATGGTGTTTGCGCTGATTATTTTTAAGATGCCCGCATCTCTGATCTTTTTTTCTGCATCACCAACCAACAATGCATGTGTACATGCAGCATAGATGCGTCCACAATTTTGTTGTTTAAGATATTCCGTTGCTTTTACAATGCTTCCCCCAGTGCTTATCATGTCGTCAACTAAAATTATGTCTCTACCTTCAAAATTTCTTTTTTGAGATTGTTTGATTTCCAGTTTTCCAGTTTTCCTACTTCTCTGTTTGTTTATAGCAATAGATTCAGCATCTAGAATTTTTGCAAATTGTTTGGCTTGAGGCGCCCAAAAAAGATCAGGGGCAACTATGAGGGGGTCTTTAAGTTTCATTTTTTTGAAAAACAAGGCTAGTTTGGGTACGGCACTAACGTTTCTTACTGGTACATCAAAGTATTTGATTGCCAATTCACTATGTATATCTACAGTCACTATTTTGTCTGCACCTACAGCCTTGAGCATCTTTGCGATTACGGCACTCGTAATAATTTCCCCTGGAAGAAACTCTTTGTCTTGCCGCATATAGCACAGATACGGAATTACTGCAAAAACTTGTGACGATGTTTCTTTTGCTTTTGAGATCAGCGATAATACTTGAATGAAATTGGAATCGATTGGAGGATACGCGGATTGTACAACTATTGTCTTGCCTACCGGTTTACCATCAATAGTAACTTTACTTTCCCCATCTGGAAATATTCGTACATCAGTTCTGATGTATTTTGCATCTAATTTTCTTGCCAAGCTTTTTGCAAGAGATTGTGATGCAGGCCCTCCAATGACCGTAAAATTTGTCAATACCATGACTGCTTGACAAGATTTGAAAAGTTACTTGCTTATTTTCAGTAATGATAATCATAAGCCAGTTAAATTGGCTGTGCTTTCTTATGCCACTTATGTCTTTTTTTGATTTAATTTCTTTGCGGCATTCAGTACGTGCATTTAAGGAGCAGAAAATATCAGATGACGTAGTTGAAAAAATTCTTACCGCTGCAACAAGGGCATCTTCTGCTGGAAATCTACAATCATATCAGATTTTTGTCATAACCAAAAAAGAAGACAGAAGGAGACTAGCTGTTGCTGCACATGAACAAAATTTTATAGAAAACGCATCAGTGGTTTTTGTCTTTTGTGCGGATCCAGTTACTTCTGCAGGCGAATATGGGAAAAGAGGAGAAGAACTTTATTGCATCCAAGATGCCACAATCGCCTGCACGTACGCGCAGCTTGCTGCTCATTCTTTGGGATTGTCCTCCATCTGGGTTGGCTCTTTTATTGAGGAAGAAGTTGCTAGAATTCTAAATTTATCTTCGGGCTTAAGGGCAATCGCCATGCTAGTTGTTGGAATACCTGCTGAAAAGCCACAAATTACGCCAAGAAGACCCCTCAGCGAGATCATTCACACATTATGATTTGATTCAAGGTTTTGTTTTTAAAATATGGAAGTTACTAAGATAGGGAATCTGGAATACAGAATTGAAGTGGATTCTTCTATTGGGATGAGGGTTCCTGTTAGAATATTTGCAAATGAGGATCTGTTTGGGAAGATGATGTCAGACAGGACAATTGAGCAGGCAATCAACGTATCTACACTGCCCGGAGTCCAGAAAAATGTCATAGTGTTACCAGACGGTCATCAGGGATACGGCTTCCCAGTGGGCGGAGTAGCAATAATGGATGCAGTAAAGGGAGTGATCAGTCCTGGAAGCGTTGGGTATGATATCAACTGTGGGGTACGGTTGATCAGGACCAATCTAACTGAAAGCGATGTAAGGCCAAAGCTACAGGAACTGATAACTGATCTTTTCGAGTCAATTCCGGTTGGAATGAGTAAACGTGAGGGATGCATTCATTTGAGCAGATCAGAGCTTGATGAAGTTCTGGTACGAGGCATTGGATGGTTAATTGATCATGGCTATGCAACCAAAGAAGATGCCGAACTGTGTGAGGAGGGAGGATGCATAATTGGGGCAGATCCTAGCAAGGTCTCAGAAGAGGCGCACAGAAGGGGGGCACCGCAGCTTGGGAGCCTGGGATCTGGGAACCATTTTCTTGAAGTGCAAAAAGTGGACAAAATATTTGATAAAGAAGCTGCAGAAGTAATGGGAATAATAAACGAAGGGGACATAACAATTCTAATTCACTGTGGCTCACGAGGCCTTGGGCATCAAATATGCACAGATTATTTGAAGGTGTGTGAGCACAGCTATAAAAAATATGGAATAAAGTTGCCCGACAGGCAGCTTGCCTGCGTTCCCAATATTTCTGAAGAAGGTGAGTCTTACAAAAAGGCAATGAATTGTGCCTTTAATTACGCATGGAGTAACAGGCAGACAATTACTCATTGGACAAGAAAATCATTTGAGCGGGTCTTTAACCGGTCAGAGTCGGATCTTGACATGAAACTGGTATACGACATTGCTCATAACAGCGCCAAAGTAGAAAAACACGTTGTAGATGGAGAAGAAAAATCAGTGATTGTTCACAGAAAAGGAGCGACGCGAGCATTTCCAGCAGGCAGGGTTGAAATTCCTCAAAAATACAGAGAGATCGGCCAACCGACATTTATTCCAGGTTCCATGGGGTCTGCAAGTTGGATACTAGTAGGAAAGCCAAATTCTCTTGATCTTACCTTTGGTTCAACAGTGCATGGCGCAGGACGGCTTATGTCAAGAACTGCGGCTCACAAAAATTACAACTACAAACAGGTAATAGAGCAGTTGCAAAAAAAAGGAATTTTCATAAAATCAATGACAAGATATGATGTGGTAGAAGAAACCCCCGAAGTTTACAAAGATGTTGACACTGTTGCGACGATTTCACATGATCTAGGGATTGCAACCAAAGTAGCAAGACTAGTTCCATTAGGCGTCATAAAAGGATGAATTTATGCGATTTCTATTTGTTCTGACAATAATTTCTTGCAAAACTCGTCCATTTTTTCAAGATTGCTGCTAACTATTTCGTTTATCTGATTTGTCTGTGACGTAGTGATTTCTGAATTATTTTTTGTGATGGGCTGAACGACAACGGCCTTTGGATCATTTACGGGCATTCCAATTACATTATACATCCAAACAAAGACCTCATCAAACCCCAGAACGTTTTTGTGTACTTCGTCTGCAATTTTGAATGACATTGCATTGTAGATTTTTCCAATGTGACTTACAGGGTTTTTCCCAGCGATTGCTTCTGCCCCAGCAGGTCTACTTGGGGAAATAACACGATTTGCTTTGTTTCCCCTCCCAACCTCGCCAGAATCTGCATTGTCAGCTGATGTTCCAAGAACGGTCAGATACACTCCATCAATTCCTTTTCTTTCATCATCAAGACAGTTAATTGCAGCGTGAACTTTGAGTGGGGTTTTCTTCTTTCCAAATTCAGTTATTGCATCAAGCATTTGGCGTTTTTTCTTAAAATAATCGTTTTGTGAATCCACAAATGAATCGACAAAGGCGATTGCAACTGTAAGATCAAGACAGTCTCCGTTTCTGAATCCCATTACCTTTACATCTTCACCGGAGGCGGGGAATTCTGCTTTAAATTTTTTTGAGTTTATGTATTGTTCCATGCCAAGAACTACGGATTCTGTTTCTGTATATGGCGCGTATCCCACCAGTACTGAAGTGTCGTTGGACGCAAATGATTTTGGGCTTTTGAAAATAGAGCGCAGTTGTCCTGATGATTTGCCTAATTCCAGCTGGTATTCAATATGCTCGTCTTTTACATAACGAAGATTCTTCTCAAACCAAGACTTTGCGGTAGTGATTGCAAAATCTCCAATTGGTAATTGACGGCCATCAATACTAGTTGTTGCTCGATCACCCATGACAAGCTTCATTGGTTTTAGGATTTTTCCACCACCAAACTTGTTTTCAGTTTGGCCTGCAACAAGCATTGTTTTGTCCATGTTGTGGTGCTGTATTATGCCTGTTTCTTTTAGGTATAATTTTGATAATTCAATTGAAACTTTGTTCATCACCAGATCACAAATTGTATCTGGATGTCCCAACCCCTTTCTTTCTACAAACTCAAATCTTTTTTTAAAAGTCGGAGTCGCACGTACAGTTTCAACAAAAATTTTATCAGACATTTAAAAAATAAATTATTTTGTCATAGATTAGCCCAGAACATAATTTTCAAAGTTGATAATTGCTTTCCGAATTAATATCATACAAAAAACAAAATATTCCAATGCAAAAAGAAGCCATCCTTTATGAAAGACTCCCAAATCACAAGGTGAGATGTTTGGCGTGTGCGAGATATTGCGAAATTGGTGAGGGTCAGATAGGTTTGTGTGGGATTAGGGGTAATAAGGATGGAAAACTTGTCTTATATGTGCATGGCAAGGTTGCTGCGGCGCACATAGATCCAATTGAGAAAAAGCCAGTAACTCATTACAGACCTGGAACAAATATTTTCTCAATAGGAACGACTGGTTGCAATTGGCTTTGTAAATACTGTATTAACTTTGATCTCAGTCAACGAAGAAAGATAGAAGGTGTTGATCATACGCCTGAAGACCTTGTCAACATGGCGCTAAATTACGGATGTCATGGTATGGCCTACACCTATAATGAGCCAAGCATTTTCATCGAATTTGCAAGAGACTGTGGAATATTGGCAAAGGAAAGAGGACTCTTCAACATTTTTGTTTCAAATGGATATTCTACCCCGGAAGCAATTGGAATGATGAAAGAGTTTCTTGACTGCATAACTATTGATTTTAAGGGAAGCGGTGAACAAAATTTTGTGAGAAAATACGTAGGAATTCCAAGTTCTCAGCCAGTGTTTGATACGGTAATGCAACTGCAGAGTTTGACTGACATACACGTAGAGATTACCGATTTAGTTGTGCCGGGAGTCGGAGACGATTTGGAGCATGCAAAAAAACTTTGTAAGTTTGTGTATGATACCTGTGGTCCCGAAATGCCAATCCATTTTTTGCAGTTTCATCCATCATACAAGATGATGGAATTTGAGCCAACGCCGATTAAAACGCTTGAGAATCATTATGATGTGGCAAGAAAGGAGGGTCTCAAATACGTATACGTTGGAAATGTCCCAGGTCACAAATACGAACACACCTATTGTTCTGAATGTAACAAAGTTGTTATCAGAAGATACAACTTTGAAATTCTAAAATGGGATCTAGATGACGACAACAAATGCAAGTTTTGTGGAAATAAGATTCCAATTATTGGAAAATTAGATAAAAATTACAAAGAAAGGAAATTTGAATTCGTTTTCTAAATAACGGTTTTTTATTAGAAGAAGTTTTCTTTCACCGTATTGTTGTCATGCTCGTAATCTAGGCAACAAATTACCTTGTGATGTATGGCATAGGCGTATTTATTGAAAATGAAAAACGGTTATTGTTAGCCTATCCTTCCGATGCGGATTTACCGCCATCAATGTTTAGGACAGTTCCGGTTATCCACTTGGCCTCATCTGACGCCAAAAATATTGTTGCACTTGACACGTCACTTGGCTCACCAATTCTGTTGAGCGGCTGTCTTTCCTCCAAAACTTTTCTTGCCTGAGGATCTTCAAGGTATGGTTTTATCATTCCAGCATTAATTATTCCAAGATTTAGGCAGTTGCATCTGATGTTTCTTCTTGCATATTCAACTGCAATTGATTTTGTAAACATGCTAAGTGCCGCCTTTGTCGCAGAATAAACTGCAAGGTGAACCTTTGGAATTGCACGCTCGCTTGATATCGATCCAATGTTTATGATACAACCTTCTTTGGCATCAAGCATTTTTGTAATTACTGCTTTTGTTATTTTGAATGTGCCCAAAATATTTGTGTTAACCAAGTCCACAACATCTGAGTCTTTCATTTCATGAAAGTGAATTGCATCGTTAATTTTTGCAGCGTTATTTACAAGAATATCGATTTTGCCGTACTTGTCTACAATTTGTTCCACTACACTTAACACTTGAGATTCATCAGTGATATCACAAGATATTGAAACTGCTGAGTTTTGGTTTTTTATTGTGGAATGTGCTTTTTCAAGGGATTTGATGTTTCTGCCAAGCATTATTACTGTAGCACCCTCATCCACGAATCTTTTGGACATGTCTGTCCCAATATCGCTTGATGCTCCAGTTATTATCGCAACCTTGTTTTGTAGTCGCATATTTGACCTACCACGGAATGTCTTAAATTAATTGTGTTTTTACAGTCAATCTTGATTTTTCCGATGCAGTTATTTTACTACGGTAACAGGTACGGGAGACTTGTGTAGGACATAGTTTGACGTGCTACCAAGAAAGATTTCTTTTATCGTTCCCCTTCCTCGCGAGCCTATAACAATCAAGTCAACTTTGTTGGCCTTGTTTTTGACATATTTGACTATATTATATCCTGCATTTCCAAAATTGATTACTTGAGAAAATTCAATACTGTTTTGTTTGACAAGATTCTTTGCTTTTTCTAGAATCTTTCTTGCGTATTTTTCCTCTTCTATTTGAAATTGAATTGGCGCAGCCATTTGAGCTTCGGTTATTGGAATAATTACAATTGAGTAGAGGCAAATTATTTTTGCATTACATCGTTTTGCAAGAAAAACTGCAAGGTCCAGTGCCCTAAGAGAATTTTCCGAACCATCCAACGGGACTAGAATATTGTCAACATTATGCAATATTGGGACTCAGCTGTTGGACTAGATAAATAAATACAGAATTATCACATTTGGGTTTCAGTTATAATGATTACCGTTAAATCCATAATGTAGTGGTTGGTCATAGTGTTATGGAAAAGAAAACAACATACGATAGCAAAAGCTGGGAAGATATTGAGGCATGTACTGCTACACTAGTCAAGAAGATCTTAGATAAAGGAATTTCATTTAACAGCATTTCAACTGTAAGTAGAGGAGGTTTGGTGCCCGCACGCCTAGTAGCAGACAGATTAGGGATAAAACAAATTTTAGTGGATGAGGAGACGATATCTGTGGACTCCTTGTTTGTAGACGATATTTACGACACTGGTGAAACATTTAGAAGAGTTATTGAAAAGGCAGACAATCAAGACAGCCTAGTTTATGCAACCCTTTTTGCAAGGAGAAAAGAACATTATCCAAAACAGTTAGTTTACGCAGAATTGACAAACGGTGATGAGTACATTATTTATCCATGGGATAGATTCGAGCATGACGCATCATTAAAATCCCAAATATGAAAAAATTATGATTATTTTCTTTCGAGCATTATAAATCATCATTCTTTTGGCTTCATTCGTAAAAGAATTTGTTCCGTAATTTTACTCATCTCATCATCTGAGCCTATACTGCATAATCTGACAATATCAGATGTAGTTACCATTCCAACAAGCCGGTTGTCCTTGACCGCTGGAACTCTATGAATCCTGCGCGTTTTCATCAACTGTGCAAGATCCCACACAGTGTCATCGGGGTTGATTACAATGAGTGGGGACGACATTGCAACTTTGACATTTGTTGATAGAGGCTTTTCTTTGGCAATTATTCTTCTTACCAGATCACGCTCAGTTATTATGCCAACAGCAATGCCATTTTCAAGCACGACTATTGCACCAATTGATGCATCGTCCATCATCTTTGCAGCATCATTAACTGTCATAGATGAGTCAATTGATATGACATTTTTTTTCATTATGTCACGAACTAATGATGCACACATAACAAAACAAATTGCACTGTTGTTTAAAAGGTTAAAACATGATTATCAGAGATAATACCGTATTTATTGAGAATCAAGGCTGAATTTTACATTAAATATTAAATATCGTAATTATTTTTTGCATCTATATGGTAATACTAGAAAAACTCGAAGGGTTTGAGGCAAAAAAGGCAAAAGAATCACTTGATCTATTGCTGGAAACACGACAAAATGAATTCAAGACGTTAGCTAATGGGATGGGGATCCCTACAACTGCAAAAGATTGGGAGCACATAATTTTACAATTTTGTTTGGAGTTTAACGTATGTTTTCGTATGCTGACAATAGTTGACGGACCAAATGATGCAACTGATGACAGCCACAATAAGATACACCAGTGCATGACATTACTAAGACAGATTGCAAGGGGGAAAACAAGTATGATTGAAATAACACATTTGCAAAATTTGGCATATACTATTGCAGAGGAATTTAAGACAGTTTACAAGCGATTGCACTAATCACGGATAAACCGCAACCTGGGATTCTACAAGATTGTGATACGCCCAGAGATACAACTCTCTTTTTGTATGAGCCCATCTTATATGCGAGGCATATTCAGATTTATCTTTGATCGATTTTGGATATGCCCCAAGAGGGCATTTCTCAAAGTGATCCACGATGTATCGAATAATGGCCTCTCTGTGCGTAGAAAGATGTATGAACCATTGTTTTTTATCAGCATAAATTGATTTTGGATGCTCACAAAACATACACAATGCTCTATTATGCATGCTCATGTTGATTTTTTACCATTGCGTATTTGCAGCTTTTAGAGATATATTATTTGCATCCAATTTCAAGGGAGAATTGGCAATTTTATTCGGGTTTAATGAGTAGAGGATCTGTGCTGTAAATTTGATGACGTTTATCGTTTTGTAATTTGCATGCTTTAGGATTCTTTGTTTATGAAGCCTAGTGAGTTTATCTATAACTCTGATTGTGACTTTTTGTTTTGTTGTTTTATCAGATATGATTTTTATTTTTCCCTTTATCTGATAACCGGTTAACTTTTTTTTCTCAAATACAGTCACACTGCACCATGGATTCTTTTGAAAGTTTCTAAACGTTTTGTGTTTGAAAAGTTCTAGCCAATAAATTGAGCCATCTGGATCCAAGTAAAAGCTAGTTCTTGGAGAGACATTTGGCAGTCCCAACCTATCTGCGGAGCCAACAATGATTATTTGTTGTCTTTGAATCATCTGTTTTACTTTAATTGGAATTGCTACCACAAAATCATACAGCCTTTATTTTTAATAAAGCAAGATATGATTATCAAGTTTGAGTTATCATTTCACAATCAAGACAGAGCATAAAGCATGATTTGCAATTTTTGATGAGACACTACCAAGGAAAAACTGCAATACTGCTCCAAGCCCCTTACTTCCAACAACTAGAAGGTCTATTTTTGCCTCTTTTGAGAACTTGATTATCTCGTTTGCCACATTCCCTTCCTTTGTGATTATTTTTGGCTCAAAACCTTCTTCGTTTGCTATTTTTTTGGCTTTCTCAAGGGTGGATTTTGCATATCTTCTTAGAATTTGGGCGTATTCATTTCCAGCAAAAACATCGGATTTTCGTGTCCTATCAACCACATGAATTAACGTTAGTTCAGAATTGTATTTTTTTGCCAGACTACATGCCTTTCTGATTGCATTTTCGGAATATTTTGATCCGTCACAGCAGACAAGAATTTTTGAAAAATCACCTTTCATCTAGTTTGAATGTCAGAATAGGGCATTTAACAGTAATGAAGATTTCGAAAATTGGAAAAGACGAGAATGCTACAACATAACATACCGCAGTACCTTACATTGGGTTATCACACCCAGCATTCCCGTCTATATGCACAAAATCACTCTTGTGCAAGATAACATACACATTAATCGTAGTTAAAGGTAGAATACGATTTTCAAAGATGAGAATTTTCAATTATTAGATGTGATAATCTTAGCAAGAGGTTTAAATTAAAATAAGAAAAACTCTATATCATGATTCAAAATAAAATTAAAAAAATTCTTGTTCCGATGGACGGATCTAAGACATCATTTGCTGCATTAGATAGTGCAATTGAGATAGCTCGTGCTTGCCATGCTACCATTTTAGGAGTTCACGCGATCTCATTTCTCCCCACTGGCTTTATGCCATCTGTTGTGCCGTATGAAATTTATCAGAAAAAAGAAGCTGGAAAATTCATGGAAAATGCAAAAATTCGTGCAGCAAAAAAAGGAATTGTGTTCAAGTACACGATAACTTTTGGAAGTCCGGTAGAACACATCATAAATATTTCAAAATCCAAAAAATTTGATTTGATAGTAATTGGTGCACATGGAAAAGGACGAGTAAAGGAATTATTTCTAGGAAGTGTATCAAGCGCAGTTCTTCACAAGTCGCGCATCCCTGTGATGATAGTTAAATAGGCATAAACCATGTTGTACGAAAGAATACTTGTTCCGTTCGATGGTTCAAAATTTGCAAAAAAAGCGCTAGATGAGGCAATAAAAATAGCTCAAAATACAGACAGTGTGCTCTATTTGTGTACGGTAATAACTGTCAGTAGTGTGATCCCTCCAGGATCGCTGATGGGACTTGTCAAGAATAAAACTGCAAAAGAGATACACGCTAAATTGCTCAAATCAGCAAAGGCGGAGGTAGAGCGAACATTGAACTATCAAGCTTCGATCTATTGTAAATCAAAAGGAGTGAAAGCCTACTACAAAATAATAGTTAATGGAAATATAGCCGAAGAAATACTCAAGACCGCCAAGCAGAAATTGATAGATCTAATAGTAATTGGAAGTCAGGGGCTGCACGGAATAAGCAAGATTAAAACCTTGGGCAGTGTCAGTAGAAGGGTTTCAGAGTTAGCAGACTGTGCTGTTTTGATTGTAAGATAATCATGGATTTATTTTGATTTGTATTTTTCTAATATACTATTGACTATTTGATCAGGTATCTGATCAAACTTCCTATAAAATTGACCGACTGAAGAAAAATCTATTGGTGCTTCCAATGCAATTATTTGAATTCCAAATTGTTTGATAATTTCTTGAGTAACAAACGGGATTACTGGAATTGCCAAGATTATTTCTTTGACTTGTTTTTGCAACAGCCATTGCAGTATGGCGCAGACGGTGGCCCCTGTTGCTATTCCATCATCTACTAAAATTATAGTGTTATCATCAAAATTATAATTGGTGTTTCCACGATATGCTTCGATTTGTCTTGTGACCTCTGTTTTCTTTTTATTTATTTCAGCCTCAAATCGAGGATCATTCGCATATCTCTCCCATTCATGTCCATAATACAGAACACCGTCATAGGTTATTGCACCTACAGCATATTCAGGATAGTCGGGGGGAGTAATTTTTTTGGAAATTATGACATCTAATGGAAGATTTAGTCTTCTGGCAATTTCGTCACCTACGATTACACCTCCTCGAGGTATGGCAAGAACGAGGCAGTTTTTACCCTTAATAATTGAAGATAGTTTTTCCGCAAGAAGTTTTCCCGCATGTAGTCTATCGTGTATCATTTTAGATTAGCAGTTGTGAGATAGTCTTCCTGGAATGTCAAGCTTCTTCTGCTAACGCAAATACAATATCAGATTTTGTAACGATTCCCACCAGTTTGGATTGTTTCACTACAGGAATTCCACTTATGCCGTACCTATACATAACAAGGGCAGCCATGGAAACATCGTCAGAGTCCTCTATTGTTACTGGATTCTTGGTCATGATATCCTCTGCTTTGAATGTCAAGACATAACTTAGTTGATTTATGTTGAATTGATTTGGATGTGGGTTGTACCACATATCCCTTAGCTCATTTGGATCCGTATATGTCCCAAGTCTATTTGGTATTCTTGCTGGAATAAAATCCCTATAGGTAATAATTCCTATAGGTTTTTGATTTTGTACAACTACGACTCTTGAAATTTTGTTGTTTATCAACATGCTTTCAACTAAGAATAAAGAATCTTTTTGCGAAACAGTAACAACTTTTGTTGTCATAATTTTCGATATCTTAAGTGGAGTGGATTCTTGATTTAGAAAATTAAAAACTAGATCAGTCTTTGTTAAAATCCCATCAAGATTGCCATCATCATGCAATACGATTACTGAGCTTATGTTATTGTCTTTCATTATTTTTGCACATCGATACACAGAGTCTTTTTTTGTTACAGTGATCAGGTTTTTTGACATTAAATCCCCTACTCGAATTGAACCGATTGGCTTGCTATCTAGCGGATATAGTGCTTTGAGCATATCTTTCTCAGTTATAATTCCAATGGGCTTTCTTGTCCTGTCTATAACCACCAGTCTTCCAATTCTGTACTTTTGGATTACCTCGATTGCATCAAGTATGCCGGTTTGCGGTGTGATGGTTATAGCTTTTTTTATCAGGGTACTGCGTAAACCAGGATTCTTTATGAGCACATTACGGTATTAATTTTTGAGGATTAAATACAGCAGACAAGAATATCATGCTTGAGAATCATTATCTGTTATTTTACAACAAGAACCGGGATCGATGATTTGTGAGCCACGTAATGTGATACACTTCCAAGAAAGAGCTCTTTGACATTACTGTTTCCCCGTGATCCTAACACTATCATGTCTATTTTGTTTCCTTTTGCATAGGATATGATTTTGTATCCCTCGTTTCCATTTACAATTTTTCCATAAAATAAGATTCCATTTCGTGCAGATCTTATTTTTGCTTCTTCTAGAACTTTATGCCCATTTTCCAAAAACATCTTTGCTAAACTAGATGACGGTTTTCTGTAATTAACCGAAAACAGAGGAATTACATATATGCCAAAAAGCGTTGCCTGACACTCTCTAGCAAGATAAATTGCTTCATCCAATGCTCCAGAGGATCCTTTTGAACCGTCAAGCGCAACTAGGATTCTTTTGATTTTAGAGTTTACCAAGATCAAGATTAGTTATTTTGTCCAAGATTAAAAACACGCATTGATTATCTAAATTGATTTTCAGCGTTGATAATTCGCATATTACTCATATATCAAATATTTATTATTCAATCAATGGCACAGACACCTCAAATAATTCTTGTAAAGGACATAATGACAAGGGCCATAATTTCAGTAGATTCCTCAGTTACAGTAAATGAAGCTGCAAAGACGATGGAAAAGGCCGGTGTTGGTGCTGTTCTAATAATGGAAAAAAATACTCCCCTTGGAATCATGACAGATAGAGATTTCGCAATAAAGATTGCTGCTCACGCATACCCAATACAGACAAAAGTGAGGCAGGTGATGTCATCTCCACTTATCCACATAGGCCCAGATGACGAAGCTTGGGTCGCTGCAGACCTGATGTATTCCAGAAAAGTGCGCAAGCTTCCGGTAATAGATGGAGATCAATTATTGGGAATTGTCACTGCAACTGACATTGTCAAGCTGTTTACTGTCTGTAATAAAGAAGATATGAGAAAGATGTACTACAGGGCACTTTCCAAAATATTTGATGATGACAGCGAAGAAGCAGTGGCAAATTATTAATCATTTGATAAAATAACTCAACAAATAACCAACTGCATAGGCAACAGTTGCGGCAATTCCTCCAACCATTAGGGTAGTCAGACCAGAACGGAAGAGTGATCTTTTAACAATTTTTCCTTTGATTATTCCAATTAGGAAAAATGCACCGCATGTAAAAACAACAGAATACAAAAAGCTATCAGAAACAGAAACTGATAAGCCGGTAGTATAAAGAAAAATAAACGGGATTAGTGGAATTAGTCCAATCATATTAAATCCAAAAAAGGTACTTAGTGCGGTATCAGTTGGCTTTCTACCATCTTCGATTAGACCAAGTTCTTCTTTCATCATCGTGTCTATCCAAACTTTTTTTCTTGCAGTGATGACTCTGACAATTTCATCCAAAAGATCACTTGTGAATCCTTTTTTCGCATAAATGTCACGTATTTCCTGTTTTTCAGATTCGGCCATGTTATCAATTTCCCATTCTTCCCTTTTCCTTTCTTTCTGAATGAATTCTATTCTAGCTTTTGACGCCTGATAATTTCCAATTGCCATTGAAAATCCATCTGCAAATAGATTGGCAAACCCAAGAATAAGTATAACCATTGGCGATAATGACGCACCAATCGCTCCTGCAACTATAGCAAAAGTTGTTACAGAGCCATCTATGGAACCGTAAACAAAATCCTCCAAGTGCCACTTCATCATTTCAAGTTGAAGTTGGAAGATTAAAAATGGTTTGAAAAAATCAGGTTTGAAAATAAAAAAGCGAGATTTCGTTATTATTGGCTACCATGCATCATTGGATCCATCACACCAGTCATGTTTTTCATCATTTTCATCATCTGTTTCATGTGTTCTGGATTGTCCATCATCATTTGATGCATTTGCTTGGTGTGTTCTGGATTGTCCATCATCATTTGATGCATTTGCTTGGTGTGTTCTGGATTGTCCATCATCATTTGATGCATTTGTTGCATTACTTGTGGATTTGACATCATTGTATTCATCAAATCAGTCATAACCTGTGGATCTTGCATCCACTGATTCATCATTTGTTGCCTTTGTGATGGATTTTGCATCATTTGTTGCATATTTTGCGCCATCATGTTAGGAGTGATGAAGTACTGATTTATCGCAGAACCGATGCCCAGGCCTGCAATGAATACGCCGATTGCAATACCAACCCAAACATATTGATTTACCATGCGTGCGATCACAATTTGCAGTATATACAAGACGAGACGATTTTCAGAATTGAAAACAAAATAAGATTCTCAGAGATGGGATTTGTCTAAATTTAATAAATACACTTTATCGTATTTTATTTCATGTCAGACATAAAAATTAGATTTTTGGAATGAGTAAGGCCTTTGAAAAAAATCATAATAATAAAAGCAAATGGGGAAAAGGCAACATTCGATGTCAGAAAAGTAGAATCTACATGTATTAGGGCAGGCGCAAACCCAAGATCAGCTAAAAAAATAGCTAGGCAAGTCCATCACCAAATACATCACGGAATGACCACAAAGCAGATCTACAGCATGGTACTCAATCTTCTCTTGCAAACGGAAAGCCCAGCCATCAAGCAAAGATACCGCCTAAAAGAATCAATAATGATGATGGGTCCTGCAGGATTTTCATTTGAGACTTTCGTTGGGCAGATTCTTGAAAAATATGGGTATACTGTAAGATCAATAAGTTCGGAGGTTCAGGGCAGATGCATCACACATGAGGTGGATCTTACAGTGGAATCGGATCGAGATAAAAGAAAATGGCTCGTTGAGTGTAAATATCATAATTTACCCGGAAAATACACAGGGCTAAAAGAATCATTGTACACGCATGCACGATTTTTGGACCTTGCCGACAAATTTGACAATGAAATGCTTGTCTGCAATACCAAAGTATCGTCTGACGTGATAAAATATGCAAATTGTGTAGGCCAAAAAATATTGTCATGGAGATATCCCCAAGATGCTGGATTGGAAAGGATGATTGAGGACAAAAAGCTGTACCCCATTACGATATTAAGCCCAACTGGAAGAGAATTGGAATCGTTTTTTCAAAATAAAATAATGATTGCAAAAGATCTGCTAGATATCGACATTGGAGAATTTGCACACAAGACAAAGATTCCAATAAGGAGGATTTTATCTTTACAAAAACTGGTAAATCAGATCATAACCTAGTTTTTCAGAAAATCCAATACTTTTATGATGTTGTTTTTTACAGTGTAAGCCGATTTGGATAAAGATTCTTTTTCGTTTTGCGTAATTTCAATTTGGTGGGTTTTATCCACACCATTTTTGCTGATCGTAAGAGGAATTCCGATACAAACATCATACAATCCATACTGCCCATCGAGTAAAACGGATGCAGGAACATCTAGTGTTTCATCTTTGATTATACTCTTGATTATGTCAAACGTATTCTTTGCAATACCAAAAGCTGAGTGCCCTTTATAGTCTCGTAGATATTTCCAATAGTTTCTAACAGCCAGAGTAATTTTCAATATTTGCGCATCGTCTAAAAAATTAGTTACAGGTTTTCCATTGTATTTTGCTTGTGAAAATATTGGAACCATCGTATCGTCATGTTCACCCATTACCATTGCATTTTGAATTTCAGATTGGTTTGCTCCAAATTCTTGCGCTAGGAGATACCTAAATCTGCCAGAGTCAAGACTCGAGGCAACGCCGATTACGTTTTTTGGTGAAAATGAGGTCTCTTTTTGTACTACATAAGTGAGGACGTCCACAGGGTTTGTAATCATTAGAATTTTTGAGTCTGGTGCATATTTTACAATATTTGAGGCTATTTTCTGAATCATTTTTGCCTGATCATACATTATCTCACTTCTGCTTTGTAGGTGTATACCACTACTTGCAGTAATTACAATCACTTTGGAATCTTTTATTTTGGAATAATCACTGGTTCCAGTAATTGATATTGATGAAGATGCGGGAATTGCATTTGTAATATCGAATGCTTCACCAATTGCCTTTTTTTCATCTCGATTAATCAGAACAATGTCATCTAGTGAAAAAGATCCGCAAAGGAAAGCAGCCGCAGAACCCACTTTTCCAGCACCAATTATTGAAATCATATATTCCCTATGAATATTCCAGCTACTTGTTATTTGCTTCTAGCCTATCAATTGGAATTACGTGGACTACTTGAATTGTTCCAAGAAACTTTTTTCCATCAGATATATCATAATAGTTAAACATGGCGTCATTTTTACTGCGAATGATTATTTTGTCCTCTTCTTCTGGCAATAGTAACTTTGTTTTAATGTCAACGCCGTCCACATACAACTGATGCGGAATTGTGTCTTTGTTTTTTACCGTAATGATGTAGGAAAAGTCGCCAGTCCTCATGATCAGGTCTGGGTTTGTACCAGCGTTTCCAACTGTTCCTACCACCACCGTTTCTCCACCTACATTTCGAAATTCTAGTGTCTGCCTTACTTCCTCCGGCCAAAAGATGTTAAACGGTCTTACGTACCCCATGCTCGCATAGCCAAAAATTGCCGCAAGTGCAACAAAGCCCCCAACCAGCCCAAAAATTAGAAATTTCTTATCACCATTCATAGACAAAATTTTGCTTTATTCTATATGTATAGAGAATACAATTTTCATAATTGAAACCATGTTATTAAAAACTGGAAGAGAGTGTCAAGGATTAGTTGGGGGAAACAGAATCAGGCCACTCCTTCCAATTTAGCCATATTATCATATTATCAGTATTTAACGAAAATTATGATTATCAGTCCTGAAAATTAGGCATGAATCCAGTTATCATCTTTGAATCTCATTAAAGAGATAAAATAATTATCAAACAGCAAAAAACCATGGCAGAGCTTAAGCGGCATCTTGGCCTTTTTCAGACCACGATGTATGGGGTAGGTCTCATACTTGGCGCTGGAATTTATGCACTCATTGGAGACGCAGCTGGAATGGCTGGAAACTCGTTATGGATTTCGTTCGTTTTGGCTGCACTGGCTGCAGTGTTTACAGGGTTAAGCTATGCGGAGCTTTCCTCAATGTATCCAAAAGCTGCTGCGGAATATTCTTTTGTAAAAAACGCATTTAAAAATAATTTTGTGGCATTTATCGTTGGCTGGCTCACGTTATTTGTTGCAATAATTTCAGCATCAACTATTGCATTGGGTTTTGGTGGATATTTTGCAGACTTGTTTGGCGCACCAGTTTTGATTTCAGCAATATTGATAATTATCGTGTTATCATTTGTTAATTTTTTTGGAATAAGAGAATCATCTTCGATGAACGTGATTTTTACCATAATAGAAGCGGCAGGCCTTACACTTGTCATCTGGATTGGATTTGCGTTATTTGGTAATGCGCAGATTGATTATTTTGATACACCTCATGGTTTAGACGGCATATTTTCTGCATTCACATTAGTGTTTTTTGCATATATTGGATTTGAAAATATTGCAAATATTGCAGAAGAGATACGTAATCCAAAAAAGGTGCTCCCAAGGGCAATCATTCTTTCAATATCAATTACTGCGATAGTCTATGTTTTGGTTTCAGTATCTACAATTCGTGTTCTTAGTTGGCAAGAGTTAGATTCTTCTATTGCTCCGCTTGCAGACGTCGTAAAAAAAGCGCTAGGTCCACAGGCACAAATTATTCTTTCATTTATTGCGTTATTTGCGACTACAAACACTGTCCTCATCATGCTAGTATCAGGATCAAGAATTCTTTACGGCATATCGAAAGATAGTGCACTTCCTGCAATTTTTGGTGTTGTACACAGACAACGAAATACGCCATGGCTTGCAGTAATAGTCATCGGGTTTTTGTCAATAGTATTTGTGTTTGCAGGGGACATCATAACAATTGCAAATATCTCAGTATTTACAATAATCATGGTTTTCATTTTAGTGAATTCATCGCTGATTTGGCTGCGCTACAAAGAGCCAGGTTATGAAAGACCATTCAAATCACCGTTAAACGTAAAAAAATTTCCAGTTCTTGCAGCGCTTGGAATCGTCACGCCAATTTTAGGATTAATTCAGCTAAATCTATATGTCATATCGATGGGAATTGGCGTTATTGTGTCAGGTATGCTGTTTTACTTTTTGTATAACCGTTTATCAAAAAAATCTAATTTGAAAAACTAGTTTAGCTCAATTGTTTTGATTATTTTGCCGGCTGTTTTGTCAATATCGACATTTGGTTCGGCCGAAATCAGCATCACAAACGAATCAATTGGAAAGCTCATCATAACTGCTTTTTCCCTCCGCGATGCAGAATATTTGACTTCACCAAGACAATAATCAAAATCTTTTCTCATTGAAACCCTCAAAACGAGCTCCATGTACATTTTTTGTCGTTCTGCTTCGTCTTCTGGAGAGTCTATACAAGACTTGAATCCGCCTGCCACAAGTCGTCCCATGGAATTGATCAGTCCCACGAAGCGAATTTCATTTTCTTTGAGCAGTGTATCGCATTTTTGCTCAAGGGCTGACTGTTCTAGTGCGTATTTTGCTTTCATTGAATCAATTTTTGTAAATTTACTAATAAAAGACGCGTAGAAATTATCAGTGATTTACCACGTTACAAGAAAACGAATGATCGGATCGTAACATTGGTTATCACTTCTCATGCAATCATACTTACTGGTGACAATCAGGTAATCTTTGCTACAATGAAAAAAGAATTCGGTTTAATTAAAAATCAATAAAACAATATTCAAAATTATTAAAGAAATTGTTTCCAGTGACAGATGGTAAAAGCGTCACTAGATTTCTTGATTTTCAAAAGGCTTTTAAAAAGTAAGTAAAAACCCGCTTGGAAAGGCATACGATAATATTAAATTAGAACATTTTCTGGAGCAATCCCTATGAGTAAACAGATTAATCCGCTTGTAGCATGTAATGAAGTCCTAGCAATAGACGATTCAATACGATTTGTTGGGAGGATCAAAGATAGAAAGCTGATCGCATTTGCAAGACACCAAGGCAAGAAACCGCTTCTTGATGCGGAACTAGGAAATTTGGCGCATTATTATGCATCAGTCAAGGCAAACATGGAGGAAATGTTCGACGGACCGCTAGGCAAGACAAATTGGATGATAACTGCCAAAGAATACGTAAAATTGGTAACGCTTTTCCTAGATGACGGACTACTTATTTTCTCATTAGATGTGGAGGCAAATCATGATGAGATTATTAAAAAAATTCAAAGCTTGAATATTCAACTTTGAAAATTTGTCCAAAAGCGTTACAAATAGTCTTTGAGTGAGATTTTATTTTCTCGTGGGATCTTTGCTATTTCAAATCCTTCTGGTCGTTTTGACAGAGGTCGAGTTGCATCAATTCCAAGCTTTGTGGTAAGCAGGTTCTTTTGATCACTAGACGGATCAAGGCTTGAGCCTCTCACCTTTTCAATTATTGTAAGATCCTTATCAGCCTGGAATCTTGTTGCCATCGCATATTCTACCTGAACTGGATCAGACGGATCGATGTCATCGTCCACTATTGTTACCATCTTAAGTGAGCGATGAGCAGCAAATGTCTTTTCGATTGCTTTTTTCGCATCAACATCTTTCTTTTTTGAAATTTGCACTACCGCATGCAGCCAATTACATCCGCCGTTTGTCATCACCACCTGTTTTGTTTGTGGAATTGTCTTTTTGACATCGCGGTTAAGCTTTGCCTCAATTGGCATTCCCATTAGTAGTCTGTGTTCTGAATATCCTGCCAGAACATCATGGAAAATTGCATTATTCCTATAGTATATCTTTTCAAGCTCAAAGACAGGTTGCTCTCTTGCAAAATCATATGTTCGAAGCATCTCAACCATCCATTCTTTGTGGGTTTTGTCCTGCAGTATTTTTCCTTCCAAAACGATTTCTGCGCCAGACGGCACTTTCATGCCAGAGTATGGCAGCTTTGTGAGTGTGAGCTTTCCTGCCAAAAGTGAGTTTGCTATCTCCAGTTCGTCTTCTCCCCATTCAGCCTGATATGCGCCGGCAATTGATACGGCTGGATGAACTCCGACAGTTATTGCTACTTTGAGGTCCTCACCGCGTTCCTTTGCATGTACAAATGTTCTATGAAGGTGTCTTCCCTCCACCATTCGTATGGAGAGATGAGTCTTATCTAACGGCATCAGTCTGTGAAATGATGAGTTTTGTGCCTTTTTTTCCTGATTTGACGTGTAAATTATTGATGATGTGATAAACGGCCCTGACTCCTTTTCAAAATGAGTCACTATTGGAAGAATCGACAGATCCTTTGAAGAGTTTTCTAAGAATTTACCATCTAGAATAATTTTTGGTTTTTTTGCATTCTCTATTGCAGATATCACTTTACTGTGAATTGTTGATTCCGTTGCAGATATGGCGCTTGCAAATCGCTCTCTTGTGCCAACCAAGTTTGCAACAAGACGCAGTTTGCTTTCTTTGATGTTTTCAAAGAGGACTGCGTTTGCTCCATCCACCTTTGCCGTAACTGCCGCAATTTCATATTTAGTAGAAACGCTCTTTTTTATAGTAGATAACTGTCCCGCTTTTTTTATTTTCTCAATGAAAGTGCGGATATCAGTCATTCTCGAATTGCCTCAGTAATTTTCTCAATTAGAACTTTACCTACGTTTGCTCCAAGCTCCTTCTGTGTGAATAATGAGACAATGCATACACCTTTTACATAGGATGCCAGTTTTTGAGAGATCAGTTTTAGGAAAAGTGCGTCGGTTCTTGCAGGAATTATTGTTGATGTGCTAGGCGACGGACCTATCCCCACGGATATCATCATTGCGCCAAGCTTATTGACACCTTCAGTTATAGAAATAAAAAAACCGTTGTCGTACTTTTCAATTTTGACATCGAATTTCCGATTTTCTGTTTCTACAGTTATCTTACTGTAGTCAGAACTTGACATTACTTTCTTGAATAGAGATTATGCCTTTATTGATATCGCTTCTTTGGCACCAGTTTCAACTTCGATTGCGGCTTTGGCTTTTCTTGTTCTTTTTACTTTTGTTGCTGTTACCTCAGTGTCTGGCTGTATTGCTTGCTTAGTCTCAGCTTTGACTTTGGTTGCAGTTTTGGCTTTTCTTGTTCTTTTTACTTTTGTTGCTGTTACTTCTTCTGCCGCCTCAACGTTTGGTTGTACTGCTATTGCCTCTTGGGCTTCGGCTTCTACTCTGGCACGTAGCTTGGCTTTGTATTTGAGATTTCGTGGTTTTGTTCTCAATCTATAACCGCAGCATGGGCACCAAAGGCCTTCCCATTTGATGAAGATTTCACAAATTTGACATCGTCTCTGTCCTGAAGCATAACGTCCAGTTCCTACTGGCTTTTGTGCCTTGTATCTAGAGCAGATTCCTTTACATGTCATATCGTATTCACTTGTAATATGATATAGGAATCGTAAATATTTAAGGATGGATCCATATTTTTTACATAATTTTTATATAAATTGTATAAAAATTATAGTTGATCTTGGCAATTAGCTTGATCAATTTGACAAAAAATCGTCAAGTTATATAAATATCTAACGTTTTTTTTACGCATGGTATTTAGCCGATTTAGGCGTGAATTTTTTACGTTTTTGGAATTAATTTAGTAAAAAATCAGCCAGTCCTTGAAAGCGGTAAGACAAAACGTCTGTAACCCTCTCTTTGTGTGATGAATTTTGCAGACATCATATCACGCTCACCGCGCTTGTTGTAGTTTTTGATTTTTTTCGTGGTTTTGCGCTCATCTACTAATTCCAGCTCAAAGTGAGAGCAGAATCTAAGGTTAAGGAGAGTTGTAATTTGTTTTGTGACCTGCATGTTACCGTTTCCTATTTTGATTATTTTTCGTTCAGCCCTTAGTCCGCCAAGAATTTTGGCAACGTGGTTTGCGAGATCCTCCGGCGAATTATACAGTCCCCTTTCAATTTCTTTGCCAAAATACAGAACTGAAAGGCCTATTCGTTGTCCAGGATCAATGCCAATTAAAAGCTCATTATCATTTAGTCCAGAATCTAGCATTTCAATTATTATTCCCTGGATTACAGTAGGATCTTCCTTTAGGATTTCCTCATATAGTATTGGCTGATTTGCAAATTTTGGCGATTCCTCTGCCGTTGTGAGTATGAGATTTCCAGAATAGCTTTCAATCTCGCCTGGGAGAAGAGAATCATATTTTACATTTAAAATTTTGAGTGTTTTGACAAATTGAAAGTAGGGTTTGCCATAGGTGGTGGCAACGCCAATACGACAGTGTTCTAATGCGCTGATGCTATACAAGATGATCTTTTGGATTTAAGGTTTTATGGCTTTAGAATCGTTGAAACTACGCTGTCTACCGCCTCATTAGATTTGGATTCGACTGTGGCTTTGAGCTTGGCCAATTTTGCTTCTCCTTCGGCAGCAATCTTTTTTGATTGTTGTTCTGCCTTTGCTTTGGTTTCTGAGATTATGGATTCAGCCTCCTTAATTGCCATTTGAGTTACCTGGGTTTTTAGTGATTCAAGTTCAGTTTGAGTCTTGGAAGCTAGCGTTTTTTTGATATCTGCTACTTTTTCGTTTAAGGAATCGATGTGATTCTCAAGCTCAGATAATGACTTGATTATCTTGCTTACTTTAGAATCTGCAACTGTGGCTTGTGCGGCTTCCTTCATATAGCTAAAAACCCTCTAAACCCGTTAATTAAATTATTCATTTTGTGCTCAAAAGTAGGATTGCCCTTGCAAGATCGCCTTTTGTCTCAACTAGTGCATTTGTTGCAGCCTCCGGCGAAACGTTTGCCTGCTGACACACTAGCATGATGTCTTCTTCTGAGAATATTGGAACTTCCAGTTCTTTTTCCTCATAACTTGTTGCTATAACTTGAAAAATAGAGTTATCCTTGGCCTTCATTTCGGTAACGGAAGGCTTGGAGATTATGATCTCTTTTTTGTCTGTTTTTATGATTACCTCTTGGACATTTGAAAGTTCTTTCATATCCAGGCCCATTTTGTCCATCATTCTTCTCATTTCACGGTTACCGCCCCCTCGCATCATGATGTCTTTTCCTCCAAACCAGATTTTAAACTATCGCGGACTTTGATCGCAACCCCTCTTTTCAAAGTCATCATCATTTCGGAGTTTACGACTGCGCGCCCGACTGCAATTACTTTGTCTTTGTAAAGTACTGGAACATCTGCGCCTATCATAATATTTTTTCCAGCCAAAACAACATGTTTGCAGAAAACAGACTTGCCATCTTGCACAAAAGGTTTTGAGTCTTCATCTATTTCGATGCAGTTTTGATGAAATTTCTTACTTTTTATCAACATCTGCGCAAAATACGGAGTTATTGCCAGACCTCCATCGATTCTTAGCGTACATAATAATCGGGCATTGTGATAGACCTCTTTAATTCTTCCAGTCTTTTTAGAAAATGTAATTTCGATTTCTTTTGGCAGGTATTTTGAAACTCCATTCCCAAATAATGCGTCAATGGTGTGTTTCAGCTTCAAAACTTGATCCATGTTAATTGCAGACAATTTGCAATATTAATACGTGTAACTAATTATTTTTTGGAAGCTTCATAGTAAAAGTAGTGGGATTGTTTTCTGCAATTATTGTGCCACCGTGCTGTTCTATAATATTTTTACAGCTTGCAAGCCCAAGACCAGTTCCTTTTTGTTTTGTTGTAAATAACGGTTCAAAAATTTTTTGCAAATTCTTTTCTGGTATTCCATGACCAGTGTCTTCAATGGAAACGATATGGAAATTCTGATCTTCAGACAATTTTATAGATATAATGCCATCATTTTCAACTGCATCAATTGCGTTTCTGAGTAGATTGACAAGTACGGCTTCTATTTGTGAAGGATCACATCTTAAAACAAAATCCTTGTCCGGCTTGATAATCTTAACACGTTTTGGAACCAGTATACTATTAAGGACATTATTGATCATTTTTGAAAACTCTATTGGCTGTTTTGTTACCGGATTACTCCTTACAAAATCCAGTACTTCGGCAATTTGATGAGACATTCTGTCAATGGCACTTTTTTGCTTCTCAAATGTTTCTTTTTCCTTTTCAGTGAGGTTCTTGCTTTGCATTTGCAGTATTTCTGATGTTGCCCTAATCACAGAGAGTGGATTCCTTAGGTCGTGTGCTATTCTTGCTGCAAGCTCACCTACTGCTGCAAGTTTGTCCGATTTTGATTTGTATTCTGCAATTTCCAGATCTTTTTTAATTTGAATAATTTCCGCTTCCTTTTTGAAAAGTTTGTCTCTACTGAACGCAAACAAGACAATACTCACAACCAAGGCGGCTGCAAAGCTGATCAAGACAAGCCTATTTGTTTGAAGTGTCGATTCTGCATCAGAATATAATGATTCGGTGTGAGTCACGATTAAGGCAAAATATTCGGTTTTTTCGTCAATTTTGATAGGAATTCCAGTGGACAGTGTTTCTCCCAATTCTGTTTTAGTGATGGAATATTTAGCGGCATTTCCATTTATCATATCTTCAAAAAGTTTAATCGTGTTTGGATCATTTTGCAGAAATTGTTGTACGTCGGCATCATAGAATTTTTTTCCTACTACATCAATCATGGGATTCTTTGGCGCAACAATAAATTGCGCATCGTTATCTATTATTACCAAGTATTCAGAATTGATATCAAATATGTTTCCGTGTTTGTTGAAAAATTGAGACGGATCAAACATAATTCCTATTATCCCTTGTAGATCATTATTTTTATCAACAACTGGATATGCCAAAGTTATTTGAAAACTTCCATCTAAACCCACATCGTCTGACGAAAAAGAAGGCTTCATTGTTTGCTTGATTTCTTGCACATATGGTTGGTTAGAAAGATCTAGGCCAATTGGGGAGTTTCTCTCTCCATTAATGTTGTAAATTATTTTAAATTCTTTATCAGTCTTAAAGAACGTTTTAGTTGGAGTGATTTTGTTGATCTCTTCGAATTTTTGAAATATGATCGCTTCAGACTGCCCATTTGTGAGATAATCATCAATGTAATAATATTGCGCAATGTTACGTAACTCGTGAGTTAATGAGTTCAGATCAGACTCTATGCTCATTTTTATTGCTTTGTTGGCGCCATACTGGAGCTCGATTTGGTTTTGCAAAAGAATTTCTTTAAGATTTTGTTCTGCTTCCTCATAGGAATACAGCATTATGGAAAATGATACAATTACTGCTATAATTATGAGCGCGTCTGGAATCCTAATTGACTTTATCACATGTAAATTTGTATGAACGTGTTTATTATCTAACGCAAAACGTCAGATTTGATTCTATTAATTTTTTAATAATCATATATGATTATTATAAATCTATATAGATCGTGTTACATATTTACTCATGCAGGAACGAGAGGAGACCCGACGCTTACAGTTTACCGGAAAGTCATCTTACATAGTATCTTTGCCAAAGCAATGGATTACAGAATTGGGCCTAAAACAAGGAGACCAAATCACCATTACGCGGCAAGGAAAATCAGGCCTCAAGATACTTCCTGCAAAAGACCAAACAAAGACCATACAAACAGAAGAGGCTGTTTTGGAGATTGCAAGAGACGATGAAAATTCTGCCATAATACGTAAGCTTGTCTCGTTGTATTTTCTTGGATATAAAACAATTCAAATAAAACCGAAAACAGATAGGCTTCAACCAGGACAAAGAAACGCGATCAAATCAGCAGTCAAAGGAATGCTAATGGGTGCTGAAATTATTTCAGATTCTGTTGACGGAATAACAATTCAAGTTCTTGTGAATCTTTTGGAGCTGTCAGTAGATGGTGCATTCAAAAGAATGCTTCACCTGGCAAAATCAATGCTCAGAGATGCATTGCTTGCAGTAAAAGAGGGAAATATCGAGCTCGCAAAAGAGGTAATTGACAGCGATGATGAGGTAGATCGGTTTGGCTTTTACATCATACGCCAGCTAAAAATTGCAATTCAAAATGAATACATGTTAAAAGACATGGGGTTTACCAATGCAAGACAGTGTCTTGGCTACAGATTAATTGTAAAAAACATTGAGAGAACTGGGGATCATGCAGTTTTGATAACAAAGGATCTTTTAGAATTCAAAAGACCAATCAAAAATAACATAATGGAAAAAATCGAGGATCTAAATGACTTTGCAGTATCCGTTTTGGACCAAGCATGTCTTGCATTATTCAAGGAGGACTTTAATCTGGCAGAGCTTGCAATCAAAAGAGCATCAGATGCGTCAAAATATGAAAAGAAGATGCTAGAATTAATAAAATCAATAAAGGATGAAGAGGAAGCATATAGGATAAGGAGAATGTCGGAAAACATAATCAGAATTGCAGAATACGCAAGCGATATTGCGGAAATCGTACTTAACATGAATATAGAAAAACTGCTAAAAAGGCCCAAACTGTAAAATTTTTGCCACTATGACACTAACTGCAATTTTAATTACATATGATAATGAAAACTCGATAAGAGAGGCATTAGGCCTTTGTGAAGCAGCTGGATACAAGGTAGAAAAAACAATCAAGCAGAAATTTCTTAACAGGAATAAATTTGGCATTGGGGAAGGAAAGGTTGCAGAAATCAAGGAGCTTGCCAACAAAATAAAGCCAGACGTGATAATTTATGACGAGATCCTAAAACCGAGTCAGAATTACAATCTTGCCTCAACTCTAAAGATGAACATCGTAGACAGAGAGTCACTAATTTTAGAAATTTTTGAGAGAAGATCGGCCAGTCATGAGTCGCATCTTCAGATAAAATTGGCACAGCTCAGATATGAGATGTCACGTGCAAAAGAAAAAATCAGATTGGCCAAGATGGGCGAGCAGCCAGGATTCATGGGAATTGGAATGTTTGAAGCAGACGCATATCAGAATGACATTCAAAACAGAATGAAAAGCGTCAGAACAAAGCTTGCAAAGTCAGGAAAACAGCGGGCATTGCACAGAGAGGCAAGAAGAAGAGTAGGCCTAAAAACAATCTCGCTTGCCGGATACACGTCTGCCGGAAAGACTACCCTGTTTAACTTATTGACTGGCGAAACCAAGGAGGAAAGCCCTGAACTCTTTACGACTCTTTCAACTACCACGAGGAAAATTCTGATTAATAAAAATCCGATTCTTATTTCAGATACGGTAGGATTCATCAGCAAATTACCAGCATATATGGTTGAAGCCTTCAAATCAACGCTTGAGGAGCTCAAATATGCAGAAGTAGTAATTGTCGTAATAGACGTGAGCAATACATTGCTAGAATTGAGTAAAAAATTCCGTAGTTCCCTTAAAACTCTGGCAGAATTAGACGTAGATCAAGACAAGATAATTTACGCACTAAACAAATGTGACCTAGTCAGCCCAGAAGAAATTATCAAAAAAGCAGAATACTTGGGCCTTGGAGAGAACAAGAAATGGATTCCAATTTCGTCGGTAACAAAGGAAAATGTCCCAAAAATATTAGAGCTAATAAGCAAGATGCTAACCGAAACAAAACCATATGTAAAGGAAATTCCAAAAAAACCAGACTATGCCAAATTCTATGAAGATTGAAGTGTTAAGAATAGGTCAAAGACTGGTACGAGACGACAGAGTGACTACCCATGTAGCATTGGTAGCAAGGGGCTTTGGCGCTTCAAAGATATTCATGAATGAGGTGAATCCAGAAATCAAGGACACATTAGATAAGGTAAACAAATCGTGGGGTAGTGATTTTCAAATAGAATTCATTGACGATTGGAGAAAATTACTCAAATCAAAGAAAAAAAACTCTGTCAAGATCATCCATCTTACAATGTACGGTGAGAACATAAACCAAATTCAAGACAAGATCAAAAAAGAAGACAGAGTATTGATAGTTGTCGGAGCGGAAAAAGTTCCACGTGAAGTCTACGAGCAGGCAGATTACAATGTGGCAGTAGGCAACCAACCACATTCTGAGATAAGTGCGCTCGCCATAGTTTTGGACAGGATTCAAGATGGGAAACAATTTGATATAAAATACGATGATGCAAGATTGAAAATAGTGCCAACCGAAAAGGGCAAAACAGTGATTGCCAAAAACGATTGATTAATTATAGACTAAGGGGAATTGCACTTATTGGTTGAATCCTACGAAGACCCATTTGTAAGAATTTCTGCGATGATAGGAGGAGATGAATATCTCAAAGTTGCGCGAGCGCTCTTGAAGGCAGAGGATGCAACTGATGAGGAAATTGCAAGCTCAACTGGTCTCAGAATAAACATGGTAAGAAAGGTGCTTTACGACCTCTTTGGCAAAGCACTCATTACCGGAATCAGGGTCAAGGACGAAAGAAAGGGCTGGTTTGTTTACAGGTGGCGCTCAAGAAAAGACGAGGTTGAAAACTTTATTGAAAATCAGAAAAAAAAGATTTCAGAGCGATTACAGCAAAGACTAGATTATGAGAATTCTTCACAATTTTATCACTGTGGAAACGAGGATTGCCAAAGAATCACATTTGAAACAGCGCTTGAAATGTTTTTCAAATGTCCAAGATGCGGTAGCGTTGTCAACCTAAGGAAAAATGACAAGTTAAAAAAATCCCTAGAGTCAAAGATTACAGACATTAGAAATGACATGAGACGTCAGATATAGTAGTGCAGTACGATTTCATTTTGTTGTCTGATTATGTTTTGCAGTTTTAGTTTTGTGGAATTTGCTATTGTAGAAAAGCCATTTCCTTCAACTAGCGTCGTAGCGTCCTTTCCACCTACAACATAAGGAGTGATTGTAACGATTAATTCGTCAATTAATCCTTTATGGATAAATTCCCAGTTCAGGGTGCCTCCACCTTCAAGCAGTATACTCTTGATATTTTGTTTTTGGAGAATTTGTAGTAGTTTTCTGGTATTAATTTTGTTTTGACCAGATATGATTATCTTTAGTGGATGTTTCCCTAGTCTTGCAAGATTTTTCTTTGGTGCTTTTTTTGAAACTACTATGATTGTTGGTACTGCATGACAGGTCTTGATGATTTTTGATTTTGGAGATATTCTACCAGATGAATCAAGAATTATTCGTATTGGGTTTTTCCCCCTCGCATGTCGTACAGTCAGAAGAGGATCATCAATTTTTACAGTATTGATTCCAACTAGTATAGCATCCACTTTTGCACGCAGCCTATGAAATCGTATTTTGTCCTGTTTTGAAGAAAGCGCAGAATCCTTATTTTTTGTGGCTATTTTGCCGTCAATGGATACTGCGGCACTTAAAATTACGCGCGGCCTAGAATTTACCATGTACGATTCTCCCCCCAATCATTACTGCCCTGATTGTTGATTCCGATGCCCGGTGAACTATTGAGGCATATGGATTGTGCATTGGCTCTAGATCAAGGGAGTGCTTGTCGATGAATATTCCGTCTGCCAAGTATTTTGGTTCAATTGAGCCGATTTTTTTCCCAAGTAAGATCCCCCCATTTACGGTTGCCATTTTGAGTATTTCTTTTGGATCAACTCTTTTTTTGTGAGTTCCCATCGTTACCTTCCAAAGATAGTCCATTTCTCGGAACATATCAGGAGAGTTTATCATGACATTGTCAGTCCCAATTGCGACTCTGCATCCATTTTTTTCCATCAGGGAAAAATCTGGAATTCCTTCTGCAAGTGACGCATTTGCCCGTGGACATATGACAATTCCTCTCGTCCTTTTTGCTGCATCACGCAGATCATTTTGTTTGGCGTACGTCATGTGGACAAGAAAATGGGGCTTCAGCAATAATGCACGAGAGGTTTCAGACTTTCTGGTAATTTTTATAGATTTTTTTGAGCTTTCTATTGTTTCAGCAGAATGAATTGCCCTAATTTTCTTTGTTTTGGATAGATATTGTAATACGGAATTACTATTTTCGTTTGGTCCGCTGACGCCAAGCCCATCGCAGGATCGAAGAATTGTCAAGAGGTTCTTTCTTTGTAAAATTGGAAGTGGTGTGTTTTTTTGGACTTGATTTTGATCTTGATAATATTCGATTCTACCCAAAATTATGGCTCTGATTGGGACTTGTGATATTGCCCTTTTTAACAAGAGGATTCCAGCAAGCTCGCTTTCCCTAAAGTCGACAAATGTGGTTATTCCCTTTCTTATCATGGAAAGACACGAATTTTTCATAAAGCTAACGAGGTGTTCAGGATCCGATTTTCGTAGAATTCGCGGTTTTATGCCCATAATTGGATGAATTTTGTCGTCTACAGTACCGCTTGTGGCGACATCTTTTGCTATTGAATCCCCAATATGGGTATGAGAATTAACAAAGCCCGGGATAAGTAACAAGCCTTCACAGTCTATTGATTTTTTATTTTGCGGCATATTGCTGATTTTTCCAAAAAACTGATCTTTTATTTGCAGATTTGTAGAGTGGATGTATTTTAGATCTTTGCCAAACAGGATACTGAGATTTTTTAAATGCATGACAGTTCATAGATTTCTGGCTTTTCTTTTCCAGATTTTCTGATCTCCCGTATGGTGTCAAGGGATTTTGTTGCAAGTTTTACCGCCTCCCTTACTGTTCTAGCAGTTCCAATTCCACAGTTTAGCGTTATGTCAAATTCTTCTTTTGCCAAATCTAAAAACTCTTTTGCATTTTCCTTAGAGTTATCTGCAGACACCACCATAAAGTTGTCTCCCCCCATGAAGAAGGTCATGGATTTTCTTTCCAAAAAGAACTGGGACATTTTTGCATACAGATTAAAAATAATTGAGGAAATTTCATATGGCGACTTTATCTTGCGTCTTGAGGTCAGATCTTCTACATCAAAGTGCATTATTGTGACTTTTTGATCAGATTTACCATCAATAAATCCATAGATGTTATGCTCTTTGTTCAAAATAACAGGTGTTTTTTTGCCCTCGTATGCCTTGATGTTTGCATCAAATGGGGTATTAGCATATCCAATTGACATTGATAGTTTTAGGGACGATAGTTTTTCTAATTTTTTCTGAAATTCTATATGATCCTCAAGTGTGAGGCCGTTTGTGACTGCAAAGAACTCGTCAAATCGATTTGAAAACACGAGTGAATTTTTTTCGGAAAACATCTTTTGGATTTGCCCGTAAAGATTGGCCTGAAGCATTTGCAGTTCATGCTCCCTGTCGCTTCCAAGGGTTAGTGTCCATGGCCCATATTCGGTTATTTTGATTATGGTAAGCTGAATCATTGGATTTTCTCCAGTTCTTTTGATATCTTTAAAACAGCCTCTACTGCCCGCTCTGCTACAGGCCTTATTCGTGCGTGGGCGTGTCGTTCCTGCATACCTGGGCCTGAAATTCCAAGAGATACTGGCTTTTGATATTTCAATGAAAGTTCGGTAAGCGATTTTGCAGTTGCAGTTGCTATTACTTCATCGTGTTTTGTTTGACCCTTTATTATGGCACCCAGAGTAACTACGCCATCAACGTCTTTTTTCTGGAGAAGAGAATTTACAATTATCGGCATATCGTATGCACCTGGAACCTTGCAAGAATACTTGACCTGTAATTTCAGAAATTTTGCCTTTTCCAGTGCCACGTCAAGCATTCTTGACGTTATCTCCTCATTAAACTCCGCAGTAACTATTGCAATGTTCAACTAGTGCACCTTTGAGAATTCTAATAATTCTTTCCCATCGATAAATGGAATGGCATTTTCTTTTGCAAACTTCATTGCTTTTTCTACTGACAATGCAGAATATGTTTGTGAGTCCATCATCTCACATATTGCAGTGACAGGAGTTAGTTTTGCAAGTTCTGCCAGATAGACTGACATTTCGGTATGACCTTGTCTGGTTTCAAGCAATCCCCTTGATGCTAGCAATAGCGGCACATGTCCTGGTGTTGCAAACGACGATATAAAATCACTTTTTGCGTTGTTTGAGTTGTAAAGATTCGCCATTTCTTTTATCGTGAGCGCTCTATCACCATCGGTAATTCCAGTGTATGTCTGCCTGTGGTTAACGGATATTGAAAATGTCGGATGATCACCATATGGCGCAGTGCCCATGATCATCTGTTTTGAATCAGAGTCCATATCAGTTGAATGGAACAGTATGTTATGCATGTATTGTAAATTAAGAGATTGCGCAAAAGAGTCCTTTAGTGCAATGCAAATGAGCCCACCCCCATGTTGACGCATTCGGGATATGTGTTCTGGTGTGACAAATTGGGCTGCGACTACCATGTCGACTTCGTTTTCCCGTTTACCGGAATCATAAAGCAGCACAAATTCGCCTCGCTTAAGCGAGGTTATTGCCTCATCTAGTGTCATAACTAAAACTCGTCTATGGTATAATTATAAAGTTTACTAAGATTTTGGTAATTACCATCATACTGGTAGCAGTTTATTCCTATTTTAGAATATATTTGCCAAGAATGTCAGTTTCAATATTAACCTTATCGCCAATCTTTCTTGTATGAAAATTCGTCACATCAACTGTGTGTGGTATCAAGCAAACTGACGCAAGATTCTTTCGTACATCAACTACGGTCAGACTTATTCCGTCAACTGCAATTGATCCCTTTTGCACAACAAATTTTGCCAGGTTTCTTGGTATCTCAAACCATATTTTGATCTCTTTAGGCTTTCTTTCAATTTTCTTTATTATTCCCACGCCATCTACATGACCAAGAACAAAGTGCCCTTCCATTCTATCTCCAACTTTTAAGCTTCGCTCAATGTTGATTACTCCGCCCTCTTTTAAATTTCCAAGATCGGTTTTTTTCGTAGTCTCCTCTATCATCTCAAAATTGCATTTTGAGTTTGAAATTCCCGTAACTGTAAGACATACTCCGTTTAATGCGACACTTTGGCCTATCTTAAGCCCCCTGGCATGCTTACCAAGATCAACTGTCATTTTTACGGCACTCCTGTTGTCGGTCTTTTTTTCTATCTTGATTACTTTGCCAATGCCTTCGACAATCCCCGTAAACAATGATTGTTATGATCAGTATGGCTATAAATTGATTTTTTCAATTGAATCAATACTTAAAAGCTGGATTAAGAGCTGAACTATATGGACACATTTGACGCAATTGAAAAACGGCGTGCCATAAAATATTTTGATCCTCAGCATCAAATGACACCTGAAGAGATTAACAGGATTCTTTCGCTTGCGATGTTGTCCCCAACCTCATACAATATTCAAAATTGGAGATTTGTTCATGTTGTCGATAAAGAGTTGCGCAAAAAGATTCGCGTGGTATCGTGGAATCAAGCCCAGGTAACCGATGCCTCAATGCTTCTCATTTTATGTGCAGATCTAAAAGCGTGGGAAAAAAACCCTGAAAGGTACTGGAAAAACGCTCCAAAGGAGGTTCAGGATTACATTGTTCCGGCAATTCTCAAGTCATATAGCGGCCAAGAACAGCTTATGCGTGACGAGGCAATACGCTCATGCGGAATCGCCGCTCAAACCATAATGCTTGCCTCAAAGTCCATGGGCTACGATTCGTGTCCGATGATTGGGTTTGACCCAAAAGAGGTCGGCAGTCTCATCAATTTGCCAAAAGATTACATCATTTGCATGATGATAACGGTTGGAAAGGCGGTAAAAGAGGCCCAACCACGCGGAGGGCAGCTGCCCTTAAGCGATGTTGTAGTTACGAATCGTTTTTGACCAGATAATCATCTTCTTAAAATTTTTACATATGACGATCGGTTCATGAGTATTGGTATCAAGTACGCAGATAATGGAAAAGGTTCTCTTTGGATTTGCAAAGCAATGGATTGCTGGAAACAACATAGATGACGCGCTGTCTGCCGCACAGGTATCATACAAAAACGGCATGGGAGTAATAATTAACAGGCTAGGCGAATATCACACGTCAAAGCAAATCATTGAGAAGACCATTGATGAGTACAAAACGATCATGTCTTCATTTAAGAAATGGAAAGTAAATGGAGGCATATCTGTCAAACCAACACAGATTGGTCTTTCACGAAGTATCAGGGAATGTCTTCAAAACTTTGAGATCCTAATTAAAAATGCAACATCTTCACAGACATTTGTCTGGATCGATATGGAGTCGTCAGACCACACGGATGAGACGATAGAAATCTACCAAAATTTGTTTTCAAAATATGAAAGGCTGGGGATGGCACTGCAGGCAAATCTCATGCGCACAGAAAATGACCTAGTAGATTTGATGACAATGGGGGCAAAGATACGCCTAGTAAAGGGGGCATACCGAGAGAATTCAAAGACTGCATACAAATCAAGAGACAGAATCAATCAGAACTACCTAAAATTGATGAAGTTACTTTTCAGAGATTCAAATGAATTTGGCATAGCCACCCACGATTCCGTAATGATTGAAAATGCTGTGAGTTTATCAAAAAAATATGAGCGAAAATTCGAGTTTCAGATGTTGCGCGGAATAAGGGACGAATTAAAACCAAAGCTTGTAAAAAACGGATTTAATGTTTCTGAATACGTTCCCTATGGAACAAACTGGCTTCCGTACTCTATTCGCAGGCTAAAGGAACGAAAAAGGAACATACTATTGCTTGGGAGCTCGTTCATACAATCACATAAACACGCCTGAGATTTGAAATTATCTTTTCATTATCTTGGCAATTAAACTAATTTTGAGGGGCTCTTTTACTTCGGATGTTTGTAATTGATTTGTATCACCGTCTAACCTGAACTGTGAAATCGTTTGTGTAAGCTGTTCTGCGAGCTCCGCCATTCTGGTTGCTGCTGTTGATATTTCCTGCGTTTGAGCAGTTTGTTCTTCTACTGCGGCAGAAGCCTCTTCTGTTGCGGCGGCATTTTCTTCCGATACTGCCGAAATCTCGGTTGCATCTTCTGATACTGCCTTTACTTTTACAAGCTGATCTTGCGCAGATTCTGATAGCAGTGTTACGCTTTTTGACACGTTCTTGATATTTACTGCGATTTCATCAAGTGACTTTAGTGAAGAATCAATTACTAACTTTCCTTGATTAACCTCGTTTGAGCTTGCCTCAATGTCTCCCACTACGATTTGGGCGTTTTCCTGGATTTCCTTTAGCTTTTTATCGATTTCTTCTGACGACTTGGCAGAGTTCTCTGCAAGACGCCTAACCTCATCTGCAACGACTGCAAACCCCCTACCTGCTTCGCCTGCGCGTGCTGCCTCTATTGCGGCATTTAGCGCCAAAAGATTCGTTTGATCAGCTATTTGTCTGATCACATCTAGAACCGCAGTGATTTCGTTGGTTTTTTCTGCCAATTCTCTGACTTTTTGTGCAGATTTGTTAGTAACCTGAATTATCTTATTCATGTGCTCTCCTGCTTCTTTTGCAGATATTGCGCCCTTTTCAGACAGGGTTCCCACGTCGTTTGTAATTTGTACTGATTCTTGGGCACTTTGGGATAGACTCGTAATAGTGTCTGCCAGTTGCTCGACAGATTGTTTTGATTTTTCAATGCGTTGTGCTTGCGTCTGAGAACCCCTTGATATTTGATCTACAGTAGTTGCAATTTGTTGTACGGCTGAATTTAATTCCGCACCAGATGCCGACATTTGTTGAGCGTTTGAGGACACTGATTCGGATGCACCTTGTACTTCGCTTATGACCTTTCTTAGGTTTTCAACCATTTGTTTTTCCGAATTTACTAGAATGCCTATTTCGTCTTTTGATTTTGATTCTTGTACAATTACAGATAGATTTCCTTCGCTTATTTTTTTGGCAATATTTGCTGCAGATTTTATTGGTCTAGAAATCGATCTTGACATAAAGAACGCAAATGTTCCAACAATACCAGCTATGATTGCGCCAGTAACGATATACATATTTTGTAAGGCAACTATCGGTGCAATAATTTCTGCAACATCAAATTCCGCAATGACGACGAAGCCAAGATCCGGCTCACATCTGGATGCACCGAAAATTGGAACGCCTCTATAATCAGGATATATGGATGCAGAGATGTCTTTTCCGTTTTCAATGCATTCCTTTACTGGAAGAGTATCTGCTTTTTGATTAAATTCGTATCCCTGGTTAAACCTAGATGGGCTGATCATTACTCTATCAAAGCTAACAAGGTATGTTTCTCCTGTTTCACCCAATCCATCCCTATCCAGCAAGACTTTGTCAAGGGCTGGAACTCCAGTCTGCGCGATTAATACCCCAAGTTTTGCTTTTGTTTGTGCATCATATACAGGAACGGCTGCAACTGCGGCTCTTTTTCCTTCATCTAAGATGTATTCGCGGTATGGTCCTTCCAAGCCCTTTTGAAAGATCTTCTCTCCAGAGTAATCTGTACCCATTAGAGAATTATCCTGCGCATAAAGAACATTGCCGCTGGTAGATACGATCTTAAAATCATGATAGCCGTCTTCGCCGCCAGTTGACTCTTGTATGCTGCTAAAAATTTGCTCTAGACTAGACTCATTTGAGACTTGTTTGCTTGGGCTTTTTTCAGTGACTTGTTTTAGTTGATTGATTACTTCAGGTATTTGTGCTGTCTGTTCTAATTGTTGAATTCTAAAACTGTTTAGCAGTTCAATTGATGTAGCCCTGTCGTTAGCCAGTGTGAGTAGTTGGCTGTATGCCCTTTCCTGTAACGAGTTTTGTGACGCGTTGAAACTTATTAGCGATATTGCCGCCATCGGAACCATCGCAACGACAAGAAATAGGCAGATTAATTTTGAATTAAGTGATCCAGCAAGTATATTCTTCAACAAGTATCAAATTTAATTGGTGAATTTAGGTCGATGTTTGTTTGATTTGATCATCTCATATCATCATACCAAATCGCCTATTGCCATTTTAGAATATCAAAATTAATTGATCTGATGCCACTCTAGTGCCAACACCAACACTTATGGAATTTTCATTAAATACGGTTGTGTAATTTTTCAAAATAATGAAAGATACGATCACATCTAGGAAATAGAGCCGCGTGCGGATTTGGGACGTATCTCCACAAATGCTCTGTAGAAATCATTTGCTAGGGGAACACAGGGAACTACACGCAATATGGGCGATCCTTACTGAGGACAAAACCGGTTATTCTTTTCATCCTGAAACTCTACGCTGGGTAGGCAAATTGCCTGCCTTGTATACACGACATGAGAAACTAGTCAAGGAAATGAAAAATCGCGGCTACAACCATAACAGTCCGCTTGACAAAAAACACGCAGTTGGAATCAAAAAACAGACAAAGTTTGTTCATTCAACTAAGCAGCAAATCACCATACTAAGATCAAAAAACTGCAACTGTGCTGTATGAAATTAGTTTTTTGCCAAATCAAGCAAGGCCTTTGCGCGTTTGTAGTGAACCTCGTCAATCATTTTTCCGTCAACTACTGTGGCGCCCCTTCCATTTTTTGTTGATTCTAAATAGGTGTCACAAACTTTGCGGGCCCATTCGACTTCTGATTTGTTTGGAAGAAATGCCTCATGAGTGATCGGTATTTGATCAGGGTGTATGATGCTTTTTCCAACATAGCCGAGGCTTTTTCCAATTACACAGTCTTCTCTGAGCCCATTTTCATCCTTTAGGTCCTGCCATATCGCGTCAATTGCGTGCACTCCTGCTGCCTTTGCATCAAGCGGGACTTTGGCCCTTGCGTATTTTGCGCCTTCTGGCTGTTTTGTGTATTCTATTCCCATGTCATTTAGCAGATCAAATACGCCAAAGACTACTGCGAGGATTCTTTTGCTGCAAGACGCGATATCATATGCATTTACGACTCCCTGCGCAGACTCTATTGACGGTATAAGGGAGACGGGTCCTAGTTTCCGCTTTTTTTCAAGACTTGTAATCATTTTTTCGATCTTTAGTAGCTCTTTTGAATTGTTTACTTTGGGTATCACTACTCCGTCAATTCCCTTTTGTATAATTTGTTCAAGATCGTCTGGAATTTTTCCAGAGATAGGCGAGTTCGTTCTGACATAGATGTCTGGCGTGTATTGCAAGCGTGACTTTAGCGACTCTTTTATTAGATTACGGGCGTTTACTTTTTCAGAATCCGGAATAGAATCCTCAAGATCAAAGCACACGATATCTGCCTGAATGGTTTTTGCCTTTTCTAAAAAACGAGAGTTGTTTCCCGGCACAAATAAAAGGCTGCGAAAAAGCCTTGTCATAAAATCTATGCTTCTGGTTTCATCAGGATTTTGCCAAAGAGGCCTTTACCTGTAAGCATCTTTGTGTGAGCCTCTGCAGCATTCTCAAACGAGTATACTGAATCAACTACTGCCTTTATCTTTCCTTTGCCCATCCAGTAGAATCCGTCTTCAAGCTCTGCTCTTGTACCTTGAGTTGAACCCAAGATGTTTGTTCCTTTGAAGAAGATATGTCTTAGATCGGTTTTTGCATCATAGCCAGTTGTCGCGCCACAGGATACCAGGGTTGCACCGTACTTGAGCAAAGTTAGTTGCTGATTCCAGTGAGTCTGACCAATGTGATCAAATGACACATCGATTCCAGGTACGCCGCCTGTTGATTTTGCGATTTCTTTTGAAATCTTGAATACTTCTTTATTCCAGTCTTCTTTTCTGTGATCTACTGCAAAATCTGCGCCAAGCTGCAAGCACTTGTCAAGTTTATCACCGCTTGCAGTGGCAATTACTGTACAACCATAAAGCTTGGCAATCTGTATTCCAAATGAGCCAACTCCAGAACCTCCACCCATGATAAGGACGGTTTGTCCTGGTTTTATCTTGGCTCTTCCAACTAGCATGTGCCATGATGTTAAAAGCGTCATTGATGCAGCTGCCGCATCATCATAGCTTACTCCGTCTGGAATTTTTACTACGTTAACTTCAGGAAGATGGGTAATTTCCGAAAAAGCTCCCCATGTTGGGCCAGTCTGGAATCCCCAGATGGTTCTCTTTGTACAGTCAAATTCTCGGCCATCAGTGCAAGCCTTACAAACTCTGCAAGACATGTTCGAATGAGAAGCTACTCTATCGCCAACTTTGATGTTTGTTACTTCTTCGCCAACTGCGATAACGTCTCCAGCTGCGTCTGAGCCAGATACGTGTGGTAACGGTACTGCAACAGGTTGTCCTCGCATTCCCCAGATATCATTGTAATTTAGGGCCGCCGCCTTTACCTTGAATACTACCTCGTTTGGTTTTGGCTTTGGGTCGTCTATTTCTTTAACTTTGAGAATTTTCTTGTAATTATCATCAGGTGCATATTCTTCATAAACTACCGCCTTCATGATTTGGATTCTTCATAACCCCTAATTATATTTTGTTTGGGCATTAACGTCGATTGAACTTAAAGTCACGTTTTGGTTGTTGGGTCGACAAGAGTATTTGTTTTAGCTGATCGTCAGTTATCTGGGCGTGTATTTTTCCTTGAGATACCATGCCGATCAGATAGTTTTCAACAAGTGATGCAAGATCTGGTTTTACCATCCTCACATTGTTTAAACGGAGTCTTGCGTCAGAGGATAAAATTTGTTTTAGAATCATTTCTTTTTGCGCTGTGATTTCCGCCTCGTTTGGAGTGTTTTCATCTTGCGGGTAGCTCATAGTGCTTCACTATGAATAGATTTTCAACATTGGATTTTTCACTGCAAGCTCGTCTAGAATGTCACTTGCAAGTCTGTCAAGCTTTTTCATTCCTTGATGGGATACTACTCTGCCCTTTCCTGCAACTTTTTCGACATAACCTAATTTTTCAAGCTCTTGTATTGCGTGTCGTATGATGGAACCGCCTGCATCTCTATGATGAGCGCCGCCATATCCTACGGATTTTGCACCGCCATACATGATACGTAAATCGTTGATTCCAACTGGGCCATGAAGGTACAGCTTTCTTAGAATTGATGCGCAACGAATGTACCACCATTCTCTGTTTTGTGGAGGCCTGTCTGCATGAGATCCTGTCTTTACAAACATTGCCCACTCAGGCTTGCCAATATTCTCACTTTTGAGTATGTCAGCTAGTCTTGATAACAGAATATCTGCCGGTACATCATAGGCTTTTGCCATGAAAAGAAAAACTTGTGAGTCGTCTTATAAATCATTTAGAAATAATCTTGCGGTACGTGTGATTGCAAAAGCCACAGGTTATTCGTATCGACTTGACTGGCGATCTACCCAGTCGTATTCTTGAGTTTACCCCAGGCGCAATGAAGCTTTTGCATTTTTTGCAAAAATTCATCTTAATTTCATACGGCATTCGTATTCGGTGTTTTGTACTGATTTTTCTTGCAAGTGAGGCCTGCCTTTGAGATAATGTTGGGTTTTTTCTGGCGTTTGAAATTGCCTCTTTAATCAGAATCTGCATTCTTTCTTTTGCTATTTCTCTAAGATCCAGCTTCACAAAGTAAGAAAACGTATTTCCCTTAAAAGTCCAATCGTAATCAAGGCTGTTTCGTTAATATGCAAAGCGATCCTCTTTTAAAATCAAGCAAAAATGCAAACAAAAATTCTCAAGGTCAATAATACAAAACCCCAGATTTTAGCTATACGGCAAGCTGCACGGTTGATACAAAAAGGGGAGGTGGTGGCGTTTCCTACAGAAACAGTTTACGGTCTTGGAGCAGACGCCCTAAACCCTCTAGCAGTAAAGAAGGTTTTTGAGGCAAAGGGAAGGCCTGCAGATAATCCGCTAATAATTCACATACACGATAAAAAGGATCTCAAAAGACTTGCAAAAGACATACCGGAAATAACAGAAAAAATCATTGAAAAATTTTGGCCAGGCCCACTGACTATTGTTTTGAAAAAATCAAAAATCGTTCCAAAAATAACCACGGGCGGTCTTGATACGGTAGCGATTAGAATGCCAAAAAACAAAATCGCCAGCCTTTTGATAAAAGAGTCAGGTGTTCCACTGGCTGCTCCCTCTGCGAACTTTTTTGGCAGACCTAGTCCGACTTTGGCAAAGCATGTATCAGAAGACTTGTCAGGAAGAATAAGCATGATACTTGATGGTGGTAAAACGAGAATTGGCATCGAGTCTACCGTAATTGATCTGACAAGTAAAACGCCGATGTTGTTGCGCCCAGGAGGTATAACACTGGAACAGATAGAGGAAATCATAGGAACAATCAAGATTCACCCCGTTATCAAGGGAAGAAAATCAAAGATTATGCATCGCTCACCTGGCATGAAATACAAGCATTATTCCCCAAATGCCAAAATAATCCTAATCGAAGGTACGGGCAGAAATGTGGACAAGAAAATATTGCAGCTTATCAGCAAATTCAAAAAGCAGAAAAAGCGCGTAGGCATAATGGTTATGCAAAGAGATCACACTTACAAGGCAGACATGGTAAGATTTGCCGGAGATAGTCCAGATAAGATTGCCGCAAATTTGTTCAAAGTATTCAGAGAGTTTGATGAGGGAAAAATCGACATCATTCTTGCTCACGGAATAAGCGGGGAGGGACTTGGATTAGGAGTCATGAACAGGCTAGGCAAGGCAGCACATATGAAAATTAAAGTCTGAAATCTACCGAGTTCCCTAACTTGTAATAACTAAATTTAGCAAACAGTGATTTTATGAATGAAAACGGATGCGGCCGCCGGGATTTGAACCCGGGTAACGGGCTTGGAAGGCCAGCGTACTACCAGACTATACTACGGCCGCACAAGAATGAAACCCCTGCTGCCTACATAAAAACGGTTTTTTCGTATTCGTATAGAACGCGCGCAATGACAACATGTGCCTCAAGAGGGTTGGCATCAACTGAGAGCAAGCTGTCGATTCTTTTCTTTACAGAATCGGAAAAATCTCCCTTTGGAAACGCGCCTACCACAAGGCATGATTCTGAAGTGCAAGTTGCCGCAGCATCATGGTACGAGCTTTCGGTTCCTTCTGAGCTTAGACCAATCACGTTTTCTGGCTTTATTTTGTCAATCAGATCAGAAAACGTCATGTTTTTGATTTCAAGTAATTTTTGCCCGTCTGACTTGATGACTCTTTCTGCAAAGAGTTTTTCCATCAGGCCGGCAAATCTATGATATGACTTTGGAAGGTGCACTCCAGGCTCCACAATTATCACCTTGTCATCAAGCGTATGAACATAAACTGAAACTTCGTCCTCAAAGTAAAGGGGGATTGTACATGCCTCAAGTAAGCAGAAGTGAACCAGATCCGGCCTTCCCCTTTTGATTTCGTTTTTGATTCCCTTCATTGCCCCAAAGTGCCAAGAATTATCAAGTAGTATTTCCGACGGCCTTTTTCCCATTTTTCTTGCATGTGATACGACTGAATTATGATGCTGTAGTTCCTTTGGAACCAGTTCAAGTGATGCTTCTGCAATAACTAGCGATAACATTGCTAAGATTAGGAATTCTCACTTAATTGTATTTGTTTTTTGATTTCTGCCCAGCCTGACTTTTGCGTGTTATCAGTTTTGATCAACCCCGCATTACAGGTGTATTTTGAAAGTCTTTCCTTTACGTATTCATTGCCGCCAAGTCCTGAACCCGGCGCGATTGTAATTGTTGGTGACGGGAAGTTCTGCTCTATCCCACACGTGCCTTCTGGTCTGTCATATTGCCTGTACCATGTAAAGAACTCAAATTTTGATGCGTTTTCTCTGTAAAAGTCGTATGATTCCGCTATGAATTTAGTTTGGGCCTGCTCACTTCCGTTTACAAAATTAGATGTGCTCCAGCTTATCTCAAAGACGCCAATTTTTTTGTCAGGTACTAGTTCTAGCATTTTTTGTAGGTCTTTTTTAGCGTCTTCTGGTGTTCTTGAAATATCGTTTAGTCTGTCTACTGGGAGGTACGTAAATGCCACAAAGTCTCCCGCATCAACATCTGATACGTAGTGGTCTAGGTTTTTGTTTACTATATTATGTAGCGAAAATGCGTTTCCAAACTGGACGTTTGGGTGCTTTTGTTTTAGTTCCGTGTATATGTTGTTAAAGAACTCGTTGTATTGTTCTACGTCGCCGTTAGCGTCATTAAAGTAAGAATCTAGTTCTCCTCCAATTATCACGTAATCAATTATGTCATATCGACTCAAGACTGCATCAAGTGTCTTTACTAGATTTTTTTCAAGTACTGGATCAAGTCCCGGTTCCCCCATCCAGTCAGGGTATGGTCCTGTTATTCGTCCATTTACTACGGAAAAATAGAGCGTTACTGCAAGGCCATTTTGCTTATTTAGGCTCATCATGATGTCAGTATCTTTCCAATTGTATTGATCCTCTTGTGGTTCTATGTGATTCCAAAAAAGATACAGGTTGTTTCTTCCTATTCCTGTAAGCGATGCCTCAGAATACACTTTCTTTAGCTGATCCAGTGTTACCTCTTTTGACGGTGGGTTTATTATAATTCCAAGTTTTTCGTTGTGGCTAACAGAGACAGGCTCAGGAGACAGATTCGATGGGGTGTTTGGTAGTAAGATCAAAACTGCCATTGCTATTGCAATAGCTGCGCCAACGGCTCCAAGAATTTTTTTGTCCACTAGTTTTGCTTTTAAAAAATGATAATAAAAAGTTACGATGCTATTGCCTAGCCGGATGTACAGCCGCTATAGCCACACTCAATGCAGATGCTGCACCCCTCAACGAACACCAGATTGTTCTTGCATGTAGGACAGAGTCTTTCCTCTCTTACTTCCTCTTTGATTGGGCTTTCCATCATTTGCTCATCAGGAATTTTCAGCTCCAGTGCTTTATTGACCTGGCTTCTGACGTATTGGTTCTTGATGCTTTTTGTGATGTATTCTCGCAGGTGAGAGCTTGGCGACACATCAAATGTTTTTTCCGCATTTTCGCTAGTCATGTGTAGCACCTGAGTATGTCTTGATCCATCACGGTATACGGTAATTCCCTTTAGTCCGAGCTCGTGTGCAAGAAGATATGCTGCTTTGACATCTTCAGCTGAAACATCGCTTGGCATGTTGATTGTCTTTGAGATTGCGTTTCCAATCCACTCTTGCCATGTTGCCTGAGCCATCAGGTGGTCAGACCAGTGTATGTCCATTGCGGTGACAAAGATGTTTTGGATCCATTCTGGGATTTCCGGCAGTCCACGAACAGAACCGTAGTTATCTGCAATTTTTGCCAGGAGTTCGTCGCTGTATAGTCCGTTTTCGCGCAGTACCTGTTCGAAGATCTTGTTGGTATAGAAGAAGCGCCCAACAGTTACTCGTTTTTCAAATACAAGTGCAAATGTCGGTTCCATTCCGTTTGTACAGTCTGCAATCATGGAAAGTGTTCCTGTTGGTGCAACTGTAGTGGTAAGTACGTTTCTTATTCCGTGCTTTTGGATATTGGTAATTAGTGCGTCCCAATCGTAATAGTGCTCTGCCTTTGGCTTTTCGTAGTAGCCTGCAACAGGAATCTTGCCTTCCGGATATTCTGTTTTTGAGCACAGATCGAATTCGCTTCGTGATCTTGCAAGTGCGACACTTTCTTCCATGGAATAATATGTTAGTGCCTCAGCAAGTTTTGACTGGAATTCGTATCCTTCTTTTGAGTTGTATGGAATTCTTAGCTTGTACAGGAGATCTGCAACGCCCATTACACCAAGTCCTATTCTTCTTGACTCTTTTGAGGCAGTGTCAATTTCTGGTACAGGATAGTGATTCATGTCTATTACATTGTCAAGGAATCTTGTTGTCTTGCGGATTGTCTCTTCATATCTTTGCCAATCAAATTCGAACTGACCGTCTGCTTTTCTTTTCACAAGATTTGCAAGGTTAATTGATCCTAGATTGCATGACTCGTATGGATAGAGGCTTTGCTCTCCACATGGGTTTGTCGCTCTAAGCGGCATTCCTCTTGCCTTTGCAAACACGTTGTATTTGTTGATGTTGTCAAAGAAAATAAGTCCCGGTTCTGCACTCTTCCACGCAGATAGTGCAATCAAGTCAATTAGCTGATGCGCGTTTATCTCGCGTATTGGTGATCTGTCCTTTGAGCTTCTCAGGGTATACTTGCCGTCTGAGCTGTCCACCACTGCAGACCAAAAGTCCTCCCATATTCCAACACTGACATTAAAGTTCTCAAGTATTCCTGCTTCTGTCTTGTTTGTGATGAATTTCTCAATGTCTGGGTGCCATACTTCGAGGATTCCCATGTTTGCGCCTCTTCTTTTGCCACCTTGTTTTACCACTTCGGTTACGGTGTTGATTATGTTCATGAAGGAAACTGGGCCTGATGCCACACCCGATGTGGATGCAACAATGTCTCCTTCGTGTCTTAGGTCTGAATAGTTGATTCCTACGCCTCCTCCGGATTTGAATATGAGGGCAGCGTCAGATGTTGACTTCATTATGTCGCCCATGTCATCAGGCATGCCAAGTACAAAGCACGCAGATAGCTGGCCTAAACGTCCGCCCGCATTCATCATGGTTGGCGAGTTTGGCAAAAATTCCTGCTCTGTCATCAGAGAATAATACTCTTGTATTCTGTCGGCATAGTTGTCAAACTTTTTAGCTGCAAGCAACGTGAGTACTTCTTTGAAGCTCTTCTTCATTTGTCCCTTGTTTGCAAGATAGACATAGTGGTTGATGAGTCCCCTAAAGTGCCACTTGTTCAGATAATAGTTCCCAATCTTGAACTTGTAATCAAAGTCGTCAAGCTTTGCAAGATATTTTTTAGCTTCCTCGGCGTCTTGAGTTATCCCTCCCTCCCTTGAGAAGACCTCATTATCGTACATTATATCTCCAAGTGCGACGAGGACTGCTACTCTCTCAAACATTTGGCCAGGGCTTTCAGTGATTTCATTTTTGTTGTTCCTCATCAGATATCTTGATGCCAAAACTCGGAGGCAGTTAAGATCGAATGTCTTTGCAACGTTGTCAAGCGATTTAGTGTTTAGGACTTTCATCTTGTCTTCCCTTACTTTTCTTCGCTCATGTCGGTACAAAATGTAGGACTTGGCAATTTCGCCATAGCCCTTTTCAATCAAGGTAGATTCAACCATGTCCTGCACATCCTCCACTGACGGCGGATGTGATGCTGAAAATCCCTGCTGTATTAGCTTGTTTAATACGCCATTTGTAAGATCCTCCGCAATTTTGCGGTCTGCCTTACCTGTTGCGACTAGTGCTTTATAGATCGCATTTGTAATTTTTTCTTTGTTAAAGTTGGTTATTCGGCCATCTCTTTTCTTAACGTCAATGATCGAACTCTCTATTTGTGAAAAATCGGTTGTCATATTGCTTCCCCTCAGTAGGTAATATCAGTTTGAATATAACTGTGATTACCAAAAAATTCAGATTTTAGCTCAACAATGTTTACACCGTTACGAGAAATTTCACAATAGTCAGTCGTGGATCTGAAAACGAAATCAGTTAATTTCATACAAGATCGTTTTGCCAACTATGATTAGCTTTTATTCCATAAAGATAGGTTTTGCGGATTTCAGATTCAGCTTACTATGTACGGAGACTTGCACAAAGGGCACTTGTCAAAGAGTTTTTCGTCTTTGAATCCACAGTTTCCGCAGATTGGGACCTCTTTGAGCGGTCTAAACGAACCTACCAGATCGCCTGCCTTTTCTATTGACTTTTTGATTTCCTCTATTTTGGCATCCTTCTCGAATTTGAGCTGTATGAGCAACCCTCCGTTTAGGATTTTTGCCATCTTGTTGGCCTCGACGATTTTGTCTGTTTTGACGCTCATCGAGCCAAGTTCTGAAGCGTTAAGAACAACCCCTTCTGAGTAGTTCTCCCCGTCAAGGGATCTGTTAACTGACATCTTGCCATATTTTTCTCCGTCAAGTGATCCAAATCTTGATGTTCCGTCACTTTCAGTCATTGTAACTACGACTAGATCTCCCATCTCTTTTCCCTTCTTTTCTGCCACGTCTACTGCGGTTTGGATGACTTTGTAGATTATTTCTTGTCCTTCCTTTTGATCGTTGTAACCAAGTATGTTGAATACGGCCTCGTGCAATCCCACCAAATTCACAACTAGGCATACAGAGCTTCTCTGCATGTATTGTGTATTTGCTGCAAGTACTGGATTTAGTCCTCGTCTGGTAAGATCGGAGATGTCTTTTTTGCGAAGCGACATTGCAGAAAGTGCAGGCTTCATCATCAGCGCAAGGCGCGCTCTAAAGTAAGTCTCGTCTTTGTTTGATTCAAACGCAAGTCTTGGCAGGTTGATCGTAAGAGACTGTAAGTTGATCGATGATGTGCTGTTCTTTGCTTTGACTCGTATTATTCCGCTGTATGAGGTCTCATCCTTTGAAAACTGTACTTTGCCTCCAAGAGAGATTATTTCTGCAATTATGTCTGAGACGTCTACGATTTTGCCGTTTGTATAATCAATTATGAGGCCGATCTGCGGGACTGGCGTCATTTTGATATAATTTTTGTATGCTGAAAGAATCGCTTGCACGATTTTTGGTTCCAGGCCAAGCTGAATCCTAAACGACACCAGAGTTGGCTCTTTTGTATACTTGGAAGAGACTGACGATGTTGCAAATGCGCCGACCAGTTTTTCTTCAAGTTCGGTTATGTTTTTTGCATATTTTAGGCAAATTTGCACTAGGCCATCCATGATTACCTCCCTTGATGCTTCCTTTGATGCAAGAGACAGCATCATGGATAGGGACGACATGAGGTTATCCAGTGTCTTGATTGTGGCTATTCTTGTCACGCCTAGGAATTTCCCTTTGAGGTCAATTCCGTCCTCGATTAGCTCTTTTAAGTTAAAGAATATTGTATCTGGAAGTAACGACCAGATTCCAGGATTTGATATGTGTATATCACCAGAAAGATGGGAATCTGCAACATCCTTTGGTAGCGTATTTAGGATTAGGTTTTCTGCAAATACGGTCTGTCCTGCTTTAAAGAACAGCCCCTGTGCGCCGTTGTCGACATTGTCCACATTGGTTATCATCTCTTGTACATCAAAAACAGGCATTCCAAGCCTTGCAAGCTTGTTTCGGTATTCTTCATGACCATGCTCAAGTAGCACAGAGTTGACCATTTCACGAATAAGTGAGCCTGTAAGATAGGTAGTTTGGTACTTGTAAATTCGATTTTCTACCTCTTCGGTGATTTTTTGTGCCAGCTCCAATGGAAGGCTTCCTTCTCGGACTAGCGATTGAATGATCTTGTGTGAATTAAATTCCTCAATTGAGTCGTGTGAGGTTCGGACATACATCTTGCCGCTTTCTATAATGGAGCGTTCTTCGATTTGTCTTGCAAGACTTAGGACAAGTTTTCCCAGATTTGTTATGGTGTATCTTCTTTCAGATTTATTGAGTGCGACAAGCGACTGTCTCAATAATTTTCTTAAATGGTAAGCAAATTTGCCGCTTTCTTTTTTTGATTTGAATCCGGCAAGTGATTTTAATTCAGAGTACGTCAGTGGACCCTTTGAGTTTAAGATTCTCAAAATGTCAATTCTATTAGGACTTGCCATGACAGAGAAGATCATTCTAACGCGTTTTGACGTAGATTGTAAAATTCCCCCACCTTTCTTCGGATCCATTGCACCGGTGGTAAGCTCTATGCTCATGACTATGACTAGAGATCGGGACTAAATAAGATTTATGACTGGATCCTCACCAAACTTTTTGATCAGTTTTTCTGTACATCCATGGAAAACTCTGATGTTGAAAGTGTTTGGCCGCAGGAAGGACATTTGTTGTTGTAATGCTTCATGACATCTTTGATCGACTTTAGCATTTTCATATTAGAGATCTTGTTTCCACACTTACCACATATTACATCAACTGACAATGAAAGTCAAGTTTTTTTGAAACTATTAAGAATCCTTTTCGAAATTTGTTAATTACTCGGTAAATTTGATTTACTGCTTTTCTAGAAGAATTCCACGATCGTCGTATCCGACAATCTTTACTTTTGATCCAATTGGAAGATTGGACGGTGAGGCAATTCCCCCTAAAAATCCTGAAATTCTAAGATCATAGTTGTCTATGTTCATCACAACCCAGGCGTATGGAGTATATTTTTCGAAGCCTGCCGGCGGAACCGTAATTATCGTATATGTTGCAACTGTGCCTATTCCATCAAGCAGCTTGCTTTCAAACTCCTTGTGCCCGCATTGTTGGCAGAAATAGACAGTTGCCAAATGCAGGTTTCCGCACTTTGTGCATTTTCTTGCAAGTATTTTACCTGAGTTTACTGCATCTATGAATTCTTGTTTATTTGACAATGTCTTACACGCTTTTGAACAAGTGAACGGCGCAGCTTGCTCCGGTTGCACCAAAATTATGGGTTAATCCTATATGTGCATCTTTGACTGTACGCTCTCCTGCTTTTCCTGTCAGTTGCTCAAAAGCCTCAACTACTTGTCCTACTCCAGTAGCACCGATTGGATGGCCCTTTGACTTTAGTCCGCCAGATGGGTTAATTGAAATCTCACCATTAAGCAATGTTCTTCCATCGCGAATTGCCTGTACTCCTTGGCCTTTCTCAAAGAATCCAAGATCTTCAGTATCAACAATTTCGGCAATTGTAAAGCAGTCATGTACCTCAGCAAAGTCGACGTCCTTTGGAGTAATTCCGGCCATTTTGTATGCTGCTTGTGCTGCTAGCCTTGTACTTGGAATGGTAGTCATGTGTTCACGTCCTTGCAGGGTTGCAGGTGAACCACCCCTGCCGGATCCTATCACTTCCACATAATTTTTTGAATGAGCCTTTGCAAATTTTTCATTGCATATTATTACTGAGCTTGCGCCATCAGAAAACGGGCAGCAGTCATACAGCTTTAGCGGACTTGCCACTACTGCTGATTTCATTACATCGTCAATTGTTATTCTCTTTCGGAGATGAGCCTTTGGGTTTAGAAAACCGTTAGCGTGGTTCTTTACTGCAACCATTGCAAAGTCTTCTTCCGTTGCCTTGAATTCTGTAAGATATGCGCGAGCCATCGATGCAAACAGCCCTGGGAATGATGCACCTGCACCACCCTCATAAAAGAAATCAGAACAGTATGAAAAGTAAGTAGTAGTCCACTCAGTGCCAGTGTGGGTTACTTTTTCCACTCCGGTAACCAAGACTGCATCGTAAAAACCTGCAGCAACATTTGCATATGCTTCTCGGAATGATACAGATCCACTTCCACAGGCAGACTCGATAGAAAGAGATGGCTTTTCGGAGATTCCCAAGTTGCTCATGATTACAGGTCCAAGGTGAACTTGTTTGTCTGCTACACCAAAAACGTTTGATATGTAACCTGCATCAATTTCTTTTGGTTCAATTCCAGCACTTTCAATTGCGGCAACTGAGGCTTGAATAGTAATATCGGTAATGCTATCGTCTAACTTTCCATATTTTGTGCTTCCAGCACCAAGAACGCAAACCTTTTCCACAAGACTCCCTGACCAAGTCCATATAAAAATTCTTCAACAATTTTTAATGTGGACATATTGAACAATGTGATTTTGACAGAAAAGTCTATTCAAAAAAGAAAAGATCGGCGAAACATCACCAAGCCTACAAAACGCCGAATTGCATCACTAAAAACCGAGATCATGCAATATTTTGACAATAATGGCTATCTTTCATGGTCTGCAAGCAAAAAGAAGTACATCATTTTGGGTTCAAACCAGCCAAAGGACGGTCTTGTAAAATGTCCGTCATGTCACGTTGGAAAGCTGATCGTCATACGATCAAGGAAAACGAAAAAACGTTTCATTGGATGCTCCAATTACTATAATGGCTGCAAAGCATCATCGCCGCTATTACAAAAGGCAATGCTGCGTGCAACAAAAATTCCATGCGAGTCGTGTTCATGGCCATTGGTAGTTTTTCGATACTCTAGAAAGCAAAAATGGACAAAGCAGTGCTCCAACATTAATTGCCCCAGCAGAAAATCTAAAGCTTGAGATCAGAATAGATATCGGTTCTTCTGTTTTGTAAAAGGGGAAGTGATTTCCTTGTCTCTTTTACTTTGGGAATAGAAATTTCTACCATTCCTATTCCTTGTTTCTTTTTCATATCAAGTAAAATTTTTCCATATGGATCTATAACTAGACTTCTTCCACAATAGATGTTTCCAACTTGATCTGGCGCAATAATGTAGCATCCATTTTCTATTGCACGTGTCTTGTTAATTGTAAGCCAGTGTTCTTCTTTCATTTTTCCCTTAACCCATGCAGAGGGAACAACTAAAATTTCGGAGCCAGAGGAGGCCAAGATGCGCGACATTTCAGGAAATCTCAGATCATAGCAGATTAGCATTCCTAATTTACCGATTGATGTCTTTATCGGAACTGAAATTTTGGAGCCTGGTTCTAATTTTTTTGACTCTTTGAACCCAAGTGCATCATAAAGATGAATTTTTCTGTATGTTGATTTTATTATTCCAGATTTGTCAACTAGAAATGATGTGTCGTACACTCTGTCCTTCTTTTTGCTTTTTTCATATATTGTACCTATGACTTCAATTGAGTTTTTCTTTGCAGCATCTGCAACAGTACTAACAAAATTTCCGTTGATTGTCTCTGCTTGTAATGCTAGCTCCCTTGGAGATTGTCGTGAAGTCGTGTAAAACATCATAAATTCTGGAAATGCACAAAGATCGGCTCCACGACTTGCAGCTGTGTTGATAAAATTAACAATTCGCTTGAGGTTTTTGTTTTTGTCCGTGGATGCTTTGAATTGTATCACCGCTACTTTTGTCATAGATTTACCACAACTAGTGAAAATAAAAAGAATGGTATCTAAAGCTGGCTTCCTGCCATATACCAGTTTTCCTTAGGATTGTCTTCAAAGACTACAATTACGTGGCTTTCTTTTGTTTTCAGAATTTCTACGGCCGATTTTGTAATTGCCTTCGCATATTCCTCTTTTTGTTGCTGTGTTCTGCCAGGATACATTGATACTGTAATTATTGGCATGAGTTGGTTCTTCCTATGTTTGATTTATTCCTATTAGTAGTCGTCTCTCTTCCAGCCATATCTTGATGGGTTTCTTGTGCCGTACGTGAATTCTGATCCGTGCATTTTTTTGTACAAAAACCCGGTCGCAAGTCCTATTACAAACCCACCTATGTGTGCAAGATAAGCTACGCCGCCAGCGCCAAATCCAAATCCCCCAACAAAAAGCGGAAGGAGGTTTTGAAAGACGAGCCAGAACGGTAAAAACCACTTTGCCGGAATGTGCGACATTCTTGTAAAGAATCCCATTATGACAAGTGTCATTATTTTGGCCCTTGGAAACATTATGAGATATGCACCAAGCACTCCTGAAATTGCGCCAGACGCTCCAACTGCAGGAATCGGGCTGTTTAGATCTCCTACAATATGGACTAGTCCTGCAACTATCCCCCACATGAGATAAATTCCAAGATACTTGAGTCTGCCAAATTTTAGCTCAATGTTATCCCCAAATATCCACAAAAACAACATGTTGCCTCCAAGGTGCATTATTCCACCATGAAGGAAGGTAGAGCTCAATAATCCAAACAGCGACATATCGGGGCAAGACACTCGTATGGATTCTATCGAGATGCTGCTCTCCCCTGCAATACACGCAGGAACCGCACCCCAGTTGTAGAACAGTGTTGCGGCACGTTGATTACTAAACTCAAAGAATTGACCGGTATACGCCACCTCAAAGAAGAACACTATCACGTTTACCGCAATAAGGGCATACGTCATTTTCGGTTTGAAGCCGGGCGGTTTTGGATTTTCGTCCCTTATTGGAAGCATGAATTAGTGAAAAGAAGAGATTGTATAATAATGTAAATCAGGTTTGTGTATTTTCTGAATACTACACTTTGATTATTCCCTGTGTGATCAAATACTGGATTCCCTGCACAAAGTCGGAGTCGCCGATTGTGCCTTCTGCCCACCATTTTGCGTTGTTTTTGATCCAAGATGGGATGGTTTGTGAGGTGCCAGAGCCGGACTGGGCGTTTGGTATTTTCATTATTCCCTGCTTTATCAGATACTGGATTCCCTGCACAAAGTCGGAGTCGCCGATTGTGCCTTCTGCCCACCATTTTGCGTTGTTTTTGATCCAGGATGGGATTTGATAGTCGGGAACCGGTTGGCCCGTCTGACCTGACTTGCCTATGGCAAAAGTAGAACTTCCAATTCCCTGATACGTCGTAAGTTCGTCTAAGCCATGATCAAATATGCCAAGTGTAAATTTGTAGTTGCCCTGAGAAGGAAACTTGAACTCTTGAATGTCTATTCCTTCTGAGGAAAGTATTCCTGGTTTTTGTGGATCATTTCCATAGTTTTCTATTAGAACCTTGCCTGAGCTGTCCTCTATCCTAAATCCGTGTCTGACAAACTTCAAGAGTTCACCGTTTGGATCAAAGAAGGAAATTTGTAGTGGAATCGTGTCTCCTGCTCCAAGGTTAGCGTCGTATGATATCTTGGCAGTCGCTCCAGAATTAAGTTTTACATCAAAGGTATTTTTTGCCACTGTGGACATGGGTGCAACTGTAAACTCCATTGTTTTTGTACCAGCGGGGAGCGTTTTTGCTATTTTGAGAATGTCCTCCTTGTTTATCAGAAAATGCAGAATTGACGTTCCTTCGATAGAATAAGGATCTAAAATCAACATGCGCCCTACTGTTGGCACGCCACTTACCCTACCGTCATACGCAGTCGTATCGGTGAATTCTTTGAAGGCCTTTGGTATCCTTACTTCCTGATGTACAAATATTGGTTGGTCTCCAATTCTTTTTGCATCCCAGTTAAATGGCATCGAAAACGAGATGGATTTTTTTGTTTCATCAAATTTGAAGTTATTTATTTTGTCATAATATGAGATTATTGAGGCATCGTATGACTTTCCGTTGTATGTGATTTTTTGGTTGGAGATGTCGCCAACGCTAAGCCATGAGTTGAATGTTTTGACATTACTTTCTGCAAATATGTTCTGGTCGTAATCAATTCCAAAAATCTTGATTTCAAAGTGATACAGGCCAGAGTCTAGTAGTACAGGTGCATGTACGTCAACTCTGTCATTGAATCCAGTCCACGCGCCTGGGATTTGAGGTACTTCATCGCCGTATATTACCACGTTATTTACGTCCACCTTAGTCGGTACTATTTTGAGCGTTAGTTCCCCGTAATGTGCATGAAACAGATTTCGCAGTAAAAGCTTGTCATCTTTCCAGACTGAAATAAAATACGACGTGTGTGGTACAGATTCGTTTGTTTTTGCATCAAACAGTCTAAGTTGCACATAGGTATCACCGATTGTTTCCTTTGTTAGAATTGGCGGGCTAATTTTGATGAAAAGTGCAGCTTGCCTGTCTCCAAAGCTCGCAGGCGGGAGGTTTTCTTGTGTTAGCCCATCCCCGTATGCATTGAACTGCGCAATTGAAGACATTTGAGATAATAACAATGTAGCAAAAACAGCTGCAAGTGTTCTTTTAGAATTCAATGCACTGAAGCAATTTTGTAGATATTTAACTTTTAAGAAGATTTGAGCTATTGAAAATCATGAATTGATTTGCGGTTTTACAATGTGTAACGATATGGCATGATCATCCAACAATGCCCCCACTCCCACAGATATGCTCTTTATGCGGATCACAATTTTTCCAAGATCTTTGTTGTCAAGATCATATTTTTTAGCCAATACGGACTTTACTTTCTGCTCTGTGTCAGAGAGCTCGTTTAGCGTAGAGGGCAATGTTATATCAAGTGGTTTTCGAAACGATTCCTTTGGAATTTTATTCGTAAAGTCTTGTATTATGTAAAACGAAATCTTTTCCTGGGCCACTTCATGCGGAAGTGTAGATAAGGCATTGGCAGTATAGAATACTTGAACGTCAAGCAAATTTAGTGCATCTTGTGAATAGTCAGATACGATTTGCTCATTGTCAAAGCCTCGCAGTGAGTCAATGGGAATCCTTACTATTACGAATCCCTCAACAATTTCTTTTGTTGCGATTCCAAATATGTCCTTGATATTTTTACACGTTATACCGGTTGATTTTTCGGCATCAAGAGTCTTTAAAATCGCATTTGATGCAGGGCCGTCATCTATTACGGCATTCCAGAAAATATTGACCTCGTAGTTTTTCTTGTTTAGTACACTGATCGCAGTGTCATAGTGGCCCGGTCGTAGAGGGCCGCTGTCATCTGGAATTGAGCCGCAGACAAATTTTGCAGCATATGTTATGTCCTGAATGCCAGATTTTGTACTAGTTGCGTTTTGCGCAAACGCATAATCCGTTGTTTGGAAGACTATGAAAAGTGAAAGTATCCCAAAAAACAGATAATAAGATTTATTCAAACTCATTTTATGTTGTTGCGCATAACCAATCATTATAATGTTAGGATTGCGAAATATGAGAATTTGAGTAAGTTATTAATACAATCATGAGTGATTTTGACTGATGAAGTATTTTGCCGCATTATTTTTGTTGCCTTTTCTAGTATTGCCTGCGTTTGCTGATCAGTTTCAGTCACCTACTGACAAGGGCACGCTACTTGTGTCAATATCCACAGATCCTACAAAGCCAGTACTTGGGGATCTAACAAAATTAAAAATTGATTTCATAAATCCAAAAACAAACAACATTCAGGAACACATTGACTACAAGGTAACAGTCACAAAGGACGGAATTCCAGTTTTTGGACCAATACCACTAACTCATACTTCGGAAGGCGCGGTTACAATTCCAGTACAATTCAAAGAAAATGGAGAGCACAAGATAATTGTCGATATTGAAGGGATATTGTTTCAGCCAATACCATCAGAGACAGTAACATTTACCGAGGTAATTGACGATGCTTCAGTCAAGGCTACAGATGAGGATGGATCATGCATAATTGCAACTGCCGCATACGGGTCTGAGCTTGCATCACAGGTTCAGCTGCTCAGGGAGGTAAGAGACAATGTGTTGTTCAGTACAGATTCTGGAACAGGCTTCATGCATGCGTTCAATGCACTCTATTATTCATTTAGTCCCGCTGTTGCAGATGCAGAACGACAGAGCCCCATTTTCAAGGAGACCGTAAAATTGGCAATAACGCCAATGCTGTCTACACTATCAATACTAAACTATGTCAACATAGACTCTGAGGGGGAGATGCTAGGATATGGGATTGGAATAATCCTGCTAAATGTCGGGATGTACTTTGTTGTTCCAGCCATAGTAATATCAAAAATACGAAATTTTAGAAAATAATTCATGTCTAGATGGTAATTTGGATAAGGATTTTTATTGGTCTCTGCTAGGATTAAACCAATGAAGACAATAGTCATAGGCTCTATCTTTGTATTAGTTGCCCTAATGGCAGTAGCACCAGCAGTTTTTGCTGACCACGCTAAAGAGACTGTAAGCATCACTCCTGGATCATCAGCCCCAGGATGCGAAGCAACCAACAACTGTTACGATCCAAGCGAAGTAACTATCGATGTTGGCGGCGAAGTCACTTGGTCAAACGACGACACTGCTGCACATACTGTCACAAGCGGCGATATCAGACAAGATGGACCGGACGGACACTTTGACAGCGGCCTCTTCATGGCAGGAAAAAGCTTCACATACAAATTTGAAGAAGCTGGAGAATTTCCATACTTTTGCCAAGTCCACCCCTGGATGACAGGCATGGTGATTGTGCAAGAGGCTCATGGTGAGGACGGATCAGAAGATGGTGATCATGCGATGGCAATGTCAGCTGACGGTTCAGTCGCTGTAGGAATTAGTTCCGGTGTGCCAACAGAAGGTGACGAATTATCTCTTGAGATAGAATTCACCGACGCTGACGGCAATGCAATAGATCATGTCAATTACGACATTATTGCAACACAAGACGGAAACCAGGTTCTTTCTGAATCTGGTCTACACTCACACGATGGGTTAGCCGACTTTACAACAAGCGCATTAAGATCGGATAGTCCAGTAGATGTACAAATCAAAATACTCGGACTTGGACTTCCAGATGATCAAGCAAACTGGGAAGGTCCAATGGGTGAAACCATATCAGTTCAGGTAGTACCTGAATTCGGTCAAATTGCAATGATGATTCTGGCAGTTGCCATAGTAAGCATTGTTGCTGTCACTGCAAGATCTAAAGTAATTCCAAGACTTTAGAATTCTTATTTTCTTTTTACCATTGCAACTACTGCAAGTATTACGCCCGCTGCTCCAAGTGCAAGGCCAAATACTCCAAAGTCGTACGCCTTGGAAAGATCTATGCCATTGCCTCCAGCAACGTTGCCAATTTTTGATTTGATTTCTGTGACATCCTTTTGGAGTGATGACATGGCGTTCTTTAATGCGCCCACGTCCTGACCGGACGATGAACTTGGAGGAAATGCAAGAATATCGGTGCTCCCTACATCCTCAATTTGTATTTCCTGATTTATTGGTACGCCATTTAGTGTTCCCTTAAGCCCAATTATGAGTGAGCCAGTCTTAGTTGGAATGATTTTTGCATAATAATTTCCAGGCTTTGCATCAGAGAGAATTTCTAGTGTTTTTGTGAGGCTACCAGATTTTACAGTGGACTCCAAGTCCCTAAACGAATTTGCTATAGGAGTAGTGACTCCGCCTCCCTCGTCTTGGCTGAATTCAAAGGTTATTGCGTTTTGAATCCCAACTAGCGGTGGCTCTTCCTTCCAGCCTACCTCAATGACGTATTGTTCTACAGTAACTGTCTTGTGTGCATATGCAGAGTAAAAGCCAAATCCTAAAACAAATATGAGAAGCAATGCAAAATGACTTTTCATAATAATCATTAGTCCAAATCATGTTATTATCTTTATGCAAGAGTGGTAGAACTACTAAAGTGGTAATTTGTTTAAATTAGCAAAAGCACTATCAAAAGTAAATTGAAAAAACTTCTGATCATTCCGTTTTTGCTCATAATTTCCAGTATGCCTTTTGCATATGCACATCCAGTCATTACCAACTCGGATCCTGCTCAATCATCAAGTGTTTCAGCTGGAGTTAATCAGATCGTAATCCATTACTCAGAAGTAATAGAAATCGAGTTTAGTGCAATCAAAGTATTTGACAGTAGTGGAAATCAGATAGACAACAAGGACACAAAATACGTTGGTAGCGAATCTACACTTGCAGTTACCACCCCCCCGCTTAAAGATGGAATCTACACCGTTACAAGCAAGGTTCTCTCCAAAGTTGACGGGCACTTGGTAGATGAGGCGTTTGTATTTGGTGTTGGCGACGTATCTGTTCCTCCTCCAAAACCACGAGACATAACAGAGTCAACATACTTTCCAGAAGCTGGAGCAAGACTACCAGGAATTATAGGGCAGGTCATAGTGCTTGGATCCGTAATATCTTCTGTCATAATATGGGGCACAATGCGTAAAAAGAGATTCATAAAGGATAATCTCTCCGAATTGCAGAAATTCTATCAGGCCAAGTTTTCTTCGATTATCGGAATTGGCTTGTTTTTAGTTTTTGCATCAAATATTTTGATGCTTGTCGTACAAACATTACGCCTCCAAGCATCTGCTTCTGTGGTATTACAGACGTCATTTGGTTCAATATGGATAATCAGAATGGCGATAACCGTAGTTTTACTTGCAGCTTGGTTTTTGATAGAAAGCAAATCAAATGTTTCAAATAAAAAACAGATTTTGTTACTAGGGTTGTCCCTGATGCTGATTAGCACTACGACAATAATTGGCCATGGTGCTGCAAGCGAGCAAATTTCTGCAATCATAATTGATTATGCACATAGTTTGATTGCATCAGTTTGGATTGGCGGTGTGATCTTTTTTGGATTCATTTTGCTTCCCGCCTTATCAAGATTAGACGGCAACAAGAAAGAGATCGGCGCATTACTGGCCATTCCGAGATTTTCATCAATGATAGTCATCTCACTTGGAGTCTTGATAATTACAGGACCTGCGCTTTTGTGGCTGTTAGAAGACGATGTTGTGCTGCTCAGTCAGTCTTCTTACGGGTTTTTGATAATGGCAAAAATTGGAGTGGCCTCCATCATGGCAGCACTTGGCGGATATAATCAGTTCAAACTACAAAAATCTGCAGAAAAAGACATCAAATCAGATACGATTAGCATACATAGAAAACTTGGAAGATCATTAAAGACAGAGGCAGTGCTTGGTGTAATTCTGCTTGGTCTAGTTGCACTGTTAACTAACTCGTCCCTTCCTACCAGCCAGGCTCAGCAGATTCAACAGGTTACCTATGGTTTTCAAACATCAGAGTTTTCCGAAAATGCAAGGTTTGACATCAATATCGATCCATTTGCAAGTGGTTCTAATACAATTGTCATATCTGTTTTTGATTCTGATGGGAATCCCCTGGCAGATATGGATGACTTGATGCTAAAGGTTTCAAATCCGCAAAGAAATATTGCTCCAATTAATATTCCAATTAGTAAGATTTCAGAGAAACAAAACGAATACCAAGGCAACCTAGCGTTTGGCTTTTCAGGAAACTGGAATATCGAAATAGAGGCAAAAAGAAAGGATCATGCAAATGAGAGCATCGGCTTTTCAGTAGTGATAAAGCCCCACGTATCTGAGCTAAAAACACAGATAACTGAATATGACGTGCCAGTAAAGGATGCAGGAATACTTTATCCCATATATGATGGCAGAGACACAATTTGGATTAGTGATTCATCGCAGCCTCGCCTGTGGAAATTTTCCTTAGAAAGTAAGCAATTCAAATCATACACGTTTGAGGGGGGCAAGACTACCGTATTTCTCAAATTAGCCTCTGATGGATTGGTGTGGTTTACCGACACGCCCGACTCTAAAATAGGATATTTTGATCCAGTAACAGAAAAATTCCAAATAATTTCGTTGCCAACAAAATCAATTCCAATTTCCTTGGAAACGGATCTTGAGGGAAACGTCTGGATTGCACTCGTAGACCAGAATATGCTGCTAAAATACGATCCTTCGACAGGTCAATTTGAGGAACACGAGATTCCAACAAGCTCATCAGGACCTGCTGCACTTGCACGAGATGCAAGTGGAAACATTTGGTTTGCTGAAGCACAGGGAGGAAAAATAGGTGTAATTGAGCCCCAAAGTGGAAAGATCAGAGAGTTTGCCCCGGACGGACTTTTGGGAGAACCCTTTGCGTTGTTCATTGATTCAGAACAGAATGTATGGGTATCAGAGCACGTAGGCTTGAACATAGTCAAGTTCAACCCACTTCTTGAAACATTCGAAAAGATCCCAGTAGTTGATCCACAGGCTGCACCGTTTGGCATGACATCGGACAAATTTGGCAACATTTGGCTTGCGCAGCACACAGTGGACAAGTTAGGCGTGTATGATCCTACCAGAAATGAATTTTCCGAGGTAAACATTCCTACAAGAACATCGTTTACGCAGTTTGTAACCTCAGATAAGGATGGGAATGTCTGGTTTGTCGAACAGCGCGGAAACAAATTAGGAACTGTGGTAATCTCCGAGGTCCCGAACCAAAGTACTATACAGGAACAGCCGACAATTAGTCTCAGATACTCTGAGATCGCAGCTCCACTAATGACAGTTGGAATAATTGTAACATCGTTATTTTTTGTAAAAAGCGTGCGTGATAAAAGAAGATTAGACGCATTAATCGAGTAAACATTGGAAATTAGTTTGTTCTTTTCGAACGACATTGCGGTATTATTCCACTTTTCACTAGTTTACTTGTATGCCCAGTCCTAGTGAACCAAAAAAAGGTGCAGGCTACTTTGCAAGTCGACTAAAAGAAAAAGGCATAGATCAGCAAGAGATATCAAAGGAGTCAACGATACAGTCCGATGAAAATCTCCCAAATCCAAAATACGGCCAAATATTTGAGGAGAGTAGCAAGTCAATTGCTGCAATGGCAGGAGACATGAATGAGACTGCCAAGCTTGTATCATCAATGAAAGAAGGACTTGAAAGAGTAAGAAAGGTTGCCAATTTGGCAGATGTCGGCAATCCGTTGTGTGATCCGTTTGGCTCCTGTAGTTATAATGGAGTAGACTTTACACCGAAACCTTCGACTAATTCTGAGCAGAGTTTGACTCTGGATGAACTAGGTGCATCAATTCTAGAATCAAAAAATAATGGCGAGCAAATAAACGACGAGCAAGTTGGAGATGACGTGTCAGAATATACGACTGATACATTATCAAACCTAAAGTTTGATGCAGATTCGATAAAAAATGAATTGCAGGAATTCAAAGACAGTATAAAACAAAAAGAGACAGAGATTGTTGAATTCAGAACAAAACTAAATCAAGCTAGGCTACATGCAAAAGAGTTTACAAGTGCAGATTTTTCAACAAGTGAGTCCAGAAATGGAATAATTCAGGATGTAAACCATCATACACCAAATACAGAGTTTGATATCGCAACTTCCAGTCAAGTAATGGATATGGATTCAATACAAAATGATGATCAAGATCTTGGCAAACTATCAAAAATACAACGGGAAATAAAAGACGAAGAGAAAAAACTGTTCGAAATAAGATGGAAAACGAAAAAGGCAGAATCAGAATATGAGGATAAAAGGGCTGCAAAGGAAGAGCTTGAGGACGTGAGAGACGAGGTCAGCAAGTTAGAAGAAAAAAGAGATCATCTAAGAGACGAAGTTAAAAAATTAGAAAACCAAAACAAAGAGCCAAGGCAAGAACTAAGAGAGTTAGAGCAAAAGATAGTTCAGGCAAAAAAAGAATATGAGGATAAAAGGGCTGCAAAGGAAGAGCTTGAGGACGTGAGGACGATTTTAGATTATCTGAAACTGGACAGAGATGCTTTCAAATCTGATTTGGAGGAATTAAGGGCAAAAATCAAAAAGGCAGAATCAGAATATGAGGATAAAAGGGCTGCAAAGGAAGAGCTTGAGGACGTGAGACTTTCAGTTTCTATGTTAAAGGCAGAAAAAGAAACGCTCATGACAAACCTTGAAGAGATACGCGCAAAAATCAAAAAGGCAGAATCAGAATACGAGGATAAAAGGGCTGCAAAGGAAGAGTTTGGCGAATTTAACGCTGCCCTAACTCACTTAAAATTAGAAAAAGAATTGCTTGTAGCTGAACTGGATGATTTGAAGATAAGAATCAAAAAGGCAGAATCAGAATATATGGAAAAAAAGACAGCAAATGAAAGTTTAGCAGAGGTAAGAGAAGTCTTGACATACTTAAAACCAGAAAGAGATTCTCTCAAGATGGAGTTGAATCACTTGCGGAATAAAATAGAAAAACTCGAAGAGAGCTATGATGAGATAAACTCCAGAAAAAGAGGAATTCAGATGGAGTATGACGATTTGAAATACAGATTCAAAAAATTGGAATCTGAGTATGAAGATAAAAAGAACTCTCTTAGGCTTCGCTAGGAAGTTTTTGTATAGATTTTGATTTTCCTAGAACGTTAACATGTTTGAGTAACAGCGTACCAACTAGCATGGATACGGATATCATAACAATTACGCCTGAAGGAGCCAAATCAAGATAGTATGATAAAATTATTCCGCTTACAACGGAGCTGACTGACATTGATACTGATAGTGCTACTGTTTTTTTGAATCCCTTACCAAACATAATTGCAGTGATGTTTGGCAGTACAATTAATGCAGAAATGAGCAGTATCCCTACCAGACGCATGGATGTGATTACGGTAACACTTGCCAAGACTACAAAAACATAATTTAGCCTGTCTGTGTTGATGCCACTTACTTGGGCTTGCTCCTCATCAAATGTTAGATGTAACAATTGTTTTCGTAAAGCAACAAGAGTTGCAACAACTCCACTACTTATTCCGAGTATGAGTAACATATCCTCAGTACTAATCAGCAAAATGCTGCCAAAAAGAAAGCTAAATAGATCAACTTTGAATCCGCCTGAGGCGCTAATCAGCAACACGCCAATTCCAAGACCAGACACTAAAAGAACGGCAATTGCGGCATCGCCGGAAATTTTGGCACTTTTTCTAAGCTTCGTTATGCCCAATGCACCCAAAACAGATACGGCAAATGCAGTCCATAATGGATAGATTCCAGTAAACAAACCAAGCGAAATTCCACCAAAGGCCATATGGGAAAGCGCGTCTCCGAAAAGAGAATAGCGTCTCAAGACGAGAAACATTCCCATTAAAGAGCAAATTATTGAGATTGCAGCTCCTGCTATCAGTCCCTTTTGGATGAAACTGTAACCGAGAATTTCAAGATTCATTTTTAATTATGATCATGCATGTGCATTTGCATTGCAGATTCCGCGTATGTTTTTAGCAGTTCCTTATTTGAGAAGAATTCTTCTTTTTCTCCATGGAAGAATAATTTCCTATTCATGCATGCGACTCTGTTTGCAAGCTTTGATATCGCCTCTAAATCATGAGACGACCAGACAATTGTAATCTTGTTTTCGGTGTTTATTTTTTTTAAGACATTGTAAAACTTGTTTTGCGCATCTGCGTCCACACCAGTTACTGGTTCGTCTAATATCAGAAGTACTGGATCTTTTACCAAAGCCTTTGCAATAAAGACACGTTGGAGTTCTCCTCCAGAGAGATCACCTATTCTCCTGTCCTTTAATGATTCCAATCCTGCCGTTTTTAGGCATTCTAGAACCTTGTCGCTGTCCTTCCCCACTTTTTGATATAATAGGTTCCAGGAGTAACCACAATTCTTTAACAATACTGCTCCTTTGCGTAATTTTTTTTCTGGGATTAATCCCATTGACACCACTTCTGATACGGTGGCAGGAAAATTTGGCTCAAAGCTAACTTTTTGTGAAACATAGCCGATCAGCGGAAGAAGCGGTTGATAATCTGCCTCATCGTATCCAAATAGCTTGATTTTCCCACTGTGGTTTTGCAGTCCTATTATGGCCTTAAACAGGGTAGTCTTGCCTGCTCCGTTTGGGCCCACTATTCCAAGTAAATCACCTTCCTTTACGTCAAAATTAATCTTATCCACTGCTAAATGGCCATTGTATTTTATGGAAACGTCAGAGACTTCTAATACATTCATTGGCATTCAAGTCCAATCTTTAGATTTTGTACGTTCTCATTCATTTTATCCAAATATGTAACACCGTCAATCATTTCTTTGTCTGTTAATCCCTCCAATGGACTGAAGATTAAAACTTGTGCATCGGCTTCTTCGGCAAGAGCAGTTGCAAGTTTTGGATCTACCATCTCTTCTGAATATATTTTCTTGATTTTATTCTTTTGAATGAAATCAACAAATTCCTTAAGATCGGCGGCAGTTACTTCGGACTCCGGTGATATTCCAGATAGTGGAAAAGTTTTCAATCCATATCTATTAGCAAAATAAGAATATGCGTCATGAAACGGCATAAAGGTATCTTTTTTGCAATCGGATAATTCCGTTTGGATTTTGGAATCTAGTTCGTCTAGCTTGCCGCTGTAGGCATTTGCATTATCTTCATAGTATTTTTTATTATCCGGATCAGCGTCAATCATAGCATCTTTGATCATCATCACCTGATGTTTTGCAAGAACCGGATCTAGCCACACGTGTGGATTATACACAGTATGATCATCGGATTCCTTTTGATGTACGTCATCTGTTTTTATGAGATTTATTCCCCTTGTTGTTTCAACAAATTTTACATTACGGTACTCGCCAGAGTCAATTAATTTATCAACAAAGGGTTCCATCCCTACGCCGTTGTAAACAAGAATATCGGATCCCTTGAGGTCAAGTATGTCACTTGTGGTCGGTTCCCAGTCATGTGGTTCGACTCCAAACGGAATAAAAGTTGAAACTTCAGCCCTGTCACCCGCCACGTTTTTTGAAAACTCGTAAAGTGGATAAAAAGAGGCAATTACTCTTAGTTTTGCTGGTTTTTCTTCCTGCGGCGAAACATCTTGTTTAGGGCCGTTTTCACCAATGACTGTTACAATTGATATGATTACAACAATCGCGATGCCCAAACCGATTATCATTGGCTTTTTCACATGATTTTATGCGTATGATTATTAATAAATCTATAAAAAATTAATAAGTTTAATGGCTATCTTTATAACAAGTTTAATAATAATTTGATCATGCCAATTGTATCAATTTCGTTAAACGATGAGATGTTAACAGAGCTTGATAAGCTGCAAAAGACAATGGGCTTTACTGGCAGATCAGAGGCAATCAGGGCAGGAATAAGAAATTTTGTTTCGGAGGAAAGACAAAAAAACGAGCTTTCAGGAAATTTGCATGCGATTCTACTTGTAGTGCATAATGATGAATTTGATCACATCATTGCAGGAATGAAACACAGTTTTGAGGACCTGATCACTACACAACTGCACAGCAAGATCCACGGTAACAAATGCGTTGAATTATTCATGTTAGATGGGGAAGCAGAGCAAATTAATTTAATCACAAAAAATTTTCAGACAAATAAAAAAATGGATACTGTAAAGCTAGTCACTTTATGATTAGAAACGAGTTACTGTCAATAATGACAGCTTGTATTTTATCAGTACTTATGATCGTGCCAATTTCTAATGCATATGGTCATGGTCTTGGTCTTGATACAATAAAATCAGTAGACGTAAACGGTAAAAAAATCACCATAACTACGGAGATAATTCCTATGGATTTTACAGAAAATAAGGAAAAAAAAATTATAATCAGATCTATTGATTCCCAAACAAATCAAAACACAAACAATACGACACTTTTAATTGGTTTATATCACGAAGGGAAAATGATTTTTAGGAACTATTTTTTTGCGGCAGACGGCATAATTAACATTAAAGTTAGTCCGACAACAAACGGGAGCACCACAATTACTGGTGAAAAAGATAATCTTCTTGGTGCATGGTATGAAACAGATTCCAAACCAATAGAGCTAACAGGCCCAGTTTTTAGCTCCGGCGGGTTGTATCATTTTGAGATTGAAATCAGAACCATTGACAAACCAACTAACATAGTAGAAAACTTGGGAATACAAGTTACAGATATCACCATACCAACAAATCAGAAATTTAATGAGAAAACTGAAGATGGTGAAGACGTGATGTTTGGTATAAAATCATATTATGACAAGATATCAAATTTTGACTATGATTCAAACTCAAATATTGTAAGTTTTGAGATGCCTTTTGATTGGAGCGAACAAAATATCTTACATGTACCCGTGGTTCATGAGGAGGTTCATTTTCCAAAGAAATTTAGTAATTTTTTTGTTCCAAGCTATACTGGCAAGGTAAATGGGATTGATCTATTCAAGTCGTCGATAACAATTGACGATTATTCGGATGAAAATGAAAGAATAATTCACTTTATTTTGTCACAAGATAATCTAAAATTCCTCAAACAAGTCCAGCAAAAAGCAGGCGTTGATAAGCTAGAAAACATGAAGTTCACACTAGAGGCAAGCTATAATGTTGTCTTTCCGATGGTTGCTATGACAAAAAATGAAGAGATTCAAGTGGACTTATCATGGGATCCAACCATAATCGAACCAGGTAAGGATACAAAATTCATCTTCACCTTCCGTAATGCAAAGACAGGAGAAACTCTTCGTAACACATCTTACGACTTCATTATAATTCAAAATGAAAAACAGATCTACGAGAAATCAGGCAATGCGCGGGTCGGCGGAGATTATGCAGATTACAAATTTTCTGAAGGACAGTCAGGTCATACGCAGATACGATTTGAAAAACTAAAAGGAACAGACATGAGCACTGAATTTGGATTGATGGTCGTGCCAGAATTTGGTTCAATCGTATTTGTAATATTCACCATTGCGATGTCATCCATCTTAATTATTAGAAGGAACTCCTCTGTTTTTAGAATCTAGATATGTGTGTCTAAGAGTTTTTTTGCATTGATCGGATCTAATATTATGAGCATTCTCAATCTGAGATCACTTTGTGAGTTAAATTCAGCATCACATGCAATTAATGATTGAGTTTCTATTCCAATATCAGTTGCCGGAATCTCTAGTAATGATCTAAACGTGTCAATAGCAAAACCAGGCATATCAGATGTAGTTTTACAATGTTTTTCGATTGCCAGTGCATTAAAAAATGAGCCTGAGAGAATGTTTCCCGTCTCTGAGAGCGACGATTTGCTTAATTTAGAAAATGCTCCTAGTTTTTTTAATCCAAGCAGTTTTGCCGCAAACTTTTTTCCATCTTTTTCTGGCATGTAATATAATATTCCAACATCGATATCACCTGTCTGCTTTACATAAACTGCAGACATGTCTACTGAATCAGAGAATGCGGGGGTCAGTTCATCAAGCTCAGATATGTCTAGCATTTTTGTTTTGCCGATCTTGTAATCGAACGGTTCGCCAAGTATTGTTGAAAGAGATTCGACAGTTCTTGTAGAAACACATTTGTTAAAAATTTCAGAAAGTTGTTCCAGTTCAGGTTCAGTTATGGCATAAGTCTGCATTGTAGCATTCCTATTTTTGTCTCATAACCTTGTTTAGTACAAGACCCACATTACTTCGGTCAAATGGTTTTACAATGTAATCTCTTGCTCCAATTTTCATTGCGTCTTGAACAATTTGTTTTTGTTCCACAGATGTGACCATTACTACTTTTGCAGAAGGATCAATTTTCATAATAGCACGCAATGCTTGAATTCCATCAGCTCTTGGCATGTTCACATCCATTGTTACAAGATCGGGTTTTTGTGTCTGATATGCCTTCACTCCCTCAACACCATCTGCTGCCTCGATCACTTCGTTAGCAAGCCCATTTCCCTTGACAATGTCTTTTAGGACGGTTCGCATAAACGAGGCATCATCAACTACGAGAATTTTTTTGACACCGTAACTCATTGCTGATTTCCTCCCTGGATTGCTTCCGTAATGGTAAAGGAAGAGTCATCTAGTAATTTTGCCACATCTAATAGAACAATCAATTTTTCATCTGATTTTACTATTCCTTTGACATAATTGCTTGATTCCAGCACGCTCTGAGGTGCAGGTTCGATATCCTTTGTCTGAATTCGCATCACTTGATCTACTTCGTCTACGAGAAGGCCGGTAAGTGAATTGTTTACCTCTGCAACCAAAATTCGTTGCTTTGAAGAATTGATACTTGTATCTGAATCAAGTCCAAGTTTTTCCTTTACATCAATTACTGGAATAATGTGTCCTCGGAGGTTTATTATTCCCTTTACATAGGATTTTGCCCTTGGTACTTTTGTTACGGATTCAATTGCACGGATTTCACGGATTTGCTCAATTGGTATCGCATAGTTTTCCTTTTTTTGATTATCCATTAGGCTAAAAGTAACAACTTGGAATGCGTCGATGGATACAAGCTGCGTGGTCATGAAATTACTCCCATTTTTTGTTTAAAACTTGATTTGGTGCAGTACGAACTCATATTGTTTAGTTTTCTGATTAAATAATAATCTAGAGTGTGTTTGTGATGATCAGACAAGATCATCTGATGATATGTTGAAATGCAGATTTGACTCACTGTATTAAACAATCATGTTTCCTCCGACTGCCAGTTTGCTGTATATTCTTTCTCTTGGTAGAATGCATGAGAAAGACTTGCCTGATGCCGCTCCCATCATTGTCTCATCCTGTCCTATGACAAGATAACCATCATCGTTTAGTGTTTTGTGAAATTTTTTGAAGACTAGTTCTTGTGCTGGTTTATCATAATATATCAAAACATTTCTACAAGTGATCAAATTGACATGTTCAACTGGAAATGACATGATGTCTCCTTGCTGAAATGTTACAAATTGTTTTACTGATTCGTTTATTCGATATGTATCATTGTTTATAGGTGTAAAGTATTTTGCAATAATACTAGGAGTTAGATTCTTAAGACTTTGAGAAACATATTGACCTTTTTTTGCTCGATTTATTGCATCTATGCTAATATCGGTCGCAATAATGTTGAATTTGACATTTTTTGTGCCTATTACCTCACTTAGAAGAATTGCAAGACTGTATGGTTCTTCTCCGGACGCACACCCCGCACTCCAGACTTGCAAAGTTGTATTATTTTTGAGGATTTGCGGTATTATTTTTAATGACATGCAGTCCCAAACAAAGGAATCTCGATAAAATTCGGTTACATTAATTGAGAAGCTTTTGAATAAAATAGATGGTTCGACTGAATCAGATTCTAGTAATTTTGCGTATTCGGAACCATCTCTTACTCCAACTGCTCTCATCCTTGCATTAATACGCCTATTCAAAAATGGTCTTTTAAATTGATGTAGATCCTTTCCAGTTTTTATTTGCATTATTTTTTCAATAAGCAACAACTGCTGATCTGAGACTGTTTCGTTAAAACTCAGATTATTGTCACACCCTTTGCCCTGTCTTTGATCTTCATCTCTAAAGAATTCATATCAAAAGTAATCCACCTTCCTGAAGTCGCTCCTATATCCTGTGCAACTATTGGAATTTTTTTCTCGTCTAGAAGAGACTTAATTGCATCTGCGTTTCTAGATCCTATGTTAAAGACATTTGGTTTTCCTTCATTTTGAAAAATATTAGCACCTCCTGCCATCTTTGCTTTCAATCGGTTTAGTTTTGCACCATTAGCTTGCATCTTATCTAACATGATTTTAATTGCAACATCGGCAAACTTTGCTTCAGGTTTTGGATTTGGATCATTTGTATTGTTTTTCGGAAGCATGATATGAGCCATCGCAGCAATTTTTACACTTGGATCATAGAGACATATTGCAATGCATGAACCGACAAACGTTTGCAATGATGTTTTTTCGGGAGTTGTAAGCCCCAATCCGCCCATTGGAATTTCGATAGTATTATGATTTGTATGAGTTTGTTTGGTAAAACTCATTACTATTTCTCCTTTAATGCATCATCAATTAGAGCGTCAAGCTCAGAATTTTGTCCGCCAACAGGATATGACTGCAGATCAGTGCCATCCAACAGGGCGTCAAGCTCAGAATTCTGTTGGCCAAAGGTACATTGTTGTTCTTTAATTTGATCAGAGTGGTTAGCAAGCAATTTACGTGCATCCATTGTATTTTGTATTATTATCATATGCAGTTTTGTTTCACTTGATTTTCCGATCAACTCCACGTCGGTTATTACTACATGCTCAACGGGTTTTGCGATATCCTTAACTGATGTGTCTATTAGTGAATGTAATTCATCGTTTGTGTAGTTCGGAGTTGATAGATCGACTCGAAAGCCAGTACCATTGGACAATGCGTTGAAGAAAGAGCCAGTCATAATATTGGCAACTTCTTGGATTGCAGATGCTCCCATTTCATCAATTTCACAAACTTCATTCTGACAAAGTAGTTTTGCCGCTATTTTCTTTGCATGTTTTTGTTGTATAGTATAAAGAATTTCTATGTGGGTATCACCCTTTCCGTTCAATCGTACCGCACACATTTTAATTTCATCAGGATCCAGCTTGATGTCTTTGATATCAGATATTCCACATTCCAAAATTTTTACATTGTGAGTTATTGATTCATTCAAAAGTGTGGATAGTGCCACGGATGTTTTTGATGTGATGTATTGATCAAATACTCTGATAAGGTTTTGAGCCTCTTCTGAATTAATACCCACTAGTACAGTCATGTGAATCACTATACCAACAAGGCCGGATCAAGAATTAATGCAACGCTTCCATCACCAAGAATTGTCGCGTTAGTGAATAGATCCGATGAATGTGTTTCGTTGTTTAATCGTTTAATTACAATTTCCTGTTTTCTATCGTATGAATCTACAACAAGTCCATATGGCTTCCCTCCCTTGTTGACAATCACTATTGTTATCTTGTTAGTATCATTTGATTCAATTTCTTGCATGCCAAGTAGTTTTGATACTCTAACTAACGGAACAACTTGTTCGCGTAACACAATTGCCTCTTGTCCATGTATACTTTTGATTTGATTTGCCTCAACTACTACGGTGGTCGAAATACTTGATAGCGGCAAAACGTACTTGTCTCCGGATACATTAATCAGTAGCCCGCCAATGATTGATACGCTAAGAGGAATTGTTAGAATGATTGTGGTTCCCTTTCCATGATCAGTTGTGATTTTTACATTACCGCCTACGGCTTCGACTTGGGTTATTACCACATCCATTCCCACTCCCCTTCCAGAAACATCTGTGATTTCTTTAGCTGTTGAGAGCCCCGGAGTTCCCAAGAGATTGATTGCTTCATCAATTGACATCTTGTCTGCTTCATCCTGTGTGATGAGTTTCTTTTCTACTGCTTTTGCTTTGAGTCTATCAGTATTGATTCCTCTACCATCATCTTCAATTTTGATTGCAACCTGATCTCCTACACCATATGCAGTAAGCTTGATCGTGCCGATTGGAGACTTTTCATTTGATTCTCTTTCTTGTGGTGTTTCAATCCCATGATCTACGCAGTTTCGTAAAATGTGTAAGAGAGGATCAGTTATTGCATCCAGAACGGTTCGATCAAGTTCTATCCCAGAACCATCCATGATCAGATTAACTTGTTTGCCAAGTCCAGTCGATATATCCCGTACAAGTCTTGTAAAGCGACTAAAGATCTGATCTATCGGTACAAGTCTGAGCTTCATTGATTGATATTGTAAATCTGTGACCAGTCTGTCAAGCTCCGTCATGACTTGACGAGCGTCATCTGAGCCGTTGTGACTCAGGGTCTGCTCTAGTCTCATTTTGGATATAACGAGTTCGCCTACAAGATTAACCAACGAGTCAAGATCTAACATTTTTACTCGTATTGTTGGAGATTTGGCACTGTTTGTCGGTTCAGCCACATCAATTTGAGCGTCATCCGGATGTTCAAGCATCTGAAGGTATGGCTTTAGGTCCACCTTCTTTTTCTCGTCTGCAATCATTTCACGCAAAAGATCTATACATTTGAATAATGCACTTGCCAAGTTTGGAGTGAGTTTTTCTTGCCCTTTCCTGATGTTGTCAAAGATGTTTTCGATGTTTTTACATAATTCTCTTGTATCGTCATATCCCATTGTTGCCGACATTCCCTTAATTGTGTGAGCGGAACGAAATATCAAATCCAGGTGTTCTTTCTTGTTGGGTTCTTCTTCTAGTTTTAGTAAGGCATCACTGATTGTTTCAACGTGTTCCAGCGCTTCCGAAACATACATCTCCCTGTAATTATTCTGTGACAAGTTTTTTTACCTCTTCTAAAACTGCTTCTGAGATTTTGTCTGGTGGCAATAATTTATCTACTGCATTTAATTCACATGCGGCTCTTGCCATGCCAAATACTACAGAAGACTGTTCATCCTGAGCAATAGTTTTTCCACCCCTTCTTTTTATGGTCTTCATACCAAATGCTCCGTCATGTCCCATTCCAGTCAACGTTACGCCAATGGTATTCATTCCAAAGTATTCAGCAGATGATATCATTGTTACATTTGCAGCAGGTCTAACACCAAATCTCTTTGGTCCATCAACGAGTTTTATTTTTAGTTGAGAATCTACTTCCATGTGCAGATCACCTGGAGCAACAAGAGCAGTTCCCTCTGTTATCAGGTCTCCATCTTGAGCTTCTTTGACATTTATTTCACAATTTTCATCAAGTCTTTCGGCAAATTTTTTTGTGAAACCTTTTGGCATGTGTTGTACAACTAGGATTCCTGCATGGATGTCTGCTGGAAATGTAGACAGTATTGATTGCACTACTCCCGGTCCGCCAGTTGATGAGGCTATTGTAACAACAACTGATGCAGCTTGAGGAGAAACTATTGCCTTTCTTTTTGGTTTTAGATTTTTTATTTTTTCCAAGACTGCCTTTTGTGGATCGGATTGTGCCGCGGCGTTTATTTTAGTAATTAATGTCTCTTTTAGAATAGTCATGTTTTCTGGGTTTAACTGAGAAATTGGTACAAAATCAATTGCCCCATTTTCTAATGCGTCTAATACTATCTTTGCTCCGTCTTGGCTAAAACTGCTAACTAAAATTGTCGGTATCAGTGTTCCTCGTTTGACCATTTCTTCAATGAATGTCAATCCATCCATGCGCGGCATTTCCAGATCAAGTAGTATTACATCTGGTTTCTGCACTGTGATTTTTCTTAATGCGTCTATACCGTCTCTTGCGATATCACATACTCGCACAGTTTGACTTGAGATAAGATCTTTCAGCAACGTGCTCATGTAATTTGAATCGTTGATTATCAGGACATTGATTTGAGATGAGATAGATTTGGCTAGCATTAGGCATTGTTTCCTTTTTGGTGAGAGATATGGTATGAGATCATCAAGAATACTCCAATATTGTAATAAGATTAGAATAAAATACACAAAGTTGCATTAAATTCCGTTAAATCAATTCATGATATATCATAAAGTGTGTTTGATGTGATCATACAAAACTAATGAGACTTAATTTATCGGCTAAGGCAGAACCTAGTTTATTTTGTTCTGGTTAGTTTATCTTGGAGTTCTTTCTGTGCGTGTTGTGCCCTCTGTATTGATATCTTGACATTATTGTAGAATGTTGGATCATTTTTTGCCAAAGCCCTTTGTTCTAGCTTCTCAAGCTGTCTAATTGTATCACTTAGATAATCAAGTCCCCATTGGTAGCCATCTGCCTGACTCATCGGTTTACTTTCTTCAGATTCGATTTTGTCATAGATATCCTCAAGTTTTGGCATCTTAAACGACATGTACAAGCCATACCTCGAATAATATTAAGCAGAAAGGAATTTTTTGGAAAAGATCGACTCCAAAATGGCACTAAACTGCCTAACGTTACTCGTTTTTGGAACCAGTCAGACGACTAAGTTGTTTCTTCTCTAATTATTTGGGTTGGGGGAATTCCGTCCGCGTCTTCCTTAAACACTGCTGCCAATTCTGGTGGAATGTCGCCTAGGTTTTCAGTGTTTTTAGGAATGGAATTCTCGACTGATTGAGGTTTTTCCAATGGTTTTGACTCCCTGTGGAAAGTGCTTGAATTATGTGTGTTTTCTGTTTTGTTTGAGGGAAGTAAGAGGCTCACATCCAAAAGAATCATCAGCTTTTCATTGATCTTTGCAACTCCCTTTACATAATTATGTGATTCCAAGGCACCCTGAGGTGCAGGCTCTATATCCTTTGTCTGAATTCGCATCACCTGATCTACTTCGTCTACGAGAAGGCCGGTAAGTGAATTGTTTACCTCTGCAACCAAAATTCGTTGCTTTGAAGAATTGGTATTTACAGAATCAAGCCCAAGCTTTTCCTTTACATCAATTACTGGAATTATTAATCCTCGGAGATTCATTATTCCTTTGACGTGAGGTTCAGAATGAGGAACTTTGGTAATTTTTTCAACTGCTCGGATTTCTCGCACTTGCTCAATTGGAACGGCATAATCTTCTTTCTTACCAGAAGAGTGGATTATGTTAAACGATACAACCTGCAAAGAATCTGAAACAGTTTGCGCCATCATGTTATGTCACTACCGAGTTTACTCACGTATGTTATTTTTGAATTAAAAATATAGAGTGATGTATGTTTGATCCAATCATACAGTTTTCGATTAGAGTTCGGGCTTTACAAAGTCAAGTACATGGGTGGCCAGATAGTCTGAGAGTAAGGCGTCCATCACAAACATGACAACTGAGCCTATTACTATTAGCATCCCTATGTGATAGAATACGGTCTTGTACAGCCCACCTTGTGCAACCTTGAGTGCCATTGCGCTGATAACGGATATCATTAGAATCATTGCAGGCATCATCATTGCCATGAATTCTGGGTCTATTGGAGTTAATGTCAAGGCATCATTTGAAACATCTACTGTTTTTATCATTTCGTAAAATATTCCAGTCAATTTATTCATCAAACCAAACACTGCCATAGTTAATGCGTGAAGTACTACTATGATAGTTTCAAATGTCTTAGATGTTTGAGCTCTCTTTGCCCTAAGCTCATTAATTTTTACTGTAATGTCTGAGACGTGGTTTCCTGCAAGACCCATGTTTCCTCCTTTGTCCATTGCGTGTGAGATGACCTCGTTTCCGTTTGCAATTATTTGGCTTCCAGTGTCACGAGAAAACAGCTCGAAACTAATTTTCTGATCTACCCTATGCTTGATTCGGTTTTTAAATCGCTCCACATGACTTTGAAGAGGTCCAAAGTCGCTTCTCAATACTGCTTCGAGCGTGCTACCAATTGAGCCGATTGTGGCATAAATTTCTCCAAAGTGATGAATAAATTCAGGATACCAATCGTTAAGCTCCTTGATTCTTTTTTCAATTTTTCTTGCAATCATTCCTGGATATAGCAATGGCGCGGCAGCAATTCCCACAATCAAACTGCTCGGCACAATTTGAGTGACCAAAAGAACTAGGCCGATTCCAATACCAGCCCCTAACGCTATGTAGACTTTGATTCTAAATTTTAGGTCCTCGTCTCCCGATTGGTATCCTAGGATATCTCGCGGGAACATGACATACATCATAAAGACGAATGCGCTCATGCTTATCGTTACTCCAATAAATGAGAACAACAGAATTTCTTCTGAATTTGATTGCCCCATCAGCATGCTCATAATTGAGTTTGCAGAAATCATAAAGGCTGCAGTCGACATCAAGGTGTAAAACATTTCCAGAAATAATTTTTGGTTTTCAAGCTTTCTTTCATATACTATGCTGAAAGTCATAAGAGTTGCTTTTAGCTCGTCTGCAAGAAATGTCTTTAGTGTATCTCCTAATCGAATGACTTGTGCCAGCTTGATCAGGAGCTGTTTTAACGCATCGTGTTTATCATTTGAAACCTTTGCTGAAATCATCTCAAGTGATGCGGACACCCCAAAGCTCCATCCGATCCCCAGCTGATATACTTCTTTGAATGCTTTGGTGTACTTTCCATAGTTTGTGTCACGTGTGGTCCTGATTAGATCTATGCCACCTATTTCACCAGTGGATATACTAAACAAGAACGCCATAAAGTAGACAAACTTTTCATCAGTTTTTTGCAGGTTTGCAAGTGTAAGATTCTTGATGAGCGGTATCTGTATCATAGTGATTCAAGTTCCTTGTAAAATGCATCAAGACCTATCTCTCTACAGTGAGATATGGAATCAAAGACATCATAAAAGTTGAAAATTCTTTTTTCCATCATTCTCTGCAAGATTTTTGCTCGCAGCTCTAGTTCTTCATACAGCAGGCCTTCGTCTTTTTTGTGCATTCCTCGTTTTTCAAGTACTTTTTGAACAAACAGTGCGCTGCTTCCCTTGCCCCTGAACTTTACTTCGTCTGTTCCCGGATCCCAGTTAAAGACAGGAATGAACATTATGTTTCCGCCTTCTGGGTTATAACCTAGGATTTCATTAATTGAAAGAACTCTTCTTACTCTTTTTCCTCCAGGTCCCTGAACTGCGCCTTGGAACAGTCCGATGTTTAAGTTTTCTACGTTTGTTTTTGGTATGAGCATCGGAGGGTTTGTAATTCTCTGAATCAGTGCAGTCATGTTTGCTGCGTGGAATGTACTAACCACTGGGTGACCAGTCTGCATTGCTTGAAACGCAATGTTTGCTTCTGCACCTCTAATTTCTCCTACAAAGATATAGTTCGGTCTCTGTCTTAACGCCGCTTTTAACAAGTCAAACATGGTTACACTTGAATTTTCATGTCCGGTATCCCTAGTTGCTTCGGTAATCCAGTTAGAGTGAGGTAGTGTAAGTTCTGGTGTATCCTCAATTGTCACTATTTTCCAGTTTGATGGAATAAACGCAGTAAGTGCCATCAACGTTGTAGTTTTTCCAGATGCTGTTTCTCCGTTGATGAAGACACTCATTCCTTCTGCTAGCATCATCCACATGTATGCTGCCTCCCTAAAGTCAAGTGCCTTTGATGACAAAACTTGTGTAATGGAAAGTGGAGTGCTTGCAAATTTTCTTATTGTTGCGTTGGTTCCCCTTCTGCTGATATCTTTGCCAAACACAATGTTAATTCTAGATCCGTCAGGAAGTACTGCGTCAACTACTGGCTTTGCGTGAGATACTGTTTTTCCAAATTGCTCTGACATGCTAATGATTAGTTCGTCGATTTCTTCCACACCAAGAAATAGCGGAGATTTGAGTGCGCCAAATGATTTGTGAATTACGTAAACGTTTCCAGCTCCAATAATTGATATGTCTTCTAGATTCGGATCAGCAAGAAACGGATCTAGTATGCCGACTCCTGCTCTTCTTTGCAAAAAATGATGCCTTAGTCCAACCCAGTCTTTTTTCTGTACAGGGAGAGTCTTTAGCTTGTATATGTCGCCTATGGTATCATAATTTACCGCAGCATCGGTAAGATCCACATGTTCTTTGAGATAAGTCTCAACCATGTTAAATCGCTCTGTGATTTCAACTGGAGGAATTAGATCTGCCGATTGGACTGCAAACATCTTGTCTGCGCATTCCATGATTTTTCTGTCTGGGGCATCAGGCTCGACTATCACATATTCCATGTAGCCATCATCAGACGAAGTGTGCGGGTTGATGTGGATGTAGACCTGCTCTGCTATCGGATACAGCAGGTTTGGTTCTTTGAGTTTCTTGTGCTCAGCCTGCAACTGCTCGGTAAAAAGTGGCAGGGGATTGCCCCTCGCAGTATAGTTTTCAATGTGATTTAGTAGGTGAGGGGATTTCTTTAGCTCGTCAATAAACTTTTGATCTCTTATCTGCGAGAAGTCAAATGGCAAATTCTGAATCCTCCATTAAACTCACCCTAGGCGTTTGCCATGGATATTGGCACGATCTTTATTCCAAATGTCATGTCTATGTCAAACGCAAAACCAGAGTCTGTGTTTTCTTTTGAACCGATTAGTTTTACAATTTTTAGAGTTTTGACATCCCTTCCACCAATGTTAGTGGAGCCAAGCTTTAGGTACACGTCAACTCCTCCTTTCACCCTCATTCTCAAGTCCGGGGGTATGTCTTCGGGATGAATTGTCAGTATGATGCTCATTCCCCGTGCTACAAGATATTTGCATTGCGTGAAAAATTCCAAGATTCGACTGGCATCTGAGAAAACTGTCAATAGTGACAAAGAATCGATTACAACGCAGTTGTGTTCCTTGAAGCTGTTACCAATGTATCGTCCAATTACAGGTAAGAGAAACGAGGATTGTTCTTTATTCCATTGCACTCCATACATATGCAACGGCATGATTGTTAGCCTATTGCGTAAGAATGCTGTTGAAAAATTGAATGTAATTGATTTCATGTTTTCGATGTATTCTTTGACGGTGTTTTCTGTAACACAGAGAACTCTTTTGTCCGATGCTAGAAGTCCTTTCATGAATTGGGCGCATAGTGCACTTTTTCCAGTTCCATGATCGCCTTCAATTAACATCAGAGTTGGAAATGGTATGCCCCCTCCAAACTGCCTGTCTACTTCTTCGTTTCCGCACGGGATAATGTCAGTCAATTAAGCACCTCAGGCGATCATAATCCACAATATACGATAATTCAAATACGAAGTTCACGACAGCTTTTAAGAAAAATTTGATATAAGATAGTGTTTGGTCTTTTCGAACGAAATTAGAAACTAGATAGTCTGAGTTGCAATTACTCCATTGTCTGTAGATACAACAATGGTCGCTGTAACAGCACTCGAGGTTGGATTAACTGTGACCCTTGCTGACATTATTTCGTTTGTATTAAGTATGCCAGAATCTATGTTATCAGAGCTTATGGATTGGCGACACCATTGATTTGCAGATGGATATCCTGAACATGCGCCACCATATGTGAGAACACGAGTTGCTATATTAGGGCCATCACTGTATGATATGATCACTGTGAATTTTTCATAGTCCCATAATTTTTCTAATCCTAAATTTGTTAAATTAAAGTCATAGTTATCATTGTCAATTCTAGTTAAACCACTTACGCTGATGTTTGTTTTTAATATTGAGTTATCTATTTGTGACATCTTTGATGATGCTTCTGTTATGGAAGCAGTCTTGTCAGTCAAACCAGGTAACAAAAACAATATGGAGACCAGTGTAAACATCACTATACCTCCAGATATGGCAATACTTAGTCCCAATTTGATATTCTCTCCATATAATTAAGAAATTGAAAATATGTAATCAGAGTAAACACCGTTTGGAGCAGTGACTCTTACCATATAAGTGCCAGCGGATAGACTAGTTTCAGTTATTCTAATTTGAACTGCATCTGATTTCTGAATTATTGTGGGCAAAGTTTTGAATTTCCATGTATCATCTGTAGCAGATGTATCATACTGATATCTCTTTAGAGAATCAATTGGACCAAAATAAACATCCATAGATGTAGGATTAGTTACAGGATCAATACCGACATTTTTTACCCAGACTTCTATAATGGTTGTCGATGTAGCATTTTGAATAGCATAAGGAATTGCAAGTTTTGTAAGCATTATGTTTTTTTGACTTTCTGAAGTAGCTGTAAATGTTGATTCAAAAGAGCCAACTTTTGACATTACTATTCCCGCAACTGATGTTGCAACTACAATGGACGCGATAATCAAAATTGCTTCTGTCATTACACCAGATGCCATGGTTAGTCACCCCTCTGGTCACGTCTCGTGCCAGTTTTTTTATGCGCAGTTAATCTTGCATAATAAGCATCTGCCTCCCTGTCGTTGAGCCCAACAATTTTTGCAAATCGGTATAATTGTGATATTGACTCTTCGGTCGACATGCCGGAATTCTTGAGCATGTCTATAATGTTGTAAATTGTGTGTTCGTCTTCTGCCTTTAACCCCATTAACTTGCATTGCTCCACTAGTAAATCGATGCAGTCATCTCCTTTTTCTTCAAACATTTCTCCTACAAGCTCAATTATTGCCATCATGTTTGCAACAGACAGATTTCCACTGAACAGAGGCTTCATTACGGAATCCATCGGCCCAAGATCCGTTCCATGTACAAGGTTATCCATTTCACTGCCCTGAACTATTGAGGTTGGCTGACTTGGAGACGGTGGAGCTGTCTGGGTGTTTGCACCGGAGTTTTGCACCATTACCGGCATTGGATTGTTTTGAACTTGTGGGACAGGCGCTGCTGTGTTCTGTGCTTGGTTGCTAGCTATTTGGCTATTTTGTGCATTTAGATTTGCTTGTAATACTCCTTGTCGTAACGGCAATGATGGATCTGATAGGTTTGAGAGATCTAATGCCTCAAAGTATTTTCTCATGAAATTAAGCGGATTTGAGATTTCTGCCTGGAATGCCTTCATATCAGTTAGCGTTCCTTCAAATGATTCGGTTAGAGTATCAACGCTTTCCTTTGTTATTTTCATGTCTTCTTTGATTTTGTTTAGGTCTTTTTTGAAAGTGGTTAGATCTTTTTCTACCGGTTCAAATTTTTGGTCAATTAGATCACGGATTTTGTTCTCGTCAAATCCTGTCATTATAGGAGTGACGCTGACTTGATCAGTAGTTACAGTATCATCAATGGCCAAGTTAGTGCCTGCAAGCAATGCATCAAGCTCAGAATTGTTGCCTCCAATTGCAGAAACGTCAATTTTTTCTTCCTCTGGTGATACAGTGGCATCTTGAGTGGATGGTTGTGATGGTTCCGTGATTAACTCATTTAATAAAGAATCAGCATCATTTGTAGTAGGTGCTGTGTTTTGCATACTTGATTTATTTTTGATCGTTAATTTTGGCAATACGATCATTACAGAAGCTATAACGCTTACTGGAATTACAAAATAGAATATTGAATTATTGATATCAAACAAAAGTTCTGGAAACATTTTGTATAAAACTAGGATATAGATTCCAATTACACTGCCTGTAACAAACATACGGAATTTCTCCGGTAAACTTGACAGTGTTTTTATTAAAAAAGAAAAAAGGTTGCTTGGAGCGAACATGTGATCACTCCATTGTTTATCCTAGATCCACTACTGTAGTTGTTACTGAAGGTACTTGGCGTT
>NZ_AVSQ01000011.1 GCF_000685395.1 Candidatus Nitrosotenuis chungbukensis | reverse complement strand
TTCGCCACCGGACGCAATTTTTATTGGAACTGCAACTACCTCAATCTTTGCTTGTGATACGTTTCCAAGTCCTGTAACTTTTCCTGCTATCTCTAGGCTGCTTGATGCCTCACCTAAGCTAGACACTATTGTGGTCTTTGCTTTTTGTGTTGTAGAAAAACCCATGTTGAGAACGACAAAAGCCAAAGCTGCTGCTACAATTACAAATGCAATCATAACTATGGCAGACTCTACGCCTATGACTCCTCGATGGGATTGTCTATGTCCTTTTCTAATAAGGTTCATTGGATTTCTATGATGGTATTACGGTATATCCTAGAGTGTGATCAGGATGATCAAACATAGAGTTGCAATAAGAAAAGACGATGAAGAATAATGATTTAGAGATTCTTTAATTCTTTTAATAATTCATAGCCATAGTTTGGAAGAAGTGTTTCTGGATAACAATTCAACATATGACCATTCGCTACAGGATAGAATTCCAATGATTTACAATCCCAATCCTTAAGAAATACAGTATTATCATATTCCCAATCAAAGCCATTTGTAATATTTGAAGTTGGATAACCAGGACCACGAATAAGTGTGATATTATTGCTAGAATAGTCAACAATAACCTCAGAACTTAGTGAATTAGGATAAAGATATACGACATTCGGATGATGTATAATTGCATCAAATTCCTTTTTTGTAACGTATTCGTTGTGCAATAAAATAATTTTGTCATATTTATCAAGAATTTGTGGGTTTTTATCAATGTCAATATCATCAATTACATCATAACCTAAAAACTCTAAGATTCTAAATCCGTTTCCGCTGGCAGAATATGTCTTTTCATATGCTGTATGAAGTTTTGCGTGAATACAAGAATCGCAATATCCTGCGTAATAATCATGCATGCTGTTCCAGTCATATGCACTTTGTGTAATTATAGGATAAATGACAGCAGTTTTTCCATTTGATTTTAGTTCTTCATACCTATCATAGTAATTTAATTCTGGCATTTTCGATACATCGTATGAGGATGAATTCTCGAGCTCATCATTATTAGAAAATTGATGGCTATTTGCTAGTACAAATGTCATCATTAGAAGCATTGTTGAAGTTATACTAATTATAATTGCATTAAAGTGATTCATCGATACATAGTTAGATTTTTTGTTGGATTAAAATGCGGATTTGTTCAAATTGAAAACATGTTTAGTATAAGAAAAATAGTGTTTCTTGGAAACCATAACGGTTATCCAAGATCAACAATTGGATGTGTGATGTTTGGTACTAGTCTTTCAACTGTAAGCGGAGATCCGGTTGGAACTATGACTTCAATTTTTATGTTGTCTAGTGCTTGTGGCCTTTCGCTGCCTGCATGTACTACGGCAATTATTGCATGTTCACCTTGATCCAGTATACTGTTGTCATTTCTATTTACAGCAAAATAGACTACTGCCGTTGTTTCGCTTACTGCAGTGTTACTAGTAATTGGGTTTACGTTGATATAACCAGCACTTACTGCTGCAGTCATTGCAGTTGTGAGATTGGAATATGTACCACTTGATAAAACCCCACTCATGATGTTATCATATTCGACAGTATTACTGAAGTATTTTACTGCCATCGTGGTATTGCCCAAGTTTACTGAAGAACCTCCTGATGCAAGTTTTACTGGAACTGCAGTTACATTGAGTTTACCAGTAGGCGATACGTCTCCTGATGCTGTGATTTTGCCTGCAATTTCTAATGCACTACTTGATTCTTCTAGGCTAGACACAATTGCTGTCTTTGCTCGTTGTGTTGTAGAAAAACCCATGTTGAGAACGACAAAAGCCAAAGCTGCTGCTACAATTACAAATGCAATCATAACTATGGCAGACTCTACGCCTATGACTCCTCGATGGGATTGTCTATGTCCTTTTCTAACAAGTTTCATTGGATTTCTATGATGGTATTACGGTATATCCTAGAGTGTGATCAGGATGATCAAACACAGCAAACACATTAAACAAATAATAGATTTGATTTTTAATCAAGACTTACTACTGAGCTGGATATTGAAGGTACTAGTCTTTCAACTGTCAATGCAGCTCCTGTTGGGATCAATATTTCTGCACGGATTTTGTCTAATGCCACTGGTCTATCAGCACTCGCA
>NZ_AVSQ01000010.1 GCF_000685395.1 Candidatus Nitrosotenuis chungbukensis | reverse complement strand
TCCTATTACTTCGAGTGCTGCATCAGTTACATAACCAGATGCAATAACTTTACCCGATACTTCTAAGCTGCTTGATGCTTCACTTAGACCTGCGGATATTGTGGTCTTTGCTTTTTGTGTTGTAGAAAAACCCATGTTGAGAACGACAAAAGCCAAAGCTGCTGCTACAATTACAAATGCAATCATAACTATGGCAGACTCTACGCCTATGACTCCTCGATGGGATTGTCTATGTCCTTTTCTAATAAGGTTCATTGGATTTCTATGATGGTATTACGGTATATCCTAGAGTGTGATCAGGATGATCAAACATTGAATCGTTTGAATGTTTTTTTGATACTAGAAATTATCATTTAAAAAATTCTAAAGTCGTAATCAAATAGAATTGATGTTTGTTTAAATGAAACAGACAACAACTCAAATCATTATTATAATTTCTATTGTACATGAAATACACAAAAACTAATTTCATTAACAATGTCGAAAAAAACCAAAGTCCGAAATCTGTAGATGACAGTGGTGTCACACAATGAGCATTCAGGAAGAACTGATTACGTCACTGTCATATTTCGGATTAGAAAAAACAGACGCAATGGTATATCTGGGACTATTACAAATGGGCTCAGTAACTGTAGGTACCATGTCTGCAAAACTCGATATTGACAGAGGAAAGGCGTACCGTTCTCTCAACAAATTACGAAATCTTGGCTTGATTACTACAACGTTTTCAAATCCAACAATTTGTAAGGCAATAGAACCAAAAGAGGGACTGACCATAATCATGCAAAGAAGAGAAGATGAAATCATCACTATGCAAAAACTGTCTCGTAACATTGTAGAACAACTGCAACAAATTACCAGACCGGAAGCTGTGTCAGAAATATCATCATTCTCAATAATTCAAGGTCGTGCAAACATTTATGCACGAATTGGAAAATTGATTCAAGAGTCCACCAGAACAATCTACATTGTCACTACTGTCGAAGACATACTGAGAATGTACCACACTGCAATCCCAGAAAAAATAAAGATGTGTAGACAAAACAAGGGCGATGTCAGGGTACTGACATACACCAATTCTGAGAATCTATTGCCATTGGTCAATAGACTAAATGCGTCAGAATCAAGGATTGGAAAACTGCCATCAAAAAGCAGGATGATCGTAGAAGAGGGAGGCCAGTTAATCATGTCAGGCTCCATAAAAGAATCAATGGACTTAAACGATGACAACGACTCCATAATGTACACAAACTCGTCCGAAATGATAAACAACATGTACAGCCTATGTACGCATCTCTGGAAGAAAGCTAAATCTATTGAGTTATTGACATAACAACTTGGTTGTATTTTTTTAAGTCAGTAATTCTTTTTAATTTATTATCATCCTAAAAGCCGGATTTGTACCTAATTTACCAAAGTCAGAGTCTTTTTTGACAATTTCTTTGTAGGCTGGCTCTATGTTTACAACTATTTGGAGAGATTCTAATGCGTCAGTTATTTTTCCCTGCAAAAGCAGTGACTTTGATTTATTAAACAATGCCTTTGCGTTGTCTGGACTTATTGCCAACACCCGGTTAAAGCACACTAATGCCTCGTTTTGTTTTCCCAGGATTTGAAGAGATTGTCCTTTTTGGAATAGAGTTTCCATGTTGTTTGGTTCGATTTGAAGTGATTTATTCAGTAATTCTATAGAATCAGAATGTTGTCCAATACTTGCAAGCGAGTTTGCCTTGTTTGCAATTGCCGCAAAATTACTTGGATCATTTTTGAGAACCTGGTCAAAGCATTCAATTGATTTTTCATGTTGTCCAAGAATTGACAGTATCAGGCCTTTTTCAAGTAATGAATCATTATTTGCAGATTCTATTTCAAGAATTTTCTCATGACATAAAAGTGCCTCAGCATACTGACCCATTGCTTTCAATGACATTCCCTTTTGGTATAACGACAGCATATGATTTGGTTCTATTTTCATTATTTCATCATAACATAAAACAGAGTCGACATAGTTTCCAATTTTGTAGAGAATCACTCCTTTTTGGAATAAACACTCAACATTATTTGGGTTGATCTTTAACGCCTCATCAAAAATTCTTTTTGCGTCATCAAGACTGCCAAGATTACCAAGACACAATCCCATATAGTATAACGTATCACGATATTGTGGATTGATACAATAGATATGTTGAGCGTATCTTAATGCATCATTGTGCTTGCCAGTTTTCAGTAAAGTAGTTGTTTTGTTGTATAACGCATCCAGATTATTTGGCTCTAATGTCAATGCTTTGTCATAGTATAGCAATGCATCTTTTGTCATATCTAAATGTGTAAGGGATACAGCTTTGTGTATTAAGGACAAAACATGATTCGGTTCTAACTCAAGTACATGATCAAAGTGAGATATTGCAGCTGTGAATTTTTCTAATTTGTTCAATATCATGCCCTTATGAAACATTGCGTCGATATGATTAGTGTTTTTTTGCAAGATTTGATCAAAAACCAAAATAGCGTCATTGTACCTTCCTGTATTTTCAAAGATCAACCCTTTGTTAAACAAGGCCAGGTGATGGTTTTTTTCCAGATCCAAGACATGATCAAACACCATCAACGCTTCATCATGTTTATCAATTAAGATCAATGAGGAACCTTTGTAGTATAACGCTTCTACATTGTTTGGATTTATTGTCAGTGCCTTGTCAAAGTAGGTGAGTGCGTCGTTGTGGGAGTTGAGCTGCGCAAGTGAGATTGCCTTTCCAAGCAGTGTGTCAAAGTGGTTCTGGTTGATGGATAGGGCCTTGTCAAAGTAGGTGAATGCATCGTTGTGACAACGAAGCTGTGCCAACAAGAGGCCTTTATGACATAATGCATCCGTAGAATTTGGAACAAGTTCCAGAATTTCATCATATATTTTATCTGCATCATTAAATTTCTTAATTTTTTCTAGACATGTTGCTTTGCCAAATAATGAGTCAAAGTGTTTTTCGTTTATCGCTAATGCGTGATCATAACATAACAAAGCTTCCACATAATCTCCAATCTTCGACATGGTTTGGGCTTTGTGATAAAATGACAGATAATGCAGCTCATCATGTTGTATTACTTTATCAAAACAAATTATCGCATTATGATATTGTTCGTTATTGTATAATGTAATACCTTTTTGATACAATACGCTTGCATCATACGGATTAATTGCAAGTGCTGCGTCAAAGCAGGTGATT
>NZ_AVSQ01000009.1 GCF_000685395.1 Candidatus Nitrosotenuis chungbukensis | reverse complement strand
TCGTTGTGCTTTTGGTTGTAAGATAGTGCAAGGCCCTTTTGATATAGGACTCTGGCATCGTGCGGATTAATTGCAAGTGCTGCGTCAAAGCAGGCGATTGCGTCGTTGTGCTTGCCAAGTATTGACAGACAAGGCCCTTTTGATAGTATACATCGTAGAACTCGGGGTTGATCTGGATTGCCCTGTCAAAGCAGGTGAGTGCGTTTTCTAGCATGTTTAGATTCATTAATGAAATCCCTTTGTAATAGAAAGCATCGGACTGTGTTGGATTGATAGACAACACTTTATCAAAAAACATGATGGCGTCACTTTCTTTTGACAATATGGAAAGAGTTTTTCCTTTTTCAAGTAATGCATTTGTATTACGGGTATCGAGTTGAAGAAGCTTATCAAAACAGGATAATGCGTTATCGTGTTTTAGAATTTTATTCAGTAACAAGCCTTCATCAAAAAGTGAATTAGAATGATTAGGATTTTTTTCTAGTATCAACTCATATACGTTAATTGCATCATTTGTCATGTTCAGATTTGATAGAGCCCTAGCTTTCTGATACAGCGTATCCAAATTATCTGGTATTATTTCTAAAACCTTATTGTAGCAATCTAATGCGTTGCTATAATTTCCAACAGTTGATAACAATAATCCTTTATTGTAGATTGCATCGGTAAACTGTGAATCAAGTTTTATGGCATTCTCATAGCTAATGAGAGATCCATCATAATCTCCCAAGGCTTGTAACGATATACCCTTATCGCAAAGAACATTAGTGAATTGTGGGTTAATTCCTAGTGCCCTGTCATAACTAATTATTGCATCATTATGTTTTCCAAGCGATGCCAGTGCTACTCCTTTGTTATAGAGTGCAGATATATTGGTAGGGTCGATCGTAAGTACTTTGTCAAAGTAGGTGATTGCATCATTTGTTAGTCCAATCTCAAATAGAGTCTTTGCCTTGAGGTATAATGCATCAGAATGGTTCGAGTCAATTTGCAATGCCTTTTCACAGTAATCAAGTGCGTCCTCATACTTGTGTAGTGTAAATAATACAAGTGATTTGTGACATAGTGCAAGAATGTGATTTGAATAAATTCCCATAATCCGGTCACAGTAGTCAAGTGCATCCTCATACTTGTGTAGGGCAAATAATGTAAGGGATTTGTAGTATAGTGCAAGAATGTGATTTGGATTTTCTTTTAGTACTTGATCCAAGCTCGATTGAGATTTGGTATAATTTCCAATTTGATAAAATGAAATTCCTCTGTAGAGTATTGCCGATATATTATCAGGATGCGTTAAAAGAGCTTTGTCGAAATAAGTAATGGCCTCGGCATGTTTAGAAAGTGTTGCTAATTCTATCCCCTTACCATAAATTGCATCAAAATAATTTGGATTGATTGTTATGGCCTTGTCATAAAGAATGATCGCATCATCATGTTTGCCAAGCGATGCTAGAGCTACACCCTTGTTATAGAGTGTGTATGTGTTGGTTGGGTTAATTGCGAGGGATTTATCATATACTACTAATGACTCATCTAATCTGCCCAACTGATATAGCGAAATTCCTTTATTGGTAAGAATGTGATCGTTCTGGTTGATGGATAGGGCCTTGTCAAAGTAATTCAGTGCGTCGTTGTGGGAGTTGAGCTTGGCATACAGGAGACCCTTTTGGTGTAATGCCTCTACATTGTTTGGATTTATTGTCAGTGCCTTGTCAAAGTAGGTAAGAGCGTCGTTGTGGGAGTTGAGCTTGGCAAGTGAGATTGCCTTGCCGAGCAGTGTGTCAAAGTGGTTCTGGTTGATGGATAGGGCCTTGTCAAAGTAATTCAGTGCGTCGTTGTGGGAGTTGAGCTGCGCAAGTGAGATTGCCTTGCCGAGCAGTGTGTCAAAGTGGTTCTGGTTGATGGATAGGGCCTTGTCAAAGTAGGTAAGAGCGTCGTTGTGGGAGTTGAGTTTAGACAATGAAAATGCCTTGTTAAGTATGCTGTCATGGTGCATTGGATCAATTCTTAGTGCCTTGTTAAAACAATCTAATGCTTCTTCATCATGACCAAGTAATGATAAGGTTCGTCCCTTGTTACATATAGCATCAAAGTGATTTGGAAAAACCTCTAATGTTTTATCATAAAACGAAATTGCCAAATCATGTATGCCAAGACTAGACAGACAAACAGCTTTGCTGTATAATGATGTCAGATTGGCAGGATTTTTCTCCAAAATTCTATCAAAATATTCTATTGCCTGTTCAAAATCGCGTAAAGACAACAACACTTGCCCTTTTCGCAATATCGCTTCTTCAAAGCCAGGGTCAACTTGAATAACTTTGTCTAAACATTCAAGCGCTTCAATATTTTTCCCTAGTTTTAAAAGTGAAAATCCCTTGTTATATAGAGCAAGACTATGACTTGGGTTAAACTCTAGAGATTTATCATAATATGATATTGCAATTTGATGCTTGCCAAGACTTGCCAAACAAAATCCCTTGTTAAAAAGAACATCAGTGTGGTGCGGATCAGTTTCCAGTGATTTATCAAAACAAGCTAATGCATCATCGTATTTTTTTATTGCAGTTAGTGCTAGTCCTTTGTTATAGACGGCATCAAATACATGTGGATCAATTTCTAGTACCTTATCATATAGTGCAATTGCTTCTTTGTGGTTACCAAGCTTTGATGTGGCTATTCCTTTGTGGATTAATGACGGAACGTGATTTGGTTCTATACTGAGTGCTTTATCAAAGTGAAAAATTGCTTCTTTGTGCTGCTGAAGATTCAGTAATGCTAGACCCTTTTTGTACAATCCATCAAAATAATTTGGGTCTATTTCTAAGGTTTGATCATAGCATGATAACGCTTCATCATGTTTTGATAGCAGTGTGAGCGAATCGCCCTTACAATGCAAGGCATCAAAGTAATTTGGATCAATCTCCAGTACCTTATCGTATAGTGCAATTGCTTCTTTGTGGTTACCAAGCTTTGATGTGGCTATTCCTTTATTGATCAGTGAATTTAGATTGTTTGGTTCTACCTTTAGTAATTTATCATAGGAACTGATTGCCTTTGCATATTGACGATCACAATAATAAAAATTACCAACAAGTAATTCCAAGTTTTTATCTTGTTTTGATTGTTGTTTTGGCAACCGACCATGTAGTTTGTCTCTTACTTTTAGCATGCTGAGAATCTTTGATCTATTTTCAGATGACACTACGGTAGACTCATTTATGTTTAATTCTGTCCCTAAACCTTGACTTTCAATTAACCGTTTGATGAGGCCATTTACGATATGCAGCTGATTTTGTGTAACGTCGTATGAGGACTCCATAACATTACTTTGTTTCAGAGATTTTTTCTAATATCGTAGTATCTGTTCAAAAAATCCAAACACTGTCTTATATGATTTTTTTAGCGCAGAACATATTGTTTGAGAGTAGGAATAATCCTAGTGTTATTAATAGCATATTCTGCAACTATCAGTGTATCATACGCTGAAGAATTTGACATCAGACTGATTCCCTCAAAGATTGTTGAAAATTCTGACGGAGTGATGCAGGTCTTTATTTCTGACGGAACTAATATCATACCAACCAAAATAACTGATCTAACGGTAACGTCACTAGATTCTTCAATTCTTCATATAGAGAAGGTAAAAGAAAGTGACTCTAGTTTCATCACTGAAGTTTATGTAAAGACCGGTAAGCCTGGAACCACTACCATCTATCTGGCTGCACCAGGTTTTACCTCAAAAGAAATCCCAATTACGGTTTATGGCAACAAAAATACCGCATCTAAACTTCTTGTAAAAATTACTCCGGACACATTTACCACAAGTGGAATCAATGAGGGATACATCTCAGTTGAACTTGCAGATGATGATGATTTCCCTGTAATCGCAAAAGAAGACACGGTGATTTCCCTCAGTACTGCTGACAGAGAAATTGTTGATTTGGTAAATTCAAACATGGTAATTAAAAAAGGAGATTATTTCACATATGGCAAATTCCATACTAAAAAGTCAGGAGAATCCATAATTTACGCAACAGCGCAGGGAATAGAAACTCAAAGTAGCTCAATAACAGTCAAAGAGGACGAAGATCTAACCATAAAATCATACGTCTATCCAAAAACATTGTCCATACATGATGCACCTAAAGGATTTGTCATTGCACAATTGCAAGATTCAGGTGGAAGGCCAGTAATCGCACAGAGGGACATTACTGTTTTTTATCAAGTCGTCGATTCTGATTACTCAGAGTCTACAAACATCAGTAATAACTACATACAAAAAACATCGGGTTACTTTCAGATAAACAAAGGATCTTACTGGGGCTTCACACAATATTCGCTACCACGGGGAATGGAAGACACCTATGACGTGTCAATTTCGTCAGAGGATCCACTTGTTTATGAATCAGAAGAAGTTGAAGCGCAAGATTTGGAACTAATGGATGACAAATTAGTTCAATTTGATACAGTGCCAATTCTGACAACTGGAAAATCAGAGCTAATTGGAGTTGTTCATTTAGAAGATAAGGACGGTAATCCAGTCATTGCAAAAAAGAATTTGACCATAAAAATTGATTCGTCTGATACTGATTCAATTTTAGTTAATGACGTCACCATATCTCGTGGAGACCAGGCTGCCTTGGTTTATGGCAGAATAAGTCATAGCGTTCCTTCAGATTTACAGCTAAGACCCATAGTAAATGAAGGCGAATTTACGACCATAGACGCCTTTGGTCCTGACACAAATTCGCTAGAATTGACAGTCGAACCTCTCATATCAGAGGTGTTGGCCGGAAGTAACTTTCCTCTTGTATTCTATTTGAAAGACGGAGATGAAGTTACTAACTTTTCAGAGGACGACGATATTTTCATGTCTCCTAATGACTATGTTAAGATTCAACCAAAAAAAATACTGTCAAAAGACAATCTAGTGTTGGTTGATGCCAAATCAGTAAAAAAAGGAACGGTTGATCTGAATTTTGAGGTTGGTGATTTTAAGGCAAGCCCCATAATTGACAATCTTTCATCAGAGCAAGCAAGCATAGTTTTGGATCACTCTAAAACAATTTTTGCCGGAACAAACGATATGTTTACAGTTCAGATTCTTAACTCAGCAGGGCAACCAACATTTGCAAATGAGGATGTAGAAATCAACGTTATTGTAAAAGACCAAACGTTGTTTGAGATGCCAGACAAAATAACCATAGAGAAGGGAAAATACTACAGTCTTTTTGATGTTGCACCAAAAGCAAGTGGTGAGACTGAAGTTTCACTGTTAGCAAAAGAAATGCCTTTAGCTACTAAAAAAATATCAGTTACAAGTACTACGCCGACACTTCTGATTTCTAGTCCAACAAGCATTAATGCGACAGATACCCTTGTTGCGACACTTTCCGCAAATGCAAATTCCAAGACTCTTGCAGGAATGAATGTAAGGTGGGAAGTAAGTGGCGGATACATACAAATTTCTGACAGTACGACCGGTCCTACCGGTGAGGCAGCAGTCATGATTACACCGCAGAAAAATCCGGTCGTGATAACAGCGACGGTGAGCGGGGCATGGTATTCTTCTGCAACAATTTCAAAAACAATTAGCGTGAACAATCTAGAGTCCTCAGAGATCATCGGCGTGATAGAAGATGAATCATACAAACCGTTTGAAATCTACGGAATAGATCCCGTTATGATCATAATTCCAAGCGCGATAGGCGTAGTTGGTTTTCTACTAAAAAAGAACGGCCAACTAAAAATAAAAAAATAAAATTGAGACATAATCCGAAATTTTGTCTATTCAAGAAAATAAAAAAATCGTATGTTCAATGTGAACATCGAATTGATTATCAAATCTAATTTTCATCTTATTATAGAGCAGGTTGTGATCAAATTGGCTAATCTAAATTTCAATCATAAAATCAAGAAAAGTTGGAGCAAGATCCTACACAAGAACGAAAAGAAAGAGAAAAACCTGTTGTTTCACTCACTGTTAAGCGGGGACGACATAACACTAGATGTTTGTTCTTTTGAGGAAGTGCTCCCTTACTCGTTGCTGTCAGTTCCCATTTCAGCAATAACATCCAATGACAGTGTTTGGATAGCGACATCAATGCTATCAAGAATATCGGATATTACCGATAATTTGGTAGTAGTTGAAGACGAATTCCCAATAGGAACAGTCAGTCCATATGAAATTATGCGCGGATTACGGAAAAATTCCTCCGCACGTTATCTGCAAGAAAACGTCACTAGAATCATGAATGTGGACTTTTACATAGATTCACGAAACATCAACCTCATCGATGTTTTGAATCGGATGAACAAAACAAAAAACCCCTTTACCATAATAGAAAACGGCAAGCAGAATTTTTCCCAGTTTTCAATAAAACAAATTCTTGAGATAGGTGCCCTTTGTAAGACAGACGTAACAGTATCCATGTTTCCCAAAAAGAAAATTCCCACATTCAGAAAAGAGGACAAGATCAGAAACGTAATCGAATTGCTTTCGGAAAATAACAACAAGCTCATCTTACTTGAAAATGAGGTTTCATTCGTTAGTCATAAAATGGTGCTTGATAAAATAAAGGATCTAAACAATGCACAAAATGAAAACATTTTAGAGCTGAGCGCAAGTACATTCAAAACAATTACTCCAACTCTAATCTCTGAAAAACTAACGCTTGCAGAAATTTGTAAAATTATGCAGAGCATGGAAAATCCATATGTCATGACACCAGATTATGTCATAACTCCATACGACATACTAGAAGTTCTTTGTAAGGAGATGTGATCTTGACTAGCAGTACTGCAACAAAAAAGTCGATGAACCGACTAAAGGAACATTTGGATCTGATGAAGCAGGAACTAAACAAGACAAACAAACAGATCAAACAACTTGAAAACAAAAACACTACTGAATGGAAAGGCCTTGACAAGGTAGACGGAAAATCCATTGATGATCTAAAGCAACATGAAAACGACATAGCAAAAGAAATAGTCAAAATTCAAAAAGAAATCAAGAAATCAAGATCAAAAAGTTTGCTAATAGCAGAGCTTTCAGTCCTTCCTGCAGTATTTTTATTAATTTTCATGTCCGGTATTACGGATGATCTACTTGACTCCTCACCGGAAAACCCAGTCGGGCATATGAAGACCAGGTATTTTACAGAAAATTTGAGGGGTGATACGGTGGACACATGGAAGTCGTGGAGACTAACTGGCACAACACTTGCCGTAAACATTTTGAAATCCCCAAGAGTAACAGACCATCAATTAGATGTGATTCATAATGCCATCGCTTCTGAGAAAACAGTCGAGTTTGATGACTCCATAGTCCACAAAGGGCCAAAGGGAACCACGTCTGTTTATTACCAAGGGTGGGCCGGTGCGTTAAAAAGCGCTTCAAAGGAGGACACAAAATATCAGGTTCCAACGGATTTTAACTTCATCAATTCATCAGGTGGTGAAGGAGACATCATCATAACACTCTCTAATATCAAGGATAGTGACGGATATACAGGATATACAAAATCTGTAACAGAGGAAAATGAGATTTTAAAATCATTCATAACAATTTATGACATATCTAACCTGACAGACGATCAGCTTGGAACAATTGTGAGACATGAGTTTGGTCATGCCCTTGGTCTTGGACACTCTACTGCAACTGAGGATCTTATGGCCCCCACAATAGACATGACAATTCCATATATTTCTGAATGTAATGTGGATGCAATAGCTGATTTGTATAATGCAAATGAGGGCAGACAGACTGTCTGTGAAAAATAATTAGAATCCGTTTTGGTTTAGTATTAGTCCAAGTAACGCAGCACGTGTGAACTTGCCGTATTCTGCCTGCTTGAAATATTTTGCCTGTGGTGTGTTGTCCACATCGGTGGAAATTTCATCTATTCTTGGCAGCGGATGCATTATGATTGCATTTTCTTTCATTTTTTGAATCACATCCAGTCCAATCTTGTAGCTTCCCCTCACCTTCTGGTATTCTTCCTCATCGGGAAATCTTTCTTTTTGAATTCTGGTAACATAGATTACATCAAGCTCATCGATGTATTCTTCCAAATTGGTTGACTCTTTTAGCGAGAGTTTTTTCTGGATTTCATAGATAGAATCGGATCTGATTTTTAGAGATTCTGGAGATATCAGTCTTATATCGACATCATAGTTTGCAAGTGCATACAGCAATGAGTAGACAGTTCTTCCATATTTGAGATCCCCAATTATTCCGATTTTAAGGCCGTCAATTTTGTTTTTTTCTTTTTTGATCGTGTAAAGATCTTGTATGGCCTGAGTCGGATGCTCTTCTGTTCCGCTGCCTGCATTAATGACTGGTTTTGAGGAAATTTCTGCTGCAAATCTGCTAGAGCCGTCAAGGGAATGCCTTAGTGCCAAAATATCAGAGTATATCGACATCATTCTGAGAGTGTCTGCGAGGCTTTCTCCCTTTTTTGTTGAGGACAGTGAAACGTCGGAAATTCCAATCGAGGTTCCCCCAATTAGCGCCATTGCCGCCTGAAAACTTAGTGTTGTACGGGTGCTTGGTTCAAAGAACAAATAGCCCAATGTTTTGCCCCTTCCAAGTTCTCTTCTTTCGTTTGGATCCATTTGGATTATTCTGTCCGTTGCGGCAAAGATTTTTTCAAACTGTGGTTTTTCCAGATCCTTCACAGAAATGATGTCTTTCTGATAAAATTCGTTCATTTCTTTCAATGATATATACTGGTTAGTATACAAAGTATTCTGATGCAGGAGTCAAACCTGATTGTTAGACGCATAAAGGACGGTACCGTAATTGATCACATTGAGGGCGGAAGAGGCCTAAAGGTGCTCGAGGCGCTTGGCATAGACGGAAAGGACGGCAACGTAATCACAATAGCACTAAACGTCCCGAGCGGAAAATTCAGTAAAAAAGACATTATAAAAGTGGAAAACAAGTTCCTGCAAGACTTTGATACGAACAAGCTTGCAGTCATATCTCCAAAGGCCACAATCAACATTATCAAGGACTACAAATTGGTGGAAAAACGGCGCGTCTTTTTACCAAACAAAATTGAAAAGATCTTCCGCTGCTCAAATCCAGACTGCATAACAAACAGCAATGAAGACATCGAGTCGACCATGGATGTAATAGATAAGACAGGTCTTATTTTGAGATGCAAGTATTGTACAAGAATTCTTGATGTGAATCAGCTAAAGTACTGTTAAAAAATTTAAAACAAGTTTTTTTGGGAATCTATTGTCCCAGTATAATGAACATCATGACTATTCCGTAGATTGCGATTGACTCGACCATACCTACGAAGATGAATACTTTGGACTGTAACGCCGGATTTTCGCTAATTACAGCTAAACCTGCAGAGCCCACGTAGCCAAGTCCAATTCCAGCACCAAATGCTGCAAGACCAAATGCAAGACCAGCACCCAATATTTTCAGTGAGCCAGAATCGCTTGATGTAGCAGCAGCTTCTTCCGCAAATGCAAAACCTGTAGCTGCTGAAAGTGAGACTATCGCTGTCAAAAGCAATAATGCGAAAGGTTTCATTTTCAATTACGCTCCAAAATTTCCATTATTTAAATCATGGCGTACTTTTTTGAATTTTTTCCAAAGTTTTACTTTTGAATGATTTCAATTCGTTTCTTACCGATACAACTTGATTATCATATTCTGCTTCAAGTGATCTGCTTGCATCATCGATCAGTTTTTTGATGTCTTCTTTTGCCATTACTTTCTCTTCTCCATTGCTGCCTTTACTTTTTTTAATCTTGCGAATTCTTCTCTTTCCCTTTCCTCAAGCGTAGATAAGATGAATTTTATGCGTAATCGGTACTGCGGGATGATGACGTTTTCTAGTGCGTTTAGCAGTTTCTGTGTCTTTTCAAGTGCCTTTGCCAGGGCAAAAATGGAATTTTCGTATTCTGCTGCCTTGCATATTTTTGGGAGTAGGGCCTTGATCTGCTTTGCTGCCCTATCTATTGAGGAGTTGGTATCGGCAAAGCCATAAGGCATTGATTTTGTGTCCTTTTCTGTAACGTTTAGTGTCGGAATCGATACATCTACAATTCTCCTTATTTTTGTGTCAACTTCCATCACTGCAGGGGTGGACTGCGCAACAGAATCAACGGTAGATGTTCCAAGTGAGAGATATGCGTCGTTTACAGATTTGTAGACGTCTTGGAGCGGATCCCAGATTCCGCCTCTTGCTTTGTTTGCTTCTGTAATCATTTCTTCAATGTTTTTGAGTAAAACTTTTCTTTTGTCATCAAGAATTTTTTGTACCATTACGGCAACTTGGCTTGAACGTTTGTATTTTAGCAGTTCAATCTTTGTTGCCGCGACGTTTTGTCCAAACGACATTTAGTTATCGTTCCTTGTAATATTGGTCGATAAACTTGTCTTTTACCTTGGTTAATTCGTTCTTTGGCAATAATGATACGACCTTCCATTGAAGTGAAAGTGTTTCCTCAATTGTTCTGTTTTCATCTACTGCCTGGGTCAGAAAGTCTTTTTCAAATGAATCGCCAACCTCAAGATATTTCAGGTCGACTCCGGTCAGGCCTGCCTTTCCGACAATTCCTGCCAGTGCGCGAACTTCTTGTGATCTTGAATAAGCGTCATAGTTCTGGTTGGAGACTTCCTGGTGGTCTGCCCTTGTTCTTCCCTCACCAATGCCGTCCTTCATGATTCTGCTAAGGCTCATGAGAATGTTGACTGGAGGATAAACCCCTTGTCTGAACAGATCTCTTCCAAGGACGATTTGTCCTTCGGTAATGTATCCGGTAAGATCAGGAATTGGATGAGTGATATCGTCTGACGGCATTGTCAGAATGGGCATTTGTGTTACGCTTCCCTTTCTTCCATGCAGTCTTCCTGCTCTTTCATAAATTGTTGAGAGGTCGGTGTACAGGTATCCAGGGTATCCCTTTCTTCCCGGCACTTCTTCTCTTGCCGCGCTGATTTCTCTTAATGCCTCTGCATAGTTTGTCATGTCTGTAAGAATTACCAGTACATGCATGCCAAGATCATACGCAAGGTATTCTGCTACTGTCAGTGCAACACGCGGTGTGATTATTCTTTCAATTGCAGGATCGTCTGCTAGATTCAAAAACAATACACTTCGCTTTAGTGCGCCTGATTCCTCAAGGCTTCGCTTGAAATATTCTGCCTCAGAGTACTGCACTCCAATTGCTGCAAAAACGACTGCAAACTCGTCGGTTGTTCCAACTACTGCTGCCTGTCTTGCAATTTGTGCTGCCAGAATGTTGTGCGACATGCCAGAGCCTGAAAATATTGGAAGCTTTTGGCCTCTGACTAGTGTTAACATTCCATCGATGACAGAAACGCCAGTCTGGATAAAGTCCCTTGGATATTCTCGCTGTTCTGGGTTCATTGGCTCTCCGTTTATGTCTAAAAATTTAGAAGCAATTGGATCTGGCAGTCCGTCAATTGGTCTGCCTAGTCCATCGAATACTCTTCCCAAAACTTCTTCTGATACTGGCATTTCCATTACTTTTCCCATGAATTTGGCACTTGTGCCAGAAACTGAAAGGCCTGTTGTTCCCTCAAAGACTTGGACGATAGCTTTGCCGTTGCCTACTTCGAGTACCTTTCCTAATCTTCTTTCTCCCTCGGTGGTTTGAATTTCAACTAGTTCGTCAAATGCCGCGCTGTCTACTCCGTCTACTACGACTAGCGGGCCTTTGATTTCTGCAATTTTGCTGTATTGCACTCCGCCTTGTGCGCTCAATTTGTAACTTTAACTCCAATTCTTTTGAACTCGTCTGCGATTGTTGTCTCAATCTGGTCTAGTTTTGCAATTTGATCATCAGGAATTTCCATTCTTGCTTTTAGTAATGTCGCAATTACGGGCATTGCTCTAATGTCTGCAAGTGATGCGCCGTCCTTTAGTGCCTTTTGTCCCTGTCTGTAGAATTCAACAAGTAATTTCAATAGTTTGAGTTGTTTTTGTGGGCTGCAGTATGTGTCTACGTCGTCAAAAGAATTTTGCTGCAAGATTCCAATTTTGATCATTCTTGCTACTTCAAGGATTAGTTTTTCCTCGTCTGGAAGAGCCTCAGGGCCTAGCAGTCTGACAATTTCTTTTAGCGTATCTTCTCTTTGTAAAATTCCATATGCCTCGCTTCTTAGCTCAAACCATTCTTTGCTTACGTTGTCTCCCCACCACTTGCCGATATCTGCCAGATAGCCAGAATAGCTGTTCATCCAGTTAATTGACGGGTAGTGCCTTGAATATGCTAATTTTGCATCCAGTGCCCAAAAGGTTTTGATGAATCTCATGGTATGAGTTGTGACTGGTTCGGTAAAGTCTCCGCCTGATGGTGAAACTGCGCCGACAAGAGTCACAGAGCCGTCGCGGTCTGGGCTTCCAAGTGCTCTGACTCGTCCTGCTCTTTCGTAAAATTCTGCTAATCTTGATGCCAGGTATGACGGATAGCCTTCTTCTGCAGGCATTTCTTCTAGTCTTCCGCTCATTTCTCTTAGTGCTTCTGCCCATCTGCTTGTAGAATCTGCTACTAGGACTACGTCTTTGCCCATGTCTCTATAATATTCTGCAATTGTAACTCCGGTGTAGATGCTTGCTTCCCTTGCAGCTACTGGCATGTTGCTTGTATTTGCAACAAGGACTGTTCTGTCCATGAGAGGTTTTCCAGTACGAGGGTCTTTTAGATGCGGGAATTCCACAAGAACTTCGGTCATTTCGTTTCCTCGCTCTCCGCATCCAATGTAAACTACAACTTGAGAGTCAGCCCATTTTGCAATTTGGTGCAATGTAACTGTCTTTCCTGTGCCAAATGCTCCAGGAATTGATCCTGTACCGCCTTTTGCAATTGGGAAAAACGTGTCAATTACGCGTTGTCCTGTGAGGAGTGGAACCGTTGGATCGTATCTGCTTTTGTAAGGTCGTGGCTTTCGAACCGGCCACATGTGATACATCTTGATTGGAATTTTACTTTCACTTGTTGTTGCAAGCTCTGTTTCTAAATCATAGTCACCTTCACTTACAATCTTGGTTATTTTTCCCCCTGGATGATCCGGTGGAACCATTATGCTGTGATCAATTAAATCGGTTTCTTTTACAGAGCCAATAACGCTTCCCGGTTTTACTTCGTCGCCTGTTTTGACAAGAGGCTTGAACTTGTACTTTTTTGTCATGTCAACTGGAGTCGTTGTGATTCCTCTTCCAATAAAGGAGCCGGACTTTGCTGCAAGATCTTTTAGCGGTCTTTGAATTCCGTCATAAATTTGGCCGATGATTCCAGGCCCAAGCAATACGCTTAGCGGGTTGCCTGTTCCTATGACTGGCTCTCCCGGTTTTAATCCGCTGGTTGATTCGTAAACTTGAATGAATGCAGTGTCTCCTGTAAGACGAATTACTTCGCCGATAAGCTTTGCATTGCCGACAGATACTGTCTCGTACATTTTTGCATCAGACATTCCGTCTGCTCTAACTGCCGGCCCACTAACCCAAATAATTTTACCTTTTGCTGCCATACCCCTTACCTACCGAATTTTGATGCAATATCTTTCCTTATTAAAGGCTTCAGGCGTTCAAGTCTTGCATCGATCGTATTATCAAATTTCATAGTACCATCTTTTGATTGGACTTTGATTCCTCCAAGGCAATCTATAACATCGTTAGATAGTGTGGCGCCTGAAAACTTTGACAGCAATGATTGCACTACTGATTTGTCTTTTGAATTTGTTTGAATTATGATATCAGGAGTTCCTATGGTTCGAATTGATTCTTCTAACATTGATGAGATTAATTTGGAGTAATCGCTGTTGCGATCTGCATCTTGAATTTTCTTGATTGCCTTATCGAAGACCTTCTCGATTGACTCTTCAATCAGTACTAGCTGCTTGTTTCTAGAATCTAGATCGGCATTGCCGATAATTTGCTTTTCAAGCTTTTCTGCCTCCTTTTTGCCTTCAGATATGATTCTGTCATATTCTTGCTCAAGTGAGACATGAGAGTTTGCCAGCGCATCTTGAGACGATTTGAGGGCTTGTTTTAGGTTTGAGAGGATCTGTTCTTCTGTGTTATGAATGATTTTTTCTACAGTTCGCTCTAGTGCAGAATCAGAACCCATTATTTTGGGCTCAAATCCTAATGGATTTTAATGTTTGGAAAGATTTTAAACTCCTCTCAAAAACGATAGATTGTCTTGGTAGTTGCGGAACTAAAACTTGGAAGCATAATTTTGCCTAGGACGGAATCTCCTCAGGCAGTATCCCGACTTGCCGAGTTTGAGTGGTTTCACAAAATAGAAACAGAAAACGATTTGGTCACTCCAGAAATTGATGACTTGTTACTTAGGGCTCAAAAAATGTACCAGTCAGTTGACGATGTGGTAAAGGGCCTGCAAATTCCACTTCAGGTCGGAATTTTAGAAATTCTCTTCAAGGGAACTGTGATCAAAAAGAAGCAATATGAGTTAGACGAGGTCGAGACGATCGTTTCTGACCTGGAGAAAAAAGGCCCCAGCATAATAGAAAATGCCGCAAAACTGCTTGATGACTACGCAGTAACGCAGCGCTCTATCGAAGAGTATTCTACAATCAAGGAAACGCTTGGCATTGTAAAAAAGCTAAACATAGATCTTGGCGGATTCGGCCTGATGAAGTATTTTTACACGAATCTTTTTGTGATAAATTCCACTGAATATGACGAGATTTCCAGAACGCTGGAAGGAATTGTAATTTACAAGTATGAGCTGGAATCAAAAGACAAAGTCGCAATCTTGGTAATTTCCGACGCAGTTGATTCAGACAAGGTTCTCAAGGTTTTACGCACATTTAACGCAAATCCATTTGTCATTCCACAGGGACTTCCACAGACGCCAAGCCAAGCATACTCACTAATCGAGTCAAAGCTTGCAGATCTGTCAAAGACCGAAAAATCACTCTCGGGAGAGATTGCTAAAATCAAAAAGTCAATCAGGCGCGATATCTTGTCACTTCATGAAAGTGCATTTATTGCAAAAGAGGTTCTTGAAACTCTACGCAAGCCTGGCGGAACAAAGAGATTTGCAGTAATTCAAGGATACATCCCAAAGAGAATGGAATCCAAGTTCAAGGAAGTCACGAAACAGTGGATGTCAGTAACAGAGGACATTACGGATCCAAAGATGCTTCAAAGTGCGCCTACCTTGTTTGACAACAAAAGATGGGTCAGGACTTTTGAGGTAATTACGCAAAGTCAGGGAATTCCAAAGCGGGGTGAGGCAGATCCGACTCCCATGATTTCACTCATGTGGCCAATATTCTACGGGATAATGTTTGCAGATTTGGGGCACGGCCTTTTACTCATGGGCCTTGGCTTGCTGTTCAAAGTAAAAGGACAGGGCAATCTAGCAAGATGGGGAATGCTAATTGCAATTTCCGGTGCGTCTGCTGCAGTTGCAGGTGTCGGTTCTGGTGAAGCATTTGGATTTCACATGATACACATTGAGCCAATAGAGTCACTCCTAGAAGGACCGCTAAAGCCAGTGTCTTGGCTAGTTGGAGTGATCAGTGTTGGCGAGCTTACTTTTGAGCAGGTAATTACAATTCTCAAAGTTTCAATATTTTTGGGCGTAATTCATTTGGTTTGGGCATTCATACTTCGCATTAAGAGACTAGCCAAAGAAGGACACAAGACCATGATGATTACAGAGGCAATACCAAACTTGACTTTGTATGGCGGAATCGTTGTGATAATGATGTGCGCAATTGGTTCAAGCTATGATGTCATGAACATGTATTCTCGCGCACATGACGAGGTGGTTCCATGGGTAACCATATTCTTAGGAGACTGGGCTCGAGTTTGGATAATTACAAGGATTGCAGGAATAATTGTAATCGGCTCCATGGCAACAATGATGGTTGGCGGAATTTTACATGCAAAGCACCATCCAGAAGACGGCGGAAGCGCAGCCAATGTGGTAATGGAAGTATTCCTTGGAAAAACAGTAGAATGCCTTGCGCACACCATCAGCTATGCACGAATCGGCATCATGTTATTGGTGCATGCCGCATTATTACTTACAGTAAACAACGCATACCAGTCACTTGGAGGCGCTTCATCTCCTGCTGCAATGGCAATGATAATCGGCGGAAATCTCGGAATCATGATGATCGAGGGATTGATCGTATACATCCAGTCACTCAGGCTTCACCTGTACGAGTTCTTTACAAAGTGGTATGACGGTGGGGCACAGCCATTTAGGCAAGTTGTCCCAGAAATGCTGTACAATCAGCTAATCTGGAAACGCAAGTAATCAGGCAACTGGCAGTTCCGGTTTATTTCCCCATTCTCCCCAAGAACCTAGGTACACTTTGACGTTTTTGAATCCAAGTTTCTTTAGGGCCAAAAAAGAGTTTGCTGCCCTGTATGCACCCTGGCAATAGGTGACGACTTCTGCATCCTTTGGAAACTTGTATAGTTCAGATAGGGCGGCTTGGTCTTTGATTGTTCCATCGCCAGAAAGGTTGTGGCTCCAGTCAATGTTAATCGCGTTTGGGATGTGGCCGCTCCTTGCTGCCCTGATCACCATTCCATCGTATTCCTCCTTTGATCTTGCATCTATGACCACGAGTCGACCCAAATTTTCTTGGATGTACTCGAATCCTGCAATGATGTCTTGGTTTATCTTGCCGGAAAATTTTGCCGGCGTAAAGCCATTTGATTTTGTTTCAAGGGGATTGTTTTCGGCCTTCCATTTTTTTATTCCGCCATCAAGCATAAAGACGTCAGTGTGTGAAAAGTACAGTAAAAGCCAGACTCCTCGCGCTGCAAGCATTCCAGAAACATCATCATAAAATACGGCTTTTGTTGACTCGGTGATTCCAACAAATGAGAGAATTTTTCTGCTTTGCTCATTAAATGACTGCAGGCCCTCCTTTGACGTGTCAAACCAGTGAAATGCGAAAAGATCCAAGTTTACCGCTCCGGGAATGTGTCCTTGGGAGTATTCCTTGTATGATCGTGTATCAATTAATATGAGATTTGGATTGTCGAGTTCTTTTGCAAGATCAGATGTGGTAATTAGCATGGTTTGATTGTAATAAGGAAATGTAAATTCATTATCATTGTAATAAAAACAAAAAGAAGAGAAAAGTTGAGGTTTCTATTCGTTTACGTATGCTCGTTCTCCGTGTTGTGCTAGGTCGAGTCCTATTTCCTCCTCTTTTGGAGTGACTCTGATTCCACCTGGCCAAACGGCATCCATCACTTTGAGTATGACGATAGTAACTCCGAAGGAGTATCCTACTGATATCAAAGCTCCGATGATGTTCATAGCTTGTTGCTCATAGCCTTCTGGTGTTCCAGTCCATGCACCGATACCAAAACCGGTATCCCAGATGTGTGGACTAGCTAGTGTTCCAGTCAAGACTGCGCCGGTGAAACCGCCCATCCCGTGTACTCCCCATACATCGAGTGCGTCATCCCACTTGCGTGAGTTCTTGAATGCAACACAACCATAACAGACTGTTCCTGCTGCAATTCCAATTATTATTGCTGCCATTGGTCCTACAAAACCTGAGGCTGGTGTGATAGCGACTAGACCAGCTACAGCTCCTGAGGCGGCGCCAACAATACTTGGCTTGCCAGTGTGAGCCCAAGCCATTAATGCCCAAGTAATAGCAGCCATGCCGGTTGCAGTATTTGTTACAACCCATGCGCTGACAGCAACTCCGTCTGCTAACACTTCGCTTCCCGCGTTGAATCCGAACCAACCAAACCAGAGTATACTGACACCTAGTACAACCATTGGAATGTTGTGTGGTTCCATTGGAACCTTACCATATCCAAGTCTTCTTCCTAGAATCAGTGCTCCTGCTAGAGCCGAGAATCCGGAAGTGATGTGTACGACAGTACCTCCTGCAAAGTCGAGTGCATTTGTCGGTGCTAGATCTTTATTGAGGTCTATTGACCCGCCTCCGATGAATCCTCCGCCCCAGACCCAATGTGCTATTGGATCGTAAACGAAGGTTGCCCATAGGAGAATAAAGACTACAAATGCGCTGAATTTCATTCGGTCAATTATTCCACCAATGATTAGTGCTGGTGTGATAATTGCGAAGGTTGCTTGGAACATCGCGAATAACTGGTGTGGAACTGTTCCAGGCCAGCCTACACTACACTGTTCTTCTGGACTGACAACGTAACCTCCTCTGCTGCTATATGCAAACTGGTCAGTACATGCACCAAGCGCACCTAACGGCGCATAGTGTGATACCTTGTTGAATCCAACATAATCTAATGAACCCATGAATTTGTTTGCATCAGATGTGTTTGGACCAAAGGCCAGTGAATAGCCCCAAAGGACCCATTGTACTGAGATTAGACCCATAACAATGAGCGTCATTCCGAGGACGTTGACCATGTTCTTTGATCTTGCAAGGCCACCGTAGAAGAAAGCAACACCTGGAGTCATAAAGAGTACCAGTGATGTTGCAGTCAATATCCACGCGGTATCGCCAGAGTCAATTTTGCATGGCAACATGCCACCTTCTCCGTTGTCATACCAACATTCGTTAGTATTGCCTGTGTAAATTCCGCTTGTTCCTTTGACGTAACCGTCCATTCCATCGCCCACTTGTTGGGCAAAGGCCTGAGACAGTGCGCCTGCAGATGTTGCGGCAACTGCTACCACAAGTAATAGAGCATACTTGTGATTCCTTGTCTTCATTGCAGGTTTGAAAATTGAAAATTATATAAGCATAGAGAAGTTTCAAACACAAAAAACGTAAATTGTTAAATATTGAGTTTTTAGGATAATAACATAGAATTATGAAATTATGTCATATAATATGGAGAGATGGATCTTGAAAGACACGCCAAGGCTTGCAATTTTTGAGACGTTCAAAACAAAGCAGGAGGAGCTTACAGGAGAAGCACAAAGGCAAAGAGCAATAATCGTGAACTTGGCAACGCAGACCAATCCTTCTCAAATGACCAGAACTGCAATTGCACAAAAAATTGCGCAGGAAAACGGGACCATCTGGAAGAATATTTACTCTGGAATATTTCGCGATCTTGACGAAATACTGATTCCAATGGGAATCGCGATCGAGGCGGGAAGACTGCCACTCAAACGAGGACCGAAGGCATTACAAGAAAAAGGAATTCCATACTACCAGCTTACTCAAAAAGGCCTTCTGGTGTCACTTGCGCTTGATGAAATTATTGGTAGAGAGAAAATTTTAGAGAAATTTTTTAAAGAAACCAAACACATTGACAAGGATTTTCAAGAGGAGATTGAGACTTTGCTAAAATTTGTTCCGCGGTTTACCTATTCGCTGTTTAAGGGTTATGTCAGGGCATATTGCGAGGGCAGATTGGACAATCCGTTACCTCTGAACCAGGCTAGATTCATAGAGGAGTCAGACGAAATAATCCGAATTCAAAAGGAATTCCTTGAGAGTTTTGTCAACATGGGAAAAACAGAAAAGGAAAAAACTCTGAATTTTCTAAAAAGTGTCAATTAATTTTGTAAATTTTCCCCAAACATTAAAATCCGCTAGGCAAACTCGGCAAAATTATGGGTTCGCAGAAGGTTTTTTCATCAGTAAAGTCGTTTAGCCAAAGAGGAAGACTCCTAACCAAGACGGAACTGCAAACCCTGGCAGAATCTCGTGATTTAGAGGAACTACTAACGAGAATAAAGAACACAAAGTATGCCGATGCCGTATCAAAGCTTCAAAAGCCGTTTACTGCAGGAAATATAGAATCTGCCCTAAGAAGCGAACTTGCAGACATTCATTATTCCATTGCAAAATCTGCTGGCCAGTCTGATGTTTTGGATGCATATTATTTGAAATTTGTAATATCAAACTTGAAGCTAATTCTAAAAGGAAAGGCCCTTGGAAAAACCCAAGAGGAGATAGAGCCAAACCTGAATTTGCATGCAGAGGAGCTGATAAACCAGCGAGATGTCATTCTAAAGGCCCTAGTAGCAAAGGATCTCGAGGAAGCAGTAGCAAGTCTTGGCGGAATAGAATTTGGAGACGAAGTAGCAAAGGCAGTAACCATATACAATGACAAAAAGAACATCCAGGTTTTTGACGTGTTCTTGGATAAAATTTTGTATCAGCAACTCGGCAGGGCAATTAGGAATTCACGTGACAGAGATTTGATGCGACTTGCGGGAATGGATATTGATTTTTACAACATACTTAGCATCATTAGAGGAAAGTTTTGGGGACTTGATGAAGAGCAGATAAAAAATCTCATCGTGACGCATACACCAAGCATACCAAAGGATCTTCTTGGAAAAATGATGTCTGCTGATTCTGTAAAAAGCATATTTGATGAGCTTGCAACTACGCGATACAGAGAACTGGTGCCACAAACAGAAAATGAGATCGAGGCAATCTCTCAGTTTGAGCATGCATTTGAAATGGCAATCTACAAGGCAGTAAACAGATCATTTTCCAAGATGTTTAGTTTCTCAACCATTGTCGGAATAACAAAGCTGACTGCATATGAGGTGAGAAACATTGCGGCAATTGCGTTTGCCGTCGAGCAGAAAATTTCTCCACAAACGACAATGTCAAGGCTGATAATAGAATCAGAAGAATAACACGCGTGTAATTATATATAGTAAAACTTCCGTACGTTCAACAATGATCAAGATTCACAGGAAAAAGCAGGACATTACAACAGAGGCATTGGTCAATACGGTTTGGGTCAGCACCTTTCTTGCATTAATTCTCACAATTCCACCGCTTGGGATATTTTTAGGAATTTACTTTACGACAACAAATCTTGTAGTTGGGGCAGTAATCGGGTTTGGAATTCATTTTGTGACACTTGCCTTTTCTGATAGGATCTCAAAGAGACTGACGGAGATTTTGAGCTAGTATGGAGGAGAAATTCCCATGATGGGTGATAGGGACTACAGAAAGACGATCACTACCGCAATAGATGCCATCACAAGGGAGGTAGAACTACAGGCAACAGATCCAAACGACAGCAAGATAATTTTTCTGCACGAAATTGTACGCTGTATGCGAAGATCCTATTTCGATAGGTTTGACAGGGAAGAACAAGAAGACAAGACTTTTGGAAATTTGTTTGGCGGATTAATTAGAAAGTTGCCTTATGGTTCCAAAGTAGGCCAGTTCGCCATTGACGAGATAACTCTCAAGGGCCAGCCAGACATGATAGTAGACGATGTTGTGATTATCTTCAAGACAGTCCCCGTCTCCCCAGACGTTCCATTTGCAAGCGACGTTTTGCACCTAAACGCGTGCCTGTGGATTTTTAATAAATCCGAAGGAGTCATAATCTACATTACAGATGGTGGAAAAGAGTCATCATTTGCACTAATCAGGGAGAAAAAAATGTTTGAAGAGGTAATACGCAGAGTACGGGTTTTTAGCAACCTGATAAGCGACAAAAAGACTCCAATTTTAGAGCCATCCACAGAATGCTCTACCTGTCAGTATTACGAGCGTTGTTTCATAAAGAAGCACGAAGGAAAACAGTTCTCAATTTCAGAACTGCTCGGAGTCAAAAAAGACAAGTAAAAAGAGTGAAAGATCTTTTGATCTTTTGATTTATTCGGCTGATTCTGGATGACCCTTGCCACGTAATGCAAATAATACTACTGCAAAGGCAATGCCAACACCAATTACTGAGCCATATGCTGCTAATGCTGCTTCTGCCATTTGCTTGCATTCGTATCCCGAATCATATATAATTTCTCCAAAATTTTTTCCATACAGGCAAATTATCATAATTTTACAATTCTATGATACAGTAAGCTTGGATTTTAGTTTGGTGAAGGTGGAATCAAGCTCCTCCATTTCTGTGTTGAATAGATCAACCATTTCCTTTAGCAGAACCTTTTGTTGCTGGGCTTCTCTGCTTTCCCCCCTTAGTCGGTCTATTACTTTTTCAAGATTTGGTATTCTTTGGTTTAGCAGGCTGGTCAGATCAAGCAAGAATGATTCAAAGCCCTTTAGATCATTTGAGATAGTCGAGTCGGCTTTTTTGAGATTCTCAGTATCTTCTTCATCGACAAATTCACTCAGTCTGCCCCTGAGAACTCGCAATTTTGTTTCTGTTTCTGAAAATTTATCCAAGTCACTGTTCATAGAAAACGATGGACTGTCAATTTTGTCAGTCTCTAGTTCCAATCTTCCAAGCTCAGTACTCAGATAGTTTGTCATTTTTTTGACAAGCTGCCCTTGTTTGTGTGCTTCTTGTTGTTGTTGTATTACTTCGTCCTTTAGTCTTTGAAGGCTGGCAAGCTCAACGTTAAGGACTCTGGTTATGTCCAAGAGGGATTCTGTTGCATGAATGAGATTATTTACAGAGTACTGACTTAGTAACATTCTGTTATTTTCGGCCCAAAAAACATACTAAATCTATGTTTGTTTATACTAAACGATCGTTATCTTGTGAACTCAAACGGCGTGATGTTCTCGTGGCCGCTTGTCATCGAACTCAAATTATAGTAGGCTTCCCCCTTGACTGTCCATTTTGCGGTATTGTTTGTTAATGCTGACCAAAGCTCTGGCATGTTGCCGGTGTTTTTAATTGTGATTTTCTCGCCTATTATTTGCGGGCTGTTGCTTAGTATGGTAAAGTAGTTTGACACATCAACCATTCCCTCTGGTCTTTGCCCGATTTCCTCCGTTGTTATTCTCACTCCATTTTCATATAGTTCGTACTTGATTAGCTGTAAAATGATAGATTTGTAGTTAAGATCGGTGACCCTAAAATCAATTTGTATGGTTGCTTGCTCGTCTGTGACCTCTATCACAGATAGGTTCGCAAGCTCAATTTGAAGAGGAATTACCTCAATTGGGGCAGGCGATAGTTTGCCCAAGCCGTCCTTTGATATGTCGTTGATAAACTGTGAGCCAGAAAACGCAACAAGTCCTATTATTCCCGCTATTCCTGCTCCAACTATTGCAAGAATGAGTCTAGAGTTCAACGATAATTTTCGTTGTTTTTGTCTATCTAAACGTTAAGATGAAATGCTTATAGGAATAATTTTTTTGTAAACATTGTTGCAGTATTTTCAGGCAGTCAGAATTGGGAAGGAGCGATCAAGCAAATCCCAAATGCTTCTATTCAAGCTTGGCGGGTTTGCAATGTTGACGCTGACTACAAAAAAGAAGGACGGCCAGTTTATTCCAATCGGGGAAGAAAACCTTGTTGCGGTGATTCATACGGCCGATGGATACGTTACCATACTGGTTGATGCGGAAGGATATACAAAGGCACAGTCAAAGGCACTTGAGAAAGATGCCGCAATGGAAATTTTCAAAAAAGCAAAAGAATCTGGAATAGAAGAGTACGCGGGTGAGAAAGTGGAAATTTGGACAGAGCAATATCCAACTGTGCAAAACGAGCTAAAGTGATTTTTAAATTATGATTTCGGTTCCTACCGGCGAGCCTTTGATCGCCTTTTCCAGAATAGAAATGTCTGCCTTTAGTACGCGCGTCTTGATTTTAGAGCGCTCAATTACTTTGAGTGCAACTATATCCATCAGGTCATAGCCGCCTGCATGGGAATCCTCATGCACCAAAATATTGCGAAGATTCCTTAGTTCGATTCTCTTGAACTTTTTTGCCTTGGGATTTTTGTTCGGGTCCGAATCATAGATTCCATCCACGTCTGTTGCGTTTAGAAATTCTGATGCCTGTACCTTTTCGGCAATCAGAGCAGCGGTTCCGTTTGTGCTTTGTCCTGGATGCAGTCCTCCTGCCACGACAATTAGTCCGCTGTCTACTGCGTGCCTTGTCTCGGCAAGTGTGGTTGGCGGGTGCGGATAGGCCTTGTCCTTTAGTGCGTAGATTAGGAGCTTTGCGTTAAGCCTAGAGACCTCAATTCCCAGCTCATCAAGGGTTGATTCGTCTGCGCCAGAAGAGCGGGCATGTGAGATGTAGTGTCGTGCAATTTTACCTCCGCCTGCTATTATTATTGGCTGGCAAATTTTGCTAATTTTTACAAGGAATGTCGCATAATCCTTGAGCAACTTTTCGTTGTTTTCTATTCCAAAGATTCGCCCGGAAAGCTTGATTACAACTCTTCTTTTTGCCATCTAATCACCAAGAATCAATTTTGCTGCAATTTCAACTTTTTTTCTGTACCGCGCAGGGGTGTAAATTCGTATAATGTTCATGGAACCCGCTATTGATGAAACCACGGGTATTTTTGAAAACGGTATTTCCTTAATTGACTTTGTAGTACCTTCTGTGACAAGTATGATTGACTTTGATTTTTCCTTAGACGGTGTGAGTGGCAGAGATGAAGTTGTAGTGGTGTCTACAAATATCTCGTTTGTGCTTACTTTGGATCTTTTTGCAATATCTTGTTTTATCTTGTTTTCGTGGGTTTTGGTGAATTTTCTGTTTGTTAGTTGTTCGTGTACGCATTTTAGCAGTCTGCGGTTTTGGTAGTCCTCTGCAAACTGTTTTGCCCTTTTTAGCTCGTCTGTGTAAGTTGATAGTGAAAGAATTTGCGCCACGACAAACTCGTCTGTCATCTTGACGTATTCGTCTAGATTTAGCGAGGTAAAGTTCAGCTGGTTGTCTGCAAGTCTGATTGATTCTAGCATCATTACTTCTGCTGACCTTACAGTTTTGTGAAAGTAGACTGCCTTGAACATTTGATACCTAGATAGAACCATGGATTCAAATGAATACAGTGCAGACCTGTCAAGCGCGAGTCTTCCCTTGTATACGTCTAGGGACTGGATGATTCTTTGGTGATCTATTTTTGCATGCTCTGCTCCCGTAAAATACCCGTCCCGCTGCAGGTAATCCATCATATCTGCGCTAAGCGAGCCTGAGATGATTTCGTTGACAAATTTGTATTTGGTATCGCCAAAGGCAAGCTTTGTTATGAATTTTTTATCAAACCCAGATTTTGACAAGATGTCTCCAATCTCAGATTTTAAAATAATTTTTTTTCCCATTTCTTCATGCGAGATTTTTCTTTTTTCCTGTAGCACTTCTTCAAATAGATGCGAAAATGGCCCGTGTCCAACATCATGGAGTAATGCTGCAAGCCGGATGTTTTGTATTTGATCTGGGTTTAGTAGTCCTTTTTCTTTTAGCGCATTTGCTGCCTGGCCTGCAATGTGCATTACTCCAAGTGAGTGTTCAAATCTGGAATGCTGAGCACTTGGATAGGTAAGGTGCGCCCCTGAGAGCTGCCGTATTCTTCGTAATCGTTGAAAGATCGGTGAATCTATTATCTTTAGTTCTGTTTCATAGACTCGAATAAAGTTGTGAATTGGATCTACGATATCAAGAAATGGTTTCATAGTTTTACAATCTTTTTTGCAATTATTTCCATTATGGATTGATGTACTTCTTCTTTTGGACGTGAAGCATCGACTAGTTTCCAACCTAGCTTCTTTGCAAGCTTTCTGTAGGTTTTTGATATCTGGTCTAGGAATTTTCTGTCCTTTTCGAATTTGTCCCGTTTTGATTTTTTACGATTAAAGGATTCTTTTTGGGAAACATCGAGAACTATAACCAAGTCAGATTTTGGAAGGCCTTCGTCCAAGTTTTGAAGCCATTTCAAATTAAGCTTATTCACAGCACCATAAACAAGATTAGATTGATAGTATCGGTTCATGATTAGAACCGAGTTTTCAGAATGTGCCTTTTTGATTTCTTGAAGTTTTTCCCATCTGTTTGCAGCTAAAAGACAGTGGATTACTTGTGGGGAAAACTTTCTCTTTCCATGCAAAAAATTGTCAATTTCTTTTCCAAGTGGGGTGGTGTAGTCAGGAAAGCTGAAGATTTTTACCTTTAGCTTTCTTGCTTTTAGTGCTTTTGCCAAAAGATCAGACTGTGTTTTTTTCCCTGCCTGATCACTTCCTTCAATTACGATAATCAATTGTAATGAGATGAAATCCCAGTAATTAAAAATCTATCAAGGTCTATAGATGAATTAGCCATATGTCACAGGCATGATTTTTAGAAATTTTTATATTTTTAAAACTCCAAGATGGGTTCTTTTGAATTTAAACTTCCTAACTTTGTAAATTACGACTGCAGGAGCTACCAAATACATTCCTACGTTTAGTAAAATCAAAGATATCCCATATCCTAACACTTTAGCTTCGGAGTCCATGTCTACATAGTTTAGCATTGAAATGGAGTAGATCATTGGAGTTATAGCAATCCTAACAGATTCTTTGAACACTGGGCTCTCTCTTTCCCAATCTGCAATTGTTGGCGAAAACGAATAATAGAATTGGTTGAATCCATACATGAAATTAGAGCCAGATTCGGTTCGTAACAATTGTTCGTCTCTTAATTCCCTGAGCTGTTGTATTTGGGGAGCTAGCTCTGAGCCATATGTAGCGGTTGCAATTAGGCAACCGCCGTCGCTCGTATTTTTTGGAATGTTCTGATTCTCTGTGTTTTGGATGTTTTGGCTTTCTGTATTTCGGATATTAGTATTCAGGCTATCTAGAACAGGTTTGAGTTTTTGGTACTCATCGCTTGGGATCATTGTACCGTATTTTTGAGAAATATTCCACCAGAATGGATCATCAGAGTGTTTTATTGCCATCAAGATAAATGCATCCTTGAAAATTATTTGCTCCGGATAACAGTTAAGCATCAAACCATTTTTTATTTCATACATTTGCCAGCTGAAACACTCCGTATCATATTCTTGTGATGAATTATCAGACTCCCAATCAAATCCGTTTGTTATACTTTGTTCAGGATAATTGTGTCCTCGGATTAGTTTGATCTTGTTTGAACTCTCGTCATATTGTACTTCGGCATATAGTGCGTTTGGATACAAGTAGATGACATTTGTATGACTAGTTATTGCATTGAATTCTTTTTTTGTAACATATTCGTTGTGCAGGACTATTACCTTGTCGTATGAGTCAAGTATTGTTGGATCCCTATCTACATCCACATCTGTTATGACTGGATATCCAAGAATTTTCAGAACTTGGTATGAAATATCAGATGAATTGTAATTGCCATCTCCTATTTGCCGGATCGGTACTTCAAGACATTGCTCATCACATAATTTGTGATAATAGTCATAAAATCCATTTTCAGAATATGCACTCTGGGTAAAAATTGGGTAAATCACCACCGCGTTTTCCTCATTTTTTAACAAGTCATACAAATTAGAGTAATCTACTCTTGGTTGAACTGATATCTTGGTATAGAATCCTTTTTCTGAATCATAATATTTTTGATCAACAAAAATTCTAAAAATGTACTTGTCATTGTCAACCTCGGTCATACTTTGCCCAAAGGCAAAAATTTCAAAACTTGAAAAAACAATTAACAGTGAAACTAATGCATAAATTATTTTCATAATAGTTGATTTTTGTCAAATCATTTTAGTATATTGAATTTGGGATATTGTCCAGACTAGAAAATGATCTGGTAAATCCACCAAAACTTATAACTAAAAAACACAAATTAAGCACAATGGGCATAGTACGATACATGGCAGGGGAAATGATGAGGGAGATAGGTAACAAGTCGCGCGAATTTTACGAGTTAGTGCTTCCCCCAATAGACATGTATCTGGAGGACAGCCATCTTGTTGCAGTAATTGATTTGCCTGGATTTGATAAAAAAGACATCAAGATCACATTACACAAGAATATACTATCAATTAGGGCAGAGAAACACGAACCCGAAAAAGAAAACATGGTTTGCAAGCAGCGACCAAGTATGATTGATAAAAAAATCCTGCTTCCGGCTCACATTAAGGAGGGAGAAGACGCAATTAGCTCTGCAAAATTTTCCCAGGGCGTGTTGATAATCAGGATTCCAATCTCTCAAAAAGGAAAACAGATTTCAATAGAATGATTATCGCTTTCTAAACGCAGCAAATATCCCCATAACAATCAGTGCTCCAACCATTCCAAACAATCCATATGTTTGGTTTGACGAATATACCAATGCAGATCCAATAAACATTGAGGATGCAAGTATGCTTCCGGAAAGCAGGGTGTTATTTTTCGGTTTTGTGTTTAGCTGAAGTGATCTGTTTTCCTCCAAAAATTTCTTTAGCTCAGGAGCAATTGAAATTGTCGCGTCAATTGATTTTGCAAAACGTACAAATGAGTATTTCAGTTCCTCGATATAGGCATCCTTGATTAGATGCTCTTCCTCTAAGATATTTTTTAGCACTTTTACAAACTTGAAATCTACTTTGTGTGTCTTGTAGATTCCTTCAATAATTGAGCTCATCCTAAGATATAATGCAAGATTTTTTGGAAGCATGAATGGAAAACGGCTCATTGTTTTATTTGCAAGTTCCATGAGTGCTCTTACTTCCATTTCGTCTGGCTTTCTTCCATGCATTGTGCGAATTGACATGTCTATTCCCTGCTCTATCACTGAGCGGTTAAAGTCAGGAGTCAGCATCCCGAGATCATTCATTGCGTTTACTGTCCTTGCTGGGTCTTTTTCCACCAGGGCAAGGTACAACCGAATCAGCCTCAACCGGGTTTCATTGTCTATTCTTCCAACCATTCCAAAATCATACAAAATCAAAGAACCGTCATCTGCAACCGAAATGTTCCCAGGATGCGGATCTGCGTGAAATATGGAATCGCGCAAGAGCATAGTAAAGAACACCTTGTGCACGTCAATTACAATTTTTTGCCTGTCAATTCCCTTTTTGTCAAGGTCCTCGATGTTTGTGATTTTGATTCCGGGAATGTATTCCATTGTGAGTACGTTTTTTGAGGAATAGTCATCGTAAACCTCAGGTATCATTACGTTGTCGTGTCGAGTAAGATTTTTTTTGATGGTCTTGAGGTTTTTTGATTCTATGGTGTAGTCAAGCTCCTCATGTATCGTCTCTATGAACTGTTTTAGCATTGATTGTGCAGAAAAGCGAAGATTTGGATCTACGAATTTCATTGCAAGTGGCAGTATTTTTTTTAGAATTCTGATGTCCTGTTCAATTATTTTTTCAATTCCTGGCCGCTTGACCTTCACTATGACGTTTTTTTGTTCTACTTTTGCAAGATAAACCTGCCCAAGAGACGCGCCAGAGATCGCCGTCTTGTTAATTGAGGAAAATACTTTGTCAAGTGGGCCCAGATCATTTTCAATAATTGGTCTTACCTGTTCAAACGAGGATGCCGGCACATCATCTTGCAGTTTTGCTAGCTCCTCCATGTATGGCTGCGGCAAAATGTCTGCCCTAGATGACAGCCACTGACCAAGTTTTATGTAGACTGGTCCAAGTGACACAAAGGTATCAAGAACTTTTCTTGCATTTTTCTGGAATTTTTCATTGTCAATGTTTTTTCCCTCTCGGCGTACCCACTCCCTTCTGTCCTTTCGTAATGAAATGATTATTGGGATTAATTTGCCAAGTACCTTGATTGTTCTAAAAGCAGTTATGATTGATTACCTCACTCGTTTTTGATTTTTTTGGCAAGCTTGTATCCAACATAACCTATTACCAGAGATGATATCACTCCCGCAGCTGCAGAAACTTGCATATCTTTTTTTGTTTTTTTGCTGTTTTTGTATAGGTATGACGCCACCTTTGCCCCGCCGAATGCTCCACTTGCAAGCCCGACTAGTACTTCGGGCGCATCAAGTGCCAGGTGTCCAAGTGGGTTTTTTCTCGGGTCTATCTTGTCCATGTGAACCAAATACTTGTCGTTGTATTCCCTTATGTGTAAATTTCCATAACGATACTGCTTGATTGAGCCGTTTTTGTGGCCAAGTAGGGTTTCTTCTGCTTTTTCAAGCATGAACGGCCTTAGTTCTTTGGGGACCTCGATTTCATCCCAAGTCATGATCCGCAATGCTGCTAATTGCTTATAATTCTAGTGTGTTTTAGCTTGTAACTAGCTCTTTCTTTTTCCTAATTTTTTTGAAAATAATCACGCCTACAATTGCTGCAATTACCAAGCCAATCATACCTGGCATGTAATCAGATATTGTAGGTTCTGGGATTACTGTTGTATCTTTTAGAAATACAGCGGTGTCATAATCAAACAAATGCTCTATTCGCGAGTCGTCCTTGTATCGCAGTGTGATTTTGATATCATGTTTGCCAAACTTCGGCTCTCCGTCAAACTCTACTGGGATGTTAAACGGTACTGGCGAATCAGTTTCGATTTCATCTATGAATTGTGTTGTTTTTTTGATGTTGGAATCACCCAGTGGTTCCAAGGTTACAAATCCAAACAAGGCATTAGTGTTTCCTTCGTTGATGATTTCACCTATTACAGTTTGTTTTCCCGAGAGATCGATCACATTTACATCGTAAATCCTTAGATCGATTAGTCCATTAATGTAAAAATCTACGTTTTGTGTTGTCTCAACCTTGTCTCCGTGGGCATTAAAGTAAGTTATTTCCATCGGAGTGTGCAGTGTTTCGGTGTGTATGTTTTCTGGGATATACACCTGAAATGAAATGTATTTTGATGATTTTGGCTCAATTGTTCCAACATCCCAGCTATTTTGATCAAAAACTACATTTTCAACATTGGTGAGCGACACTTGGGTTGAAGATATGGTATTTTGCGTATTTCCTAGAATAATTTTTACATTAGATATTGGTGCCGTTCCAGAATTTGATATCTCTATGGTAGCTTTGTTATTTTTGATAGAAGTTAGAAACGGATCAACTGCCTTTAGATTTAGAGTACTATCTCCGGTTACTTTGAACTTGAAATCAAAAAATTCGTTTCTTTGACCGGATTCACGAAGTCTTGAATAGTCAACTTTTACTGTTCCTGGATATTGCTGGATTAGAATATGTGAATCAAGATTAACGAAAAATGTCAAAGAGAAATTATCTCCTGCCTGTGATTCACTGTCACTATCTGCCACAATAAGTGCGTCCTTTCCATCTGCGGAGCTAAATCCCTGAGGAAGCTGTAATTGCCCCTTTATTCCAGTGATATCCTGGGTTCCTACATTTGCAAACACTACGGTAAATGGAACATTTTTGTCGCCTGGAGCCACCTCAATTTTTTGCTCTAGGGTTCCAAAGTAGGCGTCAAGGATTTTCACTGCTCCAAATTCTCGCTTGAACGGAGACTCGTTTGAGCTGACTTGGCCAAACGCATTCAAGGCTACAAACTGGCCCAATACGAGTACTGAGAATAAAACAAGTAATTTAGAATAATTCATACCTTGATCTCCATTTCGTGAGGCAAGTCTTCGCCTTCAAATGCACGGCCGTCTCTAATTGTAATAACTCTATCCACCTCGCCAAACTGTTGCCTGTCGTGTGTAACAATAATGAAAGTTTGGTTGAGTTTTTTTGCCATCGACTTCATTAGTTGTACAATGGTTTCTGCGGTAATAGAATCCAAGTTTCCTGTTGGCTCGTCAGCCAAAACTATAGCTGGATTATTTATCAGGCCTCTTGCTATTGCTGCTCTTTGAGCCTGTCCTCCAGAAATTTTGTTTGCGCGTTTATTCATTTGGCTTTCAAGGCCTACTGCCTTTAGCAAGTTTTTAGCTTCAGTCATCACATTCTGGTTTGAGTGTTGGATGTTACGCGGTAGCAAGACATTTTCTAAAACTGTAAGATCAGTTAGAAGATTAGAAAATTGGAATATGAATCCGAGCTTTGAATTCCTAAACGATGATACTTGATTGTCGCCAAGAGTTATTGTGTTTGTACCATCGATCAATACCTGCCCACTTGTCGGCTTATCAAGCAGTCCTATCATGTTTAGTAGTGTGGATTTGCCGGATCCTGAGCTTCCAACAATCAATACAAATTCTCCTTTCTTTATGGAAAACGAAACATCGGTTAAGGCACGAACCTTGGTATCGCCCTCACCATAAGTTTTGTTCAAGTTTTTTACTTCTAGAACACTAGACAGAGCGCATCGCCTCCACTGGTTGAAGTTTTGTCGCCTTGAATGCAGGATAAATTGAAGCGATAACTGCAAGTCCGAATGCCATGATTGCAGTCTGTGTTATCTTGGACCAATCATAGCTTACCTGAAGCGGAAGACTTCCTTGAAATGACATTTTGGTCTCCTTTGCATAAAATGTGTAGCTCAGGCCAAAGGCCGTTCCCACTCCTGCGCCCACCATGCCTATAATCATGCCCTGAAACAAGAAGATTATGAGAATATCCTTCCTTTTTGCTCCGATTGCCCTCATAATTCCCACTTCACGTGTCTTGCTTGACACCAGCATTATCTGAATTGTCACCACTGCAAAAGCAGACGACATCATTCCAAAATAACCAATCATGTTGATCATTGCGATTCCTGATCTGAATCCACTCAGAGTTTGCTCGGCGGATTCTTCTATTGTTTCTGCCTTAAAGTCATCGTTTGGAAAAGAACGCAAAAAGAGATCCTTTACCTCGTCAGCTTTTGTTGGATCGTTTAGTTTGACAAGAATCTGGCCGGTTTCTTTGTTACGATCCAGCATATCTCGTAGTGTATCAATATGTATGACAACGTCAGAGTCAAACCCTTGTCCACCGGGTGATCTTGCTATGCCAGTTACAATAAAACGCTTTATTGCGTCCTCACCATGCCTGTTTACTATCTTTAGCTGCAGATTATCCCCAACAGTTACACCACCAAGATCACGCGCTACAATAGAACCAACAACAATTGAGTTTCTTGAAAAGACGTACTGTCCCTCACTTACTGTTTCATGGACGGTTGACACTCTGGTGTCCTGAAATGGGTCAACTCCAACAACTGGAACCTGAAAATCTTGAATTATTTTTCCAGACTTGGTAACATTGATTGAGGCTGATGAGGACATCCTAGGGGCAGCAGCCTCTACATACGGTATTCTCTCAAACCAATTTACTAAAAAAACGTCGGATTTTTCCGTAATGACGTCTTCTCTGTTTGTCACAAGCACGTCTCCAAACCTATATCCTGACAAGTCACGAATTATTGCGTCATACAATCCCTGAAATATTACAAAATTAACATGAATTACCAAAATTCCAATGGATACTGCCATGATTGCGCCAAGCAAACTGCCCCTCTTGTTTGCAAGCATTCTAGTTGCCAGCTGAATCCTGTAATCCAACGATTAATACAGAATAGTCCGATATTTAATATATTATCTACATATTTTGAATATAATAGACACTTTTACATAAGAATAGTATCCTTTAATAAGAAATTAATGCCTAAAAATAACAAATTGGACAAATTAGACCTAAAAATCCTAGGCTCATTGCTGGACAACTGTAGGGAATCAGACAGGCAAATAGGCAATAGAATCGGAATTTCTGGTGCTGCGGTGAAGTCCAGAATTGAAAAGATGATTCAGAGCAAAATGATTGAAAATTTCACATTAAAGATAGAGCCGCCGGTGTTAGGTTACAATCTAATCTACATCGTAACGACAGGCCAAGATTCCGATGAAATCCTAAAGCAGGTAAAACTAATCGGCGAACCATTTTTCATGGTTCCTTGTGTTGGCGGAATTACAGTTTGCGGCATCGTGGTAAAAGAAGACGTGCAGCAAAAAATAGAGATCATGAAAAATCTCATGAAAGATGTTAGAGTTCTCAGCATTTTTGAAGCTGTCAATCCTGGCGTGAGATCAGATTTGATAAAAACGGATCTTGAAATAATAAACCAGCTCATGAAAAACCCAAGAATGAAAATTGAAGATCTTGCAAAGACCGCCAAGCTGTCCACAAAAACAGTTGCAAGATCATTAAAGAAATTACAAAATGACGAGGCAATCCAGTTTACTCTAATTTTCAATCCTTCAAAATTTGATCAGTACATACCGTTTGCTGTATTGGCATGGATTGATGGAAACCTAAATGAAACCCTAAACAGATTGAAAAAAGAATTTTCAGGCTATTTTTTGCAAAAGCCATTCATTGCAAAAAACCAAATTGTGCTATTCTTGTACAGCAATAACATATTTGAGCTTGACAACATAACGCAGCAGGTAAGAATGGTAAAAGGAGTATCCATTGCAGATTTGTTTATCCCAAAAAAGATAGAACTGCCACAGCAATGGATCAAGGATACCATCAAGAGCTCAAAATCTTCTGGAAAGCTGCATTTGATGTACCAGACAAATTAAAATAGCATTCAACTAAAAAATCATCAGTTGAAGAAAAAAACAATCTATGAGGGGAAAATTCTAGGTCTGACCATATACGATCTAACCATAAACGGTAGAAAGGTAAGACGAGAGGTAATTGAGCACCGTGGGGCAGCAGCAATACTTGGTTTTGATGAGAAAGGCAGGGTAATTTTGGTAAAGCAGCATAGATTTCCTCATGGCTACATTTTAGAAATTCCTGCAGGCACACTTGAAAAGGGAGAAAAGCCTGAAAAATGCGCATTTCGCGAAATCCAAGAAGAAACCGGCTACAAGGCAAGGAAACTGACTCATCTTATCACGTATTATCCATCTGTTGGCTACAACAAGGAGGCAATACACTGTTTTGTGGCAAAGAATCTACAGAAAGTCAGCGACCAAATGTTAGATGACGATGAAATCATGTCGGTGGTAAAAATAGATATGAAAAAATTACTAGGCATGATAAAAAACGGCAAGATCATTGACTCTAAAACCATATGTGCGGTTTTGACCTATGCGCTAAAAAATAAGATATACTAGTTATAGATGGGTTTTACCAGATCCGAGATATCTGCCCAAGATCTTGAAACTCTTTCAAACATATAGATGAGATCCACCAGATCTATCGGAAGTTGGTTTTTTTCCTCAATTGAGGAACGAATATCAGATATTTTTCTCTGAAATTTTCTATGATGTGATATTGCATCTATTGCTAGCCTTCTATTATGCCCAATGAATGCGTCAATTGATTTTTGGTGTATGCTTTCAATGTCCTTTGTGAGATCGTAAATTTTGCGAAGGTCGTTTTTAGACAGATGTGTATTTGATATAGTGTTTGCAATTTCCACCAGAGTATCGCAGGCTGTTTCCAAAATGTTTGCAGCTATTCTATAATCCAAGACATCAATGTTTTCAAGATGAAACGTGGTTGCAAGCCTTTTGTCAAGCATTGTGCTTCGAATTAATCTGACAAGCAAGAAATACTGTCTGTCTACCTCGTCGTCCCTATTTGGAAGGGTCTGAAGATTTGACTTGTCATCGGAGATTAGCGCCAGCGAGATGTCATTGAACATGCCTAGCGCAATTGAGCTAATTCGTTTTAGAATTTTATCGGGATTTAGTGTGGTTGCATCCAAGAGAAATTGGACATTTATGTTAGAAGAATCCTCCTCTACTATTTCCATTCCGACCAGTCTTCTCATGGAGTTACGAATTTTTTCCCTGTCCTCAACTGGGATGCTAGTCTTTCCCTTTATTCGAATTATGTCATATCCAAGAAGATATGCGCCCGTGATATCTGCAACAATGTTTTCGTCCTGCGGAAGCGGATACGAAATCACCACCTCCTTTGAGGGCCTTTCCGTTTTGTTTACTGTGATTGAGATGGTGTTTTCGTTTGTTTCAATTTCTACTTCGGTACTTTTTTCAAGCTTGTTTGCATCCACCCATTCCTTTGGGAGTGATACCAGAATGCTGCTTCCAATCTTTTGCAGGCGTCGAATGAATTTAGTCAATTTATACTAATATAATTAATTTAAGCCATATTCTTATATTTTTAGTAAAATTTAAACTGCGATCATGAGGGGAATGGCGTTCAGTCCTGCACACATAACGGGATTTTTCAAGGCAGAGTTAGATGAAAAACAAAGGCCTGAATTTCAAGGGTCTTTGGGGGCCGGGTTTTCAATTCAATCAGGCGTCATCACTACGGTAGAAATCGAGGAATCTGATTACACTGATTTTAAGATCAGAGTTACAGGATATCAGTCAGATAACACACAAGTCTCTGAATTTGTGATCAGGGAATTTTTGAAAAATATCAAGGGAAGTTATTTTCTCAGCATACACCACGACATCAAAGTTCCAGTTGGATATGGATTTGGCTGCTCCGCCGCGGTTGCATTGTCACTTGCCTTTGCACTAAACCAAGCATTTGGAACTGGATTTTCAAATGAAAAACTCGGAAGGATTGCCCATGTTGCAGAAGTGTCTTGCCAGACAGGTCTTGGTGATGTCTTGGCGTCATATCACGGCGGATTCGAGATCAGAGTTAAAGGCGGTGCTCCAGGAATTGGATCCATTAAAAAAATATCAACCGAATCATATTCTGCAATCATGATTTGCTTTGCTCCAATTTCGACAAAACAGTTCATGAAGGAGAGAATGTCGTCGATAAACGGTCTTGGCGGAAAAATGGTAAACAAACTGGTACAGTCAGAAGACATCAATGAGTTCCATGATTCATCTGTAGAATTTGCAAACTATGTGAACATCATAACCCCCAAAATGAAAGCAGTGATAGATGATCTGCACAAAAACGGAATAAAATGTGGTGTTGCACTTTTTGGTGAGACGATTTTCACACTTGTTTCACAAGATTTGAAAGACAAAGTTTTGAAAATATTGGAAAAGTACAATGACGGAATCATTATCAAGTCAAAAATTGATGATCTTGGAGCAAGACTAGTTAGCTAAATGACAAATCTAATTCCAAAGAATCATCCAAGAGCTCATTCTCTGTATGTTAGGGAACGACTTGTCAATGCGTTTGATGACGGACTGGTTGCAAAAGAAGGCCTCATGGCGCATGGCCGTGGCGAGGCATTTGATTATTTGATAGGTGAAAAAACATCAAAATCTGCAAAAAACGCGATAAAGGCAGCCGCATTTGCGCTTGTTTCTGCAAAACATCCTGTTATCTCGGTAAACGGCAACATTGCAGGGCTGTGTCCAAGGGAGATAATAGAACTATCAAAGGTAGCAAATGCAAAAATTGAGATAAATCTGTTTTATGCCAACGAAAAAAGAAAGCAAACCATTTTGAAGGTATTGCACAAAAACGGTGCAAAAGAAATCCTTGGTGTGGACAAGAAAAACTCCACTAGAATTTCTGGCCTAGACAGTGCAAGAAGAATTGTAGACAGGGATGGAATTTACATTGCAGACGTAGTGTTGGTCCCACTGGAAGACGGCGACAGAACTATAGCACTCAAAAAAGCAGGAAAGAAAGTCATTACGTTTGACCTAAATCCACTATCCAGGACCGCACAAACAGCAGACATTACTATTGTGGACAATGTCGTTCGTGGAATAAGGGAGTTGATTGACGCTTGTGAAAAAACGCAAAAGAAAAAACTGCGCAACATGCCGTTTGATAACAAAAAAAATCTTGCAAAATCCATCTCTGAAATAAGAAATTACTTGACAAGGAGGGCAAGGATTGCATAAGTCAGTAAGAGACATCTTGGAAAAAAGACAGTCTGGAACAAAAATTTCCGTAATCACCGCATATGACTATACCATGGCATCATTATGTGACAAGGCGGGAATTGACATTCTGCTTGTTGGCGATAGTGCAGGCATGGTGATGTTAGGATATGAGAGTACCATTCCAGTTACCATGGATCAAATGGTTTTGTTTACAGAGGCAGTAAGTAGGGCGCGCCAAAATGCACTCATAGTTTCCGATCTTCCATTTATGTCGTACCAGGCAAGCACTAGCGATGCAATCGCAAACTCTGGCAGACTGGTAAAGGCGGGAGCAGATGCAGTAAAGCTTGAAGGCGGAAAAGCAATGTCAGGTACAATCAAGGCAATAGTAGAAACAGGCATTCCCGTGATGGGGCACATTGGGTTTCAGCCCCAGACCACCACGCTTGCACAAGGCTACAAAGTTCAGGGAAGAACCAAGGATGCCGCTGTAAGACTAATCGAGGACGCAAAGGCGCTAGAAGAAGCAGGCGTATTCAGCATAGCTCTTGAAATGGTGACAGATGAGGTATCAAAGATAATTTCAGAAGCCATTTCCGTTCCGACAATTGGAATTGGCTCAGGAAAGTATTGTGACGGTCAGGTGCTTGTGGTTCACGATATTTTGGGCATGTATGATAAGCTCAAACCAAAATTTGTAAAGCAATACTTGTCATTATCAGATCAGATAACAAAGGCAGTATCAAACTATAGAACAGATGTTGAATCTGGAAAATTTCCTGCAGAGGAAAACTGGTTTTCAATGGACAAATCCGAGCTTGAAAAATTAAGAAAGGAAATTGGCAAATAAGCACCCATCTTTAGATATAGTGGAGTCATACGGAACAGAGCTGTCAGGGAAAAAAATTGTTCTGTGTATATCAGGAAGCGTTGCAGCATACAAGGCACTTGAGCTTGCAAGACTTTTGATGAGACATGGTGCGGATGTGATTTGTGTTGCAAGCGATGCAGTGACCAAGCTGATCCAGCCAGACTACTTCAAGTGGGCAACTGGAAATGAGGTAATTACAAAGCTTACTGGGGATCTGGAGCACATCAAACTAGCAGATTACAGACAGTCAGATATCATTGTGGTGTACCCAGCTACTGCAAACACGCTTGGTAAGCTTGCAAATGGAATTGATGATACTCCAGTATCAACTGTCCTGACTGTCGGGTTTGGTGCAAAGATTCCAATTTTGATGGCACTTGCAATGCATGAGGCAATGTATGAAAACTCTGCAGTATTACGAAATATCGGGTTTCTCAAAGATAAAATCGGGTTTATTTCGCCTCAAATGATTGAGGGAAAGGCAAAGGTCGCCGAACCTGAAGATGTCTTGGAATATGTTTTGAAAAAGTTTGGTCATTCCCCCATACTAGATGGGAAAAAAATTCTGATCACTGCAGGCCCGACAATAGAATACATTGACCCCGTTCGCGTGATTACAAACCAGAGCACTGGGAAAACAGGCGTATTGCTTGCATCCCAGCTTGTTTCTGCAGGAGCAAAGGTAACACTGGTGTACGGTCCTGGAAGAGAAGAGCCGCCAAAGGGGGCCAAAATCATACCAGTCAAAACCGTAAATGAAATGTTTGGTGCAGTAAAAAAGGAAATGAAAAAAAAATATGACATTGTAATTTTATCAGCGGCCGCATCTGATTATACCACACTAAAAGCAAGATCCAAAATAAAAAGCACAAACAAAAACTTGGTCATAAAATTACACAGGGCGCCAAAAATCATAGATCATGTCAAGAAAATGCAGCCAGATGTTTTTCTTGTTGGGTTCAAGGCAGAAACTGACATTTCCAAAAAATCACTCATCGAATCTGCAAGAAAAAAGCTCCGCGAGTCAGATGCAGATATGATAATCGCAAATGACATCGGCTACAAATACCAAAAAGATCCCCAGTACAACGAAATCTTGATAGTAGACAGCTCTGGAAAAGTGACCAGTTCTGGAAGAAAGAATAAGGTTGAAATTTCAAAATTTATTAGAAAGCAAATTGAAAACAGAATCTAATCTATGACTCATTGCAGATAGTCTGGGTTTGCTCCCGCAAAAACTGTGTCAGATAGTATTGCCCACCTGCACCCTTTCCTGAGATTCCAGAGTTCTTCCATCCAACAAATGGCTGAGATTGTACCATTGCACCTGTAGTTGCGCTTTGAGCTCTGTTTGCATATGTTACACCCGCTTCTATTTTTGAGAAAAATTCGTCAATTTGCTTTTTGTCTTGGCTGAATATGCCTGCGGTAAGGCCGTATTCTGATTCGTTTGCCTGTTTTATTGCGTCATCAAAGTTTTCAAATTCTTCAACACACAGAAACGGCAGGAATAACTCTTCTTTTACCAACTGATGATTCAGTGGTAGATTTGTCACAACTGTCGGCTGGACATAGTAGCCATTTTGGTATATTCCGTTTTTTAGGACAGACCCCCCATATGCTATTTTCCCGTCCTTTTTTGCAACTTCTACTGCTCTTTCGAATTTTTTTTGCGCTGCATCATTTATGATTGGTCCAAGATAGGTGTCCTTTTCCCATGGCTTGCCAATTTTAAGCTCTTTTACTTTGCTGACTAGTTTTTCTGTAAACTGAGGGGCGATATTTTTTTGCACGTAAACTCTAGAGCACGCACTGCATTTTTGTCCGCCATAACCAAATGCAGCTCGTAAGACACCATCTGTTGCCTTTTCTAGATCAGCCGACTCCGTCACTATGACGGGATTCTTTCCTCCCATCTCTGATATGAATGGCCTTGGGGATTCGCGGGTAAATGTCCTGAATCCTGAAATGCCTACCTCCTTTGATCCTGTAAATGCGATTCCACTTACTAGGGGACTTTCAACTATCGCTTGTCCGACTACTCCACCCCTACCTGTGACCAAGTTTATTGCAGATGATGGGATTCTTTTGTAGATTGCATTGACAAACTGGAATGCGGAAATTGGTGTATCGCTTGCAGGTTTTAGCACAACAGCATTTCCCGTGATCAACGCGCCGCTGCTCATTCCAATTGCAATAGCCGATGGAAAGTTAAACGGAGAAATTATACCCCATACTCCGTATGGCTTTAAAACACTCTGTGTCCTTTCTTTCGGATTTGCGCTTTTCGTTGGTTTTACAAATCCATAGTTTGCTTCCAGCTGCTCTGCGTAAAATCTGAGAAAGTCTATCGTTTCGTCAATTTCTCCCATTGCCTCAGTTCTGTTTTTGCCGTTTTCCATGCTAACTATAGCAGCTAGTATGAATTTTTGCGCTGAAAACTGACTCGCCATATCCCGAAATAAGGAAACGCGCTCCTGGTATGGGGTTTGGCTCCATTTGGGAAACGCATCGTGTGCAGACTCGATTGCATTTTGCGTTTGTTCCTTTGTTGCAAGCGGAAATTTCCCTAGTATAATTTTTGTATCAGATGGCGATTTTACCTCAAAGTAATCATCTGAAAACACTTCTTTCCCTCCAATTATCATAGGGTAGGTTTTTCCAAGATCTTTTTGAAATGACTCTAGTGCATGATCAAATTTTTTGTGAAATTCGTCAGTCGTGTTGTTTTTTACTGCGTTTGCCCAGGTGTTTTCGTTCTCAATCAAGATGTATGGTTTACCGTATCATCCAATAAATTGATTTAACTATAAGAAAAATTATAGATAAAATTCATACTATGCCGTCGCCCGTAATATTTTATAATTTCAAATTTTGAATGGTATATTTTCAGGCATGAAATGGCTACAACAGATAATTTGAAGTTGATTTTAAGTCTATAAACAGTTGATCAAACAAGTGAATTTTGGATCAGATTATAAGGTAATACTGTAATAATTGATGTATGACTGACACAACTTCAAGGTTTCTTGTAGGAGAGCAAACATCTATAGCAAAAAAAGAATTTCTAAAATACATAAAAGATGTTCAGAAACAAAGCGAAATATCTTGGTTAATTACAGACAAGCGTTCTTTTGAATGGGTAGAAATTAATCAACAAAAACAAAAATTCGAAAAAGAATTAGAAACCACAAATTTCAAAACTGCATGTGTCGGTGTATTCAATCCAAAAGATAAATCTACACAGTATTCATCGTACAAACTCTCCTAAACAAAAATAGCTTCTGCTATTTCACTAGCAGGATCTTTTAACATTTTCTTTAGTAAATCAAATTCATTTGGTTCCAGATTATCAATGCATTCTATATGTTCACTTATCATTTTCCATCCATCTATAAAACCTTCAATTAATTTTTGAATATATTGCGGTCTATTTTGTCCTACAATTAATCTCTCAATGTGTTGTCTTGTACTAGTAACAATATCTGCAGTTCCAGCATTATTTCCATTTGAATCAAATGGTCCATCTTCGTTATCAATTGAATGAAGTATGTGTGTATTAGTAAAGAAAACGAAATTAGCATTATTTCTATCACGAATTACAAATAAATAATTAAAAGCGGCCCATCTCCCATATTCAAAACAAAATCTTCCCAAATCTTCAATATCAGCTAGTTCTAATTCAAAAATTCTTTTTGTAAGTTTATAATTTCCAATGTCAATTACAACAAATTCTTTGTTCTCCCAACCTAATAGTAATTCACAATTATTATCAGCTGAATTTACTCTTAATTTGATACCACTTTGTTTAATGCCATTATAATTTGGAAGCCATTTTATTTTCTCTTTGATCTTTGCGATAACATATTCACGTCGTATATAACATGGATTATCGGCGCAACGCTTTAGCATAACATACCCATCCTGATTAATTTGGCATAGTATAGTGTGTAATTGAGCACTACGAGAGTTCCAATCTGGCTTCGACAAGGCTAATTTATCCACACATGGATCAAGTTTTCTACCAAGACATTGAGAAACTAGATCATATAGAAATTTAGCATCAATGTCAGATGTTTCCTCCTTTTGAGGTGTAGATATTAGGTTCATTTCTCATTATTTCACCAATGCAGTCGATCCTACTTCTAATGGAAGTGTATTCTTATTCAGGCCAATTGTTATTGCAGCATTAACAAGAGGCTCATTTAGTTGACTAAAGATCTTTTTTAAATAGAAATCAACGGTATGCTTGTAAACATTAAGATAAGTTTCTCGTTCTTGCTGTGTAAGATTATCCAAGATTGACATTTTTTCAATATGCGACCAAAGAGTGTCTCTTATGAGATAGAAGAATTTGTCACGAATAGAAAGCATGCGTAATAATTCCTTGTCATTTTTAAATTCAAGTTGGATTTTATTAAGAACTTTTGAGAAATATGGTAGATTTCTTGGATCTAGAACTGAGCCATTAATATAATAACCCTTTATTAGGCTCTCAAGATCTTTTGGATCTACTTTTGAGATCATACCAAGTAGTTTATCAAAAAGAAACTCGGTATCACCCACTTCAAAATATTTAGCATAGGTAGGAAATTGTTCAATAATTCTAGGATGAATGGCTTTTCTACTAAGAAAATGCCTTACAAGTTTACTTGAGAGAAACTGCCTATGTTTTCCCGCTGCTGCAAATACTACAAACAGCGTTTGGAGAGTATTTAGATCGTCAGATAGGAGAAAACTCCTTCCAAAAATCATTGTTTTTGGATCACAAACTTGTAGAATTCGTTTCCGGATCTTAGAGATAGCTGCTTTACTTTTATCGGTTTTTTTTGCTAGATCTGTTGCACGTATAGGATTTGGATAAGCCTCAAGTAAGATCGAAAGATAGTCCTCTAAGACTATAAGAGACTTGATATCGGTTTTTGCTCCTTTTGCCTTATCAACCATGCCTATTATTATCAACTAACGGTAAATAAATTAGCTCTTGGTTAACTTTTTACTGTATCCCACGGTAAACTTTATTCCAAAACAAGAGAAATGCAAGTTAACAAATTTGGAAAACATGGATCAGAGTTTGATTATCAGATGAGACAGAATTACATTAATCCGTATTTAAACAAAGATTCTCAGAATTTTCTTAAGTAACAAAATTTACCAACAAGACACTACATACTATATCCATGAAACAGTCAGCAAAAGATTGTCTTCAGAACATGAAGAATGAGTTCACAAATACTGAATTTAGAAATTGTCTACAGAGTAAGGCAGACGATATAAAACCAAGAGATGTTTCAAACATTTTAGAATCTCTAGCAAGCAAGGGATTAATTAAAAAAATTAGCACTGCTCGTTATCAAAAAACGCTTCCAACAAATGTTGATGAGATTGACATTACAGCACAGTTTATTGATAAATGTAAAAAAAATAAAAAAGTTTGGAGTTGGACATATGGAGGTTTCTATACTACTCATGCTCAATTCATTATGTTTGGAGTTTCTCCAAAAAAACTTCCACAATGGAAAGAAGAAATGCTGGAAATCCTTTTTGCAAGATTGTCAGAACTTTCTCGTGCCATTGATTCTATGATGATGTGGGAAAATAACACTCCAACTTTTGATTGGTCATATTCAAGAGAGGTCATGTTAGAACTACTGCCATATTATCTAGGTCAGATAGTAGGTGAGGATCATGACGGTCTTTCAAATGAAAATTTATTTGATGAAATTTCACGCATGACACGTTCTCTGCATGGGTACCCTGATGCTAGAGACAAGATTCTTGCATTACTCAAAAAAATTAAGGCTGAAACTAGTAAGAAATATGAGCAGGAAGGAGAAAGGCCACGTAAAATAGGTAATGAATTTGCTTTATTGACAACACATAGAATAGATGATCTAGATGAGTTATCAGATAAGAGAAAGATTGCTGCATACCTAGAAAAAGCAGTTAAAAAAAATCTAGCGATTGGAAAAATAATATTTGAGCTAGTTAATTTTCATGAACAGCCAATTATTGTAAAAACCATTGATGAGTTAACATATCTTTCAACAAACAAAATAAATGAAATTAAGGCATATTATTTGGAATACAAATACGGTCAAAATGTATTGCCATATCTTTATCATATAGATCTATTTGCAAAAAATATCGAACAATTTGAAAGCGGTGAATTAAAGACTGGATGGTATAAAAGAAAAATATTAGACTTTTTAGACGATGAACAATTTACTGATGAATATTTAGGTAAAACAAAACCAACTGATGAAAAACGCATAATTGAAAAAGAAATTGATGAGAATGGGGATTCAGTTGATGTGCGTTATGCATTTTATGAAGTAAAGAAAAAAATCAAGTACGAAAGATTACTAAGTAAAGTAGTAAATCTTTTGCGAGAGAATGTAAAAGCCTCTGATATAGACAAAGCTATCAAAGCTGCTGCATTCACACTCTCTTTTAAAATGCCAAAAGATAGTAAATATTATTTTGATTTCAAAAATATTGCAAAAGGTTTAGCAAAAAATGGAATTTCAATATCACAGGAATCTGTAGACAAAAATGTAATGCTTGGTGATCAGCAGGGACAAAAATTCATACAGACTGCAATAAGATCAAAGGACAAATTGAGCATATATGGATGAGCTGAAGTTCCTTTTCTTGATAGTTGATTTCATATATTACATATACAAAATATGCATTATGGTCAAAACTCTCCGTATTTCTGACGAAAACCACAAAGAAATGCTCAAAATTCAGGGTGAAATTCAGGCTGAAACAGGCAAATTAACAACCATGGATGATGCTCTTGCAGAAATGATTAAGTCTTACAAAAAAGCTAACAGGTGATTTTAACCTATAATGCATAAGAGAAGGCCTGATCTAATTCTCTCATTACCAACCACAATAAACGAGATTCCATACACAAGTCGTCATCAGTTCCAATAATGTTAACACCAAATAAGATCATCATTTTTGTACTCCAGTTTTCGTTAGGATTTTTCTTGTATAATTTTTTATTTATTTTATAGATCTGTGTCAATACTTTACCATCTGGGATACATTCCAGTGGTCCAATTTCGAACTCTAATGGTTTCGATGTTGGTGATACATTTCCCAAAATATCACTAATTTTTCTCAAAACTTCTTCACCATACAACTCCGCGATCTTTGTAAAATAAAATGACAGGCTTTCATCAAAAATAAATTTCCCATTTTTTATCAACTTTTCGTGAAGTGGCTTGATAAAAATTTCCTTTACAAATCTAATTGGAATTTCATTATTGAGAAAATGTTGTAGAAATGCAAAAAATAGGTGATATTTTGAAGCATTTTTTACGAAGATTGTAAATTCAGCATCATTAAATTGAAACCCTAAAGCTACAAAACATCCCTTTAATGTTAAAAAATACTTTTTCCCATTTTGTATTCCGGTCAAAAACACATAATCGTCTTTTAATTTAGTTGGATTATTTGCATCATGTCTACCTTCTACAAGATTCTGATATGATTTTGCTCTTTGTCCAATATGCTTAGGCTTTCCCGAATCTTCCCCCCGTTTTAAGATAAATGTTTCATTTTCTTTTTCTAATACAAATTTTGCAACTCCGTAAAGAGTAGATGATCCTATTAATGCCAAGCCCGAAAGAATATCTTTTTTGTGTTTACCCTTTTGCTTATGCCCAAAAATAGGCACAATAGATGAATCAAAATCAGATTGATATGCTGGTGATATGGATCCTCCTAAAAACCGTCCTTGTTTAGGTACGTATTGACTATGCTTAGTGGCCATATTATCGAAATATGGCCTATATTTTAATTAAACTTATAGTAGACATGGAAAAAATTACTACAGTAACTCTTTCAACAAATACAAAAAATTTGTTGGATAAATTTGGTCAGAAGAACGAAACCTATGACCAGTTAATTTCCAAGATTTTATTGCATGTGGAAAAATGTGAAAAATTTGCAGAGGTGAAAACGATTTGAGCAATGAGAGAATCAGAAAAATATCAGCAATTTGGCTCAAAAAGGAGACCAAGGAAAAGTTGGCCAAATTTGGTATCAAAGGAAGCACGTGGGATTCAGTTGTCAATGAGCTAATGAATCACGCAGACTATTGTGATCGGTTTTGGGAAAAGAGGCATTAGGGGAAAACAAATGACAGTCAAACAAATTGCAAAAGCCTCTCCCTACCTCATGGGTGAACATCTCATACTATCTTTGGATTCAAAATGGATTCATGTCTGTAATGGCATTCCAGAATTTGAGGTTGCAATAGATAATGACAAGCTTGTACTAACTTGTTCAAATCTAAAATTGCAAAAAATGGTGAGATCAAATTGACCACATTTATTGAAGACATTGAGAATTATCTTGACACTGAGATAGTTGACGACAAGGATCTTGTCAGCATAATTCTGCGCGTCGGGCTTTCCGCATACACAAAAAATCCTCTCAACCTAATGGTAAAGGCACCATCATCTGAGGGCAAATCATATGCGGTCAACCAAGTGATCTCACTGTTTCCAAACGAGGATGTGTTGTTCCTTGGCGGCATGTCACCGTCAGCTCTGATCCATGAAAGGGGCATCATTGTTGATGAAAATGATCATCCAATAGAAGATAGAGTAGACACTCTGGATAATGAGATCAGGCAATGCCATGATACCAACAGAAAAAGAGAACTTGAACAGCAAAAGAGAGCCCTCCTGAATAATTCAAGGAACCTAATAGATATGGGCGGAAAGATACTCGTGTTTTTGGACACGCCTGACTGGAATCTATGGAGAAAACTAAAGCCAATCCTTTCCCACGACAGGGAATCCATACAATTCAAAGTAACAGACAAGACTGGTAAGGGCACTCTGATGACGAAAAACACAATTATCCGTGGATGGCCTGCGGTGATATACTGCTCTGCAAAAAATGAGGAGGGGTTTCCAGACTGGGCAGAAATAGAGACAAGATTTCTCATTGCCAGTCCAAACACAGAGATTGCAAAATATAAAAAAGCAAACCATCTCACCGCTACAAAACAAAGCATTCCGCATTTTGCCGAGACAATGCTGTGTTCGGATCCCAGAGGAAAAGACAGGTCAAAGTGTTACGTGGGCTTGCTAAAGAAGATGATCTGTGAGATCTCGCAAGACGGCAATGGGGTATACAACCCATTTTACAGGATAATTGCAGAATTACTCCCAAGCAATGAGGGGGCAATGATGAGAGTTGCAAAACAATTCTTTGCATTGTGCAATCTAGAGACATTCATCAACTCATATCAAAGATGCAAGATTGTCTATGAGAAGGATCAGACCAAAAAAGAATGTCCTATAGTATCCCTTCATGAGATAGAGAGAACCATTCTACTTTTGGGAAAGCCAAGCCACCTTCCACCGGATAAGGTAAAGTTCTTTGAACAGGTCTTTGAGAAGGCAGTAGCGGGCAAAATAGACGGGGAGATCACCAGCGCGGATCTTGCCGTCAAGTACAGGGAGATCACTGGCAAAAGCACGAACCCAAAAAAGATTCTGGAAAATTACCTAACGCCACTCTACTATGCAGGAGTGCTAGCCTCAAGGACAAACCCCAACGATGCAAGGGGGTATCTTTACAAAAAGATATCAGACATCATTAAAAGAGAGTTTGATTACATAAGGGAGAAGATAATCGAACAATCGAAGGCGGATCCTTTATTCGTAAAAACAGGAATAGACGAACTTGAAAAACATTCGACGGGTTACACGCTATACATAATTGACAAGGGCAGGAACACTTTGCCAAAAGAGCACCTACAGGAAATACTGTTAGGCCAGAACCAGACGAATGTTACAAGTTCAGCTCAGGCGTGAAAGCATGAGCGTACCAAATTGTTCGGAAATTCGATATTGTTCGAAGTTTGGTACGTGACTTTTACCATTTTTTATATTTTGTATGTCGACCAAGTGAGGGATTATTACTGTACAGCATGTAGCGTGGAGAATTCCTACTGGAACCCTTCGATGGTATTTTGGATTATGCTGTTACATACAGGACATTTGGTAGATATTGTATTGGAATAGATACAGCCGCATCGATTGCATGCCTTGACTTGGTTTTTCCTGATGAACATTCCCATAGTATGGTGAATCGATTATTTAATTGGAATTGTTCCTGAAAATACGGTACGTCATATCACAATTAGGTCTTGCAATTGTGTATAGAGGTAGTAAATTGAGAAATTTTGATGATTATATGACGAACGAAAATTGCGGATCCCCAACAATTAAGCATTCGACTTTGTTTTATTCATAATACCGTACGTCTCATGGCAACATTATTCCATGCATATCAATATGCCAATTTCCTTTGAATAATTTTGTCAGTACAATCTCTTTATCTGTATTTTTTGTATAAACTGATTCTAAGATTTGCTTTTTTTGTTTATTATGTATTAATTCTCGTAATTTACCCACATGAATTGGATCTAGTTTTTCTTTTACTTCTTGTATTTTTTTTCTTGGATTACGATATTTTGAAATTAATTTATCGGCTGTAAAAAAATTTACAATTTTAGAGGATTCGGAATGAACGGTGATTTCATTATGTCTTGTATCTATTTCAACGTGATGAATATTACCATCTATGATGTGAAAAGGAATGTCTAACGGACTAACCAAATACGTTCTAGCATAGAAATTAGGAGTTGCTTGTAGAACTTCTGTATCGTCCAGTATTGTTGGAAATGCATAATAAAATGGAGGTTGACGACCAAGTAAGAGAGTAAAGAGTTCGACTAATTCATAAAGTATGACATGCTGATCATGTTTCCTGTTATTATTGATAGAGAATTTGTAAATTCCATTCCTTTGACTGGTTGGTCTTTTAAATTGTAATCCTAAGCCAATTTGTACATTAGGTACAGAAATAGAAACATCTAAACCATTTATTGCCTCATGATGTAATGTGAATCCCTGTAAGAATGCATTTGGATAGAGATCACGTATATCTTGTAAAAGATTTTCACTAACATTAAGTTCTAATGTTTTTTCTGAAGCCTTCACATCAAGTTAACACTAGTAATTTGTTATAGTTTTTTCTGTCAAACAGTCACTTTTTTGTTTTTGCGACAATCTCTACACCATGATTGAGGTCGTACTATTCCATCCATGTTTCTAAAACCAAACATGGTGTCAATTTGTTCTCTTGAATTAGCTACTTTGCTACATACAGGACATTTTGCGTTAATTTCACTTTTGACTTCCATCTTTGAGTGTTGTGTAATTTTTGGTTTTACTTCCGACGGACCAAAGGCTACATCCCATACCCAAGTGCCAAATCTGCCATCTTCATTTACGGCATTTATCCATTCATCAAGCGCCTTCCTTTTTGCTTGGTTTTGTTGCGAATCTTCACCTTTGATTTCTAAAACAAGTGTAACTCCATTAGCAAGTCGAATCAGATAATCTGGATAATACTTGTGAACTGTACCATTGTACACATATTGTATTTCAAATCCAATGTGGTCATTTTTTGCCCAAGATTCAACCTCAGAATTTCGTTCGAGCTCATAAGCAGTACTCATCTCCCATCGACTATCGTGTACAGCATGGCTGATATGGGATTTTTTGGTCCACTCATTTGGTTTTTTGGTGTACCAAGGTTGCATGTCTGATGTTGATTTGATTGGCTTTTCTTTGTTGAATACTAGTGTTCGTTTTTCTGTGTTTTCAAATTTTATTGCTTCAAAAATATGCTGGGCTACTTTTGTCATATTAAATGCAATAGTGAGTCGCTTTCGTAATTCTTCACTTTCTAAAATATTCAAGACTTGGATTTTTCCAGACTTGATAAATCCTTCAACAAGATTTACTAGTTGTAACATTAGTTCTTCTTTGTTTCCTTTCCATTCATGGTTAAAATTATCATAAACATCTCTTGCGGCATGAAAGATTAACCACTGCATTCTAACTTTCTTTCCTAATTTTTCAAGATCAATATCGGACATTTTGTCAATTGCAGGTTTTCCATCTATTACTTGTGCCATATCTACGGTAACACTTACTTCGTCAGGTCTGAGTTCTAATGTTTTTACTTTACTCCAATCAAGGGATAATTTTGGAGAGTAAACTCGTTCTATTCGATCAACGTTAGGCCATGAAATTTTGTGTTCTATTTTGTCGGAATCCGCTTCAATTCTTGTTTGTGGTGATGGAGGTGGTGGAGGTGCATCAGTACTTCCTTCATGCGGTAAAAAGGTAAACGGCACACCAAAAATATTCACATACTCAGGATCAAAAAAGCCTGTTTCTGGATTAATTTCATATGAAGTTCTTCTAAGTCCTCTACCTACTACTTGTTCACATAATAATTGACTGGTAAAGGCTCTCAAACCCATAATCTGAGTAACGGTTCTTGCATCCCAGCCTTCAGAAAGCATCGAAACTGCGATAATATTCTGAATTTGTTCTCCAGGTTTGCCTATTTTCCCTACAGTGTCTACTTTTTCACGTAATTCTTCCTCTTTAGACTTACTAGATATTTTTGTATCATTTTCTGAATCTGTCGTGTTATCTTTTTCTATGGATTCCTTTTCCTCAGCGGCTTTGAGAACTTTGGAATCAATATGAAGGATTTTTGTAGGATCAGTAAGTTCTTCTAATTCAAATTTTTTGTTTTCAAAAGAGAATTTTATTCTAGCAGCTGTCTCGGTTCTGTTGCATACGGTGATCATGACTGGAGGAACTTGCGATTTATTTTCGTCCCATTTTTTCTTTGTTGCAAGCCAATCTTCTCCTAATAAGTAATATGCATTTTTTATTAAATCTGGCAGTGGTTCTTCGGGTTTTGCCCTTCTGTTGATATCTTCTTTGACATCAGGATCTTTGTAGATATGATAAAATCTTGAACGATAATCTTTACTGAATTTTCCACTATCATCTCGAATTGCAATTCTTGGAGTTTTTACCAAACCAGATTCAATAGCATCATTAAGAGAAAAATCTGAAACAACCCATTCAAAGAGAAGTTCTTCTGATACATTTTTTCCTGATGGTATAAATGGAGTAGCAGAAAGATCGTAGCACTTTGAAATATTTCTGGTAGCATGAATTTTGTCTAGTCCTTCCATCCATCGTGTAGCTTCTTCAATAATTTCTTCATCAGCATCCAATTGAATTTCTGGTTTTATTCTCCATGCGTGATGTGCTTCATCATTTATTACGGTGATGTTTGTTGCAGATGACATTTCACCAAGAATTCTTCTTGTGAATGCTTCGTTACTTTCTCTCCCTTTTTTGACAACACTTCGTTTACTTGCCTCCAATGGCATTAGAGTATGCCAATTATGTACTACAACACGGCCTTGCCTTAATTTATCAAACAAAGAATCAGGCACTATTCTGAACTGTATGTAGACACTATCATCTACGGATGGCTTTAGAACTTCTAGTCGATTTTTTACGGTTAAACCTGGTGCAATTACAAGAATGTTTTTTGAGAATCTAGTATCTGTCGGATAAGTAACTTTGTTAAGAATTTGCCATGCAGTTAACATTCCCATGACCATAGTTTTGCCAGAACCTGTGGCCATCTTTGAGCAGATTCTTTGAAAAGGACCTCCATCTGAAGGAATGAAAATTCCTTGTTTTTCGTTGTCTGTAGCTTCAGTTAACCAGATTATGGTTTCAATGGCTTCTAATTGACAAAAAAAGAATGGATTAGTTCTTTCTTGCGGATCGTTCCAAAATTCTAACAATCGTTTTGTGATTCCCGTAACGTTAGAATAACCATTTTTTCTCCAATCATCAACGCGATTTCTAATTTGGTTAACTAGCGGTAATTCACGAAATTCTCCTGGATCATCAAACGATTTAGAATCTTTAGACGCTACAAGATAGCCTGCAGGTCTTCGTCCTTGTTCCAAAACAAATTTACGTTTTTCTCGATCGTATTTCCAATGAGATTTTGGTTCCTCAAATGGACTATTAATTATTAAATGATCAATCTGTGACATTATTCAACCTGTAGAATTCTTAATGACTCAATACCGCGATCGTCAATGATTTTTACTGCCATTTGCTTATTTGCACCTGGAATAAATGGTAATGATATTGTACCACTATATTGTTCAAGTAATTCTTCATTGATTTCTGTTTTGAGAGTTTTTCCTAACTTGCCCCACACATCAGTAGCTCTCGACATTGGGAAGAAAACTTGTTGTGGATACAAACTTCTTCCATCATAATCAGTATCAAGCATCCACATGGATATTCGTGAAGAATCGCCGGATTCAATTTCACCTGTTTTAGTGTTATAGTAGTCAAAACCATTAACTTCTACAACATATTTGTTATCTTGATCTTTCTTTAATTCAACATCGGGTTGTCCCATTAGCCAAAATGATTCATTGTTAGATCTTTCCTTTTTAAGATCTCCAGTGAGTAGATCTGCATTCATTTGAACTTTTAAGATAGTCACACCAGGCCAATTGAGTTCATCAATATCCTTTGCTGCTTCGGGATCAAATTGAAAGGCTGCAAAAACAATGATTTTTGGTTTAGGTACAAGTTTTTGTGCCTCATCAATAGCAAGAGATACTTGTCTTTGTTCTAAAGGTGCATATTCTGGTCCAAATGATACAACTACTCGTTTTGGTTCTTTTTCTTTTGTTTCTGCATCTACCTGTAACCATTGTGTTCCAGAAAGTATTTCTGCTCTACTAAATTCAATTTTTTGGCCACTCTTACCGCGGATTCCTGTTTTTAGAAGTTCGTTTCTCCATTCATCTTGACGTAGCGTTTCACCAACACGAGATAATGAGATATCTATTTCAGACTCTAATTTTGGATCAGAGTCAAATGATTTAACAATTGGTGATGGAACAGCTTCTACTGTAAATGGACCTGTAACTCTAGTTTTTGTTTTATCTATTAATGGGTGATCATATAGTATTTCTTGCGGTGGTAGTTCATTGTTTGCAATTGATTTTAAGGTAATATGCGGCACTGTTTTGTATTTGAAACCAGATCTTGAACCCTCATTTGGATGAGCAAATTCATAGTAATCAAACAAAGATGTCATAAGACGTTGTTTTGCCAGAGTAATCGCTACTCTTGATGAGTCACATGTAATCCATCGTCGTCCCCATTTTTCAGCGGTAAATGCAGTTGTACCTGAGCCACAAGTAGGGTCGAATACAAGATCGCTTGGATCCGTTGTCATTAGCATACAGCGACGAATAGCTTCGGTTCCTGTTTGAACCACAAATATTTTGTTTTGTTCTGATATTTGTTCAATCCATAGGTTTGTTAGTGGAGTAAATGGAAAATCATCATAATAGTACTTGTAACGAATGTTATTACCTTGTACAAAAATCCTATCGTTTTTTGCTAATTTTTCTAATCCTTCAATTGAACAACGCCAACTTCTTCCAGGTGCAGGAAAATAGGTTTTACCTTTATAGTTAAAACCTATATTTGAAGATGTTCCGCCTGTTGTTGAGTTTAGACTACTACTTGAAAAAGGGTTAAGTTTTTTTCTTTCATTTTCATCAAAGGTGTTGACATTAATTATTTTCTCTTTTATCTCTGCAAAGCAAAATCTAGAATAATCAGCTTCTTTTTCTTCGTACAATTGGTGATATTTTAATTGTTCAATATTCTTTGCATACCAAACAATATAGTCATTTAGAGTAGAAACAAATTTACTTGTAGATGTACTCCTAGTTCTAATCACAATAAGACTAACAAAATTATTTGCCTGAAATACCTCATCCATCAGTTCTCGTACATGATGTACATTCTCATCACTAATTTGCACAAAGATTGAACCTGATTCCGTAAGCAATTCACGTGCTAGCAATAAACGATCACGGAGATATGTTAAGTATGAATGGATTCCAAGTTCCCAAGTATCCCGAAATGCCCTAATTGTTTCTGGTTCTTGAGTAAGGTCCTCATCCTTTCCATCTACTACATTTTTTTTATTTACAAAGGGTTGGAAATTGGAACCATATTTGATACCATATGGAGGATCGATGTAGATCATTTGTATTTTTTCTTTCATGCCTTCTTTTTCCAATAATGAGTTCATTACTATCCGTGAATCTCCTGCAATTAGTCGATTGGACCAACTTTGATCATGTTTGTAAAATTCGATTGCTTCCCTTAATGGTGGATTATTTTCAGGAGAACCAAAAAATGGAAATAATGTTCTCTGAACATATTCACTTCTCGGGTGTTTAAGGACTTTCTCAATAATCGTCATTGGATCAATTCTTTCATGAACATGAAGAGAAACTGTATCTACTTCAAAATTATTATGTTCTTTTTTACCGGCCCAAATAAGCTGTGGATCTAGATGAGGATCATAAGAATAGTGTTTTGTTGGTAATTCCATATCTGTTTCAGGTGTAACTAAACCCACTGGCGGGTTATTGACTCGTTTCGTATAATTATGAAAATATTGTTTAATTTTATCACTTGGCTGAGTTCCTTCAATTGGAATATTTTTGGCTTTTTTTGATGATTTTTTTCTTCTAATTTTTGCCAATTATTATGAATAAAAATAATATGACTTAAAACTGATCTTCTATTTTCAGTTATTTTCAGGCATAAATTTCGATATAAATTACAAAGTGAATAACGCATCATTTAGTTTTCTTCCTATTATGTATCAATTTAGAATTATTTTTTATGATTGAAGGTGTTTGGATTTCTTTTTGTAAAAATTGAGAAACTTCTATTTCCTGTTCAAGTAAATTAATAATAGATTGTTCTAGGCTCGTAGAATCTAATTCCCAATCTTTTGTCATTTCCTTCAATCGATCTAAACCTTCTTTTCTGATTTTAATCAATGAATCCAAAATCCTAATAGCTTTTTCAACTGTCAATTTAATTCAATGATATAATTGAAGAAGGAACTTCGATACTGTTTGTCCTGAGATAGTCTTGAAGATTACTAACCACTTTCTCTAGCTTTACATACTTTTCAGATAGATCTTTGATGTTTTGCTCAACTGCTTTAAAATCAGAAATTGTAAGATATGGTTCTGCCTTCAAGTACAGTTCTCTCTTCTGTTCTTCTGACAAGACATAGTAAGTATCCATATAGAATCCATGACCAATCAATGCTTCTGCAAAGTCTCTTCCACAAACATTTCCTACAGTTGTCCTAAAGTATTTGCGGAATCCATGAAAATGAATTGTCTTACGACCGTTCTCATTTCTCATATCAAGTTCTGGGATCTTTTCAACATGGGTTTGCAATGACTTTTGCAGGCATAACTGTGCGCAGCTCTTCTCGTTTTCAGGATGCTTGTACTTTATTTTATTGCTCATCGTCCTTGAGAATATTATCTGATTCAACAAATGAGAATTGTTTTCATTTTCTTTCCAGCCAAAATTACTTGTCAGATAGTCCTTGAGTGCTTTTGTGGCCTCTGCTGTGATAAATGTCTCCCTTGATTGTCTTGTCTTTGTAGTGTCTGATCTGATCTTGATCTTTGTTGGAATAGATCTAAAATCAATATCGGATAATCGTAACTGTACAATTTCACCAATTCTCATACCGCTTGCAACTGCAACTAATATTGCTGTCTGAAGCTTTGGTGGTGAATTATGTAGTAAACGTACAATCATCTCCTTTGTTATTGGTTCATCTCGTACAGTGACTATTCTAGGAGATTTTACTAGCTGTTTGTATTCATCTGTGCTTATTTTTATTCCCAGATATCGCAAATATCCTTTGATACCACTCATGTAGGTTCTGATAGTTCTTGCAGTGTTGCCTTTTTTGTCCCTATACACTACAAGGTCACGTAAAAAAGAATAGATGTCAATCTCATCATTTTTGACCTTCTCAATGAGTTGTATCTCATCTATTGAATATCTTTCATTGAGAAATTCCCGTAGGACTTTGATTGATAGACGATACGAAATAACCGTGCTCCTACTATGAGACATCACATAAACTGAATCTAGGAATAAATCCGCCTGGCTTGCTTGCACAATATACATTATACACTTTGTATATATAATGTTTATTCATTATATATAATATACATTGTATATTGATTGATTTAGCTGTTTAGAAAAAATTTAGGCAAATTCTAGTGCTTCTGGTGCACAGTGCTTGTGGACCCAAGTTCCTGATCCGTTTTTAGCTATCTCTTTACCCGGTGAGATCTGGTCGCCGCATTCGACGCAGGATGTTTTGAATTTTGCTTTCATGATTCCAGTATGGTTTGTATTCTTTATCAACGGTATCATTGATTGAGTATTGATTAGTGGTTAGCTAAAAATCACGCAGTCTACAATTGTGAACTACTGCAGGACAAGTCCATAACAGCTTCCTGCTTCAGCGACCGAGTTTCTGATCTCTACAGGCGTGCATTCCCGCAGTCCCTGTGGTAATATGTCTGAACCCAATCCTGTTTCGGCTTTACATGGTAACAGGTAAAAGTTCATATCAATACCATGACGTTCTTCCACTTTGCCTAGCTCTGACATGTGCATATTATGAATTCGTTAGATTTGTGATGACGGTTATTATGTTATTACCTGCAATTCGTCACAAAATAATCTGAGATTCTCTTGCCTCCAGATTTATAAAACAACAGCTTTTGCTTTCATCAATGCAGTTTGATTCTTACGGCAACAGAATACGGACTGGTTCAAGTGTTTCTGATGTAGATTTTAAAAAGGCAAGTATGCATGAGCCACTCTCCCTGATGGACGCGCTGGATCTGGTCGGAAAATATGTGGGAAAGGAGCCGACCCAGAAACAGCGAGATATAATCAAAAAGATCCAGCATGCGATGGGATCAGGCTACAAGAAAATTCTTCTTTCTGCCCCGACAGGTACTGGGAAAAGCTGGATTGCGATCGCATTGTCATTATATCTCAAGTCTTCTACTGTTCTTACTTCTACTGTTCTTTTGCAGGACCAGTACAAAAATGAGTTTGGCTTTTTTAATACGGTGCGGGGAAAAAAGCGGTTTTTGTGTGAACAGTCAAACCGAGTTTTTGATTGCACACAAGGCTACTGTAACGACTGTGCATACAGACCGCAGCCGGAATCATATACGATTTTCAAGCGCGGAACTATGGCTGAAACAATAACAGGTGACGACCTTCCAAGAAAGTGCCCGTATTATGACCAAATAGAGATTGGAAAAAAATCAAGCTTTGTTGCATATTCGTACGCATCATATCTTTCGCATTTGTTATCAGGGGAAGAAATGCCAAAGAGAAAATTATTGGTGTGTGATGAGGCGCATGAGCTAGACGAAGAGCTAGCAAATCAGCTTGCAACCAATCTTAACGGATTCTATGGTGAAATTTTGGGAATAGAGATGCCCAAGTTTTCAGTTGATTCCAATATAGACAGCATCAGAAATTATGTAAATTCGTTTTCAGACACGTTTCAAAAAAGAGAATCTATCATGAAAAACTGTGCAGAGCACACATTATTCTTACAGTCAGAGGATCATATCAAAAAACACTATTCCTGCATCAGACACGGCGTCAAAATCAAAGACGGCTGCACTTCCTGCGGTAAGGTGCGAGAGTACATCAAGACAAAGGAATTCCTAAAATGTAAAGAACATGTTGACTGTGAAAACGATCACAGATACATTAACCATTTTGTGCTAAACGAGCTGAAGAATTATACTACAAAAATGAAAATCCTACAAAAGGGACTGTCGTCATCTGATCAAAACTACATCATTACCGACATCCAGTCAAAAACACAGGATCAAGGAAAAAACCTCCCGTATAATTTTGATGAAATCACAATCAAACCGTGGCACATACACTGGTTTATGGATGAGCTTACGGGAAATTTTGACATTACATTATTCATGTCAGCTACAATAAATCTAGAATTATTCTGCAAGGAAACCGGATTTAGAAAAGATGAGGTTTTCTTTATCAATGAAGATTCCAACATTCCAAAAGAAAATAGGAAAATTGTTTTTCTCAAAACTGAATATATAGAATCAGGCGATACAGAGTCGGTTCTTCCACAGAAAATCATATCACAGATTGAGGCTATTTTGAAGATTAGATCGGAGCAACGTGGAGTAATTCTGCTTACGAGTTATTCCCAAATGGACTATATTTTGGAAAATATTGCACCGCATTTAAAAACAAGACTGCTTCCGCTATACAAAGGCCAAGACAAAGGGGAGGCGTTGGAGCTTCACCGAAACACAAAGAACTCTGTCCTGATATCGCCAGGATTGGAGTCTGGCGTGAATTTGCCTGATGATGAGAGTAGATTCCAGATTATTGTAAAGGCGCCATACTATCCCACAATGGACGATATGCGAATGAAGAAAATTTACAACTCAGAACCTGACCACCGTAGATATTACTTGAAATCCGCTTTCAGGCTATTGCAAATGGCAGGACGTTCAGTCAGGCATGTGAAAGATTATGCAATGACATATGTTCTTGATTCAAAGGCAGAAAGAATGGTATATCACCAGAAAAATGATCTTCCAAAATGGTTTATTGAGGCGTGTGACGGAATTTCTTTTTCAAAATAATTCATAATTCTTTTTTCATAAGGCAGAAGAGCATTCTCTTGTCCAAGTCTTTCATTTTTAACTTGATTTTTTGCTGAGCCAAGATCTGGATTCGTCTTGAGTTTTGTTCATATCCTTTGTTTTGCATATAAGACAAAATCTTTTTCATACCAGCTTTTGTGCCGTTCAGATAACCAACTTGTAGTACATCATCATCTATTTCAGAGTCATTCCAGATGCCGACTGCCAGAGTTTTTTTGTTTTGTGTGAAAACAAGTATCTTTTTCTTTTTTATTAGCTCAGACATAGCAGGTTTGTCAAATTCGAACCATTTCCATGACTTTGAATATGTATCGGAGTCAATTAGGTTTTCAATCTGTTTCGAATTGATAGCTGGAATGACGAGAGATTGTTTTCTTTTTGGTCTTATGTTATACAGATACCACTTATCTTCAATTTTATAGCCAAGGGATTTTGCAAGCTTGATTGATTTTTTGTTGCCATTTGATATTATCATCCTTGAAATTTTGTAGTTTTTTCTTTTGGCAATTTGTTCAGTCTTTAAAACAAGGCTGCTTCCATATCCCCTTTGCCAAAATTTTGGATTAATTCTCAATCCTTCAACCCAGACTTGGTTTTTTGAGAATGAGGCATGGCAGACGCCAATTGGTTTTCCTTCATGCTCCATTGTAAGAAATACTCCATCTTTTAGCCAGAAATCCCAGACATTTGCAATATAATCAATTCCTGAATATGGGCTTTGACAAAAATCCAAAACTGGTTTTTTATCGGATTTGGTAGCTTTTCGAATTTGCAACTTTATGATTTAGTGTTTGGTAAATTATGTTTCTTGTTATTTGACGTTATTGATTGAGTTCTTTATGGTATTGTATTTTGTCTTCGCACTGTTTGCCTGAGGGAGCTTTGCTTTTACGTCGGCTGGTTTTTTCTTTGTGTCAGCTAGCTTTGCTTTTACAGTCGGTTTTGGTTTAGGTTTTTCCGGTTTTTTGACTTCTTTTTTGTCCAATTTTGCTTTTTCTTTTGGTTTTACTTTTTGAGCTAGATCTTTTGGCTTTTTGTCGTTGTTACTCATGTCAAGAGATTCGGTCAGGTTGATGCGGAGCTCTTTTGCAGATGCCGACGTCATCAATGAAATAGAAAGAAAACATGCAATCACACCCATCAAAAGAGATTTGTTCAGGTGAAAGTGATGTGGTTTTTGAGGTATTTTTTCTGATCGCTGGTTTTGTTTTAACATTGACAATGCACCCTAGTTGAATCTCTTTGCAAATGACTGATTTGTTTTCTCACAATTTGTTTAAAAGCTAGGAGTATGATTTCTACGAGATTATTAAATACAAAATCACGCTTGCGTACGTGATTTGAGCAAAAAACAGCTGTTGTTCTTCCCAATTCTGATCGCTTTTGCAGTTATTCCTGTTTCCGCAGACAATCAGAGCATAACGGTTCTAACGGACAAGGAGCAATACCACACCGGAGAAGTTCTAACAGTATCTGGATTCATTGAAGAGAAAAAGATGCCAGTAATTGCAGTGAGAATGTATGATCCGGATGGGGTGATAATTTCTGCAAACAGTGTGGAAATTGATGAGTTTAATTCCTTTTCAAGGACCATATCTTTGGATTCGCCATTTTATGACAAGTCCGGAATGTATCTGATCAAGTTTGATTACGGAAAGACAGAGGCTGAGATAACTTTTGAGGTATTTGGCAGCCAAGCAGATCAGCCAGAAGTAAATACTGAAAAAATCATTCCAGAGGTACTTACACTTGCTACGGACAAACCCACGTACCAAGACAATGATTTCATTACAATTTCCGGAACTGTTTCCGCAGCTGGTGAGCCATCGGTTCTGGTTGGAATATACGATCCATTTGGCACTCCGACTGGATTTTATTTTGGAGATATAGGTTCGGATCTCAAGTTTTCAGTTTCATTTTTGGCAAAATACGGGATTAATTTCAAGACTCAAGGGTCGTATATGGTCAAGGCCCATTACGAAGAGTCAAAGCGTGAGATTAGTTTTGGATTCAGCGGCATAACAGAACCGCCCAAAGAAAATCCTCCCATAAACAACATTCCTGAGAAAAAACCGGAAATCAAAATGGTACCAAAAACTACATCCATTCAAAACACCAACCCAGTAGCCCTCACTCCAGTTATCCAAAGCAGCAACTCAAAAACAGTTGAAACTAAGGAATCTGTAAAAATCCAAGAGAAAGAACCAGAGAAGCAGGATAATCTTACAGTAGAAGACGTCGAGTTAGGAAAGATGCTAAACCAGATGACTTTGAACTGCGATAACAGCGAATATGTCGATTCAATCTCGTATTATGATGGAATGGGTCCTGCCCTAATGCGGTTATGCAAGTATGATTCAGCCATTACATTTTTTGACGAATCCCTAGAGGAGAACCCAGAAAACATCGAAGTTCTTACCAACAAAGGATCTGCCCTAGTCAAGCTTGGCCATTACAATGAGGCAATAACTTACTATGACTCGGTGCTCAAAATTGATCCGGATTATTTACCGGCAATAAACAACAAGGCAAACGTTCTAGCGGAGCTTGGTAACTTCAAGGAAGCAATATCGCTGTACAATTTGGTCTTGGATCATGAACCAACATATGCTGTAGCGCAGGACAACCTCGAGAAGGCAAGTGCAAAAATTCTCATGCTTAATAAGAATCAAAAACAAGAACCAGCAAGTAGTTCCATAATTCAGGTGTCTGAGAAACAGCTAGAGACTGTAGTAAAAGTACAGAAAGAAGAAAAACCATCAAGCATACTAGAGCAGATTGGAAGCGTGTTCTCTTTTCTAGGCGTCAACATATTTGGATTTATGAAATAAGTTAATGCCTGAATCGCCAGTTTCAGATTAGATGAAGATTGGTGTATAATGTGCACACATCTCGTTTTGAATGGATAACTAGTGCTTTAGTTCTTTAGAATCAAACTTTCCGATAAGAATCTTATTTTTTGCAAAAACGATGGGTCGTCGTATCAAGCCGGGATGTTCTGATAGGATTTTGATTATTTGGGAATCTGTAAACCGTGAGTCGTCTAAATGCAATTCCTTGAACATTTTATCTTTTTTTCTGATAAGATCGCGCGGTTTTATTCCTGTCAGTTGTATGATTTTTTTAATTTCAGACTCAGTTAGCTTGTCTTTGAAGATGTCCCGCTTTTGCACGTCCAGCTTTAACCTGTCCAGTTCCGTTACAGCCCTTCTACACGTTATGCAGGTTGGCTTGAGATATATTTTCATCAAGGATTTTCCTGAAGCCTAATTTTTAAGACTATCCAGTTGATTTTAAAGAGAGTAGTTTTTGCCCAGTATTTGATTGACGGAGTCAATGATTTCTTTAAAATCTGTTTTTGTGTCTGTGCTTATCAACAGCAATTCACTGTCACTTAATGGAATACTAATTTGCTTTACCTTGTCATATTCCGTAATGGAATATTTTGCGTTGCCGACTCTATGAGACATGTTTCTTCGAGTTTCCCACCTTTTTGCCGCATAGTGAATCGACATTTTTACTTCGTCGGGTGTAAGTAGTTGTTCTATGCCAGAGTTATGGCCCCCAGCTACAAGATCGCCGTTTCTTCCGAGAACACCTACAAATCGTATAGCTTCGTTTGTTTTGAGTAATGTATTGCAGATCTCATCATTATTCATGATTTATCTAATATTATCCGCCTTTTCGGAGTATAAATTGCATTAGAGCTTCTTTGCTGTATTCTATTCCGTGCTCATCTAGTGTATGTTTTCCAAACTCATCTAGGACAACTGGAATTTCTTTGCCTTCTGCAATAAAATCACAGTCAAAACCATAGTCACGGCATATAAGCTTCATAGCTGTATGTTTATTGGCTGACAAATAACCTTTGTTCAAAATCCAACTAGTGGGTTGATGTTTGTGGCTTTGGCTTTTTATAGCACGAAAATAAAGTCAGAGAAGTTTTGAAGACTGGAAAATACTTGCCAAAGATAGGAACATTTGACGGAGCCGGGTTTTGGAAAAGGGCGTTTGCACATCAACGTGGAAATTTACTTAGGGCAGTCCAGGTTCCAGACGAACAAATCAAGATTCTAGTAAACAAGTCGTACCAAGAGCTGCCTGCACCATTACGATTTGAAATAGAAACTAGTGGAATAAGGGAAGAGAATCTCAAGTAAATTTTGATGAATTCTGCAAACTAGTGAGTTTGTTGTTACAGGGCGGTTTTGACTATAATTGATTGGCCCTTACCAACTCTCTTCGTTTTAGCTCATTTGCTTCTGCTAGTTCGTTTGCAATGAAAATTAACGAGTTGATCTTCATTATCTCAATGTTCCTCGGGGATGTCTCGTCTTCTGTCTTGATTAGCTCTACTCCATGATATTTTTCCATTAATGATTTATTCTCTCTGAACTAGTTATGTATTTAGTTAGGAATTCTACGTGTTCCTTTTTAATCAGAAAAACTAAATGTGTACTCAGGCAAATAGGACGATCTCTTGCCAGAAATCTCCTAGCACGATGTGAACCTGTTTGCCTTACACATTATTGAGTTCATAGCTTCTAACAAGAACAGCATCACCTTACCAAAATTATCAATAATAAAATATTCGTACTTGGCTATTCTACGAATACGGGGTTTTCTTTTTTATTATTAAAACTGTTTACGGTGTATGTTAGTTTGTCAAAACCGTCTGGCATTGGATTTGCGCAATTACCACATTTTGGAAAAACAATTTCTGCATCATATTCTACTTCCCCAATGCATTTGTTACATCTGGTACATCGTATTACCTTTGTATCATATATGTTCAATTTGGAATCATCTTCCCTTCAGGAGATATCTAAACAATGACAAGTAAAACGCCTATCGTATTATCACTTGCCAATCTAATAAAGAAGATTATCGGTTAATTGAAAATTTGTTTGGTTTTTACAATAAACTGGCAACATATTATATAGGAATTTTTATGCGATAAAATCCTTAAAAAACAAGTTCTGGAATTTACCAATATATTTCCAGAGGAATGAAAATAGAGTACGTCATCGATAATTTTAGGACAAATTTACAATTTTGGCAGTTCAATGATAAATGTAGTTCCTTTGTCTAACATTGTTTTAACGCTAATTTTTCCACCATGTTGCTCTACAATGGTTTTGCAGCTTGGTAATCCAAGTCCTGTTCCAATTTGTCTAGTGGTAAACAATGGCTCAAAAATTCTTGGTACTATGTACTCCGGAATTCCATGACCTGAATCTTCGATTTCTATTACGATGTTTTGTCCATTATCAAAAACTCTGATATCAATTTTTCCTTTATCATTGATCGCCTGAATTGCGTTTGAAATGAGATTGACAAACACGATTTCGAGTTTTTCTTCGTCGCAAATTAATTCATAGTCAAGTTTTGTAAAAGTGATCTTTATTCCGTCTGGAATATTTAACTTTAGAAGTGAATTTTCAATTATTCTACAAATTTTCATTTTTTCTAAACGCAGCTGTTTTGGCTTTACAAAATCGAGTACGTTGTCAACTTGATGCATGATTCTGATCATTGATTTGTTTATTCTGTCAAAATCATCATGAGATTTTTCGTATAATTCCGGATTTTTGAGGTGCATTATCTCCAAGGAACCTTTGATTACCGATAGTGGATTCCTAAGATCATGAGCAATTCTTGCTGCAAGTTCACCTATTGTCTGCAGCTTTTCTGATTTTAGCATCTCTGCTGTTTTTATGTAATCAGTTTCTACTATCCTATCGCAAATACAATCGAATTTTTTATGGTGATTGATTATCGATTCTTTTGACGGAGCCTCACAAATACAATACAAAACGTCTTCATCTTTGTTAAACAGTAATTGATAAACCTTGACGCCAAATTCATCTATGCCTTCACTTATCGATTTTTCAAGCTCATGTCTACTGTAATCTCCAAGCTTGTGTACATCTAAAAAAAACGGCATTTTCTATCTTAAAGGAATGAGATCGGTAAATAACACTTTTTTAGACATGGTGATCTCGTGTAAACACCTGACAAGTGGTTTTCCCTTTTTACCATACATCGTCAACTTCGTCTAGTTCTCGATAGTCAACTGGAGGCTCTTTGCGAAAGATTTTCAATCTCGAGATGTCCCTGTCAAAAAACAGGTCTGCAGTCCAGTCGAGCAAAACCCTCAGTCTTTTGTCTAATCTCGGAATTTTGCTAAGGTATATCGATCTCCAGATCCACCAGGCCAAAAACCCATGAATGTTCATGCCAAATATGGACGCTATTCCAGTTCGTTTTCCAATTATTGCCATCTGGCCCTTTGAGTAATATTCAATTTTCTTTTTTTGTTGGCCATTTATGCCTGCAAAAATATTGTATGCTGCAGTTTTCCCTTGTGCTTCTGCATTTTGCGCAGTTGGCGGATATGGTTTTTTTGTACTAGGATCAATTGCAAGACTGCAGTCGCCAATCACGTATACTCCTGGAAAGTCAGGGGTTTCTAAAAATTCGTTAACAATTATTCTACCCCTCTCAGTCTTGAATACCGAGTTCTTGATGGTATCAACCGGTGTAACACCAGCAGTCCAGACGAGTGTCTTTGTTTGTATTGATGATAATGTTTTGTCCTTGACAGGAGTTTTTGTTGGATCAACTGCGTCCTTTATTATTACCTCGGAGCCATCAAAGTTTACAACCAAAGTGTTCAGCATGATTTCGATTCCGCGCTGAATCATCTTGTCCTTTGTAAACTGCGCAAGTCTTTCGCTAAATCCAGGAAGTATGGCAGGCATGGCCTCTAGGATAATCACCTTGATTTCATTTTCATGAATATGCGGATAGTGTTTTTTTGTATCGTGTACAAAGTCAAGCAGTTCCCCAGCAGTCTCAATTCCTGCAAATCCGCCACCAACTATGACAAATGTCAGCAAGCTCTGTCGCAAGATAGGATCATTTTCATTTTCAGCCTGCTCCAGCATGTCTATCACCCTGTTTCGCAATACGACTGCGTCGTTGAGTGTCTTCATTGTGTATGCATAAATTTCAACACTCTTGTTTCCAAAGAAATTCGTCTGACTTCCCAGCGCCACTATCAAATAATCATAACCTAGGGAAATTCCCCTCTTTTCATTAGTCCCGTATAGGGTGACCCGTTTTCCATACGGGTCTATGTTTTTGACTTTGCCCTCGTAAAATCTTGCCTTTTTGCAAAGCTGCCTTATCGGCATTACAATGTGTCGGGTTTCAATCATTCCTGATGCCACCTGCGGCAGCATGGGCGTAAAAAGCAGAAAATTGTCCTCAGAAACTAGCGTAATTTCGGCCTCCTTGTCCTTTTTAAAATGAGATTCAAGTGCTCTTGTGCAGTCTATTCCGGCAAACCCGCCGCCTAAGACCAAGATACGCTTGTTTGTCATCTTTATTCTTCCAGATCAATCGATATAACGGTTGATTCACTAAATTCATCAACTTTTCCTATAATTTTTGCTATCTAGGTGCTGAAGCGCATAAATATTGCACATGAAATTACATACTCATGAAGAAAGAATATGTCGTGGTCAGAATTGACGCAGCACCAGACGGCGCGCCATATGTCATACTGTCATTGTCGCTAACCAAGGATTTTAAGGAAAGCAATCAGCCGCTCCAGTCTCCATTTGGTGGAGGAGTGATGGGATTTACAAACATGGACGACATGATGAAAAACCTAAACAAGATGTTATCTGGAGGGGCATTTGGGGGACAAAGCGGCCTTACATCACTCAAGGTAGACATGCGGGAATACAAGGATCTTGGCATATCAGTAGGCGACAAGGTTTACCTTGAGATCTCTAAAGCCGAATTATCTGGTGTATAAGCTCATCTAGAAATTTCTGTTCTCAAAATTTCATATGCCTTTGATGCATCCTCTTCCTTTAGGACCAACACTATGTCGTCTTGGGAAAAAAATGCATTTTCAAGCTCGATTCCGTTGCTGTGGAGTAGTTCTGCAACATACGATACCACGTCGGAGCGATTTTGCTCCTGCGATATTCTGATTTTGATTTTTGCAAGTCCCGTACTAAACAGCTCCTTTTCGTGTGGGAATGACTCGAAGAGTTTTCTGACATCAACTAGATCCTCGGTTAGGACCCTAAACGAATCAGCCAGTCTAAAGAACTCGTAATCGGAGTCCATCTCTGAAAACTTGTTCATAAGGGATGCCGCCTCGTTTGCATCAAGCTCGTTTGTTGAGAATCGTATGTTCAGTATTCCATCAGTCAAAGAAAGCCTAGCGTTTTTCAGTATGGACTCTGTCTTGATTTCGTCTTTTTCTAAAAATGAATCAGCGTAGCGCTTTATCGCAACCACGATAGTATTGAGATTCACAGGATTGCCAATCTGGCGTTCAACATCTGGCTGGATTTTGACTGCAAGCGCAGTATAGTTAATGACGTCCATTTTCATGCAGTCATAAATTGAGCGATTCTTAGTTATGATCTCCCTTACCGCTTCTGGCACGGAAGCAATGGTTGTTCTCACAAGAACTTTATGTGGTGTCAGATTTATTAGTCTTATGTAATTTTATCTAAGAAATTACATAATCTTTAAATAATGTCATGTATATTACATACCCTAGGTGAATATGACAGTGTTATTCGACGACGAATTTGACAGAATCTTCAAGAAAATGTCCAGCTCCTTTATGGATCTAGACAATGTCTTTGAGGAATCTGGAAAATCAGGTAGCACGACTTTTGGTCCATTCTATTACGGTTATTCAATGACCGTTGGACAAGACGGCAAGCCTGTGATAAAAGAATATGGAAATGTAAAGCCCGGGTTACTCCCAAGCTCAGAATCCAGGGAGCCACTAATCGATGCGATTATTGACGAAAAGGAAAAAACCCTCAAACTGATTGCGGAAATGCCAGGTGTCGAGAAGAAAGACATCAGCGTTGTAGTTGAGGGCAAAACAGTACACATTGATGCAGAACACGGTGAGAAAAAGTACCACGGCAATGCACCGATAAGGCATGAGGTAGATGAGGACTCGGTAAAGGCCACATATACAAATGGGATCTTGGAGATGGTCTTTAAGCTAAAGGAGCAAAAGCCAAAGGGCAAAACAGTGGAGGTTAACTAAACCTCTAATTTTTTTGGTGATGAAAATGAGTGAAATAATATTAAAAATTGATGAGATTTCCCAACGACATGTTGGAAAGGGAATAGCTGTAATCGATCCCAAAGTAGTAAAGGACAACAAGTGGCAGGCAGGCCAAATCGTAGAGCTCATGGCAAACAAGAAGACCCATGTGAAAATCTGGCCAAGCTCGGGCGATGATTTTGGTACTGGGATTATCAGAATTGACGGCTTGACAAGGCACAATATTGGCGCAGGAATCGGCGAAAAGGTTTCAGTCAAAGGTGTAAACGCCGCAGAGGCAGAACAGGTTGTCTTGTCCCCAATTGAGAAAATATCGATTGAAGGGCTACAGGAATACATGTCTTCTTTGTATGAGGGACATGTCTTTACAACTGGCGATACCATCATAGTAAATACACAGCTTGGTGGAAAAACTCAGCTTGTTGTAACTGCAACCACACCCGCAAAGCCGGTAATTGTAACTGAGGATACCACATTCAAGCTAGGCTCCATGACAAAGGCAGTTGACAATTCCGTACCAAGGATAACATATGACGATCTGGGCGGACTAAGAAAAGAGGTCATAAAGATTAGAGAAATGGTAGAGTTGCCAATGCGACATCCTGAGCTCTTCGAAAAGCTAGGAATCGAGGCTCCAAAAGGTGTCCTTTTGTACGGACCTCCGGGCACGGGAAAAACCCTTCTTGCAAAGGCAGTTGCAGGCGAGACAAACGCGCACTTTACTTCAATTTCCGGCCCTGAAATCTTTGGAAAATACTATGGAGAAAGCGAGGAAAGACTACGTGATGTGTTCAAGCAGGCAGAAGAAAACACTCCAAGCATAATATTTATCGACGAAATCGACTCCATTGCGCCAAAGCGTGACGAGGTATCAGGCGAGGTAGAAAAAAGAATCGTTTCCCAGCTTTTGACACTGATGGACGGGATGAAATCAAGGGGCAAAGTTGTAGTGATTGCCGCAACAAACAGGCCAGACTCAATTGACCCGGCACTTAGAAGGCCAGGACGATTTGACAGGGAAATTGAGATAGGAATTCCAGACGAGGAAGGAAGGCTGGAAATTCTAAACATCCATACCCGTGGAATGCCAGTTGAGGAGAACGTAAACCTACAACAAATTGCAAAGGTAACGCATGGATTTGTCGGAGCGGATCTTGAGGTATTGGCAAAAGAAGCTGCAATCAGATCGCTTCGAAAAATTTTGCCAGAAATCGACCTTGCACAGGACAAGATTTCAGCTGAAATACTGCAGAAAATCAAGATAACGTCTGACGACTTTAAAGAAGCTCTCAAAGAGGTAAAGCCATCCGCGCTAAGAGAGGTCCTAGTAGAGGTGCCAAACGTAACATGGGATGACGTAGGTGGATTAGAGTCGCTCAAAGAAGAGTTACACGAGGCAATCGAGTGGCCACTAAAGCACAAAGAGGCACTAGAATATGTCGACGTTGCAGCGCCAAAGGGAATTCTCCTACATGGTCCACCAGGTACTGGAAAAACCCTGATCGCAAAGGCAATTGCAAAGATGACCGAATCTAACTTTATCAGCGTAAAGGGGCCTGAGCTGCTATCAAAGTGGGTTGGCGAGTCAGAGAAGGGAGTACGAGAGATATTCAGAAAAGCAAGGCAGGCTGCGCCATGCATCATATTCTTCGATGAGATAGATGCGCTCATTCCAACAAGAAGTGGAATGGATTCTTCGCACGTTTCAGAAAATGTAGTATCACAAATACTCACAGAAATCGATGGCCTTGAAGAGTTAAACGACGTACTGGTGATTGGTGCGACAAACAGGTTAGACATGGTAGATTCTGCCTTGTTAAGACCTGGAAGATTTGACAGGATAATCGAGGTTCCAAAACCAGACGAAAAAGGACGAAAGCACATCTTTGAGATTCACACAAAGAAAAAACCACTTGAATCAAACGTTGACTTGGCAAAGATCGTAGAAATGACAAACGGATACAGCGGGGCAGAGATTGCCGCAGTATGCGATAGGGCTGCATTTGCTGCACTAAGAAGATATGTCAGCAGTGAGAAAAAGTCAGTCAAAGAAATCAAGATCACACAGAACGACCTAGTAGAGGCAGTTCGAAAAGTTCGAGTCGCCCCAACGTCTACATCGGCAGTAGCCTAATCTTTTTCTTTTTTAAAAGTAGGAAATATTTTTTTGATATTTCCTACTTCAAATTTTATCCACTCACAGAACATCTGCCAAATGGAATCATGCGCACCAAGCCTATTGGAGTGATGGCCTTGTATTTGCCGTAAACTGACATTATTTTTTGGATAAATCAGTGAACTATTTTGGGGGTTTTCTATATTGGACAAAAATCAAAGACGTGGGTTTTTGGAAAATCTACAGTACAAGACTTGGTTACAGAATCCATATCAAAAACCTAGTTTCCACCAGCACATAGAAATTAAAAAGAAATTATGATGACTGAACTTAATCGATGAGTTCAGTCCAGCCCTTAACGAAGACTGAGTTCTTGTACAGAGGAACTGGTTGACCTACGGTGAAGTCCATTGGTCTCATCCAGAAGATTGCTTTTGTTGGGCAAACTCCAATGCATGCTCCGTCGGAGATGCATCTTTCTGGGTAAAAGACGAATGCCTTTCCTCTTTTCCAGCCTTCGACTGGTTTTACTCTGAGTACATCTGGTCCCAATGTTGTGCAGATTTCAACGCATAGTGCGCATCCGATGCACATTTGTTCACCAATGTCTGGTAAAATTGCTACTGGCATTTTATTTCAAATTAACTTGATTTTAGATCTTAATATAATTTCCCTAAAAAGTTCGAATTATAACGGCGTTAGGCAATTTTTAACGCTGTTATAAAATTCTGATCGCTAGTTTTTGGTTTTTGAAAATCATACTAAAACAAATCAAGATCAGATAATTTTAGAGTGGACTTTTTTGAGTTGTTTTGATCCAATAAGGTAAGATAAAGCTCCGAGTTTTGTTTTTGCAAAACTAGCCGATTCATTTTGTTGGCTTCAATTACATGGCGTCCAATAGCTAACAAAACCCAGCCCTCGTCCTTTTTGAATTTAGCAAGACTTCCAACTAGAACAATAGATTTTGTTTTTTGCCCAATACTGACTAGAAGCATGATAAAGCTGTTGATCAGCCTGCCGGCGTCTTTTTCATTCGTAAATATGTTGTAAAAGCCGTTTAGCGAATCAATTATTACAATATGTTGTTCTTTTGATATCTCATCTAGTATTTGTACGAGCAGTTTGCTCCACGTCTGCTCTGTTGGCTGGAAAAGTCGGATATCGTCAGACTGTGGCAAAATGTTTGCCGCAACATACCCGCTGTACAACAGATCAAAATCAAGATAAATTGTCGGAATATCTATTGAGGAAATCAGTTTATGAAAAAAATACGTCTTTGTTATTGCGTCGTCAAACGATATGGAGTTGAGACTTTCAGAAGAAATCACCTTTTGAATATCTTTCATGATATTTGCCTGATGATTTTTATCCAACAGCAGATAGTTTCATGTGAGATATAATAATGAATTTCGATCTGGACACATATGGCGCGTTTATCGGCTCAAACAAGATCTATCTGAACAATGCGTCTTCGTCTCTACTTCCCCTAAAAAGCATCAAGGCTATGACTGACTTTATCATACAGTATAATGAATCAGGGCCAGATTCGATTGATTTTGGAGTCAATCTTGCAGAAAGATACAATCAGCTAAGGCAAACCATTTCCAAGCTGATACGATGCAGACCGGAAGAAGTGATTTTGACCCAGAGTACCACAGAAGGAATCAATACGGTTGCAGGCGGACTGTCTTTTCCAAAAAATTCCAACATCGTAATTAGAGGCACCACTCATGAGCATCATTCTAATTATTATCCGTGGTTACGCCTCGCCAAGTCAGTCGAGTTACGCAGCGTATCTAATGACACAAATGGGTTTTTCGAGATTTCTGAATTTGAAAAACTGCTAGACGAAAATACAAGGCTAGTTTCATTGAGTCATGCATTGTACAATACTGGGGCAATCATGCCAGTTGAGCAAATCGGTAAAATCCTAGAAGAGAAAAACATCCCATACTTTTTAGATGCAGCTCAAACGGTTGGCTGCATTGGCGATTATGATTTTAGTAGAACGAAGTGCAGCTTTATGGCCTTTAATGGTTACAAGTGGCTCTGCGGCCCAATGGGTATTGGGATATTTTACTGCAAAAAAGACTCTGCCAATTTGCTAGAGCCAACCCAGATAGGAGGAGAATCGGCAATGATATACGACAATGACAAAATAGCATACAAGGACATTCCCGATAAATTTCAGGCAGGGTTTAGAAATTACCCTGCAGTTATCGGGTTGGAAACGTCTGTTTCATATTTGTTGCATTTGGGACTAGACAACATTAGGAAAAAAGTCATCAGTCTTGCAAACTTGTTCAGAGATGAAATTGCGAAAATTCCAGATGTAACTCTGTATGGTCCAGAAGATCAGGAAAGAAGGACCAGCATTGTACCGTTTTCCATAGGCAAAAAATTACCGCAAGAAGTAGTAGAACAGCTGGAAAAACGCGGCATCGTCTTGGCAGTAAGGGAAATATCAGACACAAAAATCGTGCGTGCGGCACCGCATTTTTTTAACACAGAAACGGATATTCTAAAAACGGTTGACGCGATAAAGAAGCTATAGGCCTTCTTGTTCTTCGATTACCATCATGGTAAGAGTGGACTGGACTTTTTCGATTTTTCTTATCTTATTTGTGATAATGCTTCTTAGGTGGTCTGGGTTGTCTGCTTCTATTTTGACTACAATATCGTAGATTCCATAGACTCCTTGAACCTCAAACTTGATGCCCTTTTCGACTGCGAGAATCTCCTTTAGCTTCACGATAATTTCTTGGTCCGAACCCAGATCAGAGTTCAAAAGTATGAATGCGGTTGGCAACGTAGAAGTATTTTGAATGGGTGTTATTTAATATCTTTGATCATCATCAAATAGAACTTGGATTCTAGATTTTTTGTGAAACCAATAGATCTTACGCTGACCATTTCGCAAGACATCCCTAGTTTCCCAGGATCGCCAAGACCCCACTTTATGCCATGGGCTGAAATCAAAAAGGAAAAGTACAATCTAGAGATGCTTTTTTTGAGCACCCACACTGGAACCCATGTCGATGCTCCATATCACTTTATAAAAAATGGAAGAAAAATTCACCAAATTAGTCCTGAGAGATTTGTGTGCAACGCAATTCTGATCAGAGTCAAGGGAACACCAAATTATAAAATCACAAAAAGGGATATTATTGAGTTTGAAAGCAAGCATGGCTCTATTCCTGCAAAATCTGCGGCCATTTTCCACACTGGGTGGAACGATAACTTGGAAAGAAAGGACTTTTTTGAGAAAAATCCGGGCATAACAGAGTCTGCTGCAAGATACCTGTCTTTGAAGAAAATAAGCCTTGTTGGGATTGATTCGCCAAGTATCGACATTGGCTCAAATGCATCTTTTTCAGCTCACAAGATACTATTAAAATCAGACGTCTTGATTTTGGAGAACCTCTGCAACCTTGACAGAATAAAAAAGACACATTTTGGGATAATCGCGTTACCATTGAAGCTTCAAGGCGCGACAGGATCCCCTGTTCGCGCAGTCGCGTTTTAGACTACAAACTGAAATCTGTTTCTTTTGTATTTTTTGTCCAGCGGCCCAATGATCGGGATTTGCTTTGAGCAAAACTTGCACCTGTTATGATCATCTAAATTCCACTGTGTAATGTCAAACCCGTATCGCCCGACTGCAATATTTTTACACTCTGGGCAGTATGTGTGCTCGTATTTGTGTCCTGGGACGTTTCCCAAATACACGTATTGCAGTCCCTCTTTTTTTGCAATTTCGTAATGTTTTTCCAAAGTTTCGATTGGGGTTGAGGGAAATTCCATCATCTTGTAGTCCGGATGAAATCTCAGGAAATGAATCGGCATTTCCGGCCCAAACTCATCGTAGATAAATTTGGATAATTTTTTTGCATGTTCCAAACTGTCGCCGACCTGCGGCACAATTAGATCCGTTATCTCGACATGAATTTTTGTCGTATCCCTAATTTCTAAGAGAGAGTCAAAGATTGGTTTTGGGTCTGGGACTCCAATGTATTTTCTTGTAAATTCAGGTTCTGCGCTTCCCTTAAAGTCAACTGTGATGCAGTCCAAAAATTCTCCCATCATTTTTACACTCTGGGGAGTATCATAGCCATTTGAGACAAAGACGTTAAACAGCCCTCTTTTTCTTGCGGCAATGCCGCAGTCACGTGCAAACTCGATGAAAATTGAGGGCTCGTTGTACGTATATGCAATTCCATCCGCACCACAAGATACGGCAGATTCTGCCACCTGTTCTGGTGTCATATCGGTTCCCTCTATTTTTCTTCGCTGGGAAATGTCGTAGTTTTGGCAGTACTTGCAAAGCCAATTACAGCCAGTCGTTGCTATTGAGAATATCTTAGTTCCGGGTCGATAGTGGATTACCGGTTTTTTTTCAATTGGGTCGACGTTTCCTACAATTACTTTGCCATAGACAAAGAGCTCAAGCTTGCCGCCGACGTTTCCCCTAACCCCGCAAAGGCCTATCTGGGAATCTTTGATCTCACAGTATCTAGCACATGCAGTACACTTTACCTTATCATCAGGTAACTTTTCATAAAGAATAGCCTCTCTGGTCAAAACTACACTATTACAGCAATTTGTAATATAAACAGATCTCATTGTCTAAATATGCCAAAAATACCATACGTATCAAATGAGCAAGCCGGGAAATCTTTGGCGCAAAATCCATGGCAAAATAACAAAGAGACCCACAAACTTTTCATGGCTTATAGAAAACAAGCTGGCAGGCTGCGGAATGCCGACAAGCTTTGAGGAAATGAACTGGATTAGAAATCAGGGTGTCAAGTCAATTGTAACAATGACGGAAGAAAGTCTACCCAATTCATGGCTAGACGAAATAGAATACTTACACGTTCCAACCGAAGACCTAACCGCACCGGATCTTGAAAAAATTGATAGTGCAGTTGATTATATCGATGAGCGAATCAAAAACAAAGAACCGGTAATGGTACACTGTGCTGCTGGAATTGGAAGGACTGGGACTATTTTGGCAAGTTATTTGATCAAGTACCAAAAAATGACAGCAAAGGACGCAATCGAAAAGCTAAGAAATGAAAGGCCTGGCTCCGTCCAATCAGATGTGCAGGAAATGGCGGTATCCATGTATGAAAAATACCTAAAACACAAAGACTGACAATAAAAAAATTGAATTTATTCTGGAATAGAGATTGTATCTATCTTTCCATCCACCAGTTTGACAAACAGAAATCTATTGTCCTTGAAAATCAAAGTAATCCCGCCCTCTGAATCGGGTTCTTCCACTTCGAGTACAGGCTGGCCCAAAAGTCCATCATATTTTGCCATTGGTTTTGTCGATTTCTCCTGTTTTATAATCCTTAATTGATTTTTATTTCAATTTCCTGTGCGTTTGATTTGACATTGTCAGGTTCTGTATAGTGATGCTTTTGCCAAGAAGCAAATACTTCGGCACCAATTTTGTGTTTTCCCGATCCAAGTTCTGATGCCTTAAAGGTAAGTTTTTCTTCAAAGTCAAATAATTCCTGTCGTACTTCGTCCTCTGTCAGTCTTATGATTGGCTCAAAGTTTTTTGCAACTTGGACCCAGACTCTTTTTTCCTTCATCGGGTTTACCAGTTTAGGATTGCGTGTCCAAAAAAACGAGGCTTTTCTGTATGTGTCAATTGACTTTAGCTCATGCTTTCTAAATCCGCCTGAGGCCAGCTTTATTCCGTATTTTAGCTTGAATAGGTTATCATATTTGTTGTAAGACTCTGTCCAGTTTTTTTCATTAAATGCGTCCCTGAGTCCGCCCTGGATTGAAAATTTGACTCCAATTGTGATCTCGTCATTTTGTGAGTATTCCTCCTTGTCAGGAGTCAGGCTTATGTCTGAAAGTGTATTTTCGCTTCCCATAATGCACGATGATTTATATCCGCAATAAGTGGTTTTCCGATAGAATGAATGCCCAAATAATAAAGTCATCCACAAAGGAGACAAGTATCTCGCTAAAGGGATCGGACATTGGTACTTTGTACATAGTACAGCACGAGTTGTTAAAGGATCACCAAGTTGACTTTGCAGGGGTAATTCTCAGACATCCACTCACAAACGAGTACTGGATGCGCGTAAATGCAAAGAGCAGTCCAATTAAGGAAATAGTAAAGGCTACTGATTCGGCAATCGAGTTTGCGGGACAAATGAAACAACTTATTCATTCAAAATTCAAGGGTGTTTAGATGCAATTTTGCCCCAAGTGTGGCATACGACTAAAAAAAGGAACTTGTCAGAAATGCGGTCATGCTGAAAACGAAGCCAAGCAAGACACAAAAAAGAAATCACAGGAACAAAAATCAGAACTGACAATTTTGGATGAAAACGATACCAAGCAAACTTTGCCTACGATTACAATAGATTGTGAAAAATGCGGCCACACAGAAGCTGTCTGGTGGATGTTGCAAACAAGAAGTGCAGATGAGCCTACCACGCAATTTTATCGTTGCATACAATGCAACCATACTTGGCGTAACTACGCATAACGTTTAACTGGAAGCTTTAAGACATTTCATTTAGCTTTGGTGTTTTCAGCTAAAACAAGCGGATCAGATGAATGGAAAGCAATACTTTCAGCAATTTCTACACTGGTAGAAGAGGCAACCTTTGAAGCTACCGCGGAAGGAATTTCATTTAGAGGAATGGATCCGTCACACGTTGCGCTAATCGACATTTCTTGGCCAAACTCTGCCTTTGAAAAATACGAATGTGACGGCGACATAAAATTTGGTGTAAGAATCGACGAGTTCTCAAAATTAATCAAAAGATCAGACAAGACGGAGGCAATTGAGATCAGTCTTTCGGACAATATGTTGTTGATATCAATTGGGAAAAACAAACAGTACAAGATGAGATTAATTGAGAGCTCTGCAACAGATACCCCACTGCCAAAGATCCCATATGACACTAGAATTAGTTTGGCAACTGGCCTGTTTGATAAAATTCTTGGAGATGTCCAAGTTGTTTCCGATTATCTGACAATAAAGACAAATGCCACAAAATCAGAATTTTCAGGCAAGGGCGATTCTGGCGAAGTGCTGATATCACTCCAAAAGCAGCAGGATGAGCTGTCTGAAATTTCAGTAAAAGAGGAAAGCATAGGCACTTACAGCCTCGAATACCTAAACCCAATAGTAAAGGCAGTGGGCACAGCCTCAGGCTCGATTGTTTGTGAGTATTCATCTGCCAAGCCGTTGCGTATAGAGTTCAAGGTGGCAAACATGGGACGAATTCATTTTTACCTAGCGCCGCGAGTCGAAAGTTAAAAGCATTTAAGGTTTAGATCCAAATGACATCTAGTTTGAGATTAGTAGTAAAGTTCGGCGGAACCTCGATTTCTACTGCAAAAAACATCAGGAGTGTTGCCAGGTTTATACATTCACTCTCCAGAAAAAATCAAGTCATAGTGGTCTGCTCTGCAGTAAACGATGTAACTGACCAGCTGCTTGACATATCAGAATTCATACAAAAGGGAAACAAGGATTCTGCGAATTCTCTGATGCTCAAAATAATAAAAGAGCACAAACAGCTAGCAAAGGATTCTGTTTTAAGCCAAAAGATAAGGAAAAAGCTTTTTGAAAAACTTGACTCCAGTCTGTCGGAGCTGGAGGGCTTGCTCCATGGAATGATACTGTTAGGTGAGGTCACTCCCAGATCGCTTGACTATCTAATATCGTTCGGGGAAAGGCTCTCAATTGAAATTGTTTCACATGCATTGTCTGATCTAAAAGAAAAATCAGTCACTCTTACAGGAAAGGATGTAGGAATTGTAACTGATTCTAATTTTGGCTCATCAAAGCCACTGATGGATACAACAAGACTAAGGGTCTCAAAGACTTTGGAGCCACTTCTTGGAAAGAAAGCCATTCCGGTGATAGGCGGCTTTGCTGGTGCGGATCAGCACGGACATATCACGACTTTTGGCAGGGGCGGATCAGACTATACTGCAACCATAATCGCATCGTGTATCAAGGCAGACGAGGTTTGGCTGATGAGCGACGTTGACGGGCTGATGAGTGCTGATCCAAAACTGGTCAAAAATGCAAAGGTGATACCGGAGGTCTCATATGTAGAGGCAATGGAGATGGCACTTTTCGGCGCAAAACAGATCCATCCCCGCTCGTTTGAGCCTCTCCTGTCAAAGAAAATCCCAATGCGAATCCGAAACACCTTCAATGTGGAAAACCCGGGAACCCTAGTTACTGCCACGCCTGATGAGGCGACAAACAGGACAGTCAAGTGCGTTAGTGCCATACGACACAACGGATTAATCGACGTCAGAGGCGGAAGCATGGTTGGCGCGCCCGGTACTGCAGCTACAATATTTTCACTTTTGGCAAAGGCAGGTGTAAACATCATGATGATTTCTCAGAGCCCCTCAGAATCAAGCATTTCAATCGTAGTAAAGAAAAATGATCTTGACAGGGCAGTAAACACGCTTGAGATGAACCTTCTTGGCAAGGTCATAAAGAAAATTGACGTTACAATAGACGTTGCCATAATAGCTCTAATCGGCTCTGGAATGCGTGGAATGGTAGGCGTTGCCTCCAAAGTGTTTGGAGCTGCTGCAAGAAACAAGGTAAACGTGATCATGATTGCACAAGGTTCGTCCGAGCTAAATTTGGCATTTGTCGTAAAGGATAACGACTGTGAATCCGTAGTAAAAGCACTGCATGACGAGTTCAATCTTGCAAACAATCATTGAAAAACTTAAAGATGTTTAAGAAACTGGATCATTCGTGAATAAGATTATAATCGCTTTTGCAGTTTTAATAATTTCAACAGTTGCAGTATCGTTGTCCATCATTGACCAGCTCGCAATAGCAGTACCTCAAACAAAGATCCAGTTTACAAAGACACTTGATTCGTTTGACGATCCCGGAATAGGACAGGAAGGATTTCAATTTGCACTGCTCTTATCTGCAAACCAGAAAAGTCTGTACCATGGCTCTGTAACATACACATCGAGTGTGCCAGTTGAAATCATAGTACTGCATGATCTTGACAAGCGGGACGTAAATGGGCAGGCAACATGGAGCGTTGATGGGAATACCATCTACGGGATTTCGATTATAGGGCCACCAGCAAAGGCAGATTCGCTTGACTTTACCGGCGCAGCACTTGGATTTAGGAGCAAAGTGCCATTTACCGTTACTGCAAGCGTGGATGGGTGGATAAGGGGCGAGCCAAAACAGATGGAAGTACAGAAGATAGAGCCAAAACAGCAGTCATTTACGCTTCCAAAGCCGCACGTTCCAGTAATCATTCCAATGCATTCCGGATTTTTTGCAGGCGGACCTGTTTCCTATATCATTACAGATTCGAGCAACAAGACATTTGGTGACAAAATAACGGGCAAGCAAAATTGGTCAGTAGAATTTTCTCCAAGACTTGCAAAGATATCATCTTCTGCACAGAGTACGGTTTACTCGTTCACAAACGGTATCAAAGGAGAAGGCCTGCATGGCTATCAAAACGAAGTATTCTCAAGCAGTCCTTCCCAGCCTGATTCGTACAGCCCGCTTCATTCCCTAGTAACCGTATCGTGGAAGCAGGGACAAAAGGCACAGGTTCTAAACTCTGCAGAGGCAATTCTAAAGGCAGAAAAAGAAAGCAGAGTAAAACTGGTAAAAACAAATGTGGTGATCAATATGCCACACATATTGTGGCCTGGAGGACAGATGCAGCTAAGAAACAGCACCAGCATAACAGATGAATCATCATTTGACAAAGGACAGGTCCTTTCAGTCAGTAACGAGACAAAAAAAGTAACTTTTGTTGCACATAGAGGATGGGGGGCTGACGGCAGGACCACATACTATATCATAACAGATGCAACTCCGATGGGACCTGCAAATCTTTTGGGAGTACCTAATGTACCAAAGCTTGCAAACGCATTGTCAAATTCGATCGTCTCAGAAATGTACCAGTTTAAAAATGGAGTCAAGGGACCTGGGCCTTTGGGATATCAAGCAAGTGTTATGTCATCAACTTTAGAAGAAGGAAGCTACGTGCCAGTTTGCCGAGTATCCATAGTGGAGTGGAATGATCCTATCTATGCAGGAATTCTTGAAACTGTTTCTGATATTAACAGTAAAAAATCAGAAAAAATGATAACTGTTCAGCTTGCAAGACCGTTAAGCAGCGACCATATTGTAAACTGTCCGCTAATAGAACCCCCCAGCTAAATTCCAAAACAAAGGATAAATTATCTTACAGAAGACTAGAATCGCTTGGCAGGAAAACTCTACATTGTTGGTGTCGGACCAGGAAGTCACGACCACATGACATTTCGCGCAAAAGAGGTAATTGAGGAAAGCGATACCATAGTCGGATACGATACGTACGTGACTTTGGTTGAGGATCTCATCAAGGGAAAAGACATCTACAGATACGCAATGACCCAAGAGGTAGAGCGCGCCAAACAGTGCATAGATTTGGCACAGGAGGGAAAGATAGTCTCGCTAGTATCAAGCGGAGATCCCGGAATCTACGGCATGGCAGGGCTGATTTACGAGACATTAGCAGAGGCAGGATGGGATCCGAAAACAGGGTTGCAGGTGGAAATCATTCCAGGCGTATCCGCTCTTAACTCGTGCGCATCTCTGGTCGGCTCGCCACTCATGACGGATTTTGCAGTTGTGTCAATGAGCGATCTTTTGGTTCCATGGGAGATAATAACGAAAAGAGTAGAGGCTGCAGCGCAAGGCGACTATGTAATTGTAATATACAATCCATCAAGCAAAAAAAGAATTCATCAGCTGCAAGACACAAGAAAGCTCCTGCTGAAATATCGCAAACCAGACACTCCGGTTGCAATAATAAAAGGAGCGTTCCGTGAATCCCAGACAATAGTCATGACAGATCTTGAAAACATGGAAGAGCATGCAGACAAGCTTGGCATGATCAGTACTGTGATAATTGGCAACTCGTCAACCTATAACTTTAAGAATTTAATGATTAATCCACGTGGCTACACATCGAAATATAATCTGCAAAGCTAAACACTGTTTTTTATTGTGGAGTATAGCTCCGGATCCAGCGCAATCTTGTCACGAATTGGGGCAATTATTTTTATCAAGTGATCTGCAACTGTTTGTTTTAGGTCAGACGGATGCAGTTTTCCTGCGGCAAAGTCTGCTTCGAGTTGAGGATAATTACCATACGTTACGTTTCCTCCGAATTTTTGTGGCCGTGCGATATAGATTTCGTTGAATTCGTGGAAAATCACATTCTTTACAATTTGTAGAATTGGATTGTTTGATATCTGTGCAACATCGCACCAAGCCTTTTTTATTTTGTTTCCTATTTCCTCATCAGAATCATGAATGAAAATTCCTGATCCCGGCTTTGATTTGCTCATTTTTGATCCTAAATCATCGTCTGGTACCGGCTCTAGCAACCCCGGAAGCAGGCTGTGGTGTACCGCGACTGGAACCTTCCACTTCATTTTTGGAAAAATTTCTCTAACAAGCATGTGGATTTTTCTCTGATCCATTCCCGCATGCGCAATATCAATTTCCATGGAATGAATGTCCACTGCCTGCATCGGCGGATAGAGAAGCTTTGCCAGGTCTATTTTTTCCTCGCTTTCAGATCTTCCCATTATGGTAAGCGTTCTCATGGTTCTTGCAAGTGACATGTGTTTTGTGAATTGAACTAGGTCTTTCCAGTATTCTTTTGTAGAGTTGTATAGTTCGGTTCCACGGATTATTCCAACGCCTGGGCATACTGTTTTGAATGCATCCTCATAATACTTTGAAACTTTGGAGATTGTTTCCCAGTTTCCGCCAAGCTTATCGTTGATTAACGTGTGCCAATCGGCCAAAAAGACATTACATTGTACGCCTGCTTTGATAAAGTCATTAATCTTAAACCCCGTACTGATCAGGCTGCCTAGGTGGAGAAACCCGGAAATCTCAAGCCCAATGTAGTGCTTTGGTTTTGAATTTGTTTCAAAAAGATTTGTCAGTTCTTCTTTTGTTACTATTTCCTCAGTTGGCGGCCTTGCGACAAGATCTATCTTTGTTGTAACATCCAATTTGGTTCAACTTTTACTTGTAACCCTATAAAGCTAATGACTGGACGTTATGAAAAATCGTAGATTATTGGCATGTGTTTTTGAACGCTTCTTGGGCCGTCTTTATTTCCTCAGGAGTCATGTCCTTTTTGTGAGTTGCAATGCTCCAAACATGTCCGAAAGGATCCTGAATTGAGCCAAATCTGTCTCCCCAGAATGCATCCATTAACGGCACGAGTGGTTTTGCCCCAGCAGAAATCGCTTTGTTAAATGTTGCATCAGCATCATTGACGTACAGAAAAATAGATGAGCCTGTACCACCTATTGATTGTGGAGAACGGCAGTTCATTTGTGGAAACTCATCATTTAGCATTACAATTGAATTTCCAATTTTAATTTCTGCATGCATTATTGTTTTTCCATCAGGGCTTGGAAATCGAAAAATTTCTTGTGCGTCAAATGCTTTTTTATAAAACTCAATTGCCTTTGCTGCCTCATGTACCGTTATGGTAGGCGTAACTGTACCATAACCATCCGGAATTGGTTTTACTGACATATGCTTGACTTTTCTCACATATGTTTAAAACATTTTCCGAGTTTGGATTTACGGGTTTATGTCGTCAATTGACTTTCTTGGTTTTGTGCTAAGATAGAACGCATGGGCACTGATCAAAAATCCTGCAAGGAACATCTTTGTTGCAAAAATGAGATTCCAGGGTCTTGACGGATCAGGATATGCGATTGTGAGTGCGTCAATGTCTGGCACGTTTCCATCCTTGATTCCGGCGGTAACTTGCGCGTTTAGCACCATAAAGTTGTACAAGACTTCATAAAGACAGATTACAGTAAATCCTAGAAGCATTAGCTGCAGTAGTGCCATCTTCCACGTGTAAAGCCTCACTGTTCTTTTCCAGCCTATTCGCGAACAGCAGTACCAGCCGATAATTGTAGAGAAGAACAACCAGGTTGTGAGTTTGGCAAAATGCGGAAATGGGAATTCGGTTTTTACCAAGACTTCGCCCATCACGTATGTTCCATGTGCACTCCATTCTTGTAACATCGCATAAACCCCGTACGCTGTGATTGATAGCATCAAAAATGAACAAGTATAGAAAATGTACAAAAACACTTTGTAGCCTGTTTCGTTTTCACGCAAGTAATCTACTTTCATTAATGTCACAACTCTGAGTACTAGCTATAAAAATTAACCAAGTTTATTAGAGTTATTTGGAAAAGCAAGCCATGACGATTCCAGTAAATATTCCGATTATTGGAAAGGAAGAGATTTCCGAAGTTGTGTCAGTTCTGAAAAAAGGTGCGCTTACCTCTGCTGCAAATCTTGGCGGAAAAAACGTTCAAGAGTTTGAAAAATTGGCATCTTCCTTTGTAAAATCAAAGTATGCAATAGCAGTAAATTCAGGCACAGCTGCATTACAGGCAGCGCTATACGCACTTGATATAAAAAGTGGCGACGAGGTCCTTTTGCCTTCCTTCACATTTGTTGCAACTGCAAATGCAGTCGTATCAGTTGGCGCAAAGCCAATCTTTGTTGATATTAGACGCGACAATTACACCATGGATCCAACAGATTTGGAAAAAAAGATAACAAAAAAATCAAAGGTCATAATCCCAGTTCACCTGTACGGCAATGTCGCATACATGGATGAGATTTCCGAGATTGCGAGAAAGCACAGTTTGCGCATAATTGAGGATGCAGCTCAATCTATGGGATCAAGCTACAAAGGAAAGCAAACTGGCACGTTTTCTGAGCTTGGTTGTTTTAGTCTGTATGCAGCAAAGGTAATGACTTCGGGTGAGGGCGGAGTCATAGTTACAAGCAACAAAAGTCTGCGGGAAAAGCTTCTCATGATAAGAAATCACGGAATGGTTCACGGATACGATACGAGGATACTTGGCCTGAATTTTAGGCTGCCGGAGATCAATGCGGCAATTGCCAAAGTACAGATGAAAAAGTTACCAAAATTTTTGCTCAAGCGGAAGACAAATGCAAAAATTCTCACAGATCTGCTTTCAGGTTTGGATCTAATCCTTCCACAAAAAAGAAAGTATGAGGAGGTAAACTGGTATCTTTACACTGTTGCCACAAGATTAAGAGGCAGGATAATGAAGGATTTGAATTCAAATGGGATTGGTGCTGCAATTTATTATTCCACGCCTGTCCACAAGACACCATACTATGGTAAAAAGCTAAATCTGCCAGTTACGGACTGGGCTGCGCGCAGTGTCCTTTCCCTGCCCGTACAGCCAATGGTCACAGAAGACAATTTGAGACTAACTGCCAGAACAATCCGCAGCGTACTGACTTGAATCCGCTATTAAATATCGCAGGAGAAGTTTGCAAAATAATATTTCCAATACATGAGGAGGTTTTTCTTGGAAACAGCGAGTCAACGATTGCCGTGTGTACTTTGTCAAGCATGGAACTCTTGAAGGAAATATCAAATTCTGATTTGATGGGAAAAATTGCCATATCTGGAAGATTGCTTTCCGAAAACAAGGGAATTGACGAGTTGATCCGTAACATTATCAAAAACCCAAATCTTCAAACTCTGATTGTTTGCGGAAAAGAAGTCTCGGGTCACAAGACAGGTCATGCATTGGTGTCATTATACAAGTACGGTATTGACGATGACAGTAGAATAGTAAACTCGCACAGTCCAAGCCCATTTCTTACTGTTTCAAGAAAAGACGTGGAAAAATTTCAAAAACAAATAACACTTGTGGACAGAATTGGGGAAACCAGACTGGACAGGATTATCTAAAATCTAGTATCCGTTTTTCTGTCTGTTTCGGTTAATTTCATTTTTTCTTTTGTACTCGTCTAGTATGTCATCAGGTGTCAAATTTAGCTCAAGTGATGCCTGTACTACAAAATGCCAGATGTCAATTAGTTCTTCTTTTGCGTCTGCTATATCAAACGGAGTCGGTTTTTTCCACCACTTCCAATTTGTTGTGCGCTGCAACTCGGTAGCTTCGTGAATTATTGCAGTACATAGTGCAGATATTTTTCCCTCGGTGTCTTTTGGGTATCTATCAAGGTTCATCATTTCCGAAAGTCCTTTTTGGAGTGAGAAGAGAGATTCTAGTTTATCCATGGTTTGCTTTTTGGATCTGTTGTCTATAACCTTTCAGAAGTCGATCATTTTTTGGTATTGTTGTATCCTAGCTTCGATTTTTTTCTTGTTCGTACAAAGTAGTCCATCTAGGCCAAATCTTTCTACTGCAAACGATCCCATCACATTTCCATAGATTACGGATTTTTTTATGTCAGAAAGATTTGTGCTTTTTTTGCTTGCCAAATACCCAATCATTGCGCCTGCAAACGAGTCGCCAGCTCCAGTTGGATCTACAATATCTTCAAGCGAAAATGCGACGGATGGAAAAATAACGTCATCAAAAAAGAGAAGCGAGCCATGCTCCCCCTTTTTGATGATTATGTATTTTGCGCCCCAGCTCATCATCTTTTTTGCGCATTTGATCAAATTGTGTTCTTTTGTGAGGAGTTTTGCCTCCTCGTCATTAATCACAACGGCATCTACATTCTTTATCATTTTTATGACAGAATTGCGTTTTGTTGAAATCCAAAATTCTATAGTATCACACATTGAGAATTTTAGGTTGTCAAATTCCCGTATCAGTGATGAATTTTGATCAGGATCATTGTTTGCAAGGTATACAAATTCCGATTTTTTATATGACTCAGGAACCTCGGGTTTGAACGTACCAAGAACATTCAACTCAGTCTTATTCGTTGTTCTAGTACTGAGGGTTTGATCATAGCTGCCGTCATAACGAAACGTTTTTCCTTTTTGAATAACAAATCCCCGCAGATCAAGATATTTTGCAAGTGTGTTGTGGTATTTTTTTGGAAAGTCGCTTCCAACCACGGCGATTAATCCAGTGTCCACAAAGAAACTGGCAGAGATTCCGGCAAAAGTCGCCGCACCGCCCAAGACATCCTTGAGAACCTTGTTTGGGGTTCGTATGGTGTCTAACGCAGTTGATCCAAAAACAGTAAGCATTAATTGGAAAAATTAAGAGTCTTGTATAAATTCTCTAGTTTGGTCCTGTGTCGGATAGTATGTAAACGGCACATCAAGTGTGGCAAACAGCAACTGGTATTTTGTGGTTCCAGAGATCTTTACCTGTGGATTCTTAGAATCGGTGCTCTGATCTTTTAAAAACATACCATTTGTTGTAATCTTTCCCATAGCTGGAAGCATGAACGGATCCAAGGTTCCTCCTCCCAGCGTTTTGTCCTCAGTTGATAACGTAAAATCAGTTTTTCCTGCATTAAGCATCAATAGTGACGGATTTTTGAATTCCAGCTCCAGATTGTACAATGAGCCCTTGTCAGTTTTTTCAATTAGTTTGCTGCTAGTTATTGCAACGCTAATTTGAGAAGCTGACGCGTATTGAGTATATCCAAATACGGCAATGCCTGTTATAACCAGAATGACGGCAAGTGCTTTTTTACCCATGCCTATTGATCAAAAATTTGTTTTTCTATAACAGGGACAAAAAATTTCCGATAAGATGTGTAAAATTTTTGATCCAATCTTAAAGCTACTTAGAGCTAGTAGAATAAATGAAAATTTGTCGTTTTTAATACAAATGGCAAAAATTAGGCTCAAATTCGGTGAAAACGAGGTAGAAGTTGAATCTAGAGACTTTTACATAGATAATGAAACAATAGGCCAAGTGATTTCTGACCTTACAAGCAGGCTTGGAGAAGGCAGGGCCAGAATTATCAGCGATGAGGTCGTTTCGCTAGAGCCGCCAAGAGAAATAACGCAGGCATATCAAGCAAATTTGGATTACCTTAAGATACTAAATGACGCCGAAGTGCATGAACCAGAATTTTCACCGCCAACCCCCATAGACCAGGATGAGGTGCCAAGTAAGATTGAACTGTTAGAAAGAGATCTGTTCTTTGCAAAACCGAGAACAGTTTCAGAGACAGTAGAGCACCTAAGAGAATACGGTTGGATCGCAAGCCCCCTTGATGTATCAAAAGCACTATCAAGAATGGCATTTCATAAGGAACTTGAGAAAAACTCGCAGGAAAATAAAACCTACTATTTCAAGGAACCCCAAATTATCAGCTAATCGTGTTTGCAGATATCACATTTGGCAAAAACAGTGCCATCCAGATGATCAAAATGCGTATTACATTCTTTACAGGTGTGATGCATGTCAAAATACCCATCAGGTTCTACATTTCCCACTTGGAATGACTCAAGGTTTGTGCTCTTGCACCTTATGCAATGACATCCACAGTCACACCTCATAGATTGATCAGGTCATTTCTATTAATAAATTCACAAATTTGATTTTTTGTTATTGAATGCTATTATACCTTTTTTTACCATATTGGATTATTGGCAAAAAAGCGAATCGTACCGGAAGAAATTGACGATCATTTCAAGTTGTTTGGTAAGGAGCCGTGGGAGGTCGATTACGGGGAAAAATGCCCCCTCTGCAATGTAAGAATCGATGAGTATGGGTTCTGTTCCTGTGGTTCTAGCGGAGACTAAATTTGTTCTTGTATCTTACGGCAACAACCATTGCGGAGCCAAATATCAAAAGTGACACTAGAGGAAATTCGGGCACTGCAGAAACGCCAATTATTTCTACGGTACCTACTTTGTCAGGCTTTATGCCAAGCCACATGGTTTTGCCGTCCGAATAAAATTCATTATCCAGTGTGGTATTTCCATTAAGTAGCACTTGGTAAGGATTCCAAAGCAATTCGAGTGGTATGATCAATGTAACGTACTTGTTTTCATCGTTTACATCAAATGTGATTTTTTTGTTTGGTTGATCAAATTTGAATGACGAGATATCGGCCAGTGTTATGATTCTGACGTCGAATTTTTTGTCTTGCCATTGAACCTGCTTTACAATTTCTGTCTGGCCCAACTCATATTCTAGTTTTACTTGGCAACCGTGACAGTTGACTCCCCTTTTCTCGGCAAGGTTGATTGGGGTTTCATTTGTAAATATTAGATTAGCATCTTCTGGAAGATAGAACTTGGTCTCTGCAAGATACACATAGTCCCATCTCCACATTCCATCTTTTAGCTTCACTACGTTTTTCAGATCATATTCGATGAGAGTTCTTTTGTCTGTTGGGAACAGCATGAAGCTCTTTACATTTCCGCTTACCTCCCCATACTGAGGTATGTAGCCGTTCTCCTCTTTAATTTGCAAATTAGTAAAATTGTTCTGAATGACAGTTACTTGTTGTGGCTGTATGCTCGGTTCCACCACATGAATAACATGGGCAGATCCATCCTCGTCTATTGTGATTTTTACTATCTGTGTTGGAGGGTTGCCAATTGTTGCTTGTTGCGCAAATACAGTGCCTACTGATGAAAATAATACGCCAAGTATGATTCCAAGTATGATTTTTTTCATTTTTATTATTCTGACATCGTTACCTTTGACATCTGTATGTCCTGGAGCGGACAGTCGTTTCTATCACGTGGCTGATTGACTATGGCATCTGCCACACTCATTCCCTCAATTACCTCCCCAAACACGGTATACTGTCTGTCTAAAAACGTGCTGTCGGTGGTAACTATAAAGAACTGCGAGCCTGCGCTGTTTGGATCCGTTGCTCTTGCCATCGACACTATTCCACGTAAATGTGAGCGGGAATTGAATTCGGCTTTGACCGTGTAGCCAGGGCCACCTTGTCCCCACCTACCTTTGTCTGGCTTTTTGGTATTCGGATCCCCCCCCTGAATCATAAAGCCAGGAATAACTCTATGGAATAGCGTCCCATCATAAAATCCAGAGCCGGCAAGCTTTGCAAAGTTTCTAACGGTTTCCGGAGCAATTTCAGGTAATAGTTTAAATACAATTTTTCCAAATCTGGTTTCTATTGTTACCTTTGCCAAACAATGACAGGCTCCGTCTTTATCATAAGAGTCTTACTATTTTTAGCTAAGTAATTCAAGCAAGATTGTAATTATTACAAAGTTTTGTTTTGATGCGTTTTTTAATTTGGTACCAAGTTATAGAATATTTATTTTACAATTAAAATCAAGTTTGGAATATTAAATGGTATAAGAATTTTTTGAAGTAAAATACAGCTCTAATGTTTGTTTGAAAAAGTTATAGTCTTATATAGAACGGAAAAAATTACAGATTGTGAATCGCACAAATCAAAGCACCGTCATTAAACAAGCAATCAATTCTTATCTTGAAAAGGGGCTAACTGACAAACAAGACATTTACTCCAAAGTGGTTGATGAGCTTGGCGTTCCACGACCTACAGTACGAAGAGTTGCAAGAGATCTCAGAAACGAACTATTGACAAAAATTAAAATTTTACAATCAGAGATCCCACAACTGGAATCCGCTGCAAGTCAAGAAAAAGACGAATAAACTTCGCTTATCTTTTCTTTTATTATCAAATTCCAAAATCAAGCATTACTGTTATATTCGACATGGTCTCCGCATAGACATGGGTTATCTGGGCAACCATCTAGCCACGGTTGTTGTTGCTATTTTTGCTTCAATTTTGACATGGCTTTACTTTGTAATGCCTGCCGCGCTACACCAACTGCTACTAGTATCATCAATTGTAACGTGGTTTTTGGTAGGAATTTGTTGGGCTGCACAAAAAAGTGCTGACTATGCCCACAAACATGGTCATGAGGAAAAAAAAAGCTCACCTAGCATAGAACACAGATCGCAAACAGCACAAGCAAAGACAGCGACATATGACGAATTAAACACGGCCAAGACCACATTTACAGCTCAGTTAAACGAATTACACGATACTGTAAAGCTCAAAGATGGCGAAATTGATCGATTAAAGCAGCAGATCGCAAGTCTAGAAACCCTAGTTCAAATTGAGGCGCTCAAAGCAGAACTTGCAAATCTCAAAGTTCTTGCATCAAAAGAAAAGGGCACGAAGAAATAAGCTACTGACAGTGCTTGCATATACTCGATTTGTGATTTCGTTTGCATCCAGGACAACTTACTGCACCACCAAAGTGGCATTTGCACACACATCCGTCATTTAGAATGTCTTGGTTCATTAACACGTGTAATTGATACGTCATGTTAATATTTGACTATTTCATGATTATTCCTAATGTTTCTAAACAAAACAGTATTTGCAAGTTTTGCAATGATTGCAATTCTTTCGGCAATCTCTACTTCATCTGCAGAAACAGTAGATACTCAGACAACAATAACTCCAATTAACTCATCAATTGGACTTGAAAAAACAATCGTGCCTTTTCATGCACCAAAAGAAAACAAATTACCATGGGGTTTTGTTGAAGGAAAAATAGCAAGTCCTGTAGAGGAGTATCCGGTAATAATTCAGATTTACAAAAATGGCGAGGCAGTTCATTTTGCCCAAACTGATGTCAAAAAGGACGGCTCATACGAATACAAGTTCAGGGTAAGAGACGTAACAAATGACGTAGTTACTAAAATCTTTGAGGGCGACTATACTGTCAAGATATTCAAAGTGGTGTATCTTGACAAAAGCTCTACTTTTGCCTAGATGCAAGAAGCATAGTTTCATCAACCAGTTCTTTTAGTTTTGTTTTTTCATTTTCTCCAATTTGGCCATCCTTTATTGCATCGACAGTCATGAAGACGGCCTTTGGGTTTGTGACTACCCTAAAGTAGCTCATTAGCTGTGTCAGTAGTGTTTGAACATCGATAAAGCCAATGTTTCCGGACGCAAGGATTGCAAGACCTGCAGTTTTTCCCGCCGTGCTTTTGTAATTGACAAACTCAAAGAGATTTTTTAGTGCCGCACTGAAAAACGAATTATAAATCGGCGTGCCTATAATCCACACGTCTGCATCCATTATATCTTTGGCAGCTTGCAGTGTTGTTTGGCTATAATTTTCATTTGATCCACTGAAATAGTCGATTCCACCCTCTGACAAATTAATGAATTTTATGTCCTGGTTCTTTGATTTGGCATAATCGTAAACAAATTTCATCATGATTTGGGTATTTGCGGTTTTTCTTGGGCTGCCGGAAATTACTACAGTTTTCACGCTCTCTTGTTGACCATTCTGTATTTAAATTAAAATAATATTTTGAAAAAAATTGGACGGGCTTGGAGGGCTTCGATCCCTCGACCTGCAACTTAGGAGGCTGCCGCGCTATCCATGTTTCGCGTCATAATTGACTCTGCGCTACAAGCCCAGCCAGAAACTGCAGAGTGATTATTTAAAAGCGTAATCAAGGTTTGTCCTAATTAGCTCGTGTATTTGGCTCCAAATGGGCGTGTTTTGAGTTTGCCCCCATTTCTCAAAATATACAACGTCTTTTAGCTCTAATCGGGGCAGCCATTTTGCAGCTTCCAGATCAGGCTTTTCTGCAAATTCCTCCACATGTCCCAAGCACAGGTACGCCACGGGGACAATGTGATCAGGCAGATCTAGTGCTTTTTTTAGCGTATCATTGGACAGAATGCTGACCCAGCCCACCCCTATCTCTTCTGATCTTGCGGCAAGCCAGAGGTTCTGCACTGCACAGCATACGCTATAGATTCCGGTTTCCGGTATGCTTGATCTTCCGATCACAAATGGCCCAAATCTTGTTGGATCATAAGTGATGCAAATGTTTACGTCTGATTCTAAAATTCCTTCCAGTTTTAGCGAGGTGTATTTTTCTTTTTTTGAATCATCGACTTGGTTTGTAGATCTGCTTTTTTCCTCTTCAAATGATTGTTTTACCTTTGCTTTTGTTTGAGAGTCTCTTATCAGAATAAAGTTCCACGGTTGGGAAAATCCCACAGATGGAGCACGATGCGCGGCATTTAGGATTCGTGTCAAGATTTCGTCGCCTATTGGTTTTGAGTTAAAGTGGGAGCGAACATCTCTCCTTGTGTAAATTGCCTTGTATAGGCCGGATTTTTCTTGGTTTGAAAACTTGTCGCTCATTTTAATCTAGTTTGCTCCTTCCCGTTTAAAGATTAATAATGTAGGCACCAGGTTCTGTACTTCATTGGGCCGGTAGTCTAGCTGGTTAGGATACCGCCTCGACACGGCGGTGATCGAGAGTTCGAATCTCTCTCGGCCCACTAAATAATCACCACAAGTTTTTGCGTTCTGTTTACTGTGAGGTGTCAAAATCCCTTTCTACTAGGCTCCAAGCCGATTCAACAACCATTTTACCCTTTGCGCTAAACTTTAGATCCTGACCATTGATTATTGAATTGTATTCATCGGTATTGCTGTCAGAGAGTATCAAGTTGAGGTTTGTTGGCAATTCAATTTGCGAGCCAGGATAGAATGCGGCTCGTCCTGGAAGAGCAATGTCCTCAGTTGAGTATGAGCCTTTTCCAACAGGTTTGCCATTTGCAAATAACTCGTAATCTATGTTTGATACTGTGAATGTTTTTTCGCTCGGATTTTTGATTAGAAAACTGACTTCTAGGGTAACTCGGTTGTCAACGGTATTTGTGTTTACAACTTTGACATTGGTCAGTTGAATTTCTGCCATGCCAAGCTGTGGGTTGTCAAGACTTGCATACCAAGTGATTCCCCCAAGCATAGCTAAAAGCCCCGCTATTGCGACATAAATTATGCCCTTTCCTTGAATGAACAATCATTTGTACCAAAATACTACAACTAAAAAATGTTGTTCAGGTCAAATAGATAATATTTGTACACAGATTCATCATGAGTGATGGCAATTGAACAAGCTATCATCACGTGGATTCATTTGGTAGCTTCTGCTATTTGGGTTGGGGGCTCTTTGTTTATTGCAATGGTTTTTGCTCCAGTCCTAAAGACAATGTCCTCATCAGTAGAGGACAGGCTGCAAATTATGATAAAGGTTGGAAGGAAGTTCAACCGAGTCGCAATTCCATCACTGGTAATTATGATTGCAACTGGAATATTTAATGCGCACCAGATGCTGATTAGGCCGGATTTTTTATTTTCAACCAGTTATGGCATGCTTTTAGTCATCAAAATAATTTTTGTTATAGGTTTGCTAGTGGCGTTTGGAGTTCATGTCAGAATAATTAGAAAGGAGGTGGAACAGAAAATAATGTCAAAACAGCTATCTGATTCTCAAATCACAAAGCTACGCACAAAGATAATAATCGTCGGCCAAGTAACTGTGGGCCTTTCTGTCGCGGTTTTATTTATGGCCTCATTATTGGATGCTGGAGTCTGAGTTTCCTTGAATTCTTATTTCATAGCCGTTATCAATTTTACCTACACCGTACTTGCATCCGGTAATTTTTGACGTGATGTAAAGATTTGTTTGCAGGTGTTCTGAAATTTCTCTTACTGTAAAAACAGACGTTTCATTTATCAGGCTTAGCGGTACTACCAGCATGTCAGATAAGTTGGTGTCAACCCCAAGATTAGATTCAAGAAAACTGTTTTGGCATTTTTTGCCAAAGATGTCTTTATTTTTAAAATCCAGCAATTCGTCTGCGCCATTGATCGATGTGGAATCCTGACTGAAAACAACTAGTGATGCACCCTGATTTTGAGCGGGCTGTTCATTAATTTGAGATTGCGCTGAAAACCCATTTTTTTTCAGAGTGTTATTTACATCATCCACAAATGACTCAACGTCATATATTCCAGAATGAGAGCATAGTACTTTTGCGTCCTTTGTATTTTGCTTTGTAAGAAATATTGGATTTAGTTTTTTTGATGGGTGTACCAGAACGTCAACTATTCCGCCCCCCTTTGGATAATATCCGCGCTTTTTTATTTTCATTGAAAAATTAATTCCTATTCTTGAGAACGCCTCTCCTAGCACATGTTTTGTATAATCACCGGTGGGGCTCCAAAGCACGTCTGTTCCTCCAATTATAGATAGTTCTAATTTCCTCCTTGCAAGTGCAACTGCAGGTATCAATACTTGTAAAATCAAAGAGATGCTACCAGCTGTACCGACATTTTCCTGTAAAGACATGTCCTGTAGTTGATTTGGATGAAATGCTATAGTTGAAGATCCGATGTGCAGCCCTTCCACTTTGGCATTGCAGAGTTTTGCAAGCAGTTTTACAGCTGATAGGTGTTGCGCTCTCAGTCCAGGTATCTTGCGGTTTTTGCGAATGTTTTCAATTTGTATTGGTCTTCCTGTTATTGACGATAATGTTACTGCGCTGCGGAGGATTTGTCCTCCACTTTCCCCGTGTGAGCCGTCAATTTTCAAAATCTCCATGAATTTGCTCTAGCTTAACTGCTTATGATAGTTTTTATGTAAATTAGAAAAAATAGAAAATGTGATTGGCCTCTTAATAGGAAGGTTTCAACCGTTTCATATTGGCCATTTGGATGCAGTCAAATTTGCACTATCAAACGTAGATGAATTACTAATCGGAATAGGAAGCTCCAACAAATCCAATGAAAAAAGAAATCCGTTTACTGCAGACGAAAGAAGAGAAATGATAGAATCGTCCCTTGATGATGCTACATTAAAAAAAGTGAGGATCTACTACATTCCAGATGTAGATGACCACGAAAGGTGGACATATCGAGTAGATGAGATAGTTCCAAGATACGATGTGGTGTTTTCAAATGATGAATTTACGCATACGCTCTTTGGCAAACGCGGAGTCAGGGTAATTTCAGTTCCGCTAAAGCAAAGAGAAATTTTGTCTGGTACAGACATTCGAGTCAGAATCAAGGAAGATCAGGATTGGGCGGAATTGGTACCAAAAGGCACCCAAAAAGTATTGTTAAAGATCAACGCCAAAAATAGACTAACCAATCTTTAATTATAAATAAAGCCACTAAAACATCCTTTCAGGCGAAATTATTTGGAATATTTAGTCATGTTACCCGGTCCAACAAATGTACCAGAAAGAGTGATGCGTTCAATGATTACTCCAATGATAAATCATAGAAGTGACGATTTTGTTGAATTATATGAAGACGCGGTAGAGAAAACAAAAAAAGTGTTTCAGACAGACGGTGAGGCAGTTTGTCTATCTGCTTCCGGCACTGGTGCCGTTGAGGCAAGTGTCATAAACTTAATCAAAAAAGGAGACAAGGTAATAATTCCCGTCAACGGAGAATTCAGCGGCAGGCTTGCCCAGATGCTAGAGTGGGCTGGGGCAAACGTAGTAAAATTAGAGACAACGCCTGGACAAAACGCTACCTTTGACGATGTAAAGGCTGCATTTGACAATAACAAGGATGTCAAGGCTTTCTATTGCGTATGGAATGAAACTTCCACAGGAACCATGATAAAATATCTGGATAGAATAAAAGATCTTACTGCACGCAACGACTCTTACTATGTTGTTGACGGTGTCTCAATTGTAGGGGGGGAGGAACTGTATGTTGACAAGTGGGGAATTGATGTTTGCATGACTGGCGCACAAAAAGCATTTGCCGCACCACCTGGAATTTCACCAATCGTAGTAAACAAGAGAGCAAAAAAATACATGATGGAAAATCCCCCAAATACAATGTACTTTAATTTATCAAGGTATTTCAAATACTACGAAGAGGCAAAACACACTCCGTTTACTCCAGCGCTGCCATTATTGTATGCATACAGAGAGGCATTGAGCATGATTTTAGAAGAAGGACTGGATGCACGAATCAGACGCCACAGAATTTGCTCTCAAGCATTATACTCAGGGCTCAGCGCAATTGGACTTACTCCTTTTGCAAAAGAAGCTGACCGTTCGACAGTTGTCGTCGCACTGAATTACTTGGAAGGATTAGAAGATAAAAAATTCAGAAACACACTTGCAGAAAAATTCCGTGTGCTAGTGGCAGGAGGATTTGGAAATCTGAAAGGCAAGGTGTTCAGAGTCGGTTGCATGGGAGAGGTAAACAAGTACCATGTCATGAGAACCATATCTTCCATTTCATCCACACTTGACATGATGGGTTACAAAACTAATCCAGATGCACTTAGAGTAGCTGAAGAAAAACTAAAACCGCTTTAGCTCGCCTTAACTTAATATAAGGAAATCCGATGACGGATCGCGTTGACTTTCACTAAAGGTTCACTTGTTCTAATCGATTATACTGCAAAAGTAAAAGACTCAAACGAGGTTTTTGAAACAACAATAGCAGAAGAGGCAAAAAAGCACTCCATTTTTGAAGAAAATGCCAAGTACCAGCCAAAACTTGTTTCTGTTGGAGAATCGTGGGTAATCAAAGGATTAGACGACGCGCTGGCAAATGCCAAGGCAGGCGACAAACTCACAGTAGATGTCACTCCTGACAAGGGATTTGGCGATCGTGATCCAGGAAAGGTAAGAATGATCCCGCTTAGAAAGCTTGGCGAGGATGCAGAAAAGGTAACAGTAGGAGATACAATAGAGGTAGACCAAAAGGTTGGAATTGTCAGATTCATCGGATCTGGTCGAGTCCAAGTTGACTTTAACCACAGATTTGCGGGCAAGACAATCACCTATGATGTGAACAACATCAAATCGCTTGAGACTGACGAAGACAAGATTGCTGCGATTCTAAAGAGACACCTGCCAGTTGAAGATTCAAAGATAGTTTCAAAATTAAACGGCAAAACACTTGATGTCACAATACCTGAAGAAATTTTTGGTGCAGAAGGTTTGCGAGTGATCAAACACTTTGCTCAGATCGACATATTCAAGTTCGTGCCAAGCCTAGAGAAGATCAACTTTATTGAAAGCTATGCCAACAAAAAGGCAGAGGCAAAATCTTCCGAAGCAAAAGAGACCAAGGCAGCTTAATCACAGCACGTTAGTGCTTTTTGCAAGATCTAAGGCCGTTTTTTCAGTCATGTGAATTTCCTTTAGAATTGTGTACCTTTCAGGTCTTAGCGACTGTGCAATAACAAGTGCCTTTGTAAGCAGGTTTTGTGTCAGGCCGATTTCCTTTGCGGTGGTAGGCGCACCGACGTTTTTCAAAGTCTTTGTTATTTTTTTCCAATCTTGTCCTTGCAGTTTTGCCATCATGATTGCACCAATTCCACATTTCTCCCCATGAAGTCCTATTCCAGGGGCAAGCTTATCTAGCGCGTGTGAGAAGAGATGCTCTGCTCCAGAGCACGGTCTGCTGCTTCCCGCAATACACGACGCAACTCCTGCACTGATCAACGCCTCAACTATTTCTCTTATGTCTGGGACTTTTCTCTTTTCTGATGCCTCTAGAAGGATTTTTGCACTCATGGATGCAAGGTTTGCAGAATATCTTCCAAAATATTCTCCTGTTTTGTCTCTCCCGATTTCCCAGTCCCTGACTGCGGTGATTTTTGCAATCAGATCGCCGCATCCACTTGCCAAGAGTTTCTTTGGCGCCCTTTTAATCACGTCAATATCAACAAAAACACCAAGCGGTGCGGTTGCCACAACAGAATGCGGTTTGTCGCCACGTATGGAGACAAAAGGACTTGCGATTCCATCGTGTGATGCGGCGGTAGGTACGCTGACAAACGGCTTTTCCAGATTAAATGAGATCATTTTTGCAATGTCCACTGATCTGCCGCCGCCCATTCCAATGATTAGGTCGCTTTTGTCTTTTTTGACGTCATTCTGAATTTTGTCTATTGACGTCTCATCGTTGTTATTGGCATCATGCCAGACGCTTTTGATTCCGGTCTTGAGTAAGGATTTTTGAAATTTGTTTTGAATTATTTTTTTAACGTGCCTGCCGGAAATTACAGAGACCTTTTTTGGCTCATTTAAGGAATGTAGAAATTTCCCTATATTTCCGAGGTTTTTGTCACCGATCACAATTAGCCGTGGTAGCTCCATTGTGTGAGAGGCGGAGTTGAGCACAAATTGTTGATAGTTTCACTCCTTATCAACCTCCCTCCAACAATAAGTTATTTAAAAGGGTCAAAGCCATTCCAGAACATCTAGGAGCATTTTATTTGTCAACTAATGTAGAAGAGAAGATTTTACACGGAACTACCACTGTAGGTATCAAGGCTACTGATGGAGTAATCCTTTGCGCAGACATGCGTGCAAGCGCAGGCTATTTCATTGCCAACAACAACACCATGAAAATCCAGCAACTGGCAAAACACGCAGGTTTGACATTAGCAGGCGGTGTCGCTGATGCACAAAACATAACAGACGTCTTACGCTATCATGCAGCCATACACCGAGTCCAAAAGAACGAGAACATTCCAATCAAATCCCTTGCAAGACTCTGTTCGCTCTTGTTCCATCAGAACAGAGGCTATCCGTTTATTGCAGACATTTTGATTGGCGGATATGACAAAAACGGTCCCGCACTTCTAAATATAGACATGTTCGGCTCAGTTGAGGAGAAGAAATACGTAACCACCGGCAGCGGGTCTCCTGTGGCATACGGTCTATTGGAAGAAGAGTACAAGGACAATCTTACAACTGAACAGGCCAAGGTCATAGCGTTACGTGCTGTAAAGGCAGCAATCGTAAGAAATATCGGAACTGGCGACGGCATCAATGTCGCAGTTATCGACAAAGATGGATTCCGTCTTTTGACAAAAGAGCAAAAGAAAGCAATAATCGCACTATAGTGATTTCATGCAAAAAAAACAACAGGAAAAGGATACACAATCAACAACCCAGAATGTAATGGCAACCATACTGCAAAGTATTCCAAAAGAGGCCAAAGTAAGTAAAATCGACTACGAGGGGCCAAGGATTGCACTATACACAAAATCTCCACTATACTTGATGGAGCACAACGAGATTATTTCTGATCTAGTCAATGTGATTAAAAAAAGAATCGTAGTAAGAACCGAGGAATCCATCAGAAAGCCGGAGGACGAGGCAAGACAGGTAATTGCAAAAGCTTTGCCTAAGGAAGCAGAGCTTCAGGGTGCCTTTTTTGACACCACCACTGGTGAGGTCTCAATAGAGGTAAAACGACCGTGGTTACTGTACAATAATCCTAGCTTTAACAGCCCACAGTTGACAGAAAGCATGGGTTGGAGAATACGGGTAAGAAAGGCAACGACGGTTCCGTCAAGCACAATTCAGGCAATAAACTACAATCTCAAGGTTTCCGCGTCAGACAGGGCAAAGCATCTCAAGCAGATTGGTGAAAGCATATTCCGCCCTCGCCTAGCCCAAAAATCCGAAGTTTCGTTGTTAACCCTTGGTGGCTTTGGCCAGGTAGGAAGATCAAGCATGATACTGACTACTCCTGAGAGTAAAATTTTGATTGATTGTGGCATCAACCCAGGAGCTAGGAGCCCGATGGAGGCATTTCCACGACTTGACTGGGCAAATGTCACGTTGGACGAGATTGATGCAATTGTCATAGGTCATGCGCACTTGGATCATACAGGATTCTTGCCAGTTCTCTGTAAGTATGGATATAAAGGGCCGATCTACTGCACAGAGCCAACACTGCCGATGATGAATTTGATTCAGTTGGATGCAGTAAAGGTAGCTGCTGCACAGGGGCGAGCCGCATTGTATGCAGAAAGAGACGTCAAGCAAATTATGAAGCAAGCAATTACAATTCCATATGGAACCGTAACAGATATTTCGCCTGACATCAAACTTGTCTTTTCAAATGCAGGGCATATTTTAGGATCAGCAACGTGTCATTTCCATATTGGTAATGGTGATCATAATTTTGTATACACTGGAGACATAAAGTTTGGAAAAAGTATTTTGTTTGAAAGTGCCTCATGGAACTATCCACGAGTTGAAACTCTGCTAATTGAAAGTACGTATGGTGCAAAAGAAGACATTCAGCCGACAAGGCAAGAAGTCGAATCTGCATTCATTAACGCAGTCAATAATGCGCTTGTCGACGGCGGCAAGGTGCTTATCCCCATTCCAGCAGTTGGACGCGCGCAGGAAATAATGATGGTAATTGATCATTACATGAAGGCAGGCCAAATGATGGAAGCGCCTGTGTTTATGGAGGGCATGATATCAGAAGCGACCGCAATTCATGAGGCATACCCAGAATATCTAGCACGTGAGCTTAGGCAGAAAATTCTTGAGACTGATGACAATCCGTTTGATTCAGAATACTTTACTAACATAGAACACTCTGACGCAAGAGAAGAGCCGCTGCGGGAAGGTACGCCGTGTATCATACTTGCAACGTCAGGTATGCTGGAGGGTGGTCCCGTCCTAGAATATTTCAAAAACATTGCGCCGGGAAGCAAGAACAAAATAATTTTTGTCTCATATCAGGTAAATGGAACGCTTGGACGCAGAGTATTAGATGGCGCAAAACAAGTATCGCTCTTGGGAAAAGACGGAAAGGTGGAGGTCGTAAACATCAACTGTTCAATGATAAAGCTTGACGGATTTAGCGGTCACAGCGACTATAATCAGCTGCTCTCATTTATCCACAAACTAAGGCCAAAGCTAAGAAGAGTTCTTGTAAATCACGGCGAAAGAAGGAAATGTGAAAATCTTGCGATGACCGTTCGCAGAATGTTTAGAGTTCCTGCACACTACCCACAGGTCCAAGAAGCAGTTAGGCTGTTTTGAGCTTATCAGATACGCAAAATATCATTTTTTAGCAGATACGATATTCCTGAAACGTATTCAGAATCTGAAATTTTTCCTTCTGTCCACCATTTAACGGTGTTTTTAAACCAAAATGGAATTTTCATATCATTGTATCGGATTGTTGTGTCTTTTTTGAGAATATTAGTGTCAACAAGTTGTACTGTCTGCAATGGTTTTGTTTTGTCCTGATATTTTGAAAAAAAGACTATTCCTGTTTCTTTGTCTACGATTTCCAGGTATTTCCCTGTCTTTTCTTTTGCGACAAACGAGGGTCTTTTGTAATCCTTGAATGAAAAAATCACCTCACTTACCACCTCAGATGAATGTTCTTGGTTGAGTTTTGTTCCCAGAGCCATAGGAATTTGATGTACAAACGGATATTGAATACAACATTTCTTGTCGTGTTTCACAAGTCCCGTTGTTTTGTTTATTTGAAAATTTGTAACAGATTTACTGTTTTTTGAAGATTCTTCTGAGATCACAGGTATGATGTTGTTGAATTCATCACCAAATGTGTGTGTCAGAATGATTGTATCGTTATTACCGCTGTTTTTAATTGAGTATTTCACAAAATCATTCTGAGACAAGCAAATGCTTCCAGACGAACAATTTTTGTAGTCTAACGCGTTTGCAGATTTTATTATTTTAGAATTCATCATGTACCTTATACCATATGAAAAAACGTTGTCTTTTTCATCTCCTTCCTCCCATCGTTTTGCGTCATCTTTTATCCATGGAGGAATGCTTGGAGTATCATTGAAGCGATCTCGTATGATTTTGGTTTGTATTGGTTTTTCCAAGAGTAAAACTAGTCGATCTATACGATCTGAGTCTGTAGAATCCCACCTAGAATCGTTATACAGTACGATACAGTCTCTAAAACTATCAAAGTACTGATACCTTTCACGAAATTTGATGTTTCCTAATTTTTGTAATTCCGGATAAATTTTTTCGCAGTTCTGAATTATGTTCATTTTTTCCTTGTTATCAGAGCTTTGTGCAGCTGCTAGTTGTGCTCCAGATGTAAGCGTTAGGATTGACAGCAAGGTAAACAATAAAACAGATTTTCTCAATTTTACAACATTTGATGTTGTTTTGATATTAAGTAGACGTAGGAATGATTCGTTTTGTTTTAATATTTTATTTTAGATCGTATTCTGGTTTCCAGATTTTAACGCCTGGTGGTGTAACTATGATTCTTTCTTCGCCCAATCTTGCAATGTCAGCATCATGGCTTTTTGCCAGACTATACAATTCCTCAACTAGCTTTCGTAGTTGCTCTACGTCTTTTTGTGCAAGCGGAGTAACCCGTAGTATGAGTATCATGTTTTTTTTCATGTCGTCTTTTATTGAATGAATGTCACTTGGGTCACGAATCGTAATTGCCTTTAGGTATGTTGGGCTTTCCTGTTTTTGCATCTATAATGAATGCGATCTACACCCTCAAAAAGTCTTTCGCATCAAATGTAAAATAGTGCGTAATTTTTGTTCCTAAACCCTGTACTGGAGATATTCAGATTCTTCTGCTCTGATTACCGAGATGTCCGATTTGTCGTTGGCTTTTTCAGCTATTACGGTTCCCGAAGTTTCTTTTGGAGCATCGGAATAGCGCAATGTTATCGCGGCAGAGATTTGTTTGTGGTTTTCAACATTGTCACCACGCAAAAGTGCGTTTGGTCCAACATGATCTTTTGCATAAAACACAATATCATTTGGCAATGCCAGAGCTTTAATCATGTTGTTCTCGTCCTGATTTCGCCCCACAATTAGTTTTGTTGTTTTATCAAGACGAAAGTGCCTTCCTATTTTTAGTAAGTCAATATCGTTTGTTGTTGGGTTATCAATGTGTGCAAAAAGATCTTTTGCTCGTATTGCAAATGCAGGATCTGTAAGAAGACAACCTCCTCCTGCATTTGGAGGATTCTCAATTCCATATTCCTGTGCCATTTGCAATTGCATTCTTCTTGTGCGGCCCCGAACCATACCCAAGTTTTCTCTTTTGATCAAACCATTTTCTTCAGGTATTGTTTTTGGCAACAGCGCACCAGACAGTGGCCTTACTATGTATCCTTCCAACTCTGATTCTTTTTCTATGGTTTTCAGTGCTGGCCCATGTTGACTCATCGGTCTTTGTCCCAATACTTCTCCTGAAATGATAAAATCAGCTCCGATCTCATCCATGTGTTTTTTTGCAGCCTTGAACATCATTGATCTGCAGTCAATGCATGGGTTCATACCCGATCCAAATCCATGTTTTGGGTTCTTTAACATCTCAATGTATTCATCTCCAAGGTAAACAGTCTTCAGGTTGACACCGAGCGTATCTGCTCTTTCCCTAATTTCAAAACCGCATCCTCTTCCACAATCAAAATCACAAAATGGAGTCTTGATCGCAACTGCAGATACTTCAAAGCCCTGGCTTTGCATCATTTTTACTGCAAGCTGACTATCTAAACCGCCTGAAAGCAGTGCTACAACTTTTCTTTTCCCCGTGTTTTCTTCCAACATTAGAAAAGCTGAGTTTCCAATATACAAACTTTGCAACAAACATAAATCCACTAACCCGTTATCATTTCAAATTGGAAGAACGACGAAAAAGGCTCCTCAAATATACTCACGGTCTAGATTGTGATGTTCTTGTATCTTTTGAGCCTGAAAACCTCTATTACATGACTGGTTTTTGGGGCGAGGCAGTCGGCATATTAGAAAAAAACGGCCAGACTACCATAATTTCGCCTGAGCTCGAAGTTGGAAGGGCAGAAGAAGAATCCGTTGACTGTAAAGTGGTTACGGCAGAGCGCGGCGTCGGTTTGATTTCTAGTTTGGCGTCAAAAGTAAAAAACAGCAGAGTATGCACAGATTGCCAGAATTATCCTACCATGGAATCGCTCAAAAAATCTATTCCCTCCATAAAATATTCGACTGATCCATTTTATCGAGCACGCGAAGTAAAAGACTCTAAGGAAATTACCATTCTAAAGAAGGCATCACAGATAATTGACGAAATGTACGAGCTCTGTGTCAAAAAAATAAAGACAGGGTTACGGGAATCGGAGCTTCAGTCTATTTTGATGTCTTTTGCCATGGAACGTGAGATGTTCAGTACCGGATACAGATCAACTTTGAATCCTCTGATAATTGCAGGAGGGCCAAACGGCGCATTGCCTCATGCACAGGTAACTAGGAGAAAATTTGCCAGGGGTGACATGATAGTAGTTGACCTCACACTACGCTACAAAGGATATGTTAGCGATGCGACTAGAACGTTTGGTTTGGGAACCCTCAGTGATAATGCAAAAGAGGTCTACGAGATAGTGAAGGAATCGCAGAAGGCTGGTTTAAAAAATGTAAGGATAGGAGCGTTGTGCAGATCAATAGACGATGCTTGCAGAAATTATATCGATAAAAAAAATTATGGTCAGTATTTTATTCACTCAACTGGACATGGGATTGGACTTGAAGTGCACGAATTTCCGACAATAAGCCAAAAAAGCCAGACCATTTTGCAAAAGGACATGGCAATAACCGTAGAGCCTGGCATCTACATTCCAAAAAAGTTTGGAGTAAGAATAGAAGACTCTGTTATTGTAAAAGACAGGCCGATGGTTTTGCATAAATTTACAAAAGATTTAGTGATCATCTAACTCTTGATCACATGTGCTGTTCATTTTGTACATACATGAACCTAATTAGAAATCTGTTGCAATAGTGTCAAGTGGAGTCAGTTGTTGGGAGTATGCTTCCAAAATTCATTGGAGCCCCAACAATTTTTTTAAGGTTTTTTTGCAGTTAATATGAGAATTTTCCACGGGAATACGATTTGCCCGCTCTTTTTTGTATGGGGAAGCGTATTTTGCTTGATTTGGTCCTTCATTTTTCTCCTTTGCTCAGCAGATAACGTTTTGATTTTTTCTCTTAGTGGTTTTGCAAGATATTTGAGGTAGTTTTGCCAGTAGTCAGAAAATGTTCCAGGGCGGTAGGTAAATGTGTATTCTTGTATTCTGATGTCAATAAAGCCTGATGCTGAAATGGTTTTTTTCAGATTAGAACTAGTTCCAAATCTATCAAGGTTTGGCGTTCCTTGCGGAACATAATCGGGTATGAATTTTTCCACCACATCCAAAATGCTACTAAAATATGGAACCGTGTCTTTATTCCCGTGCAATGTTAACGCCAACGTTCCATTTTTTTTCAAATACTGTTTGATGTTCCGTAAGACTTTGCCCGCGTTTGGAAAAAAGAACAATGCGTATTGGCACGTAACTAGATCAAATTTTTTATTGAATTTTATAAATTCCGCATCTGATAAAATAAAGTCCAGATTGGTTTTATTGTTGATTTCTTTTTTTGCAATCTTAATTGCAGATATGGAGCTGTCAACACCCACGACTCTGCCAGTTGAACCTACCTTTGCGGCAATTCTTTTTGTGATGGCACCAGTTCCACAGGCCAAATCCAGAACCATATGACCGGGCCGAACATCAGCCAGTTTTACTAGCTCTGAACTGCTCCTAAACGGGCCAATGTCGTACTTTGCCCATCTCTTATGGTATCTTGGGGCAACTTCGTTCCAGATTTTGATTAGTCGTTTCTTGTATTCTAAATGAGACAGTTTCTTTGATCTTGTCAAGTTCTCTATAGTTATGGCAACACCTTTTATTATATCGTCAGAGCATATACGATTGATGGATGCAGCAATTCGACAAGGCAAACTTCATGACATTACTCATTTTGGAATAAGGGCTGCAATTGGCGTAATTTTCATGGTACACGGTTCCCAAAAATTCAATCCCGGATTTGTTGGGTTTTTGACAAGCCTTGGCATCCCAGCAGAAATGCAAATTCCTATCGCACTTGCAGAATTTGTGCCAGGAATCCTATTAATTATTGGCGTTTTGACCAGAATTTCCTCTGCATTATTATCCATAGTTATGCTTGGAGCAATTTTCCTAGTAAAGCAGGCTGCAAGCTTGACTGGTGAGCGCGGATTCGAGATTGACTTGATCTTGCTGGCAGGAAACTTGGCAATAATTGCAATAGGACCGGGCCGGATATCCCTTTCCCACGCATTAAAGAAAATTCCTAGGTTTTTGCAATAAACTTCTGAATTTTATTTTTTGACTTTACGATAATAATTGCAGGAACTACAAAGTACATTCCGATGTTAAGTAAAATCACACCTATGCCATATCCCAGCATTTCTTGCTCAGAGTCAATTTCAGCATAGTTCAAAATTGAAAGCGATGATAAAAGCGGCTGAAGCGTAATCCTTACTGCATCTTTGAATATTGGGCTTTGTCTTTCCCAATCAGATATGGTTGGGCTAAAGGAATAGTAAACTGCGTTAAATGCAGTCATAAATGATGTTCCGGAGTTTGTGCCCAGAACGTTATCCCGTACCTCCCTTAACAGCTGTACTTGTGGCGCAAGTTCAGAGCCATATGCTGCAGTCGCAATAAGGCATCCGGATTTTTCTGAGCTATCGGGATTCGGAGTTTTCGCTGCCGTCGTCTTGAAAGAATCAACGACTTGGCTGAATTTGTCAAGAGCATTGTCAAAATTTCTGTCGCTGTTTGTGTAGGTAAGGATGTAGAATTTGTCGTTGGCCTTGATTATTGTTTCTTTGAACTTTACATTGATTTGCCCACTGCCTGTGTTGAATTTTGCCAACATGACTTTGGTAATAGCCTCATTTCCATTGATTGCTGTTTTGTCTTCTGACAGAATTGAGAGATTGCCAGCGTCTATTGTCTTTTGTAGAGAATTTTTGATCTCGTTTGAATAATCGTCAAGCGATGTTCCATTGGCAGCTTTTACAGATATGGAAATGGCGGGGGTAAAGCCAGCAATTTTTGGACCCACTGCAACGATATCTGGAGAGTTTGGAGTTTTCGTAGGCGGTTCCTGCACTAGCCAGCCAGCGGGCGCAAGAAATGAAATGTCAAACTTTTCGGTGGAGTATTCCTGCGTATTCTGATTTGTAAATGACTCTACCCTTTCTGGCTCACCCAAATCAAGCAGGTCTGGAATTTCTGCTCGCATTTTTACTTCAGCTTTTAAAATTTCGCCCTTTTCAAAATCGAGTGGGCGATTGTTCATCTGTTCCCCCCCAGTTGTCAGGTTGGCAATTTTATCAAGGGTCTCATAGCTAGTGTTTGTTGCCAAACGCCCAAAGGCGGCATAGTTTTGGTCTAAAAAGAATGAGTCTTCATGAACAATGAAAAACTGTGAGCTTGCACTGTCCGGATCAAAGCCGCGTGCCATTGAGACGATTCCACGTTTGTGCTTAATTGTATTAAATTCGCCGGGAATTGTATATCCCACATCACCGCTTCCCCAATCTGAAAAATGTTCAGATGCGCCAGGTTTTGATTTTGGATCTCCACCCTGAATCATGAAATCTTTTATGACTCTATGAAAAACAGTCCTGTCATAAATTTGGTGTTCAGTTAGGTTTAAAAAATTTGCAACGGTTTTTGGCGCGTCGTTTGGAAAAAGCTCAATTACCATGTCGCCTGACTGTGTATGCAAGACAACTACCTTGTCTGATACTTCGGTTGTTTGAGCAAAAACGGGCAGGATTCCTAAAAATACAACTACGGATGCAAGAGAGAAAACCAGTCCGAATTTCAACATACTCCCCCCACAATTCGCAGATAAAAGCTAATTGTATTAGTTTTTAACAAGTAATTTTTGAATTACACTATGGAATCTGATGAACAGATCAAAGCTCATTTGGTTTCCGTGTGGAAAGTGGAAAAGAAGCTTTTTTCCAGAGGGAAGGAATGCATGTTTATTCTAACCGACAGGCGTCTTGCTTTTGTCAGTAAAACCGAGGCAAAATCACGATGGTGGAGTGCTGCAGTCGAAAGACAGGTGGTTACCCTTTTGAAATCAGACGATCCAATGCTTATCCATGATGGGTATGATGGGAAAGAACTGGCGCAGGACTTGGAAAATAAGAAAAATGAGGAATACATCTTTGATAATGTAGTCGGTGTAGAGTCTGAAGGAAAAAAATGGGGGAGCGTCCTAAAATTAAAGCTAAAAAAAGATGGCAAGGAAAAAAACTATCAGCTATCAGTGGTAAAGGATTGGGTAACGTATCCGGTTAAGGATCCAGTAAAATTTCTCAAGGTAAACTGGAGTCCAATCGTGGAATTTATCAATAAGCAGAGGGCCAAGTAAATGGCCCAAGTTTATGCGGTAGGTGTAGGACCTGGCTCCAGCAGATATGTCACAGGAATTGTCAAGGATGTAATACAGAATTGTGATATCATTATTGGTTACAAGTATACTCTAAACACGATAGACTTACTGATCAAAGGAAAACAAGTCTATGAAATAACAATGAAAAATCAGGAAGAAGCATACCAGGAAGTTGCTAAAACGCTTGGCGACAAAAAATTAGTCATTCCGTTTACCGGCGATGTTAATTTTTCTGAATCAGAGGTCGTAGACAGGTTGATCGAAATTTTTGGCGATGTCGAAATAATCCCCGGAATTAGTGCGATCCAAGTTGCTGCTTCAAAGGCCAGAGTTCCACTGGACAAATCCAAGGTAATCACAATGCATGTAACCACCACAATTGAAGAAAAGAAACTTGAGTTGCAAAAGGCACTCATCGATGGATTTAGTGTTGTTTTGGTTCCACGACCATGGCCAAAAGCGCCTGAAAAACACTTTATGCAGTCAGAGATTGCCCATTACCTCAGAAAAAACGGTTTTGATACCACGAGCCTAAAGGTACATGTTTTTGAATTTTTGACCACAGAGCGAGAAACAGAGTTTGTAGGTACAGTCAAAGATTTGGAAGGAAAGGAGTTTTCCGATCTTTCCGTAATGGTGATCAATCAGTCTAGTTTAGAGTCATACATCAATTTCAAGGACTAGTTGCGCGGATTGCCAGAGCCCAGAGTTTTTGAGCTGGATTCTTGGGTCACAAAAATTGTTGTGTCCATCCATTGGTATTTGTCATCAAAGATCCTGTAGAATCCAGGCTCTGCAAACGTCACGCTCCAAGACTTGCCTGGTAATATGTCACCACTTGAAATCTTTCCGTCTGCAGTGAACATTTTGTGACGTGACACAGTATGAGCAATGCCACTTTTTAGGCTGTGAGAAGACACATCTTCATTTACGAACGTAACTGTTCCACCTACCGGAATAGATATTCTATCCTCTGAAAAATATTTTAAGAAAAAGTCATTTGTTCTCTCTTTGTACGTCTGCTCCTCTGGACTTGCAGAGCCCTCCAAAATACGAACCATTACTTCGTTCTTTTTGCTCGTATCTGTCGGCTTTACTGTTGTTGTGAATTCTAAAACTTTGATCGTATAGACCAGTCTTGTTGATATATCTGCAGAGTCTGTTAACGTTCCAGTCAGACTGTAGATAGAGTTGGTCTGGGTTTTTGCCACCAATCTTCCAAATGCTTTGAGTGAAAATTCTTGATCATCAGAATCTGAAACATTGGATTCAATTCTAAAGTACTGTCCATTTCTTAGCAATGTACCACTAATATCGGAGGAAGTAAGCTCCACCCCATTTATGTCAAGTAATCCATTTTGCAGGACAAATTCGGCCTTAGTGCCCTTTTGGTTTATTGTAAATTGTAAATCGGCGGTTGCAGGTAAAACAGAGCTGCCAGATATCGCATAGCCAGTTCCCTCTAGGGTAAATGCCTTGTTGACGCCAAGCTGGGCGTTTGCGTTTTGAGCAGATATGCCAACTAAAACGCTAATCAGCACCAAACCTGCTACATATACAAGTCTCACAGTATGACTATCCTCTGATTTCGTTTATAATTTACTAATGAATTGTTTTTGCCTATTCTACTAAATTTTGTCAATTGGATCAGTTCACTTTTGGAAGTGTGACGTTTGGGCCTGCGAGTGTTTCAATCATGTATGCTTCTACGATTCCTCCCAGCAACAGCAGTCCTATTACAATGCCTATTTCCAGCACCGTCTGCTTCCATTGTTGTAAGATGGATCTTTTTTTGAGAATGTCTGCTATCAAAAGGAAGCTTCGTGACATACCAATAGAATATGCTGCAAGCTCCATTAGGCCAAACGGTGTGGTAAAGATCATTGTAATTGGCGGGATTTTTTCCAATAGTGAGTTTGTAGTAGCTATGGCAGCAAACGCAAAGCCTGTAGAAAACGCAGAGAATATTCCCCATACAATACCAAAGCCCGGGATAAACATGGGTAACGCAATCTCTATGTTATGAAGAAATATCTCTAACCCAAAATTTTCGCCCTTTAGTGAGTCTAGCAATTTGTTAAATTCGTCTAGGAAAAGACCGGCATCTTCCTCTGATACCTCCATCTCGGCTCCGATAGAGAAGGCAATTGAGAACACGGCTAAAAAGACAAAGAAGAACAATATTCTCCGATTTAGCACAACAAAAAATTTGTTGTAGATTATTTGAGTCTTGTTTTCCACAGATTTAATTAAAACTTGTTTTATGAAACCTTCATCATGATAAGGGATGTCAGTTCTGCGTTAGATTTTGCATTAAACAAGGGCTTTCAGATCCATCCAAACGCACTCAGAATTCTAGAGCAGATAGATGTGAAGGAATTAGAGAAAATCATCAAGCAGGTTGTTCGAGAAAAAGAAAGGCAGAAACTGTTCCTGATTAGCCAGCAGGATCTTGAGGTATTTTTGGGAATCGCAGAAGATGAAATTCTAGACGATTTTCACGAAATTCTATTTGATCCAACCACAAAGATTGCCACAGCTGAGGGAGTTGACGGCTTTACTGCGTTATTCTCAAGCAGGTATGCCAAACTAAAGAAAATCATATCAAACCGTCCAGAATCAAAAATGCTCAAATCCATCTCAGCAGTGATTTCAACCAAATCAAAGGAGGAAATCTATGTCTGCGGCCTTGTAACGGACAGAAAAACGGACAGAAACATAACCAAGATAACCATAGATGACATTACAGGTTCGATTGAGACCATAGTTATTGACGAAGATCTGCAAAGTGTGGCGTCTTCCTTGCTGATGGACCAATTTATTATGGAAAAAATCGTAGCGGCAAAGAACGGCGGCTTTATTGTCAAGGACATCATTTTGCCTGATATTCCGGATCATCTGCCAAACCGCTCAAAAACCGAGACTTATGCCCTCTTTTTGTCCGATCTTCACATAGGCAGCAAGTACTTTATGGAAAAAGAGTTCCTAGAGATGATTTCGTGGCTTTCAAGCCCAGATCCAATCGCGCGAAGAGTGAGATTCATAGTCCTGGGCGGCGACGTGGTGGACGGGATTGGAATCTACCCAAACCAGGACAAGGAGCTAGTGGCCCTTGACACAAGCGCGCAACTCCAGATGGTGTTTGACATTTTGGATAAGATTCCAAAACATATCAAGGTCTTCATAGCGCCCGGAAACCACGATCCGGGAAGACGCGCTCTCCCGCAGCCTGCAATTCCTGCAAAATACAACCCAAACCTCTGGGGCAGGAAGAATTTTTTCATGATTGGCAATCCGGCAATGGTTTCACTAAATGGGGTAAAGGTGCTCATTTTCCACGGTCAGAGCATCGATGATATTGTAAAGACCACGCCTGGATTAAGTTACGACAAGCCTGCAAAAGTCATGCAGTATTTGCTCAAGGCCAGGCATATGAGTCCAATTTATGGCAGTCAGACCCCGATTGCGCCAGAATTGGAGGATCTTATGGTGATTGATGAGGTTCCAGACATTTTCCATGGAGGCCATGTCCATGTCATAGATTTAGACCTGTACAGAGGAGTCCTAATCCTAAATTCAGGTGCATGGCAGGCCCAAACACCGTTCCAGACAAGCGTTGGAATTACGCCGACGCCGGGAATGGTGGTTTTGGTTAATCTGAAAACTTTCAAAGTCTACACAAAAGACTTTGCATCCAAAAATTAGATAATATCCTCCAGAGTAACTTCGTTTTTGAAAGTATCTTTCACTGTTTCAGCAGAAATGGTGAGCGTGAATTTTTTTGTTCTTCCGTGGATTCCCTGATGAACAATCTTACCCGAAATTATTCCAGACATCTCTATTTCGCCAAGCATTTGGGTGACCCTCCTCTGTGTGAGTTCTTTTTGCCGTATTGCCTTGCAGAGGCTTTTGTAGGCTGAAAATATTTCTCCTGTGGATAGGCCAGATGCCTTCATCACTGCTATAATCAGTAGTTTTTCGTGAAGCGGGTATGATTTAAGAGCCGTTACCTCCTTATCCTCCTCCATTTTCTGGGACGCTATTCTCACGTGTTCTTCCCTTACGGTTTCGGATTGCTGCCTTTCGGCGATCTCGCCTGCCACCCTCAATAGGTCGATTGCCCTTCTTGCATCCCCATGCTCACGTCCTGCCATTGCAGCACATAGGTTCAGTGCTGATGTCTCTACCACATCGTCCAAAAAGGCCTCCTTGATCCTATCAAGAAGGATTTCCTTTAGCTGATTAACGTCATAATTGGTAAAGACGATCTCTTCTTCGCCTAGCGAGCTGATTACGCGTCCATCAAGCCTATCTTTGAAGGTAAGGTCGTTTGATATTCCTACAAGCGTCATGCTTCCCTTCTTTAGCCGCTCATTTGCCCTAGTAAGCTGATAAAGAATGTCCTTCCCGGTTTTTGACACCAGATGCGCCAGATAGTCTATTTCGTCTATAACAAGTATGATGTTGTATTGGTTTGTTTCAATTGATTTTAAAAGGCGTTTGAAGACCTCGCTCGTTGCCAGCCCAGTTGGTGGCAGGTCTTCTTTTTCTAAACCAAGTTGCCTCCCGATACTCACAAGTAGTCCATAAAGGGTTGTCTCGTCCTTAGAGTTTGTATAAATCAATTTTATTGGAAAGTTTGATTTTTCTACTCGTTGTTGAATTTTAGTTAGTATTTTTTTTACAACTAGTGTTTTTCCAGTACCAGGTTTGCCGTAAATCAGAATGTTTGACGGCCTTGATTGTTTTAATATTGGAAGTAGTGATTGGGTAAGCTTTTCCTGCTCATCTTTCCTATGTAAAATCACGTCTGGAAGATAGGTAAAATGTAATACCTTCCTGTCTTTTATGATTGATTTGCCGCTTTCTGCAGCATCCAAAAGTCTGTCTACAGGATCATCATTCATTGAATCTCACACACCTATTTTTCCAGTCCATAACCATTTCATTTAACAATGAATTAGTTATGTTTAGAATACAATTAGTAGTTGTAGTTTAGTTCGTAATTAATTATTTTTAATTTATTTTTCAAAAAAAATTTGAAAGAAGAAAGAGTGGAAATGAAGGTGTGTGAGTAATTAACAAACAGTTAAGGAGTTGTTAAGACAGACGCCAGAAAAGCCAATTTTGACCCCTTTATTTCGAGTCCAGGCGTGAAGAATGGCATTAACAATGTTAACGAGCCAAGATAGACCCCATTATTTCCACTCCAGGCATGGGAACAAGGTAATTCCAAATAATTAGGTAAAGCTAATTTGTTAACATATAGAGATTGGCTAGGCGTGAGCCATACGGTCAACGTTAACAACCCCAATTGTTAACAATTCTAAGAGGATCTGTTCAATTGTTAACCAGTTAACACGATCGATCACGATGGCCAAGAAGCGCATACGCATTGATTTGGAGGACTCGGACGGTGCAAAATACAACTTTAACATCGAGGGGAATATCACTAGAGATAAGGTATTGAAGATATTTGAAATGATGAACCTACTAAACATTGAAGATCAGGAAGAGGTGCCACAATTAGACTCGGTTGGAGCAAAAATATGGCATATTGTAGACAAATACTTCCCAATGGGCAAGTTTACCTCAACTGAATTATTGGAGAAATTTGAGGATGAGTACAACGAGCCGATAAAACTTAGCATAATTTCGACATATTTGGCCAGGTTTAACACCAAAGGCAGGATAGACCGCCTACGAAACGGTAGAGAGTGGGTTTACCAGATAGCCAAAATAGCACAAAAACGGCCCGATTAGGAAATAACAGCTCTTTTTAGAACCATGGAATCGTCCTGAAGGACGACTTTGACATAATCTCCTTTCTGCATTCCCAAGTATTTCCTAAACTGTTTTGGTATGGATATGGTTCCTGTGGCCGTGATCTTGACCAATTCTTCATTTTCTGGCATTATTATAATTTTATAATCTGTGATATTTATAAATTATTAGAAAATAATTTTATAATAAAAAACGACTTAATTTGACAAGAAATTCTGAAAACTGAAACTAATGATTGTCCGAATTAGGCGGTAACTGCCTGTTCTGGAGATCCCAATTTGGCTCTTCCCTTTTCGGTTATCTTGTAAGTGAATGGTTTTAGCTTGGTATTTCTTTCCACCAAGCCCTCCTCGAAAAGCCGCTTCATGAGCCTTGAAGTATGCTCTCTACTCCTTCCTATTGTGATTTGGATGTCACGTGACGTCATTTCCTTGAGTGTGATTAGTCCCAACACGTGTTCTGCAACACCGTTAAAGTCCATATTGGGCATTCTGGGCTTCTGAACCTGTCTTTCAGGCTCTTTTTTGACCACAGCCTGCTCTTTTCTCTCAATTATGGGCTCTATTTTCTCCAAAACCGCCTCAACTGGGGGCTTTTCTTCCAAATCTAGTGCGTCCATGCGTATTTTCATATCAATTAACTGCCTTTCATAGTACTCCATGCGTGATAGGTGGGAGGGATCTGGACCCTTTTGGTTCGTAAATGACCTAATTTTATTGTAAACGAGCATGCCGAATATGCCTACAAAGAACGCAATTATCACACCAGCAATGATTTGAGGGTCTGGTATCTCTACTAACATCACTTAAAATGATAAATTGTTGTGATTTATTGTGATTGGCCAACATAATTTCACACTTTACATCAACACCAATGTCATTTACTGTCACATCACTCAGATCTGAATCGTACAAAACATGTGACACATCACATTCCACACGCCTGAGCAACCAGTTTGTCTATGATGTTTATCACCTGTTCCTCCCTTTCAGGAAAAACATCACTATCTTTTATCACAGAAACCTGTTCTGCGAGCCTAGATATCACATCGATATCATCTGGAAGCAATACTCCCAAACCACGAAGCAATATTATCGAATAATATAGACCCATTAGCTTGTCCCTTGACTGGCCTACCTGCCTAAAATAAGCACCTTTTGAGATGCTAAACTCGAACTCAGATATGTTCTTCCGGTTTAAAATAATTTTAATTTGTTTCTCTGTAAACAACGATTTTTTGATAATTTGACGAATAATATTGTTAAAATTAGAATCCTCAATCTCTGCCATAGCTATACAAATCTGTATACCGCCATATCAATTAAACTTTAAAGCGCTTATTCCGAACCATTGGTATGGGAAAAATCGAAGAATACCTTCATGCATCACGAAGGAAGAAAGCGGCATTAATCTTTGTACTGATTGATTCTGAAGTATCAAAGATCAGAGAATCTGTAACGCTGGCAAAAAACGTGGAAAAAATAGGTGCATCTGCCATACTTGTTGGAGGTTCTTCAGCAACCGATCAAATCGAGATGGCACAAGTTGTAAAAACTCTGAAAAAATCAATAAAAATTCCAATAATTCTATTTCCAGGCAATGTTACCGGTGTGGTTCCACAGGCCGACGCTATTTTGTTTAGCTCTCTTTTGAACTCGGAAAATCCATACTATATAACGCAGGCTCAGGCTCTTGGAGCCCCAAGCGTACTAAAGTTTGGGCTAGAGCCGCTTCCCACAGCATACATCATAATTGGTGAGGGAACAACCGCCTGGTTTGTTGGCGCAGCTAGGGCGATCCCATTTGACAAGGCAGGCATTGCTGCGGCATATTCCCTTGCAGCCCAGTTTCTGGGCATGAGATTTGTCTACCTGGAGGCAGGCTCAGGCGCCAAGCAGAGTGTCAAGCCAGAGATGGTGAGGGCTGTGCGAAAGGTCTTCAGGGGGTTTCTAATCGTAGGTGGAGGCATAAGGGATGTCAACACGGCAAAGGAGATAGTTGCGGCTGGGGCAGACGCCTTGGTGATTGGAACAATGCTTGAGAGAGAAGGCAACAGCCTCAAAAGACTAGCCGAAATAGCAAATAGTATCAAGAATATTAAGAAATAACATGTCTGAAGACACGGCTATATCCCGAATTAAGGGGGTTCCAATGCCTGACTATTATCTGGAATATTATGGACGTCTATCGGAGAAGGCATACCAGACATTCGAAAAGGCGGCAGAAGCAAAATCGACCCACGTGGATTCATCGGGAATAGTGGAGCCAAAGATTGCCTTTGACCTTGCCGACCGTGTTGCAAAGATGCACGACATTGACATAGCGGACCCGTTGCGCGAACTGTTAAAAGTAAAGGGAAAGGAGCTTGCAGCCCTCGAACTATCAAAAAGCATTGCCTTGGGAAATTACTTGCCTGAGGACTCATCACTGGAAGAAAGACTGGACCTTGCAGTAAGGGTAGGCCTTGCAATAGTCACAGAAGGGGTCACAATTGCACCGCTTCAGGGAATAAGCGAGGTGACAATCAAAACCAACAGGGATGGCTCTGAATATCTTTCAGTTTCAATCGCAGGACCGATGAGATCCGCGGGGGGGACAGAATCCGCAGTAACGATGCTAATTGCAGACCATGTAAGAAAGGCAGTAGGCCTTGCAAAATACGTGGCAAACACGTTTGACGACGAAACGGGCCGGTTTGTAGAGGAGCTTAGAATCTATGAGAGGGATGTCGGAAGTTTCCAGTTTCACGTCCTTGACGAGGACATTGTTACAGTAATTTCAAACCTGCCTGTTGAACTTGATGGCGTAGATACTGATCCAAACGAGGTGGTCAACCACAAAAACATGGCTAGGATCAAGACTGATCGTGTAAGGGGAGGCGCCCTTCGGGTTTTAAACGACGGATTGATTGGAAGATCAAAGAAACTGCTCAAAAGAATAGAGCTGTATGGCCTAGAAGGGTGGGAGTGGCTAAATGAGCTAAAAGGCGCAGTCCAGACAGGCGACGACGAGGGCGCGTCCGCAAAAAGGCTCAAGGAAGTGATCGCAGGCAGATCCGTCCTGTCTCTGCCAAACAAGCTTGGAGGATTCAGACTTCGCTATGGCAGGTCATGCAATACGGGCTTTGCATCAGTAGGCGTGCACCCAGTGGTGGCGGAAATACTCCACCACACAATAGCTGTTGGCACGCAGGTAAAGCTTGACGTTCCAAGCAAGGGCGCAACGGTTGCCTTTGTTGATACCATTGAGACCCCAATAGTCAGGCTCAAAAACGGAAACGTGGTAAAAATCCAAAACGTAGAACACGGCATCAGAATCAAAAATGACATAGACAAAATAATCCACCTCGGCGATATTCTAATCTCATATGGGGATTTTCTTGAGAACAACTCACAACTGTTCCCAAGTGGCTACGTCGAGGAATACTGGGTGGAGGAACTGCGTGAAAAACTAATCAAATATGAGCCAAACTCTGGGATGGAAAAGCTGGAGAAGACGCCGTCGTTTGACGAGGCGTTGGAAATCTCATTAAACTTCAAAATTCCTCTGCACCCAAAGTACCTGTACTATTGGGAGCAGATTTCAGTTGACGAACTAAAAGAAATCCTGCAACCGACAAACATAGCAGATGACACAATCACATATCCAAAAAAACACAAAATAATCCTAGAGAAACTCGGGGTTCCCCATGAGGTCTCAGAGGACGACCTGATTCTTAGGGAAATGGAGGCTCGAATATTTTACGAGTTGTTGTTTGCAAATCCAATCAAATTTGAAAACCAAAACACCGTACCGGAAATAATCTCAGAATCATCTGGAATCAAAATACGACCCAAATTTTCAATCTCGATTGGAGTAAGAATCGGAAGGCCTGAAAAAGCGGCAGCAAGACAAATGAAGCCGCCTGTCCACACGCTATTCCCGGTGGGCGAAAAGGGTGGCATGACACGTGACCTGCTCAAGGCAAGTAATGCATCTTCTGACTTTTACTGCAATATTTTCCACCGCATGTGCAAAAATTGCAATGAACCGTCAATTAGCATAAACTGCCAAAAATGCGGAAACAGAACATCGACTGATTATGTCTGTCCCGTCTGCAGATCAGACCTTGATGCCCCATACTGCCAAAAATGCAAGAAAAAGGCGCCAACTCACTCGTTCAAACCATTCCCATTGAAACAAAAGATACTCCTTGCGCAGGAAAAAATGGGAATACGGGTGCAAGAGCCGTTCAAGGGCGTGATGGAACTAATCAACCAGGACAGGATAGCAGAGCCCCTTGAGAAAGGACTCATCCGTCAGAGCCTGGATCTAACAGTGTTCAAGGACGGGACTGTGCGCTTTGATGCAACAAACTCGCCCCTGACTCACTTCAAACCGTCATGGATTGGAACATCGGTTGAAAAACTCAGGGAATTGGGCTACACGCACGATGCTGACGGAAATCCACTGACAAGCCCTGATCAGATCGTCGAAATCAGAATGCAGGATGTGATCATCCCATTTGAAAGTGGAAGGTATCTCGTGCAGACGTGCAGGTACATTGACATTGAACTTGAAAAGTTCTACGGAAAATCTGCATTCTATAATGTAAGAAACATAGATGACCTTGTTGGACATTTGGTAATTGGCCTGGCGCCGCATACATCGGTTGGCATAGTGGGGAGAATAATTGGTTACACTGAAACACATGTCTGCTACGGCACACCAAACTGGCATTCTGCAAAACGTCGTGACGCAGATGGAGACGCCGACTCGATAATGCTGCTGATGGACGCACTGCTTAATTTTTCTAGACAGTTTCTGTCAGACAAAATAGGTGGTTTGATGGACGCCCCGCTTTTAATACAACCGATAGTTCTTCCTCACGAATCCCAGCCGCAGGCCCACAACTTTGAGGTGACAAAAAAACTTCCACTTGAATTTTTTGAATCCACATTCCAGGGAAAAAAGGCCTCAGAGATATCCTGCGTTGAAATAATAAAATCACGCCTTGAAACAAATGAGCAATTCTACGGGTATCATTACACGCATTCCACGTCGACTCTTACCACATCAAGATCAAGGAGTGCCTACTCTACACTTGGATCAATGCTTGACAAATTCGACATGCAGATTCGAAATGCCGAACTCATAAACGCAGTTGACGCAAACGAGATTGTCACAAATGTCATCACGACACATCTTGTTCCGGATATAATTGGAAACCTGAGGGCATACGGGAGGCAGAAATTCAGGTGTACCGCGTGCGGGAGAAAATACAGGCGAACCCCGTTGCTCCAGCACTGCATCTGCGGAAATAATCTAATCCAGACAATAACTAGGCCCTCTATTGAAAAATACCTCAAACTTGCAAAGAGACTCGTCGAAAAATACGAGGTGGGCCCATACCTGAGGGGAAGAATCTACACTTTATCGGACGAAATAGACTTGGTATTTGGTAAAAGAAAAGGCGATCAATTACTTCTTACCGATTACGAATAATTCTATCTGAGCTTTACGTATTCGTAGGCGCCAAGCTTGTTGTCAAAGCAGTAATGCACCTTTTGATAGTCCTTTCTGAATTTCTTGATAGTTGATATCATTTTCTTTGGATCCTTTTTGTCAATTACAATTTTTTTGATAAATGACGCAATCTCTTTCATTTCGGATCCCTTCATGCCAAGCCTTGTTATCTCTGCAACGCCTAGCCTGATTCCGCCTGGATGGAAATAGTTTCTTCCTGCCTTGATGTCGCCTGGGATCAGCTGCCTGTTTACGATAATGTTTGCCTTTTCCAAGTCTGCCTCTACCTTTCCACCATCACTGTAATCAAGAACGTTTACTGCAATCTGGTGAGATTCCGTGAACCCGCGTCTTTCTCCCAAAACCTTGAACCCATTTTCGCTCAAAGCCTCTGCCAATATTTTTGCATTCTTTATCACCTGTTTTGCATAATCCTTGCCAAACTCTAATGCTTCTGTAAAGGTGATTGCCTTTGCCGCCATGTGATGAATGTGATGGCTGCTCGTAAGACCAGGAAACGTTGCCTTTTTTATTGCCTCGCCGTATTGTGCAGATGCCAGGACTAGGCCTCCCTGAGGGCCAAACAGGGTCTTGTGCGTACTCATTGTCATGCTGTCTGCCCCCTCCCTTAGAGGATCTTGGAACCGGCCTCCTGCAATCAGACCTGCTACGTGTGCCGCGTCATAATTGATGTAAATATTATGGCTTTTCATAAAATCGGCAAGCTCCTTTACTGGATGTGGAAACAGAAACAACGAGCCTCCAAACATTGCCATCTTGGGAAGCCTTCCTGCCTTTTTGAGCTCTTCAATTTTGTCTTTGGTTTTATCTACATCGATAGTCATTTCTTCGGCATCAAATGGATAGAATTCAACATCAAGTCCGTGTACCAGTCCTGCAGTTCCAGAATGCTCCTTTTTGCCATGGGAAATGTGGCCGCCTGCAGGAATTGACGGTGCAATCATGATGTCTCCAGGATTGGTAAAAGCAGAATAAATTGCAAGGTTTGCCACAACGCCAGAAATTGGTCTTACGTCAGCAAACTCTGCCTTGAAGAGTTTTTTTGCAAGTGCCATGCACTCAAATTCGACCTCGTCAATGTAGATGCAGCCTGCATAAACGCGCTCGCCGGGCCAGCCTTCTGCATATCTGTTTCCAAAGTCTGAAAGCAGCGCCTCTTTTACGGCTGGGCTTGGAATATTTTCACTTGCTATTAGCGGTATAGAGTTCTCAAACCACTTGTTGTGAGTCTGAAGGCTCGATAGAATTTTCTTGTACGAGTCTCGATTTGAGGTCTTTGCCATGTTGTAGCGGCTTGTTTTCCCAATTTAAAAACACCGATTTTGTAATTTCAAAAAACAAACAAAGTATAAAAGGGGAAAAATAAAATCTTGATCGTTATGAGTATGCAAACCCAGAGGGGAAGTTTACCAGTTATCTTACTAAAAGAAGGCTCGTCTGAAAGCAAAGGCCGCGAAGCCCAGAAAAACAACATTCAGGCAGCTAAAATTATTGCCGAAATAGTCCGTAGCAGCCTAGGTCCAAGGGGAATGGACAAAATGCTAGTTGATGCCTTAGGCGACGTTACAATAACAAACGACGGTGCCACAATTCTAAAAGAAATTGACGTCCAGCACCCTGCAGCAAAAATGCTAGTTGAAATTTCAAAGACAACTGACTCCGAAGTAGGGGATGGAACCACATCTGCAGTTGTCTTGGCAGGCGCACTGTTGGAAAACGCAGAATCACTGCTAGCCCAGAACGTTCACCCGACAGTCATAGTTGACGGCTACAAAAAGGCATCAAGAAAAGCATTACAATATCTAAAAGAAATCGCAGAAGAAGTTACCGCAAACGACAAATCAATTTTAACAAAAATTGCAAGAACCTCGATGCAGACAAAAATCGTGAGAAAGGATTCCGATTATCTGGCAGATCTTATTGTAAAGGCAGTAATATCTGTAGCAGAAAAAGACAACAACAAATTCGTAATTGACCAAGATGACGTCAAAGTAGAAAAGAAGGCAGGAGGATCTATGAAGGATTCCGTTCTAATTGAGGGCATAGTCTTGGACAAGGAAGTAATACACAGCGGGATGCCAAAAAAGATCACCGATGCAAAAATTGCACTAATCAACTCTGCGCTTGAAATTGACAAAACTGAATTTGACGCTAAAATCAATATCTCAAATCCACAACAAATGAAGACATTCCTAGATGAAGAAAACAGAATGATCAAAAACATGGTGGACAAGGTTATCGCATCTGGCGCAAACGTCTTGCTGTGTCAAAAAGGAATCGATGACATGGCGCAGCACTACCTGGCTCGAGCAGGGATCTTGGCAGTAAGAAGAGTAAAAGAAAGCGACCTGACAAAGCTTGCAAAAGCGACCAGTGCTAGAATAGTTACTAACCTTGATGACCTATTTGAAAAGGATCTCGGATCTGCACAACTAGTGGAAGAAAGAAAAATTGAAGAAGACAGATGGGTCTTTGTCGAAGGATGCAAGAATCCAAAGGCCGTAACACTTCTGTTAAGGGGCGGCTCACAAAGGGTAGTTGACGAGGTTGAAAGATCAGTTCACGATGCAATAATGGTAGTAAAGGATGTGATGGAAAACCCGGCAATTGTAGCAGGCGGCGGGGCTCCAGAAACATTTGCTGCAACAAAGATTAGATCTTGGGCAAAATCACTTGAAGGCCGAGAGCAGCTTGCAGTGGAAAAATTTGCAGACTCGCTTGAAATAATCCCATTGACGCTTTCTGAGAATGCCGGGATGGATCCCATTGACACGCTGACTAACTTGCGCTCAAAACAGCTCAAGGGAGAAAAATGGACCGGCATTGACGTCATGAAGGGCAAGGTAGGCAACATGAAAACAAGCGAAATAATCGAACCGCTAGCAGTAAAGAATCAAATCGTGTCTTCAGCAACCGAGGCCGCATGTATGCTTCTTAGAATTGATGATGTAATTGCAATTGCCAAGTCCGCAGGACCGCCAGGGGGAGAAGGCGGCATGCCAGGAATGGGTGGCATGGGCGGCATGCCAGGAATGGGTGGCATGGGCGGCATGCCTGGTATGGAAGGCATGGAAGGAATGATGTAGTTATACAAATTACAAACCATATCCTCAAACGTTTATTTGCCAACATTCTTTAGAAAAAATCATTGAGTACCGCAACTAAGGTAATTACCAGCGTCAAGTACGCGTATCTGATAGGATTTTTGGCATTGCTTTCTGGCATATTTTACCCGTTTATCCAGGGTGGTACACTTGACTATACGGTTCTTGGAGTGACGATACTGTTTGTCGGTCTGGCAGGGACAATCTTGGTGTACAAGGCAGCAACCTCAGAGAAAAGACGCGGAATCTATATTGGAATTGGGTTTGGCCTAGTTGCAATATCGCTTACTTATGTTTTGCAGTTTACTGGAAGATCGATATTTTAGACATCAAAGTAAAGGTAGAACTCGTGCGGATGAGGTCTTATCGAAATCTCGCGATGATCCTTTCTTTCTAATTCTATTATTTTGTCAATCACATCGTTTGTGAAAATTGGGTTGAGGAACTTGCGGTCGCTTTCCAGTTCGTCTAATGCCTCGCCCAAGTTAGCCGGAACCGTCTTTATTCCACGTTTTGCACGCTCTTCTTTTGACATCTTGTAAATGTCTTCTAGAACTGGATCGCCTGGCTCTGTCTTTTTCTTTATTCCGTCAAGACCTGCTGATAATACAGCTGCAAATACCAGGTAGGGGTTTGCGGAAGGATCTGGCGCTCTGTATTCAAATCTTTTAAGATACGCGTATTTTTCTCCAGTAAAGTGTTGTGGAACTCTGATTGCAGCAGACCTGTTGCTAGGACTCCATGCAATGTACACTGGCGCCTCATATCCGGGAACTAGCCTGTGATAGGAGTTTGTAGTTGGGTTTGTAATTGCACATAATGCCCTTGCATGAGATAAAACTCCACCGCAAAAGTATCTCCCAGTTTGACTGATCTCGTCTTTTTCATCCTTGTCATAAAATACATTCTTCTTATTCTTCCATAGACTGACGTTTGTGTGCATGCCAGAGCCGGCATCCATGGAAATCGGCTTTGGCATCATTGTTGCAACCTTGCCAAACTTCTGAGCAATGTTTCTAATGGCAAACTTGTATGTCTGTGCACCGTCTGCGGCATTAGTCAAATAATCATATTTGATGTCAATTTCACACTGACCAGCAGTAGCAACCTCGTGGTGATGATTGTCGCACAAAATTCCAAAATACTCATTCAGAACATCCACACATTCATTTCTAAACGAGGTCAATGTATCAGATGGCGTACTTGGATAGTATCCTTCTTGCAGCCCCATCGGGTAACCCGTTCCTTCCTGACTCCATGGAGCTTCTTTTGATTCTATAGAATATGACTGGCCCTTGTATGGAGTCAGAACATCCCAGTGAACCTTGTCAAAAACAAAGAATTCTACCTCAGGACCCCAATAGCTGAAATCAAAGCCCTGTGTTTTTAGATACTCTTCGGCCTTTTGTGCAATTCCTCTCGGGTCACGTTCTAGCCTTCCCCTTCCACGACCCCAGTAAATGTCGCAGAGCAGTCTGGCCGTTTTTTTCTCAGTAATCCACGGGATTATTGCAAATGTGTTTGGATCCGGCTTTAAGACCAGATCGGAGTCGTCCACGCTGGTAAATCCGACAATTGAGGATCCGTCAAGCTTTGGAAGCCCGTCCTGCATTTGTTCGGGAGTAAAAGTATCGGCAGATATTGTGGTGTGGTGGAATCTGCCAAGCAGACTAGAAAACTGTAAATCGATAAATCTGATGTTCTCGTGCTTTATCTTTGCGAAAACCTCGTCGGAGGAATATTTTATCTGCGTTGCTTCACCGTGAGTTACTTTATATGGCAATTTACTCTCTTCAATTTTACACGAAGGAATCTACCATTTAAGGATTCAGGTGCGTAATGTCAGAAGCAAAAAAAATAGATGTAAACTCGTTGTATAGTGTTCTACTTAGAGAGGTGGAGAATGATTCGGTACAGGAACTGGATCCAGAGCTTTATGCTTCGATTTCAGATTATGTCGGGAAGCTAAAAAGTGAGGGGTATGACGGGATCGAGAACAAGATAAAAAATAAGCTTGTCGAGATGATAACTCAAATCACGACGCTTCTGTTGAAGACTAGGATTGAAAAGGTAATAGAGCAGAAAGATCTTGACTTTACAAATCTTCTTGATGCAGAAAAATTCATCTTGGAATCCCAGCAGGACATTCGCGAAAGAAAGGAAATGATTCTCTCTGCAACCCTGAATGGAAGAACCAAGGTCCTAGAATCCGTATCGAAAAAACACAAGACAAAACCAATTACGGTTAGGTTCCTACAAGACTTTGATCAGTTTGTAGGTGCTGATTTTACAAAATATGGGCCATTTAAGACAGAAGATATTGCGACAATCCCAAACGAGAACGCTCAGGCCTTGATTGCCAAAAACATTTCAATTAAGCTGCATTTGGAAGACTAGATAATTATACTGACCTGCCAAAACAATAATCAAAGATGTCTCACCTCAACATTGATGTCGTAGACTTTCTCTTGCTTACCATCTATCCAGTTGCGGGACTGTTTCTTGTAGAAATGGCAAGCAGGGCAATCAAGCTCAAAAACTGGATAAAGCTGACATCCCAGGCAATACTTTCTATTGGGTTTGCAATTGCCTATCTGACCTTGATTACTGCACACTGGCTTACAGCACTTGTCTTGTTTGCACTTGCTGCAGCATTGTTCTATCAGGCAAGGCTCTCAAAACTAAAGCCTGGCAGATCACTGTACTAGTTTTTCCGTCTACGAAATATTTTTTTGAAAATTCCGCCCTTTTGCTCTCTGATTATGCTTTTTTGCCCAAACCGTTTTGCTCTGATCTGGGACAGCTTGACACACCTGTGTTCTTCTGGCAGCCTGTGCTCAGAGCAGAAAGGATCTTTGCAGTAATTGCATTCAAACGGTAACTCTGTTTCGTTGCCACAGTATGAGCAATCGACCTTCTTCAATGGCTACATTTGGTTTTGTCATCTAATAAACCGTAAAGTTTTTGCAAAAACATAAAACAATGATCAGAACCAAACTGGATGTAATGATAAAAGATAAAGTTGCCATAGTTACCGGCGCAAGTAGCGGAATTGGATACGTAACTGCCCTGGCACTATCAAAGGCTGGCGCAAAGGTGGCAATTGGTGCAAGGCGCACCGATAAATTGGAATCCCTGAAAGATCAAATTACTAAAAACGGGGGGGAGGTCTTTGTCCAAAAACTTGACGTGACAAAAAAATCAGAATGTGACTCGTTTGTTGACGCGGTGATCAAAAAATGGGGGACGGTAGACATCCTAGTAAACAACGCAGGCTTGATGCCATTGAGTTTTATGAAAAATCTCAAAGTAAACGAATGGGATCAAATGATTGATGTCAACATAAAAGGCGTGCTCTATTGCACTGCTGCCGTGATCCCGCACATGTATGCAAAAAAATCAGGACACATTGTCAACATTTCATCTGTTGCAGGAAGAATCGTGTTTCCTTCAGGAACCGTCTACTGTGCAACAAAGCACGCAGTAACTGCCATAAGCGAAGGGCTCAGGCAAGAATTCAGCCAGCGCTCTGGAATACGGGTAACATGCGTTGAGCCAGGCGTTGTAGCAACTGAGCTCACAAACACCATAACGGATGACAACCTCAAATCATTTGTCGAGTCTACAAAAAAGATGGAGGCATTACAAGGAGAAGACATTGCAAATGCAATCCTGTATGCAGTAGAGGCCCCAAGCCACGTAAACGTAAATGAAATTCTGATCAGACCCGTGACACAAGAACGCTAGAATGGCATTACAAATTCTCATTATCGGAGGAGGATTTGGCGGACTTGCAGCCGCAAACGAACTGCGGGCAAACCTTCCATCCGATGTAAAAATTACCATCATCGACAGGAAGGACTATTTCATGATGGATCTAGTCAAGCTTTGGATCATAAAGGGGACAAGAAAATTCGAGACCTCAAAAAGACCTTTGAATACAATAGTGAAGAAAGGAATTGATTTTGTAAACGAGCAAGTAACACTAATCGATACAGGCCAACAAAAAGTAAAAACAGCCACAAAGGAACTCTCCTACGATTATCTGATTGTTGCAGCAGGAGTTGAACTTGCGCCTGAAAAAATCCCAGGCCTTTCTGCAAACGGAATGATCCTGTATGATTTGGAACACGTGTCAAAGATCAGACAAAAAATACTTGATATAAAATCAGGCAAGATTGCCTTTGCAATCACTGGGATGCCGTACAAGTGTCCTCCCGCTCCATTTGAAGCTGCACTGATAATCAATTCTATGCTGCAAGAGATTGGAACTAGAAAAAACATCTCGATTGATTTTTACAGTTTGGGCCCAATCACACTTCCCGCAGCAGGGCCAGTGGTAAGCAAACAACTCTTGGACATATTAGAATCAGAAAACATCAGGTTTCACGGCTCGCACAAGATCATATCAGTCGAGCAAAACACGTTAAAATTCGAAGATCAAAGTACTGCAAATTTTGATTTACTGATTGCAGTTCCTCCGCACAAGGCACCCCAAGTAATCTATGACACCGGACTCGCACAAGAAGGGATGTTCATCCCTGTGAAGCGGGACTGCAGGACACAATTCGATAAGGTCTATGCCATTGGTGATGTCACAAACATGATGGCTACAGAAAAAATTGCAGTTCCAAAGGCTGGGATATTTGCAGAAGGCCAGGGTGTTGCAGTTGCACAAGACATAATCTCTCAAATTAGGAAAGAAAAAACAAATTCAATTTTCGAAGGAAGGGGAGGATGTTTTGTTGAGATGGGAACGACTGCCGGATATGTTTACGTCGACATGTTTGCAGAGCCAAATCCAATAACACGACTTGACAAGCCGGCAACTGAACACATGGTAGAAAAGGAACAATTCGAAAAAGAACGACTAGAAAAATGGCTATGATTCTGACTTCTTTTCTCTTGACATGTGGCCAAGCAATGCCTTGATGTCTGTTTGAACATCGCCTGCGTTTCTTGCAATGTCTAGCTTTTCAGGAATGCTATTTTTAAAGTCCTCTGCCTCCAGCTCAATTCTCAGCTTTTCTTTACAGTGAAGGTGATCATCATCTGTTGCAGAAATTTTGTGACAAATGGAGCAGAGTTTCATGATCTCTATTAGCCGAACCTACGATTTATAATTTCATAATTTGCTCCAAGTTTTGAGGGGCCGTAGTCCAGCTTGGTTAAGATGCTAGCCTGGGGTGCTAGAGATCGTGAGTTCAAATCTCACCGGTCCCATCATTTTCAAGTACGACACTTGCAGTTTGGCTCCCCGCATAGGCAATACACCTCAAATGTAAACACCTTGGTGATAGATGACAGTCCGTCAGTCACATCTACATATACTAGCAGGGTTTTGAGATTTGGAAAGTCCTCGCTGATCTCCCATGAAACACTGTATTCTCCTCTGGAATCCGTGAACCCATTAAATTCTTCAAAAACATCCTCACCATAATCTTCCACCCGTACAAACACGGTTGCGCCATCCACTGGGCTGCCTGCATCTGTAACGTGGACTGAAATATTTTGAGCGGTTCCACGTCTGACTGCTTTTTGCCCGTCCACGCTTACATTCAATGCAGATTCCTGAATTGTATCGCCTGCACCAAACCTGATTATTTTGTTGTTAATTAGGTAGCTAATTCCCGCAAGAAAATCCTCATCTGTAATTTTTTCCTCAAGCCACCATTTTGCAACGCGTGCGACCCAGCTTGGGATTATCGCGTTTGGATACTCTACATAAAAGTATGATTCTGGAAGCCTTTTTCCCTCATACTGTGCTGTTATGGTGTAAGTTCCCTTTGGTGAGTTATGCGTTAAGGGAATCATCGTGTAATATGTCCCGCTCTCTAGCACCGGAATGGTATATTCTGACTTTGCGCCGTCTGGATCTACTACAGCAAGGGATACGTATTTTGCCTCACCATGTTCGCCCGTCTTTCCTGAGATCTTGATGAAAGTAGTTTCGCCGTAATTTGGTAAGGAGTAGATGTTCTGTTTTGATGTGATCTTAGCTTTGAGAATTTCAAGATTGCTGAGACTAGTCATGGCATCAGAAAAATCGTCTGCCCTCTGATTTGAAACCCAAGAGCTGATCTTGTTTTTTATGGAGTTTGGAATTTCTTCTGCATATGCAAGATGCATGGTGCAGGCTGAGCTTACAGCAAACATCATAACAATTACAGCCAAAACAAGAATTACGCTTTGCAACCTCATTAAATCCACATTCGTAATAATAAAAGGTGCTACTCAATTCTAGTTTTATCCGATTTTGCCAAATTGATTTAGGCTTTTCCAAATGTACCACGTTGCAACCGTCCTGTATGGGCGCCACTTCTCAGCGATTTTCTCAATTTCCTCTTTTTCAGGGAGATCGGGCATGGAGTAAAGGCGTTGAATGCCTTTTTTGAGGCCCAAATCACCAACAGGCAGAACATCGAGCCTGCCAAGTGAAAAAATTAGAAACATCTCCGCGGTCCACCTGCCGATTCCTTTGACCTGTGTCAGGTGCGATATTACCTCCTCATCTGACTTGTCCTTTAGCGAGCTGAGCCTGAGATCCTTTGACTGAATCTTTTCTGACAAGTCTTTGATATAATCTACTTTCATCTTCGATAGTCCTGCTGATCTAAGCCTGGAATCAGAAGTATTGATCACCTCGACTGGCTTTGGATACCTCTGGTATATCTTCTGGAATTTTTTTGAAATTGAATCCGCAGCTGCACCGGAAAGCTGCTGTGTTATGATTGCATCAATCAAAGATCTGTATGGATTTTTCACAAGACTGATTTTGTATTCTCCAACTTGGTAAATTATTTTGGCCATCTTTGGATCTTTTTTTAAAAATCTTATTGCTTTTTCTGACAATTCAGAGCTTTAGTATTCTAAACACATTATCAAAACTTTGCTGTGTTTGTTGTTTCTTATATTCCCGTAATGCGTTAATAATTTTCGGCCTTGGTGGAACACTGTAAATTTTTTGGACTGTTTTTGCAAGGCCTGATCCAATGAAAATGGCTTGTGTAGCTGATGTAACATTTGATACTCTTCGTTCAAGGCTTGAGCTTTCAAAATCAATGATCTTGATTGATTTTCCAACAATGACATGCTTTGTGATGTTGCTTAGCTCTCCATGATCAATTCCTGCCATATCCAACCTATGACAGTCAGAAAGCACTTTTTTTATGACCGCTTTTAGTTCGGATGCGCTTCCTCCTCTGAGATCGCTTATCCAGTCAAAAATTTTCTTGCCTGCAAGATACTCCATTACAATAAAGTTCTTGCTGCTCTGAAGTAATATGGGTCCAACACCTGCCTTGTTTGCCGCTCGCAGCAAAATGGTTTCCCGTTCCATGGTTTTCCTTGGGGAGTCCGTCCTTCTAATTTTCAGCGCAATTTTTTTTGTTCCTTTTTTTGCCAAAACAACAATTCCTGCATAACCCTTTCCTAGTACGTTTACAGTGCCTATTGTCATGGGACCGTCAAACAATACTCCTGATATTCCAAGCTCTTGCAGCTCTGCGATTCTCAAGGCAATCTGCTTTTTTGTGGCCTTTGGATATCCAAGTATTCCAGAGTATGGTTCTTGGGCTAGCTTGTCAACTGGAAGAAAAGACGGTTTCATCAGTTGAGACAAGTTTTGCAATTGCCTCTTTAATGGATTTGCTTGTTATTTTATCGCCCAATACAAGATTGAAACGTGATATGTCTTCTTTTAATCCGGCCGATATGCCGGATTTTTCAATATTCTTTTTCAGTAAATTTTTCACCAATAGCGATGCATCTGATTGTGGCCTTTTCTGAAGGGAACACACCTTGCCGTCATCGTTTACCCACATCATTATGCTCTTTTTCTTATTGGCTATGATGAATTTTGCAGAAAAATCAGCACCAAAGAAATCTGGCCCAACCCTAAGATAGCTTTCATCTAGTTTGGTTGTTTGCAACAAGAACAGCAGTGCGGCACTTGAAGTATCCTCCTCAACTAGAGCGGATTTCTTCAACACAACAAAGCCGGCCTGCCCTATTTGTGTGGCAATTGAATTTGCAGCCCTCTTTACTTGACCCCAAATTATGTCGGGACTTCGTGGCCTGTATCTGAATGTCAGAACTAGTGTGTTTTTGGTTACGCTTTTTGGTGTTTTTTGAATTTTTCTCGGCATGAAAAACTTGATTGAAGGATTTTTTAGAAATGCTCTTGATACAAACACAAAGTTTCCAATGTTGTCAGTCGAAATGGCAGCAGCAAGATTTCTCTTTCCGTCTATAGGATCCATAATTACTATTGGGGTATCGAATTCTTTTGTTGCGTTTCCGATGATCTGGCCCTGCTTTATCTCAGATATTGCCTTGAGTACTCCAAGAAAGCTTCCGAAATTCAGCACCAGTACCTCTGCTACATATCCACTAAAGCCCTGCCTTGCAATCTCTGCACCGTAAATGCCGTTGTTCATAAGAAACCTTTTGAGCACTCTGACTTCGTCTTTCATGGATTCTGAAAGTGATTTTTTCATGAATTTTGTGTGAAAAGTGGACCTGTCAGCAGAACTTTTCCATTTTCCTTCCTCCACGTCGTAACAGGGTACTAGATTCACCTTGGTGTCCTTGATTTTTGCCTCGACGAATGGATGTTCTGCATATCTGATGTATGGCTTGAAGTTTTTTAGCGCATCAAAACCTATTTTCTTTCCAATATTCGCAAAATCCTTCTCAGATACGCTGGTTTGGAATTTAATGAAAACGTCAATGTCTGCTTTTTCCGGCAGCCAGGTTCCTTTTGCATAAGATCCTCCTACTTCGATTCCAGTCACTTGGGGATATTTTGTAATTTGTTTCTGTACAAGATCTAACACATTATCTACAATTGATTTTTTATGTTCTTGCAGCTTGGCATTAGGAATGACGATTTTTTCTACCTGCTTTAGAATTTTCATCTTGACGCCTTTATCTCCTGCAAATCAGAGTAGATTGGACCGCTTGGCGTAAGAATGCTTTTTTTGAATTTAATTCCTGAAATTTTCTGCGAGCCAAATTTTTCATTGGAATATTTTACCAATTCGTCTGTAATGTCGCCAATTTTATTTTTAATTCTAAATACTGTAATGTGTGGTTTGAACTCTTTATCACTTTTAAATCCAAGAGGAGCCAGTTTTTTTTCTACAGTCTTTGCAAGTTCTACAAGCTCCCCCGCACCACCTTTTACCCCAATCCACACAACTCTTGGGAATTTTGGCTTTGGAAACGCTCCTACTCCCTCAAAACTAATATCAAACGAATCAAACTGGATAGTTTTTAGTTCGTTTTGTACTCTTTGTGCCATGTCGTCTGATATTTCACCAAGAAACAATAATGTAAAGTGCATGTTTTGCGACTCTACGGGCTTTGCCTCTATTCTGAGATCGGATTGCAGATTCTTTATCGAATTTAAAATATTTTGATCTGTTATCTCTACTGCGACAAAGGTACGCATTACAGATTTTTGTTTTCGGCTTTTTAATGGCTTCCGGTAGCTTCATACGCTAGGCACAAAAAACTAAGCTTGTTGCCAAAACTAATCGTATGTCTTACGGGAATGCCAGGGGCTGGCAAGTCGACAATTGCATCTGGTTTGCAGCAAAAAGGGTTCACAAGCATCAACATGGGAGATGCTGTTAGATCTGAAGCAAAAAGAAGAAATCTTGAACCAACAGGCCAGAACCTCGGCAAGCTAATGCTTGATCTACGTGAAAAAAATGGGCAGGGCGCAGTAGCAGAACTAATCAAGGATCAAATCATCAATTCAAAATCTGACGTTGTTATAATAGACGGAGTTCGCTCTAATGCGGAAATCGAAGTCTTGAAAAAAATTGCAACAGTCAAATTATTGGCAATTCATGCATCAACTAACACCCGCTTTAATTTTCTAACCGTACGAGCAAGATCCGACGATCCTCATGATAGAACAATGTTTGACGAACGTGACAGCAGGGAAATCGGTGTTGGTATCAGTGCATCAATTGCACTTGCAGACGAGACTATATCAAATAACAACCTTACAGTTTCTGAGCTTATCGATACTGCGTATGATCTCATTCAAAAGTGGTTAAAGTAAATTGATTCCAATTTTAGACTGTAAAATAGAGGCATTCTGTGAGATCAATCCTTCTGAAGATCCAGAAAAAATTGAACAGGTAATGACAAACGTGCTAAACAATGCCGAATTTAAAATTGGCAAAGGCTCCATCACCGCAACATCGAGGGAAATAGAGTCACTATCAAAAATTCGTGAGTCGATTCAAAAACATCGCTCACAGAATGTATACTTGCGTTTTTTGGACGATAATTTGGATGGCGATGAAACTTGGTTTTATCTCAACAAACAGGCTGCTTTTGTCAATAGCATTTCGCTTTGTGAACATGCAGATGAATCTGCCTTGGGACCAATCAAGATAACCCTACGCTCAAAGAACATCGAGCGTGTAATAGAATGGCTAACTGATTAGTCAGCTTTTTTTCCTATTTGCTCAGCTAGAATGAATTTCTGAACTTTTAACGCCATTTCAAAACATTTGGTTATATGCTGCTAAAGCTTGTTGTAATAAGCGCAATACTCATCGTAGGCGGATTTTCACTTTACCCATATTTAGCAAAATTGCCTTCTAGCGCCAATATCGCCTTTAATGCAGTCGCGGACGACGTTGGTGATTTCAAAGATAACACAATCCGTAAAGTAAGTGGAACAATAGATCAAACAGTCGATACGGTAGAAAACAAAATTGATACAATGACTCCAAGTGCGGACGATCTAAATCCAGTCAAACAAATACAGGACATGGTGATCTCGCCAAAACAGCAAACCTACTATGGCCAAGTGTATGAAAAAGACGAAGAGCAGCAAAAATGCAAAATCTCAATCCCCCAAATGGCAAAGACAGTAAACGGCAAAAAAGAACTAACGCATACGATTGACTTGGAAAACTGCAAATTTCAAAAACAAGAGCCAGTTCAAGTAACAGAAACAACTAATCCTGTAAATGCAGAAGCGATTGCAGTAGAATCATTACCACAGTCAAAAATCTTTGAAACCTTGCAGTTAAAGACAGTACGACATGATGACAATACAATCTCTATCCAGTATGAAGATACGTCTGGAAAGACAGTCAAAGTAACGGTAACATTGCGAAATTCTGAAAAGCAGTTATTTGTAGGCGAATTCTTTTCATCAAAATTTGATACTAATGTAAATGATATATCGTCTAGTCCTCACATAATTGAAATGGTAGTAGAGCACCCAGATTACGGTACGGTATCATCCTCTGTTTACAATCCGCAAGGAGATCAGGATACTGCCATCTATGGTGTATTTACACAACCACCTAGCTAAGGAAAAGCTATGAAAGGATTAGAGATTGTCTTTCTTTCAGTTGGGGGAGTACTTGGAACCTTTCTAAGATACAAAATCACCGATTCCCAAATGATGTTGGGTACGCTTTCTGTTAGCATATTGGTGGTGAACATCATTGGTGCATTCATACTTGGCATGTTTGTAGTGCTTGCGCAGCAATGGAATCTCGAAGCAAAATACGCGCTTTTTGTGGCAGTGGGTTTTTGTGGCTCGCTTACTACGATGTCTGCCTTTGCACTCCAAACAACAAATCTTATGGATAATTCGCAATTTGGTCTTGCTGCAATTAACATAATGGCAAACGTTGGACTTTCAATTGGCGCACTAATGGCTGGTAGAATGCTAATGAGCTATATTGCCAGCGCCTAAACTACTCTAATAATGAAATCAGTTGGGGCAGCGCATTTGTGGATGTTTCCATTATCGACAGATCCATGTGCTCAGACATTACGGTTCGCTCTGGATTCACTTCGATCAATACAGTTCCATTTTGTTTTGCAAAGATTGGAAGAGTGTTTGCAGGAGACACGGCCAACGAGGTTCCTGCAATTATCATAACATCGCAACTCTTTGCGTGATTTATGGCATCACGCCAGATATCTTGTGGTAAGGCTTCTCCAAACCACACAACATCTGGCCTTAGTATCCCACCACACTTGCATTTTGGCGGCAATTCATCAAAACTGCCTGTAATGTTATCTTTGAAATCACAAACAGTGCATTTTATTCTAATTATGCTACCGTGAAGCTCAAGAACCTGGTTGCTTCCAGCTCTCTGGTGTAGCCCGTCAATGTTTTGCGTCAGTACGATAACGTCTTTGTATTTTGCAAGATCGGAAATTGCCAAATGACCCTTGTTTGGATGCGCAGCAAGGATGTTTTTTCTTCTATCCTCGTACCACTCCCAGACAAGTTTTGGATTTTGATAGAACGCGTCAATTGTTGCAAGCTGCATAGGATCATACTTTCTCCAATATCCGTCTTTTCCCCTAAATGTCGGAATTCCGCTTTCCTGCGAAATCCCAGCACCTGTCACAAAGACAATTTTTTCTGCGTCTCTGATTCGGTCTGAAACAGACTCAAACATGCTTATTTTATCTCAATTTCCAGCAAGTCTCTTGCTGCAATCACCGAACCATGAATGCTTTTTGCTTCTTCGAGCAACTCCGCTTCGTCTTTGTATCGCGCAGAAAAATGAGTCAAGATCAAATTTGAAACACTTGCGTTTTTTGCAAGCGTAGCCGCTTCCTTTGCCGTACTGTGTCCTGTCTCTATCGCTTTTTCCTTTATTTTATCAGAAAATGTGGAATCAAAGCTTAGATAATCACAGTTTTTAAAAAATGCCTCAAGCTTTTTTGTAGGTCTTGTATCGCCAGATATCCCAATCTTTTTGCCAGGCCTTTTCTCTCCCATGATATCTGACGGTTTTACCGTCTTGTTTTCAAATGTAATTTCTTTTCCCATCTGGAGATCATGCCAGAGGCTTCCCTCTGGAATGCCAAGGCTTTTTATTTTTTGCAAATCAAATTTGCCTGGCTTGTCTTTTTCTTCGAACAAATAAGAAAATGCTGGGGTGGAATGTTCTGCCTCTTCCACATATACAGAATAAGTTTTTTCTTCACAAACCAGTCCTGGGGTCACTACAGTTATTTTGACTGGAAATGACAAACCGAAATTTAGAATTCTGACGTTTTCACCTATGAATATGTCAATTCCGTCAGGGCCGTAGATTTCCATCGCCTCTGTCCTGTGCTGTAAGGTCATCGTTTGCAAAAGCCCTAACACTCCGATGCAATGATCGCCGTGCAAATGAGTAACAAAAATTTTCATCTTTTTATTCCATCCCAATCCGGATTTTAGATATGAAACCTGGGTGCCTTCCCCTGCATCAAACATCAGAATTTCCCCGTCTTTTTCAAGACACGTAGAAGATAATCCGCGATTTTCTGTTGGCTGTGCGGCTGATGTGCCTAAAAATACCAGTTTCATTTTACCAGAATCATCCTCGTCAAGCTCTTATGCCTATAGATTTCATATTTTTTTGTTAGTTTTATCTTGAGATTTGAATCAAGGCCTTTTTTGCACATAATTGCAAACTTTTTACCTTTTGGCATTTTTGATACAAAGTTTTGCATTAGTTTTTGCGGAGGTTCCGATATTTTTGACGCTGTCCCGTATGGCAAATCAGTTACTATTCCATCAAAACTATCCTTGATTTGTAGCATATAGTCATAGTTCTGATTGATTACTTTGGATTTGAAATTATTCTCCGCTAGATTATCCTTTGAAATCTTACACATTTTTTCATCAAAATCAATCCCAATTGATTTTATTCCCATGGATTCTGCCTCCAAAAGCGTACTACCGGTGCCACAAAAAGGATCACACACAACTTCATCATCATTTAACCTTGCCAGATTAATCATTGCGCGAGTCAACTTCCAATCCAATTCATGATGGAACTTTGTTAGTTTTTTTGGTCGTTCTAGCGGTTTGAATCTTGTCGTAAAACCAAAGAAGTTTTCAGTATCTGTGAATATTAGATAAATAGTAACATCTGGATCTTCCAAGGAAACCTTTGCATTGCAAAATGTTACAACCATGTTTCCTAATGAGCGTTCTATTTCTGTAATGTTAATTGTCTTTTGTGAAAGATTGATTGCCTTACACATAAATGATTTTGCACCAAATAGTAGGTTGTAGTTTTTCTCATCAAGAAACACGCCAGACATTTTTCGCTCTATCTGGCCTGCGATTTTTACAAATGTGGCACGACCTGCTATTTTTTCCCAAGGTGTCTTTGACTGTATGATGATGAGATTTGAAATTGGCTTGACTTTGCAGAACCTATCATACATTTTTGCAATAGCTGTCACCTCGTCTACTGCAAGCTCCAGATATTCTTTCGAAACGATGAAAAAGCTTTCTGGCATCTAGATAGCCTTTGCTATGATTCCTGAAACATCAACAACAGATGTATTTCCTGGAATTGTGTTTGTGGAGATGATTCCAGAGATGCCTGCCTTTCTTATCTTATTTTCCGCACTGTCAATTAGTAAAGCATGTGTGCATGCAACATAGACTTTCCCGCATTTCTGCTTCCTGAGAAATTCCGTTGCCTTTACTATGCTACCTCCTGTGCTAATCATGTCATCTACTAGGACCAAATCCCTACCTTTTACTCCGTCCAAATTCAAAGTCATGATTTCTACTTTCCCGGTCTTTCGGTCACGTTGTTTTTTAAGTGCAATAAAATCAGTTCCATATAATTTTGCAAACTCTTCCGCACGCGTAGCTCCTCCAAGGTCAGGTGATACAACAAGCGGATCCTTTAGCTTTAGCTTTTTAAAATGATTTACAAGTTCTTGTACTGCAGAGACATTTTTAATTGGAATGTCAAAGTGTTTCAAACCCATTTGACTGTGAATGTCAACAACAATCACCTTTGATGCGCCAGATGCCTTGAGCAGCTTCGCTATAACTGAAAGAGTCACTATTTCACCCGGAAGAAACTCTCTGTCCTGTCTTGCATAACCCAAGTAGGGTATGACTGAGATCACATCTGATGAAAACTGTCTTGCTTTTGCGATTAACGATAATGTCTGCATTAGATTGGAATCAACCGGTGGATATGTCGAATTTACAATAATGATTTTGCCTTTTTTTGGGTTGGCGTTTATGGTAATTTTGCTTTCTCCGTCTGGAAAAATTCTAAGATCCGATGAAATAAAGTCTGCCTTTAGTCTTTTAGACAGTTTTTTTGCCAGATCTTCTGATGCTTTTCCCCCAATTACTGTAACAGACAACAAATCAACGAACTAAGGGGGACTCTTAAATTTTGAGGGAAATCGCTGTTTTGACATCTAAGGGTTGTATTGTAGACGCACTTCTCAAAAATATCGCTATACGGCGAATAAACACACTGATCATTTCTATGAATAAAAGCTACGTCTTAATTATATACAAAAATATCGTTTGTTCCATTATGACAACAACAGCTTGGAAATGTTATAGATGCGACCTGACATTCAAACAAGAGGTGCACGCAAACCTGCACAAGGACATTTGCAAACATGAATCAAGACAAGTCCAAGTAGTCATAGCATAAAGCGAATTAATCAGGAATTCTAATCAAGTCTATGAAGTGCAAAAATCTCATGTCTGGCTGTTTTCATGATTCTGCCATACATGACAAAAACGGCAAATGCCTAGTCAAGGGCTGCAACTGCACATCCTTTTCATAAATACAAACTAAAACGGATTTGTACTATTTGATATGAGTAGTGATGCCTTTTGCAAAATATTCAGAAACGGTACCCCAAAAAGCAGATCTACTATCCTGTGCCCGAATTTGTCGATTACGTGGTTTGACGCATCTCCTAACAAGGACGACTGTACGATGTCAAATGTCTTGTTTAGTGCCTGGTCTGCGACATCTGACGGGTCTACTCCTTGGTCTAGCTGCGACACTAAATCCGGGATGAATCCTTTTACCTCGTTTGGAACGGTGCTTTGCATTATGGCAGACGCACTGTCTGCAGTTTGTCCACGTACTGCCTCCTTTACCAGATCGTCATACATTTGGCAACCATGAATCGGCTTAATCTATAATCTGTGCGTACTTGCTTTATTAACCGGCATTGACCAATTCGGCACCATGTCATAAAACCAATTCCAATTCGGCACATGATGATTTTTTCCTCACAAATGATTGCATTATATAATAAATTTAAGATAGTTTATCGAAAATGGATCTAGTATTTTCCGACATTCACGCAGACATGGACGGACTTGAGACTATTCTGAAAATTGCACTTTCCCCCGAATTTGAAGAAAAATACGGCAAGATATCGAGAATAATTAATCTAGGAGATCTCTTGGAGAGGGGAACCGGCCCAAAAGAGGTCTTGCAAAAAATACAAGGACTTTCAAAAACATATCCTGTCATATCTGTGATGGGAAATCACGATGAGAGTGTACTGTACAAAAAATCAATCAGCGGTAGCTCGTTTGCAAGTGCAAGAGCGCATGAATTATTATCCGAACAAGACCTTGAATTTTTTCATCAAAACAAGGATGGGACGTTTGGGGAGCAGCAAATAATAGATGCAAAAAACAAGCTTCTCTGCGTCCACGGGGGGCCATTAGACCCAAAAAAAATAACCAAAGAGGGAGGAGATCCATGGCTGTATCAAAAAACCTGGCAAAGACTATCTGAGGAAAACAACGAGTTTTACAGTTATTATGGATATCATTACAGGGCGTCTTCTGCATTTGAGGAGGGGAAAACTAAGCTTGAGAATTTCATTATCCTATGCGGCCATCAGCACATAGAAGCAGCCATACGGCAGAACCAAAATGAAATTACAAACATTTGGCCATTTCAGCCCGTAACAGAAAAAATTGAATCGTTTGTTGTGCACAAACGCGAGTTTGAGATTGACAAAACCAGCAACTATTTGTTTCGAGTTGGGCTCGGAGGCCCACAAGGACACCATAGTGGGGGCTTTGCAAAGCCGCATTTTGGCGTAATCCAACACGATCCAAAAAAAGTAATTCTCTTCGGCCTGGAATAAACAGTAAATTAAAATGAATTACTCTAATATCACTGTATGATGAAGGCAATAGTTCTTGGCGGTACACGTGGGATAGGCAAGGCAATTGCAGAATCATTGTCTTCTATTGGATGTGATGTGTTTGCTGCATCACGAAAAGACATTGACACATCAGATTTGAACAGTGTAAAAAATTTCATCAAAAAACACAAAGAAACGGACATTTTGGTTTTGAACACGGGTGGCCCCGCACCAAAACAATTCCATGATGTTACCGAAAAGGACTGGCAAAAATACCACAACCAGCTATTCTTGGGATTCTGTTTGTTGTTACAAAAACTAAAGGTAAGGAATGGCGGCTATGTTTTTGTAATAACATCTAATGTTATCAAGGAACCGAACCCGAGATTGATAATCTCAAGCGCATACCGACTTGCGTTCACTGCAGTTTTCAAAGTACTGAGCAAGGAACTCGTATCAAAAAATATCAATTGCATCAATATTGCGCCAGGGCCAATCAACACAGACAGAATGAAAGAACTGGTTGGAGATATTAACAAATACGCAAAGTCATTACCGATGAAAAGACTAGGGGAGCCTTCAGAAATTGGAAATTTTGTCAAATCTATAGTTGAAAACAAAATCAAGTATCTATCCGGCGTCACGATAAACTTTGATGGCGCAAACTCTAATTCTGTCCTCTAGCCAAACCGATAATAGTGATATGATTTTACTAGATTTATGGTAATTTGCCTCAAATGCTTTGAAGAAAAGCACGATAACTGCATGCAGAAGGACGGCATGATGAAGTGCGACTGTAAAATCTGCTCACCTTGAATTTATAATCTGCAAAATTATACCAATACCAAATGAGTGCGACTGAAACCCTCCGGCAAGATCATCTCAAGATAAGGCGCCTAGAAAAAATCGTCATAAAGTGCCACAAGGATCTGTATGCAGAAAAACCAATTCCCATTTCTGATTTAGAAAAAATCACCTTTGTAATTTCCGAGTTTTTGGATGCAATTCATTATTCCAGGGAGGAGGACTCGTATTTTGCATGCGTTGCCAGTTATGACACACTAAAAGAAGAAATTAGAAAATTCACAATAGAACACGAATTTAGCAGGAGAATTGCAAAAAACATTGCAAAACACGTTCAAAGATGGAAAAACGGCGAAGACGCACGAGAACCGGTTGCAAGGTTCCTGCGGACATATGCCATTTACCTAAATGACCACCTCTCTAAGGAAGACGAGTTCTTCAAAAGAGCACCTGAGGTTCTCTCAAAAGAGGAGGAGCAGGCAATGTATGAGCAGTTCCAGTCAGTAATGGCCGTATCAACAAAGATTGAAACTGTAATGAAGGAGATCGAGTATCTGGAAAAACAAGTCTGGTTTATCTCGTAATTTTCGTAAAGTCTTTAAGAACTATAATTTTGAGTTAAAATGAAATGACATTTGTGGTATGGATGACTGGCCTTCCATGTTCTGGCAAGACTACGATAGTTAGGGCAATGCAGAAACACGTCCCAAACCTTGCCATATTAGATGGCGACGAATTGCGGGAATGGCTATCGCCAAAGGACTTCTCCAAAGAGGGGCGAGTCGAACACAACAAAAAAGTTGCACATTTAGCAAAACTGCTCCTGAAGCACAACGTCCCATGCGGCGTTTCTCTGGTTAGTCCATTTGTTGAAAACAGAGAGGACGCAAGAAAAATAGTCGGGGATGACACACGGTTCTTTGAGGTGTACGTAAAATGCTCGTTACAAGAGTGTGAAACCCGCGATGTCAAGGGAATGTACAAAAAGGCGCGAGCCAACGAAATCAAGAACTTTACTGGCATAAGCGATCCATACGAAGCCCCCCCAAATCCGGACTTTGTGCTTGATACGGAAAAAGAAACACTAGAGCAAAGCGTTCAAAATCTGTTAAATTTCTTAAAATCAAAAAACCTGGCCAAGTGATTGGTATTTTTTGATTATCTGATCATGCACAAGACTGTTTGTCACAAGTAGACCGTTTTCATGGTTTATTCTTTCAGTATTGTATAGAATATCGCCCCCATACATATCGGTCATTTTTCCTCCAGATTCGGTAATCAGACAATAAGACGCACAAGTATCCCACTGTTTTATCTTGCTTGAGGTTGTGAGATAAATGTCAGCCATTCCCATGCAAATTTCCGCAACCTTTAGTGAGCTGCCCCTGCTTGCAAAACTTTCAACCCCAAGGCTTTTGAAAAACTCCTTTTCTGCCTCTGTTAAATGAAATCTGCTTCCAACGGCATTGCATTTTTTTAATTCGTTGGTTTTACTTACGGCAAGTCTTTTCCACGATTCTTTTTCAAAAACAAATGCGCCGCTTCCTTTTTGCGCCAAAAACAACATGTCTGTAGTTGGCCTTGAAATTATCCCAAGAATGGGTTTTTTCTTTTCGACTAGGGCGATCATGATTGTGAACTCCCCAGTCTTGTTTACAAAATCGCTTGTGCCGTCCAGCGGATCAACAATCCAAATCTTCTCATGTTCTAGCCTCGATTTGTCATCCTCATCTTCTTCTGACAAAATTGGCAAGCCAGAATTTGAGAGGGTTTCTTTTATGATCTGATTGCTTTCCAAGTCTGCCTTTGTTATTGGGGAGTCATCGTCTTTGCGCTCTATTGCAAAATCCTGAGCATAAATTTCCATCACTACCTTACTTGCCCGTATTGCAGCGTCAACGGCAAGTCTGGCCTCGTCTAGTGGATTTGCAAATGGTAGTTTGATTGACAATTTACTATGTGGTCAGTTCCGGCTTTAGTGTCCAGGCAACTCCAAGTACTACGAATGGAATCGAAATAATGCCTATCATCTGTAGTAAGATGTACATTTGCGGCCTTGCCTCCTCAGGTGTTTGGTAAAGCCACGGCAAAGGAAGGGAAATCACAAACCAGATCATGGCAAGCAAAATGATAATCCTGGCCTTTCTTTTCTTTTGCGGACTCAACAAATTTCCTTGAAACATCGATATTAAATTGATTTGGCTTGAATTTATGAGGGATGGACTATTTTGCTGACTCGCCGCCATCTATTGCCAAAACAGAGCCTGTGACCCATCCTGAACCGTCAGATGCAAAATACAGTGCAGATCTTGCGATGTCTTCCACAGTACCAATTCTTCCAATCGGATATTCCAAATCAAGCATTTCCCTCTGTGCTTGCGTGGTAAGAAATTCTTTTGTCATGTCAGTATCGACAACGCCAGGGCAAATACAATTTACCCTGATCTTATCTTTGGCATATTCTAGTGCCCATGACTTTGTCAGCAAAACAAGGGCTCCCTTTGACGCCGTATATGCGTCCGCATGAAAGTTATCAAACGCCTTTAGTCCTGCGTTTGATGCGATGTTGATTATGCTTCCGCCGTTCTTTTGCAAATATGGAATGGCTGCTTTTGTAAAACGAAACTGCCCTGTCAAGTTTACGTCAATGACCTCATTCCATTCTGATTCCCTGATCTGATGTAGCATTTTGACTCGTGGAAGTATTCCGGCATTGTTTACTAAGATATCTAGTCTGCCAAATTTTTCTATTGTTTTCTCTACTGCAGACTGTACCTTTTTTTCATTTCGTATATCTGCAGGTATTGTCAAAACATCTACAAGTTCTTTTCTTACTTGTTCAAGCCTGTCCGTGTCCTTGCCAGTTATTGCCACCTTTGCACCCTCTCTTAGAAAAAGCGTGGCAATTGATTTTCCAATTCCTCTGCTGCCTCCCGTTACGAGGGCAACCTTTCCTGAAAGACTCATGACTTGGTTGCGTAGGGTTTGATATTATTGCTTTTCAAAGCATTGCCAAAATAATTTGATTATAAGGAGATCTTTTATGTAAAAATTCACACTAAATCTTAAATAAGATAAATTCCTATATGAAACAATGCGAAAGGACATAATTCCTATCGACTGAAGGACGCGTGGTCCAGCAGAACAATTAGGCAAACCATTAACGCATTTGCGTTATGCAAGTGAGAGGGAATCTCTCAAGTTCTGCGTTTGGGGCCACGCCAGCCTATTTAATTAGATAAACAGAAACCGGCCCCAAAATATTTCCTTGTGGATTAATACTGATCTGTAGTTCTTGATCCTCTGGCACGCTTATTGTATCCTGCCCGTTGTACTTCCATGTATAGTATTTCGAAATTCCGGTGTCCTGCAGCGTTCCCTCCAGCATAAAGTCTTCAGAAAACGAAAACGAACTTCCCTTGAGCGTGATTGTCAGGACTTTGGGGCTGTCGCCATTTGGGACAAATCTGAATTGGTATGTACCCTCTTTGATAGTAAACGTATCAGTAAATACTCCATCATGGTATAATTTGGGATCTGCAAGCATTACATGATAAATTTCCTCATGTTGGTTTTTTGTTCCAGAAAACGACGATGAGCCAATTGCAGCTGCAGCAGCTATGGTGATTACGATCATGACTATAACTGTCAGTTTCTTTCCCACAAGTAAAAGTGGAAATCAATCGATATTAAGATTTTAGAATAATTAAAAAAAGATTAGAGTTTTAGTGCTTCTTTAAGACCCTTGTATCGATTTCGGATTGTTACTTCTGTTACACCTGCTGCTTGAGCGATGTCTTTCTGAGTCTTGTTCTCTCCTAACATCACACAAGCCAAGTAAAGTGCTGCTGCTGCAAGGCCCATCGGATCCTTTCCAGCAGATACCTCAATACGGCTAGCTTCCTTTAGGAATTCAAGTGCCTTTCTTTTTGTCTTCTCGCTTAGGTCTGCAATACTTGCAATCCTTGCAACTCCCTTGATTGGATCTACTACTGGCATTTTCAGTTCTAGCTCCCTGAGAAGCAATCTGTAACATCTTGCTACATCCTTTCGCTTGATGTTGATTCCATTTGCCACATCTGTAAGCGTTCTTGGAGTCTCTGTATTTCTGCACGCTGCATATAGCGCTGCAGCAACTAGTCCTGGAATTGAGCGACCTCTAACAAGGCCTTTATCAAGTGCCTTTCTGTAGATATAGGCGGTCTTTTCGATTACGGCATCAGATAGTGCCAACTTGTCTTTTAGCCTGTCTAACTCGCTGAATGCCTGTCTAAAGTTCCTGTCTACTGGTTCGTGTACCTGGCTTCGGCTATCCCAAGTTCGGAGTCTCTCAATGGTGCTTTTCATTGAGGATGTAAGGGGCTTTCCCGATGCGTCCTTGTCTGCCTGACCGATTATGGTTGCAAGGCCCATATCGTGCATTGCAAGCGAAGTTGGGGTTCCCGTTCTAGTTCGGTTCTCTCCTTCTTCTTTTGAAAATGAACGCCATTCTGGTCCTTCTTCCTCAACTCTTTCGGTTGCGACAAAACCGCAGGTATTACAAAACATCTCTCCTGTACTTCCATCTGTTAACATTGATCCTTTAGAGCAACGTGGACATCTATCGCTACTTCGTGAAGTTTGTGTCATAAGTTCAAACCAAGTTTTTTGATTCTAAATAAAAAGATTTAACTATAATGAATGCGTTTTTTGGCAATATTGTTCGTGGAGTGGAAACATGGGTTAGTAATAATTCTGACCCGATTAACACGGCGAGGTAATCACCGTCAGTTGATTTACAAAAACAAAAATTAATCAAAAGATTTTTTGAGAAATTTTTGACAGGGAAAAAATTACGCCAGCAAAAATTACTAAACCGAGAAACTAGCAATCCAAAGTCTAACAAAACTCAAAATCAAATAGCTTGAATTTTTGCAAAAGACACAAACCCGTACTTTTTCCGATGAAAAACATCCTGATGTTTTACCAGCTCACAGA
>NZ_AVSQ01000008.1 GCF_000685395.1 Candidatus Nitrosotenuis chungbukensis | reverse complement strand
GTATGAATGTGCACAATGTCCCCAAAGGGAACAATGTTTAATAGGGTTTTTCCTTATTAGGAAATAGAACCCGTTTTAAATTTTAGAAATTAAAACGGACTGTCGGATGTATGGATCTAAGGGGCTGGATTTATCAGGTCTCGGCCTTTTCAATCATTTAAACATCGGACACAGTCCGATTATTATGAATACAATTTCCTATTTAGATGGATCGTTGATTTGTATGATCTAGTAAGGATCATGTTTTTTGACACATTGATTTAGATCAGAGATTGAAAATATTGGATTATCGATCGTAGATCAACTAAATATTTTTAACCGTTATCACGAGTTTTGGCTTTCTGCATTGTATTTTCTGGGTCATAGAACATAGAAAAGAGCAAATTCATATCTAATTTAGCTAATTTTCTGTCTAATTGTTTTGATTTGAAAGGTTTTGGAATAATGACAGTTATTGGAATAGTCTTGTCTTCTGGATTATGACGATCGTCTACCACAAAATCCATGTCATCGTAATCATACTCAATTTCATCGACTATAGGTACGTCTAAAACACGCATATTTTTGTCAGAATATGGTATTTTTTCCATTGATTATGATATTGCGACCGATCTATAGATCTGCCGATTATGTACCATTATCTATTTGATCAATAATTATAGATCTAAATGTCCCCCAAACCCACAAAAAAGATCTAAGATTTTTTAGCTAAATCACATGACTCTCTATGTCTTTTGGCTTGACCAAAATGTGACCAAACCTTCTTTCCACAATCACATCTAAACAGATTACCCATGACTGGATCTGTTGATATTACAGACATTGCCATGCCTATAATTTTGAATCCTTTTGTTCTCTCAACTTTTTAATCTCTTGATCTTTTTTGATAATCTCAGAGTTTTGTTGAGAAATAATGCCCTCTAATTTCTGAATCTTATTATCTTTTTGAGATATTATGGACTCTTTTTCAGTAACGGTATTCCTAAGTGTTTTATTTTCATTCAGTAATTCATTGATGCGTAAATCAAGTTTCCTGATCTGATTTTCTAGGCTTTGGATTTTGGTTTTGAGTGCTATGCCTCCAGCCGCTACTCCACCAACCAAAAGAAGTGCTAGCCAATTATTACTCATACGTTATAGTACGGTACTATACCTTAAAAGGCTGGCGATCAAAATTTAGTTATCAAAGATAGTTACTGGATCCAAGAGTTTCAAGCGCCCTTTTTACATCCTGTAATGTAAAACCAGCATCTGGTTTAAGATCCGTTAATTTATCAAAAATATAATCGGGCGTATATTCATCCAATAACGCCTCTTGTTTTTTCGCCCAATAATGAACGGATGCAAGAAGCTCTAATTCCCTTGGTGACTTGCCTTTAATAAAACGAATTACCTCATTTAATCTGGATTCTATTTCATTTGGGAATTTTATTTCTGCAAAATTCGGATTATTTTCAGATGAAAATTTCATATTTTTTATAATTGCTCCTTCTTTTTTTGTCTCAATTCCTTGCACGATAATATTTCCATTTGATTCCAGATCCTCAGCAATCTGTTGTATTTCTCCACTTAAAGGTCCATAATCGCCCCATTTGAAATTAAAAATACCCTGATCTAGATTAAAGAAATAGAGGCTCTTTTGTAATGCTTTCTTACCCATAATTCCACTTATCTCTAAACCTTCAATTTCAGTCGCTTTTTTAATTAATAATAGTGTGATATCTCTTCCAGAAAAACCAATTTGACTCCCTTCCATCTTTTAGTATAGAAAATAAACAAGATCTTAAGCTTTGCTATAGCTAATCGCTACGTTCAGGTAAGTGATAATCATAATTTTCTATTAAGAATTTACGAACAATTCCATATTTTGCAGGAATCACAAAACCACGTATCATAAAAGGCCTATTTCCTCCTAATTGATAGACTAATCTGGATCGTTTTTCAATAGGCTCGATCAGATGATTATTTTTATAGAATATTTGAATTGTGTTCCCCTCAGGTTCAGCTTCGTCTGATATGGAATAATTTGGCATTAAATTGTAGGGAGCTCTTGAAAGATCATCTGTTAAAAATTCATATTTTTCGATACCTAGGTCAGCCAATTTTTTTAAGAGATGCGTTTGAATCGGTTCTAATCCTTCTACGGATTCATCAGGTTGACTTTTTATACGCTCAGTTTTCTTTCTGTTTGTCAAAGGAGAATATGTCTCAATGTAGGGTTTCCGCTCCCTAATCATTTTTGCAATTATTTTTACGTCTTGTGGATTTCGTTCGTCATACAGTCTATTTAGAAACCAATTATCATCATACATTGCATAGCGCTCCTGTCCCTCTTTTTCCTTTAATTCCTCCGTTGAGGGATAACTCAACAATCCTTTTTCTTTTAAAATCTCGGCACATTGCCAAAGCATTAGTTCAAAAGATCGTTTTGTCTTGTGAAAATAGACACCCTGATACATATGGTGTCTAGCAACAATCATCTGTTCTACAGATTCATACCCTCCCTGCATCACAACAAATTTTTTGTCAACAACACACAGTTGTTCAATAATTCTATCTAAATCAAATTCGCCATACCACACCCCCGTGTAATGTGAATCACGCAATAGATAGTCTAATCTATCTACATCTAACTGACCATTAATGATTCTACTAAGATAGGATTTCTCTGGATATGGATCGCCAACGATTAAGTTCTTAACAAGTTTTCTGTCAATATTAGCATCATCCAGAATTGATGCAAAATAATTATCAATTAACACATTACCGTATATTTCGTGTTTATCACTAAGAAGATTCTCCAATGAATGAGAAAATGGAGCATGTCCTACATCATGGAGGAGGGCTGCGATTCGTAAAGTCTGTCTATCTACCTCATTTGCTTCGAATGTTTCTCCAAGTTTTTTCGTGTTTTTCTCTAGTGCATCAAATGCATCGCCTGCAAGATGCATTGCGCCAAGCATATGCCCAAATCTCGAATGCTCAGCACCATGATACACATAATGACCTAAGCTAAGTTGTTTGATATTTCGCAGTCTTTGAAAAACAGGTGTATTGATAATTTTTAATTCAAGAGGATTAACTCGAATAAATCCATGTATGGGATCTCTGAATTCTTTTTCATTATTTGTTATTTGATGTCACCTGTTAAATCGATCATTGAAAGATATTCCTATATTTAAAAAGAATTAATCAAAAAATAAACAAAAAGACTATCTTAATGATAGTTACAAATTTGTATGCAGTATCAATAACATTCATCAGTTTTTGCTTGCGTTCTGAATCAATGTGATCCATTTGTTCTCTCCTTCAATTTTGATTCCTGCTTTATCGGCAGGCGTTTTGCCTTCAAGACCCATATGTGGTCTGATGTAATTGTGGTAAATCTGATAGCCTGAAATCACTGGCGAGTCGTCCCTTTTGATTCCCCTCATGACCTTTTCTCTATCTCGAATCTCACCGTTTAGGCGTTCCATTTTGTTATTGTTCATGTCTCCTTTTAGGTGGATATGGCGAATATGCTGGGTTCTAGGTTTTTCATTGGTGTAAAATGCCCTTCTTGAGGCACGTTCAAAATTCCAAGCCCCGTCTGTTATCATGACTTTGGGTTTCTTCTGGGCTGTTTTTACTGCATCTGTGAACATTGGAATAACATCAGCGGTATACTTTCTATCGGAAACCTGTTTTGCAATCCAGAAACGGGTCTGATCATCCATCAGAGCATAGAGGTATTTTGGGTTACCCTTGATTCTGAGGTATAGTTCATCGGCTCGCCAAGTGTCGCTAACTTGAGGGGTTATGTTTTCTAGGTATTTTTCCATCAGTCCAACATAGCGTTTTATCCAGTTGTAGACTGTCTTGTGATTTACCTCAACTCCCTGCAATCTTAGGAATTTCTGGACATTCCTGAAAGACTCGCCTGAAAAGTAAAGCTGTAACGCTGAGGTGATTATCTGTGGACTTCCCTTCATTCTCTCAAACCCTAGGTTTACTGAAAACCTGAATTTACACTCATTACAGGAATATCTCTGAATGTCATAGTACTTGTTGTGCCTAATTCCATGCTTTACTAGGCTGATTGACTTGCATTTGGGACAAGAATCAGTCTTTATCGGTTCAATCACTATGGTCTTTTCAATCTCTTTTCTAAGCTTGATTGAAACCTCAACAGCGTGTATGTGCTTGCAACAGACTTGACGATAAGTATGATCTGGGCAGTTGCAGTTCCAACCGTTTTCGGTTACGATAACATCATACCAAGTGTTGATTGTTTGTGATTTTACTCTGTAATGAGAATCATCAATTCGTGTTACTTGGTTTGGCTTGTTTGCGATTTCTTCGCCTTTGGTTTGGCGTGGGTTTTCTGGCATGTATAGTATTAGGCGCCTACTAATATAAACATTTAGGCGCCTACATTATGTTTATAGGCGCCTATGCTTAAGGAATACTACATAATGAAATTGCAGAAACGTGTTAATCGCAGAGTCGGTGATAAGGAATATCTGAAATGGTATGTTGGCATACCATCTGAAGCAATAGAAAAGGCAGGTTGGAAAGAAAGCGCGGAATTGGATTTTGATATTAAAGATGGTAAAATAATTTTAAAACCTAAGAAAAAATAACCGTTTTACTTAAGGCTCAGCCCACTCTAATGGCTTTACACGTGAATTTTTAATTAAAACTTCAAATTCTCCTCGCATCTCACTTTCTAAATTTGATATGACCTCGAGTTCATTTTTGAATCTAATTATTCCCGCTGCGCCGTTATTAAGAACGGTGTAAGCTTCAATTGGATGTTCGTTTGTATAACCAACAGAAGCCTCTAATGCTATATTTGATGTATATACGATAGTTCTAAACGCTTGAGTGATTAACTCCATTATCGTTTTATCATAATCGTATAATTTATTGAAGAACATCCTAACATACGGGCTGCCTGAGCCTATTGGATAAAAAGTGTCTATTTCTTCTTCGTTCCCCTGCGAGTCTATGAAATGCAGGGAGGGTGATTCTCCATCTCTTCTTTTGAGCCCAATTAGGACCTCAATAGCCTGTGGATCGTCTTCCACTTGTTTACTTATCTCCTTGATTAACCCCTTACAGTCATCAATAAAATCTTCTGAAGAATAAGAATATGTTAATGGAACATCATATTGTGATTCTTCAGGCACTTGATCCGAGTCTTTTTCTCCTTGTGAAATTTCCTGTTTTTGTTGTTCGGTGTTGGTTTTTGGATATAATCTCTCCACAGCTTCTTTCCTTGAAAGACCACTATCAATTAAAGCGCGTAGATTCTTTAATTGAACCTCATTAAATCTAGTGCTTACTTTATCGGGCAGTTTTCGGTTAAACTCCCGAAATAGACGAGTGTAACCTGCCGCGCCTGCTATAAATGGAGTATTTTGTAAGGGAGTAAGAACTTTTGACTCGTATTCAAATTCTTGAGTTTCAAGATTTGTAATTCTTGTATCTGAAACTAGGCAAACTCCTTCAGCACATTTGAAACCTATTATCAGAGTCATTTTCTGTTCTTTTTTATTATGTAGGCGCCTATTAAATATGATCTTTTGATCTTGATCAGAAAATGTTTTTTGTAAATTATTTTTTAAAAAACTCATTATGTCCCGATCACCACACTTTTTTCATGTCCCGAGAAGTTCGACAATTTCAAAAAACGTAAGTCTTAAATAGTATTTACTTGAGGGACAATCAATAAAATGGTTAAATGCCCATTATGTAGTGATGCCGTCTCTTCCACGCATGGAATTGAGGTTCACATCAAAAAAATGCACCCACAAAGCATTCTAGCCCAATAAACTAGGCGCGTTTTGTTTTTTTATCTTTAGATTCTCCCTAGCTTATTCTATCTTTTAGTAAAATAGATTTCACACTTTTCATTTTCAATAAACTGTATAAAGACGGTCATGACAAACTTCCAGAACTCATGGTCAAAACCGCCAACACCAAGCATGTCTGAAAAGTTCAACGACGTCTTAAAGCCAAAAGGATCACTGAAGCCAAGAATTGAGATGGCCATCAAAAGTCTGACTGGACAAGTCTCAAAACTTGATGGAATGGTCACTAAACTAAAGCAAAGAGAGGACAAACTGTTCCAAAGAATCGTTACAGCGACTCAAAAACACGACGTTCACACTAGCAAAGTTTTAGCAAACGAACTAGCCGAAGTCCGCAAGGTCTCAAAAATGCTAGGAAACGTAAGAATGGCACTAGAACAAATCGAACTCAGATTGACAACATTCCACGACCTAGGAGACACCGTAGTCACAATAGCACCTACAATAGGCCTAATGAGAAGCCTCAAGTCTTCACTTGGCAAATTTATGCCAGAGGCAGACCGCGAATTAGGTATGATGACTGAGATGTTAGGTGGACTAATGACAGAGTCATTCCAAGGCGAAGGAGCATTTGGTATGGATCAATCCATGAACGAAGAATCTGAGAGGATTCTAGAAGAAGCAGCAGCTGTCGCAGAATCATCTGTTGGTGATAGATTCCCATCAACACCTGTAAGCACAAAATCTGCAGCCTCATCAAGATACGTTTAGTATCTTTTTCTCTTTTTACTAATTTTTTAGATAATTCTTAGGCTTCTGGCCGCGAATCCTTGATGGTCTTTACCTTGTTAGCTTCGCTCTCTACTACAGAATCAATATTTGCAAGCCTATTTCGTAGGTTGTTTATCAAAACCCCGACCTCGTCTGCTTCCCTTTCTACCATGGATCTCTTGTTGGACAGATCCCTTATTCCGCGGTTCTCCTCTTCGATATATTCGCCGACTTTGACCAGCTTTTCCTTTAGGTTTTTGATATCAACTGACTCGTCCTCTATCTCTTTTTCTAGTTTGGTACGCTTGTCTTTGAGGTTTTTAATCATCAGTCCGACATAGTCTATCGCCTCTTCTAGTTTGGTACGCTTGTTAATGAGGTCGCCAATGCCTATGGCAGAGTCAGAAACGGCTGGTTTTTCGGCAATCTTTGCCTGTTCCGCTGTGAACCCGGGTTTTTCTTGTTCCATCATACCTGCATCTTGTTGGGTAGACTCACCCTTCTTAAATTTTTCAAACATTATATCACAGATTCTCGTAAACTATACCGAATAATTACTAATAAAGATAAAGTTATGATCAAAATCCTGCTTTTGGTAAAATTTCTAACTGCTTTTAACAACCTCATTTTCTTCCCCCGCATCAAAAAACACCCAATTTTGGGGCGTTTCATGGCTTGAAATGCCCGTTCCGCTATGCGTTCCGCTGTGAAGTTTCAAAACGTCCCTGATTAATCTGCCTCGCCATACTATTGCATGTCAAAACAACAATACCGCTCAGAAATGGGCATAATGGGTGATATCTTAGATGTCGCCATGGAAGGAGGAAGACAAGGAACAATTGTCTCCGCAATATCTAGAAGAGCAAACCTATCGCACTATGCCGTGATAGAAAAATGCGAAAAGCTATCAAGCGCAGGCTTGGTGGAATCTGTAAGGACAGACAAAAACCGCCTTTATACGATAACTGAAAAAGGCCTACAATTTGTCCAAGAATTCCGAAGATTCCAATCCGTGCTTGATTCCATGAATCTAAGGTATTAAAACATGAACCGCCAAGAGGTAGTACTCTGTAGCCTACAGGAGACTCCTGAACTCGAAGAGGGAATGATTTTTGTAAGGATTACAGATATCATCATTAGAATGCTAAAGGTACCTCTTCTAGCCATAGGCATAATCCTTGCAGTAGTACTACCTGTTCAACACTCATCTGGCGCACTAAAAACACTTGATCTCACAGTTTATCCTGATGGCACTACTCATGTTTCACAACAATCTGCAGCAGATACCCAAGCTCCAGAGCTAATGGTAAGCCTTTTTGGCAAAACAATTGATAATTTTGTGGCCCAAGACCAGGATGGGCTGTTATTGACGTATGAAATAAACAGCAATACTGCTAAAATTCAAACGTTTGGAGCCTCTTCAGTTTCTATTGAATATGATAGTTATGACCTTATTTCAAAAGAAGGTAAAATTTGGACATTCAAAATTGATTCCCCAATAGACTATACCTTGACGATGCCGGAAGACACAGTCATAGTTGGAATGACTGATTTCCCAGATCTAGTTGAGACGATAAACAACAAACAGCATTTGTCACTATCAAATGGACCAAACGAAATAAATTATTTCTTTGGTGTTTCAGGCCCGGCACAGTCTGCTTCGGAATCAATTGCAAAATCCAAAACTCTAATTGAGCAGCTAAATGATGATGGGATTGAAACACCTCTGGCAAAAGAAAAACTTGACCAGGCCATTGCAGCATTTGATAATAAAAAATATTTAGATGCCGGCAAACTGGCATCAGAATCAGAACAACTTGCAATCCAGGAACAAAAATCAGCCCAGAATACCACCAATTCAACAAACAGCACATTTGACACTTTGAGCAAAAATGTGGTGGGGATTGCTACATCGCTTGCTGCAATTGGAGGTGCGATTACCACAATCGCATTAATCATAAAAAGAACCAAATCTGCAGTCAAAAAAACCATCAAACCCATTTTGAGTAAAGAAACAAACGCAGAATCAGAAGACGAATTCGCAGATGCAGAATCAGACCAGAACATGAGAGAAGACGATAAGAAACTTGTTGAATTCCTTGCCAAGAGTGGAGGACAGGCATTTGAAAAGGATTTACGCAAAAAATTCCTCCTGCCTAGAACTACCATGTGGAGGGCAGTAAAACGTCTTGAAAGGCAAGATATTATTGTGATAGAAAAAAAAGACTTTCAGAATTTGGTAAAACTAAAGAAAAAGGAGAGCATATGATGAAAACAAAACTTTTGATTATTTTGAGCGCTCTGTCTGTGGGCATGATGTTTTCTACAATACCTGCAGCATTGGCAGATTCCCAGCTGGACTCGCTTGTTAATATTGCCACACAGGCAAGGACTCAAGTAAAACTCCAGCTAGATAGAGCAGATAATGTTCCAGATAACATCAAGACATTATACGAGAAGGGTAATTCTGAAACTGAATTATTGATTAACTCTGTAAAACAACAGGACATAGCACAATCAAAACAGCACTTTTTATCTGCAATGAAGATTTTCAAGCAAATAAGCATAACGCTTTCCTCGACTCAGGCTAAAACTGTAACTGCGCCACAAGTTATGCAGGACAAACAGGCTCCAATCGCAGACATTAACTACAAGGCATCAATTAGTAGAATGGAAAACTATATCCATACCCTAAAGGGGCTGGTTACAAAAAATAACATCTCAATTGATTTTACAAATCTTGACGAATTAATCCAAAACGCCAAGGCGGATATTGCAAAAGGAGACATGATATCTGTTGAAAAAACATATGATGAGCTAAAAACCGCAATAACTGAAACTCAAAACCTCATTAGGGAAGAAACCAGCCAAAAATTAGTTGACAGGGCCAAATCGTTTGCTAATGAATACATCGTTAAAATTGACGCGCTGATCAGCAACGCAAAAGAATTGGGAATATCTGATGACGACGTAGCAAAGCTAAAGCAAGTAAGAGAGTCACTCTCCACTACAAACGATCCGTCTCAGATTATTGTTAAAGTACAAAGAATAATCACAATCAACGTTGACATCAAAGACTCAAAAAACCAGCGAGCCATATCTGAGGCAAACCGATCTACTGTACAGGCCGATTCTGTTAAAAATGAAAACGTCTCTGAAAAAGCCTTTACGCAAGATCAAAACGTAAAACAGGAACAAAAACAAAGGGAAACCAAGACTCAGAATACCTCTCAAATTGACAGGCTAGAAACAAGACTTGCAAAGCTTGAACCAAGCATAGATGATAACATTCAACCAAAATTTGATAACGCAAAATCTTTACTATCCAAACTCAAGACCCAGACGTCAGGCGACATAGATCAAAGAATGCTCAAATCATTAGATGCCTTGGTTAGAGAAATCGAAAACTATGTGGATTTTCAAAACGCAAAGGGTGACTCGGACAGCACGGATCAGAACATGCCGACATATTCTGACAGAACAGACACCAAAAACCCAACGGACCCTGACAAATCCAACCTGAAACCAAAACGTCCGCAAGATCAGAAAAGCCAATAGTTCACATAAACTTCATATACATTTTCTAGATCAAGCAAGTTACATGTCTTCTAGACAAATTACTGCCGGTGTTGGAATACCGATGATTGTAGTCGGGGCACTAATGGCGTTTTTGTGGGCACCAACCAGTGTGGAATTCTCAGAAGTCATAGAATTTGTTGGTAGCCTAATTGGAATATTGGGCGTAATCTTCTTTGTAGCAGGCCTGTTCTATACAAAAGAACCAATAATCTCCTAATACTCTTACCAAGATCTAATTGAATTAAATAATGACCTAAACTAGATCGTCCTACTTGAAAGTCAGACTATTTGAGATATTCACTTCGTTGGAGGGGGAGGGAATCTTGTATGGAACAAAAACCCTCTTTGTAAGATTGGCAGGATGTCCGTTTACCTGCTTTTATTGCGACACAAAAGAATCACTTCCCCTAGATTCTGGGCAGGAGTACAGCATTGAGGAGGCATGTGACTTGTTAGATGAACACCTTCAATCCAAAACCTACAAGGTAAATTTCACCGGGGGTGATCCCCTGATTCAGCACGAGGCAGTTGCAGAGCTTGCCAAATACATAAAATCAAAACACATTCCAACATATCTTGAATCATCATGTTTTGATCACAAAAGATTCAGTCATGTTTTGCCGCATATTGATTTTGTCAAAATTGAGCTAAAGACACTTGATTCGGAATTTGTCGATGCGAAACATTATTCTACACTTTTGGAAAATGCCTTAGAATGCCTTAGGCTGGCAATCGCATCTGCAAAAACAACCTACATCAAAATCGTGGTAAGTGCAAAAACAGAATCAAAATCATTTGATGACCTAGTTCAAAAAATCTTCAAAATAGCTAGACCTAATGATCTTAAGGGATTTATAATACAACCAACATATGGAATAGCAGAGCCAAACTTGCCAAAACTTTTAGGTTTTTATGATTTAGTGTATCCGTATTATAGCGAAGTGCGAGTAGTCCCACAACTTCACAAACTCATAGGGGCACCATGATGAACAAAGAGAGAGTAAAAAAGCTCGTAAGGGAGCTAATCATAGAATTAGGTGAAGATCCAACACGAGAGGGCCTGCGTGGAACGCCAGAGAGAATAGCAGACATGTACGGCGAAATCTTTTCTGGGTACGACTCTGACTCCGAACTCTCAATCCAATTTTCCGAAGACTCGGATGCAGTTGTTGTAAAGGATATCACATTTTACTCGATGTGCGAACATCATATGCTGCCATTCTTTGGCAAAATCAGCATAGCTTATCTTCCAAACGGCAGAGTATTTGGAGTATCTAAACTCGTGCGTCTTGTGGAAAAACACGCAAAACGATTACAGATACAAGAACGAATGACAAAAAACATCGCTGACGAGCTATTCTCGCAAGGAGTCAAAGGCGTGATCGTGATGTCTGATGCGGAGCACCTTTGCATGAAGATGAGGGGGGTAAGAAACGACGCAACAATGACGTCTTGCGCATATCGTGGAATCTATGAAAGAAAGGAAAACAGGGAGGATGTCATGGCCATGATCCGCAACCCAAAGCAGTCTCTTTTCTGAAATTTTGAAAAAATTAAATAATCTACTCTAGGGGTAATCTAACGTGGGAGTACACAACAACATACACATTCCAAAAGAATCATGGCCATATTGGACATGGTTTGCAATAGAATTCTTCATAGTTTTAGCAGTCGGTGCCCTAAGCTCAAGAGAGATAGTCAGACTGTTTGAGAAGACACTTGTTGATCCTGGCATGCAAAACTGGTTATTCTTTGGAGTAATCGGTGCGATCTTTGTTGCATGGTACATGGTGATTAGAAGACTGGTTTTCAAAAGACCGATTCTTGAGAATCGATGGTAGATTAGCTCAAATATCTTGTCTTGTCCTTAATTTTGATTTTTTCAAAAACAGTTTTCCTGTTTCTGCAAGATTCGCATTTTCCACAATGAAGTTTTGTATTGGAATAGCAACTCCACGTCTTGAAAATATTATCACCTAGAGCTCTGTATCCGATTTTTATGAGCGCACTCTTTGACAGTCCGTCGGAGAAGGGAGTCCATACCTTTACCTTATTTCGTATTCCCAGCCTTATCCCGTCAATCTCTCCCTGATTAAAGGCAGCTTCGATTTTTTTTGAAAAGGCAGGCCTGCAATCAGGGTATTTTATATCGTCAGTGTGCGCGCCATATGCAACAAGTGAGGCGTTTAGCGTAAATGCCCACGCAGTTGCGATGCTCAGAAAGACCCCATTTCTTATTGGAACAACTATCGAATAGTCGAATCTTTCAGGCAGTGATTTTTTTGTATTTGTCAGGACATTACTCTCGCCATACAAAGTTTTCATAAATCCGATATCGATAATTTTATGCTGTTTCAGTTTCAGAGTCTTTGCGACAAATTTTGCAGAGCTAATTTCTTTTGATGCACGCTGTCCGTAGGAAAATGTAATCCCATACAGATCAAACTTCGGCTTAAGGTATGCACCCATGCACAAAGAATCCAAACCGCCACTAAGTATTGCAACTGCTTTTCTTTTCAAATCAGCACCCGGTCATGTCGTTCTTTGAGCTTTTGCCCCATTGCTTGGCTTACAAATCAATATAGTACAGTCTGTTCTTGCAGACGCAAAGCCCCCTTTCATGGAGTTTGCGATTTTTTGCATGTCGGATTTTTTTGTTGCAAATGCAATGACTGAAGGTCCGGCGCCGCTAATTGTAACGCCAAGTGCGCCAGCTCTTAGCGCATTTTTTTTAACCGCAGAAAATCCTGGAATTAGGTGCTGGCGGGCAGGTTCTACTATTATGTCTCTAATCGAAGTCCCGATTAGATTTGAGTCTTTCTGCACAAATCCTGCAACAATTGCAGCCGCATTTGAAAGATTGACAACAGAATCTGCAAGTGTTATTTTCTTGGGAAGTACGCCTCTTGAAACCTCTGTTTTTTTTGGTGGAACATCAAGTTTTGGTACGGCCACGCATAATCTTAGGTCATTGGGCGGCTCAATTTTTATCACATCTAGCGGATTTGTTCTAACTATCACAAATCCGCCTAAAACGGATGCAGAGACATTATCGTAGTGTATGGAGCCGGCACTGGCCATTTCCCCAACTCCTGCACATTCGACAAGGGTGTTTGCATCAAGGTTCAGCCTGAATAGATGATTAAATGCAACCGCGGTTGCAGCAGCTGATGCGGCACTACTGCCCATCCCAAATCCTGCAGGAACTCCTTTTCTTATTTTGATCTCAACGCCGCCTTTAATTTTGAATTTTTTAATCATGTGCAAAGCCACTAGCCCAGCAGTGTTTTTTTTGGGATTTGTAGGAACCAAATCAGATGTTATTATCTTGATTCCGTGTTTTTTCTTTGTCAAGGTGATCTCGTCAAAAAACGCATCCAGGGCTAACCCAAATACATCAAATCCAGGCCCCAAATTTGCAGTTGAAGAAGGTGCCTTCGCTGTTACGCTAAAAGCCATTAGTTCTCCACGTCTTCCCCCTGGTTAAGAATTCTGCTCAATGCGCCCTCCAGGTTAATCATTCCCTCACCAGTTACATTTGACACAGGAATCAATCCCTGAGCAAACCCTCCAATGTTTAGGCTTCTAAGCAAGTTTGTAACTAGGACGTATGTCTCTCCATCTGACTCTAGCGATATAGTGTCTTCCAATGTTTTTACGTTTGTTGTCCATTTGAGAACCTCTGATATCTTGTCTGCAATTAGATCTGTCTTTGTTAAAACATTGATTGTTGGTATATTCATCCTCAGTTTTATGGAGGTGGCAAGAAGAGCCATCGATACAAAATTCACTGCAGTTGTAATGAGTACTCCGTCATACAAGAACAAACTTACCTTTTCATCGGCGTTAAAATTCTTAACAAAATATGGACCGCTCGTTCTGTATGCAAACAGCTCTATCTGTCCTGGAGTATCAATAATGAGATATTCGGGATTGATATTGTCTGCCTGTTGTTGGATCTCATCTATTTTTGAGGCAATAAGATCACTTGCCATGACTAGTGCCCCATTTGGCCCAAGATCATATTGTTTCATGATAGATACGATATCGACTGAATCCCTAATGTCAATATCAGGCGTGTACGGTAGCGATATCACACCAGGATCCAAATTGAGTATAGCTGTAAATGCTCCGTTTCTAGTGTAATACTCGTGAATTTTTGATGTTAGTGAAGATTTACCAGCTCCGGCTGTTCCGGCAACAAAAATTACTTTCAATTTCTCAAGTTAAGTGTTGATGGCTTATATTTGAATCAATTAGCAAGTCTCTAAAATGAACTGGCGAATCATAGCTTTTCTAGCTAGTCTTGTACCGTTTCTGATAATTGCAATCCAATTTAACATCAAACCTGAAGACATTTTCGCAGTTGGAATAATCAACTTTCTTGCAGCGTTTGCAGCAATAATGCTCAAGCTTTTCCTGCAGGGCGTAAAATTCCACTATATAATACGAACATTTCATGGGTCTCTGGAATCATTATGGAGAACAATCTTTGTTAGAATTGGAAGCGAGTTTGTCACCATGACAACGCCAATGTTTGTTGGAGGCGAGGTAGTCAGAATATACTGGATGAAAAAAAGAGGCATGTCGACAGCAAAAGCATCATGGCTTGGAATTTTTGAAATAATCACCGAAGTTCTTGCAGCGGGCGTTTTGTCAATACTTGCAGGAGTCTTTGCGTTAGTTAGTGGCTATACCGTAATTGGAATAGTTGTTCTTGCAGCAGCGATTCCTATAGTGGGGCTTTGGATAGGACTTTTTTTCCTTTCGTCAAAAAGAACATTCCATGTCCCGAAAACATTTTGCAATTTAATAATTAAATTTAGAAAAGAAAAAGGCGTTCAATATATAGAAAAAACAAACGAATGGATGAACGACATATGCACTATGAGCAGAGAAAACTTTCAATCAAAGCAGGTAAAAAAAGCATTTTTTGTAACTTTGCTGATATCGTTTGCTGCTTGGGGAGTTTACGGCATATCCTTTATGCTTATTGCAGAATCCGTGCGTGCAATAAATCCAATCACTTCCATTTTTGCAGTCATGGCAGGAAACGCAATTGGAAATCTTCCAATAACCGTTGGAGGATCAGGGCTGACGGAATTTGGCATTTGGGCATATCTTAACCATATCAGTAGTTTCGCACTAGAGCTGCCGCAAAACAATGTGGACTGGAACACGATCATTGCCTGGAGGATCGCAACTTATCAAATTCCAATTCCTATTGCTTGGTTTTTGTTAATGAAAATGGCGTTAAGAAAATACAACAATCCTCAATAGAAATTTATCTTTCACAAAAAACATCAAGATGTGTCATTTAGGGGAAAAACAGTTGTAATTACCGGCGCATCAAGCGGAATAGGCGCAGCATCCTGTATTGAATTTGCAAAAAAGGGCGCAAACCTCGCTTTGGTTGCAAGACGAAAAGAAAAACTCGAGGAACTAGAAAAAACACTCGCTAAACTTGGCATTGACACATTAGTTTGTGCGTGCGATGTTTCAGATAAGGAACAAGTTCAAAAAATGAGCTCCCAGGTAATAGAAAAATTTGGGAAAGTCGATGTCTTGGTAAATGACGCAGGCTTTGCAATCTATGGTGCGGTTTCTGATCTAAGCATTGAAGAAATTGAATCACAGATGAAGACAAATTATTTTGGGATGATTTACTGCATCAAGAACTTTCTTCCGAAAATGCTTGAGCAAAAATCTGGTCACATAGTAAATGTTGCATCTGTTGCCGCAAGCTTCGGCCTTCCGGGGATTGCATCTTACTGCGCGTCAAAATTTGCAATGCTTGGCTTTTCAGAGGGATTAAAACATGAACTAAGGGAAACTGGAATTGGAGTAACCGTAGTTAGTCCAATAATGGTTAGAACCAGCTTTTTCGATCACCAGTCATTCAAACACATGCCAAAATATTCTCCAACATCGCTTAGTGCAAAAACCGTGGCAAAAGCAATAGTTTCTGCGGCAAACTCGTCTAGACTTGAAATAATTGTCCCGCCTGTAGTTCGTGGTGCAGTGTGGGCAAAGCACACATTTCCATATCTGATAAATCCAATTCTGGGAAATATCTTCAGAAAGAAACTGGCTAAAAAATAATTATTCCTCTGATTCGTCTGCCGCATCCCCGTCAGACGCGACATCTAGCAATTCCATTTTTTGCAGCTCAAATTGGTATATTGCATCCATTTCAATCTCCTTTTCCTTTTTTAGGAAATCTGTAACTTTTTTACTCAACGGCGCCTTGAATAAATTAAAGGCAAACTCGTAAACTACCCCTTTTTCACACTGGCTAGGCTTGATGTTCTTTGGAAGCTCCATTGTTACTATGTGCCTGCCGTCTTCTACTTCTTCATACAGCTGAGTATCGATTCTTTTGTCTTCTTCGTAAATCTCTAAAATATAGCCCGTCCTTGTAAGTAACTGCGGCTTTTCAAACTTGGCGTTCTTTATTTCCTCTATTGCCCACTCTGGCATGTCGTCCTTCTTTTTTGTCATAAGCATCTAGTCTAGAGTTTGTCTTTTTTACTTTTTTGCCACCATTCAAGATAGTCATATTGCTTGTCTTCGCGAGTTGCCTCACGCCTGTTTAATCTGTCTCTTATGTCGTTTACTCCTTCTCTGGTAGCATAAAGGCCGCATTTTTTGCAGATAAAGTGCTTTGTTACAGGATCAAATTTCATAGGAATCTCGATTTCTTCTATGAGTTTTTGGATTCCCTCTGGACTTTCGCTTTCAGCCTGACGCTCAAATACTGCTTTACGTTCTTTTGCAAAACATTCTGGGCAATTTACCAATGCTTTAATCAAAAAATTTTTCCATAAAAGCGTTCCCACGTGAGTTTTGATCGCATACACATCATTCTGGTACGCGGATTATGTCGTCATCCCGTTAGGTCCGTTCGCCCATCGAAATACCGCGTACCAGACACAGTAACCTATCTGAAAAAGCTATTATCTTTTCTCTTCGAGCATCTGGCCGGCTATTTTTGCAGTAGCTTGGGCTCCGTTTGGCACAAAATTCTCTTTAAACTGCCGTATTGATTCGTCAAACTTGGCGTAATCCTTTCTTATATCTAATATTGCCCTAATGACTTGTTTTTTGCTTTTGGCGCTGACTCCTAGTTTGTGTTCCTGTGCCCACTGTATCTGGTTTGTCTGCTCGTCATAGACTGGAATGCCAATTATCGGTTTTCCCTTTATTCCGATTATTTCTCCCATTACGGTATGTGAGCCATTTATGACTGCATATTTGCAAAAATCAAGCGTGGTTTCTTTTTCTTCTTCTGAGAGAAATCCGACATCAATTTGCACCCAGTCAATTTTCTTTTCCAAGGCATCAGAAATAGAATACATCTTTCCGTTCTCTCCAAGAACCCTGTCGACTGATGGATCGTTTATCGCATGAGAGACTATTCTTTTTTCGTTTTTGATTTCTTCTGAATGAAAAACTTCTTCGTATTTCTTGCCAGTTATCATGTTTGTTGACTTGTTGCCTGTCCGCATCCAATACCCGAAATCCGTGTTTTCAATTAGTTTTTCAAAATCTGTTTTTTCTTTTTGACACCTTTTCTTATTGCTGGCAAAATGGCCTGCATAAATTACTTTTTCCTTTATTTTATCTGGAAAATTCAGATTATACTCACACATGGTATAGGGTGGGGGAGAATCTGCCACAACTATTTTAGTTGCCTTGGCAATTTGTTTTGCAATAAAGACTGCTCCTGGATAAAAGTAAAAGTGCGATTTCCAAAACTTGGGCATAAACTGATTCGTGACAAAAATTGACTTGACTTTTCTGTTTTTGGCAAGAACATTTGGACCCATATCACCATCATTAATTACAAGATCAAACCCGATTCTATCAAATAATCTGGCTTCTTTTCGCAGACAGCTGCTTACCTGCTTGACTAGCGGCGGCTTGCCAGAAATCGGCAAAAATAGATTCAACATTGACAGAAAAATACTGGGCCCATACTTTCCGTCAATTGGGGTCGGCATCAAAATTTCATGTATGTTTTGTTTTTTATCTGGGAATTTTTTGAGCAATTTTTGATAGATTTCTTCCTTACTGGAATAATGAACCTCGTATTCATCTTTGATGTAGTTTGGCAGCTCATCATTTAGCGACATCATTCTGGAATAATGCCCGTTTCCCCACGAGTAGATGAACTGGCCTATTTTCTTCACAGATTCAACTCAAAATGGCCTGCATAAATTTTCAGTGTTTGTCTATGGAATCCAAAATATCGTGTATGTTGTTTGGTCCAATCCTTACCGTGACGGATTTTCTTGTCTTCATGGACTTTGCAGCAATATCAAAAACCTTGGCATCTGAGCCTGTTTTTTCAAATTTGATTTTTCCAAACTTTTCAATTTTGTGGAGATACTTGCCTAGGCCTATCTCCTTTGCGGTTTTGATTATGGAGTCGTCAATTCCGGACAAGGCAATCCATGGAAGGCAGTTGTTTTGCAGTACGACATTTACATTTTCGTCGATAAACCACAATGGAAACGCGAGGGGGGAAAGCGGAAGAGATACCCTTTTAATTTTTTCAAGTTTTGCTACACCGCAAAGAATTTGAGTTGTAATTTTGATCGCCATCTGAACTGATTTTGCATCCCGCTGTTTGATTGGGATTTTAAAGAAATCCAAGGTAACATCGGTTTGTACTGTTCTTGGAAGAATTCGGTTTATCATTTTGACCAGATCATGCAAATTGGAATCGTCATAACACACAATAATTTTTACATCAAATCCCTGCTTGATTGATTCAAGACAAGAAATTGCTGATAACTCGTCATAAACGCAACATAATGCTTTGTCTCCCTGCGAATTGTATGGTATTCCACCATGACCGTCATCCATGAAAATGGAAACATACGCATTTTTCTTTGTTAAAAAACAATAGATCAGTTTGTCATGTTTTTCCTCAGTTCCAGGCTTTGAATTCATTTGAGTGGTTTTTTCAATCAATGCTGAAGTTGCTGCAACTTCTGCATCTTTTGGCAAATATCCTGATGAGTGTCCTTCTACTTTGACATAGAATTGTTCTCCTTGCAACAAAAGACTGGCACCAATCTTTGCTATGGTGGAAACCATCACATCAAACTTGTTTTCAACGCGTCTTGCTATTGCTATTTTATCCACACCAAAAAGCAGATTGATTGCAGATGACGCAAAGACAGGATCGTTTGCATCAATTACAACAAGATCGTCGTCCCTCGTAATCTGACTGATTTTTTGATTGTTTATTTTAAGGATTTTTTTGATGTTGTTGATAAGTAGGGTTTTTTTGTTTTTGGCAAAAACTGATGGGAAAACAACTACAAAGGCGTTCTCATTCATTTTTTTCAATTATTGCAAGCTGTTTATAATTTTGAATGATTTGAATGCAAAGACTCCTCGTAATAATTATAAAACAAACTAAAGCCGAGACTAGTGTTGGTAAAGTTCACTCAGGAAGAAATTGACAAAATTAATTCTAATTTGAAGACACCGGAAGACGCTCTGAGGTGGGCATTTGATAATTTACATGACAGGGTTGCAAAAGCATCAAGTTTTGGAGCAGAGGATGCTGTAATCACCGATATGATGATCAAGCTAAACCCAAAGGCGAGGTTCTTTACATTGGACACTGGTAGATTAAACCAAGAAACATACGATGTAATGGACAGAGCCAGTAAAAAATACAACATCCATTTTGAGGTAATGTTTCCAGACACAGAAGAAGTTCAACAAATGGTAAGAACTAAAGGAATTAACCTGTTTTATGAAAGCGTAGAAAACAGAAAGCTTTGCTGTGAAATAAGAAAGGTTAAACCGCTAAACAAAATCCTGAGTACTCTTGACGGCTGGATAACTGGCCTTAGGCATGATCAAAACGAAAACAGACAAAAAGCCTCCATGGTTGAAATAGATAAAATGCATGGCGGAATACTAAAAATAAATCCACTAATTGATTGGACTTGGGAACAAACACTAAGCTACGTAAAAGAACACAAACTCCCCTACAACAAGCTTCTCGATATGGGTTATACCAGCATCGGATGTGAGCCATGTACAAGGGCAATAAAGCCAGGTGAAGATCTAAGGGCTGGGCGTTGGTGGTGGGAAAGTGACACGCACAAGGAGTGTGGCCTTCATATGGACCACAGTAAAGCAACATGAGCCAAGATACTGGATCTATCAGAGCTCATGGCGGCAAACTGGTAAACAGAATCGCGCAGAAAAACACATCAGGAATGTATTCATTTTCTGTAAGCGATGATCTTGCAAACGATGTAGAAAACATTGCTGATGGAATTCTTAGTCCGTTAGAAGGATTTCTTTTACGGGAAGATTTTGAATCTGTCATAAGCAAAGGAAGACTTGCAAACAACTTGCCTTGGACAATCCCCATTGTCCTAGACGTAGACAAGGAAACTGCTACTAAAATGAAAGAAACTGGAGATGTCCTGTTAAAGGCAAGACATGGTGAGTTTGCAATTCTGCATGTGGAAGAAACATACACGTTTGACAAAGAAAAGACAGCAAAGGCAGTTTATGGAACTACAGATGTGAATCATCCAGGTGTAGCAAAAACATTTTCAATGAACGAGTTTCTGGTTGGAGGCAAAATCGATTACGTAAAACGACCATCAGATGATCCAATTAGAAAATATCGAATGAGTCCCCTCCAAACGAGAAAATCGTTTCAAGACGCTAACTGGAAGTCAATTGTCGCATTTCAGACAAGAAATCCACCGCATGTTGCGCACGAAATGTTGCAAAAAACATCGCTAACAACACACGATGGTGTCTTTGTAAACCCGCTAATAGGGAAGAAAAAGTCTGGCGACTTTGTCGATGAGGTAATCATAGAATCATACGCTACCCTAATTGAGAACTATTATCCAAAAAATCGATCCATACTTGCAACACTCCATACAGAAATGCAATACGCGGGTCCAAAGGAGGCAATACACCATTCTATAATGAGACAGAACTATGGCTGTACGCACATCATAATAGGAAGGGATCATGCAGGAGTTGGAAAATATTACTCTCCATTTGCGGCGCAGGAAATATTCTCAGATTATCCTGATCTTGAAATAGAACCGATCTTTTTCCCAGCATTTTACTATTGCAGAAAATGCCTTGCATTTACAAATGAACGCGCATGTCCTCATGGGGAAGAGTTCAGAGAGCAGATTAGTGGAACCAAGCTTAGGGCATTAATTGATGAGGGCAAATCGCCATCCGAGTTCATAATGCGTCCAGAGGTTGTACAAGTGATCATGAGCCACAAAAAACCATTTGTGGATTAGGTTTACTGTGTCATGAAATACAAAATACGCATTTTGATACTAACTGTTTTTGCAATGGTTTTCTTGCCTGCACATGCAGAGGATTTTCTAAATCCGTCACTAGTACTTCAAACAATAGATGTATCGCCAGATGAATTCAACAAAATTTCGAGAGATGCGGAAATAACTAGACTGGATACTACTCATTCTGGAAGCTGGCAAATCACAATTGAAAATAAATTACTGTACGCAAATCCGGCAGGAAGCGCAATTGTGCGATTCTATGATGCAAATACTGACAAATTCATTGAGGTTGGCATGGATAGTCCGTCTGATCGCAGACTCTGGATAGGACTGCAGCTGCCAGATGAAGGACACTTTACTGTCGCACACGTGGATAAGCAAGGATGGTTTGAGAATACAAAAATCATCCTAGCATACAACGATGCTCAGGGCGTCTCTATCAGCAATGGAAAACGGGTAGTTGTGACAAACTTGGATCTGAAAGGATTTTCTGTAAATGCCTACTCTGTGCATGGCATGATCGAATCGACAGATCCGCCCGCAATAAATTCAGGCAAATTTACATTTGAGATCTTGTCAGGCGACGTGTCAAAGAATCCGTTTCATTATTTTCCGTTTTATGTGAGCGGTGCAGCTGCAGCATTAGTTGGCATTTTGCTGCTAATTAAGAAGCGTTCCTAGTTTTGTAGTATTTGCATAATTTTTTGATTTTACAAACATTGCACATTGGCGATATGGGCTTGCATATGTTCTGCCCATACATGACAAACGTATCGTTTACTCTTAACCAGTATTCTTTTGGAACTTTCTTCATGAGTTCAAATTCTGTCTCTTCAGGCGTTTTCGTTTCAACAAGGCCAAGCCTGTTTGATATTCTGTGAACATGAATGTCAACTGGAATGGCTGGCTTTTCAAAGGCATAGACTAACACGCAATTTGCTGTTTTTCGTCCGACTCCTGGAAGCATGACAAGCTGATCCAAATTATCAGGAACAACTCCTTTGTATTGTGATTGGATTATTTTTGCAACATCAACTATGCGCCTTGCCTTTACATGGTAGAAACCAATTGATCTTATGATTTTTTCAATGTCTTTTATTTTTGCACCTGCCAGATCCTTTGGCGTTTTGTATTCGGCAAATAATTTTTTTACAACCTTTGCCGTGTTTTCGTCTTTTGTCCTTGCAGAAAGAATTGTTCCAATAAGAATACTGAAAGGATTGCCATCTTCTGCATCATGCAGCTCTCTTAGTGCTGTCATTCGCGGCGGTTTTACAGAATTCATGGTCTTCATCATGCCGCCAAGAATTCTCTCCATGATGTTTATCCAATCATAATTCCATAATAACCTAAACACAAAAAACAGAAGTATTATACTACTTTGGTCTAGTATCAAATCGTGGAGCTAACAAAAGAAGAGGAATCTGCACTAAAAGGAGAGCATGGCGAAACCATGGAAACTGCATACCGAATACTGGTGGCAATAGGTGAGGCGACAAACGCAGAAAAACTTGTTCCAATAAAGTGGGCGCATCTATCCGGTGTGAACTATAACACAATTGGAGATGCAGGGGAGGAATTTCTTTCAAAGCTTAGTCAGGATGCCAAGGTGAAGGTAATGACTACTTTGAATCCGATGGGGTTTGACTTTGACAGTGTTTCAAAATATAATTTAGACAAGAATTTCATAGAAAAACAACAAAGCATCAAAGAATCATATGAGAAAATGGGCGTTATACCGTCATTTTCGTGCATTCCGTATGAAATATTTGATTTGCCAGAAAAAGGAACACAGGTTTCATTTGCAGAAAGCAACGCAGCAATCTATGCAAATTCAATTGCTCATCTAAAAACAAACAAGGAAAGTGCGTTTAGCGCCCTTGCAAGTGCGCTTACTGGAAAAACCCCATACTCTGATCTGAGAATAAACGACTCGCCAAATCTTACTATAAAAATGAAAATTGATGAGCCAAACGAGCTTGCATTTGGCATGCTTGGATATTTCGCAGGAAAGGTTGCTGATAACTCTGTTACCATATCTGGCGTATCTGAGATGAACAAGCGTAGCTGCAAATCGCTTTGTGGCGGGATGGGGACATCTGGTAGATGTGGAAAATTCTTTTTGGGAGAGGGAAAGGAAAACGCAGAAAAAATTGATTTTGACAAAAAAGAAATGCAAAACATCTACGACGAACTCAACACATCCGATCATGGAGATATAATTACACTTGGCAGCCCGCAGCTTGGACTGGAAGAAATAGCGGATCTCTCCTCAATGCTAAAGGGCAGATCGTTTGAGAAGCGATGCATGGTATTTTGCCCAAGAGTAGTTCAGGAACAGGCAAGAAAGATTGGATATACAAACGAACTAGAGCGAGCAGGATGTGAGATTCTCTCTGATTGCTGTACCTGTCTTACTCCGCTAGTTGACAAAAACGAAATTGATTCTGTTACAACAAACAGCATAAAGGGCGCATATTATTTGAAAAACTCAAACGGTGTAGACGTTAACCTAAAGTCATTATCGCAAATAATCCAAGATGAAACAAAATGACATTCAAAGTAATAGTTAAGGGAAAAGCATCTGGAAAAATCATGAAAACTGACATTCCGATCAACTTCCTCGGGGCGGTTGACAAAAAAACAGGTATCATCCATGACACAAAGCATGATCTTGTGGGTAAATCGATAAAAGACTCCATCCTCGTTTTTCCATACGGCGTTGGAAGTAGTGTAGGTGCATATACCATTTACTCACTCAAGTCAAGCAAGTCTGCTCCACTTGCCATGATATGCGCAAAGGCAGATCTCAGCGTAGCCTCAGGATGCGCACTTGCAAACATACCAATGGTTATTGCAACAGAATTTGACAAACTTGAGGATGGAAAAGAAATAACACTTGATACAGAATCGGACAAACTCATAATTTTTCGCGAATAATTTTTCCGTTTGGCGCCTCTTCTTTGAAAATCACGCCTTCAAACGAAGACACTGTGGTTTTCTTGTCCTTCCAACAATTACCTGGAAGGCCGGCCTTTTGGCATGTGTGGGAAAGAAATTCCTCTTCAGTCCAGCCATATTCTACTGGAACCTGTGGTAGTAAAAGTCCAGAGTAAAACCCCTGTCTTACTATCAGACCGTCTCTGCCTACTTTAATGCATGACACCAACTTAGAAGGATCATCAACTTTGATTTCAACAGGAGGTGTAAGAACCGTCACTTCAAATGTTATTTTGTCAAGCTCATTCTTTGTGACCGGCGAGAACCTTGGATCCTCAGTCGCTGCTGCAATAGCCGCATCAACCAACGCGTTATTCAGCCTTCTTGGCATGGGATATCCAATGCAGCCGCGAAGCTCCGACGAAATACTCAGTGTAACAAATATGCCGGCATCAAAGGAGAATTTTTCTTTTATTTTTTCTTCAATCTCTAGTCTGTGATGTTTTGTGATGTATTCTGTAACAATTTTTCGCGCAGTTTGTACAAGTACTGTGCCATCCTCATCGGTAAGATCATAATCTTTCATTTACTTCATCAATAAATTTCTGTAGGTTTCTAATATGAGTTCCTTCCCAGTATATGTGGTTGCAGGAACTACATATCCAGAACTGTTGCATGTTTTGCGCTACTTTATCAGGAATATGGTCGATGATTTTTTCTTTTTCTATTGATTGAATAATTCCATTGCATATGGTGCACCTTATGTCATTCATGTCTATTTTGCACCTGTTGAGGTTTGTTTTTTTATAAATTTCAACAATTTGGCTAATTTCATTCATATTGGAAAGATCTATTGCGTGAATGTTCTGTTTTTTGCAAATGTTTGTTATGTTACGATCTCTTGTAACAAGAATACGATTCTCGATTTTTGCGATCGATAGTAACTGATCATCATCAATTGTTGCAAAATATTTGCAATCAAATCCTAGTAATCGAAGCTTTCTTGCAATGTTTCCAAGCATTGCGTCTGCTAGAAATTTTGGTTTACTGCTCATCCTTTTTTTGAACGAGCTCTGTTACATGGCTTGTGCCTGCCGGAAGCACGCGGACAAAATCATCTATGGTGAATCGTGCCACAATGGCTTCTTGTACTCTGACAAAATCGGATCTGATTTTTTTTGCAGTATCGGCCATCTCTGCACCACCTGGCTCGATTACTGCATAGCAAATGCATCTTTTCTTTATCGGCTCAAGTGGGCCGCACGTGATCATGTGATAGTTATCTTCCTTTAGTATGCCGACTGCTAGCTTTAATGTTGAAATTTTGACAAAATTCTTTTGTCCTTCTAGCACAAAGGAGCCTCTTGTCAGGAACTGTCCGCTTGGGGCTGCTTTTTTTACCTGATCTGGGTTGATCCAGTATGCACTCATCCCGTACATTGCCTCTCTCCACGCCCTGCTAAAACAAACAGTCGCGTGTGCAACTTCGTTTAATGAGTCAAATGGAATTGGATCTGGCGTATCCTTTAGTATGAAAAATGGCGAGCCAAAAATTTCGGCATGAAATACCTTGTCGTTTTTCTCAAGATGCTTTCTGATGATTGCAGAATTTGATGAGGAGTCTCTTCCTCCTATTGCCAATAGTCCGTCTGATGTGTAAAACCATCTGTATCGCTCGTACCAATTTTTCTTTTGTACTTGGGTGTATGTGACATATTCTTTTGCTATGTCTATTTGAGTTCTGAGTCTTTGGATTTCCTTTAGGTTTTTTCTTTTTAGAAATTCTATTGAATCTGTTGCTGAAGATTGGCGTTTTGCCTCATCAAACAATGTAGATGCAATTGCGGGAATCGACGAGTCTGATTTTATTTGGACTTTTTCGTCTCCAATTTTTATGAAGACAAGTCCTTTCTCTCTTACAAGTTCTGCATTCTGCTCCCTTAGTCTTTCCATAGCGGAAGGATCAGTAATGGATGTTATCCCTTTAGATGGAAACTCGTAAAGTGACTTTGCGATTTTTGTTATGCTCTCAGACCTTTCCTTGACAAGTAGTATTGCCTTGTCCTGCTCGTCAATTTTGTTTTGCAACTCACTGATTTTTTTATCTAGCTCACTATTCTGGCTAATCTTACCACTATCAAGCAGCATTTCGGAAAATACTTTGTCCAATCCCTCCATGAAGGTTGGAGTCTCGGTATATTCCTGTCCCTGTGCAGCGCTTATCTTGATTGGATAAACGTCAAAACCTTTTTCGGTTTTGACTATGAGTGGTTGATGATCACCGCTTGCAACTCTGTGAACTAGGTGATTCGTTGCATCAATTATCGCCGTGATGTTTTCATTTGTAAGATCACGTCCAGGAGTGTTTGGATCTATTTTTGCAATGCTTATGATTTCTTCTGCGTATTTTGCAGGCAATCCAAGTGTTCTTCCGACCCACTTGATGACAGGAGTTGATACAGAACTAATCTCTTGAAAATCTTTTTCACTAATCTTAAAAACATTCAATCCGTTTAGGGGTGGGGGGGTGTATGTTACGCCTACATGTAGCTCTCTATGCCTTACCTCAATTGAATGCAACAACGCTAGAATCTTCATCTGTTTGTTGCACAGTATGATATTTCCATCTCCAAAAAATTCACAGATTAAAATAAATTCCTTGTCAAATCCACTAAATGTAAGATATGCTATTCTCTCAACTTCAATTTGTTCTATCTTTGTAATCTTTAGTCTTGCAAGATCATCTCGCAGTCGCTTTACCATTTTGTTTTCTTCAATTTGATCAATTTTGATATTAGTCAACCACATGCCAATTGTTGAGAGAACCAAGAACAGATCCGGTCTTTCGGGATGATGAAGCTTGAAAAGTATGCTTTCGCGGTTTATCCCGTAGATGTTACTTACATAGTAGCCATCTGCTTTTTTTGATATTTCATTTACAAGATAGTGTAACTCAATTCCAGCTAGTGTCACATGTAATCCCCATGTACCCAAAATATACTCCTACTGATGTAATAGACAGGCTTTATGACCAAAGATTTTAAACAAGGATAATCGGAGTCAACCTAGAAATTTAATTGACAAAACACCCAAAGAAGAAGGCTCCTGACCCAAATGATCCTACAAATAGCGACATTCCGGATACTGAGCCAGTTGATACAGAAGATGAATTATCTCGACGAAAAAGACTGCTTGATAGGCTGTTCTGGATTCGCATAGGGCTTGCAGCCATAGGTGGCACCATTGCAACATTTCTCTTTGAATCAATCGAGGGAGAAGAAAGAAGGTGGGCCTCAATTATATTCATGATTATAATTTTTGTAATCTCCGCAGTAATTGGAAAAAGAATGAAAATAGGGCTGCCCCCGTCGGACAGAAAAAAATTAGTTACAACTGGAATTGGCACATACGTGTTTGTTTATCTTTTCATGTGGATTCTCTCATACACACTGGTTCATCACCCAAGCGTAGATCTCACGGCGATAAATCTCTAGTATCAATCAGATATGTGGAAATTCAAAACTCCTGGGATACCAGACGAATATTTTGAAAGAACTGACGACGTTCCAATCACAAAAG
>NZ_AVSQ01000007.1 GCF_000685395.1 Candidatus Nitrosotenuis chungbukensis | reverse complement strand
CCAGGTGCAAGAATTGTTGTTGGCGTAATCCTCATTGAGACACTTTATTCTGTTATGGAAACGATGAACAAATTGAATTTTAGTTCTGTTGACATGACCCAAATTACCATATCAAAAAGTAAAAAGACATCGACTGGAACAATGATGCTTGCAAGAAATCCAGTCATGGTGATATCTGCAACAAAAAACTAGCTCAATCAAGCTTTTAACTGGGAAAATTTTGATTCAAAACATGCATGATTTGATTTGCGTAGGATGCGGTCCAGGTGACCCAGAATTATTGACAGTTAAGGCAGTCAAGGCGATAAAGGAGGCCGAAGTAATAATGTGTCCTACAGCAAAGGAAGGAAAACCAAGCATTGCTCTTTCTGTAGTGGAATCAATCATAGAAAAATCAAAAAATCCAGAAATAGTAAATCTTGTCTTTCCGATGGTAAAAGACAAAGAAACACTGGAAACCACATGGGAGAACAACACCAAAATTTTAGCTCAAAAGGTACTCGAGGGAAAAAAAGTTGTATATCTTACGGTTGGTGATCCTTATCTTTACAGTACGTGGATATACCTAAACAGAGAACTTCAAAACAAATTCCCACAAATCAAAATCTCCGTCATTCCTGGAATTGTCTCAATGTTTACATTTGCATCAAAGGTTGGAATCAGTCTTGCAGAAGGAGCTGAGACCATGGCAGTTATTCCCTCCTGTTATGATCTATCAAGAGTAAAGGAAACTGCAAGAAACTGCGACACTATGATATTTCTCAAAGATGGCAGATACTTTGATCAGGTCATCAATCTGCTTAAAGAAGCTGGATTTTCCGATGATTCGATATTTGCAATCGGACAAGACCTTGGCACTCCAAATGAAATTGTAAGAAAAATGAAACTAGGCGAAGTAAGTGAATCAACAATGACTACGAAATATTTTTCCATCATGGTGGTAAAACGTGTCTAAGGTTTACTTTGTCGGCTGTGGTCCAGGAGATCCTGACCTGATCACAGTAAAAGCAAAAAAATTACTGCAAAAGGCAGACGTCGTGGTATATTCTGGCTCTTTAATCCCTGATCAAATACTCAAGACATGCAAAAAAGCAAAACTGCATGATGCCGCGGGTCTTGTTCGTGAAGAAATCTTTGAAATTTTAAGGAATAATGCGAAAAAAGGCAAACTAGTCATTAGATTACACGATGGGGATCCTGCGATATATGGTGCAATTCGGGAACAAACTGACAACTTGCAAAAGGAGGGAATCGAGTTTGAAATAATTCCCGGTGTTACGTCTTTTCTGGCATCCTCTGCGGCCTTGGGGCTCCAATTGACCCTGCCTGGAATAACTCAAACAATCATAATAACCAGGGCAGAAAAGCGCACTGCTGTTCCAAAACAGGAACGAATTTCAGAGCTTGCCAAGCATAAATCAACCATGATTTTCTATCTCAGCGTTCATCTATTGCAAGATATTGTAAAACAGACAATTGAGGGAGGCTATCCAAAATCAACACCTGCTGCAGTTGTGTATAGGGCAAGCTGGCCTGATCAAAAAATTGTTATTGGAACCCTGGGAGACATTGTAAAGAAAGTATGGGCAGAAAAAATCACGCGAACTGCTATAGTAATGATTGGAGATGTAATACAGCCAAAGTCGTATGAATACTCCAAATTATATGACAAGTCATTTAGTCATGGATATAGAAAAGCAAAAAAATCTTTTAGTAAATAATATCATACTACATAAACAAAAATAAAAAAGATTGAGTCGTAATTGACTAGTTGAAGGTTGTTGTTCCACCCACGTTGATAGTCCATTGGACTGTCAGTGAGTCGCTAGGTGCCATTGTGATTGTCGAAAACACTTGTCTTGCAAACATTCCATCAGTTTGGAAGTTAGCTGCTGTGTTGTTGAACAAACCTGACTCGTTTACAGTTTTGGAACTGGTGCCAGAGTTTGTGAATGTTGCTGCCAATACTACTTGTGCTTGTCCTGATGAGAGAGTTGAGTTGGTCCATGTAATTGTAGTTGCTTCTTTTCTTAGAAGACCTGGATTATTACCAGCATTTCCAGTGTTATTGTGTGAACCATAGAGTCTGACATCAGTGGCTAGTGGTGCAGCGGGAGTACCTGACTGTGTTGCGCTAACGTTTCCGATCTCAATGTATCTGAATCCTATGGTATTTGCTCCTGTACAAACATTACCAGCAGCTGATACTGCTGCAGGCACTGCTTGGAACAGTAGCTTTAGTGCACAGTTCTCTCCTTGATTGACAATCAAGTTGTCGCTTTGTCTGTATTCTTTGATATTACCTTCAGAGTCTGTTAGTGTTGTAGTTACATGTCCTGTAAATAATCCGGTCGTACCAAGACTAGCTTGATCCGCCTTTGTTATGGTTAGTCCAAAAATGCCAGAACCAAACAGGCCAGCTACAACTGCTAGGGAGACTCCAAACAGTATAGTCGTACTATATTTCATTGAGATATAGATCCTTTTACGCTATATATCGATTATGGACTTTTTTTAAATAAATTCTTGCCAAATTGGCACTTTTAGCTATGATTGGCCATCTTTTATCCAAAAGACATATTTTGATTTTTTTTATGTAAAAATGTTGAATTGCTACTATGCGCATCTCTCTTTCTACTGATTTTTTCTGGGTTTAGCATTGCTTATGCCTTTGAACCTATACCAATAACTGTCTCAGGTACGTTAGATAAAATAATTTTTGATGGAAAATGGACTCATGAGTTTGAATGGAAAGCATCAAGTCTTAATACATATTCTTATGATGACGAACAACAAATTGTTTTACGAAGTGCACATCAGGGTGATTTTGTTTACATATTTCTGGACGCGATAACCGATTATCACTTGGATGAACTAAATGATCATGCTGTTATCTGCTTTGATACAAAAAACGACAAAACCGCAATTCCAAACTCTGATGATTATTGTTTTATGACATGGCTTAAGGGAAAAGACAATTCAGTCTATAATGGCAATGAGACATCACTCAGCGATAATTATTTTCAAAAAATTTCAAACCCAATTGACTTTGTAGGCATAAGTGCGATATCTGATACAAATGATCGATATACTCCAATACCACACCCAAGCTATGAATTTAGAATCCCAACCGATCTTATTGGAAGAAAAAGCGTTTATGGATTCTACTTTCTGGTGTATGATGGGCACTTGAAAAAATCATACACATATCCTGAAAATATCAAATTAGAAAACTCAAACACTATACCAAATCCAAACGTCTGGGGCGAAATATATTCCCCTGACAAATCTCTACCAGAGTTTGATCTTCCCATACTTTCTTTATTTTTATCAACCATGCTGATAGTGTACCTGACACAAGTTAAAATGAGAAATGGTAAAATAAACTACAAATAAAACATTGATACAACCATCAGTCTCTAAAATAAATAAAAAAATCATACAGTGTCAAAAATGTCCTAGGCTTTCTAATTATATCAAAAATGTGGCACATGTTAAAGTAAAACGATACACTCATGAAAAATACTGGGGAAAACCATTGAGTGGTTTTGGTGATCCAAAAGCAAAATTACTCATTATAGGATTGGCGCCTGCGGCTCACGGCGGTAATCGAACAGGGAGGATGTTTACCGGTGATAGTTCTGGGGATTGGGTAGCCAAAGTTCTATACGATAATGGCTTTGCAACAAAATCCACAAGTCTGAAAAAAAATGATGGCTTTGAGCTGATTAATGCGTATATCACTGCAGCAGTAAAGTGTGCACCACCACAAAACAAACCTACCAAAGAAGAAATCAACACTTGCTCTGATTATCTTTATGAGGAATTGTTTCTTTTAAAAAACGTCAAAGTGATAATATGTCTTGGTAAGATAGCATTTGATGCCTTAAAATCCATACTTGGAGTTAAGCAGCAAAAATTTTTTCATGGTAATAATTTTTCATATGGCGGCAAAACCATACTTTGCAGCTATCATCCAAGTAGACAGAATACCCAGACAGGTAGGCTGAGATGGGATCAATGGAATAAAATATTTTTAGAAGCAAAGTCGATGTTGAGTGATAAATCAGTCTTTTCATTTTAACTAATAATAGGCGTGATACATCATTAATCTTATAAAATTTCTAACGCATACAACTATTATCATAAAGTTAGAATTATCAATACAAACAAAATCATTTCCTATTTGGAGTATTGAAGTGGGAAGTAGTAATTAATTCCGGATTATAGTAGATGCTATTCTATAATATCTTAAAACAATTTTTACATATAACACATTGGATGCAGCATATTTTTGAATATTGTATTACTGTATCAACTTTTTTAATACATATTTCATTATGCAATAAAATTGTCCGTCATATTTTTAGAATTTCTACATATTTGTCTGTATTGATAATGTAATGATCTTGACAAGTGTAGAGAACTGAATACATCTTTTACTAACAGAATATTTCTTATTAAAACTAAGATATTATAACAATACAGTAAGAAATTACATTACCTTCATAGAGATCATAGAAATTACTCTACACTTATCGTTTCAATAAAAATGAGATAAATCAGGCACATATTGTTATCACATTTAATTCAAAAAACTAACTTTAATTATCCATGATTTTAGTTTGTTTAGTTATTTTCTATCAGTTACTTTTTCTTGAGTGTTAATCATATAAAATTTTTTTAAGAAGTTATAATCTAATCTGTAATGCGATGATATTCAATAGTTCTCAAAATTAAGTCAGTGCTATGAATATGAATTGTAATTTATAATATTGATCAATAAAATGATTTACATCTTGATATAAGAAAACAAAAAGAACTTTTCGTCTTTCAAACTCTTTACTCGAGTGTGGAGCTTGATTGTGACGAAAGTCCGGAAGGTGAGGGAACTGATGGGAATCTGTCCCCGATTTGCTGTTCTGCAACTGCTGATGCTTCCTGCAAGATTCTTTCTGTCTCTTCACTTGAGATATCTGAATCAACATTGAATGCATCCCCTGCAAGTGAATCCATCATCAGACCACTGAGTGTTTGTGTCATTGCGTTCAGTTCAGAGTCTGCTTCTGGCATGAATCGTCCAAGTGATGATTTTAGACCCTTCATGGTAGACATTGCTGGACCTATTGCGACCATAGCATCTCCCAAGTCGTGTATTGTAGTCAGACGCAATTGTACTTGTTCTAGTGCCATTCTTGCGTTGCTGAGCATTTTTGTGACTTTGCGTATTTCAGCTAATTCATTTGATAATACTCGACTTGCGCTTGTGTCGTGTTGTTGCATTGCAGCTACGATTCGTTTGAAAAGTTGAGCGTCACGTTCGTGCAATTTGTTAAGCATTGAATCCATTTTAGAAATTTGGAGTTGCAGTTTGTTTACTGCTGTCTGAATTCTTGGTTTCAAAGCTCCCTGTGGCTTAACAGAATCTCGTAATTTTTCTGTTATACCTGCAGTCTCTTGACGTGCCCAATTCTTCTCGAAGCTGGTCATGCGCAATTGTTTAGGATTTGATTCTTAATTGACGAAGTGCATTATAATCAACTGTTGAGTAAATTTATCTGACAAACTATACCCATAGTGCAAATGGATCATCATCTATTTTGTAGATCGCAAAAGGACCTTCTGTATGAGGGAATATCCATATAAGCGAACTTGATAAAACAACAAAAAACAGATCGCTGATCTGATGAAGACTTAATTATTTTGCATTGCTCATAATTACGGAATGTGGTAACATTGGAAGGTGCGAAAATTGCTTCCTTATCATTAGTTTTTGTTTTAGTTATCTCATCGTTTAGCTCATCATTTAGTGAAACGTTACCAAATCATGAAACACAAATTAAACCGATTACGTTTGTTGAACAACAGTCTGTTTCAACGCTGACAAAAGATTTCAAAGTACAAGTGGATGAAAGCTCACATCAATTCGGAAATCAAGAAGTATCATTGAACTTAATCAAAAAGCCAGCTGTTGAATACACATCTAGACTTTCCATCATGGAGCAAATGACAGTGTCTAACAATGACGGTTCTGATAATCAGATCTACTTGTTAAAACACAATAACAACCAGGCAATCTTGGAGCGGGTCTTTAATCAAAGAAAATTTAACTTTGACAAGATATCTGATGTGGCATCTCCATTTGTAACTGCATCAGCATATCATAATACTATTGGATACCTGTCTGATAGTTTGAGTGATTCCGCTGATGACAACTTTGAACAAATTTTATCTAGAATCCAAACCTTTCTTACATCTAAATCTGATGTTGATCTAATTGAATTACAACCAGTTATCTATTCTATTCTAACTAAATTTGTATTTGATGATGTTGAAAACAATATACAATATGTTGGAGATTCATTTGAACAACAATCATCATCACTGCTCTTCATTTTTGCAGTTGTAGCCTTTTACATAATGGTAAGATCTGAAAATCCAAAAATCCGAATTCAAAACTATAACCGAATTTTATCTCTAGTTTTCATCTCTATTCTATTATCATCGGGAATTGCTTCCCCAATTTCCATCTCGAAATCATATTGGATTAAAGAGGCTTATGCTGATCATTCTGATCAAACACCTCATATCCAATTAGATAATGAATTAACATCTGATCCACAATCAACTAATTTACAGACGATTGAGTCTACTGTACCAGCCAACGTTACCCAAGCTGTACCAGCCAACGTTACCCAAGCTGTACCAGCCAACGTTACCCAAGCTGTACCAGCCAACGTTACCCAAGCTGTACCAGCCAACGTTACCCAAGCTGTACCAGCCAACGTTACCCAAGCTGTACCAGCCAACGTTACCCTAAGCGTATACCAGGACCAACGTTACCCTAAGCGTAGTACCAG
>NZ_AVSQ01000006.1 GCF_000685395.1 Candidatus Nitrosotenuis chungbukensis | reverse complement strand
AACGTTAACCCAAGCTGTACCAGTCCAACGTTACCTAGCTGTACCAGCCAACGTTACCAAGCTGTACCAGCCAACGTTACCCAAGCTGTACCAGCCAACGTTACCCAAGCTGTACCAGCCAACGTTACCCAAGCTGTACCAGCCAACGTTACCCAAGCTGTACCAGCCAACGTTACCCAAGCTGTACCAGCCAACGTTACCCAAGCTGTACCAGCCAACGTTACCCAAGCTGTACCAGCCAACGCAACCATCACCATTCCAAATGCAACCCAATCATGGGCATTTAACAAAACTGTAAACGGATCGCAGTTCATTGGAGACGTCAACCTAAACCAAACAGGCCTGATATTTGACGGTGGATTTGTAAAATCTGCAGGCAATTATACAAACCAGACATCAAACATTGCGATCACCGCCTGGATAAAACCAGACTATTCCTCAGGTTCATCCATGTTTACGATCGTATCAAAGGAAAACTCCTTTGAACTCACCCTAGACAACATATCAGAAAATGTGGCAACATTTTCCATATTTGATGGAATCAAATGGCACAGCGTATCTACTGTATCTGAAATAGGACAGGGATGGTCACATGTTGCTGCCACCTTTAACGGAACAGACATCTCGATTTACACAAACGGCACCATATCCAGTACTGAGAAAACAATCCAGACCGTATCTGTAAGTTCAGAGGGAACAATTGAGAATACCATCCCGCAGGTATCCAGTACAGATACCGATGTAGTGATTGGTGCAACACTAGATGCACGAGCAGTTGACAAGGCGCAAAAAGTATTCTCTGGAGGAATAGATCAGCTGGAAATCTATGACAGGTATCTTACAGCAGAGCAAATCCACGAGATATACACAAGAACACTCCCAATTATCCTGGCAAAATACGTCAACAATACGACAATCCAAACCGTCGAAATACCGCCAATCAGCCTGCTGAATCAGACAAGCGTAAACGGAACGCTGAACACAAACTCGACAGAATATGTCATTGTACCGACAGTAAACCAAACAAGCCAAATGACAATATCCACATGGGTCACCCCACAGTATAATGGTGCGGCTGCAGAGCTGACCATCCTATCCAAAGAGGGCTCATTTGTACTGTCATTGAACAATGTAATATCGCCAGAACACGCAGCCAAATTTGCAGTATTTGATGGAATCAGGTGGACTGCAGCGCAGGGAACAAACAAAATACACGACAAATCGCACGTTGTGGCAGTAATCAACGGAACAGAAATCTCACTGTACGTAAATGGCGTATTGCAAGAAAGACAAACTCTACCAAAATCCTTTATCATATCAGAAGACGATCTTGTAGTATCAGAGGTGGCAGACTCTGAATCAGACATTGTGATTGGCGCATATATCTCAACAGTAAGATCAGAGCCAAAACTGTCAAACAAATTCTCTGGTGTGATCAGCGACGTGGTTGTTTATTCCAAAGCATTGGAGCAAGATGAGATTAAACAGTTGTATCATTCAATCTCCAACACAGAACTATCTTTGTTTGAATCGCTTGAAGTATCTGATTCAGTATATTCCAAGCTGATATTTCAAAATGACACAATAGATGTATTGATAGTAGAACCAATTCTAAACCAAACAAAATCCAGTTATCTAATCAACGAAGATGTCGAGTTTCAGTTACAATACTATGATGATTATGAAGTCTTATTGAAACAACTTAAAGAAATGAAAGATAACCTGTCAGTACTGACGAAAAACACAGAACAAAATCTTACACAGATAGAAACTCAAATTGTAAATGGGGACATTGATGCAAACATAAACCAAAAAGAATCATCAAGAAACAGTATAAACATAAAGCCAATCAATTATGTTATTTCCACATTTATCCCTATGGCACATGCTGACAATCCGCTTTCATCTTCTTCGTTTAATGTCCTTAATGAAATTGCAAAGACAAAAGAAAAGATCCAAGAATTACGAGAGAAAATCAACCTAATCAATCAAAATGGTACAACAGATGAGCGGCTTTTGTATGAAATAAAAGATCAAATAGAAACAATCTCAGAAAATCTAAGATCAGTTAGTGGGAACATGACAGGTGTCAGTCTTTCTGCTAAAAGCAAGCAAATCAACAATCTTGCAGAAACATTTGAGAGTATGGTAACTGAAAATGTAACAGAAGTACAATATGACAAATGGCAGGAACAAAACAACGTTATCACAGCAGAAATTTATGATCCACAAGGAAAACTAATTGATACTATCTCCCAATATGAAAAAGTAAGAGAGGGTAAATTCAACATCAAACTTTCCCCTGAAAAAATAGTCACACCGGGTATGTATCACATCAAAACTACACTCCAAATAGATGGAAAACAATATGTTATGGAAGATGAATTTGCGTGGGGTCTTGTATCACTTAACACAAAAAAGAGTATCTACAAACCAGGAGAAATAGCAGACTTTGTAATTGTTGTATTGGATAACGGTGGACACCCTGTCTGCAACTCTAATCTTGTAATGACAGTCACAGATCCGCAACTCCAAAAGTCTGTGTTATCATCTAATGACGGAATAACTACAAACCAAGAATGCGGTTTGTATGACTCCATTTATCATACAAACACTGAGGGAAACTATACCATTGACATAACGGCACAGACTCCAAACGGTGCAACTAGTTTTTCAACATACTTTACTGTTAAACAAGACTTTGATTATGATATTATACGAACTGCACAAAGTAAAATCGATCCGATCACTAATCCTAATTCTTTTAATGTCACAATAAACATTGAATCGTTTATTGGATCTGAACCGATTACAATACGAGAATTTGTTCCAATTCATTTCAATGTTACAACAAATGGTGCGGTAGAAAATATCAATGGAACCCAAATAATCACATGGGAAAAGAGTCTGATTGAAAACAAGACGAGTGTCTCATACAAGTATTCAATACCTCTCATATTTCCAAAATTATATACATTAGGTAAAGTAGAAATTGCACAAAATAATTCGACATTTACAGAAGCTAGGAACTGGTATGTAGCAGCAGATCCATTAACTATTGTAGAATTTGAAGAGAATCTTGGATTCACAGACATAAACGAAATTGCTCCTTATGCTAACTCAATCATATTAAACGAAAATCTTGGAATGGAAGATAATAATTTTGGACCAGGAACAGGAACAATCATACTATTGACAGAGAACCTGGGGATTACTGGTAGCAAACTTCTGGTAGTAAACTCACCAATCTCACTCACAGAGAACCTCGGCATGACAGACACCGTCACAAC
>NZ_AVSQ01000005.1 GCF_000685395.1 Candidatus Nitrosotenuis chungbukensis | reverse complement strand
AGCTTCAAGAACACAAGCTTTGACAGAGAACCTCGGCCTTGTTGATACTATAAGAGTAACAATCACAACACAGTCTCTTTCTGAAAATCTAGGATTCATCGCAATCCCAACATCGGCAAAAAATCTAGCATCAAACCAAATACTTGTAAATATTCCACAAGCTTCAGTTACTGTAGATCAAGCCAATGTAGATCTAGTAATTGCTGATGTCAATACAGCACTTGAGACTATCATAATCACCGATAACTTTGCAGATATTTCGATTGATTATTCAAGAATCCAATCAGGAAATACTGTAACATTAAACGCCGGACCGACTATTTTGGCTGATATCGATACTACACACACAGGTAACGATGTTGAAGTAGAGTTCTCTGATACAACCACCATAACAGGACCAGCTGGTTGGGATGGAACGTTAGAATTACCAACAATAACAACTGCTACAATATCTGCACAGCAAACTACTAGTGGAACTATTACTACAACTACCACATATAGTGATATCACCGTAATAGAGATCGGCCTTACCAATTCAGATCTTTCATTCGACAAACCTGTAAGAATTGAATTTATAGGAGATGGAAACAACCAAGGATTTGTTGGATTTGTACGGGCTGCTGGTGCATCATCGATAACAATATTATCACTATGTGCTTCGAATCCACCCACATTAACTTCTGGTCAAGCCTGCTATGTTGAAGAGGGAGCCAACTTGGTAGTTTATACGACTCACTTTACAGCAATTGGATCTGCAAAAGCAACTAGTACTAGCACAAGTGCTAGCACATCTACTACCGGATCAAGTGGGGGTAGTGGCGGTGGAGGAGGTGGCGGCGGTGGTACAAGTGCAACATCTGGACAAGCAGGATTTAGAGGAAAACTAAATCAGCCAATAACCATATATGACATATCATACGACAAATGTGAAAAGAACATAGTTAAAATCACAGTTGGAGTAGTGGGAACAGAAGCACCGTCACCTTATGTAAAGATAAGAACATCAGAAAAAGTATATGCTGCAACACTGGATCAAAACCAACCGTATACAGAAGCTAACAAATTATTCTCAGTAAGCAGATACGTATACGAAGCCACGATCAATTCAAACCAAAAATACTTTATTGTTATTGCAGAACAGGCAAGTGGAAGAACTGCAATAACTGATTCGTATCTAGTAAACATAGATCAATGCAAAAAGACTATAGTGGTTAATTCAATAAAGGATATCAAGAAAGCAGGCGTCTCTGAGCCAACTATAGAGATAGGAAGACCAAACATATTTGATGTTAAATTCCAAGTAAAAGGAAACAAACCAATTCTAGCAACAACAATAAACCAGTTTGTTGATCTAGGTACTCAAGTTAAGATAACCTCAATAATTGATAGTATATCTATACTAAAGCGAGCCGAGCTGCGAGTAATTACCGCAGGCAACAACTATAGCAACTATGCTGCAATAAAGATGGATATCATACCGCTAAATACAACAAATACGTACATAGTTACTGCAGAATTACCTACTTTGTTCCTGCAGGCACCAGCAATAGTTTATTGGATCAATGTGGCAAACAACGACGCAAAGGTACAAAGCTCAGAAAAATATTATCTTGGAGTAAAGCCTACATACAAGATTGACTCTGAACTAAATCTTGATTCACCACAAAGTAAGGCACAGGGATCAACCTACAGACCCATCGCACACGTGTACAATAGGGGAGAAATGCCATTGTTTGGCTCAGTGTCATTATTAGTAGACGGCAAAGAAGTCTATACATCATCAGAATATGTGTTCGACAAGGAACAGTCAGTAATCGACCTGGAGTGGTCCATACCCAATCTAAGCCAAGATGCAAAATACGACATCAATGCAAGACTGAATTTATACGACACAAAGATTGACACTACCAAGACAATACTGAGAACATTCACACCAACAAAATCAATTCCAATATCCGAGTCTGTAAATGTAACCTCCGTGGTTGATGATAACGGACAGCTCATTGCTAGAGTGGGATTATTGTATTCGTCTGATAACAACACCAGTCTGCATTACAGAGTAATAGCACCAGATGGTACATGCGTAATTGGACAATCCAACTTATGTCTAGTAAAAGATTCCACTGTAGGTAACAGAGGAAACACAGTAAGTGTAGAGATCGGAGAGCAAATCTACAGGATTAGATATTCAGGACAAGATAGTCAATTGGAAAGATTTTCTATAACGTCAGCAAATCCAATAGTTGGAATATGGAGTGTTACACTAGAGTCTGACAGTGGTGTCGTTCCAGACGTGCATGCAATAAAAGATGTTTATTTGAAGATAAAATACAGATCCACCGATGCAAAACTAACAACAATCACTTCTGATTAGACATTAATTTTCCAAAAATTATTAGTTTGGTATTGACATAAACAAAAATTCCTATTTTTGTACGATATATTATGAATATTTGATAAGATAATTCATTTGATAAGATGTAAATTGATTAAATTTTAAGAACTAAGTATGGCAAAAATAGTTGTATTTGATTCTGGATTTGGCTCATTATCTATCATCAAAGTAATTCAGAAAGTAATAAAATCAGATATAATTTATTTTGCTGATCAAAAGAATTTTCCATACGGAAAAAAATCTACTAAAGAATTAGATAAAATAATTACTAAAACAATCTATAAATTAAAAAAAGAATTTGAGCCTGACCTAATAATAATGGGCTCAAATACACCATCATTGTTACTCAAGAAACTATTTTATAACAACCCTACACTGGTAGGGGTGTTTCCCCCGCTATCTGAGGCATATGAGAAAACAAAAACTAAGTCAATCGCAATCCTTGCAACCTCATCTGTGATACAAAGTAGAGCATTAGAACATTACATTAAAAAAAATTTTGATAAAAATATACAAATAACAAAAATTGATGTATCAAAATTAGTGTATTTAGTTGAGTCTGGAAAATTCCTTTATGAAAAAATTTATTGTGCAAAACAAATAACTTCTATTCTAAGTGACAAATTCATTTCAAATAACATTGACGTTGCAACTTTGTCTAGTACACATCTCCCATTTCTATTACCATTACTAACAAAAAGTTTCCCTAAAATAAGATTTTTAGATCCGGCTGTACTAGTAGCACAAGAAATTAAAAAAAATAAACTGTTTTTCCCCTCCAACAAAAATTCACTGACAATTTTTAGCTCTGGCGATGTGAATGTTTTTCAAAAACATCTTGCTAAATTAAGAATTAAGAATAAAGTAAGAAAAATTAATTTTTAATTTCAAAATAAAATTCTACAATATAATCATAATTTTTTAATTTGTATCCGATTTAGTTGATTTTTATCGTTTTTGACAACAAACGTCAAACAACCAAATTGGCATTCCTAAAGCATCATTCTGCCGTATTGGAATTGCTTTTTTCTTAAAAATTCCTCAGAGCTTAACTGATTTTTTTGATAACTTAATTCAGATGTTAGATCTCACAAAATTTGCTAATTTCGGATTATTGCCCCCATTCTGGTCCATAGACAAAAATTTAGCTATTAACAATAAACTCGCTTTATTTTTCACAAATCTCAAAAATCAAATTTCAGCTAGGTAATTTTTTTGGCAAGTCACAAAACAGTTTCATCACTATTAATTTTCATTTTAGTAGCTTCAGCTTTTAGCTCATCATATGGGGATACAGCTGTCTTAGATTATATCAAACAACAAGCTAAATCTAAGCCGATCACGTTTGTTGAACAACAGTCTGTTTCAACACTGACAAAGGATTTCAAAGTACAAGTAGATGAAAGCTCACATCAATTTCAAAATCAAGAAGTATCATTGAACTTAATCAAAAAGCCAGCTGTTGAGTATACATCTAGACTTTCCATCATGGAACAAATGACAGTGTCTAACAATGACGGTTCTGATAACCAGATCTACTTGTTAAAACACAATAATAACCAGGCAATCTTGGAGCGGGTCTTTAATCAAAGAAAATTCAACTTTGATAAGATAGTTGGTCTTCCACTATATGCTACAGCTACTACGCTATTACATGATATTACCATGAAACCCCTGTATGATAGTACATATGATAATCCTATTGGTGAATCTAATCAAGCATTAATTGATCTTCAAAATATTTCAGAGTTACAAAATCTAATTAATTTATTTGAGATAGTAAAACAAGATCATAAACTTACATTACCGCTTTTTGATCTTCAGGATGGGCTAGATTACACTGGTGATCTGATTGAACGTCAATCTTATTCATTGTTATTTATTTTTGCCATTGCGGCTCTTTATGTTATTGTAAGATCTGAGCAACCGAACATTCAAATTCAAAACTATAAAAAGATTTTGTCATTTATTTTCATTTCAATGTTATCTTCGTCGATGATTGTTACTCCACTATCCATCTCTTCATCATATTATGCGTATGCTGAAGAAGAAATAATCCAAAATGATAATACCTTGTCCGATGTGACTGGAACAGATGAACCCTCAAATGAAACCGTCGATTCTATAGGAAGCATTGTATCTCTTCCGGAATCTAACATCAGCCAGCCTAGTTTAGATGCTGATATCAATTTTGTACACAACGCAACCATCCCGGTAACCCCAACTAACGCAACCATCACCAAAACCATTGAATTAGAACCAATTAATCTACTGAATCAAACAAGTGTAAACGGCACACTGAACACAAACTCAACAGAATACATCATTGTACCTACAATAAACCAAACAAACCAGATCACCATAACCGCTTGGATCACACCACAGTATGATGGTGCATCAGACGAGCTTACCGTTCTCTCAAAGGAAAACTCTTTTGTACTGTCATTAAACAACATCATATCACCTGATCGTACAGCCAAATTCTCAGTATTTGACGGAATTCGCTGGACTGACATACAGGGAACAAACAAAATACAAAACAAATCACACATTGTGGCAATAATCAACGGAACAGAAATCTCATTGTATGTCAATGGCATATTACAAACAAAACAAACCATGCCCAACTCTTTTATCGTGTCGGAAGGCGATCTTGCAACCACTCCTGCAGAAGTAGCAAATTCTGAATCCGATATTGTAGTTGGCGCGTATATCTCAACATTAAGATCAGAGCCAAAACTATCAAACAAATTCTCAGGCATAATTGAGGAGACACTAGTCTATCCAGGAGCGTTATCACAGGATGAAATTAAACAGCTATACATTTCAAAAATGCCAAAAAATATAGAGGTATCACTTTATGATTCAATTAGCATTTCTAATAATGTTAACAGTCAAATAACATATGATAACAAAACTAGATTTCAATCTATCAGTGAAACACTTTCACTAACAGATAACATCGCTTTGATATTTGGAGACAATACCATATCTCCAATAATTATTGATAGCTTATCACTAACAGATGATATTGCTCTTACACTTGAACAAGGAAAACAAATAACTGTAGATCCTCAAATTGACTATGAAGAAAGAGGAAAGGACTATTACAAAGTTGAATACTCAAATGGAACCGGTCAAATTACTTTTGGATTACCGGAATGGATACTAGATCCAATCACAAACAAATACGTAGAGCATATTGTTAGAAATACTGACAAAAAAATAATCTATGATTCAATGCAAATTCCATTTGCATTTGATAAAAATGATTGTTCCATCAGCATATATGAAAAAGGCCAAATAGATTCCAATCAACCTCCTGTAATTGGAAAGAAGCTATGGAAACTAATGGAGGCACAAGATGGTACTGAACAATGGTCAGAATCACAAATCAACAGTTATACATGTAATGTTCAAACATTTGAAAACACAACTGGATTCTATATCGATGTATTAAGAGAAAATAAAGACGGTAAATTCCTTATCACATATGGTAAAAAAATTGATCAACCATTAGAATCATTTTTGTACTATACAAATACAAATGAAAACAAAACAAATACCAAATTTGGATTTGTTCAGGAAATCGACGGTATAACATCTGACGCGGCAGAAATTGAAGATCAAGTTATTACTTCAAAGCCGGAGGTAGTCAAGAAATTCTTTGATAAAAAGGAAAAACAAACTGGTAAATCCTCCAATAGTTTCATTGATCTTGACGAACTAACTCAAATTAAAGAACTAAAACAAAATGAGAAGATTAACAAGAAAAAATCTGATCTTACATCCGAGACTGTTTACTTTAAGAAAGAAAATCATGATTCATTAATATTTGATTTTTCAAAGGCAAGTAACGAATTTTCTAATATCAACATTGAGAACAAAAATGGTAAATTAAAAACTACTTTTGAGTTCCTCACAGCAGCTAAATTACTTAGAAATGGTGAAACAGTGTTTTTGGATCCAACTGTTACTTTTAGTAGTGGTACATTTGTGCAGGCAGCAGCTGAGGGTACTGGCACTAACTGTGCTACCCCTGATAACATATCTCAGCCATCTCAATCAAAAGCCACCGTAACTAAGGCTAGCAGCGCAACAGGATGTAAGAGAACATCACGAGAATTCAATATAAGCTCAATTGATAGCAGTGCAGTAATAACCGATGTAACAACATCTTTTACTGTTGCTGCCGCAGCGGGAACCAGAACTTGTGAAATCAAACCAATTCAATTCCAGCCTACTGGATATACTATCGGGGGAACACAAGCATCTCCTGAACCAGACGCAAAGGAATTGTGGAATGATATTGGAAATGGAACATCTTATGCAACAGGTATTACATGTGCATCATCTGGAGGACCAATCGACTTGGGTACTAGTGCTGATTCTGATTTACAGACTGCAATTGATAATAGTATAACTTGGTTTGCTCTTGGTTGGAAACTAGAAAATGAAGCGAGGCCTGCATCTGGTGGTGAAATCGGTTCACAATTTAGCGGTATCACACTTACCGTAAAATATGATTTCAAATCTAAACTAGTACAGAATCTAGGAATTACCGACTCTGTATTATTTATTAAAAATATAACAAATAAAGCTTCAGAGAACCTCGGAATGACTGACACTGTCACAACATCAGCTTCAAGAACACAAGCTTTGACAGAGAACCTCGGACTCACTGACACTGTAAAAACTATTACATTAATTTCCTTTAAGGAAAATCTTGGGTTGCATGATACCATATCTGTAAAAAAGACTGCCATTTCACTATCGGAAAATCTTGGAATTACAATGACGATACAGCTCAATAGAACGACTGGAGATCAAAATTTGTCAGAGAACCTCGGAATGACTGACACTGTTTCTATAGGTAAACTCAATTTTGTCGCATTGTCTGAAAATCTAGGATTAAGCGATGTTATTGGCAGGAGCAAAATAAAATTCCTGACAGAAAATCTTGGAATGACTGACACCATCACCACAACAAGATTTCCAGGTGTTGAATTTAACACGCAAAATAGCTGTACCATAATTCCTAGCGGATCAACAAGCAAAACACTTACTGCCGGAATCGACTATACTCAGCCGCAAGGAGAGGCATTCATCAGAATTGTGGACACTAGGTTACAAGGTATAGGTAGAACAGCCGGAGGCGGAACACAAAATGCTGACGATGTCACTGTCTACCTAAGTGATCCTGATTTTACAGGTGGTTCAGTTACCTTAACTAGAACTGGCTCTACCAATAACGACAGAGTTTGTTGGCAAATAGTTGATTATCAAGGATTGCCGAGCAATGCAAATGCCATCAAGATCCGCGCAGCAGGTTCTGTTTCCTATACCAGTACGGGTCTATTTGTAACAACACCTTCAATATCAGGAATCGTAGATGATAGCAAGGTAGCTGTCTTTATCACAGGACAGAGTAATGTCGATACTGCAGCGACTGATTGGAATACTGCACTAAGTACATCATCATGGGTAGCGGTATCTGATATTGCTAACTTTACTAGAGGAGAAGCATCAAGTAATGCAAATTCTCTTAGTTATGTAGTAGTTGAATTTACAGGAACTAACTGGTCTGTACAAAGAAAAGAACACAAATACGCTACAACGAACGCTGAAACTGAAACCATTGCAGATATTGGTTCCACAAGCCGAGCGTTTTTCCAAAGTCAGCATAGAGCAGGAACTGGTTTACAGGGTCTTGATGAAGCAGGCGAAGAAGTCTACTTTAGCGGAACAAACCAAATTACATTTGACTTAGAAAACACAGCTTCGACTCCATCATCAATTGCTTCAGTAGTCTGGGTAGTATCTAATAGTCAAATCGGTGATGATGCTATGATAGTACAGCATGTTAGTGGTACAAGAAGTGGTGGAGCCACAGAAGAGTATGTACAAAATCTTTCCATAAACACGGTAAGAAGTCTAAGTACTGCATCCATAATGGGCGAAAATGCACGTAGCAGTGGAACTGGTACTACTTTTCCAGTAGGAAGCATCGCTTTCAACATAAATGCTACAAATACTGTTACACTGTATACATCAGATACTGCCAATACTCAGAACTATAGATTCCAAGTTGTACAATGGCCAACAAAGCCTGCAAAAATTTATTCATCTACATTATCTGAAAACTTAGGGTTTTCAGATAATAACGGCAGAACCCTCATAACCCATCGTTCAGAACAATTAGGAATCACTGATAATGTTACTACATTTAGTGCAAAAATCAAAATTTTATCTGAGAACCTCGGACTCACTGACACCGTAGCAACAACCGCTTCTGTCACCAAGTCACTCACAGAGAACCTCGGACTCACTGACACCGTAGCAACAACCGCATCTGTCA
>NZ_AVSQ01000004.1 GCF_000685395.1 Candidatus Nitrosotenuis chungbukensis | reverse complement strand
ACCGTATCCACATCTGCAACAAGAACCCAGTCACTCACAGAGAACTTAGGAATAACTGATATGACAACAAGAACACCAACTAAATCCGTTAAAGAAAACTTGGGTATTTCAGATACAATTCTATTCAAAGGCGGATTAAGGATTGAAACACGTGATATCTCTGATACACTTATTGGAGGCTCTACCTACACAATATCTCCAAATCCATACGGCGGTTTATCGTTAATAGTAGTTGATAATGGTGCAAACGACAATGACAATACTACAGGAAGAATTTCCTTTGGTTCAGCTCCATTTGGCTCATACAATATTGCAATGACTACGATACCGTCAAGCTATAATGTTCTAGGAAACACCACAACGGATGAAGTACATCCAACCGAACTCAATGGAACTTCAGTGTTCAGAGTAATTCTTCAGTCTGCAAACCTCTCCATGATGCCCCCTACAATAGTTACCGAAGCTCCATCACTAAACAACACAACCTATGAGACTTGGACTGGATCTTATGTTGCAACTATAATCAATGAGACTTCAACTCACACAATTACAAAAGTGCACGAATTACCACATATTATATCAGTAGGAAATGAAACATCACAACTTAACGATGCAATTCTTAGACAGACCTCAGTCAGATTAAACTTGTCACTGTCAGCACAGACATCAGGTCAAACTATAATGAATACACTTGGTATACAGAACTATTCTATACCAAAATTTGCTAACATCATATCTGTACTCCCCAGCTTTGTAACTACTCCTTCCGGTACTTCACAATATGTCGTGTCACCCCCAATAGATACAATGGTTTCAGGACAAAAAATTGTCATTCCAGTAGAATCTAGTCTATTACCATCATACGGTGGCTTGAGACAGCTTACTATAGAATCAATGGATGGCAAATTACCTTCTGGTTCAGCTTCTAACGATTGGTTTGTAATAGAAACGGCATCCAGTATTCCGTCAACAATTGGCAGTAGTGGGATTTCAGAGAGTAACGTCAATTTATTTGTAGATGTAAAGTACAGATACGAAGAAGATGGAACAGGATTCAACTGGGGTTCTTCAGACAACCTTGTTTCAAACCCAACACTGAAACTAAGTGTTGCAAAATCAAGTAGCGTGATATCTGACGCTAATGGATGTCCAGTTTTGAATGCATACACGTTCAACACCAGTCTCAATAAATGGGTGCAAACTGGATTAACCGTTTCATCACTGACATCAATTGATGCAAATAGATGCGAATTAGACCTGAGTGCACAACACTTTAGTAGATTTAGCTTATCGTCCACTCCGTCATCTACTGGTTCCAGTACAAGTACTGGCAGTACCGCAACAGGTGGTTCTGGCGGAGGCGGTGGAGGCGGAGGCGGAGGCGGTGTAGGCGGAATCGGTACAAGTTCAGGAATTGGATTTGGAGGAAAGCTAGGTAATCCAGTAGTACTATACCAAATATCATACGATGCGTGTGATGAAAACATGGTCAGGATAATAGCTGGCATGTATGGTACAGAGGCAGCACCGCCAAATGTCAAGATAAGAACGCCAGAAAAAGAAGTTTATTCAGCAACATTAGCAGATAATCAACCGTACACAGAAATCAACAAGGCATTGTCAATAAGCAGATACGTATACGAAGCACCAATTAGCTCAAACCAAAAATACTTTGTCGTTACTGCAGAACAGGTAAGCGGAAGAATTGCAACATCAACATCCTATCTAGTTAACGTGTACAGCTGCAGTGATACCATAGTGGTCAACCCAATGACTGATCTCGACGGTGCAGGAACATTTGAGCCCACTGTAGAAGTTGGACGACCAAACATATTTGACATAAAACTCCAAGTAAACACTAACAAGCCAATTCAAGCAAGCACAATAAACCAGTTTGTAAAAGGAACAGATCAGGTTGATATAACCTCAATAATTGATACTACATCTGCACCAACACGAGCCGAATTGAGAGTAGCTGCTGCAGGAGGAAACTATAGCAATTACGCCGCAGTAAAGATGGATATTACACAACTCCAAAACATCACTAACACCTATCTTGCATCAGCAGAAGTACCAATATCATTCTTGCAAGCACCAGCAATAGTTTACTGGATTCATGTGATCAACCAAGAGAATAAGATACAAGACTCTGAAAAATACTATCTTGGAGTCAAACCAACGTATACCATAGATGCAAAAATAGAACTTGATTCACCACCAAGCAAATCAGAAGGATCAACCTACAGGCCAACTGCATATATCTATAACAATGGAAAACCACTATTTGGTTCAGTATCACTATTGGTAGATGACAGGGAAGTATACACATCATCAGAATATGTGTTCAACAATGGGCAGTCAGTAATCGACCTAGAGTGGTCCATACCCAAACTAGGGCAAGATGCAAAATACGATATCAGCGCAAGGCTCAACCTGTATGATAACCACATCGACACTACCAAGACAGTACTGAGAACGTTTGAACCCACAAAATCAATTCCGATATCCGAGTCTGTAAGTGCAACCTCCGTAGTCGATGATGCAGGAAAAACCATAGCTAGGGTAGGATTGATGTATTCGTCTGATAACAATGCCAATCTGCACTACAGGGTGGTATCACCAGATGGCACATGTGTCATTGGACAATCTGACTCATGTCTGGTAAAAGACTCCACTACTGGTAACAGAGGAAACACAATAAGTGTAGAGATCGGCGAGCAAATCTACAGGATCAGATATTCAGGACAAGATAGTCCTCTGGAGAGATTCTCTGTAACATCTATTGATCCGATAATTGGAACATGGCATATTGCATTGGAATCTGATGATGGCATACTTCCAGAGGCTCAAGCCATGGAAAATGTATTGGTCAAATTGAAATACAGATCAATGGTATCAGATCTGATAACTGTTGCTTCAGACTAGGAAATCTTACCAATCTGGAACCATTTATCAAGTAAAAATTCCATTTTTCCTATATAGTATGGTAATTCACCATGACCAATGATGCTGAAAGTGCACCATATGTTTCCAAAACTGGTAAAATCCAGTTTAGGTTATAAGGTAACATGGGATAATTGACAGGTAACAAAAATGAGAAAGATTGTTTATTTACTTTTTGGATTACTACTTACATTTAGTATACAACAAGCATCTGCTAATCCATCTGCAGACTTGCGCGTAATTGTAATTGATCCTGAGGCTGGATTTGGAGGATCATTAACATTTTCTACTGTTCCATCAAATGGCGATATATCTTCAATAAATAATGTTGGTGACTTGGATTATGCAGAGCGTATTGCAGTTTTTGGCGGAAATGTTTATGTCGCAAATGTTGACAAGATCTCGAGGATAAATCTGAATGCACAAGGTCAACCAAATCCCTCTCTTGGCAATAATGTTGAAGATATTACAGGAGTCATTTTTACATCGCTCACAGGAATTGCATTTGACAGCAATGGAATGATCTACGTTGCAGATTCTGATAACCAAATTTATTCAGTGAGCCCAACTGGAGCACCAACAGCTGGTAAATCACCTGCATCAATTAATCCGGCATTTCTAGCCATACGGGATATTACTATTGACAATAATGTCCTTTACATTCTTGACACTGCTGCAGAAAATGGCGCGGGTGCAATCTACAAAGTTGATCTTACTGTATCTCCGCCCCCATTAGGCTACAATGCAGTCATGGTGTATTCAGGTACATCTGATGAATCTTTAGCTACAACAAATAGTATAGCAGTACGTAATAATGAAATATTTGTTTCAGGAACATTTAGCTTTGGTCCAGGAATAATTAAAATCGATTCTGTTAATCCGTATCCAGCAGTAGAATTCTCTGATAACACTAATGGGGAATTGTCATTCCCCTTTGGTCTTGCAATTGACACGGCAGGAAATGATTTGTATGTAAGCGATGACATTGCTGATACAGCCGATCTTCCATCCATCTATCGTTTTAGTCTAGCTAGCACACATCCACAGCCAACATTTGTTACAAGTAATTTGCTTGCGGCGCCTGCTGGGCTTGCCACACTTGTAATATCTGCGCCACCAGCTGATACGCAATTAAGCATTACAAAAAATGTTAACGCTACAACAGCACTTCCAGGACAAGGACTACTTTATACTATTAAAGCAACTAACATTGGGCCTGATCCTGCAACAGCAGTAAGGATTCACGATTTCTTTCCTAATACAGGTACGGGTCGAGTTGAATCATACCTGAATCAGACCAACCAATTGTCGTTTACAACAGAAGTACATGATGTGAGTGCAGGTACGTTTACCCAAACAGGGCATTGCGAAAGACGAGGTGCAGATCTGTATACTGTAGACTGTGATAATTTTGGCACACTTGATGCGGGTGACTATGTTTTAGTAAAACTAGAAGGTAGTATTAGTCCGGGTGCTCAGGGCACACTGGTAAATAAGGCAGTTGTGGAGAATTTTGGTACAACTGCTGAAGCCACTGTTCAAACAGATGTAAACCCATCCGTTGTTTTTTCATCTGTTACAAAGACATCCACTCCATTTACTGTAACTGCAGGATCTGGTTCAATTGATTATATTATCACAGTAGATAATCATGGTTCAGGTTCGGCAAATGCTAATGGAGTAATGATAACTGATACACTTCCAAACGGCATTTCTTCCATATCAATAACATCAGAGCCATATCCAAATTCATGTCAGATCCTGCCTCAACTAGATACTTTTAACCAATTAAGCTGCGGCCCTTACAATATTAGTAACAATGATCTTCTTGAAATACACTATACTGCCGATGTAGGTCCCAGCTCTAGAGATCCATTCATAAATCAAGTCAACGTAACGTGTACTAACTGCGCTGCAACACAATCAACATCTACCTCCACAACCATACTGACAGAATCAGATCTCTCACTACAAAAACAAGTTGACAAGACCTCTGTAACCGCAGGGCAAGATTTCCTATTGTACACAATAACAGTAACTAATGATGGCCCATCTGATGCAGATCATATTATAATAACAGATAGTCTGCCGTCAGGTGTTACCTTCAACGCACCTACTTCATCTCCCGAATGTTCATTTGATTCACAAAATAACAATGCCATATGTCATCTAACAAATCCAATACCACCAGGAGAATCCCATATTGTGACCATGAATGTTACAGTTAATTCTAGCACTACTGGGACTTTAACAAATACCGCAACAGTAACGAGTGATTCTACAGATCCCTATCAAGGAAATAATCAGGCTAGTGCAGATCCTGTTGATGTCATCTCAACAACGGATCTCAGCCTTTCCAAAATGGGTCCTGTCAATACTGTAGCTGGAAGAACAATAATATACAATTTGAGTGTCATAAACCACGGACCGTCAGACGCTGTTAATGTCAAAGTGCAAGATGAACTTCCGGCAGGACTAACTTTCATTCCGTATTCAGCACCTAACTCACTTAGTGATCCGAATTGCCAATTTAGTTTAGGATTGATAGTATGTGACTTTGGAAATATGCAAGCAGGTATAACACAAACCAAGTCAATTCAAGCACAAATTGCATTAACTGTAGTAGGTACTATACACAATACAGCAGAAGTATTCACTGATAGTGACGATCAAAACCCAGATAATAACATCGCAATGTTGGATACTATAGTAGCTGCCCCGTTCTGTGGTAGAGCAGAATCTGATTTTGTTAATGTTATTTACGGAACAGAAGGTAAGGATAACATCAAGGGAACCAACCAAGACGATCTCATCTTTGGCTTGGGTGGAGATGACAAAATATCTGGAAAAGACGGAAATGACTGTATTGTTGGTGGAGATGGCAATGACAAAATCTGGGGCGGTAAAGGCAACGATGGAATTGAGGGAAACACAGGTAATGACTATCTGTACGGACAGGACGGAACTGATACCATAACTGGTGGAGACGGAGATGATAAAATCTGGGGCGGTAAAGGCAATGACACACTTGACGGAAACGGGGGAAAAGATCAGATTCACGGTCAACAGGGAACTGATACCATAACTGGTGGAGACGGAGATGATAAAATCTGGGGCGGACAAGACAATGACACAATTAATGCGGGAGATGGAAATGACAGAGTCAACGCAAACCAGGGAGAAGACAATGTCATAGGTGGAGATGGACACGACTGGATTAGTGCAGGAATTGGCAATGATGTTGTAAATGCAGGATTAGGAGATGACAAGATATTTGGCGGTCCTGGAAATGACAATCTATTTGGAGAAGCGGGAAACGACATAATTCATGGTGGTCAAGGCAACGATTTGTTAAATGGCGGACCAAACAATGATCAGTGTAATGGGGCACAAGGCACAAACACGTTTGTTGATTGTGAGTCACAAAAACCAATGAACGAGGAAAACGAGGAAGCAGAAGAGGATGAGAATGATGACAACAATGAAAACCATGGAAATGACAACAATGGAAACAATAAAGATAACAAAGATAAAAAGAAGAACTAATCTAACTTCTAAATTAAGCGTTTGAATAATTAATAATTTACGGAAATGAGGTTGCTTTTAATAATATGGAGTCTATATCCAAAATTTTTATCCTCTGTTGCTCCATAGTGTCCCTGCTTCGCAGAGTGACTGTGTCGTCTTGTAAAGTTTGATGATCAACTGTTATGGCAAAGGGTGCACCAACCTCGTCTAGTCTCCTATATCTCCTTCCTATTGCTCCAGAATGATCCAGAAATGCATCATACTTTCTTTTTAATTTTAGATGGATCTCGTCTGTTTTTTCCTTGAGGCCATCTTTTTTAACCAAGGACAAAACTCCAACATGAACTGGTGCCAAGTATGGTTTAACGGAGAGAACAACTCTGTCGTTTTCTTTCTCTTCTCGTAAACAATGCTCTAAAATGGTGTAAAGACTTCGATCAATTCCCATTGAAATCTCAAAGACATGCGGTAGAACCTTTTGTTCATCGTCGAGCACCTCAAATTTCTCCTTACTCTTGTTTGCATGGCTTGTAAGATCGTAGTCTGATCTATAGTTACACGCGACCAATTCAAGCCAGCCTATTGTGGTTTGAACCTCAAAATCAAAAGCAACTGTAGCATAAAACGCCTTTTCTTTTTCACCCAGTCTTCTAAATCGGCTCTTTGTAACATCGATTCCAGTTTTCTCGTAAAATTCTGTCAATATTCCCAAGTAATATGCAACAAACTTGTTTGGAATAGCTCCAGATTCGACTGCCTGCTTACAGCTCATCGGTTTTACCTCATCATCTATTTGAATTCGAATTATGGTGTCCTGGATCTCAGAAAATCTCTCCAAATCGTTTAGCTTGTTTGGATTGCAAAAAACCTCAATTTCTGCCTGGTAAAACTCTCGCAGCCTTAGGAGGCTCTGTCTTGGGGAGATCTCGTTTCTAAAGCTTTTTCCAATCTGTGCAATTCCAAGTGGAAGCTTTCCGCGCATTGTCTTGAACAGTCTTGGAAAGTCTACAAAAATGGACTGACACGTTTCCGGCCTAAGATATGCAGGCTCTCCTTCTGGGCCTATCTCTACTTTGAACATCATGTTGAATTTTCTAGCCTTATCGAATTCTCCTTTGCACTTTGAACATCTGATGTTTTTTTCAGAAATGGCCTTGTCGAAATCTGCAAGGTCTGCGCTTTCAGGTATCTCTATTTTGGATACCTCAAAGATCAGCCTGTCCGCTCTAAACGTAGAGCTGCAGTTTTTGCATCGAATTATTGGATCTGCAAAGCTTGCCAGATGACCGGATGCCTCAAAAACCGATTGTGACATTATTTGGGAACCGTCGATTTCTAGCATTCCGTCACGTCTTACAAGCTCTCGTCTCCATAATTCCAAAAACTTGGACTTCATGCTGGCACCGGCAGGCCCATATTCCCAAAACCCAGCTTGTGCGTCAGCATAAATCTCGCAACTTGGAAAGTAAAAACCGCGCTCAAGTGCCAACTGCATTATGTTATCATAATTCATAAAATTCTCATCATGTACCGAAAATAAATTTCAAGCTATGCAAGCTCCTTTACCTTCTTTATATTTGCAAAGTCATCCCGTATGTCGTCGATCGGCGTCTCTAAGATTATTGGAATTTTCTTTTTGTTGGCAAGCCTGATGACTGTAGCCATACCTTTTTCGCCTATCTTGCCAAGGCCGATATGCTCATGCCTATCCAGATTACATCCTATTTCGCCCTTTGAGTCATTTAGGTGTAAAATCTTGAGATTCTCAAATCCCACCTCGTCATCAAATTTCTTAAATGTCTCCTCAACTGAATTCTCAGTTCTTAAATCATAACCATACGCAAATGCATGACACGTATCAAAGCAAACGCCAAATCTGTCCTTTGGTTTTATCTTTGAAAAGATCTCTGCCCATTGTTTAAAGTCAGAGCCGACAGAATTTTTCTGTCCAGCCGTGTTTTCTAGCAAAACAACGACATCGTTTTTGACCTCTGCGGCCTTGGAAAAAGCGTTAACCAGCTGTTTTATCCCCTTCTCCTCTCCCATTCCCATATGACTTCCAAGATGAGCTACCAAATACGGAATACCGATTTTGCCGCATCTTTCCACTTCCTTTACAAGCGTGTTGACTGATTTTGTGTATGCAGCTGCATTAGGAGACGCAAGATTTGGCAGATATGGCATGTGTGCCACGGTTGCAAATCTGTCTATCTTACTGCTTGCCATTTTTTCTCTGAAAGTCTTGGCGTCTTTTTCGGAAATCTCTTTTGCAGTCCAGCTTCTTGGACTACGAGTAAATATCTGGAACGCAGAACATTCCCGTTCCAACGCATTATCTATTGCGGCATCTAATGAGCCCGAAATAGACACGTGGGCACCTACACGCATACAATGCGATCATTCTCACATAATTTAAACCCGTTTGAAAAAACCCAAATTTTTAATGTCAAACCAAATCATAGTATCTGTGCTAAAACTAGGAACAGAGGAAATTGCAAAATACCCATTTTTGACAGAGGCGGGAAACTATCTCAAAGAAAAGGGCTTTACCCTTGAACAGTTTGGAAAAGACGAGGATCTTAGACCTGTAATTGAAATCGCTTTTCAGCGAATTGAAGCCGCAGCTGATGGCAAGATCTTCAACTCTGATTTCAATGTAAAAAACCTAGATATCGAGGTATTTTCGTTTCTTGTTGCAGTCATACTACTAAAGCAAAGCGCAATGAACACGCTAATCAAGCGATTTTCGCTGGCAGAAGCAAGACGTGCTGAAAAATTCCTTGAAAAGGATCTCTCCAATATGAACAACAAGGCAAAGGAACAACTAGCAGTCAAAATAATCAAGGATCTTTTTTCGATGGATATACAAAAGTCTGATGATTATTTCGTAATTCCTGTCATTGATTACCTAAAACACGCGGCCCATTTCTATGAACAAGAGTGGAAGCTTGTAAACAGGCTAGTTGACAATGGAAATGTCTTTCTTACGTCACACGAAACAGTAAGACTAATCCGAAAAGAACTCGATAATTTCATTAGCTCAAAAATTCACTCTGCTAGCATACCGTCCATACCGGAATCCTTCAAAAAACCAGTTGACGCACTTGTAACTCTCGCAAAGAAATTTTCCGTACAAACTGTCGAAACTGGAGAATCCCCGCCTTGCATAAAACACGCACTTGATGTTCTAAACAAAGGCGAGAATCTGCCGCACTCAGGAAGATTCATGCTGGCAACATATCTTTTGAACAAAGGCCAAACTATAGAAGAAATCGCACCCTTGTTCAAAAACGCACCTGACTATAACGAAAAAATAACATTGTATCAACTCAAACATCTGGCAGGTAATTTTGGCAGCGGAACAAAATACGCATGTCCCTCATGCGACAAATTAAAAAGTGAAAACCTTTGCTTTGCAATCCCGGAATGCGCCAATATAATAAATCCGTTACAGTTTGGAAGGAAAAAAATTTCAAATGCTTGATAAAGACACAAAATTCCTAGAGGAATCCTTCAAAAAATATTATTTTGAGCACTTTGATCTGATTCACACTCATACAAATCCAGAGAGGCGCGAATTTGGATATCAAAAATTTAATTTCGGAATGAACCGGCACATATCAATAAAGTCTGATAAGGAGCTGCATCTTTTGCTTATGACAAACATCCCATCTGACGTATACTGTTCAAATGCAACCTACTTGTTTCCAAATTTACCAATGGCTGAAAAGGATTGGCAGGGTGCAGATCTAATCTTTGATGTTGACGCAAAGGACCTGAACCTTCCCTGCAGAGTTAATCACGTCTGCAAGAAATGTACAACTTGCAAAAATGTTTTTTTACAAAATGATCAGTGCCCAGATTGCAAGTCAACCAAATACGAGACATCGTCAGTACTGTGCCCCGACTGCATTTCCGGCGCCAAAAATGAAATAAAAAAACTGATTTCAATACTGACAGGTGATCTTGGAATAAAAAAAGAAAGCATACAGGTGTATTTTTCTGGCAATGAGGGATTCCACGTGTATGTTCTGGAGTCAAACTATGAAAAATTAGATTCACGACAGAGGGCAGAGATTGTGGATTATATCTTGTTCAAGGGAGCAATGCCTGAAACGTTTGGTGCAAAAAAATCCGATTTTTCCAAGTCTGTATTTTCTGATTTAGATGAGAAAGGCTGGCTCGGCAGGGTGTCAAAACAAATCTTTGGATCAAAATCAAACAAACCAAAACTCTCAAAACAACTGATTTCAGAGGGCTATTTCTCATTTAAGAAAAAACTAGAGGATCTGCAAAAAATCCTAGGTGCACAAATTGACCCAAACGTGACAATTGACGTTCACAGGATATTCAGACTGGCAGGAACCATAAACAGCAAAAGTGGTCTCTCAAAAATACCAATTTACGATCTTGAAAAATTCAATCCTGGAAATGATGCCTGCTTTATGGGCGATGACAGAATCACGGTTCTAGCCGACTGCCCTGTTGAGTTTAAGCTAAAAAATAAAAAATTTGGCCCATACAAAAAAGAGCAGGTTAGCGTACCAAAATATGCCGCAGTCTATATGATCTGTAAAGGATATGCGACTCTATCCTAGTCACCAAACAAGCAAATTCACTTAATTCTAGCAGGTAAGACATTAATTTGTCGATAAAGGAGCAAACTTGATTTTGTATAGCTCCTCCACTGAAGCAAATTCGTCACCACCGGATGCTGGTAAGTACATACGGTTAGGAATAATTGCAATAATTGGAATCATTATACTGGTTATAGTCGGAAACCAGGGCGTCATTTTATCTATGAATATGACAGAATTTGGCTACCAGTTTACCAAGCCCCTATACTACTCGATCGTCTCTGCACTGGTTCTTTCTGCTATAGCACTAGTCAACGTGGACATCAAGAACCGCTCATCAATTGTTTGGTATTCCATACATGTCATGATTACATTTTTGAATAGAACCACGCATGATCCTGTCTCTAAAAACGTCACTAGTTTTAGAGACTATAGGCTAAGCGTGCCGCAGTTTGTTATCTGGCAAATTACTAAGATCTTCCTCTTTGGGGCGTTTTTTGTAAACGTAATGTTTGGCCTTGCCGTAATAGATATGGTTGATAATAACGAGCTTGGAATTGACAATCTATCAAAACTCTTTTCCCTGCCGTTTGTAACTCCGCAATCATCAGATGCAGCACAAACCGTAATCTCACTTATTCCAGCACTTACAATTCTTGTCCCGTCACTGCTTGGCGTTATTGGGATAAGACTAGCGCTCTATGTGGGTCTCCACTCAATTGTAAAAGTGATTACCTCATACATGTATGACTCAGCACAAGGCAAGCCAAAATTCCTAAACTACGTCTCCACAATTGAAGCCGTAATTGGAATTGGAATAATCTGGGCTGGAATCAACATGTTCTTCACAGAACAAATTGACTACAACACTAGATACGTAATTGGAGGCACACTGGTTGCCGGGTTTATTCTGATTGGATTTTCAATATTTGACAAGATACGCTCCAAAGTTCTGACTCATCCAATAAAACGCGATATCTATATTCGCGTTCTGGTACTAATTGCAATCGCAATAATTGTGGGTTCAGTCATGGCAGTCAATAACAGTATTGCAGACACGAGGAAAATCGAATATCTTGGCCCATACACACAGCAACAAATCGCAGTAAACAGATACCTTGGGGAATTAGACAAAGTAAAAGTAAACGTAAACGACGTCAAGCTTGAATCCGTTTCCCCAAATAACATCAAAAGTTACATTGAACAAAATCAAGACATTCTAAGCTCAATTAGAATATGGGACTGGGAAGCGGCCTTTGCCAAATTAAAGCCCGAAATAGGGCAAAGACAATACGTGGAGTTTGACGATAACGATATTCTGAGGTTTAACAATACAATGTACTGGGCCGCGTCAATGAAACCGGTTCTCCCGTCAACAGTAAGCCTTGAAAATCGTTGGTACAACGAACATTTGGTATACACGCACATTCCAAACGGCTTTTTGACACTTGATGCGACAACTGGCCAATCAATTGACAGCGACGAACTCTTTGCTCAAAGATCCATCTATTATGGTGAAGGTGGACTCTTTAGCCAAACATGGTCTGCATACCCCACAAACCGTCAAACAAGCGCAGAACTAGATGGGGCATTATACTCTGGAAATGGAGGAATCGATGTCTCGCCGCCTCTCAGCTGGATATTTGAGCCAAACTTCCTCCTGTCATATCCAACAGATTCCATACATGTAATGCGATACAAGGACGTTAACGACAGGATGCAGACACTCTACCCGTATTTCCTGTATAACATGTTTGGTCAAAACGTGGATTTCTACCCAGTCACTGACGGAAATAAAACCTACTGGCTGATTCCGCTTATTATCGGATTTGATACAAATTCGGTGCCTTGGTCGATGGGCAACCCATACCTGCGTTTGGTTGGATTTGCTCTAGTTGATACCTATGATGGCGACATTACACTACTCAAATACGGAAACGACTATTTTGCAAAAATGATACAGCGTCAATACAGCGATAAATTCGTCGAAATCCCATCATGGCTATCTGAGCAAGTCAGGTACCCACAGGAATTATTCACATGGAAGACAGAAATGTATAACATTTACCATGTTACTAACACTGAAGAATTCATACAGGCAAACCAATTCTTCAAGATACCAGACAGGCTTGAAGCGTATTACATAGAAGCAAAGCCGCCGGGATTTGATCAGACCAAATTCCTAGGACTGCTCTCACTTGAGCTCAGGGTTTCCCAAGGAAGAAATCTTTCTGGATACATGATAGTAGAAAACGATCTGCCTACACTTGGAAACATGCAGTTCTATCAGGTGCCAACGAATTCAACTACGAAATTAATCGGTCCTACAGCGGTACGGGAAGCGTTAGAAAAAGACACCGACTTTTCCCAGCTAAAGACCCTCTTGAGAAATCCTCGCATCGGAGACAATATTCTATACCGTGTGGGAGATCATGATGTTTACTTTATTCCGGTGTACACTGCAGGTTCCGGCGAAGGCGTCGTGGCACAGCTGGGAACAATTGCTGCCGTGGGCGCTGCATTTGATGGGGAATACTATGTCGGCCTTGGCAACACCCAGGAAGAGGCGTTTGAAGCCTATCTTCACGAACTTTCAGGCGCAGTACCTACATCAACATCAAAAGATGTGATTAGCCATGACAAAAACGCCAGAATCCAGCAAATAAAATCACTAATCGAGGAAAAGAATTTGCAGATTGTGACGCCAACGTCCATTCAGATTCCGCTCTCATTCAAGGAAGGCGAGATCTCATACTATACACAGTCTGATCTTGACGCAACAAGCGAGCTTACTTCAAAGTTTGTTGACGACTTTGTCATACCAAGAAGCAAAAGAATACTCATGTGGCAAGATGGTGATGCGTTAAACATTGGAACAATCATAACCGTTGATAATGTCACAGAACTTCACTACATCTCAATTGGAGTAGGCAAGTAGTTGCTGTTACTGGTCGACAACGGATCAATATATACAAAAAACATTACTGACTTTCTCTCTACAAAAAAAATCCCCTATGTCTCATTACCTTATGATGATGTAAAACTGGAAGAATTGGGCAAGTTCCAGTCGTTCATTTTGTCTGGAAGGCGCAAAAATAACAAGGAAATGAACGCAATAAACTCTAAAATAATAAACCACGCTGTTTTGGAAGACAAACCATTACTGGGAATATGCTATGGCGCAGAAATTCTTGCTCTGACAGCTGGAGGTACCATTAGAAAAATGAAGACACTGCAAAAGGGAAACTCCAAGGTTATGACCGTACGCGAAAATCCCCTATGTGATGGAACAATCGAGGTATACCAGAGTCATAATTTTGAGATCTCGCAACTAGGCAAGTCATTTACTCATATTGCAAAATCAGAGT
>NZ_AVSQ01000003.1 GCF_000685395.1 Candidatus Nitrosotenuis chungbukensis | reverse complement strand
GGCAGTCAGCGCAGTTTCAAAATACTGGAATGTCAGTTTACCGTTTTCAGAGGCAAAAGAAATTGCAAAAAAATATCCAAACGTACGTGGAAGTATCCTAATTGAAGGAATAGAAATTGCAGAACGCCACGGACTAGGCAGTCTGATTCTTCACTCCTCGCTTTCGGAGCTAAAAAAAATCATAGACATGGGAATACCGCCAATTGTAATCCTGCCTGGACTCTATGAGACAGTCCAGCACGCTTCTGTCATTTCTGGCTATGACCAAAAAGAAAAATCAATCATTCACTATATGCCGCAGCCGGATCAAATTGGGGTCATACCCGAAGGACTGTTTGACAAGCTTTGGGAAGAAGATGGAAGATTGATGATACTGATTGCTCCGACTGACATAATATCGTCAATCAAGGTGGAAAACAAGACAAGGGAAAAATCTAACAGACTGTGTTTTGTTTCAGAAAAGCTCAACCTGCAAAACAGACATGATGACGCGATTAAGACGCTCGCAGATGCGATATCTCTTGACAAGACCAATTCTACCGCATCGTGTCTTCTTGGAGGAATCTATAACGAAAAAAATTCCCAAGAGTGTGTAAAATATTATGAGCAGAGCATCCAATACAACAAGTTGTGCTATTTGGCATATCGTGGACTGGGAAATTATTATCTCAAAACCAAACAATATGAAAAAGCAGACAAATACTATACGCAAGCCATAGCCATCAACCCAAACCGATTTGGCCCAATTTACAAAAACCGAGGTATAGCAAGACTGGAGCAAAACATGAAAAAGGAAGCAAAGGAAGACTTTGAAAATTATTTAAAACATACGCCAAATGCAAAAGATCAGGGTGACATCAAGCAAGCCATACAAGAATTGGATGCGGAGTGCGGGAATTGAACCCGCGACCTTCAGCTTGGGAAGCTGACGTCCTACCAGGCTGGACTAACTCCGCGCAACTCGGTTTTTGGAACTAGCATTATTATAGTTTGATCATGTAAATTAATCATGGATGCCAAATGTCCTGAATGCGAACGGGTGGCAATTCTTGACGATGATCTAAAATTCGTAAAGTGCCCCCATTGCAACTTTGAAGCCGAATATGAAAATTATATAGAAATCATGAAGGACAAGGCAATTAACATGTCTTCGGATTACATTCCAAGAAGACCTGGATTTTAACTACCAGAAGCTACCCTTGTCTGAGCAATCAAGATGCGCTCCACAGTTGCTGCAAATCATATGACACGCCTGCATTGAGGTCATCTTGGTATTGCATCTTGGACAGGAAATCTCTTCTCTCATCATGATAGGTTGTGCAAATAAAGATTAAAATTTTTCCTAATCTTGTAGCGCCAAAAAATGGAAGGCGCGTTATATCCAAACCCCAAAAATCAATCAACTACAGGTGTAGATTGCCTGAAAGCCTCCAAACGTTAATTAGTTGCTCAGATTTTTTGAGCAATACTTGGCTAACTTTAAACTGACAATATCTGATAAAAAGGGAAAATCCACATCAAAGGAGCTCAAAGACAAAGAGGCTAATGTGCTGATAGGGTTGCATATTGGAAACGAGGTGGATGCAGCAGTGGTAGGTTTGGATGGAAAACTCAAAATCAGCGGTGGAAGCGACAAGTCAGGGATGCCAATGAGATCTGACATTTACGGTACTGCGAGAAAAAAGGTCCTGATTTCAAAAGGGGTTGGACTCAAAAACGTCGAAAAAGGACAGCGTAGAAGAAGACTGATCCGAGGAAATACCATTTCAGAGGAGATTTACCAAATAAACTGCTCATATGACGGCGAGCTCAAAATAGAAGAGGCTCCAGCAGAAAATAAAGAAAAGGCATAACTTAACATACTAGATTTTTTGAGATTTACTAATGCATTGGCGTGACACCCTCCCCGAATGGTATGTAAAAAAATATGGCTACCAACCATGTGTAAACATTGGAACTGCAGGACACGTTGATCACGGCAAGACTACTCTAATTCAAGCTCTGACCGGACAATGGACTAGCGTTCACAGTCAGGAACTAAAGAGGGGAATTACCATACGCGTTGGATATTCTGACGCTGCGTTTTACAAGTGCAAAAGCTGTGAAGTGCCACTGGGATATTCTACTACTCCAACTTGTCCAAACTGTGGTAAAGAAAGCGAACTAAGCAGAGTTGTTAGTTTTGTGGACAGTCCTGGCCACGAAAGCCTTATGGCAAACATGCTTTCAGGTGCGGCACTAATGGATGGGGCATTGCTACTTGTAGCAGCAAACCAAAAAGTACCCCAACCGCAAACAAAAGAACATCTTTTAGCACTTCAAATTCTAGGAATTCAACAAATTGTAATTGTTCAAAACAAAGTTGATCTTGTATCGTACAAAGATGCGACAGCAAACTATGCTGACATAGTTAAATTTGTAAAAGGCACAAAAGCTGCAAAATCGCCAATAATTCCAATCTCTGCACAATCAAGACTTAACATAGATGCATTAATCGGAGCAATAGAAGATACAATCCAAACACCACAAAGAGCAGAAGCTAAAGATCCAGTGATGCATGTTCTAAGATCATTTGACGTTAACAAACCTGGTACTCTGATAAATAATATCAAAGGAGGAGTAATCGGGGGAAGCTTGACTCAAGGTATATTCTCGATTGGAGATGAAATTGAAATAAAACCTGGCATCCTAAACAATAAGAAAAGCAATTACGAACCAATCCATACACAAATAGTATCGTTAGGTACTGCAGCAGGAATAGTTGATGATGTAAAGCCGGGAGGTCTTGTGGCAATAGGAACCAAGTTGGATCCTTCACTAACTCGTAGCGATTCGCTGATTGGTTCAGTTATAGGAAAACCAGGAACACTGCCAGAAAACTCGAATGAAGCACAACTAGAAGTTAATCTGTTTGATTCTGCGGTTGGAACAATAAATGATGTCAAGGTGACGCCAATTCAGGCAGGAGAATCATTACGACTTAACATTGGAACTGCACCCGTTCTTGCAAAGGTAAGCAAGGCAAGGGGGGCAAATATTGAGGTTCAATTCAAAAGGCCGGTTTGTCTTTTTGAACAAAGTAATGTTGCAATAAGCAGAAAAATTGAAGAAAGATGGCGATTAATCGGAGCAGGCATAGTTGGTTGATGTAATATGCGACACAAGTTTTCTCATTCATTTAGCTACCAATAGAATAAAGAATCTTTCAACAATTGATACTGAAATAGGCAGCATTCGATTTGTTGTTCCAAATATTGTGACTATGGAGCTAAAAAAGCTCTTAGATGACAAGGAAAAAAAAGACGCCGTAGTTATAACACTGGATTATATCAAATCATTTCCAACCATTTCTCTGAATGGTAGTTTTGCTGATGCCGCATTGCAATCATATATAAAAAAACAAGGAGGTATTGTGGCAACAATGGACAAGGAGCTAAAATCAATTATAAAAAAATTGGGCGGCTCTATTCTTTCTATATCAAATAACAAAATAGTATTAGAATCAAGTAAGGTTTAACTTGGTAAATGACGATTTCAAATTATGCTAGAATATAATGGCGTTCAAATAAAATGGCATGGACATGATACACTTACATTAACAAAAGACGACATTACGGTTTGTTTTGATCCATACCAGATAGATAAAAAATTTCATGCAGATGTGATATTGATTTCTCACAACCATTTTGATCATCTAAGTATTGTTGACTTGGAAAAAATTACTGACAAAAAAACTGTCATAATAGCTGCAAAAGAATGTCTTGAGCAAATCAAACTGCCGTGCAAGAAATTAATCGGCATTGCGCCAAATGAAAAAATAGAGATCGATGGATTCAAAATAAATGCAATTCGTGCCTATAATACTGACAAGATAAACCCGGATACAAAAAGACCGTTCCACCCAAAAGAGGACAACAAGGTGGGATTCGTCATAACCATAAACAATACTCGATTCTATCATACCGGAGATTCTGATTTGATACCTGAAATGACTGACATAAAACCTGACGTTCTATTTGTACCAGTTAGCGGAACATATGTGATGACTCCAGATGATGCAGCAAAGGCAGTTAAAGAGATAAAACCAAAGCTTGCAATTCCAATGCACTATGGCAGTATTGTGGGAACGATAAATGATGCAAAAGCCTTCAAGAAACTTGTAACTACGTCAGAAGTGCATATTCTTTCAAAAGAGTAATAAGCCATATCTTTCGGAAAAGAAGCAATTGCTTTCTAATAAAAAATTATTCAGTGTGGGCAGCTTTGAGTTTTGTCTACATCACCTGCTCATAATACTGGTTCTTTCATCTTCGTTTTCCATTTCCGCATTGATTCGATCTCAAGCTGCGGACTATGGGTTTCAATTAAACGAGTTTGACCCGTTTTTTAATTACAGAGCAACAAAATTCATCGTAGAAAACGGTTTTGATGCCTATCTGAACTGGTACGATGACATGAGTTGGTATCCTCATGGAAGGGATATTGCAGGAACTTCTCAAGTCATGTTGCATGTAACTGCAGCCTCGCTCTACCAAATTTTTGGCGGTGGCACTAATCTTTATGACTTTACAATTGTATTTCCAGTAGTACTTGGCTCTTTGACAGCAGTTGTTGTATTTGCCCTAGTTAGGGTGATTGGCGGAACTACTGCAGGACTGTTTGCTTCGTTAATGTATTCTGTATCTTTGCCAATAATAGTTAGGGGTACAATTGGATGGTTCAAGTCAGAGCCACTCGGATTATTTTTTGGGCTACTTGCGATTTACTTACTTTTAAGTGGAATAAAATCAAACTCGCGTAAAATTGCCCTTGCCAAACTAATAGGAGGCGGGATATTTCTCGGTCTCTCTTTTTCGGCGTGGGGAGGAAGTGAATTCTTCGTTTTACCCATTGGCATTTTTATATTGTCACTACCGTTTGTCAGACAAGACAATCGTTTTCTTATCTGGGCTATTCCTGCATTCCTTCTTGGTATTGCAATCGCTATTGCGCCACTAGAAAGACCCGGAATTCAATTTTTTACAAAAGCAAGTGGCTTTATGCTGATTGGCCCAACAATCTTCCTCATCGCTTGTTATTTTATTCAAAAAATGAGCAAGATCGAACACGGAAAGCGTAACTGTGCATTATTGTTAGTGGCTGTAATCGTACTTGGCATTTTTATATTGTCAGCAAATGTAATTGGGCTTCCAAGCTTTAGATATCTAAATGCAATTAATCCATTCCTAACCACAACGGATCCTTTGGTGGATTCAGTAGCAGAACATGCAACTACTACTATTTTCCAATCATTTCTGTATAATTCCGTCTTTATGATATTTGGAGCATTAGGAGTTTGGCTAATCTTTAAAAATCTTTTAAATAACTCAAACAACAATCGCGACGTTCAGATTTTTGCATTGATTATTGGATTGTTTGGAGTTTATATCAGCTCCGCATTTATCCGATTGGAACTTTACTCATCACTCTCCCTTATAATTTTGGGTTCAGTAGGTCTATCAATTCTTACCAAAGAAATTTTCAAACATAACAAGCAGGAGAATAAAAAAATTATCAAGTCTCATCCAACTGCACTAAAAATTTCTTTTACTGTCATCATTACTGTTTTGCTGATCATACCAATTACGCTCCCAGCAAGCTCCAACTGGGTAAATAGTGTAAAAGCACCTCCAACCATTCTAAATGGCGGAAGTAACTACAACATAGCTACAACTGACTGGCTTGATGCCATGGACTGGATCAAAAACAATACTCCAAAGGATGCAGTTATTGCATCTTGGTGGGATTATGGTTACTGGATTACAACGCTTGGCGAAAGGAAAACACTAGCAGATAACGCCACCTTGATAGACTGGCAAATAAAGCTGATTGCAAAAATGTTACTTAGCTCACCTGACGAAGCATGGAGAATACTAACAAGCGACAAACCCTCTGAGGGCCTGGATGCAGATTATGTATTGATCTATGTTGCTGCACAGAGAGTAAATAGTGAAGACCCATCACTATACCTTGTTCAAGGTGGTGGGGATGAAAGTAAAAAACAATGGTTTATGAGAATCGCAGGCGTATCCGTTGACAAATACATCTATAGTGACGAATTAAGTGGAACAAACGAGTTTTGGAATGACACATTATTGGGTAAAATGATCCCATTTTCTCCAATGTTCTATGTGGATCTTAACACTCAGCAACAGTCACAATCGTATGTATCTGGATTTACTCCAATTTACATAAATGATATTAAATTTCCCAAAGATGGTGACGGACCATTAAAACTTGTCTATGAATCCTCTGGCTTTTTACGAAAAGACTCTGGGCCCATTAATGGTGTTTTAATTTATGAGGTAAACAAAGATTACAAACCGAAAACAGAAACAGCTATAGCGACAGAATCGAACATTAAGACATCTAGCGAATCAATCACCAAAACACCTGGAGAATTTGCAACAGTAGAGACAACACTGGGCGACATTGTAATTCAACTCAATAAAGATGTGGCACCAAAAACGGTTGATAACTTTAAAAAACTTGCAGATTCGCATTTCTATGACGGAACACTATTCCACAGAATCATACCTGGATTTGTAATACAGGGTGGAGATCCAAATACGGTGTCTGGCCCTCCTCAAACTTGGGGAACGGGAGGACCTGGATATATGATTCCTGCTGAATTTAGCAGCCTAAAACATACAAAATATGTTGTGTCAATGGCAAGAGGAGGAGATATCAATAGTGGAGGTTCGCAATTTTTCATCGTTTTGGGTGATGCGCCATTCCTCGATGGCAAGTATACAATTTTTGGCGAAGTAGTAGAGGGTAAAGATGTGGTAGATAAGCTGGGTTCCCTAAAAACAAATTCTGATGATCAGCCGATGAACGTTGAACAAGCACGAATCAAAAGTATAAGAATTTCTTAACTATATCTCGCTGGGGGACTCTTCTTTAAATTTGTCTGCAATGCGGTATCTTGCATATTTATCGTCGGGGGAAAACTTTGCAGGGTGAACAGTATTCGTCTTGGAATTGCAGTGTGGACATGCGTCTTTTAGAGTGTATTTTTTACAGTCTGGACACTTGCGAATCTGAAACTTCAATGTTATCCCTCTCTCGTTTTCTTTGATTCTTCCCTTGTAAAGTTAAACGTACCATGATTTTTTTCAACGGTTTTCTGTAGTTTATCTAATATGGGTTTTAGCATTCTTTCTGCAGTCTTAAAGTCCTGACCCTTTACCGTTATTCTGTACTTTGGTGCGCCTATGTATACCACATTTACGTTTGCCTTTTGCTCACCAATTGCATCCAAAAGCGCATTCTTGATTACCTCTACACCGTCAGATTTATTGCAAGTAATTTCAGAAATGCCGCGAATTTCAACTGATGGTGGCTTGATTTTCGTACTTACTTCTTCTATTGCAGAAACAGTTTTTTTTGCCAGTTTTAACTCATCTAAAACAGCAATGCCTTTTGTTACTACATCCAAAAACATATCATACACAAAGTCATATTTTGAAAAAATCACATCTTCAAGTTTTTCTATGTCGTTATCGGATAAACCTGCTATTTCCTTAACATTTTCTAGGAAGGTCTTACCTTTCTCAATTCTCTTGACCTCTAACAGCTTTTTCTTTTGCTGTTCTTTTGAAACTTGTTTTAGTGAAAGATCAATTTCTGATCTATTTGGGTTTACTTTTTTTACAAGCAGCACTTTCTTTTCACCTTCTTTCACAAACTTGCTTACCGAGCGAACCCATCCGGGAGCTATCTCAGATATGTGAAGAAATCCCTGCAGTCCACTGTATTCATCAAGGCTGACATAAGCTCCATGGTCAGTAAGCTTGGTTATGGTTGCAATTACAATTTCTCCAATCTCTGGTAATTCCTGCGATTCGGTAGCCATGCAAATTTGGCTCGGCGTACATAATTTAATGTTGTTGCTCAGAAATCTATGCCTTTTTTTGCTCTTATGCCTTGCTGAAAGGGATGCTTTATCTCTCTCATCTCAGTTACCAAATCTGCAGCTTCAATAATTTCTGGTTTGGCATGATTTCCAGTCAAAACCAAATTCAGTTGTGGCGGTTTTATTTTTATCATCTCGAGAACTTTTTCCATAGGCACTAAGCCGAGATTTACAGCGTAGTTTATCTCATCAAGTATTATGATGTCGTATTTTCCAGAAAGAATCTTTTCCTTGCTTATTTCAACTGCCTCGTCTGCAATTTTTTGATGAATTTCTTTGGGAGTCTTATCGTCTAATATTCCAACAAAGCCTTTCCCTATGGCTGTCAGCTCAAACTCCGGTTCTAGTCTTTTTGACGACGTCATTTCCCCATAATGCCAAGAACCCTTGATGAACTGGATCATGCAGGTTTTGTGATTGTATCCTGTCGCTCTTAGAGCCATGCCTAGCGCCGCAGTAGTTTTGCCCTTTCCCTTACCTGTGTATACTATAACAAGACCATCTTTTTCCATAATGAAAAATCAAATTCGAATACTAAAAACATTGGTATAGTTCTTGTTTTGCTAAAACCATATGATAAGAAAGAACAAAATTCCCCGTATTTTGATTGCAGGTGTTACTAGCGGGGTGGGAAAAACTTCGATAACATGTTCTATTATTCATGGAATGAAAGATAAGGGCTATTCAGTGCAACCATTCAAAGTTGGTCCTGACTATATTGATCCAACTTATCTTTCTGCAATTTCGGATAACCCTGCACGAAATCTGGACTCTTGGATAATGGGAAAAGAGGCAGTGGTCCAAAGTTTTTTGAATAATTCTAACTCAGAAATATCTGTCATTGAAGGAGTAATGGGATTTTATGACGGATTCTCTGGAACTTCGAATTTTTCTAGTACCCATCACATAGCAAGCATACTTCAAACTCCTGTCATCTTGGTTCTCGATGCAAGTAAGACAGCAAGGTCAATTGCCGCAACTGCATTAGGATACACAAAATTCCATCGAAACTCGAGAATAGTCGGATTCATACTTAACAAAATTGGCAGCAAAAAACACGAAGAAATGTGCAGGGGTGCACTTTCTCGCTTGAAAATTCCTATCCTTGGAGTGATACCGAAAAATTCTGAATTTGATATACAGTCAAGGCATTTGGGATTAATACCAGTAATTGAACAAAACGAACTAAAACAAAAAATAAAAAAAATTGCAAAAAAAATTTCCTGTTATCTTGACATTGATGGAATAATTTCCATAGCAAAACAAGCATCGCCATTTTTCCAAGCCAGTAAACAACTGCAAACGCAATTCAAGGTCAAAATAGGCGTAGCATTGGACAAATCATTCAATTTTTACTATTATGATAATTTTGATGCATTAAGACGTGAAGGTGCAAAGATAGAGTTTTTTAGCCCAATATCAGATCCAGCTCCACCAAAATGTGATGGACTCTACATCGGAGGAGGATTCCCAGAGGTGCTAGGTCAACTCTTGACAAAAAACCACACCATGAAAAAATCAATTAAAAGCCTTGCCGAACAAGGAATGCCGATTTATGCAGAATGCGGTGGACTGATGTATCTTACAAAATCAATAGAATATGGTGACAAGAAATATTCGACAGTTGGTCTTTTTGATGCTGAAACCACCATGGAAAAGAAAATGACATTGAACTACACAAAAGCGCAAGTCATTTCAGATTGTATAGTTGCAAAAAAATCAACAAAATTATTTGGCCACGAATTTCATTATTCTGAGCTCACATCAATTCCAAAGGACTCTAAATTTGCTTACGAGTTATCCATTGGTGTTGGGATTAATGGCAAAAAGGACGGTCTACTTGAATACAATACGCTTGCCTCATACATGCATCTTTATTTTGCTCGGAATAATTATCCGTCTAATTTTGTCAAGAATTGTATAAAATTCTCAGCTAGATGATTCTCGTATAATTTTAAAAAGTGCATTTATTATTGCAGCGGCGCAGGGAGATCCGCCTTTTCGTCCCTTGTTTGTTATGTATGGAAGATCAATAGTTTGCAGCAAGTCTTTTGACTCTGCGGCAGATACAAAGCCAACCGGCACGCCGATTACGAGCTTTGGCCTTGCAATTTTTTCTTTTATCATGCTAATTACCTCCAAAAGTGCAGTAGGCGCATTGCCTATTACTACGATGCCGTCGTTCATCTCCGAAGCTCTCATGCGCATGGCTGTCTGGGCTCTGGTCTTGTCTAGTTTCATGGCTTCCTTTACTACCGCGGGATTTGATATGTCGCAAATAACACTTGTTTTAAAATCGTCAAGATTTTTTTTGTTTAACAGCCCGATGACGCCATTTACATCAACTATGATGTTCTTGCCGCCCTGAAGCGCTTCCAATCCATTCTTTACTGCATCCTTATGGAAAATCATCTCGTTTTCCCCTGCAAAATCAAAGTCAGCAGTTGAATGAATTATTCTTCTTACTATCTGCCACTCATGCCCTTTGTACGGATGAGGGCCGATTTCTTGCTCAATAATCTCCATGCTCTCGTCCTCTATGGACTGGCCCTTTCTAGTTTGCATTCTCTACCTCTTGAGCTCTTTCTAAAATCAAATCTACCATTTTTTCATCAACCCCTATATGTTCGGTAATGTAAACATGTTTTAGTTTCGCTTTTTCCAGTGCCGGTTTAAGATCCTGGTTGATATCTGTTTTAACATGGGCGCCCTCATGAAGAAAATAAAACACTATTACCAGGACTTGTGGATTGTTCTTTTGAGCGCTCTCAACTCCCGATGCTATGTCTGGCTGCTCAATTTCTAGGAAGCAACGATCCGCGTTTCTGTAAATTTTTCTCATACCATCTACTATGTAGTTTATCGAGATCTGGGCATTTGGATCCATACTTCCATGACCGATAATCAATACGTCTACGTCTTTTTTTGGAAGATCTACATTGTTCTTCTTCAAAGCTGCAGATATTCTATTATCTACCAGTTCAAGCAGTGTCTTGTGCATGCTCATAGGTTTTGTTACCAGAAACTTTACCTTAGTTTTAGTTTGAAATTTCACTGCCTCAGTTACAGCTGCTTTGACCTTTTTGCCTGGATATAGAAAATAGGGAACTATGGTCAGCGAATCTATTTCTCGGTTTAGACATTTTGCAATTCCGTCCTCTATGTAGGGCGGTACCACCTCCAGAAAACAATATTCGGAAAAAACATACTTACCTTTTTCCTTTACTTTTAGGCATATTTTTTCAAGCTCTTCTTCGGCCTCTCTTTCTTTGCTACCTCTGTCGATTAACAATAAACCGCGTTTCATTTTTCAATCCTCGCTATGGCAATGGTGAGATCTGGCGGAAATTTTTGCTTTTCAACAACAAGGCTTCCCTTGGAGCTTAATATCGATGCTGCCTCAGACACACTTGCCGTACCCTCGAACGCCTCTACCATGACTGAGGGGTTTGGAATTCTAACCTTTGCCAAATCATCCCTTTCAAAATATTCAACAGAAACTCCGAATTCTTTTGCAGTTTCGATTAGACTGTTGATGTCTTGAGGTTTTTTTATTGATGCAAATCTTGCGACTGCTTTAGGACTGAGATTGAATTTTTCTAGACACACATTCAGACCTTCCAATATCTTTTCTTTTGTGGTGTCTCCGTGCAACCCGACTCCAACGACCAACGTTTTTGGCCTGTAAACCACTGCGTTTTTCAAAATCTCACCAGTAATTTTTCTGTCCGTTATTATCAAAAACCCCTTAGAATCTGATTTTTCCAGTTTTTCAAACGTATCGTAGACTGTCACATTTTTTGGTAGGTCTCCTTCCCACCAATTTCGTTCACCAGCATCCTGGTACACTCCAACTTTCTCCTCATTTACCATAAACGCGCTTATTTTTGTCACAGTGGAATCATCGTCAATACTCCATCCAAACTTTCTTCCTACCAAATCAACTGGGATTGTCTTGTTTACATCTGCAGCTGTAGTAATTACTGCAGTTGAACCAAGTTTTTTTGCAAGCTCATTTGCAAGCTCATTTGCCCCTCCAAGATGACCAGATAGTGTGCTTATGACAAAGTTTGCCTTGTCGTCTATTACAATCACGGCAGGATCCGTTTTTTTATCTCCCAAGTGGGGAGCAATTAGTCTGATCACTGCGCCCAACGAAAATATGCAAATTACTGCATCACTGCTTTTGTAAAGATCTGCAATTTTGGAAGTTGTAGAGTCATCATACCAATTTGCATTTGTGGTGTCAGCAAATTTTGCCGGCGCAAATATCTCCCATGCGGGGAACATCTCTTTTATTGCAGATGCAATCTTGACTCCGTTTTTTGTAATTGCAAGAATTGCAGTTTTTTCCATAAATAGTCCCTTTTCTTACTCAATAAAATTTCTTAGGACGAATTATACCTTCCAAGTATCTTGCCGTCAAAATCGAAAAGAATCACGTCTAATTCTACCTTGCCTTCAGAATGCTGGCGCATCTGTTTATGCACTTCAGCGCAAACTGCAGTAAAAAACCCCTTAACATTATTTTCAATAATTATCTCTTGTACGTGTCTTGCAGTGTTTGCTTTTCTTATTTGCTCCAATATTGTATGATTTGTAGTCAAAGTACCAGCTATTTTAGCAAGAAACTCCATGTCTACCTTGGATCCTTTAACATGAGTCTGTTTGACACCCGCTGCCATTTTTGCCAGCTTACCGATAAAACCTGCAACATGCGCCTTTTGTATTCCCTTTTTAGCACATTGCTGGATTGTATAGCCTGAAAAATCACCCATTTGGACAAAACAATGATCAGGCAAGTCAAACTCCTTTTTAGAAAATTCTTCACTTCGTCCCCCCGTAGTTAGTACTACAGTATCATTTTTCATTGCGATTGTAACATCAAGGCTTTGCCTAATTGAAGCAGCGAACGATGCTGTGGAATAAGGGATTACAATTCCAGTCGTTCCAAGAATCGATATTCCACCCAAAATACCAAGCCTTGGATTGTCTGTTTTTGTTGCAATTTCCTTTCCCATGGGAACAGAAATAATTACATTGATTCCATTTTCTGTAAGAACCTTTTTTCCAGCTAGTACCAAATTTTCAATTATGATTTTTTTAGGCGTTGGGTTAATTGCAGCACTGCCTATTTCCAAACCAAGTCCTGGCTTTGTTACCCTGCCCACTCCCTCGCCACCGTCTATCTCAATTTGTCCTACTTTGTCTGTAAGGCTAAGATTCGCGATAATTTCTGCACCATGTGTTACGTCAGGATCGTCGCCACCGTCTTTTATGACTGAGCATCTGGCAGAGTCAGATGCATACTGGCAACTTGATATTTTAATTATAATTTTTTTTTCTTTTGGTAATAAAACTTCGACTGATTCAATTTTTTTTTGATTTATCATTGCAAGCAACGCTGATTTTGCAGCTGCTGCCGCAGATGCACCAGTTGTAAAACCCGTTCGCAGTTTATCTCTTGGTTTTTCTACATCGCTCACAAACTGTGATGTTATTTTTATGTAATAACTCTTCTTAGATTACTTTAAAATTTCTGAAAGAATTATCCACAGCGCCATTGCCACAAGACCGCCGTAAAGTAGAACATGCGTCATTTTGTGGGAAACTGGCTTTTCCATATTGTGAGTTCGTGGCTCATTAAAATTTGCGCCAAAATTGCGAGTAAATTCCTCAAAATTAGCCTGACGGTTAAATCTGAAATTATCACTTGCTTTCTTGTCGTAATAATTCCAAAAATCAGCATGCGCAGTTTCTGCATCTCTGTGAGTTGCATTACTCCTTTTTTGTTCTTGTTTTAGAAACTGATATGCCTCGGTGATTTCCTTGAATTTTTTATCGGATTCTTTTTCTTTGTTCCTGTCTGGATGGTATTTTAATGACAATTGCCTGTATGCGTGTTTAATCTCCTTAAGTGAGGCACTTTCGTTCAAGCCAAGAGCTTGGTAGCATTGTAATGCATCCAATAGATGATTTTGATAATACACATTTAAAATTATACTGGTGATGTGATATTTATGAAAGAAAAAAGTTCACAGGTAGCCATTACTGGAGCAAATGGGTTTGTTGGAAGAAATCTCACAAAATTTCTCAATCGCAACAAGGTATCAGTAATCAGTCTGACAAGAAGCAAGCATCTGCCTCTCAAATACGAAACAAACGTACGTTATTCTGATCTTGATCAGAAAAGTCTTATTTCCAAACTGAAAAACTGTAACGCCTTAGTGCACCTAATTGGGCAAGGAGCACAGAGTGTTGATGCTACTTATAGCGACATTAACGTTGGGCTAACAAAAAAAATTGTGAAACTGTGCAAGAATGCAAAGATTAGGAAAATTGTTTACATAAGCGGTTTTGGTGTCAGTAAATCAACAACGTTTGGGTATTTTATCTCAAAATTCAAAGCAGAGCAAGAAATAATTCGATCCGGGCTTGATTACACAATTCTAAGAGCATCCTATATAGTTGGAAATAACGATCCGCTTACAAAAAACCTGAATAAGCAAATCAAAAACGGTTCAGTAATAATTCCTGGCTCTGGATCGTATAGACTGCAACCAATATCTGTCGATAACGTGGCAAAAGTGATTCTCGCTTCCACAACTAGTAAGCAATTTTCAAATAAAATTGTGGATCTTGTCGGCCCACAAACCGTGACCTTTGAAAATTTTGTAAGGAGATTTACCAAGAAACAAACTAAAATTAAAAAAATTGATCTGGAAGAAGCGTATCATACTGCATTAAATCAACCAAAAAATGCCATTTATGGATTAGACGACTTGAACATACTTGTCGGCGACTTTGTTGGTAGTCACAAAAAGCTAGAGCGATTATGCGGCTTTAAACTGACGCCGCTAAAAGAGATTTTATAATCCGGCTGCCTTTTTTAGCAATTCTGCCTTGTCAGTTTTTTCCCAGGGAAACAAAATATCAGTTCTTCCAAAGTGTCCATACGCCGCAGTGTCCCTGTAAATTGGTTTTTTGAGATCAAGATGTGATATGATAGCTCTTGGCCTCATGTCAAAATTCTTTCTGACTAGATTCTCGATGTCTTCTTCTGATATCTTGCCAGTGCCAAAAGTGTTTACCATCAACGAAACTGGCTCTGCAACCCCAATTGCGTATGCCACTTGAACTTCACATTTGTCGGCAAGGCCAGATGCAACAATGTTTTTTGCAATGTATCTGCACATGTAGCATGCCGATCTGTCTACTTTTGATGGATCCTTTCCGGAAAATGCACCTCCCCCATGCCTTCCCATTCCACCATATGTGTCTACGATGATCTTTCTTCCAGTAAGACCTGCATCACCTGGAGGACCGCCTATCACAAAGCGTCCAGTCGGATTGACGTGAATCTTTATCTTGTCATTCCACCATTTGCCGCATACTGGTTTTATCACTTTTTCAATTATTTGGTTTCGAATGTCAGAATTTGTAATATCTGGAGAATGCTGAGTTGATATGACTATCGCCTCGATTCCTTTTGGTTTGCCGTTCTCGTATTCTATGGTCACCTGCGATTTGCCGTCGGGTCTTACCCATGCAAGTTCTTTGCTTTTGCGTAGTTCTGCCAGCCTTCTTGTTAGTTTATGTGCAAGAAGAATTGGTAGTGGCATCAACTCGTCAGTCTCATTTACGGCATAACCAAACATCAGTCCTTGGTCACCTGCTCCCTGATCCTTGTTATCCGTGGCAGTAACACCTTGGGATATGTCGGGGCTCTGTGCATGTAATGAAACTAGCACGCTGCAAGAGTCTGCATCAAAACCAAATTCTGGTTTGTCATATCCTATCTCTCTTATGGTCTTTCTCACTACGTCTTGAATGTCAAATCTTGCCTTTGAGGTAACCTCGCCGGCAACAATCACAACACCTGTGGTTGTCATAGTCTCTATAGCAACACGGGAATCTGGATCCTGCCTAAGAAACTCGTCTAATAATGCGTCTGAAATTTTGTCGCAAATTTTGTCAGGATGTCCTTCTGTTACTGATTCTGAAGTAAAAAGAAAACTTCTTGACATCGGGAATCTGACCTATAGTTCGTTTTCTAGTCTGATAAATAATACGTTATTTCCTCTAACGATGACTCGGCCGTAATTTGCAGATATTTTTCCATCGTGAAGCTCCTCTGCATCTGTCATAATCAAATTCATGTAGGAATCAACGTTATCCATTTTACCCTTGTACTCTACTTCGTTCTTTAGTCTAACTGTGACTTTCTTTTTTGTATTTTTTTGAAGAGTTGTTAGTGGTTTCTTCACGCTTGTTTGTGACAATGGTTGCTCTCTTGTTGATGCTAGCTTGATAACCGGAATAAAAGCCTTGCCTATTTTATTATATCAATATTAGATTTGTTTATTTTTCTACTTTTTGAGAATTTATCATATGATATCGACTGGACTAAAAAGACTAGATGATCTGCTCGGGGGTGGAATAAAAAATGGAATAATTACGGATATCTTTGGCGCAAGCAGTACTGGAAAAACCCAGCTGGTATTGCAAATAGCAGTTAACTGTCTTTCACAGGGTGGCACCATATTATACCAGGACACAACGGGAAATTTTAGACCCGAACGACTACTGGACATGCTAAAACCAAAAGAACTCGATACGGCACTTCTTGACAAAATAACAGTTGGAAGAATCACAAACGCTCAAGAACAGTTCAATGCCATATCAAAAATAGGGCAATCCGATTTTTCGCTAGTCATAATTGACAACATAACTGATCTGTTTTCATTCGAGTATTCCAAGGAAGACCAAATCTTAGAAAAAAATAAACAATTCACAAAATACATGAAACAGTTAGCCACCGTATCGTTTGAGAAAAAAATTCCAATCGTCGTAGTAAATATGATTAGAAAAATTAACGATATCGAACAAGAAAATCTCGATTCTGTCATGAGTCTTTTTACACACATCAAAATCAAGCTCTCAAAAAAATCAACCAACTACGTGGGTGAAGTGTTTCCACATTCTGGGGAAAATCAATTTTATTATAAAATCGAAAAAAACGGATTGATGAGCTCAACTTAACCTATTTAACTGTGAGAATTATCTGATTCACTATGGCAGGAATCTTCGATTCTATTCCAATTATAACTGTGGTTTTGTTTGCAATTGGAGTTATTGGAATAATTGTATATGAACGAGCTAAATCAAGAAAAGACACCGAACAAACAGCTTGATTCTGTACTAGCCAAATTTAGTTCCTTAGGATTTGCGCAACTCACCGAAATTCAAAAAAAAGCAATTCCACTAATAATTCAAAAAAAAGATTCGCTCATAATCGCACCGACCGGCTCAGGAAAGACAGAGTGTTCGGTAATTCCCATCTTTTCATTTATTGGAACCTCGAAATCAGCTGGAAAAATTAAAGCATTGTACGTAACTCCACTACGTGCACTAAACCGAGACGTCTTTAAGAGAATAATCAGATATGCAGAATCTGAAAATCTTACAATAGAAATCCGACACGGCGATACATCACAAGCAGTCAGAAAAAAAATATCTGTTGCGCCTCCCGACGTCTTAATCACAACGCCTGAGACACTTGTAATTCTACTAACCCAGCAAAAAATGCTAGATGCGTTATCCGAACTTGACTGGATCATAATAGATGAGATCCATGATTTGCTGTCAAATGAGCGTGGCTCACAACTGTCGCTTAGCCTTGAAAGACTGCAGATTAACTCAAAACACCACATTACAAGAATAGGCCTTTCTGCAACCGTAGGCAATACTGTAGATGCTGCAAAATTCCTAGTTGGGACAAAAAGAAAATACGAAATAATCAAAGACGAAACAATAAGAAAATATGATGTTGAAATCAAGCATGTAGACGGCACAATTAGCGATGTGGCGGACTTTATAGTTGATTACCTAGTCAAACTGAATCTTGACTCGCCGGTGCTTCTTTTTACCAATACTAGGGGCGAATCAGAGTTTCTGGCGTCAATACTTAGGGAAAAGTCCCCGATAAATGTAGAACTACACCATGGATCACTGTCACAACAGGTGCGTGAGGAAACAGAAGAAAATCTCAAAGGAGGCAGATCCCGACTTGTCGTATGCACATCATCACTTGAGCTTGGACTGGACATAGGCTCAGTGGAACTAGTCATGCATTACGGTTCCCCGAGGCAGGTCTCAAAATTTATGCAAAGAATAGGAAGAAGCAAGCACAACAGGGAATCCTCTGCCAAAGGAATCATCATAACCAACAATGTGGACGATGAATTAGAGACAAAGGCAATCTTGGAGAGAATTCAGGAAGGCTCAATTGAGGATCAACTGATCCATGATGGTTCACTTGACGTGCTGGCACATCATCTGGTAGGTCTCTCGATGCAACTAGGCTCAATCACCGTCGAAAACGCGTTTAACACATTTACACAATCCTATCTTTTTCGAAACCTGACAATTGATGACCTAATTAGCGTGCTGGAATTACTTGATTCCAATTATTTGGTGACGTTTGATAAGGAAAAAATGATCTTCAGAAAAACCGGCCGATGCTTCAGGTATTATTTTGAAAATCTTTCTACCATTCCTGACATATTAAAATTCAAAGTATTGGACACAATTTCTAAAAAACTGATTGGAAGTCTGGATCAAAGGTTTGTTGGAGATTTTGGTGAAGCTGGAAACATCTTTGTTCTACGCGGTACACAGTGGAGAATTATCAATGTTGATGAATCTGGACTCAAGGTAAATGTTGAACCTGTCCGTTCTGGCGGCATAACTGTACCATATTGGGAAGGAGAAAACATACCCGTAGACTATAGGACTGCATCTAAGGTAGGGCAATTCCGTACAAGGATCAAATCCGGCCTAGTTAAGCTTCCAGACAACGTGATTACAAACCTTGATCTACCAATAATTCCAGACGAGAAAACCATAGTAGTAGAGTCAGTGAAAAGCCAAGGCTCAATAGTCATGCATTCTTGTTTTGGCACAAAAATCAACGCAACCCTGTCCACCCTCCTTTCTTCAATGCTGTCGTCAAAGACTGGATTTCAGGTAGAGTCGCGCTCTGATGCATACAGGATTGTCCTGTCCTCAAAGGGAAGGATACAAGAAAACCAAATACGCGAAACATTAGGCGACAATTACGATCTGCATGAAATTGTTACCGCGTCTTTGAATGGAACACACAATGTCAATTGGAGAACGTGGAATGTTGCAAAAAAATTCGGTATTGTGGGACGCGGTGCCATATATGACAAAAAATCGGCTCGATTTCTATTTGACAGATATTCAAAAACTGCGCTAGTCAAAGAAGCACTGCGGGAGCTTTTCCATGACAAATACGACTTGGAGGGATCCAAAAAAATTTTAGAAAAAATCCAAAACGGAGCAATTACCATAGAATGGTTTGACGCAAACAGTTTCTCCAAGCTTGCGACTCCCATACTTGACCATACGACAAAATACTATTCGTCACCTGCAAGCATTGACAAAGGACTGCTTGATTTAGTAAAGAACCGCCTGCTCAAGACAAGACATAGACTGATCTGCGCACGATGCGGGAAATGGGAAAAGGTGATAGAAACAACAGACATTGAAAAAATACCATCTTGCCCATACTGCAAGGGAAGACAAATCACAACCACGTTTTATTCTGACTATGATCTTGGAAAAATTATACAAAAAAAGTTCACAGGAAAAAAGATATCGTCTGAGGAAAATCACCGGTTTGAGCGAGCCTGGAAGGCGGCATCACTACTTGCAAATTTTGGCAAAACTGCACTGATTGTCTTGTCAGGATACGGTGTCGGCGCAGACACTGCATCCAGAATACTGAGAAACATGGTAGATGAGGAAAACCTATACCGGCAGATATACGAAGCCGAAAGGCAATACGTGATGACTAGGGGCTTTTGGGACTAGTTTTTCTTTCTAATTGACGAAAACGGGGTCACAAACAGCTCTGTTCTTCCCTCCAGCCCTGGCTTTGCGGTAACCCCTGTGACTGAAATTATCTCGCCTATGGAGCACTCGTCTAGGAGTCTTGCCTGGTTCCTCCACCCCTTTATCCAAATTTGGCCCGTGTCGTCTTCTATGAACATTTCAGAAAGTGAAATTGATTCGCCTGCTTTTGTTTGCACATTGCGCCTTTCTGGGGCCTTGAGTATGATTGCCTCAATACAGTAATAGTTGTTGTCAGGCTTTACATCTGCAATCTTTGTTCTGAGTTCTGATACTTGGGGAATGTCTTCTCCCTCAATTTTTCGTACAAAAGAATCTGAATCAATTGTAATGTTGTTGCCATACACTTTAGAAGGCATGCACTCAAGTATGTCGCCCTGACTAAATGAGCTCGTGACGTTTGCAGTATCGACTATGTGGAAAAGTTGCTTTTCTTTGCTGACTCCAAGAATCATGGTATTTCCGTTCTCGCTTTTTGAAGTTGAGAGTATTCTAAAAGAAATGGGTTGCACCTTTATGTCTGCTATCTCAAGTATGGTTGACTCGTTTCCATGAATTTCTAACTCCTGTTGGTTTAGCTTTGCCTTTACACCTAAGAGTCGAGCTTTTGTCTGGGGCGGTATGACCTTTGGAATTTCTGATTCATTTTTGTTCCACATTACAACTCTAATTGAGCGGCCGTCCTTTCCCTGCAGTCTGAATCGTAGAGAATTGCCTTGTTGACCGCGGACATTTGTAAATTCAGAGTAATTAATGCTGCCATCGATTATTCCGGAAACTATGATGTTTTTTTCCCCTTCCTTTACGTCACTAACGTCTTTTGTCATAGAATCCAGTGATGGAATGCTGCTTTCAGTATCTGCGATTTCTATGGTGGAGCCTGAGCCAATATTGATAGTTGGCTCGCCATTTAGGTCAGATTTCACATAGGCTTTGATTATTTTTATAAGATTTCCAGGCTTTAGGTTGACAATGTCAGGCAGATTGGCCTTTTCATCCCACATCTTTACTGTGACTGCAGAGTCATTATCGTAGACAGTCATGTTTCTGAGCATGAATTGCGAGCCGTCCTTTCTTGAAAACTGTTTTGCAGGTGATACGTTTAGCACTCTGGTCTGGAGGGTTACCTCTTTTGCCCCTGCATACAAGTCCTTTATGCTGATTTCGCTTTTTACCGGTTCAGATATTGCCACGCCGAGGTCGGAGGCAACCAAAAACAACGCACCCTGATCCGTAAGATAGCCTGCACCGATCTTTTCCTTTTTCTGCGCGATCATGCTCTCAACGTCAGATTTTGATAATTCTGGTTTTTGCTCAAGAAGCTTAGTCAGCAATAAATCAAATTCAGTCAAGTCAATTTCTGATAGGAAAATCTCTTAATAAAAATTTCATTAATCTAAATTAGAGAGCGATCTAAAAAAAATCAGTGTCAGCCATAACTGCAAGATCGCTTCACAAGTCATACGGGACCATACCTGCGGTGGATGGGATAGATCTGGATGTGCGATCAGGTCACATTTTTGGCTTTCTTGGCCCAAACGGGGCAGGCAAATCTACTACAATCAAGATGCTTACTACGTTAATCCCCCCGACATCTGGAACCATCGAAGTATTGGGCATTAACGCAATAAAGCAGCCGCTAGAGATCAGAAAGAGAATTGGAGTTGTCCTACAACAGCCAAGCTACGAGCCAAATCTTTCCGTAGAAAAATCGCTTGAAAAATACGGAATGATGTGGGACATTGACCGGAAAACGAGAAAAGAAAGAACCGAGGAGCTAATTGGTGTTTTTGACCTAAATGAAATCCGAAAAAGAAAGAACGAGGATCTGTCAATTGGCCAAAGGCGCCGAGTCCAAGTGGCACGTGAATTCATGCATGAAATGGACCTGTTGTTTCTTGACGAACCCACAGTAGGCCTGGATCCTACTGCAAGAAGAAAACTACTCGATTATCTGAAAAACAAGGTAAAAACCGGCCTTACTATTTTTTATACGACCCATGTTTTGACTGAGGCAGAATATCTCTGCGACAAAATAGCAGTAATAAACAAGGGAAAAATCCTAGCAGTAGATTCGCCAAATAACCTCAAAAATACATTTGGGCAAGAAAAAACCATCACAATTCACCTCTCAGAAAGACATGATAGGCTATCAGAACTCTTGTCAGGCATCGCTGATTGCGTAATTGATTTTACCACCGGCACAAACATAACCATCCAATCAAGCAAATCTGAAGTCGTCCTGTCACAAATTCTTCAAATTCTAATTGAAAACAATATTTCCGTAGAGGACCTGTCGGCCATTCCTACAACACTCGAAGACATATTTCTCAAGATGGTAAAGGACTCAAATGCACCCCACAATTAGGCTTATAGTCAGAAACCTGACGATTTCCATAAATCCTGGATTTCTTGTCTGGCAGGTAATCTTTCCGGTGATTTACATATTTGTTGCAGGTTTTGCGTATACCGCACTGATAAAATCAGTCCCGTTTGGAAATATCACGCTTGACTATCCCGCATTCATTGCATCTGGGATGATTGGATTTAACATCATGAACAGCACTCTTGTTTCTGGCATAATAATTTGGAATGACAGACGACATGGAATGTTTGAGCAAATTCTAGTCGGACCATTCACGCGAACTAACTACATTCTAAGTAATGTCTACACCATTGGCATAGTTGGCATAATTAGCGCAGCCCTGATCACCGCAATCGGCTTTCCTCTGTTTTTCACATCGGTTCAGTTTAATGCACTTACAATACCGTTTCTGATTTTTGCCTCAATAACTGGCTCAATTTTGTTTGGCTCTATTGCGTCCATAATCTCAACACGCCTACGGTCCAGCGAGGGATTCAACGTAATCATTAATACTGTTTTCCTGTTCTTTGCATTTGTAAGCACTGCATTTTATCCGGCATCCGGCGCACCGCAGCCTCTGGCCACTGCATTTTATCTTAATCCTCTCACATATCTTGTTGATATCATCAGGGCCGGAATCTTTGGCACGTTTACCGAGTTTGTCATGATTGAAATGATTGTGCTAGTAAGCGTTGCAGTCACGCTGTTTATTGTTGCAATTAGGCTTCTTACAAAACTTGATCTGTAAAATATAGTAGCCCGGCCCAGACTCGAACTGGGGTCAAGGGCTCCAAAGGCCCCTATGCTTGACCGCTACACTACCGGGCTTCTGTTAATAACTCTCAAAACGACCTCTTATTGATATTTTCTATTTTTCTGCAACTGTCTTATTGTGTCAGTCTTTTTTTATGATTTGACCGAGTCTCTTTACAGGATCCTCCATCGAGTCCATTACTGACTTTGCTCTGTTCTTAAAATGTGCATTGTCTGAACGCAATATCTTTTCAATAGCTGAAATAATTCTTTTTGGTTTAGTTTCTCGTATGGCAAGTTTTTTTCTAACCAAGTATTTCTCTACCAGATTGGGCACAGCATTATAAGAGATCGTAGGAATACCTAAGAGCGCAGACTCTGCAGTCATGGTTCCGCCAGAGCCAACAAAAATATCTGTGTCCCGCAACAAGATTTTGCTGTCAACTACTTTATCCAAAACTTTTGCCCTGTTTCCTAAAACGTGTTTTAGCGTTGCAATTTGACTATCATACCTGGGCAGTATCATAACATTATGATCACCGATTTTTTTAACAATCTCACGTACAATTGTTAGGGCATTAGTCCTGTTTTTCTGTACATATGCAGCCTGCTCCTCCTCCAATCTAATGAGAATGTTTTTTTTCTGTTTGGGATTGGAACTAATGTTGTAGTCATTGTATCTGATGATGACTGATGCGTCTATTGCTTTGTATTGGATGATGTTTTTTGCACTTATCCCGTATTTGGTAAATTCGTTTTTTGGTATTATCCAAGGGATCAACAGTTTTTGAATAAGTGGTATCGACAGGCGCATCACTGCCTCTGCATGCGGAGAATCACAAAAGGCGATGTGCCTTATCCCCAATCCGAACGAAACTCGCGCTGCCTCAGGTGAGCAAAAACTAATTGTCAAATCTGGCTTGAATCGCCGAACCTTGTCTGTGAGAAGTAAAGTTCGCTTCAGGCTTGCGTTTAGCTTGTCTGCCTTGAGAGAACCACCGTGTTTTCCGATCATCATAATCTTCATTTTTCTGATCTTTGCAAGCTCTGTCACCTCTCTGTAGTTTCGTGCCGTGCAAAAAATCTCGTTACTTTTTTGCAGATGTCTTACCATCGGCTCAAAAAACAAGACTTGTTTTGGTGTCAGAATGTCAAACCAAATCTTCAAGATACGTCCAATGTGATCTATGATGCAATAAGTTTTTCTTAGTCCTTATGCTAGCATCAATGAATTGGGAGCAGAAAGGGTCGTTGTTTATGGGTTAAGTACTGAAGGGTACTCTTTGGCTTGTCAGATGGCAATACACGGAGCTAATGTATCAATTATCGATGAATCGACCCAGTCTGCAATATCACTAAAACCAGAAATTGCAAAAACATATCCAAATGTTTCCTCCCTAAAGGAAGACGAACCGCTCTTGGCAATGGAGCCTATCGACGTGGCAATATCAAAGGCCCAGTATCTCTTCTTTGCCCCGCGAATTAGAAAAACCGGCCAAGAGACAAAAACCGAAGTTCACTCAAAATTCAAGGATGCAACCTCCTCACTCAAAAAGGGCAGCTCGGTGATATACAATCTGCCAACAGGAATTGGCGGCAACGGCGAAAACGTATCCTTACTGGAGCATGTTACAGGACTTGAAACCGGAAAGTCGATCTTTTATTATTATTATCCATTAGGCGGTGGCAACCAGCCGCCAAAAGTTATTGGGTCATACAACAATAAGCAGGATCAAAACCTTGCCGCGTTACTGGCAAGCAACAAAAAAGAAATAATGATGGTCGGAATTTCATCGGCAGAACACTTTCACGCAATAAACGTACTTACTAGGTTCTCAGGCTTGTGTAGCATCCTTGAAGTCTGCAAGTTTGCCCAAGATGATAACACAAAGGCCGATCTTAAATCAAATGATCTCCAAAACATATTCCTAGATGACATGGTTAGTGGCTTGTACGATTTGCGTTCACTCGGCACGTCTTTTGAGGGGGCAAATACGCTGATGTATTTAATCAATGGAAGTCTCAAGGGCGTCGATGGCTACATTAAAAGACTGATTGACGAAATCAGATCTACTTTAAAGAAAAACGATCTGAAGGCAAGCCGCACAAAAATTGCGCTCTCTTGGTCGTTAGACCAACATGAAATGCGTGGTGACAAAATCGAAATGCTGCAAAGCCTCATCACGAGACTCCGGGACTATATCGGAGATGTCGAAGCATACTCTGATCCTAATCTGGATTTATTTCACAACGACAAGACAACAATTTTGGTCATTTGCTCTAAATCTGACTATGAAAATCTTCACAAAAAACAAGACAACGATCTTATCGTAATAAAGGGAAACCCCCTCTGTGAAATAACACACAAAGAATAAAACTAGTTTGCAAAAAAATATCTTGATTGTACAGTTCAGACGATAACGAGCAAAATATTTCAGTAGATGCGGATGAATCAGATGGAGAGTCTGCAGATCTGGAATCAAGACCGACGACTGAAGAATTAACTCACAAATTGGAAGAAACGCAAAAACTTCTTGCCATGTCTGAAGACAAGCTAAAACGATCGCTTGCAGATTTTCTGAATCTGGAAAAGAAAATTAAAAACGACATAGAAAATGGCGTCAACGACAAACTTGACAAATTCCTGCTGAAATTTTTAACGATTTACGATGATCTGACGCGCGCAAAGGACATTCTCATAAAAGAAAATGTGAACGCACAAGGACTCGATTCTATACTAAAAAATATTGATAGTCTGTTAGCTGAATACAACGTGTCTCCAATTAACGCCTTGGGTGAAATATTCGATCCAAATCTTCATGAGGCCATCTCAGTTGTAGTGGATGAAAGCTTGGATGAAAACACAATCACCAAAGAAATCAGGAAAGGATATATTTCTCATAAAAGGACAATTAGACCGACACTAGTCGAAATATCAAAAAAACAATAATCAAAATGGTGAAAACATGGCAAAAATAATCGGTATAGATTTGGGAACAAGTAATTCTGCTGCGGCTGTAATGATGGGAGGAAAACCCGCCCTTATTCCGGCAGCAGAGGGTACTTCAATCGGAGGCAAGGCCTTCCCATCCGTTGTCGCATTTACAAAAGATGGCCAGCTCCTAGTTGGCGAGCCAGCAAGGAGACAGGCCGTAACTAATCCAGACAGTACTATTGTAGCGGCAAAACGAAAAATGGGAGGCGACTACATATTCAAAATACAAGGAAAAGAGTACAAACCGCAGCAAATCTCTTCATTTATTCTACAAAAAATCAAAAAAGACGCAGAGGCATTTCTGGGCGAAAAGGTAGAAAAGGCAGTCATAACAGTTCCTGCCTACTTTGATGACAATCAAAGACAGGCAACAAAGGATGCAGGAACAATTGCGGGATTGGAGGTTGTAAGAATAATCAACGAGCCGACAGCGGCATCGCTTGCCTTTGGCCTTGACAAGGCAGGGCAAGACATGAAGATTCTAGTCTTTGATCTTGGCGGCGGAACTCTGGATGTCACCATAATGGAAATGGGCGGCGGGGTTTTTGAAGTACTAAGCACGTCTGGTGATACCCAGCTTGGTGGCACCGACATGGACAAAATCCTAATTGACTATGTAACAAACGAATTCAGAAAAACAACCGGAGTAGATCTTACCGGTGATAGCACGGCAATGACAAGAGTTCGAGAGGCATCAGAAAAGGCAAAGATAGAACTTTCCACCGTAATGGAAACTGACATCAACATTCCCTTCATATTTCATGATCCTGCATCTGGATCAAAAAACTTGGAAATTAAACTGACTCGAGCTAAATTCGAAGAGCTAATCAGACCAATAGTTGAAAGATGTCGCACATCAATTGACAATGCATTAAGAGATGCCAAGCTCTCAACATCCGATGTAGCAAAAATCGTCCTAGTTGGCGGACCGACAAGAATTCCGCTTGTAAAGAAATTTGTTGGCGATGTGATAGGTAAAGACCCAGAATCCGGAGTAGATCCAATGGAGGCAGTAGCAGTAGGTGCGGCAATCCAAGCAGGAATCATCGCAGGAGACGTGACCAGTGACATAGTGTTGCTAGACGTTACCCCGCTTACTCTTGGAGTTGAAACACTTGGAGGCCTGCGAGAACCCCTAATTGAAAGAAACACCACAATCCCAACGTCAAAAACCAAAGTCTTTACCACTGCAGCAGACAATCAAACTGCCGTTACAATTCATGTAGTGCAGGGTGAAAGACCAATGGCTGCTGACAATGTTTCGCTTGGAAGCTTTAACCTTACCGGACTTCCCCCGGCGCCTCGCGGTATTCCACAAATCGAGGTCAAGTTTGACATTGACGCAAACGGAATCCTAAATGTCACTGCAAAAGATCTTGGAACCAAAAAAGAGGCAAAAATAACAATCCAGGCCGGCTCTAAACTATCAAAGGACGAAATTGACAAGCTAAAGCAAGATGCAGAAAAGTTTGCAGAGGAAGATAAAAAGAAAAAAGAAGCAATAGACATAAAAAATGAAGCGGAGAGCTTCGTCTATACAACTGAGAAACTGATAAGCCAAGATCTAAAGGACAAAATCACACAGGAGCAGGGCATCAAGATATCTGACGCAGTCAAGGAACTAAAGGAAGTCCTGGACAAAGACGCAGATCAAATAAGACCAAAACTTGACGCACTAAAGGCAATCGTGAACCAGGTAACGACGGAACTCTACAAGAATGTCTCCCAGCCTACTCAGGAACAAGCCTCTCAGAATCCTGGCGATTCAGAGCAAAGTACGCAGAACACAGACACAAAAAATTAACAATTAATGCATCATTTAACAAAATAGCAACATGTCTGCAAAAAGAGATTATTATGAAGTATTGGGCGTTTCAAAAACCGATTCACAAGACGTCGTAAAATCCCAATACAGAAAACTAGCCCTGAAATTTCATCCTGATAGAAACAAGTCGCCAGAGGCTGGAGAACACTTTAAAGAAATTTCAGAGGCATATGCTGTTCTGTCGGACCCTGAAAAACGGAAAATCTACGATCAGTACGGGCATGAGGGGGTTGATGGCAGGTACTCTAGGGAAGACATCTTCCAGGGCGCACGAACTAATTTTGACGACGTTTTCTCTAATTTTGGCTCTGGCGGTTTTGATTCTATATTTGAAAATCTTTTTGGACGCTCAGGGGGATTTGGCGGATTTGCAAGACAAAAAGGCCAAGACATTCTGCATGAGACAAACATATCCCTTGACGATGTTTTTCGTGGAAAGCGAATTGATATTGACATTAGAAAAAACATTGACTGTGATACCTGCAAAGGATCTGGCTGTGCACCTGGAACCAGCCCAGAAACGTGCTCTGCATGTAGAGGGCAAGGACAGGTAAGGATGACACGAAACATGGGATTTTCAACATTTGTCACAGTGCAGCCTTGTACCAAGTGTCATGGTGAAGGGCAAATCATATCAAAGCCATGCTCATCATGCAAAGGAACTGGAAAGACCAAGGGTACAAAACACATATCGTTTGATATTCCGTCCGGCATTGACAATGGGGATTACGTCATAAACGGTGAAGGTGAATCCATACCGCATGGACAAAGCGGGGATCTGATAATCAGAGTACGAGTAAACCCGCATAAATTCTTCAAAAGAGACGGCGCAGACATTTTCTATGATGCAAAAATCTCCATAGTTGACGCATGTATTGGCAAGACAATTGAAGTACCGACATTAGAGAAAAATGAAAAAGTCAAAGTAGAAGAAGGAACACAACCAAACACCATAGTCAAACTAAAAGGAAAAGGCTTACCGCATATGGGCTCAAAAAGTCGCGGGGATCAATATGTGAGACTAGTAGTGGATATTCCTTCCAAACTCAATAAACAGCAAAAGGAACTGCTTGAAAAACTCAGAGAAACATTTGACTAGTTTACCTGTTTTTAGATATTTTACGTATGGACAACTGATGGCCCTCCCTGTAATGCGACGTGTGGTTTGACTTTATCAGCTCCGCAATCTTGGAATCTGAGAAATACTTTGTGTTATACCTTCCAAGTGCCTTCTTACAGTTGTTGCAGTAAATTTCCTTAAATTCCACTACTAAAATGACAGTAATCACTATTTCTCTTTTTTCCAAGCAATAAAGAACTTATTTTGGCACCAAAGAACCATGTTGCGGGAGTCGCCCAGCCCGGTCAAAGGCGTAAGGTTCAGATCCTTATCTCCAAGGAGTTCGTGGGTTCAAATCCCACTTCCCGCATCTTTTACTATCTCTACGCTCAGATCCGCTCTATTCGGCTCTTGCTTATCTGACGATATGTCATTCAAACTTTTGGGACAAATGTTGGAATTAATTGAAAATAAAAAGCATAAACTTGGAAAAACTAGAAAACGTCTTTCTAAGAATTTCAAAAAAGGACCACGCATACTGCACTATAATTTGCCAATCGTTTAGCCGTATGGTCAAAAAGGATGTTATTCAAATGATTTGGGCAAGATCTATTTTAGAATATTATCTGTCATTAAATTCTGTCAAGTTCGCCTGCATAATTCAAATTCCAAATGTATCGTATTTTGAAATCACTCTCATGAACAACTTTAAACCATAGTGTTTCATAGTACTCGCTAATGGGAAAAATTACCAAAGTCGGTGGACGAGGGACCTCAAAAAGACAAGTTGATTCTGAGGAAGCAAATTGGTCTGGAGAAAAATTCAAGGAATATCAAAAGAAAGTGAAGGAAAAGGCAGGAGACGAATACGTATCATCTGGTCGCGGAACCGGTAAAAGAAAGCTCAAAGATACGCCTGAAACAACAAAAACATCCACAAAAGGCCACTACGTGTCCATGGGAAGAGGAACAGGAAGAAGAAAACTAGACTAAACAGTTCTAGCGTATACTTATTCTTCTAATATTTTTGAAATTTTAATTTCTAATAATTTATTTATTTTTTCACCCGATACTTTTCCGCGGAGGGATTTCATTGCCATTCCCATTAGCATACTGCTTGAATGACTGCCTTGTTTTTTGATTATACTTAGATTGCTTTTTATCAGATCATCAAGGAATCGTCCCAGTTCATCTTCGTTCATGGAACTGGAATGTTTCTCAATAAACTCTTCAACTGACTTTGTCTTATCGGACATTATGGACTCGTAAATCATTTCAAGTGACTCTTTTGTGATCTTGCCCTCTGATAATAATTCAAAAGATCTGGCAATGTGCTCAGGTTTTAACAGTGTTGCATCAAGGCCACGTCGTTCCAGATTTGTTATCGTTGAGCACAAAATCGACGCTACAAAATTTGGATTGTTTGCCTTGTTAGTACAAATGGATTCAAACAAATCCAAATAATCCGAATCAAAAAGCTGCTCTGACAACTGTTTGTTGAGATTCCATTTTGTTTGGATTTCTGATATTGCGGAATCCCAAGGCTTTGGAATGTTGTTCTTTGCAAACTCTAACTCGCTATCACTAATCGTAATTGGCGGTATGTCGGTTTCTGGGTACATTCTGGACGCACCAGGCCTTGGCCTTAGGAACACAGTCTCGCCTGCAGGTGTGGCGGCACGGGTCTCTGCAGGAACCCCGTTCTTTGCACCCTTTATTCTGTTTATTACTGCGTCAATGGCAAACTCTATCTTGTCTTTAGAGCCGGCAATTATCAGAAATCCATCAGATTCGCCTGTCTCTAACATTTTTCTTAACTGCTCCACCTCTTCTTTCTCAATTCCGTAATTTGGCAACTCGTCAGAATGGAAGATTCCGCCGATTCCAAAAAACCTCACCTGTTGCCCGAGCTCTTTGCCGAGTCTTATTCCCTGATATGGCTCATAGCCGAACATTCCGGCAAAATTTTTGATTTTTAATGCCTTGATTATGGCTCCATCCTTTAGTGATTTTTGGATTACTTTGGATTTAGAGTTGCTAAAAAAGGATGTCACATCAAGCGTACCCTCCTTTGACAAATTATCAAACTGGATTTTCTTTAACTTTTCTGCTATCAACTGCAAGCCATGCTGCCTCCTTGCCTCATACATGATGACTGCTTCAAGCTGGTCTAGCTGTTGAACTCCCTTGACTTCTACAATGCCTCCCCCACTGACTGACACATTTACATCCTGTCTGATTGATCCTATTCCACGTGTAACTCGACGCGTAACACGCAACAGCCTGCCCAACGTGAGTGCTATTTTTTTTACATCTGAGGGGGTGCCTTCGACTGGATCTAGGGCGATTTCAACAAGAGGCGTTCCTAACCTATCCAGGGAATACTCCCGCACACTTTCTGTGTCCTTGAGAAGCTTTGCAGCGTCCTCCTCTAGGCAAATTGACTGGACGCCGATTTTTTTCTGCTCCACTTCTAGGTATCCTCCGTTTGCAACAAGCATTGTCCTTTGAAAGCCAGAAGTGTTGGAGCCGTCAATTACAATTTTTCTCATAACATGAATCTCGCTAAAAATATCTGAGTGTAGAGCAGAGGCAATTATTAGAGCGGTTGCCTTTGCATCACTGTCCAAATTGTGCGGCGGCTCATCATCGTATTCCACAAGGCAACTGCTTTGCGGATTTGCGTTGTATGATATGAGTTTTGATTTTGAAGATTCAAAGACTGCTGCGGGATCGTATTTCCCAAGCTCGCTTTTTGCGAGTCGAAGTCTTCGTAAAAACCTAACTGGATAATCCTCAGATTCAATTGGGCTGCAACTGCAAAACAATTTCTTGTTTGTTGCAAGCTGCTGGTGTATTTCCAAGCCAACCTTTAATCCAATTTTGTCAATTTGAATCTCTGACACGTTTTATTCTTCCCAAAGTTGCCTTAAATCTTATTCTGTGTATTCAGAAGCAATGTTTTCTGTCATCAGTCTGTCTATTTTTCCATCCTTGGCGTTTCCAAGTGCCCACATTGCTTTTACCAGCGCCGTTTCGGAAATCATGTCTGATAGCGGAGTTATTCCAAGGTGCAAAAGGTCCCTTCCGCTTTCATATATTGCCATGTTGATCCTGCCGTCATGACACTGTGATGTCATGCCGAGAAAAATTTGCCTCTCTTTTGCCTCTTTGATAACATCGTACATGTTTTTTCCTACATGGCCAAGGCCGGTTCCCTCAAAAATTATTGCCTTGTATCCATGATTGATCAAATCACGGACTAGGCTAGGATCATAGCCTGGATAGTATTTTACCAGCGCCGCACCAGTATCGACGTTTATTTTCGGCGCGTATTGTTTCTGTTTAAAATACTGGCTTTTGGCATTTTGAATTATCTCGTCTTGTTTAACTATGAATGCGGGAATTGCGCCTATTGTTTCAAATGCGTTTCTTTTGCTTGTGTGATTTTTTCTGACACGGGTCCCAAAGTGGCACGCAATATCGTCGTCGTTCTCACTATTGTGCATGGAAACAAAAACTCCGTTCGTGTTTGACTTTACAATAAATTTTGCAGCTGCAATCAAATTCGATGCGGCATCAGAAGACGGCCTGTCTGACGATCGCTGGGATCCAACTAGGACTATTGGAATTGGAAACCCCGCCAAGGCAAATGACAGAAATGCAGCAGTGTACTGCATCGTGTCTGTGCCATGAGCGACTATTACTCCCTTGTAGTCAGATTTAGAATAGGAGTCTAGTTTTTCCGCAGTCTTTTTCCAGTGTTCGGGAGTTAGATTCTCGGAATATTCAGAAAACAATACCTCTGCATCTACATTTGCTATATCATCAAGCTCGGGAACTATTGCATAAAGATCATGCGCGCTTAGTGCGGGGGTAACACTTCCCGTTCTATAGTCAACCTTGCTTGCAATTGTTCCGCCAGTTGAGAGAAGTAAAATCTTTGGCAGCTGGGGCTTGGATTTTGTTGCGGTTGGCTCCCTTGGCAGATTCGTATCAATGCTTGAGACGTATTCGATTTTTTTAATATTGCTTATTTCAAGTCCGACATTGTATCCGCTTTTGAATTTTACAACTATGTGCTGATCATCGCTGTGCTCGTACCGCGGCATTATTGTTGCAATATTGTCGGAATTTGTCGTGATTTTTACAGTGTCGCCTACCTTGATCCTGTTCTGCTTTAGAAATTCTAGGGATTTTCCCTCGTATCCTCTATAGTCTGACATTTACAGAAATTAGTTTTGTTGTTGTTTTAAGATTACCGATCTGGAGGCAAGAAAATCACCATACTTGTAAGATGGATGAAAATGCTGTTAATTACATAATAACCAACTTGCTAAATATGATAAATATACAAACTCCCATGTTTGAGCTAGGTAAAATGGAAGAAGGTCGTGCTAAAAATATGAACCTCTACCAGTCACCACGTAAAGCCGAAACTGGATTAGGTTCAGACATAGTACCGCAGGAACGGGAATTCACGCCTGTGGAGATCAAAAGCTCGGTCAAGGAAACAGGAAAATGCTATCGGACTTGTCCGATAGTCGTTCACCTGTAGTAGGGAACCGCTATCTTTTGGCCTATCTTTAGGTCCTTTTGAGTTCTTACCTTCTTTACTGCCTCTTCAAAGTGCTTCATGGTCACTCTTGCAGTGCTTACGCTCTTTTCCAGTTCTTCCTTGGTTGGGTGTTTGTCAAGATACTCGTGTATGACTATGGAAACGGCCGTGTTTGCTATTGCCGCAACATCTGCGCCGCTCATGCCGTCCGTAAGATCTGCAATCTTGTCCAAATTGACATAGTCAAGATCGTTTTTGTCTCTGACTGCTGGAATTTCCTTTGAATTGATCTCAAGAATTTGCCTTCTGCTTTCCTTGTCTGGGAGCGGTATCTGGATTATTTTGTCAAATCTTCCCGGCCTTAGTAGGGCAGGATCGATCATGTCTGCTCTGTTGGTTGCAGCCAAAACTATTACCCCGTGCAAGTTCTCCATTCCGTCCAATTCTGTCAGTAACTGGCTTACTACTCTCTCAGTTACTGCAGTCTCCCCACCTGCGCCTCTGATTGGTGCAATGGAGTCTACCTCGTCGAAAAATATTACACATGGTGATGCCTGCCTTGCTCGTCGGAAGATCTCTCTTATTCCTCGCTCTGACTCTCCAACCCATTTTGATAACAATTCAGGGCCTCTTACAGAAACAAAATTTGCCTCGCTTTCGGTAGCCACTGCCTTTGCCAGCAAAGTCTTGCCAACGCCGCTTGCTCCGTGGAGCAAAATTCCGCGTGGCATTTTATGGCCTAGTCTCTCGTATAATCCAGGATACTTCATTGGCCACTCTACTGCCTCTTGGAGCTGCTGCTTTACTTCTTTTAGTCCTCCGATGTCGTCCCACTTGACATCTGGATTTTCTATGAATACCTCACGCATGCCTGATGGCGTGACTTCGATCAGCGCCTTTTGGAAATCCTCATTGTTTACTATAAGCTTGTCAAGTGTCTCTGGCGGAACTTTTTCATCCTCCAAATTTAGCTCAGGAAGTAGTCTTCTAAGACATTTCATTGCCGCTTCTTTGCACAAGTATTCCAAATCAGCTCCAACATAGCCGTGGCTTACTGCAGCAATCTTGTCCACGTCAACATAATTTAGATCATTTTCTTCTGTGACTAGTGGCATGTTTCTTGTATGAATATTTAGAATGTCTTTTCTTCCCTTCTTGTCTGGCACTTTGATCTCGATTTCCCTATCGAATCTTCCTGGTCTTCTTAGTGCAGGATCAATTGCATTTGGCCTGTTTGTTGCGGCAATGACAATTACCTTGCCCCTTGCCTCAAGACCATCCATGAGTGAAAGCATTTGTGAAACTACTCTTCGCTCTACCTCTCCTGTGACCTCTTCTCTTTTTGGAGCAATCGAATCGATTTCATCTACGAAAATTATTGATGGCGCCTTTTCTCTTGCCTCTTTGAAAATCTCTCTTAGTCTTGCCTCGCTTTCACCGTAAAACTTGCTCATTATCTCCGGTCCGGATATGCTGATGAAATGAGCATTGCTCTCGTTGGCCACTGCCTTTGCAAGCAGCGTCTTACCGGTACCTGGAGGACCATACAATAGGACACCCTTTGGTGCCTCAACTCCAAGTTTTTCAAAAATTTCAGGATGTCTTAACGGCAGCTCGATCATCTCTCTTACTTTTTTAATCTCATCAGTAAGGCCGCCAATGTCCTCATAGGTTACTTGGGGTACGCCTCGTAGCGTCTCGCCTTTTTCTGCAATGTGGAAAACAGTTTTCTGTGTAACAAGTACCGCATCAGCTGCTGGGGTTACACCGATTACCTGAAATGTTAAACGACCTCCAAAATACGGAACCATTACGTTGTCTCCTTTGATCAGTGGAACGCTTTCCAAGGCATCTGCAAGGTAGCGTTCGTCTATTGGAGGAATTGCCTCTAGTGGAGCAACTACTACTTTTTCTGCTGCAACTGCTTTGATTTTTCTTACAGTTATGGTATCGCCAATTGCGATTCCTGCATTGTTTCTGCCAAGACCATCTATTCTGATGATTCCCTTTCCCTCGTCTGATGGGTATAGCGGAAGGCATTTTGCAACAGTTCTTCGCTTGCCCTTGATCTCAATTACGTCGCCTGTGGATGCGTTTAGTGTATCCATGGAATCATAATCGATTCTGGCCACGCCGCGACCAACGTCTCTTGTGTATGCCTCTAATACCTTGAGAGAAAGGGCGCTTTGGCTCATAGCATTAAAACCGAAGCGTATTTTTTATATCTTTGTCGCATGACGGGTCCATCAAAACAAAGCTTAAAATCATAATGCCTAGGAACCAACGAAATGGGTAAGCGACCACTAGTTAGGAGACGTGGACGGGGAGGCATGCAGTTTAGGGCAGCCGTTACTGGTAAGCTTGCACCAGCAAAATACCCAAGCTTCGATCTGGCCGAAGATCGCAAAGGAGAGGTAATTGATCTTGTCCATGAAAGAGGCAGAGATGCACCTTTGGCAAAGGTCAGATTTGAAAACGGTTCTGTTTCTATGATTCCAGCGGTTTTGGGAACCAAAATAGGTTCTACTATGAGATTTTCTCTTAATGCGGAAATTGTAAACGGTAATGTAATTAGCATACAAAACATTCCTGACGGCACAACCGTATGCAATGTAGAAAAGCACTATGGAGATGGGGGCGCCATTGCAAAAACAGCAGGAAACTCGGCCACAGTGTTTTCTCACACCACAGATGGAGTCATGCTAAAACTTCCTTCAGGTAATTTTGTCATCTTAAATCCAAAAAACAGGGCCATGATTGGCGTGCTTGCCGGCGGCGGTACATCAGAAAGGCCATTCTTAAACGCAGGCAACAAGTGGCGCAGATATAGATCAAAAGGACGCAAATACCCAATAGTCAGAGGTGTTGCACAAGCAGCATACGTCCATCCGCACGGTGGTGGAAGACACCAGCACGTGGGACAAAGCTCGACTGTTGCAAGGGACACGCCGCCTGGAGCTAAAGTGGGTAGCATTGCTGCACGAAAGACTGGAAGATCTAAGGTAGCAAAGAAGATCAAAATACAGGGCAGAACATAAAAATTCTGTTTTTTCTCAAACCCTAAAATTGATTAATACCAAGACAAGATTCTTTTCACATGACAAAGCAGAGGCTACACCTTTTCATTAGCGGTAAGGTACAAGGTGTATTTTTTCGCCAAGCAATGAAGGTAGCAGCAAAGAAGAATCATGTTTTTGGCTGGGTCAAGAATCTAAAGGACGCAAGAGTAGAGGCCGTGCTGGAGGGCGATGACGTCAATGTTGGCAATGTTGTGGAGTGGTGTCATGCAGGACCTGCAAATGCACGCGTGGATGACGTTGAAATAAGAAATGAAAAATACAAAAACGAGTTTACAAAATTCGATGTTCTCTACTAGCGGATTGTATTGTACGCATCCTGTATCAGTTTTTTGATTTCGTCCAAACTATCGCCAGTTCTCAGTGTGATGATTTTCTGTGGCTCCTTTCTGTCGCGTTGAATCTTTATGGTGACGTCTTCCAGTCCAGGCTCCAAGTCTGCAAACCATCTAAAGGATAGCGACTTGCCAAAAACTACCCTGTGGGCGCGCACGTCTTCTACCACATTATTCCCCAAAGCAACGCAGTACTCTCTGAGGGAATCAAAGGTAGGCAGTATGGATGGCTTGATTTGAGTCTTGAAACTTTCATACGTTCTTTTCTGCCCCTGAAAAAACATGTCCATAAACCGTCATGCGTGACGATGCTATATAATTTGAAAAGTGGTAGTAGACCCGCTGGTTCCAGTCTAGACAGATAGTCCCATCTCAAGACGCACAAGATCCGCCACGTTGACGAAGTAGCGTGGGTACTTTGCCTTAGGATTGCTCCCTCCCGGACCTCATCCATTTCGGCAATTCGATCTTGGGAACTATCCCTTCGGACAGTCCCAGGCCTGCATCCACCCGCTTCGGCGTGATTTCATTTCAGTACATCAAGCAGGATTTATCCACCTAGAGATTTATCCAGCAGTTACTGACCTCTGCATAGAGCCGGTTTCAGAATAGGGCACGGCTAGCGCCCCGATCCTACCTACTACCACAATCACTAGAACACAATGTTATATTTGCGTTAAGCTAATCCTTCAGACTGACAATCATCTTGCACACGGAGCAAATCCTGCCAGTGCATTCGTTTCCGCAGTTGAGGCACGATACCTTTTGCTTGTAGTTAGAATCGCCCACTATTTGCGAGAGTTTCAGAACCGATTTGTACATGTTATTTTTTATGCCGCTGTGAGAGTTTTCCAGCTTGTTGAGAAACTCCCTGATTTCTGTTCGTATCCCCTCGTTCATGTGGGGGCACGGCTCTGTCTGGAAAGGGAGGTTGTTTGTAAACGCATAAAACACAATTTCGGATTCGTAAATTTCGCAAAACGGCTTTATTTTTCGAATTGAATTATCTGAAGTATCGGGATCCATCCACCCAATTTTGTTAGTGTCTCCAGAAAGGGTGTTTATCACAAATGTCTGTAACGTATCGTCCAGATTGTGGCCAGTTGCTATTGCATCTGCGCCAATGTCCTTTGTCGCATGATCCATCGACCTTCTTCTAAACGTGCCGCAAATAGTACACGATGATATTTTTTCCTCGTCGCGCAATTTCAGCGATTCATCAAGCGTAAGATCAAACAGATCCTTGTATGTATACACAGAATGCTCTACTCCAAGGTCTCTGCAGAACTTTCTTACAATCTCTAGGGCCTCCTCCCTGTAGCCCGGTATTCCCTCGTCAATTGTAACGGCGTGAATTCTAAAATTGTGATTTTTTGCCATTTTTGATAACACGTGTAATAATGCAAGGGAGTCTTTTCCTCCAGATACGGCAACGCAGACAAGTTCGCCGTTTTGTATCATGTTGTATTTTGAGATTGTCTTTGCAGCCTTTCTCAGAATGGAATTTGAAAAACACTCCGAGCAAAGATTCTCCCCGGAATATTTTCTGGAGTATACTGCTGCGTTTTCACATCTGTCGCATTTCACAGTTTTAGTTTTGGTAACCTAAATTTAACGATAATCAACGGCTAGATGGTAAACCAGCCTGATTTTATATACGACAAGGCAATGTTGAGGCCAAACAATGCAAACGTGAACGCATAGATTGCCCACATAGTCCTGTTTACCATCAAATCAGACATCTTTTTGTCTATTATGCTGTGGATGAATTTTCCTCCATCAAGTATTGGAAGCGGCAACATGTTTATGATTCCGATGAAAAACGAAATCATCCACAACCACAACAAAAACATGGAAACCTCTGGGCTCTTCCACTCGATGAAATCGTATACTGGCTTGTAGGCAAACGTGTTGTCACGTATTATTCCAATTAGTCCCTTCTTTGGATCGTCCGGTGACGGCGATATCACTATCTGGAACTGCATCTGTTTGCCGTCCCTGGTTGCGGTGACTGTGGCAGTATCGCCCGGTTCTAATGCAACTTTTGTAAAGTCAAATGGCGTAACTATGGGAACATCATTAATCTTGGTGATGACATCGTTTGCCATCAGTCCTGCGCTTTCTGCACCAGTTCCTGGCATTATGGACAGCACTGTGACGCCTTGAGGCGATTCGTAAAATGCCCCCCTGATCGGCTCTGGCACTATGATTGCAAAAAACGGATTCGTAAGCAAGACTGCTCCCAATATCAAGGCAAAAATTACGTTTGCTGTTGCGCCTGCGCCTATGACTCTCAACTTTGATATCTTTTTTGCCTTGTTAAACTCCTCGTCGTCTGGTTCGACAAATCCGGCAAACATTGCAATAAAGATAGCAAAACCGCCAGTCTTGATTCTAATTTTTTCTAGCGTAGCTACGATTCCGTGTGCGCCTTCGTGGATTACAAGTACGATTGGTATTGAAAGAAGAAAATACAGTATTGATGGACCTGATGTAAGAGTTACCCCTGGTATCAGAACGGTAAGCTGGGAAAATTCAGCAGGCGTGTTAAAGTATTTTACAATATTGTCCAGAAGGAACCAAAAGGCAAATCCCATCATGATGAATCCAGCGACAACGCTTACGTCTGCAAATACGCGAATGCCCCTTCTCGTCCTGCCTAGCATCCTGGTTAGGACTGCCTGAACTTGGGTGTTTTTGTAGGTCAGACTGTACGGTTTCATCTCAAAGCCATGTTTTTCCAGCTTTAGTCCTTTAGCTGCAAGAAATATTGCCCCCCATGCTATTAGAACATAAATTATAGCGTTTTGCGACAGAAAATCAAAGTTCAAATTAATTGCTACTTTTTTTAATCACGGACATTTATCGTTTGCTATGGAAAAACCAATAATGATAGTCTCCACGTACCCAAACAAAAAATCAATATCCAAAATAGCAAACAATCTGGTGAAAGAAAAACTCGTAGCGTGCGTAAACATGACAAAAATCTCTTCAGTTTATAGCTGGCAGGGAAAAATCGAAAACGCAGATGAATTCTTGGCAATCTTCAAGACAACGCAAAAAAACAAGGCCAAAGTAAAAAACCAAATCAAAATCACGCATCCATACAAGGTGCCTGAAATAGCTGAAATACAGGTCAATTCGATAAACAAGCCGTACCTTGCTTGGCTGGTCGAATCTACACTTTAAGATTCCACTGAAAACCTGAGCAGGGAAACTATTCCGCCAAGCCCGGAAACCTGCATGCCAATATCTGTGCTCGAGTCCAGGGCATACACTTTGACCCCCTTTGCCTCTGCCTCGTTTAGGAACTCGATTACTTTTTCCTCGTCGTGAGTTTGGATGATCCTTTCTGAAAAAACCAGAGAGTCTATTGCGCCGTACTGGTTTGCCTTTTGCGTCTCTTCAAACCCCATTGTGAATTTTTTGCTTTTATGCTGGGCTTTGATCATTATTTCCTCTAGGATCGAGGTAACTTTTGCAAGCTTGCTCTGTCCCATGATCTGCTGCATGGCTTTTGATTTTATGAATATGTAAACTCCGTCCTCTCCGCCAGAATCAATGCCCTCTACGATCTCTATCTTGTGTTTTTTACTCAGGGGGGTTTTTTGCAAGTAATTGCTGAACTGCTTTTTGGTTTCACCTGGTCCAAAGATTACTATGATATCGTTATCTCTTAATGTGGTCTCTAGCATCTTTGTGACATTTTCAAAAAATCCCTCGATGTTGAAACTTGATTTGTATTGCTTTCCACTAGAACCAGAGTACAAATTCTGCATCAATTCCAGATGTGTTCCCTTTAGCTTCCCAATGCCGCAATCTCCCTTGTCAATTGCGACTAGGACAAAACCAAAACCGTCTTCTTTACTTTTGAGCAATTTCAACTCAATGGGGAGCCATTTCTTTTTTGTCACGTTAAACGAGTCGCCAATTTTTATCAGAACTGAATGGTGTGATCCCTTTGAGACTGCCTCGTTACTTGATTCCATTATCGTACCATGAACTCGTAGTCTGTCAAACACAGAATCAAGCGCTATTTTTTCAACCTCAAGCGATATACGTATTTTTATCCGCTCTCCTCTGTCTGGCCTGGAGAAATCCTTGTCCTGCTTGATTACGCGAGTAGTGTCTGATACCATCGTGTCGCCTTTTCTTATTATTCTCCGAAGAGTAAGCAAGTCGTCTGGCTCTTCAACTATGAAAGAAATCGAAAAATCATCAATAATTTTTGTAATCATCAGAATCGTCAGTGTTTACAAAATTACATGGTGCTGTTTTCTAGATTCTTTTTCTTAAGATAACTGTCGACCCATTCTGGAGTTATGACTCCGCCCTCGGCCAAATTTACTAGGGAGTTTGGCGATGCTTCTCCGACTACTTTGCCGCCCTTTCTTCTGAGCTGTCTCCATTTCAGCGTGGTGTTGCCGCTTTTTGAATTGTAAATGATTCCAAGAACGTCTCGTGCGTTGACAAATGTAATGTCGCGCACTTTCTTTAATGTGACCTTGTCTGCAGCCTCTACGTATATTGAGCCAAGTGATTCCTCGCGCTCAGGAAAAACCTCCACGTCCTCGATATAGCTGCGAGGAATGTAAGAACTACACGTGCTTGCGATGATAAATCTCCTAAAGCTTTCCAATGAGGCTGGAACATCGATTGCGACCATTTTTTAATACTTTATCCTTGCCTTTTATCAAGCTTAGTGAATTATTAGGGATTCTTGTTCGGAATGTTAAAAATCCATTAAATTTCAATGGTATGCGTAGGCGTTGATGATACCATCCCTTTGATCTTGATGATATAGATCTTGAGTTCTGAGCCTGCGTTTGCAAAATTTATTTCCACACAAACCGTCACACAAGCATGAAGTCGCTAACAGAGTACCTTACGTTTAACACAAAAACCAGAGTTGCCTTTGTAAACCTGACACCGCAAGTACGGCAGATAGTAAAGAAAAGCGCAATAAAGGAAGGTCTCTGTCTCGTTAATGCAATGCACATTTCTGCAAGCGTTTTCATAAACGACAACGAGTCTGGTCTGCACAAAGACTATGCGCGATGGCTTGAAAAATTAGCCCCGCACGAACCTATAGATCAATACGATCATAACAAAACCGGTGAGGACAATGCGGACGCACACCTAAAAAGACAAATCATGGGGCGAGAGGTTGTAGTTGCCATAACAAATGGTGAATTGGATTTTGGCCCATGGGAGCAGATCTTCTATGGAGAATTTGACGGAATGCGACCAAAAAGAGTTTTAGTAAAAATACTCGGCGAATAAACTAACCGAAATCAACGTCTCTTTTCTGACTCTGGCTTTCATTTTTTCTTGCAGCCGATCTGAATTCCTCGTCATGATTCTGAGCTCCATGATTGCATTTAACGCAGCCAACCTTGAAACCGTTAGGATCTTTTTGAAAAGTTTGGCAGCCGCAAAAACATGTCATGATGTACTCATTACATACTACGATATAATTCTAGAGGCATTATCAAAAAGATCATGACGGAAAATATTGTATAATTGATACCATTCTTGTAGATTGACTCACGTGATATCAAAGCTTTACAAAAGCAGAATGTTATGATAGTTTCAAATATTTTCTAGTATGATTAAACATCTTTAATTTGTGGTAAGACATTCCTATATTATGTCAAATGAAGTCATGTTTACCATAATAAGCAAAGGACAAATAGTGATACCAGACAAGGTAAGAAAAAAACTTGACATAAAAGATGGGAATGTATTTACGATAATAGAAAAAAAAGGTCTGATCGTGTTAAAAAAACTAAGCCAACAACTGAGTCAAGACGATATTAAGACACTAAAATCAATCCATGATGCTTGGAAGGAAATAGAAAGCGGCGAGGGGGGAAAATCCAAGATATCCAAATTCTTTATGGAATTTGCTAAATTCTGACACCCCTTTAGAGTTGAGAGCGTGGGCTTTCTTACCTAACTTTTGTAATAGCTATGATTTGTGGTGTTTTTGTCCACATGTAATAGATAGAGCTTTTTCACTCGTCATTTAGAATCTATCTCTTCTGTCTGTTATGGCTGATCTTGCTGAATAGTTCTTTTGGTGATATGACTTCTAGATAGCGATTGGCTTTCTTTAATTCTTTATCATGTGTCACAAAATATTGCGCGCCTTCTGCAAGTCCAGCAGCAATTATTATAGAATCAGGCAATCTGAGACCTGTGTCTGCACGGATCTTTGCTGCCGCATCAGCTATCTCTAGGTCAAGATCTACAATTACAAAGCCCTTGTTAGAAATTAAATGAGCAAGTAATTCCTCCTTGCCTTTCATATCTCCTTGAGAATAATATCCCGTGCACAATTCTGCAATTGAGATTATAGATATGATTCCTTGTATGAGACCGTCCTCAACTGCATCCAATACCTGTAAAGAATATGTAGAATATGACTCGTTGACATTCTTGGCATTCAATATGATGTTAGTGTCAATCAGTGCGCTTATTGCCATTCTCTACGTATTCTCTTTTGGAACTTGACACTGTGTTCTTGCCATGGTTTCTGCCTGCGTAGAATTTCAGAGAACTTTTCACTTGAAGCCTTTCTTATTGTTGCCTGTCCGCCTTCAATAACAAAAATTACTCTGTCGCCCTCTTTTAGATTCAACTTTTCTCTAATCTCCTTTGGAATCGTAATCTGACCCTTAGTGGTGACGGAACCTACACTAATTTCTGACATTTCCTTACCCTATAGTAAGGATTTCCTTACTAATAAATATTACAAAATATGATTTGATATGTATACAATCCTACCTAAATCAATCAGTACAACATGTACCGCGTGGGATGGCGTGACCGTGTGGACACTTTCTTGGATGCTTTAGCATTGTGCATAACGCGTCAGTAAACTGCTGATTCATGTGGTGTTCAATCCCGCAGACCATTTCTTCGTCGATTTCCACTTTTAGTGCACTGTCCATTAATACCTCCAAAAGCCTGCTGTTTCGCATCATGCCAGAGCCAACCTGCTCTCCTGATTCTGTCAGTGAGACTCCTGCCTTGTTGTAGTTGACAAGATTCTGCCCGTTTAGCTTTTTTAGCATCTGAACTACGCTTGGCTGCCTCACGTTTAGCATCTTGGCTATCGTGCTGATTTTTACTGGCTCGTTTCTTTCCTTGATGTGCCATATTGCCTTGAGGTACATCTCCACATGTTCTGCCTCTGCGGTTCCAACAAACAATACCTCGTCGTCTACTGCGTCCATTATTCTACATCCTTTGCATCTCTTAACAAATATTCAAAGTATTCCCTTGCAAACCCTGCAAGCCCTGCATGATCTGCCCATATTGCAACTGCTTCAGTACTTTCAGACTCGTTTGCAAGCTGCCCAAACAGTATCACGACATACCGCTTGTCTGAGATTATGCCGCCTCCGAACAACCCTTTCTTTACCTTGATGCTGGCGACTCTTTTTAGGGCCTTTAATGACTCCTTGTCCATCTCACTTGACATCAAAATTGTAATAACCACGCCCTTGTCGTGGAGCTGCCTCAGCTTTGGAAGCGCCTGCTTTACCAGCTCCTCGTTTGCCTTTGGCAGCGCTATTAACACCTCATTTCTGCACATTTCTACCATTTCTAGTATCTTTGATGCGATGTTCATTATTCCAGATAATACCCATATGTCTGGCCTTTCGCTGACCCCGCTTTTCTCATACATTGGGACCAGTTCCCTTAGAACGATGTTTTCATTTTGCTTAAACTCTGATTCTGCCTTTTGTTTTGTCACCTCTAGTGCAGTTGCTGGGGATTTTGCGAAATATTTTGTCGGTCTTGAATCATCCGATCCAATCCATCCCTTTTCCTCTAGCGATCCTAGCACCTCGTATATTTTTGAATAAGGCACGCCTGACTTTTGACTCAGATCGGATGCTGTTAGCTCGCCTGTCTTGAGAAGTGACGAGTACGTCCTTATCTCATAACTTGTCAAGCCTATTTTCTCTAGTGACTTTTTTGTATTGTCAGATATGCTCATCCGATCTAGTCCTATTTTTTCAGTATTTAAACACCTAACGCCTGTATCTACTAAATCACACGGGGGCTAGTGTGAAATACGTTAAATACCATATCAGAAGACTTGATTTTGAATGTCGCTAATTCAGCTATCCAGGCAGTCAAGCAAGCAAGTAGGCAAAAAATCTACAATTAGGTTTACCCAAAGCATCTGCCCAGACTGCAACATGATTCTGGATGCCGAAGTCTTTGAGCGAGACGGACGTGTATTCATGACAAAGACATGTCCTACACACGGTGAATGCGAGGAACTCTATTTTGGCTCTTATGACATGTACAAGAAATTTAGCACTTATTGGGCAGACGGCAAAGGCGCACATGCCCCAAACGTAATGATTGACAAATGCTCATGTCCAAACAACTGTGGATTGTGCTCAAACCACCTTTCACACAGCGGTCTGGCCAACATGATAGTTACAAACAGATGCGACCTGACATGCTGGTACTGCTTCTTTTACGTAAAGAAAGGCCTTGAAGGCGCATACATGTACGAACCATCACACGACCAAGTACGTGGAATGATGAAGACGCTAAGATCAGAGAGACCAATTCCAGGAAACTCTATTCAAATTACCGGCGGCGAACCGATGCTAAGAGACGATATTGCTGATATAATCAAAATCATGAAAGAGGAAGGCGTCCAGCACGTCCAGATGAACACAAACGGAATCAGACATGCAATGGATCCAGAAGCAGCACGTGAGGTAAGACTTGCAGGATGCAACAACCTGTATCTGAGCTTTGATGGTGTCACGGCAAGAACAAACCCAAAGAACCACTGGGAAATCCCGTATGCGCTAGATAGCTGCAGAAAGACAGGAACAACAGTAGTATTTGTCCCAACAGTAATCAAATCAATTAACGATCATGAACTAGGCGGAATTATCAGATATGCACAAAAGAACATGGACGTAGTTCACGCAGTAAACTTCCAGCCAGTTTCATTGACTGGCAGAATGGGCAAGTCTGAGCGCGAGAAATACAGAATCACAATTCCAGACTGCATACAACGAATCGAAGAACAGACCCAGGGTCAGGTTACAGTAGATGACTGGTTCCCAGTCCCAAGTTGCATGCCACTAACAAACGTAATTGAGGCATTCTCAAGCAAGCCAAAATACGAACTTTCAATTCACTTTGCCTGCGGTGCGGGAACATATGTCTTTGAAGACGAAGAGACAAAGAAATTCGTCCCACTCCCAAGATTCTGCGACATTCAAGGAATGCTGGAACTATTTGAGGACAAGGCAGAGGAAATCCGCTCAGGCAAGAACAAGTACTTTACCATGCTAGAAGTGGTAAGAAAACTCTCAAGCTTTGTTGATAAAAAGAAGCAGCCAGCAGGACTGGACTTGGCAAAGATGTTTGGAAGCATTCTGATGAAAAGATCCTTTGACTCTGTAGGATCATGGCACGTAAAGGGACTGTTCCTCGGTATGATGCACTTCCAAGACAAATACAACGAAGACCTAGAAAGACTCCAAAGATGCGATATTCATTATCTGACACCAGACCTTAGAATCGTTCCATTCTGTGCATTCAATGTAATTCCAGAGTGGTACAGAGACAGAATCCAAAAGAAATACTCTATCACCGTGGAAGAATGGGAAGAAAGAGAAGGAGTCAAACTCGAAGACGGCCTGTACAGGGGACTGATGAGAAGAGGAGCAGGCGACGAGCTTGCAGCAGGCTGTGCAAAAAGCCAGATGATGCACGAAGCATCCCAAGCCGTACAGTAAAAATTTAATCCGAGACCTTATTAGGTCTAAAAAACAATTTTTCATCATTGAAAATTCTTTTCATTTCTCCTCGATATGATGGGGGAATTGGGGGACACGCGTTTCGGGTTGCAGAAAAGCTCAGAGAACACGGCTATGACGTTAAACTGATGCATGTTCCACACATACCAATAAAAAACATCAAAAATCCAAGCTTTGCTCTTTTTGGTGCAATGAAAGCATTGTTTGACACAGAAAAATATGATGTCGTTCATGCATGGAACATTCCTTCTGCTTTTGTTATGAAATTTGTAAAAGCAAAGAAAAAAGTTCTTTCCGTTCATGGAGTATATTCTGAACAGGTCAAGACAATACATTCTACTGTAACCAGTGAAATGGTGAATCTGGCAGAATCCCAAGTGCTCAAGTTTGCTGATGTTCTTACAACGGATTCCAAACTAGTCCAAAGAATTTACAAGGAAAAACTAGGACTCGACTTTGTTTATCTTCCGGCACCACTTGATATTGCCAAATTCAAAGAAATTCCTGACGTTAAAAAGAAAACAAACCAAATTGTCTATATTGGCAGAGACAGCTTTGAAAAGGGAATCGACATTCTAAGAAAAATTGAGCCCAAAATTAATGGAACTGTAGTCTATTGCACTAACATTCCATGGAAGGATGCAATGACTGTCCTCAAGGAATCTACAGTTTTAGTTGTTCCGTCAAGAATGGAAAGCTTGCCGCAGACAATCAAGGAAGCATCATATCTCAAAATACCGGTCATTGCTACAAGCGTTGGAGATATTCCAGAAGTGATAAAAAATGACGAAACGGGAATTCTCATTCCTCCAAATGACCAAGACAAATTACTTGATGCGATAAACAATTTGTTAGTGAACCAAGAAAAAATAGAAAAACTAACAAATTCTGCATATGATTTTGTAATTAAAAATCTGACATGGGATGTTTTGTTGCCTAAGTACGTGGAGTTCTACGAAAAATTAGTCTAGTTACAGTGGAAAAAATTTTCTCAGCCCTTCTTCTAGATTCATTTTGTATTCCCAGTTTAGCATTTTTTTTGTTAATGTGATGTCCGCTTGACTTACACGCACGTCTCCTTCTAGCGGTTTTTGATATTCTGGTTCGAGTGACAGTCCTGATATGTCTATGAGAGTCTGAGCAAGTTTTTTGACCGAAGTTGTAATTCCCGTTCCAACATTAAAAAAACCATTTTTGACATCACTCTGCATTGCGGCGATATTAGCTAGTGCTACATCTTCTGCATACACAAAGTCTCTGATCTGTGTGCCGTCTCCAAAAATTACTGGAGGTTTTCTCTCTCTTAGATTGTTGATAAATTTGGTAATTACTCCTGCATAAGATCCAGTCTGTCCTTTTCCATACACGTTAAAGTAACGCAAACCTATAATCGAAACACCCATCTTTGAGTATTTTTCAGCCAGAAACTCATCATCCAATTTTGTTTGCCCGTAAGGATTGATTGGCTTTCGTTCACTATTTTCGTTGATTGGAATCATATCTGGATCACCATAAACACTGGAACTGCTAGCATATACTACTTTGAAGCCAAACTCGCTTGCCAGTTTGAAAATATTTTCAGTGCCAATCACATTTACATCATGATACTCTTTTTGCTTTGTAAATGACTCTTGAACATCGGTAAGCGCTGCTTCATGGAATACCCCATCGGATTTTTTTAGAATATCTCTTAACTCATCAATATTACGAATGTCGAGTTGACGGAATTTTATTTTGTCAAGAACAGGTGAAAGGTTATCCATCTTACCTCTGTACAAACTATCAACTACCACAACACTGTGATTAAATTTTACAAGCTGTTTTACTAAATAACTTCCAATAAAACCAGCTCCACCGGTGACTACGACATTCATAACGCATGATGACGCTGACGTATCTTTAAGTTTTGAGCATGTGTTTAGACAAAAGTAAATATGGTATGAAAAAGGCAACACAACAATAACTCTAACAGAAGATGAAATATGAGCAAATCAGAAACTTTGAAAGTAATGAACATGGATCTAGACTCCCTTGAGAAATATCTAAAATCTGGGCAAGTTACAATTTGTGTTGTAGGAATTGGCAGAATTGGACTCCCAACCGCACTATCGTTTGCCAACGCTGGACTGCAAACCATAGGAGTTGACATAAACACAAAACTTGTAGAAATGATAAGCAGGGGAGAATATCCATTAAAAGATGAACCTGAATTTGATAAAATATTTGATAAAGTGATTGCTAACAAAAAATTCTATGCAACTACCAATATAGAGGAAGCAGTTCCAAAAAGCGATGTTATATTATTATCATTACCTACTCCAATGGATGAAAATTATGTTCCAAATTATTCTGCATTGATATCCGTTGGGAAAAGTCTTAACAAATTATTGACACCGGGATCACTTGTTGTGGTAGAAAGTACCATAGAACCTGGCTTTATTGAAAATGATATGATTTCAATCATAGAGGGAAACGAAAAAAACCGCAAGGCTGGCGTTGATTTTGGAATTGCTGTTTGTCCAGAAACCGCAAACCCTGGTGAAATACTGAGTGATTTTAGAAAGCTGCCTAGGCTTGCAGGAGGTACTGATGAAAGGACAACTAATATGGTCTCAAAAATTTACAAGCATGTTTTTGGTGTCGAAATACTTCATATGCCTGACTGCAAAACTGCAAATGCGGCAAAACTTACTGCAAATGTATTTCGTGACATAAACATTGCATTTGTCAATGAGCTTGCAATGCTGTTTGAAAAAATTGGTATTGATACGCTTAAAGTCCTTGAAGCATGCGACAAAAAATACAACTTTCAAATTCATTATCCTGGTGCAGGAGTTGGTGGCCCTTGCCTGCCTGTCAATTCGTACCAGCTTCTAAACTCTGCAAGGAGATTGGATGATGGAGTTTTGAGAATAATTGAAGCAGCAAGGGAAATCAATGAACACATGCCATACCATACAGTCGAGCTATTAATTGATGCATTAAACGAAATCGGCAAATCTGTCAAAAACAGTACCGTTGCAATACTTGGAGCGTCTTACAAGCCAAATGTGCGTGATATACAACTTGCGCCAGTTGAAGAAATAATTAAAAAGTTAACCCAGTTGGAAGCCAAAATCAAGATCTACGATCCATTCTACAAGTCAGTTGAAATATTTTCTCATAAAACAGAAGAAAATATGTTTGATGCGTTATCTGGTGCTGACGCGGTGATAATAGTGACTGCACACAATGAATTCAAAGACATTGATCCTACACTTTTAGTATCAAAAATGAAAACCCCTGTGGTGGTGGACACAAGAGGTGTAATTGACATGCGTTCCGCCAAAAAAGCAGGGCTGATATTTAGAGGAATTGGGCGTGGTAAGATCTAAAACCATACCTCAACAAACGATAAAAAACATACTTACACTCAGATACAACCCAACAAAAAAGTCACTAATTCCAAAAAAAACTTGGAAAGACTTTGTAGAAAAATCAATTTCAAATCCGGTTGATTTTGTTGAACGTTCTATAAAGTCAAACATAGAAAATTCAATAAAAAATTCCAAGGCAAAAGTAGCAGTTGCCCTGAGTAGTGGTGTTGACTCTACTCTCGTTTTAACACTCTTAAAGAAAACATATCCGGCAATCCCAGTTAGTACGATATCTGTAAAATTTGCAGAAAGTATAGATGAATCAAAACATGCTGCAAAAATTGCGCAAAAGTTTGATGTGGATCACCATGTGTTGTACATTGAAAATTACTTGGCAGAACTTCCTGCAGCTATTAATATAATCAAACAACCATTTTGGGATCTACACTGGTACCATATTGTAAAAAAAGCAAAAACTCTATCCAAATTCCTTGTATCCGGTGACGGTGGTGATGAGTTGTTTGGAGGATACACATTCAGATACGAGAAATTTCTTTCACTGACAAAAAAGAACTCTTCCCCACTTGTAAAGGTCAAAGCATACCTGCAATGTCATGAAAGAGATTGGGTACTTGATCAGAAAGACCTATTTGGATCTAGAGCATCTTTTTCGTGGAAGGAAATTCACAGCAAGTTGTTGCCATATTTTGACAACTCATTACATCCACTCTCACAGGTGTTTCTGGCTGACTTTAACGGCAAATTACTATACAATTGGATTCCACTAAACACTGCATTTCACAGACATTTTGAGGTAAAACCAGTAACCCCAATTCTATCTAAGAATATGATTTCGTTTGCAACTCATATTCCAGTCAATCTAAAATACGACCAAAAAAGAAATATCGGTAAACTAATTCTTAGACAAATTCTACAAAAATACTCGCTTGAAAAGATGCTGATAAAGAAAAAACAGGGATTCACGGTAAACACTATTAATTTATGGAAATCGCACGGCTATGATCTATGCAGCTATTATCTGTCTGATGCAAGAATCATACAGGATAAATGGATAAGCAAAGACTGGATTCACAAGCATTTTCGTAAAAATGATCTTGATATCAGATATGTCAACAAATTCTTGGGACTGCTGGCACTAGAAGTTTGGTACAGGCTGTTTATTACAAAAGAAATGAAACCAACTATCACTCTGGCCTGATTTCCTAGAGTTATCTTTTATCGATATATTCTTGAACTATCTTGAGAAACCCCTTTGCCATTCTTTCCCAACTGAAATTGTCCTCAACAAATTTCCTGCCAGAATTTCCCATTTTCTCTGCCAACTTTTTATCGTTTATCAACAAAGTCAATTTCTTAATCCAATCTTCATGATCTCCTCTCTCTACCAAAAACCCAGTTTCATTATCAACCATCAATTCCGGAATCCCGCCAGCATTGGTAGCTATGACTGGTTTTTTCATGAGCTGAGCCTCCTGTAATGTCAAAGGCGACATATCTATCCCACTTGCTAATGCATATACGTCCAGTGCTGCAAGATACTGCCTTACTTTATCTGGGTACTCTAAGGCGCCAAGCCACTTGAAATTATCGTATTTACCAAGAGTCTCAGTAATCTTTTGTCTGTAGGGACCGTCGCCTGCCCAATAAAAAGTGACGTCAGGCATTGACTCAATTACCTTCGTTAGTGTGAGGATTTCCTTTGTTTTTCCCCAAATCCAAGCTCCTTGCAACAGTCCTACACATGGATGCTTTAGCTCCATTCCTTCAACTGGATACCATTTCGAAGCATCGATTCCACCATACAAGACTTCAACTGATTTTTTTGGATAATGCTCTTTTACTATGGGCTCGAGGTATTTGCAAATTGGCAAAATTGCAGATGCGTCATTAAAACATTTTTCTGCAATTCTCTGCTTCCAGAATAATGCTGCGCGTTTTATTGGCGATTTGTATAACGTTTCTTTTGCCCATTTCATCTCAGACCAATAATCACCTCTTAACAAAACGAATAATGGAATTTTTGCGTCTACAGTTGCCAATCCGAAATGAGCCTGCCTGTCAATAAACACAGCGTCAGGCTTGAAATCCCTAACAAGCGCGTTGAATTTTTTTTTGCTTTGAAACCATTTACTGATATCTTTACTTGGAAAACCTGTGTAGATGTCAAGGTCATGAACAAGCTTGTATTCCACTCCAAACTTGGTTAATGCATCTCCAAATTCCTTGAGGTGGAAAAATTTTGATTTTGCCCCGGCAATAAGTAATTTCATTTCTATTATCCCAAATACCTATAATTTTCTACAATAATATATTGCTGCAATTCAATTGAATACCTTTTTTGTCTAGTTGTTCGTATTTAACATCCTGTGGTTAAAACTAACTCAATTATTATGTCAATACTGAACGCCGAACACCAAATTAGATGGAAAGGATAAACCGAATCTATTCATTATTCGTAAATAAAGAATGTTAATAAAATAATGATTTTCACTCATCATACGATGGAATATGTCTAACTGGATTGAATGGAGATCGTTTTTGCAAGAAAACGAGATTAAAACAATCGTGTCATTACTACCTAATTCCAAACTGAAAATTTTAGAAATAGGTGGCGGAGATGGGATCAAGTCAATGCTTTTGCATAACCTTGGATATGACATGACATGTGTGGACATAAACCCATGGGAAAAGCAATTTTATCCTGTTTTAAAAATTGAAAGAAACCGACTGCCATTTACTTCAAAAGCTTTTGATGTCGTTCTTTCTGCAAACGTACTCCCCGTAGTCTCTGAAAAAAAACAATTCTTTGATGAAATTGATCGTGTATTGAAAAATGATGGAATAATTATTCACGTAGTTCCGTCTCACTGGTGGAGTATTTTTACAAATTTTTGGCATTATGTTTTCATTCCCAAATACTTGATGCGTTCAATACTGCCTAAGAAAACAACATCGGTTATACCTGAAACTCATAACTCGTTACATGTGCAGGACAACACCAGAACCTCTTCTAAAATTAGAAGACTTTTTTCACATCCTCTTGGAGATAATCCAAGTTTTCTTCACGAAATTTTCTATTTTACAAAAAATTCTTGGATAGCGTTGTTCAAGCTTCATGGTTATAGTATTGTTGAAATAAAAAATGAACCATTATTTTTTACAGCATATGGAGTCTTCATGAGTAAGTATTTTAAAAGTAGAAGAATTCTAGGTAGAGTTTTTCCAATACAATATTATTTTAAAATAATGAAAAATTCTGACAAAACATAACAATCAAATCTCTAATTCAGTGTTATAATGAGATATCAAATATCTTTTAAAACCTTGTAATCGAAAATTGTAAGACCGCCATCTTTTGAATAAGTGTGAATTCCTTCGATGTTTTCGTCACGATCTGGATATATGGAGCCAAATGTGATTTCCTCATATTTTTTTTCATCTAGTTTTTTTATTAAATTAAACTTAATTCCTCTACCATAGCCGCCTGAACAATCTTGGGATGGCCTATACAGATTGCCATCCATGTAGAACAGTCTTCCAGCTGACCTTGCCTTTCTTACATCCGAAACTATGGGATTTTTTGGATGTGGCATCCATTCTCCATCTAGAAGATCATCAGAATAAAAAACGGATAACACATCATTAGGTGATTCATTTTCTTCGGGTATCGATGTGAATAACCACCATCTTCCATCCCTTTCTAGAATGGTACTATCCAAACCTACAATGTCATTCAAAAGTGTTTTAACAAACTCCCATTTATCCGGAAATCTGGCGCATTTGTATAGATCAATTGTTTTGTGCCCAGAACTTTCAGGAATCATGTAATACTCATTCCTAAATTTAAAAACAAATGGATATGACAAGTGATATGGACATTCTAATACTTTTTTAGGTTGAGTATAGTTGCCGCATTCATCAATTTCAAAATAAGAAATATGACCTTTTTTCTGGCTGTACAGAAATTCCTCAATAAAAACAAAATACGTACTCTTCTCTTTTATGACAAAGGGATCTGCATATAGTCTATCGTTGGGAGGAATGATCTTCTGGAATCCCTTCTGTGATCTTCGATCCTCTACACTCAGATAAAATAAAAGACACCACTGTTCAATTTTATGGCGAAATTTCTTCTTAATTCTTGCATATCTTAGAATATTTCTCAAGAACAGTTTTACAATTTGACTACTTGCCGGCATCTGGCACGATCTGTTGCTACGCAAGTTCAGTAAATCGTTTTTTTCATTGAACTCTATTGAATTTTTGCCATGTGCATGTAATTCTTTTAATTTTCTGGGAATTATTATCGTTCTCTTCCAATGTTCGGCTGCCCTATTTTTTAAAAAATATAGGGGATCGGTAGCCCAAAAAGAAGAATCTGTGATTTTTTTACCATTGTTTAATATCTCTAAGACCGTGCATGATACGGGCTTTCCTTCATAAACCTCCCAAAAACCTGAATGATCAGTCTTAGATGAATCATTGATACATCTGTATGACCAAATTCCGAATTTGGCTGTACCTAGAATCTCTTTTGGCAACTCGTTTTCCGACAAGTTGATGATAACATCCAATTTGTGATTCTTGATCTCATCAATATCAAAAATACTGGAAGAACTAGAATGTACTGCATTATTAGGTTCATCTCTTTTTTTATCATTTACAATATCTTGACAATCTCTTGTTTGTGTCAAATCCATGTTCAGACCTGTTCTCTTTTTCTCATATGACGTGTAGATGTCAAAGAGCCAATTTCTCATACAACGTCTTTGTGAGGAACCATCTCTGGCTATTTTATCTAAAGAAAATGTTGAACTTTGAATTACGGTTGATATTATGATAAAATCAGAATTTTTTAATTTTTTTATTAGAAGATAGACCCATAGTGGTACATTATATGAATTCAAAATTAAACCGATTTTGATTTTTTCAACCTCAACCATGATTTTGATTAAGTCTTGAACGCCTTATTTAATATAGTATAATTTATCAATACTGCAAATTCATTATCTAAAATACATTATCGATATACAACGTATTTCATGTATAAATTTGGATTTACCGGAACTAAGCATTTTCATCAACAACTTCAAGAACGCTCAAATCCTTAAATTGAGTACATCTTGATTTCTGATATTGAAAGAAACTAACATGAACACAACTTTAATTCTAAAAAGTAAACTTTATTCAATTTATTTTTACAAAATTCGTCGGTATCTATTTTATATTAATGCGCTTATGCATATTTTTTCTAATTTTAAAAACCCCGTGAACACCATTAAAAAAATGAAGGAAAAATCATTCCCTTTCACGATAGTGACAAAAAATGGAAATAAAATTTCTGTAAAACATAAATCGCATCTTTCGATTATTCTTAAACGTCTAGAAAATGTAATCGATTTTGATAATGATGTTATGATCATTAATTCTCATGGGAAAAAATTATCATTTTTTTATTATGATACGTTGGATGTAGAAATCTTTACAGAGGATATCTACTCGAAACTTCCAGTAAAAGATAAAGTGGTAATTGATGTGGGCGGAAATATCGGTGACAGTTCATTACTTTTTGCTACACTGGGCGCAAAAGAAACTATTATGCTTGAACCGCAACCTAAGTTTTTCGAATATGCCTCAAAAAATATAGCATATAATAACATGGCGGGAAAAATACAAATCATAAACTCAGCCCTTGGTGGTAGATCAGGAACTATCAAAATTAATTACGAACAAAGTGGTGAAACATTTCAGATCCCACTCGATGATGGTGGAGTATCTATTCCAGTAACTACTCTGGATGAAATATTGTCTAAATATGATGAAAATGGATTGATTTTAAAAATGGACTGTGAGGGATGCGAATATGATGTTATAAACTTGTCATCTGATAAAACTATTAAAAAATTTGATGCAATACTAATAGAATTCCATTCTGGCTGTTTGGACATTAAAAAACGGCTTGAATCATACGGATTCAAGGTTTCAATATTAAATTCTATGTATACACCACAAAAAACATTTCAAGGCCATCTTCTTGCGAAGAAACGCCTACATTAGGTTGCAGTGATGAGCTTAAAGCTAATCCCGTTTGACTTGCAATTAATTTTTATTTAGTTACTCAGGGGGTTAATTTGAATTGAAAAGCATTTTAGTAAATTACGTCATATGTCCGGAATGCGGTAAAGATCTTACGCTTAAATCTAAGACTACAAAGAAGGATGAAGTAATAGATGGAAAACTCACGTGTCCTAAAGGTCATAAATTTAACATTATTAGGGGCATACCTCGATTTGTCGTTGATAAAACTGACGGCTTTGTTAAGACAGAAGATGCATTCTCGTCCAAATGGAAAAAATTCAACAAATCATACCATGATAAAAAATGGTTTCTCTATCAGAGAAATTGGTTTTTAGATAGATTTGGATGGAAAAATACTCAAAATTTGAATAAATTTCTGAAAACTCGAACCAAGATTCTTGATGCTGGTACTGGTATAGGCAACAGTGCTAAACTGTTTTCGTCAAATCCAGACGCGCAAGTTTTCGCAATTGACGCAAGCATGAGTATAGAATTTGCCTACAAAAAATATGGAGCAACAAGCAATATTCACTTCATCCAAGCAGACTTGCGTAAGCTCCCCTTCAAAAAACAATTTTTTGATTTTGTCTGCTCAGACCAAGTCTTACATCACACAAAAGATACCGAAACATCGTTCAAATATTTGACAAAATTTCTACAAAAAAATGGACTGATTTCAATATATGTCTACAATAAAAAAGCACCAATGAGGGAATTTGCTGATGATTACATACGACAATTCACAACTAACATGACAGAAAACGAATGCATGGAGTTCTCAAAAGATATGGCTTATCTTGGCAAAGCGCTCTCCAAACTAAAAAAGAAGATAACAATACCGCGCGATATTCCAATTCTACAAATAAAAGCTGGAACATATGATGTTCAACGATTCATCTACTGGTATTTTCTCAAATGTTTTTGGGCAGAAGATGACGACTTGCAACGGAGCATCGGCGTAAATTATGATTGGTATTATCCAAAATTTGCCTATAGACATACGCCAGATGAGGTACGTAAATGGTTCAAAGATATCAACGTGTCAATAACTCATTTTAAGGAAGTTGAAAGTGGAATAAGCGTTAATGGCAAAAAATAACCTATCTGTGTATTTCTCAAAATTTTGATTTTCTTGGTCTTGTAAACCGATTAGGTGTTAAATTGTTTGTCTGTTCTTCTTACTGTCGGCATAGGAAATTGACAGCGCATGATAATAATTTTCAGGAGTTCCAATATCTATACAATCATCCATCTTGTTGAACTTCATTGCTCTTACATTTCCGCCCAAGTCTATTATTTTTTGGATCGCGTCAGTAAGTTGTAGCTCATTACCAAAACCGGGTTTTATTTTTAAGAGTGCATCAAAAATTTTGGAATTAAATACATAGATCGGCATAATGGCAAGATTGCTTTTTGGTCGTTTTGGTTTTTCTTCAACTCGATGCACCTGAAAAACCTCTCTATTGATCTTTGATACCTCTGCAACTCCATAAGCTCGCGGGTTTTGAATTGCTTTCAAATAAAAAATTATGTCCGACTGATTTCGTTCATATGCTTTAATCAATTTCAAGATGTGTTTGGAATTGCCTCTGACATATGCGTCTCCAGCATGAACCAAAAACGGTTTAGAACCCACAATCTCTTTAGCATTTAAAATGGCCGCGCCAAATCCTCTTGGAGAATTCTGATTAATCCAAACAATGTTCGACTTTTCAATTTTCTTGTAAAAGTCTTCCAATAAATCCCGATAATTAAGATCTTTTTTTTTCAAATATTCCTGATAATTTCTTTCTGGAGTGAAATGGTCTTCAATTGAACGCTTTTTTTTCCCAACTATAAAGAAAAAATTCTTTATCCCAGAATCAAACAAATGCAAAAATATGTGCTCAATTAAAGGTCTCAAAACAAGCTCATTGAATGATTTTGTAAAAACTGGTACCATCTCCTTGGGATTATCTTTTGTCAATGTAAGCAATCTGGTCCCTAGACCTGCAACTGGTATGACTGCAGTATCAACCACGAATATGTCTCTTAATATTTACTATAAAAATGAATAGTAAAAATAATGTGTATGCATCAAGGCTTTTCAAAACTAATCTGTGCTTGAAATAATCTGTCATTTTGTTAACTTGACAGAAATTAAAATGACTTTTAAAAAGGCATTAACTGTTCTCGTTATTGGGCATGTTGCTAAAGAAATTAATCAAATGTATCGTTGGACGTAATGGATATGGAGTTTTATTAAATACAAAACTGGGCAACAAACTGCATGATAGACTACACTCACAATCTTCCACATCGCGCGATTTCTTATTACAGATATTACCTAAATTTTCCACCGGTGCTGAAATAGGGGTTAATGACGGAGACTTTTCCGAAAGAATTCTTGAAATTGTAATGCCCAACAAACTTCATCTAATTGATCCTTGGAAGTTTGAAAGTGATGAATTCTATGATGCTACACCATACGGGCGTGAGAACGTTCCTAGTCAAAAAATGATGGACGAAAAATATGAGAATGTTCGAAATAGATTCAAAAACGAAATTAGGAAAGACAAAATAATTATCAATAGAGGCCCCTCGGAAAAAATTCTTTCTATGTTTGAAGATAATTATTTTGACTGGGTATACATAGATGGAAATCATCTCTATGAGTTTGTAAAAAAAGATCTAATTCTCTGTATTAAAAAAGTAAAAGATGGCGGAATAATAGCTGGAGATGATTATTATGATGGCGGATGGTGTGAAGGAGGCGTTAAAAAAGCAGTCGACGAGTTTGTTAATGCTGGTTTAATTAAATTAATACAAATAAAAAATAACCAGTTTATTCTACAAAAATAAATTATGCAGTGTTACCTAAATTAAATTACCAAACATCTTACATTAAACAAGATTAAATAATGAAGGGAAATTTGAGCCTGTTATGAAATTACTGGTAACTGGAGGTCTTGGGTTTATCGGAAGTAACTTTATTCTGCATATTCTAAAAAATTATCCAAATTACAAAATAGTAAACGTTGATGATGAACTTCCAGGTTCAAACAGACTTAATCTGACAGAAATAGAGAATTCCGACAACTATAGATTCGTTAAAGGAAACATAACGGATCAGGTTGTAATGGAAAAATTAATTCGAGACTGTGATCAAATAATTAATTTTGCTGCCGAGTCCCACGTTGACAGAAGTATTGCTAACGCGAAACCGTTTATTGATTCCAACATAATTGGTGTTTTTACAATATTAGAATTATTAAAAAAGCATAAAAAAAGACTCATTCAGATTTCCACCGACGAAGTATTTGGTAATTTAAAATCTGGTAGCGCAATAGAGGATTCTAAACTGAATCCCTCCAGTCCTTATTCCTCATCAAAAGCTTCTGCCGAATTATTAGTAAATTCATACATAATTACTTATGGTGTAAAAGCAATAATTACCAGATGTACAAATAATTACGGTCCAAGACAATTTATTGAAAAACTAATCCCAAAAACAATCATCTTAGCATATCATGATAAAAAAATTCCAATTTATAATAATGGAAAAGGAATGCGAGATTGGATTCATGTAGATGATCATTGCAGTGCTATCTCCACATTAATTCATGATGGCATTGATGGCGAAAAATACAATATTGCGGCACAAAATGAATATGATGTATTAACTGTGGTAAAAAAAATATTATCGATAATGGGAAAACCATCTGATAATTTTGAGTTTGCCGAGAACCGTCCAGGACATGATGACCGATATAGTATGGATTCAACTAAAATTCAAAACACTATGCAATGGAAACCAAAGATAGATTTTGAACAAGGCTTGACTGATACTGTTAACTGGTATCTTAACAACAAGAACTGGTGGTCTGGATTTGACCTAAAAATTCTTGACGGTTACCAATGGAAGTCCTGATTAATGAAACCAATCAATGCCAAAAGTTGCCTAGCTACTTAATATTGATATACGAAAACTAAAATCATCATCATATGAAAAAAGGACTTATTTTTCGTTCATGGTATTATTTTAGAACTGGCTGGAGTACATACTTTGCTTTCATACTTGGAGCAGTAAATACGCTAACAGTTACGTACTATTTAGCAATAGAAAAAATGCCCTCACTAAAGGAATTATTCCCCACATTTACCCAGTATGCGGCTATTGGTGCACTAATTGTATTACCTGTGCTGACTCTTATAGGATATCTTCATTACAAAAAAACTGAAGGGTTCAAAGCCGAAGCTGATATTACTATTGAAACAAATCCTCATTTCAAACGGATACTCCAAAATTCAGAAATAACTATACCATTATGTGTAGAGATATTGGAATTATTGACAAAGATATCACAAAATGAAAAATTAACAGATGAAGAAATTAATCGAATTTCAAAGCTAAAAAGTGAACTAAGAACTCATTCTACAAAAAAGACCATGAAATTAGATTAGTTTATCTTGGTTTGCTCGTAATCTACAAATACTGTTGGAAAGAAAAATTCAAGTCGCGTTTATCTATAAAGACTGTTTAGGGTTATCAGAACATAATTTTTTTACTCAGCACAGAAATTTGTTGTTAAAAGCACTTACGCGTAACAAAGATGTTGATGTACAATATTATTTATGTGACAAAGGCTTTGATGTTGATAAAATTCGAGATAAAACAGATGCAATTCTGCTCTATGAAGATCAAAACTTCTGGGCAAACTGTGTTCCAGACGAGTTGTTAGGAATAAAAAATTCGAATATACCGGTGATTGTCAAAATTGGTGATCCGTGGGATGCAACCAAATATGATGTAAAAGCAAGCCAAGAAAAATACAAAATAGATGGATATTTTGGAACATATGCCTCGGATTTTTTTTACAAGTATTATCCAAAAAACTTCAACTACAAGTGCATTTTATATGGTGTCGAACCATCATTATATCAAAATGTTATTCCTTTTGAAGAGAGAATAAAAGATAAAATTCTGAATTCTGGTGCAGTTGCAAGCACCAAACTTACCAATCGTATATTTGCCAAACTGACAAAAGGGGAGGGAGACCCAATCAAACACTACAAACTAAGAACTATGTGCAATAGCCTTCCATATGTTGATTATACCACAACGCTTGGGCATGAATATGTTGGCGACAAGTACCCATTATTACTTCAGAAATACGCTACAGCAATAGCTGCCACTACTGATATCTATACTATGAAATACTTTGAAATGCCTGCGGCGGGATGCCTCACATTCATGGAAATAACAGACAAAAATTATGGAAAAAATTTAGGTTATAGAGATGGCGAAAATGCAATATTTATCAATGAAAAAAACTATAAAGAAAAATTCCAAGAATATCTGTCTGATATTAATAATCCAAAATGGAAAGAAATGGCCAATCTTGGAAGGGATCACGCGATGAAAAATTTTAACAATGATAAGGGCATTGAATCGCTAGTTGAATTAATAAAAGAATTTAAGTGATTTATTCAGACATAAAAAATCAATATATCTGTCTGATCTTTTTATCCAATGATGAACATACATCTTCGATCCTGTACTAGAGATGATTGGGATATTATTCTAGATTTACGAAATCAATTCTATCTCGGATCGTTTATTCTTCAAGATAGGCCTCTTACAAAGAAAGAGCATTATGAATACATGGAAAAACAACTGACAAATCCACATTTTCATCAGTGGATGGCGATAATGGATAATAATGTGGTAGGTTACATACGAATTCTAGACTTAGAAATTAATATCTTGGTTGTAAAAGAATATCAAAATAAGGGGGTTGGTACTAAAATGTTGCAACTACTTGAAAACGAAGCCAAAAAATTGAATATAAAAAAACTCAGAGGCTCAGTAAGAGCAGATAATCTAAACAGTAAACAACTTTTTGAAAAAAATAATTATAAATTAAAAATGTACTGGTTTGAAAAAGAACTGGACTAATACTTTTTATCCTAGGCACAAATCATCTTAATATTGTTACAAAAAAAAATTATTTTATTATTATTCTTAATTGTTATCAGCTCTTTTTCTTACGGAATTATTGTTGGCACTTTCAAAATTCCTCCTTATGAAATTTTAAATGTACTGTTCGATAAGTTACAAGGCAAAGAAGATGACTATCCAATACTTGATACATACGTTGAATTTGATATAGCGTCAATAATTCACATTACAAGCGAACAAGATATCCTCGAAAAACGTGCTAAATTAATTAATTATGTCTTTAAAGATAACGAAACATTTCTTACTAAAATTCCGGACAGTATAGAATCAAACATAGTCGATGACAGATATTCTGACATGGAAAATTTAGAACGTATAGATAGATTTTCAATTCTTATGGAGTATGGAGTAAATTCTTATCCTTATCTATTTTTGGCCAAGGACGGTAACAACAAGCTTGTCGTTTATCATCAAGGTCATGATGGCGACTTTGTTAAAGGTAAAGAAACAATTCGGACACTACTGCAGAACAAATATTCGGTTCTAGCATTTTCGATGCCTCTGACAGGACAAAATACTAATCCTGTAATCGAGTCGGAACATTTTGGTAAATTCAAACTTGTTTATCATAACGACTTGCAATTCTTGGAAACTGAGAATTTTTCACCCCTCAAATTCTTTATTGAACCAGTATCATCATCGCTTAACTATTTAGATCAACAATATGATTTTGAGCACTATTACATGATGGGCATATCTGGAGGTGGATGGACGACAGGAGTGTATTCGGCTATAGATCCCAGAATAGAAAAAAGCTTTCCGGTAGCAGGAACGGCTCCAATGTTTTTGCGATTCAATAATCCAAAAAATATGGGTGATTATGAACAAACCGTACCGAAATTCTATATGATAGCCAATTATTTGGATCAATACATAATGGCTTCATACGGAGATGGAAGAGAACAACTACAAATCTTTAACAAATATGATCCCTGCTGTTTATCTGGTGATCAATACAAAACTTATGAAGATGAAATACAAGGCATTTTATCGCAGCTCGGCAAAGGCAACTTTTCCATATTTATAGATGAAAATAATCAATACCATTCGATATCTTCGATTTCGCTTGATAAGATAATCCAAATGATGGATGCTAGTTAGTCTTTTTCTGTCAATTATTCTTTATTGGATCAATGACACACTTGCTATTTTTTAGGCATATTTGGATAGGGCGGAAACGAGATTATCTCCCTTATGGATAATCCAAGTTTTTTACATCATTAACATCTCTTGCCCTCTCATGTTATACGTGGTGAAAAAATAACATTTTGATTTTTGAGTCTGATACATAACGCTACCTTACGTCTTAAACGGAGAAAGTAAAATTTACTTATTAACCATCTGTGTTAGAATCACGAATTTTCATCCATTATCCCCTTAGCTACGATCTGATGTCGTTGTAATTGTAAATTGATATATGTCAACATAAGACTGATCTATGTTGACTTCAAAACATTATGATCTTGTAATGGGGTTGGGAGAAATTGGCATTCCTATACTTAAAGTACTTAAAAAATCAATCCAGGCAATAGGTTTTGATATAGACCCCCAAAAAATGGATCAGAAACATTATGAAACAGTCAAAGATAATCCTATATCATTAATCCACTTTTGTATTCCATACACTGATAATTTTGAGAGCATAGTGATCAAGACTGTAAAAGAAAAGAATCCTCAGGGGATAGTTATTCACAGTACAATCAAACCTTACACAACAGAACACATACAAAAAGCGCTTACCATACCTGTTATTTACAGTGCTACAAGAGGCGTTCACAAACGAATGATCAAAGACCTGCAGCGTTATACAAAATTCTATTCAGTTTATGATTGGGCTCCTAATGCAAAATGGGTAATCAAAACATATTCAAATAGAATGAAAAAAGCGGGAATTAAAACAAAAAGAATGTCAACACCATTGACACTTGAGCTTGCAAAAATACTCATAGACACTTCATACTATGGATGGCTGATTAATTATGCCCAATTAACTAACATGATAGCGGTAGAACACAAAGTCAATTATGATGAGATGTGGACTTTTTCTGATGAGATTCATAAATTCCTAGGCAACCGGCCCAAGATGTTTCCTGGGTTCATAGGAGGACACTGCGTTCTCCCAAATCTGGATTTAATGCATGACAAAACACTGGATTTAATTAAACAAATTAATGATAACTATAAAAAAACTTTGAACAATAAAAAATAGATACTTTAATTATTTTCTTAATTGAATAATACTGAATATTTTTTTTTACAGTTGTTTCTAAGATATTTAATCAATATGTACCACACATTTTATTTTTAATTTTAAAATGTTGTGATATGCTGATGCACAAAAATGCAATCTGATTACTTGTAGCTAAATTGTTCATAGTCAATTTTGAATATTTTTACATGATATCCATATCCATAATGAGCAGAGTCGTATGTTTTGATCAGATAAGGGTATTTTTCCTCGTGTAGGTAAACATCTTTTAAGAAATCTGGTCTTTGCTCATTATTGTCGATAATCAACCCTGTTAATCCTGATTTTTTGTTACTTTCAATAAACTCTTCTAAATAACTAAAACCGTCTGTAGAAACCGTTAATGGCGGTACAACAGAACTGCTTAATGATGGAAATTCCTTGTTTGTGATGCTAGCTGCTTTGAGAAACTTTGATTCTGGATAATAGCTGTTGACAACGTTGGCACTTTTAACAACCTCTTGTGCAACAGCATACGCTTCCTTTTCGTGCTCAATATCGATTTTCTTTAATTCCAAAAATATTGTGGATGAGATAAGGATTCCTGCTAAAATAACGATTAAGATAACTTTGTAACTGCGGTCTCTTTTCCAGATCTTTTCTAGCAAAAATAATGATAAAACCGAAAAAAACGGAATAAGAACTAGCAGATATCTTGGTTCTTGTATCTGACGTGCGTATGCATAAAATGCGGGCAGCGATAAAACAATCATAGAAAGAAATAATGACATCTTTCTATGATGACGATGTTTGACAATCAAAAAAACACCATATGGAACAAGAACTACAAAATATGGGATCATTATCCATCCTAGATATTTAATAAAGCTCTCAGATCCAGAAATGATAAACTGCGATAATCCGTTCTCCTCATTTATTGCGATGCTATTGGCAACTAAGACTCCGCTGACAACATGACTAGTCAGTCCGTCATCTCCAGTACTTTGTATTCTTAGATACAAAGAAGGCAATAGAACAACGATAAAAATACTACATGCAATTGCGTATTTGGCAAGAACTCTTCTCTCTTTTCTGTATCTTGTAAAAAAAACAACTGTCAGTACACCAAAGAACAACAACCCCTCGTATCTTGTAAGACTGGCTAGCGCACCCATGGCAAATGAAAGATAAACGATTTTCTGATTATTACTATGTAGAAATGCAAAAGAGAGGGCAATTAAGAAAATGTATAGCGGATCAGATATGCCAATTAGAGAATTTTGTACCGTGTGTGGCTCTAACACAAAAACTGCGGCTCCCAGTAATGCAATTTGTTTATTAAAAAATTTTCTACAAATCAAATAGACGGGTATTATGGTTGATACTGATACTGAAACGCTAATCAGTCTCTGTAATGTCATGTAGTCCATAAAATTATCAGAATGAAAAACCGTAAAGAAAAACGACAAAAGAGTAGGCCAACCGGTATTGGGAAAATTGTAGTTGTCTGGAAAGTGGCCTAGAACATTCGTATCTATTGCATACCAGAAGTATGATACTGCGTCAAGTGTGATGGGTACATCGTATGGAAAATAAACTAACCTTAGAGATAGCCCGGCTGCACCTATTATGGTGAGGTATAGTATGATGCTCTTACGCGAGTCCTCCAATCTTTCCATTTTTACCGTGCTCAATTTAGTTCCATCCACTTTCCGAACATTAAATCTGCTTATTATTGTCTACGGCGAATTTTTTCTTTGAGTGATTCTATCAATGATGAAAAATGAAATGGTTTGAATACAAACTGAAATAACAAACGCTGTGGCTATTCCATTTATTCCATAAATGTCTCCTAAAATCAGAATTAGTGTGACTTGTGTAACAAGATACGTTCCTGAGGATATTAGCACAAACTTACTTTTTTCCATCCCTAGAAACTTTGAAACAAAAGTCATGTTTATGGTAGAGGGGATTATGGATAGGCTAACTATTTGAAATACCTGTATGGCGTCTATAAATTTAGGAAAGAACGTTGGGATTACTATTGGCGATAGGGTTATTCCGAGTACTGCCATTCCTACCGATAGTAAAATTGTAATTTTTTTGAGCTTTTTGTTGGAATTGCCTGCTGCATCTTGTGGTAGGATAAATTTGAAAATTATGCCCGGCAGCATCTCCAGAATGGAAAGCAGCTGTATTCCCAACTGATAGTTTCCAAGTATTGCAAAACCTAGTAGTGGAGCTATAATCAACTTGTCAAGCTGGCCACTAAAGGCGCCTGACAAATTCAGTATGTAATTGTGAGTGATGAATCCGGCTCGTTCTTTTAGCAATGAGAAATCAATCTTTGTTTCTTTAAATCCCACGTAAATTCGAGGAAGATAAACAAGAAATGCGAGCCCAAGACCAAGAATTATTCCGTTCAAACCAATCAAATGGTAAAATCCAACTGATAGACCTATCATCAGTATGCGCTGGGCGATGAGATACTTTGAGTAGCTTTTGTAGAGTTTTTTCCCTAATATCTCAGCACCCGCCAATCCAAAAACAATCGCACCTAACACATATGCACTAATTCCATAATTAGAAAAAATGGCAAAAAGAATCAGCATTGCCACGGCTGCCAAAACTAACGAAATAAAATAAACGGAGGATTCCAATCTTACATTTTTTGCGGTGTACACTATCAGGGTGTTTCCAGCCCCGGTGAGCGACAGTGTTGATGCTATTCCGGCAATTGCCAAAAAATAGCTTAACTGTCCATAGTTTTCTGTCCCCAATAATGAAGCCAAGTAAAGCCAAAAAACTGCTGAAATGGCGTTGCCTATGACATCCGTGGTACCAATTATTGTTAAACCCCTCAATCCTGAAAAATTTCTAATATTATCCCAAGAATTCATAATTTACAGATATTGTTCCATGTGAGATAACTAGCTATTTTTCTCTCTTACAACGTTGACTAGCGAATAAAGCATTACTGCAGTCATTAGAAACATCAAGCCAAACAGCGTTGAGCCTATTGCGATTAGTGCTAAGACAGGTGGAAATACGCCAAACTCTGTAAAGTATTGTATGGTCCACACCACGAAAAAAAGTCCAATTACCAGAAAACACAATCCAGGTACACCATAGAACTTTAAGGGATGTTCTATTGATACAAACTTCATTGTACTTAGGATCACTGATACTCCATGAGAAACTGGGTGATGAGTGGATGTGTCTCCCTGATACAAAATTTTGATTGGAACTTCCTTTATTCTAAATCCCTTTTTGCTTGCTTTAATTAGAATCTCTGTAGATACTCCCATGCCGTGTTCTGATGGCATTATATCCGATAACACCTTTCTTGCATATGCTCTGAATCCACTTTGAGAATCAGTTAGCTTGATGTCTGTAGAAACATTTGTGAGATTTGTTATCGTCTTTATGCCTATTTTCCTATATGCTGGCATGTCTTGATCATCTGCATCAAGAAATCTTGAACCAATAACCACATCTGCTTCGTCTTTTATTAGCGGCTCAGTTACTATTTTGATATCTTCAATTCTATGCTGACCATCTGCATCAAAAGTTACTAGAATATCTGCATCAAGATCCATAAATTTTGTAAATAAACTCTTGATGGCAGCACCATAGCCAATGTTTTTTGCATGATTTACAACTATTACTCCCATGGCCTCAGCAATAGCTCCAGTCTGATCAGAGGAGCCATCATTACAAACAATAATCTGTGTGCTTACTTCCTTTAACTGAGTGATGATCGAAGCTATGTTTTTTTCTTCATTATATGCCGGTAAGCCTATTACTATCTTCAAATTTTTTCTGCACTGTTTTCAAAAAACAACGAATATTAAAGTTATAGACTAATTTACATGTCAAATTTGTAATTTTTATGCATTATATTGCAATCTGTCAAGAATTCATTATTTTTATTATGCAATCAATGACAAAATCCTGCTGCTTTTTTGGCATGTTTGGATAGAATGGCAGAGAGATTATCTCCTCGTACAACTGTTTTGAATTTTTCATTTCATCTTTACTGCTCTTAAATTTATTGAAGGCAGTAAACTCATGTAGTGGTTTGTAATGAACGGTGGTCTTAATCCCATACTGTAGTAATTGACTAAATAATTTATCTCTTGAAATATTGCCATTTCTTTCTACTCTCATTATGTACAAGTGATATGCATGGTCATTGCTTGCTGAAGAATGCGGAGTTATCAACCCACTAACATGTTTCAATCTCTTATTGTAATATTCAAAAACTTTTTTTCTTAACGCATTTAATTTTTTTATCCTCTTAATCTGGCTTAATCCTAAGGCTGATCTTATTTCATCTAATCTGTAGTTATAACCTGATTCTATCATGTCATAATCCCAAGGCTTTCCACTGGCATATCTTTGTACCAATGTTTTTGTTAATCCGTGGTTTCTTGCTGACATGACATACTCTGCGATTTTTTTGGAATTAGTTATAATCATGCCACCCTCAATAGTAGTAATATTCTTAGTCGGATAGAAGCTAAAACAACCCGTACTACCAAAATTTCCAACGTGTTTTCCATCATATTGCGCTCCTATCGCATGAGCGCAATCCTCAATTACTGCAACATTATTTTCTCTTGCAATCCTAGATATTGTGACTATGTCGCAGACCTTTCCTGCAAAATGAACAGGAAGAATTGCTTTTGTCCTCGGGTTAATCTTTTTTTTGATTGAATCAATTGAAATATTCATGGTTTCTTTTTCTACATCTGCAAAAACCGGCACTGCTCCACTTAGTACAACTGCATTTGCAGTAGCTACAAATGTCATGTCTGGAACAATTACTTCATCTCCTTTTCCAATTCCGAGTGCCTTAATAGACAAATGTAGGGCAGCAGTAGCATTTGATACCCCTATGGCATATTTAGCGCCTGTAAGTTTTGCAAAAGCAGATTCAAACTGGCGTAATTTCGGACCGTCGGTAAGTAAATGAGAGTTTAATGCGTCTGTTATTGCTTTTTTATCTTCCTTAGTTATCCAAGGCACAAAAAAAGGCACATTACTTTCTGATTTGGATATGTCACGTGCTTTCATACTCTCTGAGATAAAGAAATGATCTTATTAACTATCTGTGAGAGCTTGCTGGTAAACTCTCAGAATGTTTTCTGACATTGTTTTTGAATTACAAACTTGTTGAACCATGCTATATCCAGCATTACCGTATGCAAGTCTCAATTCTTCATTTTTCAGTAGTTTTAAAATGGCTTCTGCTAATTGCTTGTGATTTTCAGGTTCTACTAAAATTGCATTCTCACCATCTTTGATTGTGTATGGTATTCCATGTGCCGTCGTACTTATCGTTGGTTTTTTAAATGCAAATCCTTCAAGAGGAGTTAGCGGTGAAAGTTCCCATCTTGATGGCAATACCAAAAACTGGCACGCTGAATATGCTGCCAAAACATCTTCTCTTGGAGGTTTTGTGATTACAATTACACTATCTTTAATTTTTAATTCTTCTATCAATTTGTACATTTCTGACTCGAAACCAAAATTCACTCCCATTATCACAAGTTTTGTATCGCTCTCTATGTTGTCCTTGATTGACGCCCACGCTTGTAATAAAACATCTATTCCTTTGACCTTGTTGAATCTACCAAGAAATAGGATAAAATTATTTTTTACTTTATATTTGTCCCTAAAATCTATCTTACTTTGATATATTTCATCTAGACTAATGCCATTTCTGACAACTTCAATTTTTTTGCTTGTAGTATATTTGGAAAATATTTCTTTTTCATATTCATTTGGAACAATGATCTTTGTTGCCTGATTCACTATAAAACTTATTATGGGGACTTGTATCTTGTACATAATTTTTTTCATTAGACTATTTTTTTGCAGGTCTGGGTGGGTGTTAAGCCCTCCCTGATCTGATATTACTAATGGAATTTTATATTTTTTTGATATCAATGCGGCAACAAGTGATTGAAAACTTCTGATTCCTATTGTATGAATTATGTCCACCTTTTCTTTTTTCATCTCAAAATACATTCCCGGGTTAACATAGAACAGCTGGTATGAAAGCCAGACATGGGCGCGATTTATTGTAAAACCGTGAATGGACTCTATTTTTGCGAGATCTCTATTGAATGTATTTGCATTGTTGGCAAAATCCAAATCTGTGGTAAATATGATGACCCGATGACCGTTTTTTGCAAGTTCTCTGGCAATATCTACACAAAGAAACATAATTCCACCAAACTGTGTTGCAGGCAACGATGCAGGACAGGTGAGTGCTACTTTCATTTGAATACAATCTAGTCTGTGATCTTGGTTTTAATTGCTTTTTTATCAAATACTGTCATTTTACCAACAACTTTATCTAAACTGCATCTTTGGAAAATAAATCATAGAGATGAATAAACTGTCATTTTTGGCCAGTCTTTTGGCCTACACAATAGCAAATCCAAAGATAGGTAGGCAAATACTACAAGCAAAATACCAATCTTGGCAAGATTCCAAGCACTCGGCGTCCAATTATGCAGAAAAAAAATCACAACTTGATGACATAATTAAAGCGCTTTTTCCAGAATCTTCATACTCGATTGCAGATTTTAGGAAAGACGCCGCCAGACTACAAGTCCATGCTAGTGATTTTTTTAACAAATTAAAAAATGAATCATACCCTTCAAAGAAAAAACCATATCCATTAGAATATACCCTTGACAATAACAGTGGCCTTTTCCTTTATGCCTTATGTAAAATCGTAAAACCAAAAATAGTGGTAGAAACTGGCGTCGCGTACGGACTTAGTAGCATGTATATTTTACAAGCACTGTTTGAAAACAAAAAAGGCACACTTTATTCGATAGATTCTGTATTTTCGCCATGGCAATCAGAAGAAATGATTGGTTCTGCAATACCGTCGCATCTTTGTGAAAACTGGAGATTAGTTTTTGGATCCTCATCAGAAAAGCTAAAAGATACTTTGTACTCTCTGGGTTCTCTGGATGTGTTTTTTCATGATAGCTTACATACCTACAAAAATATGAAATTTGAATTTGAAACGGCATGGCCTTTTGTAAACAAGGGTGGTTTTTTGATATCAGATGACATTTCAGGAAACAACGCATTTAGCGATTTTTACTCAAAATTGAGTTTGGAGCCTTTCATATTGCCACAAAATGAAAAGTCATTTTTGGGTATACTAAAAAAACCATAGATTATCTTTTCTTTGCGTACAAAAAGCCAATACTGGGTAAAATATTTCTTATATCTACTATGTATGATGACAATCTTAGTTTTTTAATCATGTCTTGTAGCAGTTGTGGTCTGGTATCTGCAAAATGATACTCAATACACATCTTGTTTATTTTATCAAAATACTGTGTTGATAGTGAATCAATTATTTTGTATTCTTCTCCCTCGCAATCGATTTTTAGGAAGTCGCATCTTTCTAATTTGTTTGAAACAAAAACATCTTGCAAAGAAAGTGATTTTGCCTGTATCTGTTTTGATCCTGTAACATGCATACTATGTCCCGATTCATCTTCATTCAAGTAAATGGTGACAATACCAGTATTTGTTGAAACAGCTGCATTGGTGGCAACAACGTTTCTAATGTTGTTGATCTCCAAATTCATCTCTAACAAATCAAAGTTTTCTTTTACTGGTTCAAAACAGTAGATCTTTCCATTTTTGCAAAATTGAGATGAAAACAAGGCAAACAAGCCAATGTGTGCACCAACATCGATTACAATGTCGGCATCTCTTATTTCAAAACCTGGCTTACCATATTCATGTAGCAGCCACACATGCGTAAATGCCATGAGATCAGTCGAATTTACTCTGAGCTTTATCTTGACACCATTTCTTGTTTCCAGAATAATATGCTCATTTTTGACTAGGTTAAGGTATAATGCAACATAAAGATGCCAATTTTTAATTGTCTTGATGGCCTTGATCAAAATTCTTGCCTTTTCAAGTAAACTTGCACTCAACTAAGCATCGTATACCATATTTCATTAAATAGATAGCGTAAGATGAACATGAATTTTTAACTAACCGTTAACGTGTTTACATTTATGAAAATCATGATTACAGGCGGCGCAGGTTTTATTGGAAGCCATCTTTGTGATGAATTTCTAAGAGATAATCATCAAGTAATTGCTCTAACAAGAAATGAATCAAAACTTGATAATATATCACACATTCTTGATAGAATGACACTGGAAAAAGTAGACGTTACCGATTTTGCCAGTTTGGGTAATAGCATTGAAAAAAATAAACCTGATGTGATAATACATCTTGCAGGAGAAACATCACACTCAAAATCATTTGAGAATCCATTGTATGACATAGACGTGAATGCAAAATCTACCTTATTCATACTGGAAAAAATCAGAACCTTAAATCTCAAATGTCGATTCATTCTAGGCAGTACTTTCATTGTAATAGGACGTCCAACCGAACTTCCAGTAACCGAAGAGACTCCTTGTAATCCAACTACAATATATGGAGCAAACCGTCTGACAAGTGAACATTATTGTACCATCTACCATAATGTGTATGGAACAGACACACTAGTTTTCCGTATTACCAATTCGTTTGGCCCAAGAGAACAATATGTGGCAAACAAAAACGCAATCAATTTTTTAATATACAAAGCATTCAAGGGTGAAGAAATTACAATTTTTGACAAAGGGAACTTTTTCAGAGACATCGTTTATGTTTCAGATGTAGTGTCTGCAATAAAGACATTAATGCAAAAGGGGCAGTCTGGAAACATATACTGGATCTCGTCTGCAACAAAGACATGGTTTTATGAACTGGGAGACTGGCTCAAAGATCTTACTAATTCACAAGTAAAATACGTAGAATCGCCCCAGTATACCAAAAAAGTCGATGTTGGAAATTTCCTTGTCGACAATTCTAAGCTGAAATCTCTAGGGTGGGACATAAAGACTCCAATAAAAGAAGGAATAAAGAAAACTCTGGACTACTTTACGTCACAAAACAAGTGATGCGAGACATCTACGATGTTTGTTCCATAAATCGTTCAAATGATGTAAATTTGAACTCGTTGATCAATTTGTCCATTTTTAAAAAAGCCTTATCCAGATTATGATATGTGATGAATCTATCCACAAAAGGTAGTTGAATCTTGGGCATAAATTCGGGAGTTAGCTCCCACGAATGAATGTAAAATGTGGCAGGAGCATTCTCTTTGTTACAGTTCCTAATTGCCTTTTTGATAATTCTTAATGGGAGACACCTTAGATAAAACCCACCTCCTGCCGGAATTCTTTTCCCAAATATTGTTGTAGTGAGCAGAGGAAATTCTAATATTTTTCCGCCAGGATCGCCCCCTTCCAATTTCCCACTTGAAATTTTGTATGGTTTTGTTTCGGCATTAGCAATTCCGTATAACTTGGTTTTTGCTGGAACAATACTGCTATCGTATTGGTAATTATTTTTAGCCAGTATATCGATTGCCCACGATGTGTAATGGCTCATTGAAAAGGTTGGGGCTCTAAATCCGCGCGACTTTCCTTTGGTTAAATCCGCAAACCTCTTGATCTCTTCATCAAATTTTTCTCTAAAATTTGGTGCATCTAGCCTCGTATGATGCATTGTATGAAATGCAATCTCATGTCCATTTCCCAGTATTTTGTCTAACAATTCAGGTTTTGATTCTAGTAACTCTCCAACCGTGAAAAAAGTAGCAAAGGTATCATTTTTTCTTAACCAATCAAGTATTTTGTCTATGCCTTGTACTACAGTTGGTTTGTTGTTTTTGTCTGTTATATGACGCTGAATTAGTTCTGGATGAAACCAATCCTCAAAATCAATACCTAACAAATTCAACTTATGTCACCACAAAATATCATAATGTGACCAATCGAAATTCTAATGATCAATCTTTTTTACTACCCGTGCCGGATTTCCTACAGCAACGCAATAATCTGGAACATCTTCAGAAACTACACTGCCTGCACCTATCATCGAATTTTCGCCAATTGTGACACCGGCAGTTATTATGCATCCTGGGAATAACACTGCACCCGATTTGATATTTACAGGATCAATTTTTCTTGGATATTGTTTTTTTAAAAAAAGATTTGCAGTTGGATTGGAATGTGCAAAAATCAACGTGTTGCTACCAATTGTGACATTGTTCTCAATTTTTACTAGTTGTGGATACAGTAAATCTATTAGAACATATGGTGATAAATGGCAATTTTTTCCTATTTTGACTCCTCTGGATCGTTGCATTTTAATCGCAAAGCCGGAATCTGGTGATAAATATGCAAGAGAATGTAATATCCACATTCGTAGAAACTTGAGTCGTAGCCTTATCTTCCCAAAGCTTCCTTGCAGGCCATAATATTCCAAAATTTCTGCTTCATTTGTAGAAAAAGCATCCAATTCATCTTTCATGAGTATATATTGCATAAAGTGGAACTCTTTGTCTAAAACCTTTCTGAGGAATCGCCCTGAGTCGTAATAAATAATTAATACAAATGCTTATTGAGAAAACACAATACAGCGAATTATGACCATTGAACAAAAATTATCGTATTATATCAACAAAGCCAGCGAGCTTACAGGAAGAACTTTTGGGAAAAAAATACGAATAGGGATTCTTTGCAGCTTTACTATCAATGGTCTTGAAGAAGCCATGCGAGTAAAATCTGCAGAAAAAAATATTGACTGTATTACATACGTGGGTGGATATAATCAATACAACCAGGAAATTCTAAATCATGAAAGCAATGTGTACAAATTTTCTCCCGACCTCACATTTTTGATCGTAGATACAAGAAACATTTTAGGAAATCTTTTTCATTTCCCATATTCCATATCTGCATCAGAAAGACGAAGTTTTGTCGAAAAAAAGGTAAAAGAAATACAAAATCTGGCTAACGCTTTTACCAGTAAAACAAAATCAAAATTGGTTATAGCGAATTTTCCTCTTCCAACATATTCACCACATGGAATATTTGAAACAAAAACTGAATATGGCTTACATAAAATGATTGAAGATCTTAATAGTAGGTTGATTGACTCTTTTGCAAACTCTGACTCTATTTACATTTACGATTTCAATGGGTTTGTTTCACAGTATGGTGAAGACAATATTTTTGATTACAAGCAGTTTCTCTTTGGCGACATGAAAATCTCACTTGACTACATCCCGTATTTAGCAAATGATTTGATAGGATATGTAGTCGGTCACTTAGGCCTTTCAAAAAAATGCATCATATTGGACTTGGATAATACACTGTGGGGAGGAATAGTAGGCGAAGATGGATTCAATGGAATTAGATTGGGACCAGAGCCACCCGGAAACTCGTATTTGGAATTCCAACGAGTCTTGCTTTCACTTTATCAACGTGGAATAATTCTTGCAATAAACAGCAAAAACAACTATGATGAGGCGCTGAAGGTCATAAAAGAGCATCCGTACATGGTTCTTAGAGAAGAACATTTTGCATCAATTAGAATAAACTGGAATGACAAGGTATCAAACATGAAAGAAATTGCAAATGAGCTGAATATAGGAGCAGATAGCATGGTGTTTTTTGATGATGATCCAGTAAACCGGGAATATATGAGGATAAACATGCCGCAAATTCTGACCGTTGATCTACCGCAAGACCCATCACAATATGCACAAACCATTAAAAAAATGAACGAGTTTAGTGTTCTAAGTATAACGGATGAAGATGCACAACGAGGAAAAATGTATCTTGAACAGCGCAAAAGAAGTGATCTTGAGCAGTCTGCCCCAGATCTGGAAAGTTTCCTGAAAAATTTAGATCTTAAAGTACTGATAAAAAACGCCAACGAGTTTACAATTCCAAGAATATCTCAACTCACATTAAAGACAAATCAGTTCAACCTTACAACAAAACGATATCAGGAATCCGACATCAAAAAACTCTCTGAAGATGACAGGTATGTTGTTGGGTGTGCACAAGTGACAGATAAATTTGGTGACAATGGTATTACTGGAGTCTTTATTGTGCGCAAGGAAAATCCCAAAGAATGGTTTATCGACACATTTCTTTTAAGCTGCAGAGTCATGGGAAGAGAAGTGGAAAAAGGAATCCTCGGATACATCATAAATAAAGCAAAAGAAAATGAAATTGAGCGAATAAAAGCGCAATTTATTCCATCGCAAAAAAATAAACCAATTGAGGAGTTTTTACCAAATTGTGGCTTTCAAAAAGATGGAGATTATTGGATTTATCAGTCAAAAACACAATTTACAATTCCGGACTTTCTCATGGTTAGTGTTGAATAATGTCAAAGAAACTATATGATCTTGTAGCAAAGGTGATGAATGTACAATCTTCTACTATTAATGACGAATCAGGACCTGAATCCATTGAGAATTGGACATCTTTTAAGGGCTATGTTCTGCTTTATGAGCTTGAGACTGAATTCAAGGTAAAGTTTACAATTAATGAAGCAATGGACGTAAAAAAAATAGCCGATATCAAAAGACATCTCAAAAATCACGGGGCAATTTTAAATGACTGAGCAGCCTACATCGTACAAACTTGATGATATCGAAGTTGGTCAAAAAGTAAAGTTTACCGTTACTATGGACGAATCAATGCTGGATGGGTTTGCTAAAATATCTGGCGACTATAATCCACTGCATATGGATCAAGTATATGCAGCAAAAACCTCGTTTGGAAAAAGAGTGTGTCATGGAATGCTGCTTGCATCTTTTTTCTCAAGACTCGTTGGAATGCATCTTCCTGGTCAAAATGCATTGTATTTTTCACAAACATTGAACTTTCAATTGCCTTGTTTTATGGGAGATATCGTAACAATTGAAGGACAGGTAACTGACAAGAGTGTCTCGACAAAAATAATAACGATCAAAACCTCTGCATATAATCAGCTTGGAAAGTGTCTCGTTGATGGACTTGCCAAGGTTATAGTACGAGAAGACTCGGAATAGTGTTTTATTATGTTAGAAAAAATTGGTATCGGAATCGACATCGCGGATGTGGATCAGTTTAAAAAAATACCGTATTTGACCAAACCGAATTTTTATAAGAAGTTATTTCTCCCATCTGAAATACAATATTGCTTAAAGTACAAAAACCCATATGAACACTTTGCTGGAAAATTTGCAATTAAAGAGGCAGTAAAAAAAGCAATCGATGACCGAATATCTATGCTGGATATTGAAACATCTTATTCCAAATCTAAACCGGTTGTAAATCTAAGAGGAAATAATAAAACAAAATACTCCTTTCTAATATCGATATCTCACGAACAAAAACTTGCAATAGCAATGGTAGTTTCTGAAAAATTATCTAGTTAGGATAAAATTGAACGCTTGGCTCTCTTGCTAAGCCTAGATATAATCGAGTTGAAGGTATTGCTGCCTATTTGGCCTGAAACATTTTTTGGAACAAAAATCTCGTCAGGAAAAAGTTTTATCAGTTCTTTATCTGGTACTGTCTTTTTTTCTTCTAATTCCTTGTATCGATTCTCAATGTACTTCCGATTTCTCTTAATATCCATCTCTGCTCTTATCTTTGCCCCGAGAAACCCCTTTGACAGATAGAATAACCAAACCATCATTTCAACTAACATCAAAGATATTTTCATTTTTTTATAAGTATGCATAGAATAATGGGTTAACAAACAATATCGTCTGTTCCTTTCAAGCCAAAAGAATTTTTTTGAGCTCCATTTTAGACTATAGCTTTCTACATGATAAATCATCGCAGATGGTACATAGTATGATTTTATGCCCATTTGTGCAGCCCTCCAACCCAAATCAAGATCATCGTGATACAAAAACAAAAATGAATCTAAAAGACCAATTCTTTTGAGTACATTTGCTGATGTAAACAGGCAGGTACCGGATGCATAGCCTATTTGTTCTATTTCACTATGTTGGTTGCTATCTAAAACACCTTTGTCTCGCGCAAAACCAAAGCCAAACAAATGAATCATGTTTCCGGTACTCTGTATTACATTTTTTTCATAAAGTGAAAGTATCTTTGGCTGATAAAGTCCCTCTCCAACTTCCCGGTATGCAGAAATTAATTCTTGCAACCATTTTGGAGAAACTATTGTATCTGGATTAAGAATTGCTATGAAATCGCCGGCTGCTTGTCTGATTCCTACATTATTTCCCTCACAGTATCCAAGATTACCTTTGTTTTCTATCAAAACTATGTTGGGAAATCTCTCTTTACATCTTAAGTGACTGCTGTCTGTTGAAGCATTATCTACAACAATCAACTCTATGTTCGTATAGTCTGTTTTAAACACGGATTGTACGCAATCCAACAATAAATCACCTGCATTGTAATTTAGAATTATTATGCTGACTAATGGCTTGTTTTCTGACAATTTAAAGTGAAATCTTCGTTCCTTCTCCTAAAAGAAATATCTTGCTGTCGGTATTATCGGTCATCGTAATCTCTGAATTAAAAGCAATGATGCTATTTTTTATTTTAAAATCTCCATCAATGTTACACCCTGACATAATAATCGAGTTTTCAATGCTACATTTTGATAATTTTGAATTATCCCCAATGCTGATGTTTGGACCTATTGATGCTGCATCAATCACACATCCTTTACCTATGATGACAGGTCCGATTATCTTTGAATTGTTTTTAATTATAGTTCCTTCCCCAACCATAATGTTGCCCATAGTTGATACATTGTCTTCTTTTATTCCATGAAAGTAAGGCTCTGTACTCCTTAAGATAACTTCATTAGCATGAATTATGTCTTGAGGCGTACCGGTATCCTTCCAATAATCTGTGACCATGTTGTAGATGATCTTATGCCCCTCCTGCAAAAGCATCTGCAAAGCATCAGTTATCTCATATTCATTTCTCCAAGATGGTTTTAGTCTATCAATTATGCCAAATATTGTTGGAGTAAGAAGATAGATTCCAGTTACAGCAAGATTTGTAGGTGGATTCTTTGGTTTTTCCATAATCTTTGTTATAATGCCGTTTTTTACATCCGCAATTCCAAATTGTGTAGGATTATTCACTTCGCACAATAAAATGGATGCAGTGGCGTCTGTTTGTTTAAATTTTGAAACATACTCTACAATGCTTTTTTTTAATATGTTATCTCCCAAAAAAACAACAAATTTATCATTTCCAATAAATTCCTTGCACAATCGTATTGCATGAGCGATGCCTCTGGGATGATCTTGGTTGACATATGTTATCTTTGCACCAAAATTTTCTCCGGTCCCATAGTATTCCTGAACTTTGTTTGAGCCTATGCCACCAATAATTATCGCAATATCGGAAATTCCAGCATCAACTAGTGATTCCAAACAATATTGTGACATTGGCTTATTTGCAATTGGTAAAAGCTGTTTTGGACCTGTATGAGTAAGTGGTCTTAATCTGGTTCCATGACCACCATGTAAGATTATTCCTTTCAATTGATATTCAAGATCCTAATTATCTTATCTAGTTTTCCAAGAAATCGTCTTGATCTCTTTTGATGGGATATTTTTACGCCACTTTTTGTTTTCAAGATACCATTCTATTGTATGTTTGAGCCCTTCTTCAAAACTATGTGATGGTTTCCAGCCTAGATTACTGGAAATTTTACTTGAATCTAAACTATATCGAAAATCATGGCCCGGCCTATCATTTGTAAATTGGATGAGACCTTTTGGTTTCTTCATGATGCTTAGGATTTTTTTTACAATTGTCAAATTATCGATCTCATTTTGGGCTGAGATGTTGTACGACTCGCCTTTTTTTCCTTTAAATAAGACACGTAAGATTGCGTCACAGTGATCTAGAACAAATATCCAATCTCTGATATTTTTACCGGTTCCATATATTGGGATTTTTTTATTTTTCTCTGCAAGTAATATTGTTTTTGGAATAAGTTTTTCCGGCGACTGTCGTGGACCATAATTGTTAGTGCATCTTGTTATAATTGCATCGCAATCGTAAGTTGTTGTGTATGATTTAACCAATGTTTCAGCTGATGCTTTAGATGCGGCATAAGGACTGGAAGGATTGAAAGGAAATTTTTCGTGTGCACTTTGGGATTTGAGGCTACCAAAAACCTCGTCAGTGGATATCTGTATGAGTTTTTTCTTGTGTTTTCTTATTGCTTCAAGAATAGTGTAAATACCAATTATGTTAGAATCTATGAATGGGCGAGGATTTACGATGCTCCTATCGACATGGGATTCGGCTGCAAAATTTATTACAACGTCTACTCTTGAGACTAATCTTTCAACTAATTTTTTATTGGTTATGTTTCCTTTAACATATGAATAATTCTTAATTTTTAACTCGTTAAGATTCTGCTTATTAGATCCTGGTAAGCAAGCATCGAGATTAATGATGCTAAAATCAGAATATTTGTCAATTATTCTTAAAATAAAATTGCTTCCAATAAATCCCAAACCACCTGTCACTAAAACCCTCATTTTATTACGTTGCCTCGTATGTGTTTGATCTTTTGATCATTAATTACCTTTCAGGCAAACACACAAAAGTGTAACGAATTTAATAACATGACTCGTATTGATAACTTATGCAAAACAATACTGTAAAATCTATCAAATTAGAAAAACATGATACAAAAGATACCCGAGATGGACATGTTAATGGTTCACTTACTGTCATTTGGAGAGATTGGGATAACATAATCGAATCTGATCCTAAGATGGTTTATGCCTCGTCGGTAAATCCAGGAGAAATTAAGGGACCTCATCTTCATACTAAACGAAATAGCTTCTTTGTTTGTATAAGGGGAAAGGTGGTCTTTGTCGTTAAATGTGAAGATGGAAGTTATCAGGAAATCGAGTCAAGTGAAGATAGTCCTATTTTGGTCACAATTCCTAAGGGAACTCCGTCTGCACACATTAACATTAATGACAAAAAATCTATCGTCTTGGCACTAGCTGATATTGCATGGAGACCTAATGACAATGAAATGATTAATGTTGAATTTAATGATTATAATTGGAAAAAGTGGAGCGAGAAGTAACACTTAGGTCAACATAGTAACAGTCTGTAACACACTATCACAACGTTCACCTTTAATTCAATGTGTTTTTAATATTTCTAATTTCCAAATTTTTAAATTTGCATGATTATTGTGTATTTTGTTGGATTTTTTTCAAGGTAATACAGACAAGATCTTTGTTATAGCAGAAGCTGGCTCTAACTGGAAATGTGGAACATATGAGGAAGATCTCAAACAAGCGCTCAAGTTAATACAAATAGCTTCTGACTGCGGGGCTAATGCAGTTAAATTTCAAACCTTTCGCTCTGAGACAACATATGTTCATAATGCGGGGAAAAGTGACTATCTTGATAAAAAAGGAATTTCAGTGGAAATTAACGAGCTTTTTGAAAATAACGCGATGCCCTATGAAATGATTCCGGAACTCTATAATTACGCAAAGAAAAAAAACATACTTTTCATGTCAACCCCTTTTTCTGTTAGGGATGCAAAAGAAATTAATCCGTATGTATCAATACACAAAGTTGCCTCTTACGAAATTAACCATGTACGATTATTGGAATATCTTTTACAAACAAACAAACCTGTAATTGTTTCGACAGGTGCAAGTACCTATGATGATATTGATTTTGCTGTTAATATTCTGAAAAATTCCAAATCATCTGTGTCCTTACTACAATGTACCTCATGTTATCCATGTCCGATTGAAGCACTTAATCTGTCAACCATTCCAAAAATAAAATCGCGTTATAACCTGCCTGTGGGTCTTTCAGATCACAGTATAGATCCAATTGTTGCTCCTTTGACAGCTATTGGCTTAGGAGCTACAATAATAGAAAAACATTTTACAATAGATAAAACATTATCTGGACTAGATCATATGTTTGCCCTTAGTCCTGATGAACTTAAACTCATGATTAGTACAATACGCAAAGCAGAACTTGCAAAAGGACATGGTGAAAAAATAATACTTCCAGAAGAATTGGAACTAAAACAATTTGCTACACGCTCATTGCAAGCGCTGACCAACATACAAAAAGGTGATTTGCTAGTGGAAGGCATTAATTTTGATGTTCTAAGGCCAGGTAATAGAGTTCGTGGTCTTGATGCTAGATTTTTACAAAATGTTAACGGAAAAAAGTCAAAAGAGAATGTCTTAAAAGGAGATGGAATAATTCACTTTGAATAATTTTTCATATGCTGAAGACTTTCGAATATTGTAAGAATAAAACATGATTAAATTAAGAATTAATATAGTACTTTTGTGATAATATCGTGGAAATTTGGCCTAATTTTTTTATTGTTGGAGCTATGAAATCTGGAACTACTTCTCTTTACTCCTATCTAAAACAACAGCCTGGGATTTACCTGCCAAAAGAAAAAGAGCCTGCTTATTTTTCCTCCATTCCTGGAGGACTGAATCCCAAAAGATCTCTTACAAAAGAGGAATACTTGGATTTATTTAAAAATGTCAAAGATGAAAAAATAATCGGAGATGCAAGTGTTCAATACTTGAGAGATCCACTCTCCCACGAAAAAATTTACCGACAAATCCCTAACGCAAAGATCATAATTATGTTAAGAAACCCCGTTGATAGAGCATACTCTCACTATCTATCAAAATCAATTGAATCTGGAATCTCCATCAGTGAGGAAATCCACAAAGATGCGGAAAAATTAGATGAAATGAATCTAGAACATGATAATCCATTAGTATATGGTTTATACCATAATCAAGTAGACCGGTATCTGAAAAAATTTGGCTCGCATCAAGTGTTAATATTAATTTATGAAGAGTTCTTTAATGATATTAATTATCATCTCGGAAAGGTTTTGGAGTTTTTGGGAGTACCTAATATGGTAATTAAAACTGTAAAAAATGAACGATATAATGAATACTATACCCCTAACCCAATCACGATGAAATTTCTCAAAAATCCACTAATAAAGAGAATAGGATACTCTCTTCTGCCTGAACGTATTAGAACATCAACATACAAACGTTTGAGGGATCTGAATAAAACTAAGCCAAAGTTGAACGAATCTGATAAAAATTTTCTCATAGAATTCTATAATGATGATATTAAGAGACTACAACAACTTCTGGCTAGAAATTTGCCATGGACTTCATAATTTTGTAAGATGGGTTATATCGTGCTGCGCTTTCTAAGAAAGGAAAAATAGTAGCAGTTAGAAAAAAAATCATGAATACAAGCAATCCTGAAGATTGGATTATACCACTTTACAAAGTTTACACCGATGACGATGATGTAAATTTAATAACCAAAGTTATCAAACGAGGAACGCATTGGGCAATAGGTCCTGAAATTGAAGAATTTGAAAAAATGATAGCTGATTACATTGGATGTGATTATTGTTTGACATTAAACTCTGGAACATCCGCATTACACGCCGCATTACTGGCGTATGGAGTTGGAAGTGGCGATGAAGTTATCGTACCGTCATTTTCATTCATATCAACAGCAAATTCTGTACTCTTTGTTAATGCCAATCCCATATTTGCGGATATTGAAGAAAATAATTTTGGACTTGATCCAGCATCAATTCAAAATAAAATTAGTCCTAAAACCAAAGCTGTGATACCAATGGATTATGGAGGTCTGTCATGTAAAATATCTGAAATCAGCAATGTTACAAAAGAAAATAATCTTACATTAATTGAAGATGCTGCAGAAGCGTTAGGCTCCTCAGTTAATGGTAAAAAAACCGGTTCTTTTGCTGACATTACAATATTCAGTTTCTGTGGTAACAAAGTATTGACAACAGGTGAGGGTGGAGCAATTGTTACTAATTCAAAAGAAACTTATGAAAGAATAAAGTCGCTACGATCGCATGGAAGATTAGATCGCGTTTCTTATTTTAATAATGCCTCTGATCCTGAATATCTCTCTTTAGGATATAATTGGAGGATGTCTTCAATTACCGCTGCACTTGGAATAAGCCAATTACAAAAATTGGATAAAATAATTATGATGCGTAAAGAAAACGCACGATATATTTCGTCTAAATTATCGAAATACTCTGATCATATCAAATTTCCTTATGATTCTAATAATTATAACAACATCTATCAAATGTATACAATAATGCTTAATGATCAAAAAACAAGAGACGATTTGCAAAAATTTCTCATAAGTAAAAAGATATTTTCAAAGGTCTATTTTTCTCCGATTCATCTTACCGATTACTACAAAACAAGGTTTAACCTTGGTGAGGGTTACTTGCCTGTGACCGAGCAGATATCTAAAAAGGTGTTGACGTTGCCAATATATCCAAACATGAATGATGAAGAAAAAAACTATCTCGTAAACTCCGTATCGGAATTTTTTGAACTCTATATCTGATGTTAGAAATATTGATAAACACAAATAATTCTTTAACTTTATTAATCTCAGGATGAACTTTATCGAATGAAAAAATTACTTTTCTTTATAAATGACGATCTACTTTATTTTTGCTTAGCTAATTTCATAAAAAAACAAAGTGAATTTGAAATACATGCCATAGCCGATGTCACTGTAGCCAAAAAAAAGTTCCTAGAAAGTCAAAAAATAGTAAAATTTGAAAGCATTTGGTTTTTTCAGGATCATGCATCTAAAAAATTAAAGAATCCAGATATGGAGTATCTAAAACAGATAGAAGAAAGATATGATGTCAATTTGTGGAATTTGGCAATCAATGAGAGATATTTTTCCAAAGACGTAGATTTTTTTCATAAATTCACCAAAGAAGAGATTCTATGTATTTTAGAAAACGAATGTAGGCTTTTTGAGAAGATATTGTCTGATGTAAAGCCAGATTTTCTTATTATACAGATGCCTATGTTCCACTATGATTATCTTTTTTATCTGATTTGCAAAAAATTAAAAATCAAAATACTGCTCTTAGGTCTGGCAAGAGGACTATCTAAAAGGTGTGTAATTTCTGAAGAATACGACAAGCTGCCCAAGAATAATAATTCTGATTTATCAATCCATAATTTTAAGAGCTTTGAAGAACTTCAATCTTATCTAAAGAAAAAAGATTTCTACAAAGAAGTAGTGGACTATAAAAGTAAATTTTTGACCAACAAAGTTGCCTTAATCAAAGCCGCTCTAAAATATTTATCGCACAGAAATATGAATTCGGAATATTTCACCTACTTTGGCAGAAACAGAATTCAGGCTCTTCTCTTTACAATATGGTTGAATCTGGTGGAAAAGTATAGATCTTGGTACCTTGAAAAACATTCTTTAAAAAATCTAGATAATTACAAGCATCTGATTTTTTTTCCATTACATGTACAGCCAGAAGGCTCATACACATTAAATGCCCCTTTCCTTACAAACCAACTAGAAGTTATCAAGCACATCTCTAAATCAATTCCTATCGATTATACACTCGTAGTAAAAGAGCACCCGTTGATGAATATCCGTGGGTACAGAGAATTGTCATTCTATAAAGAAATTCTTCATATTCCTAATGTACGTCTAATTTCAATAAATATGCCAAGCGATGAAATTTTGGAAAAAGTAGATCTGGTTGTAGTAATAACTGGTACTGCAGGCCTAGAGGCCGCATTCTATGGAAAACCATCTGTTGTTTTAGGCAACGTAATGTATGAAGATGTTCCTTCAGTGGCAAAGGTAGAAAATGTTGATGACCTTTCCAAAGTAATAAAAAATTCACTTAACAAAAAAATTAACCCAAAAGATTTGAATGAATATATCAATAACACCGAAAAAAATTCATTCGATTTTGATTTTGCTGGAGTACAGTTAAGTTTTAGTATTGAGTTTTTTTACGGTGGATTTCTTACCGATGTCAACATAACAGATGAAAAACTATCCAAGTACATGGATGATAACTATGAATCCTTATCCGGCCTTGCATCTGAACATTTGAAGAAAATTAACAGTAAATGAGCTGATAAGATGCTTCTTAAAATTGTAATAAAATTTTGATTTATCATACATTTATGACCTGAGCTCATGTTGAACTATGATTGTAATGAGGACAAAATACGTTGTCTCTATAATGTACCGTTCTCAGCACTTTGATCCTTTTTTAGTGATTTTTGATATCCTTCGTTGGGATTTACATGGCAGTTAATTTGTAATAAATTTTGATTTTTATTTAATACGTCAAGTATGTTTGATAATAATATTGGTCTATCTGATATACGAGAATATAATTCTCTAACAAAAGTCAAATCCTCTTCTCTATCGACAGTCCAATGTAGGTTGGAAAGATCTTCATCATGTTTAATAAAACCGATACAAAACTTTTCTGGATTATTATAGATGTATGGAGTTACATGTTCTCGCTCTGAAGGTTTTTTTGCTAATTTCCAACAATCTTTCAGAGCATTGAATGAAAAAATTTCTACTTCGGTACCAATTGGAAATGTTTTCTGATAAAAATTACTTACATAATCATAATTGCCATTCAAATAATGTTTCACTGTCTGATCCAAAATTTTTGGATCTATTAAGGGAGCATCACTACTAACTCTGATGATGTTAGATAACATGAATTTCTTAGCACAGTTATAATATCTATCTAACACATCATTCTCATCTCCACGAAAATATTCTATTTTATTTTCTATGGCAAACTGTACTATTGTATCGTCTACACGTTTGTCAGTAGTTGCTACAATTAAACAGTCTGAGAATTTGGAATGTTTTAATTGATTTACATGGGATTGAATGACCGTAACGCCGTTAATTTTTTTAAAAATCTTATTAGGAAATCTCGATGAACCAGTGCGAGCTTGAATAATTATGCCCGTTTTATTATAAATGTTCACTATTTGAGTTATCTTGAAAGGATATTAATTATAATCTGTTGAGATTTATTAAAAAAATGAAATATAGCATACTACCAAGCTAAAACATGGCTAGAATAAGATTAAGAAAAATTCAAAGCTCTGACTCGAAATTTCTCTACGAATTACTTAAAGAACGAAATCCTAAAAGTTTTATTTCGCATAAAAGCTTACCAACTTATCACGAGCATAAACAGTTTGTAAAATCCTTTCCATACTCACGTTGGTATGTTATCTATTTTAATTCTGTACGAGCAGGCTCGATTTCTATAACGGTTCAGAATGAAATTGGTATATGGATTTTACAAAAGTTCCAAAATAAAGGAATAGGAAGTAAGGCACTTGAAATACTAATACAAAAAAGTCCAACAAAACGATACCTGGCAAATATTAATCCAAAGAATAAAGAATCTATGGAGTTTTTTGAAAAACATAATTTTAAATTAATTCAATACACGTTTGAGTTAAAGAATAATGAAACCAAAAAAAAGAATAAAGCTATTTGATCCAGTTATTGATGATCAAGAACAAATCTCAGTTAAGAAGGTACTAGATAGTCATTTTTGGGCATCCGGAGCTGGTACTGGCTCTGTCCAAAAATTTGAACAGTCGTTTAGCAAATATGTTCATTCAAAATCTTGTATTGCTGTGAATAGCGGTACTGCCGCATTACACTTGGCGTTATCTATGATGGACATAAAAAACAAAGAGGTAATTCTTCCATCCCTTTCATTTGTTTCAACTGCCCACTCAATACTTTACAATGGTGGCATACCAAAATTTGCAGAAATAAACCCTGATACCTTGTGTCTTGATCCTCATGCCGTAGAAGATGTAATTACAGAAAAAACTCAACTAATACTACCAGTACATTTTGCGGGTTTGGCGTGCGATCTCAACTCGCTGAATATTTTGGCTGAAAAACACGGTATTCATATGATAGAGGATGCCGCACATGCGGCCGGTACATCATATAACGACAAAAAAATTGGTAGTCATTCAGAACTAGTCTGTTTTAGCTTCCACCCAGCAAAAAACATTGCAACTCCTGGAGGAGGAGCAATAACAATTAATTCACAACCCGAATCTATTGAACCGTTACTAAAATCAAAACGATGGTGCGGCATATCTAATAGAAAAAATTCTATTTATGACGTTGATCAGCTAGGATGGAATTTTTACATGAATGAATTTTCTGCTGCAATTGGAATAGAACAATTAAAAAAGTTAGAAAAAAATAATAAAAAAAGAAAAGAAGTAGCAAAAAGATACTTTGCAGAAATCTCTCTAGCTAAAAAAATGCCACTAGATTTGAACTCTTCATATCATTTCTATTGGATTAGAGTAAAAAATAGGACCAAATTCATGGGTGAAATGTACGAGAATGGAGTGGAAACGGGCATTCATTACAAACCAATTCATATGATGACTCTTTATCGAAGAAAAGAACACTTACCTACAACCGAAAAGGTGGCACAAGAAATTGTTTCTCTTCCCACCCATCCGAATCTATCTGAAGAAGACGTCACGACAATAATCAAATTAGTTAATAAATTTTCTAATTAATTGACTTAAACATATAAAAAATAAACATTACAACAGCATGTGGAATTGACTTCTGTACAGTTAAAAAAAATCAAAAAATCAGATTTACGATTTCTATTTGATCTTCTAGAAGAAAGGGATCCGATTGTTAACATCTCACACATCAAAATGCCTACCTATGATGAACATGTAAAATTTGTAATGTCCAAACCTTATTCTAAATGGTATGTTGCGTATTATGATGGTAAAAAATGTGGTTCTGTTTATCTTACAAAACAAAATGAAATTGGAATTCATATTAGGAAAGGCTTTCCAACGAAACAAATTTGTAATAATTGTTATGAAATACTTTTAAAATTAAATCCCCGAAAAAGATATCTTGCTAACTGCAATCCAAAAAATACATCACTAATTAATTTCTTTAAGAAAAAAGGATTCAAATTAATTCAATACACTTATGAACTCCGACCTGATTCTGGCTGATGTGATGACTAATGTATTTTCTTCATTTAAAATAAGAGGTGTAGTTTCATAACCTCCGTTATTGTAACTGGCGGTTCAGGATTCATTGGCCATGCCATAGTAAAAAAACTGGAAAAAAATTATAATATGACAATTTTTGACATTAAAAAAAGAAATTCTGAAACTAATTTTATTCAAGGCGATATTAAAGATTCTAAACTAGTTGAAAACTCAATAAAAAATTGTGACTATGTGATTCATTTGGCTGCTACACTTGGAGTTGTAAATACTGAAAAAAACCCAGTCTTGACATTAGATACCAACCTAGGTGGAACAAAAAATGTATTGGAAGCCTGCAGATTAAACGATGTGAAAAAAATAATTTTTTCCTCATCATCTGAAGTTTATGGTGAGCCATTAAAAATTCCAATTGAAGAAAATGACAAGCCTATACCGATTACAACCTATGGAATAAGTAAATTTGCTGCTGAGGAATACATTAAAGCATATTCAAGAAATTATGGACTTCGTTATACAATATTTCGTCTTTTTAATGTGTATGGAGATGAGCAAGCTACCGATTGGGTTTTACCAGAATTTGTTAACAAAGCATTATCAAATCAAGATATCATGATTCATGGAGATGGATCCCAAATTAGATCATTTTGTTATGTGTCTGATGTATCCGATGCTTTTTCCAAAGTTTTGAATGATGGTGATGGAGAAACTTTTAACATAGGCAATAATAGTGAACCAATTTCCATCAAAGATCTGGCAACCAAAATAATATCGATTACTAAATCAAAAAGTAAGATAAAATTTATTCCGTTTGAAGAATCTCAACGAAACAGAAATGAAATATTAAAACGAGTTCCGAATATAGAAAAAGCTAAAAAACTTTTAGGATATCACCCACAAATATCGCTTGAGGACGGAATCAGAAAAGTAATGGACGCTCAAATATTGCGCAAATAGTTTAAGATTAGATTGATACTACTAATTTGTATACCTCTAAATTAAAATACCTACTATTATCACAAATAATGGAATTGCGATATTGTACAAAATGTCTTTACCCTGATACCAAACCTGGGTTGCGTTTTAATGAAAAAGGTATTTGTGACGCATGCGTATGGGCTGAAAAAAAGGATAAAATTGATTGGAATCTACGCAAAAAAGAATTTGAAAAACTAATAGAACAATATCGATGTCTTGATGGTTCTAGATATGATTGTATTGTACCAGTAAGTGGTGGAAAAGACTCACATTTTCAAGTACATGTAATGAAAGACTTGTATGGAATGAATCCTCTATGCGTAAACTTTGTACCTATTGATCTAATTCCATTAGGTAGAAAGAATATAGAAAATCTAAAAAATCAAGGTGTGGACTATATTGAATTCACGCCAAATCCAAAGGTTTATCGTAAAATGGAAAAGTATGGTCTGACTGAGCTTGGCGACGCGAATTGGCCAGAGCATGTTGGAATTTTTACGGTTCCCGTTCAGGTCGCTGTAGCATACAAAATTCCACTAATAGTATGGGGAGAAAATCCGCAAGCGGAATATGGCGGTAGTGGAGTCACCGAAGTTTTAGATAGAAAATGGTTAGAACAGTTTGGAGGATTCTGGCTGGATAAAGTTAATCCTGTCAGTATCATGATGAATCTGGGAGTAGAAAAAAGACATCTAAAACCCTATGTGTATCCGTCTGATGAAGAAATTAGACAAATAGGAATTAAAGGAATTTTTCTAGGTCAATACTTCAAATATGATATAGAAAAACAGCTTGAAACGGTAGAAAAACTAGGTTTTTCACGAAACCCTGAACTAAAAGAAGGAACTTATACGAATTGGGAAAATCTTGATACCAAGTATACTGGAATGCATGATTATTTCAAATGGGTAAAATATGGATTTGGCAGAGCTACAGATCATGCATCTTTGGATATCAGATCTGGAAAAATCAATAGGGAAGAAGGCCTAAAACTAGTGAAACAATATGAAGGTAAAATACCAGAAAAATATTTTGAAGATTTTTTAAATGATATGGAAATTACTAGAGATGAATTCTACGCAATAGTTGATAAATTTACAAATAAAGCCTTATTCAAAAAAGATAAACTTGGAAATTTGTTACGTGATAATGATGGCAATCTGGAAAAAATCCAGTACGACAATCTATAATGGTTATGAAAAATTCACTTTCATAATGTTATGATGATTATCTTATTCGTCAAATAAGCAATTATCCTCTTAAACTTGCATCAAAACTTACTTTTTATTCCCTAATTTATTGGGTCTAATCACCCATCTGTCTTTTTTTGTATCTGATCTGCCGATCTCCTCATCAGTAATTAAAGTCTCAATGATCTTTTCTCCATTTCTTTTTCCTACAATTTTATAATTGTTTGAAATTTTCTTAGCTAAATCTATTACATTATATAATTTCATTTTGGGAACAAAAATCTCTCCTTCTCTCATTACTGATATGCATGATAATGCAAAATTTGCAGCTTCATTAACATTAAAAAAATACCGTTTCATGTCTGGATGTGTTATTGACAGTGGTTTTCCCCGTTCTTTTTCTTCTCTCCATAACTCAAACACGTTACCTCTAGTCTCCATCACATTACCGAATCTCGCAGTTGCAAATTTTGTAGTAGTGACATGCTGCCCGGCCCATGTCGTTAATTTCTCGCCTAGACTTTTAGTAGATCCATAAAGCGTTGTAGCCTCCGCAGCCTTATCCGTACTTATGTTCAAAAATTTCTTTGGCTTATTTCTCATTGCCATTTTTATCAGATTCATAAGTCCAATAACATTGATATCTATTGTTTCAAGCGGATTAAATTCAGTTATTTCTATATTTTTTACAGCAGCAGTATGAATTATAATATCAACATTCTGCCCAGCAACCTCCAATCTATCCTTATCCAAAATACTTCCAAGAAGAAATCTGACTCTGGCATCATCCACACTCTTACTTAATCTGTATAATGAGTATTCGTCCGAATCAAATACTCTTATTGTTTTAACAGGAAAACGCAAAAGTTCGCGGGTAATCTCAGAACCTATGCTTCCAGCTCCACCTGTAATCAAAATGGTTTTCCCTTTTACGTCATCACGTATTTTTTCTTTATCAACTAGCACAAAACAGTAACAATATGATTAGTATTTTAATTTACACATATCATTTAGAATTTATTTTTATTCTAGAATAGTTAAGCCATCGTATGAAAGTATTGGCTATAATTCCTGCCAGAGGTGGTTCCAAAGGAATCAAAAACAAAAATATCCGGCTAGTTAACCGACAACCCCTCATCGTTCACACAATTAATTTCTTAAAGAATTCAAGATTGTTTGATCGGATCATTGTATCTACTGACAATCCTGCCATTGCAAGAATAGCTCAATCGCAAAATATTCAAATTCCATTCATGCGTCCTAAAAGACTATCAGGAGATCTTGTTAGTACTGTGGATGTAATTAAACACGTGTTGTCTTTTTTAGAAAATGAGGAGAATTACAAGCCAGATGTGATTATGATTTTCCAACCAACTAGCCCAATTAGACCCACACGACTGATCATCGAAGCATTAAAAAGACTTTCAACTAATAATGCTACTTCAGTCGTAACAGTATCTAAAGTAAAACTACATCCAAACTCATCTTTTAGAATAAGAAATAAAAAACTTGTACCATTTAACAAAAATTTCCAAAAATTCTCTATACGCCAAAAGGTGGAGCCGTTGTATCATCCAAATGGATCTCTTTATGCATTTTGGAGAAACACACTTGTTGATTATGATTCTATTTACGGACCAAGAATTTCTCCTATTGTAATCAATGAACCCGAATACAACATTGATATTGATGAACCATATGATCTTTTTGTCACAGAAATGACTTTAAGATATTGGAAAAAATACAAAAATCGTTTAACAAACTAATGACGTTATTTGATTATCTTTTCCGATAATCTGACAAGCTTGATCAGCTCTGCTAACTCATTAAAATCGTAACTTACGGCGTTATCTACAAAATTCTTTATTTTATCGATTGTAACGTGTATTTCAAGTATCTTCGAACCCAATATGGCTGCACTTAACGGTACTAAGTAATGAGGACAATGATTTGAAAATCCATCAAAGTCCTTTATGTGTGTAAAGTCATGATCAGATATCTCGCTAGGATATTTTGGAACGCAGTATAACCATTTTATCTGTGGTGACTGATAGTATGTTGAATTTTTTGGTGATTGCTGTGCACTGATTATTATTTCCTTACCAGTTTCAATAACTCTTTCAATTAGAGGTGACATTTTATTTTGGAGTAAAACACGGCCATCCATTTCCCGAATTTTATAACGTTTTACGAAGGGATCAAGAAAATCAACGGCTTCTTTATACATTGGAGTACAAAACCATTCTATTCCGATCTCCTTAGCTAAATCATTTACTTGTTCTACGTTGTCTGCAGTTATCGTGCACTTCAGCAGACGTGAAAACTCCTCGTGTTCTCTGACAAGTTTTTCATCAAACGCTTGAAATTTTACAGCATCACAACCTGATTTTTTGGCATTTTCAATCATGATTCTGACATGTTCAAAATCACCGTCCCAATTGACTCCTATTTCGGCAACAATGAACATTGATTTTTGATTGTCTTGTGGTTATAATAATTTACAAATTATATAATCGAATTCAAATACAAGTATGTGGAGTTAGTCCTAGTTTGATCCGTTTTCTGGAGGCTGGGGATGCTAAAAATCTTAAAAAGTTTTATGACGAAGCGTATGGCTCTAAACATATTTTACACAGCCCGATTCACCAAGACTGGCAATTTAAAAAAAACCCCTTTAATACATTCAATCGAGTAACCATTGTTTTAGACGAAAATGAAAATGAGATCACATCTCATTGTGGATTAATACCTGTTGAACTCAAGGTACTAAATTCCACCCGTTCCGCACTTTGGCATGTTTCATTTTTTACTCTTGAACGATATCGAGGTCAAGGATTGGGGACAAAACTAATTCAATATTCAAATAATTTATGCGATTTTTCAATGGTTCTAAACGGTTCTGATGGAACAAAAAAAATCTATGTTAACACTGGAGGAAAAGATCTTGGAAACCTAAATCGGTATGTGGGATTGTTAGATAAAAACAGAGTTGAGGAATTCAGCCGCATTACAATTCCTAAAAATCAACTTAATTTCGTATCCAATTTGAACCCTGATTTTAAACGAGTTTTTAACTTGGATCAAAAATATGAGAAATTCTGGGAAAAAGTAAAAGAAAAATTTCCAATCACTGTTAACAGAACTATGGAATACTTAGATTGGCGTTACCTGAAGCATCCTTTACTGGATTATCATTTTATGATATTAGAAAAAAATAATGAACTGGTTGGATTTACGGTTTTGAGGTTTGAGGATAAAAATGAAGTTCTTAAGGCTATCCGGATAGTTGACCTCGTGGTCTTATCTGGCTATGAACGTGAATTCCTACAACATATGGTGAATTATTGTAAAGGTAAAGGGCATTTTATGGATTTTTTCTGCTCTGGTAAATTCTACAGGGATGATTTTGAACGGGAAGGCTTTTTCAATAACACTGATCTTAATTTGCCAATACCTAGCGTCTTTAATCCAATTGATGTGAATAGACGATCTCACATTAACTTTTTTTATAATGCCGTGGACAAGGATGTACCGAACAAGGAAATTCTTGATGATGTTAATAACTGGTATTTTGTGAAAGCAGATTCGGATCAAGATAGAGCAAATTAATAGATGTCTTTACAATCTGTAGATTGGATCCAGAAATGAATTCTTGTACGATAATCATGTATCATTATGTTAGACCGATCCAAAAAAGCTCATTTCCTAAAATTAAAGGGCTGGAATTAATTGGATTTAGGAGACAACTCAATTATCTGTGTAACAATTTCAATATTATAACTGCAAATCAAATGTTAAATTGTATTTATAACCGAAATAAGATACCTTCAAAATCGGCAGTTCTGACATTTGATGATGGTTTCAAAGATCATTTTTCATTTGTATTTCCATTACTAAAAAAATTTAAAATTCAAGGCCTGTTTTTTCCTCCTGCAAAACCAATAAAGGAGAAATCTATTCTCGATGTTCATAAAATTCATCACATTCTGGCAAATGTCAATAATAAGCAAACTCTTGTCAATGAAATCAATCATTTCATTCGAAACTATAAAGATGAGTACGATCTAGACTCTCCTTCCAAATATTATGAGAGACTTGCAATTCCTAATAGATTTGATACCAAAGATGTGATTTTTATAAAAAGAATTCTACAAAGAGACTTACCACAAAAATTACGTAATATTGTCACTTCATATTTATTCAAAAAATATATCACTTCTGATGAACAAGCCTTTTCAGAAGAACTGTATCTTTCTTTAGACGAGATTAAAGAAATGTGTGAATCAGGTATGTATTTTGGTTCGCATAGTTATAGCCATAACTGGCTGACTACCTTATCCGAAAAGGAGTTAAAAATTGAGATTGGAAAAAGCCTAAACTTTCATCACTCTATAGTAAAAAATAGTGGTGATGATTTGATAATGTGTTATCCATATGGAGATTACAACAAAAAAATTATTCAAGAACTAAAAAAATATAATTTTAAAGCTGGTCTAACGACCGACGTAGGTACTGCAATTCTAAACAAGCGTAATGCCTACCATCTTATGCGATATGACACTAATGATTTTCCTCAATAATGTTTTTTTACTGGAAAAAACACCGTTTATTAGAATATGACATTAGATAAAGCTGAAATTGATTTCTTTAATGAAAACGGTTATCTTGTACTTAGTGATTTTTTTCAAATAAACGAACTAAATAATTTCAAAAATTCCTTACGCAGGATAATTTTAACACAATTAAAAAAAGCATCCAAAATACATCCGCAAATATCAATAGCTGATTTTATTGGAAAAGAATTTGATGATGCTATGATAAAATTTGAAGAAATTGATCATCAATACGTGGCAGATATTTATGATACGATATATTCCACATCTGCCTTTCTACAATTATCCTCCAAAAAAGAAATTTCAGAATGTATAAATCAACTATTAAAAAGAGAGGTAGATAGTCCATTGTATATTGATCAAAGTAGGTGTAGAATTGATCCTCCATTTGATCCTCATAATAAGAAATGTGGTTGGCATCAAGAAGTTTTTTATTATGTTCCGAATAGTAATTTTGTTCAAACTTGGGCTCCACTAATTCATAATGCCACAAAGGAAAATGGAGCGATTGAGGTCTGTGTGGGAAGTCATAAGAATACAGCCAAACAGAGTTGCAGCAATCCAAAAAGCGAAAAATATTCTTTTATTGTTGATGAAAGCGAAGTTGAGAAATTTCAAAAAACAACAATGGAGCTAAAATTAGGACAGCTATTGATCTTCAATTCACGTTTAATTCATCGATCTGGAAATAACCTGTCTAAAGAAGTAAGATATTCATTAGTGGGCATTAATCATGATCTGGACAATGAATATTTTATTCCACCACGTTTTATTGAAAAAGATAGAGAAAAGAAATTTTTAAGTTATTACGAATCTACCTTTAAATCATCAACAAATTAACAAATACTCAATCGGGTCACTGGAAGTTTAGTATGAAAGAAAAAAATACGTCATCTATTAAAAATATGGTTTTTCTTCTTAACACAAACTCTGCTTTGACGTATGGTGGTCATTTTGTAAACATAATCAAGTTTGAACATAAACGACTAGAATATTTTTGTTCAAATTCAGTTGTAATAATTGATTTTCTTGGTTTATTAAATGAAGACGATTTGAATTCTAAAATATTGCGGTCGATCGATGAGATAAAAATATGGAAAAAAAATATCAGTAATAAAAAACCAATTTTTATTATTAATTCCATTAATCCAATTATCGATTTTGAATTAATTAAAAATCTATTAATTCATTTTAAAACCAAAAACCATAATCTCATTCCATTGGGGGCTATACCGGGAACTTCGCCAGAAATCGTTGTTAATGCAGATTCACTTACATCTTATTTTACAAATCCACAATTAGTTATTCAATCTGCAACACCAATCTACTGGGATACTCAGAGAAAGTATAACAACCAATTCAACTTAGCAAGACCACTTCGATTAAAAATATTTCTTAAATTATTACAAACAATAGACTCTCTACATCGAATCTCAATTGAGCATTTTATAAAGAAATTAGAGTCTCAAGAAATTTTTAATTTTATATTGGATTATGGTGAATCAAATCTGCACATAAAAGAAATTAAAAAATGTCCGTATTGTGCAAGTCGAAATTTAAAACCTATATTTTGTGGCACCAGTCAACCAGCTTTAGGTTATTTACCGTCATCACAATACTTCTATATCGAATGTATGGATTGTCAACTAGTATTACTAAGAAGGCAATGTCATGTAAACGATATTCATAGATTTTATGATATCTATGAAAGACCACCTATTGATCAAGAGCAGGTAATTGAAGATCTAGTATCAAATAAAGGCGGTAGCCATTTTGATGAAAAATTAAAAGTGTTAGACATTATGGAAAAATTAATGGATCGTGATGCCAAAGTGGTAGATATTGGCGGTGGTTTTGGAGAATTCTCATGTTTAGTGAAAAAAAGAAATCCTACATGGAATGTTTCCTGTATAGATTTTGATCTTGAACACGTCAGTACTATCCTGAAAAAACATTTAGTGACTCCTATAAGCACAAACTTTCTTCAACAACAAATAGGAAATAACATTGATTTGATCACAGCTTTACATGTAGTGGAACACATTCCATTTGATAACCTCCTGATATTTTTTCAAAATATGCGTAAAGCGTTAAATCCGCATGGGTATCTTCTTCTAACCACCCCAAACTACCTTTCTCCACTCGCAAAATTTTTTGACTATCATCTTGTATTTCCACCGGTACACCAAACAATTCTATCTGTTCCCTGGCTAGAAAATTTCCTTGTAAAAAATAATTTGTTTAAGAAGATAACGGAAAAATCCTCTTCAGTAATATTGGAAAATTATCAAAAATGGTTTTCATATTTTCGTGAAAATTCACCTAATGAGGATATACGAAGTTCTATAGCTATTTTTGATATATTGTATAAAAATAAATCCCTTTTTCATAATGTATTTAGACATCTTAACGATGTTAATGCTGGATCTGAATCTATAGTTTTATTTCAAAAAACATGAATTGCATGAAATATTCAAAACATTTGCATCTTTTTTACCATAAAAATAATAAAGTCAATATACATCATCTTGTGAACTACTTCATATGAAATACTGTAAAAAATGTTTGATGCCTGACACCCGACCTGGTTTAAAATTTGATGATGATGGTGTTTGTTATGCGTGTATTAATTTTGAGAAACAAAAACATACTGATTGGGAGGAAAGATGGAAGCAATTAGAAAAACTCTGTGACAAATACCGAGGATGTAATGGTGATGGGTATGACTGTGCAATCGCAGTTTCTGGAGGAAAGGATTCTCATTTTCAAACATATGTCATGAAAGAAAAATTGGGCATGAATCCTGTCTTGTTATCTGTAGGCAATATTGAATGGACAGAAACAGGTTGGAAAAATATCAATAATCTATCTGATTCCTTTGGCTGCGACATAATCATGTTTCATCCTAACGTAAATGTAGCTAGAAAAATGTTCAAAAAAGCTTTCGAGAAACTGGGATCTCCTACCTGGTATATGGATTATCTCATGTATGCATATCCTGTGAGAATGTCAATGCAATTAGGGGTAAAGCTTCTAGTTTACGGAGAAGACATCAATTATACTTATGGTGGTACATATGATAAGGAAACCCCATCTGCTATGTTGCAACCGCTAAATGATGTAGCTAAACCTGTTTGGGATATTTGGTTTGAAGATAACGAAATCTCAAAAAAAGATCTAGAAGCAATAAAACAACCATCGATAGAAGATTGCAAAAAATTTGGTTTAGACCCTATCTATCTAAGCTATTTTGTTCCATGGAATTCGGTACACAACTATGAGGTTTCAAAAAAATACGGGTTTAGACATCTTGAGCATGAATACAAACGAGAAGGCTCATTAGATAATTATGATCAAATAGATAACATCCCATATTTGCTTAATCCTTATCTCAAATATCCAAAATACGGACACTCGGTAGCTACAGATAATGCGTCTAGATGGATTCGTTACGGTCTTAAAACAAGGGAAGAAATGATCCCATTGATTGAAGAAACAGACGGAAAACTGGATCAAGGAATAGTGGACAAATTCTGCGAATTTACCAGAATGTCCCATAGAGAGTTTTGGGTAATTATGGACAAGTGGTATAATAAGGAATTATTTGAACAAGATAGAGACGGCGTATGGCACCCCAAATTCAAAGTTGGTACAGGTCTGGTAAAATAAATATTGAAATTATGAGATTATCATATCTAATTTATTGATTAAAAGAAAGATAGTAGTTACAACAGGAACAAGGGCAGATTATGGGCTCTTACGACCTATATTGCGAGCAATCTTGGCAAATAAAAAATTAGAACTACATTTGATTGTTACCGGCTCACATCTATCTAGAAAGTTTGGTTTAACAATCAGGGAAATAAAAAAGGACGGTTTTATTATTGCAGCAAAAATACCAATGATTCCTCAAAAAGACACTAATTATGATGTCACAATTTCTTTAGGTAAGGGAATTATTGCTTTTTCCAAAGTTTTTAGAAGACTAAGACCTGATGTAAATTTAATCCTTGGAGATAGAGACGAAATGCTGGCCTCTGCTTTGGCCGCTTACCATATGAATATACCTAATGCACACATTCACGGTGGAGATAAATCCGGCGGCATAGATGAATATACCAGACATGCGATAACTAAAATTTCTAACATTCATTTTGCTGCAACCCAGAAAAGCATGAACAGGATAATCAAAATGGGCGAAAACCCAAAATATGTATTTCTAACTGGCTCATCTAGTCTTGATGAAATAATACAAAATAATATTACATCAAAAAAAGATTTGGAGAAAAAATATCATGTGAACTTCAATAAAGATGTAATTTTATTATTGCAACACCCGGTAACCACGGAGACGAACCTTAGCACAAAACAAATTATCAATACATTGGATGCACTGGTTGAAATTAACAAACAAGTTGTGGCGATTTCTCCTAACTCTGATGCTGGAAATAGCGCAATCTTTACGAATTTAACAAAGTATGCCAATAGATATGGTTTGATTAAGAATGTCACATCGATGCCACGATGCGACTATCTGGGAATGTTAAAGAATTGTGTAATGTTGGTAGGAAACTCAAGTAGTGGCATAATTGAAGCCAGTTTTTTGGATACACCAGTGGTAAACATAGGAATTAGACAAAAGAACCGAGAGCGATTACACAACGTGATAGATGTCGATGATGATAAATTTGCCATAATTGACGGCATCAACAAGGCGTTAAAAATGACAAAAAGAAAACTTGGACATAAAACACAAGTGTATGGAAGCGGAAACGCATCAACAAAAATAGTCCAACACCTAGAAAAAATATCTCTTAATAAACAACTAATTCAAAAACAAATATCGTATTAAAATGAAGAAAAAAAATATAGAAACTAAATGGAAAAAACCAAAAATCGAGCATGGGAAAATGACAAAATACAACTATGTCGTGCAATATCCTGAAAACCTCAAAGCCGGCAAAAACTTTGACATTGGAACGTTTACCTACATTAATTGCAAGTTTGGTGTTGAAATCGAAGATGATGTACAAATTGGATCTCACTGTTCAATTTATTCTCATTCCACAATAGACAATAAAAAAGGGCCAGTAATCTTGAAAAAAAACTGCAAAATCGGGACTCACAGCACAATTATGCCTAACGTTACTATAGGTGAAAATTCTGTCGTTGCCGCACACTCATTTATTAACAAAAATATCCCCAAAAACCAGATGTGGTCTGGAATTCCAGCAAAACTGAAAAAGAAGATCAATCAGGAATAAAAATAGCCATTTTTTGCAAGCCTTGAATCCAAAACCTAATACAAAATATCAAAATCAAAAATGAAACTACAAAAAACTAAAAACCCAAGTCTTTTACATCATTATGATTGCATTACAAATATGAAATATTGACATCTGTAGATGCCACGCAATGGAATGAAAATTTAAAAAAAAGCGATTATTCTACATTTTTCCAGACTTTTGAATACATCTCTCAAAAATCAAGCGATGTAACTCCAGTTTATGTACGTGTTTTTGATAATAATGATGAAATTGTTGGCCAATTAGGACTACGAATAATAAAAACTACTGTCATGTATTCAAGCAAAACATTTCGTCATTTCCTGGATCTAATCTCAAACATCACAAACAGGGCAATATGGGTCTATGGTCCAATTATACATTCGAATATCATTGAGAATAGAAATGCGATATTAAATGAAATTCTTAAAGCAGTTGATGAAATTGGAAAAAGATACGATTTAGTTCATATCGAAGGACAGACTTCACCATTCGATAGAATGATCGAAGAGAATTATAAACAAATATTCAAAGATCACAATTATCATAAAATTGATCACATTACGTTTGTCACTGAATTAACAAAAAGCAAAGATGATCTTTGGAATGATGTTTCAAAGAAGGCACGTGGTGATGTTAATAGGGCCAAACGAAGAAATATCGTGGTAAAAGTTTTGGAAACATATGATGAGCTGAAAAAGTATTTTTTGTTAAACATGGAATGGACCAAATCAAAAGGCTTGGTAATAACGGACATAGATCACGAAACTGAAATTCTTTGGAAGAATCATCAAAGTGGAATAGAAAAGATTTTCCTTGCTTTTCAAAACGACGAACTTATCTCTGGAATGAGAGTGGGTTGTTTCAACGGTATCTGTTATACTAATTTTGTCATCAATTCCTATGCTGAGAAAACAAATCTTGGCGGTTCGATTCTTAATTGGTTTGTATTAGAATGGGCCAAAGAGAATAATATGAGAATTTATGATTTTTCAGGAGGGGAAGTCATCAAGCCTGATATTGACGCAGCGACAAAAAAGGCCGATTCCTTATTGTTCTATAAAAGTAAGTGGGGAGGAGAACCAAAGGAATATTATGTTTTCATCAAAGTCAGAAAGAAAATTTCATACAAAATCTATCGACTGTTATTTGGATTAATGAGGCGGTATCATAGAATAATCAAACAATGACAATGAATCACAAATTCATTTTGAATATTATTCTTATTTGGCAAATTAACTAACAATCAACGCTTACTTTCATCATGTAATGTGGAAATATGTTCAATAATTTTTTCAGATGCATTTCCTAAATTATTGATGTAATTATTGGAGAATTTTTTCCCGGAATCAATAATGTTTTTTTTAAAATTTGTATCATTAATGATCTTCAAGAAAGCTTGTTCAAATCCATCAATTTCAACTGAGGGAAATAAGTTGGAGGATATAATGGAAGGGATTCCAAATCCACTATCCTTTACATTTACAGATATTATGGGCTTACCGATAATCTGGGCATCAAGTATTACCGTTGATACGTCAATTACTACAAGTAAAATACACGATTTAATTAATTCAAAGATGTCCCCAGTCTTAACAACCTGGATATTTTTATCAATTGATTTGATTAAATTAGAAGGATCAAATTCATCTGGTGAAGGATGAACCTTAATGATTAGTTTTTTTCCATTTTTGGTAACCGTTTTCGATACTTGTCTTATTGCCTCAATGTTCTTTTCAATTGTCTTGATTGTAAGATCAAACGCGTTTTCTTTTACTGGTCCTGAAGTGGCTAATAAGACAAATTCTTCTTTAACATCTGCATAAATCTTATCATCATAATATAACGAACCTAAAGGATAAACAATTTTGTCGGAAATTCCTGCTCTGATCTGATGGTCACGTTCAATATTGCCCCAAACCAAAAATTGATCAGACGCTATCGGAAATACCCCTTGGAACAGATTCATCTCGTACGTTCCAACTGATTCATCATCAAAAAAATATCCATGTTGCAATAAAATAATAGGAATGTTTCTTTTCTTGGCAAAATTGATCACGATTCTTTCCGTTAAACCCATTTCTGACCAAATTAACACCGAACCTATCTCCAGTTTTTCAAATAATGCTTTTGTGAGTTCTATCTCGCTTAACACAAATAATATTCTTCTTGAGAGTAGATCATAAAATCGCTCCTTAATTATATCAAAAAAGGAGTTACCATTGATTGCAAAATTCTCTGCTAGGCAGCTTTGATTTTTCTCTAAAATCTCAAAATACTTGTTTTTTAATTCATTTTTTCTGTATTCTGCTGTAAATCTTGATTTATCAATCGTGTTTTCTGAAAACACAATTGATTTTGTCTTCTTTAATGTCATTATTGATTTCAAATTAGTAAAGCTTGGCCGCCTTCTATTAAATACGACCAATCTCATATCTTTTTGATTTGTTTTTTCAAAAAAGTTACTGAATCTCGCTGGATCAAATTCCACCAATAGAACGTGCTTATCATTTACCGGCTTCTGTTTAATGTAAGAACCAACAATATTTTCAAAAATTCTTTTAATTTTTAAGAACTTCTCTTTTGAAATTTTTAGGTTTATGTTTAAATTACTGATTTTTATCGAAAAACTAATAGAGTCATAATAAAATTCGTTTTTCTGCAACATACTGTTTTCAATTATCTTATATCTGGTACAAAATTTCTTTAATATCGGCTCAATTTCTTTTGAAGAAATATACTCTGCATTTGAATAGACTTTTGTTATCTTTTCTATTTCAGCAAATTTCTTCATGAATGGAACTAAAAAATAATTTAATTCTACTTGAATGATGGTTCCTAGATTAAGTCCCTCGTAATTAAATTCATCAAATTCTTTATCCTCAAACCATCTGGTCATTTTATAAGAAAATGACTGAATATTCTCTAAATCCATTCTAGTCACAAACTCGTCTGATACGGTATGCACAATATTGTTGTCTGATAACAATCTGTGAGAATCATAATCAAACGTCACTATGACGTCTTCCTCTTTTACATCTCTCAAACTATTCAAATCCATACTGGTATCAAAAAATACAACTTTCAAATTAACAAATTAGTTTATTCTTAACTTGATTAATCTTTGTTTCTTTTGATTTATTCAATCGAATGTCAATTCTGTATTGGGCAAATCAAAAAAATTCTTTGAATGTCATTTAACTTAATAATTACCTGATAATTTGAAATGTATCGAAGTATTAGGGTACTCTAATTTGGATCAAAAAACAGAAAAAGTCACATGTAGGTTTTGTCTTGCTGAAGATACACAACTAATAAAAAACCAAAAGGATTTTTTTATCTGTAACAACTGTTACTGTGTTTTTAACCAAAATTTTCAAAATGAAAAGAAGACATTATTGCGCACTTCTGTAATCCCCCATAAGAAAAGTCACGTGGATTTTTTCAAGAAAACTATATCAATGCGATTTTGGGATCTTGTGTCTCTACAATACATAAAATATCTAAGTGCATACACCGATATGAAGTTCAGGACTGCGTTAGATGTTGGTGCATTATACGGGCATTTAGTTGAAAGATTAAATCAACTAAATATTGACGCATCTGGGATCGAAGTTGATAAAAATAACATAGAAAATGGAATTTCAAAAAAAGTTTTTCATGGATTTTTTGATGAGAATTACAAATCAGAAAAAAAGTATGACTTGATCTGTCTTACTCAGATGATCTATTATGTTGAAAATCCGGTAGATGTTCTTGAAAACGTGACCACACTCATTAATGACACTGGTTTGATCTTCATCTCTACTCAAAACCCTCATTCTACCATCATAAAAAATCATGAATTACCCGTCTTTGAAAAAAGCATGAACATTCTTTTCAGCAAAAAAAACTTTGAAGATATTGCGTCGAAACTAAATCTGAAGATTCAAAATTACACTACTTTCAGACCCAATATCTACAATAATAGATTGAAAGACTCTAGCAAACGTTCTGAATTAATGAATTATTTCAAATATCATATAAAACCTGTCTATGAAATGGATCCAAATGGGCATCATTTATTTTTATTCTTATCAAAATAATTTTTCTGGCTTCTATTACTCAGAAATTATTTGATTTATTATAAATAGGGAAGACGACAGCTGAAATTAAATGGAAGATAAAATTCTCTCATTAAAGACGGTGGCTTGGAAAGATAACAAAGTTGTAATGATTGACCAGACAAAGCTTCCAAGCGAACTCGTATTTGTCGAGTATAATGACTACAAAGACGTTGCCAATGCAATAAAAATGCTTATCGTGAGAGGCGCACCTGCAATAGGTGTGTCAGGTGCATTTGGACTTGCACTTGCAGCTTTACAAAGCAGTGCAAATACAAAAGATCAATTAATTTCCGATCTTGAATCTGCAAAAAAAATTCTCTTTGAAACAAGGCCCACTGCAGTAAATCTTGCATGGGGATTAGATAAAATCATGAATGTGGCAAAAAATGGTAGTGACGTTTCAGAAATTAAAAAATCTGTCGTGCAAACCGCGCAACAGATGGCTGAAGATGATGTCAAGATTAACATGAAAATGGGCAAAAATGGCTCTGTGTTATTTGATGATAATGATACTGTAATGACACATTGTAATGCCGGTGCATTAGCTACTGTGGGATATGGAACCGCACTAGGTGTTATTCGTGCAACTAAAGATAGCGGAAAAAACATCAAGGTGATTGCAACCGAAACAAGGCCAGTCCAGCAAGGCTCAAGACTAACTGCGTTTGAGCTGCACCATGATGGAATCGATGTAAGCCTGATTCCGGATACCGCAGTCGGCTATACCATGGCAAACAGACTAGTAAACAAAGTTGTAGTTGGAGCCGACAGGATTTTGCGAACAGGTCATGTGTATAACAAAATAGGAACATATCAGGTAGCACTCATGGCAAAGCAGCACGGAATTCCATTTTATGTCGCAGCCCCTCTTTCAACGTTTGACATGAAAAGCAATCCCGAAAACGTCATAATAGAACAAAGAAAGGGAACCGAAGTCACGCAAATCGGTGACAAAAAGACAGCGCCTGACGGAATCAAGGTGATAAACCCTGCCTTTGACATGACGCCACCAGAGTTGATTTCAGGCATAATTACCGAGGCAGGCGTGGCAAAACCGCCATACGAGGAATCAATCAAAAAATTATTTGAAGCTAAGAAATAGAACGTTTTTATTTATTTTTCATAGCCTAATCAAAATATGGCTATCACAGTTGACCAAATCAGAACTTCTCTCAACCAGTGCATGGATCCTGAGGTTCCGCTATCTATAGTGGAAATGGGTCTAGTTTACGGGATTGATATTACAGAATCTAATGATGTTAACATAAAAATGACAATGACTACACAAGGCTGTCCGCTTCATCAAACGATAGTTCAGGATGTGGCAAGATACGTCAAAAAGGTTCCAGGTGTAAACAATGTCAAAGTGGATATCGTCTGGGATCCCCCATGGACGATGGATAAAATGTCAGAAACAGCAAAGGAAAAACTAAAGAGCTTTTCAAAAAGTGGTGCTCCTGCCCCAATTGACTATGAGACTGCACTCCCACAGGGCGTAGGATCACTAATTCAGCAAGAGGATGGTTCGATGGTACTGGCAAACGAACACGATCAAGGGTTTATGGTAAATCAGGCAATTATCGACTTTTGGAAGTCGTGCAACGGAAAGCGCAAGATAACCGAACTTGTAGATGTCTTTGCACAAACGACTGGCCTTCAACGCTCACAGGTGGAAAAGGAAGTCATTCAACTAATTTCCCAGTTGCGCGACGGCGGACTGATAACCATTCCAACTCCTGACTCTCCAAACGTAGAATTTAGAAAATAAAATTAAATCTCGTTTATCTCTGATATGGTAGCATGCACCGAGTCCATCTTGACTACTGTACGTTTTTCGCCAAAGCCAAGCGCCACATACCAGTCCCCCGAATCGCTGTCATATTTTGTTTCTAGCGTTTTGATCTGATCTTGCGTAATGCCTTCATACTTTTTTAAAATTCCAGATACTGCCAAAGCCACTGCCTGCTTTTCCGTCTCTAGTCGTCTTTTCATCAACCCTATTCCGGGGCTCATGGGATTGGTTGTACTGATGTTCTAATATAGTTTAGTTCGAGTAAATTCTCTAAAACCTTAAACAACACTGATATTCTAAATAAAAATCCCAACAAATACAGATGTATCTAAAACAGCGAATAATCAATTCGGTTCTTCCAAATCCGCAAACACTAACGATCATTGTGTCACTGCTTGCAACACTTGGCGTCCTCTTGGAGCTCTTGGGAGGTATATGGGACGCATCGTCTCACGCCATACGTGCACCTGAGCAGTTCTGGTCAATCCAGCACATCGCGGTATATTTTGGCGTAAGTACGGTTGCATCTTCTTCAATTCTAGGGTTTTTAATGTTACATAAGAAAATCATAACCGGAAAATCAAAAACGGCAATCAAAATAATCATTCTGGGCTCCATACTGCAGATTGCTGCAGGGTATGGCGACTCGGTATCCCACGACCTGTTTGGGATAGACGGTCTTATCTCATGGTCACACCAACCACTAGAATTAGGATTGGTGCTTAGTTCCATTGGAGGATACTTGTTACTGAGCCATAGAAAAAACGATTTTTTTAAAAAATTAATACCTGTTTCGATTTTCACAGTCATTATGTCTTCATGCTGGCTTGCCTTTAGTTTGTCCTTGCTTGTATCTGCTATCCCAGTGTGCACGCTAGTCTATGAAATATTTTCATCTGGCTGCGCAGTACTGTAATTTCTTAGCCTCTTGTACACGCTAAACAATATCAGCATGACCCCAATTCCTAAGACGACTGCCGGAATTCTAAGGGCTGAAACATCAGTATTGCCAAACTCAATCTGAAGGCCTGTTGGCTTTTCCGAAATGTTTGTAACTTTTAGCGTGTATTTTCCGCCAGACTGGAAATCAAAGTAGTTTACAGACATCTTAGTCTCTATTTTTTTATCTGAGATGACATTTCCAATATCATCCTCAATCTGGACGAAAACCATCTGCCCATCAAAGTCAGGAATTGTTATCTTGTAGTATCCAATTCCGCCATCTCTCAAATTCAGATTTACGCTGGAAGTTTCCTCCCTTTCCAGTATGACAGATGAAATGACTTTTTGATTGCTGTCAAATATGATGATCATTGCAACGATCCCAATTGCTGCCAATACCAAACCAATTCTGAGTGGCGAGATTCTCACATCCTGTCTTTGCACAAATCGTTATTTAAGAGAAAAGAGGGCTCGGAGGGCTTCGATCCCTCGACCTGGCGGTCCGAAGCCGCCCGCACTGTCCAGACTGTGCTACGAGTCCAAAGGGGTAAGACTTTAACGGGGCTAAATATCTGTCTAGATATTTGAAGGTCTCAAAAAAAGTAGCTGGCGTGGAGTATGCTATACGAGATATCGTGTCTGCTGCACGTCTGGTGGAAAAGCAGGGAAAAAAGATCACGTACCTGAATATAGGTGACCCAGTCCAGTTTGGGTTCCAGCCTCCAGAAAACGTCAAAGACGCAATGATACGTTCAATCAAAAGCGGCAACAACTACTATGCCGCATCTGAAGGACTGCCAGATCTACGAGAGGCAATAGCAAAAAAAGAAAACGCAAAGGGACTCGCAGTAGAACCAGATGACATACTTGTAACAAACGGCGTGTCCGAGGCACTGGACATGGTCATGTCTTCTATAGTAGAGGAAGGAGACGAGGTCCTGCTTCCAGGACCGTATTACCCGCCATACGCGTCATACGTAAGACTGCATGGGGGCGTTCCAGTAGAGTTTGCAGTTGATCTGAACAATTCAACTCCAGACATGGATGACATCAAATCAAAAATCACGCCAAAGACAGTTGCCATATGCCTCATCTCGCCAAACAACCCAACAGGCGTTGTGTTTAGCGAAAAGTCTCTAAAAAATCTAGTCGATTTGGCAAACGAGCACGACCTCTACATCATCTGTGACGAAATATATGATCAAATCGTATTTGATGAAAAATTCACAGGAATAGGAAAAGTGGCAAAGGATTCACCAGTCATACTGCTAAACGGGTTTTCCAAGGTTCACCTGATGTCTGGCTGGAGAATAGGCTATGTCGGATTTAACCAGTCTAAAAAACTAGAATCGCTGCGCGAGCATCTGCCAAAATTAGCACGCGTCAGAATCTCGACAAATCTGCCTGTCCAGTATGCAGCGCTGGAATCGCTTAGGGGTCCACAGGGGTACATCTCCGAGTTTGTGTCTGAGCTAAAAAAGCGAAGGGACTTTGTGGTAAAGCGAATCAATTCCATTCCAGGACTCTCTTGTCCAAATCCAAAGGGAGCGTTTTACGCTTTTCCAAAAATTGAAAACAACCGATACAAGTCCGATCAGGAATTCGTAATGGAACTGCTCAAAAACACCGGGGTGCTGACAGTTCACGGCTCTGGTTTTGGAACAAAATATGGCAGCGGCCACTTTAGGCTGGTCTTTTTACCTGATCTCAATACGCTAGATTACGCGTTAAACGAAATAGAAAAGTTCGTCAGTATTCCCAAGTAGTAATTTTGCCTGGAGTTATCTCTATGATGCAGTCTGTGTTGTCTAGCAATTCCTTTGCGGACTTGCCTTCCAAATTCTTGAAATAGCGAAGAAGAATTTTTTTTGCAATTTTTTTTACTGTGACTTCTTTTAGAATCAGTCTTGCTTTCCCGTTCCCCATAACTCCGTGTATGGGTGACCAAACCCCGTCATCTATGCAAAAGCACACCTTGTTGTTTTTTTGAATGTTTTTTGCCTTCTTTGTCCTGGTGTTTGTCCCGATGTGGAATTTGGTTCCAGTATAGTCGTACCAGACAGGAACCAGGTGCGGGTTTCCTTTTTTATCAACCGTGGCCAGGCGGAGAATTTTCTGCTCTTTTAGGAATTTGGTTTTTTTAAACAATTTTTTTCCTAAACCCAATTCCTACGAGTATTCCTCCAAATACAAACATTCCAAGTGAAATCTTTGCGTTTGTGATCTCTGAATTCAAAAGAAAGTCCAAAACAAAGTCCGGGCTCCAGATCAAAACATCCCTTACCACGACGATTCCGCCAACTACGATAAACAGGACGCCCATGGCAGAGTACCAGTTTCTGCCACGACGCGGATAGTATTGACTCATTATAGGATCTTGATGCCCGGGTTTTTCATCTTGTTCTTTATCATCGCATTCAAGAGAAGTGGCGTTGACATTTCTGCCAAGTATGCCAGTGCGCCTGAGCCAAGAAAGATTGCCCTTAGGCCCTTGATTTCCGAAATAAGACCGTTGACCACGTCTAGCGACTCCTTGTCGTCACCGCAAACAAAAATGTCGTAATCCAATGCTAATTTGGGATCAACAAGCTTTTTTTCCGAAATGACATGAAACGCAGAAACCAATTTTGACTTGTTCTTCATGTATTTTTGAACCATCTGGTGTGCAAACGGCTTGCCTTCCTTTATTGGAATGAACTCAAAACCGGTTTCCGTTTTTACCATTGGAACGATAGGCGAAATCACGGTGCAACTGTCTTTAATTTTTCCAAGTAACTCAGAACAGATAGAATCAATGTTCTCATATGGAATGGCCAAAATCAAGACATCGCTTTGCTCCGCAACTGACACGTTGTCCTTGCCGGCAATGGTCCCGCCAATCCCACCGTGAGACTCTTTTGCAATACTGACATATTCGGATGCAGCGTCTGATGCTCTTTGAGAGTCACGCGATCCGATCAAAACATCATGCTTTAGGCACCATCTTAGTGCAAAGCCTTTTCCCATGCCGCCGGTGCCTCCGATTATACCTATCTTCATATTCGCAGGCAGGTAATGTTATTATTATCTTTTTTTGAAATTTAAAAAATTGGGATTAATCATATTCCTGCGTCACGGCCAAGCAAGAAACAACACTGAACGCGTTTTGGCAGGAAGGGCATCTGGAATTCCGCTAACCGAAAAAGGAGTAGCACAAGCAAACGACATTGGAAAATTCCTAAAGTCGTTTAACATCTCTCACATCTATGCAAGTCCGATCGAGCGGGCAAAAAACACAGCAGAAATTGTCGGAAGCCACATTGGACTTGGTACGACAATTGACGAAAGGCTGTATGAGTTAGAGATGGGCAAGTTTTCCGGAATGCCGTACGACGAATTGTTTGCAAAGCACGGAAACGTGTTCTTGAAATTCTATGAGGGCCATCCCACCATTGAGGAAAATGGCGTTGAGACTTTTGCCGAGGTTAGAAAAAGAGTGCTCGATATGGTGGACTATGCAACCAAAAAGCACCGGGAACAAAACGTGCTTTTTGTAACTCACATGGACCCGATCAAGGCGATGATCTCAAACATTATGAACCTCACCCCAAGATCACTTTTTGAACTTATAATTGCAAACGCGTCACTTACCATAATCAGACAAGAGCAGGGCAAGTTTTCATTATCTGCAATCAATGCAATGAATTCTGAAAGATACGATCAGGGACCTTTCTAAGAATTTACAAAACCCTTAAATAGAATTCTAAGGTCACGGGCTGTAACCGGTCATGGACAAAACAATTGCGTTAATGTCAGTTTTGACTATTTTGATAGTATTGCCGACAATTCAACTTGTATTTGCGGCAACGGACGCTCACGAATATGTGAACCGTAAAGTTGAGATTTGGAACCTGTTTTTCAAAATGATGACTATAGCATTCACTGTCGGTGCCGTAGTGTCTGGTACGCTTATCTGGCTGGTATGGAGATTTAGAGAATCGCATCCGCATGCCAAACCCACAAAATACGAAGGAACGGAATGGTAGATGAGCGGACATTCTAACTGGCCTGAGTGGATTTACGTTGGAGTTGTCATATGCCTGCTGGCATATGTTGGGGCAGAGGCTTGGAACGTTGAAAGACTAGTAGAGCATACGCCTGCTGACGCAGAGGTAATCAAGGTAGTAGGACAGCAGTGGTTTTGGACATTTGAACATGCAGACGGAACTAAGGAGGTAGGCGAATTACACCTAAAGAAAGGCCAGCCGTACAAATTTGAAATAACTGCAAAGGACGTCAACCATTCTTTTAACATTCATGATTATGTCATATTACAGGATGCCATCGTAGGCAGAGTCAACACCGCTTGGTTTGTACCTGACGAGGCAGGAGAGTATATCATCCAGTGCAGAGAGTACTGCGGTTTACTCCATTACAACATGAGGGGAACCCTAATCGTGGAGGAATGAAGTTGATCAAAACTAATAACTTAATAAAAGAACTCGAGGTGTCTCTCTAAGATGGTCCTAGAACTACAAAAGCCGCGTCCAATCTGGCAAATAATGTTTTCAACCCATCACACCGACGTAGGTCTACTGTACACCATAACCTCGATTGCATTCTTCTTTATGGGCGGCGCGCTCGCACTTGGAATTAGAGCGGAGCTGTTCTTCCCAGGCACCCAAATAATCGCTGACTCTATGACGTTTAACAGAATATTTACCGTTCATGGCACCGCAATGATATTTCTGTTCTTGCTTCCATTTGCATCCGGCGTTGGCAACTATTTTGTTCCAATCATGGTCAGATACAAGGACATGGCATATCCAAAACTCAACGCAGTTGCATTCTGGATGATTCCTCCAGCAGGCGCACTAATCTGGCTTGGCTTTGCAGACTTTACATGGTATGCGACACCTCCATACTCTGCAATCAGATCACCAGGCCCTTCAGCAGACATGTGGATCTTTGCGCAGAAAATACTTGGTGTCTCATCAGTCCTTGGCGCAATTAATTTCATAGTTACTATTCTAAAATGCAAGCATCCTGACTTGCCTCTAAGCAAAGTCCCGCTTTTGGCATGGTCGTTCCTGTCGGCATCACTAATTGTTATAGTCGCAGTTCCGACGTTTGCAGCTGCACTTGTCATGCTGCTAACTGACAGGCTAGGCGTATCTGGATTCTTTGATCCGTCAAAGGGCGGAGACCCAATAGCATACCAGCACCTGTTCTGGTTTACGTTCCATCCCGAAGTATACGTATTGGTAATTCCTGCAATCGGAATGATGTACGAAATAATCCCTCGATTCTCAAGAAAGCCGATCTTTAGCCAGTCCTCTGGAATTTTCGCGTTTGTCATGCTAAGCATAGTAAGTTTCTCATCATGGGCACACCACATGTATGCAACCGGCATGTCGTTTACAGAAAAAACCGTCTTCATGATTGGAACACTTGCGGCGGTTCCGGCATCTGGAATGCACGTGTTTAACTTTATAGCCACAATGTGGGGCGGACGAATTAGATTTGCAACACCAATGATGTGGGCAGTTGGAGGAATCGCACTGTTCTTCTCTGCAGGAGCAGGCGGAGTAGCAAATGCCGCAATGCCGTTTGACTTTATCACACACGACTCTTACTGGGTAGTGGGACACTTCCACCTCTTTGTGATGGGAACGATCGCATTTGGCTCAATCGGATTCCTGTACTACATGTTCCCATACATCACAGGAAGAATGTACAATGAGACCTGGGGCAAAATCCACTTCATCACAGCGTTTGCTGGAACAGTAATGGTCTTCTTTACGCAGCACGTACTTGGACTATACGGAATGCCAAGAAGAGTTTTCGATTACATACCATCTCCAGAATACATCATCATGAACCAAATTGCATCCGTTGGAGCAATGATAATTGGCGCAGGTATGGTAATTTGGCTAATAAACATGATTTACAGCGCAGGAAAAGGAAAGGAGGCCAACATGGACGACCCGTGGGGACTGGGAGGCAAGTACTACTTCCCACACCAGGCCAAGAACCCGCATCATTGAGTGATTAAACATGGAACAACACAACGAAACAATCTACAGGACAACACCGGTAAGAACGACAAAGATGCTAGTGATAATGCTGGGCATCAGCATTGCGGGCGGTGCCATCTTCTTTAGCTTTTGGGATTATTGGATATCAATGCCTCCTGGAAACCAAATGCAAGCAGCACCGGTAGAATCATCTGGCGGAATGGCAGCTACGGGAAAGCAATTTGACGTTCATCTGAACTTTGTCGAGTCTCCAGACTTTAGGACTCTGGCGTTTAATGCACTGCCTGGCGAAGAAGGGCATAACCCAGACATCAACGCAAGTGTTGGTGACCGCATCGAGTTCCTTGTTGCAAATAATGGAAAATCATTCCACGCATTTGGCGTTACAGCGGCAGAAGAGGGCTTTGAGGGAATTATCCCTGGCACTGAAATAAGCTCTGCAAACAATCCTATGAAGCCTGGCGAGAGTGGAGAATCTGCATTTGTCCCAAGCAAAGAAGGCACATACTATTACATTTGCACCGTTCCAGGACACAGGGAAATGGGAATGGTTGGAAAAATAAACGTCGGCTCAGCAGAAGCGGCTCCAAAAGCAGCAGCCCCAACTGGAATCAGCCACAATTTTGATCTCAAGTTTATCGAATCTCCAGACTTTAAGACACTGGTGTTCAACGCATTGCCTGGCGAAGAAGGAAGCAATCCAGACTTTAAAGTAAAATCTGGCGATTCAGTTACATTCAAAGTAGAAAATGCCGGAATATCGTTCCACGCATTTGCAGTAGTGTCAGATGTGGATGATCCAACCACCATAGTGTTTAATTCCGCCATAAAGTCTGCAAACAATCCCATGAAGGCTGGCGAAACCGGGGAGGTCACATTTATTGCAGGCGCACCAGGCGAATACCATTATGTCTGCACCGTTCCAGGACATGCCTTGCTTGGCATGCAGGGAAATTTCATAGTAGAGCCTTAACTTGATTTTAAAGTATATCGCACTAGCATCGCTTGTAGTTTTGTATTCTCTGATGTTTATTGGGGGATACGTCTCTTCGGCAGGGCTTGGGCTGTCGTGCCCTGACTGGCCTTTGTGTCCAAACGGAATCATGCCAGACGAGGAATATCTCATAGAGTGGACGCACAGGTTTGTAGCTGCAACTACTGGAGCCTTGATAGTGGCAACAGCGATTGGAGTGTGGCTAAACAAACAATCTGATAGAAAAATCAAGATAACAGGCACGCTTGCCGCAATTCTAGTCGTAACCCAAGTCACTCTTGGCGCGCTAGTGATTGATCTAAAATTGCACGCAGTCCTTGTCGCGATTCACCTAGGAATTGGAATACTGCTGTTTGCTATGACCTTGCTTACTGTATTGTTTGCATTCAGAATGGGCAAGGCAGTAATCCCGGCTAGAACTTAGCTCGTAATTTTTTTAGTTTCTTAGGCAGGTAGATGTAGGCAAATATGACAGCTGCTCCTACCGCGCCGCACATTATGACGTAGGTGAAAATGAAAGCAAATGGGCTCTGTGTGCTCATGTTAAACGTGTGCGTTATTACTTTGCCGTCAGAATCGTAAAGATCGACTCTGAAAATGTGGTTTCCCTGCCTCTCAAAGACATAATCAAAATCCCAGTATCCACCATCATGTGACTGTGGTGGAATGCCGTCAACCTGCTCGTCATTATAGAATATCCTCATGCCCATGGTGAACCCCTGAACGTCCTTGAGATCCAGATCTGTCACATGTATGCGGATTGTACATTTTTCATTAATTATTGGGATTTCTGGAACCGTTGCGATCTGAACCCTGTTGTTCCCTATGGTGGACTCGGCCGAATTAAACATGGCATGCCCGCTTGCCTCGTGCATCATAGGTATCATCCCAAATAACAAGAATACAAAAAGTATAATCCTGATTTGCATGGATCAGAAAATCCGTTTCTTCAATAAAGCGCTTTGGGAAATGACAAAAGCTTTAAATCCAGACGCAAGAAAAGGCCAAACGTTGACTACAGTTAGAAAATCACTCGATATCAAAGCCCCAGTTGACACAGTTTTCACATATTTTGCAAGACCCGAGCACGTATCTGACCAAATGTCAGACAAGGGAGTAGCAATGACTGTGATTCCAATGGAGATCAAAGACGGAATGGGTGTTGGAACAACATTTCGTATAGTCGGCGACTTTGGCGGAAAAAGACTAGAATGGGACTGCGAGACGACTGAATTTGTCAGAGAACAGAAAATCGCTGCAAAAATGACCTCTGGACCATTCAAAAAATGGGACATTACAACAGAATTCAAGGCAGTAACTGAGAGACTAACTAACATCACCATGACAGTAAACTATGAGATGCCGTTTGGCGTAATTGGCGGAATCCTAAGCAAGCTCAAGTTTGCAAAGGCAGCAGAAAGGGGAATGGAAAGCGCACTATACAAGGTAAAGGGATTACTCGAAGGAAACGGCTCTATCCCAGTGTACATCACACTAGATGCATACCAAAAACTGCTCGAGGAGAAAAAGAAAATGAACAACGTTCCAGTTTCTACCGTGCTGACTGCGATTTTGGAAAAATACAGCGAAATCGAAGCAAAGCCTTCAAACTAAATTTTTCAGCTCTACTTTAAGTGAACTACTACCAATAAATTTTGTAGCTTTTTCCTGTTTCATTGACCACTTTCGTATCTCCACAGGCGTTACTTCCCGCAGTTCCTGCGGTAGATTCACAATATGACTCAAATTTGGAGTAACTCTAAAAATTTCTAGACCTCTTCTTAAAATGTTAATACCTGCGTTTTGATCCCTATCTAAAACAAGTCCACATACATTACATCTGTGAATCCTGACTGCAAGAGATTTTGGAACTATGTTACTGCATCTTGAACAATCAACACTGGTGTTCTTTGCTGGTACCTCAACCAATATCTTACATTTGTATTCCAACATATTGCAAAATGATCCCCAACTAGAATCTAGAATGCTTCTAGCCAAATGATGGTTTTTTACCATGTTTAACTTTTCTAGCCTTTCAACAAATATCACATCATTATTTTTTGCATAATGTGTTGACAGTTTATGTTGAAAATCTCTTCTTCTATTTACTATTCTTTCATGGATTATCTGATACCAACGTACTGCTTTCTTTCTTTTATTTGATCCTTTTTGTCTACGTGTAATCTTTCGCTGAATTTTAGCAAGTAATTTTAAAGATTTTTTGAAATTAAGTGGATTCGGCGTCACACATCCATGTGAATCGTAGACAAAATTTTTTATCCCTACATCAAGGCCTACTGCTTTTTTGAAGTCAATTTTTGGTAAAATGTTATTGTCATTCTCACATGTAGCTATAGCGTACCATTTCCCACTTCTTGATTTGGATATGATAATTTGTTTGACATTTCCAGTTATTTCTCTATGTTTTCTAATTTCCATATAACCTATTTTTGAAAGCCAAAGCAAATCGGTATGTCCATGTTTTTCAAGCTTGTACCCTGATTGATTATAAATAAAAGTGCGATATTGAATATGTGTTGCAAATCTAAGTCCACCAGTTTTATGCCCGTTTTTTCGTAACCTGATTATTGCTTTCTGGGCTCCATCGAGTTGGGTTGATACCATCTGTAGCATTTTGGCATGATAGTTGTAGAGCCACGGTTCAGACTGTTTTAAATCAGTTAGCATATAGTTCATATCATTTCTTGTAAGAAAACTCCTTTGTGCAAATTTGACAAATTTATTGTAGACCCATCTACATGTTTCAATATTGTTTTGTAATTTTTTCTGTTGCTGGTATGAAGGATAGAGACGAAACTTGAAGTTTCTTACAAACATTGTGTGCTGTCTGGATTCAGATTCATATCTAAAACGCTTTTCATGCAAATATAGTAAACTAACTGTGAACAGTTGTAATTTTCATTATAATATAATGAATAGATCTAACTCACGCTATGATTTTATAACCACAAAATTGTTTTTGTTCTGTGGGTCTATGGCTCAGCCAGGTAGAGCGCAGGACTCTTAATCCTGCTGTCGTGGGTCCGAATCCCACTAGACCCGCTCTCTTCCTTAGCTGAAATTTTAGAATAATTATTTATTGATATGATTCATAGAAGTTTTCCATGGTCAACTTGAACATGAAAGTCTTTGAAAATTTTACCTTTAAAGAAATAATTGGTGAAGTACCGCCATTAGGGCCTGAAATAATGACAAAGCTTGAAAATGAATTTTCAACACTAACAAAAAATCTTGAAAACAAAAATCAAGCAGAATTACAAGAAATCTTACAGGAACAACTTACAGTAAAACTAGCACTCGATAGACTTTCAGGATCCATGGCCTTATCACAACCAAAAATGGAACTGTTTGCTAAATTTTTAACAAAATACATTGATCAAATCAAGTCTAGAATGAAACAAGTCTGATCATTATGACAAGGCAACTTGATGTGTTGTACAGCATTTTTGTAATAAAAAAAGACATTTCAAATAGATTCTGTATAAACTAAATCATAATACAGAATAGGAATTTTTCTATGATTACATCAAGCCTTGCTTTGGAATCTTGTGCTTGCCTGTAACGATATAGTTTATCGCATCACTCATAAACATGGCATGATCTGCTATTCTTTCAAGATATCTCAATACCAATGCTTCTGCCAAGGCACACTTGGTGTTTTTTGAATTAACAAGCATGGGCAGTCGTTCCTTATACAGCGTATCAATGAAATTTTCATTTTCTTGCATTGTAGCTGCCTTTCTGATATCAAGTTCTGCAAAATACATAACTGCATCCTTGATCATCGTTTTTACTTTTTCTGAAGCCTCAATTAGCCAGTTTTTGTCGCATTCTGATATGTCGCCAAATACATCTCTTACAAGGGCTATGTCGTATGCGTATCTTCCAAATCTTGAAAAGCCATAAGAGATCTCAATCGCAGAACGTATCAGTCGAAAATCATCAGCAACTGGTTGGTATTTTAATAAAATCTCAAATGTCAAGTCTGCTACACGATAATATTTTTTTGTGATTTCATCTGATATGTCATGAACCTGCTTTGCGCTGTTTTTCCCATAAATGTACGAGTCTATTGCAAGCATGATTCCTTGAATTGAAAGATCGCCCATTTCTGACATCAGTAAGGAAAGCTCTTTCAGTGAGGGATCGATAAGGCGAGTCATCTATCCAAATTGCCCCTTTACGTACTTTGAGGTCAGTTCATTTTTTGGCTGAGTAAAAATCTTTTTTGTCTCATTAAATTCTATCAAATCTCCAAGATACATAAATGCAGTATAATCTGAAACGCGGACAGCCTGCTGCATGTTATGTGTTACGATGATTATTGTGAATTCTCTGGCAAGCTCCGTAATCGTCTCCTCGATTTTCTGCGTAGCTATTGGATCTAGTGCAGATGCAGGCTCGTCCATTAACAAAACTTCTGGTTGAATTGCAAGTGCACGTGCAATACATAGTCTCTGTTGTTGACCACCTGACAGCTCTATTGCTGGCTTTTTGAGATTATTTTTTACCTCATCCCACACATATGCCATCTTTAGAGAGTCTTCTACTATCTCGTCTAGGATTCTTCTATCTTTTACTCCGTTTAGGCGAAGTCCCGCCGCAACGTTATCATAAATTGACATTGTTGGGAATGGGTTTGGTTTTTGAAACACCATGCCGACTTTGCGCCTGTGGTATATTGGATCCTTGTCCTTTGCATACAGATCCTCCCCGTCTAATAGGATTCTTCCCTGCACTCTGGCATTTTTTGTCATGTCATGCATTCTGTTTAGGCAACGCAAAAATGTGGTCTTGCCGCATCCTGAGGGGCCAATTAGAGATGTCACTGATCGTTCCTTGAACTTCATCGTGACATTTTTGACAGCCTCGACATCGTCATAAAACACAGAGACATTTTCTGCAATCATTTTGTATTTTTTTTCACTATCTAAATGATCATCCCCTATGTTTTCAATATCATCTTGTTTACCGTCCATAATCGCTGTCACTTTTTTCTCATACCCATTAACTTGCTTAGGATATTTCCTTTCTTACTCTTTTTTGCAAAATAATATCTTACAGTGATGTTGATCGCAAGAATTATGATTATCAATACCAGTGCTGCCCCCCACCCTTGCATCTGGGCACTGTCGTATGGTAAAAGCGACATGCGCCAAATCCTAAGTGGCAATGCATCCATCGGGGAGTCGACTCCTGAAAAAAACTGACTGCTTCCTAGGACGGTCATGATTAGTGGCGCAGTTTCTCCACCAATTCTTCCCACAGATAGCAAAATGCCTGTTATCATCCCGCTTTTTGCCGCAGAAAGGACAATTCTAAAAGTGATCACCCATTTTTTTAACCCGAGTGCGATGCCTGCCTCCCTGTATGTCATTGGGACCATCTTCAGTGATTCCTCTGTTGTTCTAGCTACGATTGGAAACATTATGAGTGATAACGCAAAGGCTCCTGCCCACAACGAAAAGTGCCCAAGAACTAGCACTATTACCAAAAACGCAAATATTCCAAGCACTATTGATGGGAACTCCATGAAGACATCATTGAAAAAGCGAACAGTTCTTCCAAGCCTGTTGTCTCCAAACTCAGCAAGAAAAATCCCAGACATCACACCTATTGGCACGCCGATCATGCTTGACATTCCGATGATAATCAGCGTTCCTTGAATGGCAGGGCCTATTCCGCCCTCCCCTGAGCCTATCGCTCCTGGCACCTGCGTCAAAAACTCGATTGAAATTGCTGAAATTCCGTTTTTAAAGACCTCAATCAAAATGCTCCCCAGTGGAATGACTGCAGCAATCACGCAGCCAAAGACAATCCCCATCATGATTTTGTCTACTACCAGTCTGCCGCCAACGTTTTGTTTGAACAGCAATCTGTATTCTGCGCGTTTTTGACTTGACGACATCATGCGTTGATTGCCCCCTCTCTTACCTTTAGCATTCTTGAAACAAGTATGTGTGCAACAACGTTGATGCAGATTGCAACTAGCAACAAGATGAGGCCAACGCCTACTAGTGCCGGAAGGTGCAATGACGCAGGAGACGCCTCGATGAACTCGTTTGCAATTATGCTTGACATTGTCTGTCCTGGCTGGAATAATGATTGCGGAAAGGCACTTGGACCTGTGGCGTTTCCAATTAGCATTGTTACTGCCATTGTCTCACCCACTGCCCTGCCTAGTCCCAAGATTGCAGCGCCAATTAGACCTGTTTTTGCATAGGGAAATACTGCAAGCCTGAACATTTCCCATTTGGTCGCGCCAAGCATGTATGCTGCCTCCTTTTGCTGCTGGGGAACTGCAATCATTATTTCCCTTGACACGGCCGAAATGGTAGGTATGATCATAATTGCAAGTATCACGCTTGCACTAAAGATGTCTAGTCCAAATGGAGCAGAGGAAAAAATCCAAACATTGTCCCCAAATACCTCGTATAGCGGATACTCAACCCAATCAAGCATTACCTGTCTGAAAACAAAAATTCCCCACAGTCCGTATATTATGCTTGGAACTGCTGCAAGCAATTCTATCAAAATAGAAAGGGGACCGCTCAAATATTTCGGAGCTTGGGAAATGAACATGGCAATACCGATACTCAACGGGACACCGATTATCATCGCAAGGCTTGCCGTAACCAGTGTGCCAAGTATGTAGGGGGCTGCACCAAACGACTCTCTTCCCTCAACTGCATTCCAATCTGAGCCTGTCAAAAACGCCAGCCCCTCGCGCTGCCAAATGGGATAGGACTCTGATGATAACTGGAATACTATTAGCACAATAATTACCAAAACATACGAGCCTGCAACCATGGCGCTGATCTTGAATATCTTGTCAGTAGGCAGTCTACGCTTGCTGAAGGGGATCTGCCTTGACATATGATGACTGACTAGTTTTGGCTTATCTAAGATCTGTACATACTCTACCGAGGAAACATAGTTCTATATGCCTCAATATAGTTTACAGACCAAACCAGTATTAGCTGTTAAATCTCTAAAACAATGATTGCAATCATTACAGGATACAAAACAAACTAGGCGCATACAGATAAGCGGCGGTTCTACATATACAATTTCTCTTCCAAAAAAATGGGTTGACGAGCTCAAAATCAAAAACGGTGATAACATGACAATAATAAAAAATGCAAACAGGTCCATGACGCTTTATCCTGGAATCGGTGCCGAGATGCCTGCAAAAAAGGCAATCATCATAATTAGCCAAAAGGATCCCGAAGAATCCATACGGAGAAAAATCATTGCGTTGTATCTGAACGGCTACAAGACAATCCAAATAACAACAAAGGGGATGAAGATACTTTCCGAGCACTCACGTTTGATCAAAGATCTGGTTAGACGCTCGATGATAGGAACGGAAATAGTGGAGTCTGATTCTGAATCTATGACAATACAAATTCTGACTCGACTTCCGGAACTGACATTTGATGTGGCGCTAAAAAGAATGTACCTTATGACATCAAACATGCATCGCGAGGCAATCGAGGCTCTGAAAAAACACGATGTTGAATACGGTGAGGAAGTTGCACGGATGGATGACGAAGTAGACCGGTTCAGCCTTTATATCATGAGAACTCTGATGATGGCAATACAAAATGCAAGCATGCTTTATGATGTGGGATTAGAACAGCCATCTGACTGTCTTAATTTTAGAACGGTGATATCTAGAATAGAAAGAATCGCTGATCACGCCGCACTCATGGCAAAGCGAACCCGATTTCTAAAGGAACCCCTGGAGCCAAAAATGCTCAAGGAATTAGAAACGCTGAGCAATGACGTGATTGGCTGTTTTGAGAACTCTATTTCCGCACTAGTCAATAAGGACCACATTTTGGCCGAAAAAGTAGCCTCAAACATAGCCAAAGTGATCGAGGACGAAAAGGAACTCATGTATGGAATGAGGGAATCAAAAAACTCTACTGCTATCAAGTTTATCCTAGAGGACATCAGAAGAACGGCAGAATATTCAAGCGATATAATTGAAGTTGTAATCAATGAGACTATTCAGAACATTATAACTGAAAAATAGTCTTGTATAATTAAAAATAAAAAAGAAAAAAAATTAGTTGTTTTCCTGTTTAAGATCTAGCGTGGATTTGGTTTTGTATTCTGTTGTTACACCGTTCATTTGGTCTAACTGTGGATTTAGAGGAGAGAATCCCTGACACAGAAGTTTGAACTCATCCTGAACAGCAAATCCTGTCTTTCCACCAGTTGTGTAACCTTCTTCTTTGTCCCAATCAGTATACACTCTATAGCTGGTAACTTCGCATCCGGTGTACTTGAAGGATCTAACTGGTTCTCCAGCCTGTACTAGATCTACTGTGACATCAAATCTGTTGTGCTGCCATTCTATGCTGCCCCGTTTACCTTTTACGAGCAATTCGTCGGTTGCTTTGTAGAGGAGTGGTGTATTGCCTGGCACTTTTACCAGCGTGAATTCTGGCTGAATACCTATGCCGCTACCTCCACTTAATGCATTAGTCTGTGTAAATGCTTGGAAATCAGACACTTCTGTACCATCCCTGAATAGGAATGTCATACGTGGATTTACTCCTTCGGCAAATACATACACACTGTTTCCTTGCGGTGTGTCTGCAGCGATGTTTTGGGTTTGTGATAAACCAAAAACCAACGCGATTGATGCAATTGCTGCAATAACAGATGTCATTATTATTTTGTTTTTCATCATTGATGCCATTTTGGCAGACAAATAATAAAGAAGATTCCATATTGATTGCGTATCATACGATGTATGCTGTATACTATATAGATCAAAATTCTAATCTTAACTTTACGCATAGAAAAACAACTCAATTCTCAAAAATTAGGCTTTTTTGTAATAATTTAATTTGTATTTAATCAAATCTATATAGTATATGACTACTTACGAACGAAATGTAATCTATGTCAATTATTTGTATATAGCAAATTACAATCTCGTTGATCAATGAAGAAAATACTTTCAATAACACTCAGTCTGATTCTTATGGCAAGTGTCTTTGTACCATTGTCTGCAAGTGCAGCATCTTGGCCAGAACCGCCAAAGTCTGACAAGACATTTGCAATAAACGGAGCGGGCGCTACATTCCCATACCCACTAATTGATACATGGAGAGTAGAGTACAACAAGCTACATCCAAATGTAAATCTGAACTATCAGTCAATTGGTAGCGGTGGGGGCGTAAAACAGCACACGGAAAGAACCGTTAACTTTGGAGCTAGTGATGCGCCACTTACAGCGGCCGAAGCTAATCTTGCTTCAGGCACATTGCATATTCCAGAAGCAATTGGATCTGTAGTCATGGCGTATTACTTGCCTGAAGTTCCAAAATCAGGACTCAAGCTAACGGGCGAAATCGTAGCTGACATCTATCTTGGGAAAATAAAGAGATGGAACGATCCAAAAATTGCTGAACTAAATCCAGAAACCAAGATGCCAGACAGGCCAATACTTGTTACTAGACGTTCAGATGGTTCAGGGACCACATACGTGTTCACAGACTATCTATCAAAGGTAAGCAAGGAGTGGGCTGCCAAAGTAGGTGTAGGAAAAAGCGTTCCATGGCCAACAGGCGTTGGAGCTGCAGGAAACGAAGGTGTTGCATGGGCTACAAGAAACACAAAGTATGCAATTGGCTATGTTGAATTAGCATATGCGTTTCAAAATGGAATGACCTATGCATATTTGCAAAACGCGGACAAGACCAAATTCATAGAACCAAACCTTGAATCCGTGTTTGCGGCAGTAAGCGCATTTGACGTAGATCAGCTGCCAAAAGCAGAAGCCGATTGGAGCAAAGTAAGCATCACCAACGCGCCTGGAGCAAATTCGTATCCGATTGCAAGTTTTACCTACTTGCTTCTCTATGAGAATATTGACAGGTCGGTAAAAAGCATGGATGAGGCCAAGGCACTAATTCATTTGGTTCACTGGATGATAACTGACGGCCAGAAATTCTCAAAGCCGTTGCTTTATGACCCATTGCCTCCGGCAGTTCAGGAGTTAGGAAAGCAAGGACTGGCAAGAATAACATTCAACGGAGAAACAGTCTGGAATTACGGTTCTGCAAAGCAAGCAGGCATTGAGCCGATAAAGTCTGATACCGCTGACAAGAAGACAGA
>NZ_AVSQ01000002.1 GCF_000685395.1 Candidatus Nitrosotenuis chungbukensis | reverse complement strand
GACAAAGAAGACAGAGACAAAGAAGACAGAGACAAAGAAGACAGAACCAAAACCAAAGACAACGACAAAGCCGACAACTGTAAAACCAACAAGTAGCAACTAAGACGAAAACTGCTACATACTAAATTTTTCTTATTAGAGTAAATTTGGATTTTTTCGGATCAATCTCTTCATGCATGTCAACATTACTGATTATCTTTACCTTAAAATCGAGCCAGCGTTTGTACATGTTCCTATTCCATGTCGAAATGGAAGCGTCTGGTATCTGACTTTCATTATCTGAAAAATATTCGACATTTAAAATGTATTTTCGAGAAACCCTGAACAACTCATTTACTGATTTTTCCATGTTTTCATCGCCAATATAGTTTAGAACATTTCTTGTAAATACAAAATCAAAGGAAGAATCTTCAAACGGCAGTTCGGTAATCGAGCCCACTTTGAACTTGAAGTACGGCAGACTCTGGCTAGCCTTTCTAATTGCAGACTCGTTAGGATCGATTCCAGAAACGTCAAACTCTTGTGGGAATAATTTCAAGTCATTTCCGGAATTACAACCAACCTCGAGCACATTTTGAACCCTTAATGACACGGCAAGATCTCGGATGAACTTTGCCATCTCTTCGTTATAATTTGAATCAGAATTTTCTACATACTTGTTCCAATATTCAGTATTGTAACTCATGGTATGGTCTCAAGGAACGTAGTATTTGTTATTTCAGTGGGCACACTTGCACGGTATCATCTTGGTATCAAATGTACAGTCATGTGGGCCTTCTGATTTTGCATCAATTGGGATTTCTTTCATGCATTCTGAATGCCTGCCCTTTTTACAAAACCAGCAAATTTCATCGCCCTTTCCGCCTACTGAGCAAGAATCCATGGTTTTGGTGCAGTAAAATCTCTAAAAAACCTGCGTTCTAGATGTATTTTAGCCAGTGAACGAATCGCTCATCTTTGCCCATTGCCACATCCATGAATGATTTCTGCAGTTGTTTTGTGGTCATGCCAATTTTTCCATCTCCGATAACAATGTCGTCCACTTGGGATACTGACTTTACTTCCGCAGCGGTGCCCGTCATGAATATCTCGTCTGCAGAATAAAGGTCGTCCCTGTCAAGTTCTCTTTCAATTACGTTTTGTCCGTTTGCGGCAAGTATCTGGATGGCACTGTCTCGCGTGATTCCCTCCAGTATTCCAGATGTAAGCGGCGGCGTGAAAATTTCGCCATTTCTTATTACAAAGATATTTTCTGCACTGCCCTCTGTTATTTTCCCGTGATAGTTTAGCATTATTGCTTCATCGTATCCGTTGTTTAGGGCCTCTACTCTTGCCAGTGCCGCATTTGCATAGTTTGACGCTGCCTTTGCCTGCATTGGCTGCGATCTGGAATCTATTCGAAGCCAGCTTGAAATCTTACACCTTGCACCTGTCAGTTTTCCTGCCTTTGACTCGCCAAGTTTCCATTCCCAACATGCTATTGAAACGTCTACTTTGTTTGGAGTCGGAGTCAGTCCCATCGTACCGTATCCGTAATATGCCAGCGGTCTGATGTAGCATTCCTTAAGACTGCTTGCCTTTACTGTTTTAATTATTCCATCTGTGATCTGATCTTTTGAAAACTGCATCTTCATTGAATACATTTTTGCTGATCTGAACAATCTGTCTACATGTTCTGGAAGTCTGAAAATGGCAGAGCCCTTTGGTGTGTTATAACATCTGATTCCCTCAAAGACTGCAGTTGAATAATGCAATGCATGGGTCAGTACGTGAACCTTTGCGTCCTTGAACGGTACAAGCTTACCGTTCATCCAGATCTTGCCCACTTCTTTCATAGAACGATGCATAAACATTCGTAATTTAAAGAGTTATCTTGAATGGTTCAGGCACAGGACTAAATATGTGAAAATGGAACCATAACCATGGAATCAATCATTCCATTTGTAGCAGTGGCGCTTCTTGTCGGAGGTCTAGTTGGCCAGGGATTTGAGATGAGAAAAATACGCAAGTCGATTAATGTCGAAGAAGAACTAAATCCAAAAAACGTGTTCCTTGACAAGAGAAACATCAAGTGGTATGTGATGATTGGGGCCGGCCTTGCGTTGTGGTATTCTGCGGGCGGAAAATTCGGCCAATGAATTATGCATAGCCTAGAAAACTGACCATATCTGCATCTGCTGATTGTGAGTCTAGGCACGAAATTGATAGACTATATAGATCAGGTCTAAATATTGCCTCGATCAATACTAAACAGTGCGTGTTTTGGGTAACGCCGGACTGAATCTAGATAAATGGTCCAAGAACAAACCCAGCGTGGCTCTGACGGGACAACCCTGAAGGGCCATTTGCGATTTTGTTTTCAAATTCAAGTAAACATTATTTTTGATCTTTCCGAATGCACCGCACGAATTGCTTTTTCGATATTGTCATCAGAGTCATCAGTCACTATGATGACCCGTGATGTCTCTTCCTGCGCGTCCATGTTCAAGATGTTGAGGCCTGCATCGCCTATTCGCGAGCTTGCCTTTGACACAATTTGGTGGACTCGCCACATCTCATCACCGATTAATGTGATGACTCCGCGATTGTACGTGATTGTGGCCAGGGAGTCAAATCCCAGAACATATCTCTCGTTTCGCTTGACATAATCAGAATCCAAAAACAAAATTCTTGTAAACTCGATATCGTCTTTTGTAAAGGGAGAAAGTATGACAAACTCGCTGTATCTCTTGTCTTTTTCAAGTGACTCGAGCAGTCTCTTCGCGGACTCGCTTTCTATTTTGAGTATTGCGCAGTTTCTTTTCCCTGTCACAATTTTTAGCGGATGACCGTTTTGATTGTCTGATCTTCTCTTTATGGTTGTTATTTTCTGCGGGTTTTTCATGTTTGTTATCATGATTGGCATATCTACTCCGTTTTCCAAAATTTCTTTGATCGCAATCGGGTCTAGGATCTTCATTCCAAACATCCCTGCAAGTCTTGCCTCGTTGTATGAAAGCTGAGAAATGTCTTCTAGTTCTTCTGATACGACCCTTGGATCTGCTGACACGACTGCGCTGTCCTTTTCAAAATCAATCCTGGTATCGTATTTTTTATGAAACAATATGCCCAGATCTGCCGCAGTCCTATCTGAGCCTCCGCGCTCGTACGTGGTTTCTGTACCATCCACTGTTTTTCCAATGAAACCGCCAATTGACAGAACGTCGTTTTCCTTTAGAAGTTGCTCTACTGGCTCTATTCTCTTTATGGACTCTGAGGCAAGAAAGTTTGTTGATTCAATGTTGTTGTCTGTTATGATTGGCCAAATATCGTATGAGACTACGTCTGATTTTATGCCGTTGCTTTTCATGATATAGTTCATCATGTATGACATGAGAATTTCACCTGAAAACGCAAGTGCCCTCGAACGCACTTCGTCTGCAAATAGGCGCCTCTGCATAGCCTCATTGTATGCCTGCTGAGTTTTTTCCAAAAACGAATCGATTATTTTTTTGCATTCAGTCCTGTATGACTCTGATACAAAATTGAGAATCTTCTCGTAAGGTCTTCTCATTTCATTGATATCTGGCATTGTTCCCTCCTCAGCTTTTCTTCCAAGTGCCAATGCCAAGTCAGTTAGTGATTTTCTCTTTCCGTCATGTATGGTGAGAGGAGCGGAAAAAACCGTAATTACTTTGGAGTCTTTTTTTAGCTCTTTGATGCGATTGATTATGTCTAATACATGCTCGCCATCAATTCCACTTGCGCTACCACCAAATTTTGCAACAGCTAATTTTTCCAATTCGTGGTTTTCAAAAACCTAAATCCTCTTTTAAGCATTAGCGATTATGTCAGATGTTTCTTGATGATTTCATAGGCACGGCTTGCGCCGTTTGTCTCAACAGGGGCTCTGCACGATTCTAGTTTTCTGGGGATGAGGGTGTCAAGATGAAAAACATCCTCGTATTGGTATCCAATTTGTCTTGCATTGTCTTCCTGCTCAAAGTGGTTCTTGATTGGAATAAAAATTCCAGGCGTTCCGTATGCTTTTGACTCGTCGATGGTGGATTTTCCAGCAAGTGAAATGACAAGATCTGATGCGTAGATTATCTCGTGCAGGTTGTTGACAAATCCAAGATTTCTGACGTTTTGTGCATCTATCTTCAAAGATGGTCCTGACACGACCACCAAGTCCGCGTCTAGATTTAGCTTTGAAAACACGTCGATTGTTTTTTCAATTAGAAACATACCCGCATCAGTTCCACCTACACTTAGCGTGATTGTTTTTCTGGAAAATGAGAATTTTTCCCTTAATTCATCCCTGCTGTGTTTTGTGGCTCGTACTATCGGCCCCACCCTTTTGATATTGTCCTGATCTTGGCCAAATTCTGGAATTATTACGACGCTGCAATTTTGTATGATGTTTCTCATTGACTGGTTCATCCTCTTCTCGATAACTGCACCAATTCCTTTTGTGAATCTTGTCTCTAAGATGTCTGTGATTAGAATGGATGGAATTTTGTTTTGTTGTGCTACTGTAAGTGATGCAAAGTCCTCATCACTTACTATTACTTTGGGTTTTTCGTTTTTCACAAATTCCTTTGCAATTCCCATGCATTCTTTGTAGTATTGGTAATATGCAAAAAGCCATTTGAGTGATTTCTGAAGCGATCCGTTTTTGATTTTGAATTTTGGAGGCACGTAAGAGTCGTTTACTGAAAACCCGTACTCTGAAAATAATTTGGCAGCGCCGTTTCCAGTTACAAATTTTGCTAAAATGCCGTCAAAATGCTGTGCAATTGCGATGTCTCGCGTTGCGTGGCCCAGTCCAATGGGACTACAGAAAAAGCCGACGTCTATCTTGTCAGTCAATGATTCTTTTTGTCCAACTTCTCAAAGTTTAAATGGTTTCTGAGAAGGAATTTTGCTGGGCTCATGGTCCAGATCGGTTATGACGTCGCCCTTACACGGCGAAAATCCAGGGTTCAAATCCCTGTGGGCCCATTTGGGGCCCGGACATTAAATGTCTGGGCTCTTCAGACATAATTCGAGCATTCAACATTGTAAGATACACGAAATCAAAATTATGTATCATGTATTGTCTGTCTTACAACACGAGTAACAAAAAATGAAAAAAGAGGTTACATGTCCATTCCGCCCATTCCACCCATTCCGGGTAGGCCGGCAGGACTTGGAGCATGACTTGAGGATTTTGATGCCGCAATGACATCATCAATTCGCAGAATCATGCATGCTGCCTCTGTTGCCGCATTTACCACCTGCTCCTTTACTGCAAGTGGCTCTATCACGTTCTGGGACTCAAGGTCAGCTACTTTGGCATTTGTTACGTCAATTCCAAAGGTTGCTTTTCCTGACGTTGCTTTTGATCTGAGCTGGACCTGAGTATCAAGCGGGTCCATTCCGGCATTTTCAGCCAAAACCAACGGTATGGTCTCAAGACCTTCTGCGAATTTTTGCGCTGCTAGCTGCGGGCGTCCCTCTAACGAGTTTGCCCATTCTCTTAGTTTTGCTGCTACTCTGGCTTCTGGAGCCCCTCCACCAACTAGGATGACTGGATATTCCACCACATCCTTTACTGCCATTAAGGCATCGTGGATTGAGCGTTCTACTTCATCTACCACTCTTTGTGAGCCACCTCTGGCTAAAATTGAGACGGCTTTTGGATTCTTACATCCTTCGATGAAGACCCATTTGTCTGACTCTACCTGTCTTTCCTCGACAATCTTTGCAGAGCCAAGATCCCTGTCTGTCAGCTCGTTGATGTTGGTGATAATTCTAGCACCAGTTGCCTTTGAAAGCTTGGTTAGATCACTTTCCTTGATCCTTCTAACTCCAAGGATGTTTGCTTTTGCAAGATAATACTGCGCCATGTCGTCTATTCCCTTTTGGCACAAGACGATGTTTGCGCCAGATGCGACTATCTTGTCTACAAGCTTTTTGAGCATCTTGTTTTCCTCGTCTATATAGATCTGCATTTGATCTGGGGAGTTGATGTTTATCTTTGCATCAAACTCTGTCTTTTCGATTTCAAGTGGTGCGTTGAGCAATGCAATCTTTGCATTTTCTATGCGTTTTGGCATTCCTCCGTGAACGACCTCCTTATCCAAAACTATTCCGTGGATAAGCTCGGTGTTTTTGATTGAGGAACTGCCCTTCTTTTCCAGTTTGACATTGTCTATGTCTACTTTGTACTTGTCACCGACTTTTTCTGCTACGGACAAGATTGCGTCGACTATGATGTCTGCAAGCTCGTCAGAGTTTGATGAAACGAGCTTTGATGACAGTGTAGTCACTGCAACTTTTTTGAGGAGTTTCTTGTCGAGTGGATCGACTTTGATGCCTATTTGTTGTAGCTCTGCAATTGCTTTTTCGGATGCTTTTTTGAAGCCATCCACGACGACTGTTGGATGTACGTTTTTGCCTATGAGCTCTTCTGCTTTTTCTAGCAGGGCTCCTGCAAGAACCACAGTTGAGGTCGTTCCGTCTCCAACCTCAGTATCTGTTGCCTTGCTTATCTCGACCATCATTTTTGCAGCTGGATGCTGCACGTCGATTTCTTTGAGAATGGTTGCGCCATCATTTGTGATGGTTACGTCTCCTAGTGTGTCGACTAGCATCTTGTCCATTCCTCGTGGACCAAGGCTAGTGCGGACCAATTCGCCAATTAGTTTTGCAGCGCTGATGTTGTTTTTCTGGGCATCATTACCCTTTGTTTGTGTAGTTCCTTCCTTGAGAAGAACTATTTGTGGTGTTGTCATAAAATCACCAGTGCTGTAATTAAACAAAATTATTTATAAATTTTTGTAAGAAATTACTAAACGTGTAATTTAATCATTTTAAACACAGAAAAAATTAAATAATGTAATGTCTATTACACACACCAAGTGATCAAATATGTGGTTTGATAACCAACTCGACCAAATGTTTCGAAGTTTGTCAGACCGATTTTTTAACATGGATGACGACTTTGAATTAGCAAAATATGCATTCACGCAGCCATATTCCCATGGTTATTCAATGATCATGGGAAATAATGGAAGGCCTCTGATCAGGCAGTATGGAACTCCAGTTCCTGGCTTGATAACATCTGATGTGAGAGAGCCGTTCGTTGACGAGGTAGTTGACAAAAGCGGTAACACGCTCAAACTTGTGGCAGAGATGCCAGGAGTTGACAAAAAAGACATCAAAGTGACAATCGAAGGCAAGTACGCAAAAATAAGTGCAGAACATGGAGAGCGAAAATACCAGACACAAATACCACTCAAATACAAAGTCGACGAAAATTCCACCAAAGCAACATACGCAAATGGCATACTCGAAGTCTCATTCAGACTGATCGAGCAAAAGCCAAAAGGAAAAGCCATCACAATCGATTAGGTGAGAAATATGTTCAGTACACCAAAACTACCTCAAAACTTGGTCTCAAAAATACAACAAAGCGTAAGGTGGTTGCAAAATGCGAAACGAAAGTTGTAGAAAATGTGGCGGAGAATTACTAGTTTCAAGCTGCAAACAATGCGAGTTCCCAGTTGAGAGAATTTGCAAGTGTTGCGAGAACATGATCCGCTATGTGTATCACTATTGCACACACAGCATAGCTTCAATGCCATATGCCTGCGTGGCGAATGCATAGTGCTCTCCCTATCTCCCACTATGTATTTGCCACTTTTTGTTTTTTCTTATTTGTTGAATTCAGGAGATGTTTGATATGACCATGCGAGATTGGACTAGAGTTACAATTGCAATGAATATTGAGTTAAACAGACGTCTAAAAGAGAAGCAATACCAAATGATGAAAGAGCAAAACAATATCAGTTTTTCAGAACTTGTAAATCAGATTCTTGAAGAAGGGCTAAAACACACTGTGAATCAAACTGATTCAGTTTCTGTGATGGGATAATTCTTTACCAATAAAAATTAGGCAGGTGTATTGTAAGCCCACCGCTGGCTTTCTGCCGTTGGTTTAGGTTTTCCAAAATCATGTATCTGCGGATACCTGCGGGCCCATACATTGCGTATCTGGGGGAATCCCTTTCAGGTTCGAATTTGACCAACATCGACATTTTTGAAAAATATGGTCTGGGATGATATTTTGTAAGAAAGTTGTTTTATCTTCTGCTCGTAAAATCAGATTGTTTTTGGGAAATCATTTGGTGGATTGATCGAGCCAAGATCCTCTGCCCTTGACATATTCCCCTCAAAAAGCCCCCTTCCGACATGTATGTTGTCTATGTGAGAGGAAAGCAACGTTTTGTCACCAAATGCTGAGGAACAATATGGGCATTTGATCAAGGTTGGCATTTCTAGCTCAGGCAGGGCAATTGCATGCTGTGCAATGTTTCCAACTAGTACCTTTTGAGAAATTACACCAATTGGAATTGTGTTATCCAAAACGATCAATCTTCTTACATTGTTTTTAGTCATCAGGGCAATAGCATCTCTGACTTTTGCATTCTTTTGTATGGAAAGAAGAGGGGACTTCATTATTTCTTTTAACCTCGTTTTTGTTGGATCCTTTCCTTTTGAAACTACATCGAAAAGAACATCCCTGTACGTGACAATTCCTTTGATGTGCCCTTCATCCCTTATCAGCAAACTGTCTATTCCATGTTCCTCCATTTTTTTTACTGACTCGGCAACAGTTTGATTGCTCTCCAGAATAGACAATGTCATGTCTATGAAATCAGAGATTTGCTTGTCAAGCGTACTCATAAATCAGGTTCACTGCGGATTGATTTTAAATCCAAGATCGATTATCAACAATGAAAGTCAGCGGTCTTGCTATTCACACGAGTGTAATCTTACAACTTGCATAATGTCATAAAAACAACATGTTTTATCACATTTATTGTTCGGTATGGTCTCCTACGTAAATCCAAAATTATGAAATGGAAAGTGTACTGCTTTTAAAAAAACTATTCTTCTGATTCCTCATAGTTTTCGTCTTGCTCGTAACCTTCTTTGAGCTCAAGCTGATGGCCTTCTTCTTTCATCTCCACCTGTTCTGTTTTTTTCTTCATTTTTTCATTTTCTTTCTCGTTCTCTTTACTCATGATATCAAAACACGTGCCTGAGTTATTAAATCAGTGAACATTATCAAAACTGAAAACTGGCTTTGAAGGTTTCTACACAAAAGAAAGTTCCAATCTAAGATCTGTGGTCTAATTCTAACCTTGAAGTTGCTGGATCGTAAAATAGATCTATGCGGACTTGCCATGCCCATATTCCTAGTGATTCTACCACGCCGGCCTAAATCTGTCCAGAAATTTCCTTATTGGAAGCATCGATTTCAAAATAATTCCATCTTGTTTTAATGGTAAAGTGACTCGTTATCCACATGAAAGCATACGTGATACTTGCAGTGATGTTGGCCATGACCGTATTTGCAATTTCTGATGCGCATGCCGAAACTGACTCCAAAGTGCAGCCAAAAGATCAGCCAAACTTTCATGCAAAAGTCACAAAAGAGAAAATCGACGGAAAGAATCTGGAAATTGTAGAATTTCAGTGCAAGCTGGCAAAATAATCGTTTGCAGCCAAGGATTCTTTTCTTAACGCAAATTTCTATAATTGCATAGAAAAATAATTATTCTCTTTATCGCATGTCATACTGAGAAATGACTGCAAATGTTGATCTAGTAAAAAAATTCTACAGTTCCTTCAAGGCCAAAGATAAGCAAACCTATCTTCAGCTGTGCGCTGATAACATAGAGTGGGTAGTAATGGACAACATGCCTTGCGGCTGCACCTATATCGGCAAAACAGCGGTCTTTGAGAAATACTTTCGACATCTTTTTTCAAATTTTCACGAGTTTCATGCGATGCCAGAAGAATTCCTTGATGCGGGAGAGGTGATTGTCGTTCTTGGACAATATCAAATAGTGACAAAAAAATCAAGGGAAACAGTCGTGTCCCCATTTGCCCATGTATACACAATCAAAAATGAAAAAATAATTCGATTCAGACAGTATACGGATACTGTGAAAATCCAGAACGCGGTACGCAGCTAAATTTCTATTTCTACTAAATCATCATGGTATAACTTAGTGCCGACTGTTCAAAGCCAATCTTTTCGTAAAATAGATGAGCGTCCTTTCTCTGATTTCCGGATTCTAGTCTGATCCTGAAACATTTTTTCTTCTTAGCCATGTGGATGCATGACTCTATGAGGGATTTTCCTATTCCTGACTTTCTGTGATCTTCTGATACGACGAGCTCTGGAATGTATAATTCCAATTTGGTGCGATTTAGTCTTGGAAGAAACATCATGCTTACAAGACCGACTACCTTTGAGCTCTGCTCGGCTACTAGGATTATCTCGTCTTTTTCATCAAGATATCCGTGAATTTGTTTTCTAAATGCAAGGCTTTCTGCATTGGTTTTTGGTCTTGGCCTTTGTAGCTGGTATAGAAGATCTAAAATTTCATTGGTGTCTTTTTTGCTTGCCTTTCTGATTTTAAAATTATTCACATCACACATTTGCAATTTAGAGTATTAAACCAGTTTCCAAAAGATTGCAGTGTATTCCCGGGGATCATATTTTGCCTGTTGCAGAATGTTTTGATTGAAATTTAACGCGCCTTTTCTCTGCGCCTTTCTTTGGATCTCTGCTCCATTCTGGCTAGTCCTTCCGCAAATTTTTTCTTCTCCTCCTCAGTCTGAAGTAACAGTTTTGGAACCGTCGTAGGCTTGCCGCCGTCATCAAGTGCGACAGACGTCACCATGGCAGTCCCAGTCATGGTTCTCAAACCGCTTCTCAAATTCTCTGATTCAACTTTGACCTCGATTTCCATTGACGAGTTCTTGATGCAGTTTAATCTTGCATTAAGAATTAGCAAATCCCCGACAAAAACCGGCTTGAGAAAATCAACTCTGTCTATACTTGCCGTTACCGCGTTTGTACCGCAGTGCCTTTGGGCAACAATTCCCGCAACAATGTCGATTTGCTTTAGAATTTCGCCACCAAACACGTTTCCCGCAGGATTGGCGTCAGATGGAAACATTCGAGTGATTACCTCGACTTTTGACTCAGTTGCGCTCTTTGCACTCAAGCAACATGTGTGTTTCTTCCAAGTAATATCTACTATTCTGTGATTCTGGACAGGTGCAAGATTGCTGCTTGCCTGAATCGTGTCTGAAAATCTTTTTTACGGCCAAAAAACGAACAAAGGGAAATGGTTGACTTGACATTTAACGACAAGATGATCTTGGTCCAATACGCAATCCAAAAATACGAAAACGAGGCAATATTAGTTGAAAAACTAAAGGCAGTCCTGTCGGAAAAAGACGCACAGCGAAGCATTGACACGCTAATTGGGACACAGCGAGTGAGAAGAATCGGGCCTGAAGTTTTGGAAAACAACACTAGTCATACGGAACTGCCAGATCTTCCCGATAATCTAAAACAATTGGTAGACAATCTTTAGAAATTTTTCTAATTTCTGTCTGCGAACAAATTTTTTAAACAACCTTAAAACAGCAATTGTGAAGCATGGAAGAAATTCTAGGACAAATCGGAGATCTATCACCTTTGCTGATTATGGGACTTGGGCTTTCTTTAGGATTGGAGCACGCGTTTGAGCCTGATCATATGGCAACAGTTGGCACCCAAGTATCGCAAGGCAGATTGCAACAGAGATCTCTAAAACAAGTTATAAAAAATGGCACTGCCAGGTCGTCACTTCTCGGGGCGTTTTGGGGAGCGGGGCACACGACGACCCTTGTCCTGATGGGTCTCTTGGTGTATGTTTTGGCAGTAAAAATTGAGCAACAGGTATTTTCAAGCCTTGAGTTAATTGTCGGACTGATGCTTGTATTTTTGGCAGTAACAACAATACTGAACAAAAAATTACATCTCATTCACAGGCACCCGCACCCGCATCAGGACGGGACAATCCATTACGATGCACACGATCACAAGGACTCGGATCATAGGCACGGCCACAAGTCATACATAATTGGATGCGTCCACGGACTTGCAGGCAGTGGTAGCCTGGTAGTATTGACTGCAGCAACACTTGCAAATGTTGAGGCAGTTCTAAGCTTCATTCTCATCTTTGGAGTCGGCTCTGTTATCGGAATGACGCTGATTTCTGGACTCTTGGGACTGCCGTTTGTTTTTTCGGCAAAGGCTGCAAGAATAAACAAAATCTTCCGTTATGTAGCTGGTGTCTTTAGCCTAATCATGGGCGCAAATATCGTGTATCAGATTGGCATCGTGCAAAACCTGTTTGGATTTTAGAATCCCCTAAGGCCGGTGGGCCTCATTACTTCCGGATGCTGCTTCATCCACGATATCTTGTCAAGCATTTCCTGCTTGTCATGTGGGAACGTTCCCTTGATGGTGTATGCATTGGAGCCGTGGTTTGCCCTGAAAATCACATCGCTTTTCACATCAATCTGCCCTACCAAGTCCTCAAGCTCATCTAGCGATTCGGCATCACTTACTGGAATGAACGGCTCTCCAAACTTTGTCTTAAATTCATCCTTGATTCCATTTTCCAAGTATAGTGTTAGCGCGCCAACATAGTGCGGCGCTGACGCATTTATCACCTCTGCGGTCCCTTTGATGTGTTCCTTGGAATGTGTCTTGCCGCCAAGTCCCAAAATTATCATGCATGAAAGAATGTAGCCTGCGTCCTTTGCCTTTTTGCAGGCCCGAATTATGGTTGCAGCGGTGGCGCCCTTTGTTACTTTTTTTAGAATTACGTCAGAACCGCTTTCAATTCCCAAATAAAACATGTTCAAACCCGCATCTCTTAGCGTTTTGAGCTCCTCTGGAGTTTTTTTGAGAACGTTCATCGGCATAGCATAGCATGATATTCTCTCCAGATTTGGAAATTTTTCATACAGGTACTTTACGATGTTTTTCATATAGTCTGTCTGCAGATTTAGCGCATCGCCGTCTGCAAGAAAAATTCTGCGAGTCTCTGGAAGTGTCTTTGACATGATGTCGATTTCAGCCTTCACCTCGTCCCACGGTCTTTCCGAATATTCCTTTGATCTGTACATGTCGCAAAACGAACACTCGTTAAACGAGCATCCAAGCGTCACCTGAAATATCAGCGAGTCTGCCTCAGATGGAGGCCTATACAGCGGATAGGAATAGTTTAGCATCATGTTTTGTACACCGTATCTTGGCCAGTTTGCTATATTATTTTTGCAGTCACAACATCTTTTTCTAGTCACACAAAAACTTGATTCATAATGGCAAACGACCCCTACGCAAAGCGGCTCTTGTGGTTCGTATTTGCAGGCTCAAGGGGCGGCCTGAACCGATTAAGGCTCGTCTCTATACTGAAAAACACGCCGCTCAATGCAAACCAGCTTGCAAAGGAAATGGGTCTTGACTACAAGGCAATTCAGCACCATGTGCGAGTTCTTGAGAAAAACAACATCGTAACCAAGGTTGGGGAAAAATACAATGTCACCTACTTTGTCTCAAATTTCCTTGAGGCTAACATGGAGTCGTTTGACGAAATTGCTGGCAAACTGGAAAGCAAGTAATCTGGAGATCGAGCCTTTTCCAAACACAACAAAGTAAAATTCGAGAGTTTCATTTGGTGGATCTAATTAGTTGCTGTGTGAATTGTTTTCGTAATATCTTTTACAATGCTTTCTGAAAAAAACACAACTCGGATTCTATCAAAATAGTTAGCAGCATTAGATATATTATAGTAAAATCTTGACTATGGGATATGGATTATCACCATTTTCATGGGAAAAATATTCCTCACATAGAAATAAACCCAGACATGAAAATTGATGATCTTGTAGAAATTTATGCAAACTCCGGTTACAACGCAAGACAGCTTGGGGAGGCCGCAAAACTGTTCCGTAAGATGATTGATGATGATGCGACAATCTGCCTTACCATTGCCGGTGCCATGACTCCAGTTGGATTTGGAGGTCTGTTCAAAGCTCTTATTGAAAAAGGGTTTGTTGACTGGATAATATCCACAGGATCCAATCTGTACCACGAGGATCACTTCGCATGGAATCTGCCTGTAAAACAAGGGCATTTTGAGGTTGATGACATGATCCTGTATCAGAAGGACATTGTCAGAATAAGAGATGTCTATATCAAAGGCGAGGAAACCCTGAAAAAACAAGACACAATCGTACAAAAAATGTTTGAAAATGATTTGTTTGAAAAACCGTTCACTACTGCGGAATTTGCAAACTGGATGGGAAAATACTCTAAAGAATACTCAAAACGCCCAGAGAGAAGCTTTGTTGTTTCTGCATATGACTATGACGTGCCGCTTTACATTTCAACACTGAAAGATTCTTCGCTTGCCCTTGATCTAGCTCCCCTCAGGCTTGCCAACAAGCCGTTTTCGCTGGACTTTGTAAGGGAGATAATAGAACAGGCGGCAATTCTGTACAATTCGAAAAAGGCAGGAATTATAGAGATAGGTGGCGGCGTTCCCAAAAATACTGCGCAGCAGACTGGCCCGTTATTGGACCAGATCCTAGGCCTTGGTCACGGGGGACAAAATTACATTATCCAAATCACCGATGCAAGGCCAGATACTGGAGGTTTGTCTGGCGCTACACTGCAAGAGGGTAAGAGCTGGGGAAAAGTAAAGGACTCTCACGAAGACGTCATTGTCGTTTATGCGGACGCCACCATAGCATTTCCGGTCTTGTGTCTGTATGCACTGAGTACTGAAAGCTCACGAAAACCAAAACGACTGTACAAGAAATTGGGGGAGTACTACGAGGATCTATCCAAAACTTATTTTAACAAAATGAAATCAAAGTAACTAATTTTTGATGGCATCGGGAACTAGACGATACATGAGATCTTTCTAGGGCCAAAGTAGAATTTCAAGAAATTTATACTACGGGCTAAATTAGAACAGAATGGAAGACCAGAGCAGAGCGGTAAAAGATATCTCAATAAAAGACGGCGATGACATTCAAAGAATATTTGAACAGCTATCGACATCAGGCGGTTTTGAATCAAGAAATCTTGCAGAAGGCCTTGAAATTCTCTCGACAATGGTAAATGATAAAGAATGTATCAAGTTTCTTTCGTTTGTTGGAGCGATTACGTCTACCGGCCTTCGGGGAATAATTGCTGACATGCTTAAGAAAAAAATGTTTGATGTCGTTATTACTACATGTGGCGCGCTAGATCATGATATTGCAAGATATTTTTCAAATTATCTGGAGGGCTCATTTACTCTAGACGATGCGAAGCTTTTGGAAAAGAACATCCACAGGCTGGGCAACGTGCTTGTCCCTATGGAAAGCTATGGGCCATTAATTGAAGAAAAGATGCAGATGTTCTTAGAGGCAGCTTACAAGTCAGGCAAAAGGGAAATGTCTACTGCAGACATTACAAGAATGATAGGCGAAAATCTAGGGGAGGGCTCATTTTTGTATTGGGCATACAAGAACGACATACCTGTGATAGTGCCAGGAATAGTGGATGGCGCAGTAGGCAGCCAGATCTGGATGTTTACCCAAAAACACAGCGATTTCAAACTTAATGTCGTATCTGATGGCGAGGTTCTGTCATCGCTTATCTTTAAAGCGAAAAAGTCTGGCGCCCTTATGTTGGGCGGCGGCATATCAAAACACCACACTCTTTGGTGGAACCAATACCGCGATGGCCTTGATTATGCCGTCTACATTACCACGGCGCAGGAATTTGACGGAAGCCTAAGCGGAGCTCTAGTCCGAGAAGCAATTTCGTGGGGCAAGGTTACCCAGAGTGCGAAACAAACTACGATACATGCAGAAATAACCACCATCTTGCCGTTTATCTATTCTGCACTCCTTGCCAGAATAAAATAGCAAAATAAAGTAGACGGATTCTGGGAATGGCAACAGAATCACTGGCAAACTGGAAAAAAGTAAATAAGCTATGAGAAGAGGTCTTTTCTAAATGGAGTCAACTTCTGCGGTTTTGTCAGGCGTCTCGATTGTTAACATGGTAGTACTTGGTATTTTGATGTCCATGTTTGGCAAGATGTACGTTAGGACAAGGGCACAGATGCCCTTGGGCATGATTGTGTTTTCAGTCATGCTGTTTTTACACAACATCATAGGGGCATACGCGTATTTTTCAATGGACGAGCTGTTTTCGCATGAGATATTTCCATATCTGCTTGGAGTGCATATAGCGGAGCTGGCAGGAATTCTGATCTTTTTGAAAATTACGATGGACTAGGTTTATCTGTTATATTATTTTGGGCAACTTATGAAACAAAGCTACAGGGAATACATAAAGCTAAACAAAAACTTGTTTCTGGCAATTGTTGCAGCAGTAACAATTTCTGCAATTGCCGCCCAGCTCTTGGCAGATCAGGAAGACTATCTAAATAGCACTTATACCCTGTTGGTAGATCTTGTTGTTTTTTATTCCATATTTGGGACGTTGTTCTATGTTGATAACAGGAAAAAATACAAAACAGATCTTGGCAAAGTTGATTCGCCGCGTCTTAAAAAAGATCTCATAAAGATAGTCACATCAGTCGGGGCAGGCGAGATAGTGTACATGGCCATGCGATGGTACTTGCAGTACTATCTTCTTACGATTAACTATGAGCCGTACGCAGCCTCAATAATCACGCACTTGATATCTACGATTGCCTATCTAGCTATCGTTAATCTAGGGGTCAGGCTTACAAGGTTGTACAAGGATGACACTTAGCATTTACGTTGACGGCTCTGGCGGGGAGAACTCAGGATACGGGTATTTTGTAAAGGAGACAGGAGAGTCGTTTTATGAAAAAAAGCAAGGAATAACAAACAATCAGGCAGAATACCTCGGAATTATCTCTGTTTTGAAAAAATTTACCCAGTCAAATGACGACATCACTATTTACTCTGATTCAAAAAACACAGTATCTCAGCTGAACCACGAGTTTGCGATAAACAGTGAACCGTTGCGAGATCTTGCAAGAGAATCCTGGGCCCTGATGAAGACCATCCCAAATCTGAAACTGGTGTGGATTCCGCGTGCACAAAACTTGGCCGGAAAAATGCTTGGAAGCTAGCGATCAATGCCCTCGTGAATAGCTTTATTATGGAAAATAATGCGCCAAATCTGATATGGGAGAGTCAGTTTTTCTTTCACCAAAATCTATTGCAATAATTGGCGCATCTGACAAGGAAGGAAGCGTAGGACGCGCAATCACATCGAACATCATGAAGGGCTACAAGGGAAAAATTTTCCCGATCAGCCCTACACGTGATACTGTATTTGACAGGCCTGCATTCAAAACCGTGCTTGATGTAAAGGAACCAATCGACCTTGCGGTGGTTGTCACAAAAAACGATATCGTTCCTGCAGTACTAGAAGAATGCGGTAAGAAAAAGATCAAAGGAGTAATTGTAATCACTGCCGGATTTAAGGAAGTAAATGAGGAAGGGCGCAAACTAGAACAGAAACTAAAGGACATTGTCAAAAAATACGGAATCAAGCTAATCGGGCCAAACTGCCTCGGAGTGATGAACCTTGATCCAAAGACAATGATGAACTCTACGTTTCTCAAGGTGACTCCAAAGTCGGGGCAAATTGCGCTGGTGTCCCAAAGTGGAGCAATATGTGCGGCGCTTGTAGAGGATGCAAGCGCGCAGGGCATTGGATTTTCAGCAGTAATCAGCCTTGGAAACAAGGCGGAGATGAGCGAAGTCGATGTACTCAAAATACTTGCCGAGCACGAGCAGACCAAGGTGATCGTAATGTACCTCGAAGACATGGGGAATGGCCAAGAGTTCCTTAAAATTTGCAAACAGATAACAAAGAAGCTCAAAAAGCCAGTGCTCGTATTAAAATCAGGACGTAGTCCCGAGGGCGCAAAGGCTGCAATGTCACATACTGGCGCACTGATGGGCTCTGACGAAATTTATGATGCAGTGCTGCACCAGGCTGGAGCAATTCGAGTAGATACCATGGAAGAACTATTTGACTATGCTACTGCGTTTTCAAAGCAACCGCTGCCATCAAAAGGAGACCTTGTCATAGTGTCAAACGCAGGAGGGCCTGCAATCATTTCAACTGACGCTTGCTCCAAAATGGGAATCAAGATGGCAAGCATTGAGGATATTAGGCCAAAGATAAATGCCGTAATACCGCCGTGGGGAAGCTCAAGAAATCCAGTCGACATAGTCGGCGATGCTGACTACAATCGATTCAACAACGTACTAGAAAACGTCCTTGGGCACAAAAACGTCGGCTCTGTCATTGCAATGTGCACGCCGTCTGCCACTCTGGACTATGACAAGCTTGCCGAAGTCATAGTGAAAATGTCAAAAAAATACAAAAAAACAATGCTTGCCAGCCTAATGGGACTAGACGAGGGAATCAAAAATAGGGAGATTTTGGCTGCAGGTGATGTTCCATACTATACCTATGCAGAGGGAGCAATTCGTGCACTGCGTGCAATGTTGAAATTTACTGCCTGGCAACAGTCAACAGAGGGAACAATTACAAAATTCAAGGCAGACAAGGTAAAGGTAAAGAAGGTTTTTGATGCAGTCAAAAAACAAGGAAGAACAAATCTGCTAGAGGAGGAGGGCCAGGAGGTCTTGCGCGCATATGGGTTCCCGCTACCTCAAAGCATACTTGCAAAAACAGAAGACGAGGCAGTAAAGGCAGCAAAGAAAATTGGATTTCCGGTTGTAATGAAAATTGCATCCCCTCAGATAATTCACAAATCAGATGCGGGGGGAGTAAAGGTCGGTATGTCAAATGAAAAGGACGTACGTGATGCGTTTAACACCATAATTAAAAACGCCAAGAAATACAACCAGAAAGCCACAATCAAGGGAATCTTGGTGCAAGAGATGGTAAAGGGCGGCAAAGAACTGATCATTGGCTCAAAGCTGGAACCTGGATTTGGCCCAGTCATAATGCTTGGGATGGGCGGAATCTATGTCGAGGTACTAAAGGATGTCACATTCAGATTGGCACCAGTGACAAACAAGGAGGCAGACGACATGATAAACTCGATCAAGACAAAAAAACTGCTAGAGGGGGTAAGGGGGGAGAAACCGTCTGATCTAAAAAAACTCTCAGAGCTGATTCAGAAACTCTCTGCGCTTGTGACTGACTTTAAGGAAATAAAAGAGCTTGACATGAACCCAGTACTTGTAATGGAGCAGGGAAAGGGCTGCAAGATACTTGATATCAGAATAGGGCTCTAGAATACTGAAAGAATCACAGCTACTGCTGATGCAACAATGACAAAGCCATAGAATCCAAGTCTGTGTCTTGGGAGACTGGCGTTCTTTGCCTGCACGCGATGAATAATTTTTTGAATCATTTCAGTTCCTATGGTCTTAAGGCCATGGCCTCTAGCTTGACTTGGTGTATGTGGTATTGTGGCTCTGTGACAAAACTGCACTTGAGGCAGACAAACTGCTCAAAGTCCTTGCCGCAGCTCTGGCACGACTCTACCTGCTCGTATTTTTTCATCTCATAGCCGCATTTTCTGCATAAATCAATTCGCATTTTTCTTCATAATTGGTTGGAAATCAGGCGATATTAGCTAGATTCAACAATCTAGCTGATTAATCATAATGCCAGCTTACTACACTCTATGAACGTCCTGGAGAAATATGGAATATGGAACAAACTCAAAAGTCAACTCATTGGAACTACGAGGTTCGCGCTCCATTCAAAAAGGTCCTTGCCTGGGATACTCTTTTCTTTGTTCTTGGCATTGGCGTGGGCGCGGGAATCGGGGCATTCCTAGCTACGGCATAGGAATGCTTTAATTTTTTTAAACCGTGGAAAGGGAAATGGGACAAAGAACCGCACTTGGGAAAGTCCTTGATTTTTCACTGCTTGGCATGACAGCTGTGTATTTTATCGGGTTTTTGTCGTTTCATCCACAGTCACTTTTCCTAGTTGACTCACTGTTTGATATTCCGCACGAATACGAAATTTATTTTGACATTCTACTCTGGGCAATATTTGCCCTGCTGATCGTTGATCTTTATTTCAAGTACAGGGAAATCAATAATTACAAATTGTTTTTGAAAAAGCACTGGCACGACATTGCAATGCTTGCATTAATCCCGTTTCTTACCGCGTTCAAATTTGCAAAGATATCTGTGAGCTTAGTCAAGACGCTAAAGGCATCAAAGTCTGGATTCAAAGTATTCCAGAAGGCAAAAAAGGCCTCAAAGCATTTGAAATCAGAATGACATAAAATAACAACTCAAAATCACTTCAAGAACTCATGTAAAGTTAATCCTACTTTGATTTTGACCATTTCTTCATCCATTGTAAAAGATTGATCATGGATTCAACGAGTTCTTGCCCCTTGTTAGTTAGCCTGTATTCGACTCGCGGAGGAATCTCATTAAACGACTGTCTTTCCAAGATTCCGCTTTTCTCAAGCTCTTTTAATCTGGTGGATAGTGTTCTGCTGCTAATGCCTTTCAAGGCTTGCCTGAACTGCTTGTATCTTACCGGCTCCACAGTGCAACAAAGTGGAATTAGGATCTCTAACGTGCCCCGTTTTGTTATGATTTTCCTAAGCTTGGCAGTCTCGCTCATCAGCGACGAGGCGTCATAACCCTCAAAACCGCAGGCATCCTGTACGATTGGTATTGGTTTTCTTTTAGTTTCCAATTTTACACTAACTGCAATAATTTGTACTTGACAACTTAAATGGTTTACCTAGTAAACCATAGCATGACTGTAGAAATTAAAAAGGAAATAAAGCAAAGATATGGCAAGATAGCGCTATCCGGAAATTCCAGTTGCTGCTGCATGCCTGGCGAGTGCGGCACAGACGCCTCACCGATCGAAGCTGCCGGCTTGATTGGATATGATGCAAAAGATCTGGAATCAATTCCCAAGTCTTCCATTCTTGGAGTTGGGTGCGGCGCGCCGATAAAACTGGCCGACCTCAAGGAGGGCGAAGTGGTAGTCGATATTGGTTCCGGCGCAGGCATTGATGCGTTTTTGGCAGCGAACGCGGTTGGAAAGTCAGGAAGAGTAATCGGCATTGACATGACTGACGAAATGCTAGAAAAGGCAAGAAAAAATGCAACGGATGGAAAATACACCAATGTCGAATTTAAAAAAGGCGACGTGGAGGATAATATTCCACTGCCTGACTATTCTATAGATACTGTAATCAGCAACTGTGTGATTAATCTGACAATAGACAAAACCAAGGCGTTTAAGGAAATTTACAGAATTTTGAAAAAGGGAGGCAGGATGGTGATCTCTGATCTCATTACAAACAAAGAATTGCAAATGCACGAGACTAGTTCTGAGCAGTGGTGCGCCTGCATTGACGGCGCACTAACAAAAGAAAATTATCTTGACGCAATAAACAAGGCAGGATTCAAAAACATCAGCGTATTAGATGAGCGGATCTACATGGAGGATAACGCCAGAAAAATTACAAGCCTTGTTATCAAAGCAATAAAAGAGTAACTTCACGAGCAAAATGCAGAAAAAAGTCCTCTTTGTATGCGTAGAAAATGCTGGTAGGAGCCAGATGGCAGAAGGATTTTTCCGGAAATACGCGCCTGTTGGATACGAGCCGCAAAGTGCGGGAACAAGGCCCGTTGACACGGTAAACCCGCTTGCCATCGCGGTAATGAGCGAAATCGGAATTGACATTTCTAATCATCAGTCAAAGGTGATCTCTGATTCTATGATTAAGCAGTCAGCTAGAATAGTGAACATGGGCTGCATGGACAAAGAATCATGTCCAGCGATATTTGTTCAAAATGTCTTGGACTGGGGGATTCCAGATCCAAAGGGAAAGCCACTTGACGAGGTGCGAAAAATTCGCGATTTAATCGAAAAAAAGGTGATTGATCTTTGCAAAGCACTGGAATGAAACTTTCTTCAAATCAGAAGAGATTTTTTGCCGAACTTGCTGGAACTTTTGTAGTAGTTGTACTTGCAACTGGCTCTGTCGTAATCAATGCGCAATATGGGGGGAAAATCGGACTTTGGTTTGAGGCTTTTGCGCCGTTTGTTGCGGTTTCTTTGATGGTATATGCAGTTGGAAAAGTCTCGATGGCTCACTTTAATCCTGCAACAACAATCACATTTCTAATCACAAGACACATGCCTAAAAATCAACTATTCATTTATCTTTCAGCTGAAATCATTGGAGCGTTCTTGGCAAGCTTGTTTGTAAAATTTTTGATTGGCACAGACGCAAATCTTGGCGCAAATACTCCTAACTACTCCTATGCACTGCCAGTAATTTTTGGCGTTGAGATTTTTGCTACCGCTCTTCTACTGTCAGTCATCTTGATTGTGATTCACACGAAGGGATTGTATGGTGTATCAGGTCTTGCGATTGGGGGCATGGTTGGCCTTGACATTTTCTTTTTGTCTTTTATCTCTGGTGCATCGATGAATCCTGCACGTTCCTTAGCTCCGGCCTTGCTTTCTTGGTCGTTGGGCGATTTGTGGCTGTATTGGACCGCCCCATTCGTGAGTGCCGGAATCGTTGGTGTATTGTACAAGAAACTTGCAAAAAATTGAAACGCTTATCTTTATATCAATAACGAAAACTCAAAAACATTGTACCTATGCAAACAAAAAATAATCTGTCTATTACAAATGCGATGTCTGCAATTACTGCATTAGTTATTCGTTGTTAATTTTGGGCTGATCAAAAATGGGTATAATTGAGCTAATCCAATCTAATCTTCTAACGCCAGTCGTACTGTTCTTTATTCTTGGAATTGTGGCTGCAAGAATCAAGTCTGATCTAAAAATTCCAGAAGCAATATCTGAATTTCTGCCAATATACCTGCTAGCTGCCATAGGGCTTCACGGCGGAATAGAGATGAGAACAACTGGATTTGAAAGCATGCTCATCCCAATGTTTGTGGCAATAGCCCTGTCTCTAATCATGACTCTGAATCACTATCAAATATTGCGTAAGCTTGGCAAATTCAACATTTTTGACTCTTATGCACTGGCGTCCACATATGGGGCAGTAGGGGCGGTAACCTTCTCAGTAGGACTATCGTTTTTAAAAAATCAGGGAGTGACATCAGAAGGATTTCTTGCTGCCATATTGGCAGTATTGGAGCCGGTAAGCTTTGTTTTGGCAATATTTCTTACCAATATGGCAGTATCAAAGATGGTGCAAAAGAAAAAGCAAACATTACAAAAATACTCCAAAGACGATCAAAATGATCCTACCGCGTATGCCGAGCTTGAAGCTAGCATAAAACAAAACAGATCATTCTATCATGTTTTACGCGAATCTATCACCGGAAAAGCAATTGTGATTTTACTTGGTAGCATAATGATTGGTTACGCCATTGGGAAGGAGGGATTTCAACCAATAAAACTAGTCTTTGAGGATCTTTTTGCCGGGGCCATAGTGATATTTCTAATAGAGATGGGAATAATCGCTGGAAAAAGACTAGATGATATCAGAAACGTTGGCCCGTTTCTGGTGGGATTCTCAATTATTATTCCAACAATAAACGGAGTCATTGGCGTTGCCGTGTCTACTTTTCTTGGATTAAGCGTAGGTGGTTCTGTTATGTTCGGATTGCTGCTTGCCAGTGCCTCGTTTATTGCAGCTCCTGCAGTTCTTAGAACAGCTATCCCTCAGGCAAAGCCAAGCTTGTACATTACGTCTGCACTTGGCATAACATTCCCATACAACATAATTGTAATGTTGCCTATCATGCTTACCCTCTCTTCATACCTGCATAATTTGTAGAATCGATAAGCTTATTCACGCAAATTCTTGGAGATATGTATGAAGTTATACGAAATCAAACTACTTACAATAACATGTGAGGTTCTTGCACAAAGAAACATCTTTGATATTCTTGACAAGCACCAAGTTTCTGGATATACTTTTTATGAAGTAGAAGGCAGCGGATCAAAAAACCTGCATGGCAAAGGAATAACTGACAAGAATGTAAAAATCGAAGTACTCTTGAGCAACGATAAGCTTGAAAGTATCGTAGAAGAGATAATGAGAACCATGTTCTCTGATTTTGCAATAATTCTGTATGTCGGAGATGCCAAAGTGATCCGTTCGGAAAAATTTACCTGATAACAGGCGTTTCTATAAATTACTAATTTGGTTAGTTTTCGTAACATGGAACGATGCGAGTGGGCTAAGGACGATCTGATGATTCAGTACCATGACAACGAATGGGGCATTCCAGTGCACGATGATCAAAGACTCTTTGAGATGCTAATACTTGAGGGGGCCCAGGCAGGACTGTCATGGTCTACCGTACTAAAAAGAAGACAAACGTATCGCAAGGCATTTTCCAATTTTAACCCGCTCAAGGTTTCAAAATACACACAAAAGGATGTAAGCAGATTGCTCCATGATGAAGGAATCATCAGAAACAGGCTGAAAATTCAGTCTGCTATAAACAACGCAAAACAATTTATTGCAATCCAAAAGGAATTCGGTTCCTTTGATGCGTACATTTGGGGTTTTGTCAACAACAAGCCAATTAAAAACAACTACAAAAAATTACATAACATTCCTCCATCCACAGTCTTGTCTGATAAAATCAGCAAGGACCTCAAGAAAAGAGGATTCAACTTTGTTGGTTCGACAATTTGTTATGCGTTTATGCAGGCAGTTGGAATCACAAATGATCACACCACAAACTGCTTTAGGTACAAATCCAAAATTAGTTTATCCTAATGTTCTCAAATTAACCCATTTTATCTGTGATCTCGCCGAAAAATACTGAATATTTATAACAGTTCGAGCAAGGGTGAATATGCCAATAAGAACTGGGCAGGAGTATATCCAAAGCTTAAGGGGCAGAAAACTTACAGTCTATCTTTTTGGAGAACTAGTAAAGGATCCGGTGGATCATCCAATGATTCGTCCTTCAATTAACGCGGTTGCCGAAACATACGACCTGGCAGCAAGGGAGGAACAACTGGCATCTCCAATGTCAAAGATTTCAGGAAAGCACGTGAATCGATTTTTACATATTGCAGAATCTGCACAGGACTTGGTTTTGCAAAACAAGATGCAAAGAAAACTAGGCCAGCTTACAGGAACCTGCTTCCAGAGGTGTGTGGGAATGGATGCGCTGAATTCACTTCACTCAACCACGTTTGAAATAGATGAAAAACACCATACCAGTTATCACAAAAAGTTACTAGAATTTATCAAACAGATGCAGGAAGAAAACTTTGTCATAGGTGGAGCAATGACTGATGTCAAAGGAGATAGAGGCAAGGCTCCGCACGAGCAGGCAGATCCTGATCTGTTTCTTAGAATAACAAAAAGAACCAAAGATGGCGTATATGTCAAGGGCGCAAAGGCGCACCAGACTGGCTGCATCAATTCACATTGGATAATCGTAATGCCTACCATGAGACTGACAGAAAAAGACAAGGACTATGCCATAGTTGGAGCAATTCCGGCAGACGCTCCGGGAATCACCTACATCTATGGCCGCCAGTCATGTGACACAAGAAGCATGGAAGAAGGAGACATCGATGCAGGAAACTCGAAATTTGCAGGACAGGAGGCTTTGATGATCCTTGATGACGTTTTCATTCCAAATGATAAAATTTTCATGGACGGCGAGTACGAATTCGCGGCAATGCTAGTTGAGCGATTCACCTGCTATCACAGGAGAAGCTACGTTTGCAAGACTGGACTTGGCGATGTATTAATTGGTGCATCAGCTGCAATTTCTGATTATAATGGCATCCCAGATGTTTCCCATATTAGAGACAAGCTTGTCGAGATGACTCATCTAAACGAATCCATCTACGCTGCAGGAATTGCCTCTTCATATCAAGCGCAAGAAATGAAATCAGGCGTGTGGCTAAACGATGACATGCTTGCAAACGTATGCAAGCACAACGTCACTAGATTCCCATACGAAATCTCTAGACTTGCACAGGATATAGCTGGCGGGCTTGTTGTCACAATGCCTTCTGAGCAGGACTTTAGGCATCCTGTGGCAGGACCGCTACTCAAAAAGTATCTTGCCGGAAGAAAGGGAATAGATGTTGAGAACAGAGTACGTATTTTGCGATTAATTGAAAACATGACACTTGGACGAAACGCAGTGGGATATCTGACTGAGTCAATGCACGGCGCAGGTTCACCCCAGGCCCAAAGAATTCAGATTGCGCGACAAATGCAGCTTGGGTACAAGAAAAATCTAGCAAAGAGCCTTGCAAACGTCAAAGAAAACGCAGACGAAACACCAGAGAACTCTGACTACTTTAAACGGGTATTCAAGATTCCACAAAAATAATTCTGTTTTCTAATTTACTGCGCATTTCTGTACTGTTTATTGTCAAGACACGTAAGAACTTGGATTATTTGAATTTCCTTAATGCTCTGCTGATGTTATTTTGTATTTGCCTATTGCCGATTTCAGGCATTATGTGGTTGTAGGCAAGTTGTGTGCTGGGAACCGTACCTGCTACTGCTTTTGCAGCAGCGTGCAGCAAGGCAAGGGTGATTTTTCTTATCCTTCTATCCAAGATGACTCTCATCAGGTATGGAAACACGAGCGCGTTGTTGATCTTGTTTTCATACATGTAACTGCCAGTAGCGATGATTCTTGCCCCTGATTTCTTTGCAACTTTTGGGTCTATTTCTGGATCAGGGTTTGTGAGTGCAAAGATTATCGGATCCCTGTTCATGCTTTGTATCATCTTGGGCAAAAGAAGTCCCTTGATTCCGGAAACCCCGATGAAAACGTCGGCGTTTTTTATGATGTTCTCCAGTGTTCCTTTCTGTCTCTTTGGATTTGTAATTTCAGCAATCTCTTTTTTGTACTTGTTCATGCGCCTTGTCCGTCCTTTGTAAATAGCGCCTTCCGAGTCCACCACAACCAAATTCCGGCATCCTGCAAATCTTAGAAGCTTGCAGATTCCATAACCTGCTGACCCTGCACCTGCCAGTATGATTCTAGATGACAGCGGTTTTCTTACAAGCTTTAATGAATTAAACAGAGCTGCTAGTGCTACAACTGCAGTCCCATGTCTATCGTCATGAAACACAGGAATCGAAAGTGTTTTTTCAAGCTCGGCAGAAATCTCTAGCGCCTTTGGGGATTCAATGTCTTCGAGATTTATCGCGCCAAAGACTGGCTCAATTGCTTTAATCGTACTTGTGATTTGATCCCTGTCTGTAGTGTTAAGACAAATGGGAAATGCATTCACGTTGCCAAATTCTTTGTACAGCACTGCCTTTCCCTCCATGACTGGAAGGGCGGCATAAGGGCCGATGTTTCCCAAGCCGAGAATCCTCGTTCCATCGGTTACTATTGCAACGTTGTTGCCCTTTGAAGTAAGGTTGTATTTTTCAGAAGGCTTTTTGTAAATTGCCTCGCAAACAAAAGCTACGCCGGGCGTGTAAATTATCTTGATATCGTCCTGCTTCAGGTTGCGAATTTTACTTTCAATTGTTATCTTGCCTTTTAGTCTCCTGTGAAGCGCCAGCGCTTTTTTTGCCGTGGTCATAATTGAGAATGTTTAAGGGTCTTCCGTATGCTTTAATGTTTTATGACTCTGTTTCGGAGAGATATGCCTTTAGGTTTTACTCTCGTTTTGGTCCTTGCCGTCGTGGCTTGAATCCATTGTGGGATCAACGCGTTCTGTATCTGGTGATTTTACGAGATCCTCTTTTGGCAAATCCAAGGCAGAATCATTGTATTCTGTATCTGGCGATTTTGTAAATTCTTCCACCGTGGCAGATTCTGCTTGGGTAGTTTCAAATTTGGGTGATTCCTTCTTGCCCTTTCCATAATACTGCTTTACAATCATTATGCCGACTATTACCGCAATTATGATGTAGTTGATTGGGGGCGTCAGAATCCTTGTTAGGTATCCTATTTGCGGTACGACGTAGACGACTTTGCCGATGTACTCCTCTTCTGTGAGCGGGTAGTCGGTTCCAGGAATAGAGCTGGGGTTTGCATCGCCCTTTGTTCGAATCGTCTTTGGATTATCGTCCAAAATATCTGCGACACGGTGGACAATTACCCTGTCATGACCGCTTGGCCTGTTGAACACGATTATGTCGCCTACTTGGATGTCTGCAAACGGCACATGACCTTGGACTACCAATACGTCATACACTTCTAAGACTGGAATCATGCTTCCGCTAGATACGACATAGAACGGATTCTGCGTTCCGAACGCTAGCTGGAGTCCAAACCAGATTGCGGCAACTCCCACTGCAACTATGATAACGTCCTTTACGATTGTCTTTACCGTTGAGCTTGAAGCCATGCTAAAGCTTGCTTCCGCAACTCTCGCAAAACTTGGAGCCTGCCTTATTTTCAAAACTACACCCAGCGCATCTGAGTCCTGAATCTGCTCCGGACTGGGTTCCGTCTCCCAACAGGATTATCTCGCCAATTTTTTTGATCTTGCCCCATTCGATGGTCTCATCAGAACCGTTGTTTTTTGTCACAATCAAGACTACTTGGTGCGATGAATTCACTCCAACTTGTTTTGCTACTCCTACCTTTTTTGCATCAGAGTCATAGACTGACATCCCGACTATTGAGCTAAACGAGTTCTGTGGATCTGATGGCGAGGAAAACGTTTGGGTTTCTGACTGGGCAAGTGGCTGAATGGTTGATTCAGAAACAGTAGGCTGATCAATTGATTGGGAAATCGGCTTTGCAAGACCTACATCTGCCTGCTGGTTTTGTTTTTGGAATTCCCTGTATTCTGCTATGGTGGAGCCGCAAGTGATGCACATGTACTGTCCTCGCTCCAACAGGATCAAATTTTGCGCGACTTCTTCATTTGGGCTCTCATATTCGATTTTTGGACTTCCCTCGTAATCCTTCTCACACGTATTACAGTAATATTTTGAAATTTTTTCCTGATCCAATCTTCCAATTGGGGCTAAAAACAAGTCAGGTCCTCCCAAGTTGCCCTTTCTTTGCTGATCGTCTGAAACCTGGGCCATGACAAATCCGCCTGAACCTCTAAGCTTTTTCAAACGCAGCTCTGAGCTCATATTTTGAAAAATAGCCAGAGGACATTTAAGTATATGTTGATCTGCCCAGAACTACGCCTTAACATATTTAGATACGTTTGACTAGAACGATTTTGATTAAGATGGCTTTAGCACACATAACAAATGCAAAGGACTGGCAAACACAAGTCGTGGATTCTCCAAACCCGGTATTCGTAGATTTCTGGGCAGAATGGTGCGGTCCGTGCAGAATGGTAGGCCCTGTAGTAGAAGAGCTTGCCAAAGATTACGAAGGCAAGGTAAACTTTGTCAAAGTAAACGTCGATGAGGCAAATGAGCTGGCCGCAAAATACAACATCTTTAGCATTCCAACCCTAATGCTTATGCACAAGGGTCAGGTCTTGGCTCAACAGGTTGGCGCGGCATCAAAGGAATCCTACAAGGGAATGATTGACAGAGCACTCTCTAAAACCTAAATCTTCTTTTTATCCTAAAGTAATTAATAAGCGTCTAGCAAATTTGTGATATGTCGCTTGGTGAAGTAGATACACTAAACCTTTTAGCAGAAAAATTAGATAATTTGTTTAAGGACTCTCAAGGATACTACGAGTCATTTTTGGATGCAAACACAATGTACAAGCATGGAAAACTATCTGATAAGGAATTTTTTGAAAAGATGGGCGACTATATCGTCGCATATTCTGCGCTAGAATTTTTGGCAGTAAAAGTGCTCTTTGAGATGAAAAAGGCAATAGACAAAGTTGGCGCAGGAAACCTTGGTACAACCCAGTCCCCGGGATTGATGCCCGGCATGGGGGGCGGAATGATGCCCGGCATGGGGCGAGTGCCAGTCATGCCAGCTCAGACACCAGGACGACCGCCGTCGATTGTTTCTGCAGGCGAGGCGTTTTCCTCACCAGGTACGCTGCCTTCACCAGATCCTTCAATGATGCCACGATCTTCACAAACTGGATGCAGGTCATGTGGCGCAGATCTTAGAGCAGGTGCAAAGTTCTGCACCAAGTGCGGAACCAAAACCTAGCGCGAAGTGTTTTATTCAGGTTTTTCGTATTTCATGAAAATCTTAATCGTGTATTCCCACAAAACAATTCGTTATGGGATTTTGTTTTAAGAGTGTGGAATCATGCATCGGTTTAAAGCGTATGTCAAAATTTACTCATTCTGTTGAAATCACTGCTTGCTATTTTTGCACTTGTTGTAATTGCATCTTCTACTTCTATTGCGTTTGCAGATACTGATTATGATGAAAGACTCGCATTTGCAGGCTCACTCGAGGAGACCCTTGGCCATTTCTGGGCAATCGAGCAGAACTTGGATGACGACAATGCAGAACTAGCACTAGTGCATGCGACTCATCCAATTGCCGAATTGTACGACATAATGAAACCAGTACTACAAGAAAGTAGCCCTGATTTAGATTCTCAAGTAAACCAGATTCTCATGGATCTTGGCAAAAAGACAGGCCAAGGTGTGACCCGTCAAGACGCTCAGGATGCAATCGATGAGGCAAAAGAAGTAGTCGAAATTGCAAGAACCGCAATAGTCGGAGACGAACTTAGTCATGATACGAATTTCAAGATGAAACTAATGCAGGGATTACTAGAGACCTCCAAAGGAGAATACGAGGAAGCAATAACAGACGGCGAGATAAGCATGATGGCAGAATTCCAAGACGGCTCCGCATTTGTCTGGCGCTCCCAGCAAATCTTTGACGAAATAAAATCAGAATTACCAGAACATGAGGCAGAAGAGATTGAAGAATTCTACGGTGACCTGTGGGCTGGATATGATTCCAGAGCAGACCCGGCAAACATTGCAGTTTTTGCAGACGGGGTAATCCACGAGCTTGACGAAGTTATGGGCGTTGAAAGCGATGATACCGATCTTTTAGATTATGTTGAAAACATAAGATCCCTGTTGAAAGAGACAAAAGAAGAGTACGCTGCTGGAAACGCAGATGAGGCACTGAGCCTTGCTACAAAGGCATATTTGGATAACTATGAATTTTTAGAGTCGCCAATTGCTCAGCAAAACCCTGAGCTAAAAGATGAGATTGAACTTATGATGCGCGAAGAACTACGAGACATGATTAAAAATGGCGCACCTACCTCCGAAGTAGACGCGCAGGTTGACGCAATACTTGTCAAGATGAACGATGTTGCAAAAATCGTTCCAGAGTTTCCATTTGGCGCCTTGATTGCAATGACATCCATTCTGGGCGTGGTTATAGCGATAACCAAAATCAAGGGTTCAAAACTAATCAAAAAGTAAGTTTTTGAGAGTGCATTTCTGTCGGTACATTATCAGGCAAAGTCAAATCAAATTGCCATCAAAACTCCAGTAAACAATATACATCTAATATGGATCATTCTTCTCATGCAGGTTTTCAACGGAAAGGCAGCAGCAGAAGACTACATGTCTGCTCACACACTTGCCTTTTCCACGCCTGAACTCACGCTTATGAGGTACTCCTTTTGGCTTGCAGATATCATCCCTGATCCAAAGAACAAAGACAACACCATTCCAAGAATCATGGCGTATGTTGAGGAAAAAGACTTTGCACCAGTAAACATAATCGACGATGACAAGTATGAGCCAACAGGCGCTGTCAGAAACACAAGTATGTATGGAAATGTAAACAAGGTAGCTGGCTCTGACACAAAATTTTGCTCAGACTGTGGCTCTAAAATTTCACTGTCTGCCAAGTTTTGTACAGAATGCGGTGCAACTCAAGACTGATATTTTAACAAGAAACTGTTCTGCGATATTGATGTCAGAGATATTTTTTCGCTCTAAGTAAAAGAGTAGTCACCAGTCCAGTGATCAAAATCTGCCAATAGCAATTTTCCCGATTTGGTTGGACGATTATCTGTACATTTTCGTACTGGTGACTCTCTTTGACCTTGATTGCGATGCTGTCTACTGCAAGATCAAAATAGGTTGCATATTTGTAATTATTAAAAATGTTTAACATTGCAGAGTGTAATTTCATCAGACTAGTACAAAACTAAAGAACAACAGACTGAAATCAGCATTATTCTTAATTCTCTCTGCCTTGTTCTTTGTATTATGAGTCAAACAGAATTAATTTCTCAAAGAAAACCATGGATTCTTGTAAGCATACTAAAAGAATCTACAACTGAGCAGGATATAGAAAGAGTGCGACCCCAAATAAGTAATTTGATTGACGCTTGGCAGTCACAAGGACGAATAATGTGGTCAGGCGCATTAAGCGACAACAAGACGGGAATAGCGATATTTGAGGCTACAGACGAAGAGGCAAACTCAATTTACGACAACTATGACAAGATCTGTTCAAACGTGCTTGATTACTATCTGTATCAATGGGACGCAATGCCAATTCTATCGTTCCTTGGCAAATAAAATAGCAAAAAATGGCAAGAACCTTTGCGGAGTGGTGGAATACAATTCCAGAAGATCTGCGTAACAAAGTTAGAAGTGGCGACGAACAAAACAAGCCGCTGCTAAACCAAATTAATTTCATCTGGGTTAGTAACCTGATGCATAACAAACCAGATCTTAATCCGACAGCACACGAACTACTCGAATGGATTGTGACAGGCCAGATTGACGCAATGAGAAAATAATCCTACTGCACACGCCGACTGATTTTGTAAAATTAAAAACTGTCTTAACTCACATTCAAATCATGGTTGGTTTTGCCTGATAACTTTTCAATTCGCCCTCTGTATTTTTCTTTATACAGGCTTCTGCACGATGTGCAGCAAAAAAACCTCTCAAAGTTTGCAAATTTCAAAATGCTCGGCTTTTCAGGAACCGGCCCATCACAATAATCGCAAGACATCTTGACAAGTAAGCCCTTTGTGAGCTTTACATCGTGATTTCTGATGGTCTTTGAGCGTATTGCGTCTATCTTTGTGCCCATTTTGTTCTCAAGCTTCCCAAAGTCTATGATTGGCAAAACTGCTTTTATCAAGCCAATGTTCACCAGCCTCTCATACCGTGCTTTCACTGTCGGCGTGCTTATCTTGATCTCCCTTGAAATCTGCCTGAACGACTTTCTTCCATCCTCATTTAAGGATTCAAGTATCGCATAATCAATGTCATCTAGCTTAAACGGCACAATGTCTGTATGGCTGATTATCTTTTATAGACTTTACAGTTGTAAAGTACTGATTTTAAGTACGCAATAAGACTGTTCTATGGTATGGTGGAAACAAAACAAACCGTACTGAAAATCGGCGGCATGCATTGCGCAGGCTGTGTAAACTCGATCCAGAACTACGTTTCCAAGCTTGACGGCGTACAAAAATGCGAAGTAAGCCTAGCATCGCAAAAGGCGTTCTTGGAGTATGATCCTAGCATATCTGATTTATCAAAAATAGAAAACGCGGTAAGATCAGCTGGCTATTCTGTGATTTACGAAAAGCTCACAATGAAAGTGGGTGGAATTACAGACTCTTCTGATGCGGATAATTTAGAAAGAAAACTCCAGAGTATGAACGGAATCAAGGACGCATCTGTAAACTATGGAAACAGCCAGATCATAATACAATACAATTCGGCACTGATTTCACTGTCTGATATCCGGCAATTCCTGGCAAAAAGCGGTTACCGGATCCTAAGTGAGGATCTGTCCGCATCCGCAGAGGAAATAGAGGCAAAAAAACTCAAAAAACTGTTCGTAATAGCGTCTGTTTTCACAATTCCGATCGTCTTACTTGGCATGCCTGACTTTTTTTCATTCATTCCAATTTCTGGAACTACCTATTCTGCATATGTTTTGTTTTTGTGTGCAAGTATAGTTCAGTTTGTTGCAGGTAGCAGGTTCTACGTTGGCGCATACAGAATTGCCAAACTGAGATCTGCAAACATGGACACGCTAGTTGTTGTGGGAACTACGGCAGCCTATTTGTTTAGTGTATACAATACGTTTCCAGTACCTATCTGGCACAATCTGTATTATGATGCGGGTGCAGCTGTCATAACCTTCATCATACTTGGAAAGTATCTTGAAAACAAGACTAAGGGAAAAACATCCTCCGCAATTAAAAAAATGCTGGATCTTTCCCCCAAGACTGCCAGAGTGAAAAGAAATGATGAGGAAATCGAAGTGCCGATCGAATTGATAAAGCCAGGCGATGTCATAGTTGTAAGGCCGGGCGAAAAGATTCCTGTGGACAGTATTGTGCTATATGGGCACTCTGCAGTGGACGAGTCTATGATTACTGGCGAATCAATTCCGATTGAAAAAAAAATCGGTGATCTGGTTATTGGAAGCACCGTGAACAAGGAAGGCGTATTGCAGATTAGAGCAGAAAAAGTTGGAAACGATACTATTCTTTCACAAATTGTCAGACTAGTTGAGGACGCGATGGGCAAAAAGCCCCCCATGCAAAAGATGGTTGACAAAATAGCAGGATACTTTGCGTTTATTGTAATGGCGATATCTTTTGGAACTTTTCTTGCATGGTATTTTTTTACCGCTCATGGCGAACACCACTTTGCAGCATCTCTGATTCCCGCAGTTGCAATATTGGTAGTTGCATGCCCCTGCGCGTTGGGACTTGCTACGCCTACTGCCGTTATGGTGGGAATGGGGAAGGGTGCGCAAAACGGGGTCTTGTTCAAGAGTGGTGAGGCGCTAGAAATGCTAGGAAAAATCAACACTGTTGTATTTGACAAGACTGGCACTCTGACTGCAGGAAAGCCCCACGTAACTGATGTTGTATCGCTTGACAGTTCATTTGATGAAAGGAAGATTCTAGAACTTGCAGCAATTGCTGAAAAGAATTCTGAGCATCCTTTGGGAAAGGCAATTTTGCAAAAAGCACAGGATGATAAGATTGTAATCCCAAACGCGTCTGACTTTGTAGCTATGCCTGGAAAGGGAATTGTCGCAGAACATGGTGACTCTAGGATTTTCGTTGGAAGTGCCAAGTTTTTTTCAGACGCGAGTTTGGAATCTGACTATCAACCCCTACTGCGATTACAACAAGAGGGAAAAACTGGAATCCTAGTCGGACTAGGCAAAAAGCCAATTGGCATCATAGGAATACTTGATGTGCCTCGAAAGGAAGCAGCCGCAGTTGTGAGCCAATTAAAGAAAATGAAAGTTCAAGTGATAATGCTGACGGGAGATAATCAGAAAACAGCAGATACTGTAGCTAAGGAAATTGGAATTGATAGAGTAATCGCAAACGTCTTACCGGATCAAAAAGCAGATGAAATAAGAAAACTACAAGAAAACGGAAACAAAGTTGCAATGGTCGGAGATGGGATAAACGATGCAGCTGCCTTGACCGTGTCTGATATTGGGATTGCCATGTCTAGTGGAACCGATATTGCCATAGAGGCAGGAAAAATTATTCTAGTACGAAGTAATCTAAATGACGTTTTATCTGCATTTGAGATAAGCAAAAAAACTATACAAAAAATAAAGCAGAATCTTTTTTACGCGTTTGTGTATAATGCGGCCTTGATTCCAGTTGCTGGACTTGGATTGCTTTATCCAACTATAGCGGGAATGGCAATGGCTGCTAGCTCTGTTTCTGTAACCGGAAGCTCCTTGGCGCTGAAAAGATGGAATCCTAAACGACGTCCTTAACACGTGTAATTTGTGCTACAAACGGCCAGATTTGTTTTTCACTACTCAAAAAATGAATTGTTTTAGGTATAAAATTACTAATTACGTGCCGTCAGAGAATCGCGACTGCTCGGAGTCAAACACATTTACTACATGGCTTGCCAACTTTTCAATATCAAGTGTGTGATCCGCTGAAATCAACAATGTCAGATCCGTTAATGGGAAGCTGATTAAAACAATCTTGTCCCTCCTTGCAGCAATGTAGTTTATTGGACCTAATGACTCATCAAAGGACTTTCTCTGCGAAATCTCGTACGCGAACTCCATAAATTCCTCCAGTCTAAGTTTGTCTTTTTCAAGCGGAATGATTCCTTTTTTGAATCCGCCTGCAACTATCCTACCGTCCTTGTCAATTATTGCGGCAAATCTAATTTCGTCTTCTTTTGTTAGTTGTTTGCATTTTTCATCATATCCGGGATAAAGGATTTTGTGGAGTAGGGGCTTCATTCTTGCCCCTCTATTCCCATCAAAGTCAGAGTAGAGCGAATTCTGTCGATGCTTCGAATTCTTGATGTGATGATATCACGTACCATCTCGCTTGATGGAGCCTCCACTTTGGCAATGATATCGTATGCCCCAAAGACTCCGTGCATTTCCTTTACCCTTCCGACTGACTTTAGTTCGGTGATTACTTTTTCCTCAGCTCCAAGATCACAGTTTATCAGAACATATGCCGACGACAAAATCATCTCTCCGGCATGTGCTTTTTACAATAGCACTTTAGGTCTGTGCATTCTTTGAGCGCTTTTATGTATTCATCCATTGGTTTTTTCTCGTAGTCACAAAAGCAGACTTCTGCTTCGTCTCCACATTCTATACAATAGCTCATGGTATAGTATGCACATTTACATATATATGATGAATTATCAAAAACCTGTTAATTCATTTGTTTGAATAATGTAATGCCATACAAATGTTCATTATTTTTAATTAATTCCCAACATAATTGAACACTTGGATGGTGATCGCATTCGCGCCTGAACAGATTGTCAGAAAGCACAAACACACCCTTATCTTCTTTGGCAACGTACTATACAACAAGAAGCTGACACGACATAGAGGCCTGTGTTGTTGCGGCACCAGTTTGCCGGTAGACACTCCCCGTCTGCCCAAAGCAAAAGATGCCTTTCAGCGAGTCAGCTTCAGTCCTATCTCTCGGAAATGGTTCTAACAGTCAAATTTTACAATATTTTGTGTAATTATTAGTTCTAAACACAAATCGTCACTGAAAATCTTAAAAGGTTCAACAGCGTATCATACCGATGGAAGATCAAATCCCACAATGTCAGTGCCCTCCAGGTTCTGAAAGCTACGAAAACGAAGACGGGGTCAATATCTGTCGCTCTTGTGGCGGATGGGTACCATTCAAGTAAAACAAAGCTGCCTGTTCTGAAGTAGATATCGGAATTGGATGATCCAGACTATCTCTAGATAAATTACAAGTATTTTCTATGATGTAAAAACGATTCAGTGATTATACGGATGGGTTTTATGATTATGAATCCTGATTATTTGATTTTACGCACAAAAACTGGCATCAAATATAACATGCAATGTAATGTCCTATGCCTTAACCTTCCTGGAATTCTTTTGCCAGCTTGAATTGTAGATTAGGTTCCAGAAAACACTGTCATGCGTGCCTAGAACACATAAAACGTATCTGTGATGCGAGAAAACCTGCTTTTTGTTAAATGTGGTGGACTGGGAGGGAATTGAACCCTCGACTTCTGCATTGCGAATGCAGCATTATACCACTAAACCACCAGCCCGTATATTGGAACAGATTGCACCTCTATTTTACTCATTTACTTGGTAAATCGTTATTTTACAGACAATGCATTCCACATTATTGGGCAAAATCAAAGATCCTGCCATGTCTGATACAGGAAATCTTTCGCATAACTGGGCAAAATCCCACATGCGAATTCTCACGCATTCTATTGACAGATTAAAAGAATTAAAACCGCTTAGGGGAATCACTCTTGGGTTTTGCCTCCAAATAACGAAGGAAACGTCAGTTTTGTTGATTGGTGCAAAAGAACTGGGGGCAAAGGTAGTGGCATGCAGTGGAAACCCACTTACCACTCAAGACAACATCGCTGCCTTTCTCGCATCCAATGGAATCGAAATATTTGCATGGTCAAACCAAACAAAATCTGAATATGATTGGTGTCAAAATAAAGTCCTGTCATACAAACCGGATATCATAGTCGACGATGGGGGAGACCTTAACACAAAGGCCCACTTTGATAAAAAATTCCAGCCGCTCAAAATTCTTGGCGCAACTGAGGAGACCACAACTGGGATCACAAGATACAATTCAATGCAAAAGAAAGGAAAACTACGCTATCCAATCATTGCAGTAAATAATGCAAAAACAAAAACGATATTTGACAACAAGTACGGAACCGGCCAATCTACAATAGCTGGATATTTGCACGCAATGAATCTCCTTTTTGCCTCAAAAAGAGTAGTGGTGTGCGGATATGGCTGGCTTGGCAAGGGTGTTGCCCAAAAATGCGCGGGTATGGGCTCAAGAATAATAGTTATCGAGATTGATCCGATAAGGGCACTAGAAGCACACATGGACGGATTTGATGTGATGCCTATGAGTCGGGCTGCGAAAATCGGAGACATTTTCATTACCTGCACCGGCATGAGAGATGTAATTCAAAAGAAACACCTGCTCTCCATGAAAAACGGTGCAATAGTTGGAAACGTAGGACACTTTGATGTAGAAATTGACAGCAAGTTTTTGCTAAAACAAAAGGTGAGACAAGTAAGACCAAATCTTGATGAGTGTGTTTTGCCAAACGGGAAAAAAATTCATCTTATCAGCAAGGGAAGAGTAGCAAATCTGATTGCGTCAGAAGGGCACCCGCCAGAGATCATGGCGTTATCGTTTTCAAACCAACTGTATTCCATTCTGTACATTTTAAAAAACCACAAAAAAATGCGGAATCTAGTCTATGATGTGCCAGAACAAATCGACTATCAGGTAGCTGTGGACGCATTAAATTCAATGAATGTCAAAATAGACCGGCTCTCAAAAAAACAAATTGCATACAAAACCAGCTGGTAAATCTGTCAAAGCATAATAGCAGGATTTTTGCATAATAGACAGATTGACTGCAGACTGTATCATACTAGATTCTCATATCATGACGCCAAAAGGAGTCCTGGAAAGAAATATCGTAATCGATGATGAAAAAATCGTAGATTTTACTACCGATATACCACAATGCGATAAAAAAATCAATGCAAGGGGACTGGTTGCAATTCCAGGACTGATAGACACACACGTACACTATGGTGTTTATTCTCCAATCGAGGAGGCTGCAAAGACAGAGTCACGTGCGGCAGCACTGGGAGGCGTTACCACAATGATGAGGATGCTAAGACTTGGCCACTCGTACAAGACGCACCTTCAAGCACAACTTGCAGCATCCAAATCGTCGCACTATGTGGATTATTCCATACATGCAACAATATTTGATGCAAGTCAGGCAGACGAAATGAAGTACATTACAGAAAACGGAATCACGTCGTTCAAGTTGTACATGAATCTTGGAGGCGAAGTTGGACATGTTTACATGGACATGGATCCTGGCTCGTCAGATTTGTTTGAATCTCACGTGCAACTGGAAACAGACACAGTAAGAAAGGTATTGGCAAATGCGGCACATCTTGGCTGTCCTGTTCTTGTCCATGCTGAAGACTATCAAATGTGCGAGTGTGGAATAAAAAAAGCAAAGGAAAACAAAAAAGACGGACTACCAGCCTGGTCTGAAAGCAGGCCGCCTGATTCGGAGGCAAAAAGTATCAAAAAGGTTTGCGAAATTGCAAGGGAATATGGAACAACTGTCTATTTTGTACACATTGGTTCAGCTGTAGCATTAGATGCAATTGAGCAAGAAAGAAAAAAGGGAACCAAAGTCCTAGTTGAGACATGCCCGCATTATCTGACACTGTCTTATGAAAAACAATCTGGATATCTGGCAAAGGTAATGCCGCCAATTAGATCTTCGTCTGACAAGGAGAAAATTTGGAACGCCATATCTCAAAAACAAATCAACACAATTGGAACGGATCATGTTGCAAACCAATTGAAGCTCAAAGTTAGAGATGACGTGTGGTTATCTTTGGCAGGATTTCCTGGAATTGGCACACTGCTTCCAATTTTGTTATCAGAAGGCGTAAACAAAAACAGAATCAACCTTACACAACTAGTTGAACTGACTAGCACAAATGCCGCAAAAATATTTGGAATGTTCCCTCAAAAGGGCGCACTCCAAAAAAATTCAGATGCCGATATCACATTAATCGACCTAAAAAAAGAGCAAAAGGTGAGCGCGGATTTTTTTGGCGCCTTTTCAGATTACATCGTATATGAGGGCTGGAACCTAAAGGGCTGGCCTCAAACCACTATGGTTCGGGGAAGCCTGGTCACAGAAAACATGCAGGTTGTAGGAAAGCCAGGATATGGGAAGCTAGTCAAGCGAAGACTAGGCTAGGATATCGAACTTCCCATTTCCTTTTGCCTTGTATATCACGTCTGGTTTTCTAGTAAATATTCCAACTTCGACTACTCCTGGAATCTGTTTTATTTTTTGGGAGAGTGGTTTTGGAACCATGATTGTGCCAAAATCGCAATCATAGATGATGTTGCCGTTTTCCGTAATGAATGGATATCCCCTGTCTATCGTTCGAAGGTCTGGCTTGCCGCCAAGTTTCTCAATAAATTTTTTTGCGGTGCTTCTTGCAAACGGATGAACCTCGACTGGAACAGTTCTGTTAAGGTGTTTTACAAATTTTGTCGAGTCTGCCATGATTATCACGCGCTTTGCAGAAGAAATCAGAATGTTTTCTCGCAGTAATGCACCTCCCCCTCCCTTGATTAGATTTCCCTGAGAATCAATCTGATCTGCACCATCGAATACTGCGTCAATTCTGTCAATCTGATCTGCCCCAATTATGTGAATTCCGCCCTGCTCTGCAACAAGCTTGATCTGCAGAGACGTTGGAACTGCCCTTATTGTCATGTTTTTTTCTTTGACATATTTTCCCAATTCCTTTACAAATGCAGTTGCAGCCCTTCCACTGCCTAACCCGAGCACGGAGTTGTTCTTTACAAATTTTAATGCATCTTTAGACAATGCCGAAATGGCATCATCAAATGACAATTATTCTACCTCAGCTTGCTCTAACTTTGACAGCGTTTTCATTATTTCGCGTTTAATGGAATCAAGGTCGTCTTCGTCATCTTCGACTTCCTCAGGCTCTGGTATGTTGACAGTTGGCCTTTTCCTTCTCTCCTCTTTGAATTCAAGCTTCGGAGGCTCTTCTCTTATTTTCTTTTCAATATCGATTGGCTCAAGCACAGGACTTTGCACTTTTAGTTCTTGTGGAATTGATTCTGCAACGATCTCTTGCTCTGGCTGGATCATTTGAGGCTGTGCGATTTCTGGCTGAATTTGCGGAGTAACCACCTGTGCTGGAATTTCAATCATAGGTGTGATTTGCGGGGCGGCAGTAAAGTTTCTTGGAATTTCCGTTAGCGTTGTGATCTCTAGTCTCTTAGTTGGTTTGGCAAATGACTGGATTAACTCCTCAATTGTTGGCGATGTGATGATTTCCTGTTTTTGAATCACTGGCTTTTCGGCTGGTTTTACTTCGACCTGCTTTGTCTCTGCTTTGATCTCTTCTTTTTTGGGCTCTGGCTTTTCAATCTGGACACTTGCAACGGAAATCTTTGACGATATTTCTGTCAGTCTTCTGTCCAGTGCGGAAAGCTTTTGATCCATTAGGGTAATCAAGCCGTCTCCGATGGGACCGAGATCCGGATACTTGCTTGCAGCTTCCAGTTTTTCGATTTTGGCTAGAATGATTCCAAGCTGGTGTTGGTACCTTGAGAGTAGCTTGTCTCGCTGAATTTTTGTTAAATCGGGGCTGTCCTGATATAATCTTGATATTGTTTTTGTCAGAATGTCTTTTTCGATTCGAAGTGTTTCGATTTGACTTTTGATGTGAGCGTTTGCGCCTAAAAGTGAAATCTTACTTCTTGGAAATTTGCTAACTGTTGCTGCGGTGCATGCACCTGCAATGGAACTAATAACTAGAGCAATTTCTTGCATCTACGCGTACCATTTGATCCAAGAGTACTTTCGAATTCTTGCATCTGGAAAACCACAACTTGAGCATCTGTGCTGACGCTTGTGATAGGAGTTCTTTCCACATCTTCTACATCGTATATGGGGATGCTTTCTTGTCATCAACCCCATCGAAGGAGTTCCTCTAGTCATACATCATCACGCGGGTGGTGGGGAAATCATAACTACGTTGTCCCCTCTCACAACAATGGTTCCAATGCTTTTTGCTTGACCGTCAGCAGGGATCTCCTCTGAGTTGTCAAGTAGCAGGTTCATGTGTTGGTCAAAACCACGAAGATTGCCTCTGATGGTCTTGCCGCCTTTGAGTTTGATTAAAACTACCTTATCGATGCTCTCGTCCAGTACTTTTACTGCCATGTCGACTGACATTTAATTCACTTATTGGCTCTCCTAACGAGGTAATATATTAAAATTTCATTGGTGTATGAGTTTTAATCAGTAAGGCAACTTTGAGACTTTTTTGGCGATGTTTTGCACTATTTCAGATAAAATCCTCATGCCGTCTTTCTTGGTTGCCTTCGTGGGATCTCCCCAAACTCCTGTTTTAGTCGCTTTGATAAAGTGCGTGGATGCGATCTTGGATACTTTTGATTTTTGTTCTGCGGACATCCTGTCTGTGACTAGCCCTTTTTTTGCACGACTCATCTTTGCCTTATTTGATACTGCCAACATGAGCGAAGTTTCTGCAAACCCTGCATGATCAAACTCTGTCTCCATGTGGTGCCAGTATGAAATCACAGAGATCTTGCCCTTGCCTCTGGATATCTTGCCTGCCACTCCTGATAGCGCCTTTTGATTTCCATGATGCCCGTTTAGAATTATTATTTTTCTGATCTTGTTTTCTACAAGTGAGTTGCAAATGTCGACTAGCTGATTTTGTAGAGTCATCCTAGTTACGCTGAGATTGAAAAACGGGGCATGCTCAAAGGAAACCCCGTATGTTATTGTGGGCAAAAGCAAGAGATTGCACTTTTTTGCAACCCTCTTTGCAACCTCCGTTACTATGTCTGAATCAGTCGATACTGGTAGGTGCGGGCCATGCTGTTCAATTGAGCCTACAGGAATTATGGCAATCTGTTTTTTTGTCCTGATTATTTTCCTAAGGTCTGGATCAAAGTTGTCTTGTATGCCAGTCACTTTGTATGCACTTTTCTCCAACTGACCTCAAGCTTTCCTTCAAGATGCATCTTTACTGCTTTAAGCAAAGTGTTTGCTTCAAGCTTTTGGCCTTTTTGCCTTATGGATTCTAGAGTGTCTTTTGGACCTACCTTAAAGGAGTCTTGGAAGATGATTGGACCCTGATCAAGCTCCTCAGTAACATAATGGGCAGTAACGCCGACAATTTTTGTTCCCCTCTCAAATGCTTGCGCATATGCAAACGCACCTGGGAATGCAGGCAACAGCGACGGATGAATGTTGATTATTCTGTGGGGATATCTCCAAACAAAGTTAGGCGTCATGATTCTCATGTATCGTGCAAGCACCACAAGGTCAATGTCATACTGTTTTGCGATTTCAATTAGCCTGTTTTCTGCCTCGAGCTGATCCTTTTCGTCAACTATCACAAATGGGATCTTTGCCTTCTTTGCCGTTGGTTCTAGCGTTTTTTCAGTTCCTACAATTACGCTTATTTTGCCTTTGAGCTGGCCCCTGGCATTTGCATTGAGCAATGCCTCCAGGCAGTGGGGCTCCTTTGTAACAAACAGTGCGATGTTTTTGTCAGAGTTGATTTCATGATAGATGCTTACCTCCATTCCTATCTTTTTTCCAAGGTCTTGGAGATCTTTGTCGAATTTTTTGATGTCGATTTCCTTTGAGAATGACGCCTCAAGGTGCATTCCAAACAATCCCTTTATGACGTTTTGATTGACCTTCTCAATGTTGCCGTTTCTTTGAAATATGAAATTGGTAAATGATGCGACAATTCCCTCTCTGTCTTTTCCTACAACTGTGATGCCTATTCTGATCTTTTTCACAGAATTGTGTCACAATTTGACCTTATTAATTCTCTAGTCTGATTTTGGATATTTTTTGTAAAAAGAGTTTATGGTGCGGAGGGTGGGATTTGAACCCACGAACTCCTAAGAGATAAGGGCCTAAACCTTACGCCTTTGACCGGGCTGGGCGACCTCCGCAGTGATGCTCCAATTTTACACAAACTTATTGGTTACCATTGCAATCAAAATCGCACCTGACTGCCAAAAGCCATGTGTGACAGATTCCAAAGCAGTTGATAAAAATTATGGGCCGGTCAAAATCATCCGAATTGAAATCATCACAATTTATCCTAAAGTCGATAATTCTCTATGCTGCACTTTCAGCAGCGTTTTCAATACCTGGCCTGTTTCCAACACTTGAGCATCTTTTACCAAAGTCATATGTGATTGGAAACCCGTTGGAGGCAAGCGGAATCTCCGTAGAGCATGTTGTAGGTCATGTGGTACTTGGCATGATTGTGGGGCTTGCCAGCATGCGTATCCGATATGTTGCCATTGCAGGACTATTCCCAATTGCTTTGGATGCAGATCATCTCATTCAATTCCTAAATTTGGAGGCAGTCCCACGCATGTCGCATTCTGTTCTGTTCGGACTGATCTCAGTACCATTAATGATGTTCTTTGTGGGAAAAAAAGACTATCTGCTTGGAGCCGTTTCTTTTTCGGCCGTTTTGGCGCATGTATCATTTGATATTTTGCTTGGCGGCACTACCTCGTTTCCTTTCTTTATACCGGTAATCAACAAGATGGTGTCTTTTCAAGGGCATGACTGGATCACGTTCTTACTAATCGCAGTTACAGTTGTAGGAATTACCAGAATCGTAACAAAAAATCGTACCGTTGAACACAAACTGCAAGAAACCTGAAAAGCACAAATCTAGCTCATAAAAGTAAGAATTAATGGGAAAGTTATTTGGCACCAACGGAATACGCGGAGTTTTCCCAGACGAACTTAGCCTGGAATTCATCTCCGATATGGTTTCCTCCATTGCAACATATTTCAAGAAAGGCCCGATTCTCGTAGGCTATGACGGTCGGGACTCCAGTCCGCTTGTTGCAAAAGTAGTGTGTTCTGCCATAAACTGCTGCGGATTTGACTGTGGTCTGGCAGGACTTGTCCCCACCCCCGCACTGGAATACTCCACAAAAGCACTTGGGTATTCGGGAGGAATAATGATTACTGCGTCTCACAACCCGCCTCAGTACAACGGCCTAAAGCCAGCCGCAAAGGACGGCGTGGAAGTTTCACGGGAAGACGAATTAATAATAGAAGACATTTACTTTGGCAAAAAATGGATAAGAAATTCCAAAAAGTTTGGCAAAACCCGAACTGAGTCAAGAGTTGTCCGCACATATCTTGACGGGATAAAATCGCAGGTGAATGCAAACAAAATCAAATCAAAAAAGTTCAAAGTGGCGCTAGATCTTGGCAATGGGGCACAGGCCGTGGCAGCGCCTGATCTCTGCAAGGAACTTGGCTGCACAGTCTTTCTAATCAATGAAAAAGTCGATGGAAAATTTCCGGGGAGGGGATCGGAGCCAACACCAAGCAACTTGCAAAAATTATCACTGAAAGTAATAGAAAAAAAAGCAGATTTTGGCGTGGCCTTTGATGGTGATGGAGACAGGAGCATTTTCTGCGACAATCATGGAAAAATTCTAACTGGCGACAAATCCGCACTGCTCTTGACAAATTATCTTTTGGAGAAAAACCCAAAATCCAAAATTGTAACGTGCCTTAACTCAAGTTCAGTTATAGAGGCAATAGCTTCCAAGACAAACTCAAAGGTGATTAGGACCAAAGTTGGAAGCGTTGAGGTCTCAAGAAAAATGGTTCCAGAAAAAGCACTTGTTGGTTTTGAGGAAAATGGCGGCTTTATGTATGGAAAGCACAACCAAGTACGGGACGGTGCAATGACTCTTGCACTGGCCTTGGACCTCATTGCGGACTCGGGCAAAGCCATGTCTGAACAAATGTCTGCTCTGCCTCCGTCATACACGACAAAGGACAAGGTCGCCTGCTCTAAAAAAGAGGCAGAAAAAATAATCTCGCAACTAAAAAAGGAACACAAAAACTATGACACAACAGACGGGATCAAACTAATTTTTGATGAGAAAAATTGGATTATGATTAGGCCAAGTGGCACTGAGCCAATAGCGAGAATCTATGCGGAGGCGGATTCGGAGGAAAAACTTGGCAACCTCATGTCAAAATACACCAAAAAGGTAAACTCGATTCTGGACAGATAACACTAATAAGGCGATGTTAAAGAACTCAAGGAATGGAAATGATCCCTATGGGTGATATAATTGGCTAAGGCTTATTACGTAAAATTCGAGACTCCAGCTGATCTGGTAAATCCAATACTTGAAGCAGTTAGAGTTGCATCGCAAAGTGGTAAGGTTAGAAAAGGAACAAACGAAGCAACAAAGGCAATCGAAAGAGGAATTAGCAAACTAATAGTTATTGCAGAAGATGTAGAGCCTCCAGAGGTAGTAGCACATCTCCCGATAATCTGTGAAGAGCAAAACGCCGCATATGCATTTGTTCCAAGCAAGCTTGACTTGGGAAAGGCATTGGGCATCGACGTGACCTCTGCAGCTGCCGCAATAATTGATGCAGGCGATGCTAACCACATTGTTGAAGAAGTCGTTTCTTCAATAAAGAAGATTAAAGGTGGCAAGTAACAATGAGCACTTCCCAGACAGAAGACGTAGTGTCTGCCGAAGTAATACAACTTGTTGGTAAGACTGGAATCGCAGGCGAAATAACCCAAGTTAGAGTAAAGATCCTAAGCGGTAGGGACAAGGGAAGAATTCTTACAAGAAACGTAAAAGGCTCAGTACGAATGTCTGACATCTTGATGCTGCGAGAAACAGAACGCGAAGCTAAAAAAATAAGGTGATTGAAACTTGAGCCTTCTAGTAAAACCTTGCAGTTTTTGTAATAGACCAGTCGCAAGAGGATCTGGCACCATGCTTGTAAAAAACGATGGAACCGTTCTATGGTTTTGTTCTCCGAAATGCAAAAAGAACATGTTGGTACTAAAACGCGATCCACGTACACTCAAGTGGACGAAAAAATATCAGAAAGGCGGAATCGTCAAGAAATAAACTAGGAAAAATTGGCCGAACAAACTCTCTTCATAGCAAAACCAGACGCAGTAGCGAGAAAATTGACCGGACAAATAATCAGCCGATTCGAAAATAAAGGATTCAAAATTTTAAAACTCAAAATGTTTACATTCACAAAAGCTCAAGCGGAGGACTTTTACTCTGTGCACAACACAAAACCGTTTTTTGGCGAGCTGGTGGAATTTATCACATCAGGCCCAGTTGTTGCTGCAGTAATTGAGGGAAACAATGCAGTCGCTACAACAAGACTGATGATTGGCGCAACAAAATCATTTGAGGCCGCACCAGGATCAATCCGTGGGGACTTTGGCCTTGGGTTCTCAGACAATATCATTCACGCGTCCGACTCTAAGGAAAGTTTTGAAAAGGAAGCGAGGGTAGTATTTCAGTGAGATGCGTTGCGAATTCGACAACCCATAGTGGCCGTCTTGGGCCATGTAGACTCTGGTAAAACCTCCCTACTTGATAAAATACGCGGCACCGGCGTTCAGGGAAGAGAGGCAGGTGGAATCACACAACACATAGGCGCAAGCTTTCTCCCAACTGAGACAATCAAAGGCATGTGCGGACAACTATATGACAAATTAACAAAAACAGAGCACGAAGTGCCCGGCCTTTTGGTAATTGACACGCCTGGGCACGAAGTGTTTACAAATCTCAGAACGAGGGGGGGCTCTGCAGCTGACATTGCAATCTTGGTAGTGGACACGAATAGAGGATTCCAACCGCAAACAAGTGAGAGCCTAAAAATTCTCCAAGCAAGAAAGGTCCCATTTGTCATAGCATTAAACAAAGTTGATCAGATTCCCGGTTGGAGGAAAGTCGACACTCCGTACATTACGCAGGCGATAAAGCAACAGGATCCGTTCATGCAGACGACAATTGATGAGCAAATCTACAATGTGGTCGGCACGCTCTCGATTCTCGGGTACCAATCGGAGGCATTCTATAGAATACAGGACTTTTCAAAAGAAATAGCAATCGTTCCAGTAAGTGCAAGGACAGGTGTCGGGATACCTGAGCTCCTAACTGTGCTTGTCGGGTTGACTCAGCAATATCTGCAAAAAAGACTCACCCAGGAGGAAAAGCCGAGCCGTGGAATCATCCTTGAGGTAAACGACGAGATTGGACTTGGTACTACTGCTAATATGATCTTAATTGACGGTCAGATGAAAAAAGGAGACAGCGTAATTGTCGCAAAAAGGGATTCCGTGATTGTCACAAAGCCAAAAGCGATGCTGCTGCCAAAACCACTTGACGAAATGCGCGATCCCCGAGACAAGTTCAAACCCGTAAATCAAGTCGAGGCCGCAGCAGGAATTAAAATTGCGTCACCTGACCTAGATGGGGTACTCCCGGGAAGCACAGTCTATGTGACAGGTGACGAATCTAAGATAGAGGAATTTAAGAAAATCATAGAATCCGAGATGAAGTCAGTATTTGTCAGCACCGAGACAAACGGAGTTATTCTTAGATGCGATACCATAGGCTCGCTTGAAGCGCTGACTGAAATGCTAAGGCGTGCGCAGGTGCCAGTAGCAAAAGCAGACATTGGGCCAGTAACCAGACGCGACGTCATGGAGGCCAAAGTGGTCAAAGACAACGAGAGACATTTGGGCGTAGTCTTGGCATTTAACGTAAAGATATTTCCTGATGCCCAAGAAGAGGCGGAAAACAACCACATCAAAATCTTCAGTGACAAGGTGATCTACAGCCTAATTGACAATTACACCAACTGGGTCACCGAGGACTCTGCACATGAGGACGATGCGATATTTGGCGAAATTACCCCTATTTGCAAATTTACTTTTCTTAAGGGCTACATATTTCGAAATAGCAATCCCGCAGTGTTTGGAATACGTGTTGACGTGGGAAAGGTGCGGCAAAAAATCCCAATCATGAACAAGCAGGGCAAAAAAATAGGCCTAGTTCACCAGCTGCAGGACGGAAAAAAATCGATAAGCACTGCAACAAAGGGCCAGGAAGTCGCCTGTTCCATACAAGACGTGACGATTGGAAGGCAAATTTTGGAAGAGGATGTTTTTTACTCCTTACCAAAATCGTCTGAGGCAAAACTTCTCATTGAAAGGTTTTCACACAAGCTGTCGGCAGAAGAACAAACAATACTAAACGAAATTTTGGAAATTCAGAGAAAGCAAGATTCTGCCTACGGCTACATCTGATACTTTTTGGCAATCATGTGGATGCCAGGCTCGCCTACTGCTCCCACCATTCTGTCAACCGGCTGCCCGTTTTTGAACATGATAAATGTCGGTATTGACTGAACAGCAAATCGCATGGCAATGTCTTGGCATCTGTCAACATTGACTCGCGCAAATTTGATGTGCCTGTATTTTTTTGACATCCTGTCGAAAATCGGATGCATTGACTTGCATGGGCCGCACCACTCCGCCCAAAAATCCACCAGTACAAGGCCTTCTGAAATGGTTTGATCAAAGTTTGCCTGATCCAAATCGATTACGCTTATCTGCGCCTGTGCCATTACATCGGATTGTTGCTTTAGCATCTCTGCCAGCTTTCGCTGTTTGATTTTTTCAATTTCAGGATCTTCCACGAAAACTCGGGCGCCTATTTGTTATTTATAATTTAGAGATCCAAAAGAAAACGCATCATGACGCCGTTTTCCTGTTTTATTTCCATCAAATGAAAAGTGGGCGATTTTATCTCGACCTTGAAATGATGCTTTTCAAAGCTGATATCCTCGCCTGTTAGCACGGCCGTAATCCTGTAAGATGAGTTTTTTTCAATTTGAAGGCTGATTTTTTTTGCAGCAAAGCCATCTGTGATTGTAAGTATGATCATCTCCTCAAGCCAATTATACAGCAAGTAGCTGAGGTCTTTTCCAGTGACGGTGAGCGTTCTCTCTTTTTTTTCCTCGACTAGTTTGGAATCAAGAATTGTATCTACAACAGATTTTCCTGCCAATACAAACGCCTCTTCTAGTGTTGGCGCCTCGACTTCAATGATTGCGTCTGTAGCATGCTCCAAATATCTATAGGACAATACTGTGCTTGACTACTTCTATTATTAATAGATAAAAAGCAGCAACGTCTAAATGCATTAATTCCACAGTTTGTTTTGAATTGAGTCTTCCGAGGGGAATGAAAGATTTTGAAACTGATGAGCTGTCAAAAATTGAATATGTAAGGAAAACATTTCTTGAAATCTGCAAGACGTTTAGCTTCAATCTGATGGATCCGTCTCCGCTGGAACTTGTCTCGGTGATAGAAGCAAAGAGCGGGCCTACAATTAGGGACGAAATTTATTTTTTCAAAGACAAGGGAGAGCGAGACATAGCGCTTCGATTTGATTTTACAGTGGGGCTGACGCGTTACTTGGCAGCACAAAAGTCGCTTAGACTTCCGGCAAAGATTGCAGCTTTTGGGGGAGTGTGGAGGTACGACGAACCGCAAAAAGGCCGGTACAGATTCTTTCACCAGTGGGATCTGGAAATATACGGAAAGCCAAGCCTTGAATCCGATGCGGAGATAATCGAGTTTACGTCCAAATTCTTTTCAAAGCTAAACCTATCTGGAGTGATAATAGACATCTCGCATAGAAAACTGGTTGAATCCGTCGTCGCAAAAATTTTCCAGTCGACCGATTCTGGCCTGATTGCCGACATACTGCGCGCAATAGACAAAATCCAAAAAAAGAAAAAAGAGGAAATTCTAAAAGAATACGAGCAAAAAGGATACCCTGCAGATAAACTGGAAAAAATACTTGAATTTTCAAAAATAAAGGGCACGCCTGAACAAGTCGAAAAACAGTTTGACGTTTCAGGGCTGGATGCTTGGAATGAGATAAAATTACTATTTTCCTCCCTTAAAAACAGGCAAGTCGAGAACGTCCGGATTAACTTTGGGATTGTAAGGGGGCTGGACTATTACTCCGGCGTGGTCTTTGAGGCATTTGACACTACTTCCGATTACGGCGCATTGGTTGGAGGTGGCAGATACGACAGCCTGCCAAAAGCGTTTGGACGTGATGACCTGGGGGCAACAGGAGTTGCCGGCGGAGTAGAGCGAATCATTCTGTCACTTGAAAAACAGGGGATGAAAAAAATTGACTCCTCTCCAGCTGTTTCAGTACTCTTTGTAAACGAGGAGATGATAGCGCCTGCAGTAAACATTGCATCGCAGCTAAGGCAGATGGGAATTGCAACTGACATTGATCTTGTCGGAAGGCCGTTCAAAAAACAAATCGAAAACGCATCAGCATCAAAGTTTTCCGTAATTGTCGCGCCAAAAGAATATTCCACAAAACAGATTGTTGTGAAAAACATGTCTGATGGGAAAGAAACCATTCAAACGATTGACTCTTTGCTCTCAAACGCAAAATCTATTTTCAATCTGTGAATGCGCGCGTGAGCATCATTATTTCAGGGCCGTTTGTCAAGTTTCCTACCACGATTGCCTTGTTGTTTGCCAAAATTCCAGACGCGACATACGGTATTCCGCCGTTTATTGTTGCAGGCTCCATCCTTACTTTCAGTACGTCAGAAATTGCCTTGATGTCATCGTCATCGGTTTCTGGATGAATTATGCCGCCGTGATTATTTGCGTACGCCATGGCTCCTGCCTGGTGATACCCTGCAACTTTTTTCTGAATTACCTCGATTCCTAACGTGTCTTGGATTGTCTTTAGGGCCTCCTTTGGAATTTTCGGCGATACAACTCCGCCCTTGTCGTTAACGCACATCATGTTGCCTAGCGCCGTCATCTTTACATCCAGTACTTGGACGTTAAGGCCGGTTGCTTTTTTCAAGTACGACAGCTCGTGCTCAAAGGAAATGTTTGGAATGAGCATCCCGTGATTGTTTACCACCATTAGGGTTCCAATTAGTCTCGTATTTGCCACCGACGTGAACAAAGGCTCTACTTGCAAATGGGACGACAGCGTACTTGCTTTTGTCTCCGCAAAACCATTCGGTATGAAAACAAAACTGTCGTTTGCCTTAGTGTAAATGCCTATGTTTGGCCCTCGATATACATCGTATTTGAAAATATTCAACTACTAGTTTTGTGAATCAAAAAATATGAACGTAGGGGCAGATCATCGTAAAAACAGTGTTATAATTTACTCATGTCATCGATCAGCGGTTTAGTTTACACTAATTTTGTTTAGATTTAAATAACATTCCATGAAAGTATTCAACATGCCAATAGACGAACATTTCCCACAGGGATTAAAACCAATAGGCAAAATCATGCACTCCGATGGAGAACACTTTCACTTTATGTGGGGACCAGGCAGAAGCGACGCAGAATGCTTCTCAAACCATGATGTAATCGCTGCATACGAGGCACGTGGTGAGACACAGGTTCCATTAGGTGTCAGTGGCACAATGGTTGCAGTCGACTGGGATTCTTGTGTAGCAGATGGAGCATGTATTGAGGCTTGCCCAGTACAAGTATTCCAATGGTACAGAACCGAAATGGACATTCCAGCAAAAGATGTTGTTGGTAAGACATTTGCAGGTACAGGCTCTTCAGTTAAAGAAGAACGCAAAGACCTCACAGACAAAGCAGACCCAATCAGAGAACATGATTGCATCTGGTGTATGGCTTGCGTATCAGTTTGCCCACCTCAAGCTATCAAGGTTGATCAATCAAACTTGGAAGCACACGAGAAAGCAGCTGGAACCTTCATCAAATTAACTGGTGGAGAAAACCCACACGCACACGACTAGAAACAACATTTCTTTTCTTTTCTTTTATAATTTTTAGTATATATCCAAAGTCAACAATAAAACAAATTTTAACTGGTTCTAATCACCGAATCCCGCAGAGGTCGCCTAGCTCGGTAGGGCGCGGGCCTTGAGAGCCTGTGTGCGCAAGCACCCGGGGGTTCAAATCCCTCTCTCTGCGCTTATTTTCCAAACTTGCTTAGTTCTGCCAAAAGTGCAGACAGTTGAATTTCAGGGTTTGCCCCGGAAAGTATCCTGTAATCGTATTTTGCAATTGCCTCTGAAATCTCAACTAGGTTTTCTACCTTTGATCTGTAGATTGCTTCGTTGATGTATTTTAGAAAGTCCGACTCTGACATGCCGTACACTTTGATAAGTTCGATCATCTTGTTTCTTGCATCGACTATCTTGCCTGCCAGAGACAGTTTGAGAACCTCGTCTACGTCCTTTGTTTTTGTAAGGCCAGCTGCACCCTTTACGCTTTCTTCCGTGATGCTTCCAAGGCTTGCCGCCGCCTGCATTATGTTTATTGCGTGTCGCATGTCTCCCTCGGAATAATCAAAAATTGCCTTTAGGCCGTCCTCGTCTGCCTTTATCTTTTCCTTTTTCGCAATCTCCTTTAGGTGCGCAATTACCTCTTTTTCAGAAATTCTTGTGAACTTGAACACCGCGCACCTGCTTTGGATTGGCTCGATAATCTTGGAAATGTTATTTGCAATCAGTATGAATCTGCAGTGTTTTGAGGTGTCCTCAATAATTCTACGCAGTGCCGTCTGCGCGTCAGCGGTCATTTCGTCTGCCTCGTCTAAAATTATAATCTTAAATGGAATATCTGTGTCAAGTCCTGCAAACTTTGAGAACTTTTTGACCCTTTCCCGAACCATGTTGATTCCGCGTTCGTCTGAGGCGTTAAGCTCCAAGGTGTAATCCTTCCAGCCCTCTCCAAGTATCTCCCTTGCAATGCACACAGCTAGTGTGGTTTTGCCAACTCCCGCGGATCCGGAAAACAAAAGATGTGGTATCTCTGTGACGTTTTTGAGCAGCGAAGTAAGGCTGCCGACTACTTCTTTTTGGTTTACAAGATCTGCTATTTTCAGGGGGCGGTATTTTTCAACCCACATCATGTTTGAAACCGGCATTAAGTTGACTCTTCGGCTAGTCTTACTAATAAGTTACGGCTAAGGATCAAATGATCAAAGCTTCTTGTAAACACAATTGATCGATCGTATCCATTAAATCCTTGAACTCACTTTCATAACTGTTGAACATTAACGAATTGCTCCAAGTTTACAGTATCGGTTATGGGACCCAGGACGTAAAGGCCCTCATTAATCATGATTTTAAGATAAATGTTTCAAACGTGGCAATAGACGGAAAACAAGGAGAGATCCTAAACATACCGAGATGGGTGGCACAAACCCTCGAGTCCGAAGGCCATGCTGAAATTCAAGAATCCGACATGGGAATAGAGCTCACACAGTCCCTGTCGAAAGAAAATTTCCAAGGCGAAGAGTTATCTCACCTAGAGCCGGACTTTTACATAAAAATGACCGGATACATGGCAAGACAGTCAGAAAAAGAATACGACAAACTACAAAGCTTACTCAAGATGCTAATCCGCAAAAGACTTGGCAAGCTGGTTCCACGGGCAAACTCCATGACCCTGACTGCAGACATTGCAAAAAAACTATCAATTGAAGAAAGAGCACTATACAACGTAATACACAAAAACAGCAGCGACTTCATAAATCAAATATTTCGTGATGAGAAATGACTCTGGAAACACAGACCCGTGCAGCACTAATTGATCAGGTGCAGGGTTTCTTATCGTCATTTAAGGACAAGTCGGGCTCGTTTAGGTATGTAGAAGAAATCGACCAGATGATGGCAAAGCAGGCGCTGTATATTGTAGTTGACTACAACGATCTGGTCTCTCAAAGAGAAATCGAAATCAAATTCAACAACGAGCCAGATGAAATATTATACGCGTTTGCACGAGCCGTGAAAAACATTCTTGAAGAAAGATTTCCAGAATATGCAAACAAAATTGATGATGACATTCGAGTAAGAATAGCAAACTATCCAATACAACGCAGCCTTAGACAAATCAATGCGGAGGTAATTGGCAAGATGGCAAGCGTTTCGGGAATGGTTGTGCGATCATCTGAGGTAAAACCGCTTGCAAAAAACGTTCTTTACAAGTGCCCTGAAGGCCACATCACCGAGGTTCCGCTTGAGCGGGGCCTGAGCATATACGCGCCTTCAAAATGCAGCCATGACCGGTGCACGCAGCGCGACCTAAGAATTGATCCTGAACACAGCAAGTTCATCGACTTTCAAATAGTTAGACTGCAGGAACTTCCAGAGGATCTTCCACCTGGGCAGCTCCCGCATTACCTTGACGTTACCATAAGGCAGGATCTGGTGGACAACGCGCGACCTGGGGACAGAATCATACTGACTGGAATAGTGAGAATCGAGCAGGAGCAAATCTCGGGAACTCGTGTCAACAGCGGACTGCACCGACTTCGAATCGAGGGAAACAACATAGAATTCTTGGGAGGAAGGGGAACGAAGAACTCTAGAAAATCAGAAAGGGAAGAGATTTCCCCAGAGGAAGAAAAAATAATCAAGTCCCTTGCTAAAAGCGATGACATTTACGAAAGACTGGTAAGCTCCTTTGCGCCGCACATCCAAGGCCATGCCATAATCAAAGAAGCGATTCTGTTGCTAATAGTAGGATCAACTCAAAGAGTGCTCCAAGACGGAACCAAAGTCAGAGGAGACATCAACGTGTTCCTGGTTGGAGATCCAGGTACTGCAAAGAGCGAAATGCTAAAGTTTTGCGCAAGGATTGCTCCGAGGGGACTGTACACATCAGGCAGGGGCTCCACGGCGGCAGGATTGACTGCGGCAGTGGTTAGAGACAAGACTGGAATCATGATGCTCGAAGCTGGCGCAGTAGTACTTGGGGACCAAGGACTAGTCTGCATAGACGAATTTGACAAGATGAAGCCGGAAGACCGAAGCGCACTTCACGAGGTAATGGAACAGCAGTCTGCAAGCATTGCAAAAGGAGGAATCGTCGCAACCCTAAACGCAAGGACATCAATTTTGGCAGCAGCCAACCCAATGTATGGAAAATACGATCCATTCAAAAACATAACAGAAAACGTAGCATTGCCAATCCCACTTCTCACAAGGTTTGACCTTATTTTCGTTGTACGTGATATTCCGTCAAAAGAACGAGACCGAAACATTGCGCGACACATCATAGGACTGCACAGGCACTCTTCTTCTGAAACCAAATCCTTGATCGACATTGACATATTTACAAAATATTTGGCATATTGTAAAAAGTCAGACCCATTGCTCACGCCAGATGCGGAGGAGAAAATCCTAGAGTATTATCTAAAAATGAGAAATGTGGAGTCTGAGGAAATGATAACCGTGACCCCAAGACAGCTTGGAGGACTGATAAGGCTTGCCACTGCAAGAGCACGACTGTTGATGAAAGACCAAGTTGATGCGGAGGATGCGGACAGAGCGATATTTCTAATTCAGAGCATGCTTGAGGATGCCGGGGTTGATGTCAACACCGGAAAAGTTGATCTCGGAGTATTGCAGGGAAGGCCGCACAGCGAGGTATCAAAAATGCAATTGTTCATGGACGTGCTAAAATCACTTGAGGGAGACAACAAGACGCCAGTCGAGGAAAAATTATTTGTAAAGGAACTTGCAAAAACAGCGAAATTCACCGAAGAAGAAGCTAAAAACTTCATCAGAAGAATGCTCCGCGAAGCATCAATTTATGAATCCAAGCCGGGTCACTACAACCGTGTATGAAAGTGACCGATTTGGCACTGGCAGATTCTGCCCTAGAGTTTCTTAGCCAGCAGGGAATCACCAAGTTATACCCGCCTCAGGAAGACGCAATCAACGCAGGACTGCTTGAGGGAAAAAGTATCTTGGTATCTGCACCAACTGCAAGCGGAAAAACACTGATTGCCATGCTTGGAATTATCAATTATTTGTACAAAAGCAAAGGCAGAGTGATTTACCTTACTCCGCTGAGGGCGCTTGCGTCGGAGAAGTTCTCAGAGCTGAAAAAATTAGAAAAGCTGGATCTCGGCAGGAGTATAAAGACTGCAATTTCCACTGGGGATTTTGACTCTGTGGATAAGGATGCGGAAAATGCAGACATTGTTGTGTTGACAAATGAGAAAATGGACTCACTGATTCGTCATGGGGTAGAATGGCTTGATCAAATTGGGCTTATCGTGGCAGACGAAATACACCTTATCGGGGATACTGACAGGGGTCCAACCCTCGAAGTGGTTCTCACAAAACTAAAGGAGCTTGAAAACCGGCCTCAGATTCTTGGGCTGAGCGCGACTGTGACAAATTCTGATGAAATATCTGAGTGGCTTGGCTGCACGTTGGTTTCAAGCGAGTGGAGGCCAGTCCCGTTGACTGAAGGCATCTTTGATGGCGGAACCATTCTGTGGAGCAATGGGGAATCGTATGAAATTGAATCCAGCATTAGGGGGCCTCCCGTGGATCTATCCCTTGATACCATAAAAAATGGGGGACAATCGCTTATTTTTGCAGAAACGCGAACACGTTCGGCGTCATTGGCAACAAAGGGGGCAGACGCCGTCTCAAAGTTTCTTTCCGACTCTGAAAAAAAGGATCTTGAGAAAATTTCTGCAAAATTACTTGCTGGAAACGAACAGACGGACTTGGTTAAGACACTTGCAGCGCTTTTAAAAAAGGGAGTCGGCTTTCACCATGCCGGGTTAAACCAAAACTGTAGGGAAATAATAGAAAGCGAATTCAGAAACGGCAAAATCAAACTGCTTGCCTCAACTCCAACACTTGCAGCCGGAGTGAACCTGCCTGCAAGAAGGGTCGTAATATCAAACATTGCAAGATATGACGTAAAGTCTGGCACAAACAAGCCGATTAGTGTTTTAGAGTACAAGCAGCTCTGCGGAAGAGCGGGCAGACCGCAGTATGACAAGTATGGTGAGGCAATAATTGTTGGAAATTCAAACACATCTGATCTGATTGATTATTACATAAATGGAACACCTGAGCCAATCAAGTCGCAGCTTGCCGACGATCGTGCACTGCGAACTCATATCCTTAGCCACATAGTAACAAATCCTGGAATAAAAAGCGAAGATGTTTTTGATTTTTTCCTAAAGACATTGGCAGGCTTGCAAACAAGAAAAAACACGCTCAAGTTTGCAATAGATATCTCCAAAAGGTTTTTGCTAAATGAAGAACTCATAGTACAAAAAGGTGACCGGTTTGCCGCAACAGAATTTGGCAAAAAAGTCTCCATGCTGTACATTGATCCGATAACTGCAATTTACTTTAAGCGAGGAATAGAGACAGCATCAGAAAACAGAAACCATACACTGGGATTTTTACATCTAGTTACAAGCTCAGAAGAGTTTTTCCCAAAATTCTCGCTAAGAAACAAGGATCACGAAGTTCTTAGCACACTGCTTGAAAATCATTCCTCGGAACTAATAGAGCCGATATCCGAATACGACTGCTCGCGAAGTCTTCTTGCCATACAGTCATGGTTGAACGAGTCGTCTGAGGTTCATCTATCTGATAGCCTAAACATTGAGTCAGGAGACATGCATAGGCTGGTAGAGACTGCAGACTGGCTTGTCTACTGCCTTTATGAGATTGCAAAGCTGCTTGGGCGGTCGGATCTATTGGAACAAATTGCCACGCTGCGAAAAAGAATCACATACGGCATAAAAGAGGAACTCGTCGAGCTTGTCCAGATCAAAGGAATTGGGCGAATTCGTGCAAGAAAACTGTATGATCACGGTATCAAGAATCTTGAAGATCTACATGCGATTCCGACAAAAAAACTTGCAGAAATAGACAAAATTGGTCCGATAATTGCAGATAATATTAAATCCCAATTGAAAAAAGTTAGGTAATTGCAACAAGAACTAATTGCGGCTCTAGTCGTGTCTGTCGTCGCTTTTTTTGTTGTTTATGCAATAACGCCATTTCTGATACGTGAACTCGGCAAACGTAAACTTGCAGTGCCAGACGTCAACCGAGTTGGCGGTGCGATGGTGCCAAGACCTGGAGGCCCTGCAATAATTGCGGCAATATTGATTTCAGAAGCTGTTCTTTTTTTGGTCTTTCCATCTGACATGAGGAACCTAAAGATCATCGCCCTCATGATAACCACATTTCTTGCCTTTGTCGTTGGGTTCATTGACGACAGAAGAGTTTTGGGAGGATGGTTCAAGCCTCTTGCCCTTGCAGCATCCGCAATTCCACTTGTCTTGATTGGCATTTATGATACAACCAGCGTTTATGATCCAAATCTTACTTTTCCGATTTTTGGCTCCGTCAAGATTCCAGCGCTGTACATTGGAATCATAATCTTGATGATACCAATCACTGGAAACACCATTAATTCAATAGATGTGATGAATGGAATCGCAAGCGGATTTATGACAATTGCTAGTTTCTCTCTCACCATAGCGCTCTTGATAATGCAGAATTATGATGTTGCACTGATCAGCTTGCCTCTGGGTTTTGTATCGCTAGCATTTTACAAATACCACAAATTCCCAAGTAGGATTTTCCCAGGTGATTCCGGCGCCTTAACTCTTGGAGCAATGTACGGGGTCATTGCCATAATAGGCCACGTGGAGGTAGTTGCAGCAATCGCGCTTTTGCCTGCTGTCATTAACTCGTTCTTGTTCCTGTCAAGTGTAAAGAAAATAGTGGAGCATAGGCAAATAAAAAATCCGACAACTCATACCGAAGATCACAAGATCATTGCAACAAAAGAAAAAGACGCACCAATTACGCTTGTAAGGCTGCTTGTAGCGGGAAGATCGCTCACTGAAAAAGAGATAGGATTCACAGTTTTTAGGCTTGCAATATTTTCAGGAATCTTGGCAATAATTACGGCATTTCTCATGGGGGTGAGAGTTTGAGACACGCTTCAATGTATGCCTTCATTGGAATAATGTGGCTTCTCATATTGGCAGGAGGCGGCATACTGGTTACTGCAGTTTCCAAAATCTCAATATCTGGATATGGGGACGAAATTGATTTTCTAATTGCATCAATAATCAAAGCTGTGATTGCAATTTTGTTTGTCATTGCATGGATTGTTGTTCTCTCCAAACTAAAAAACAGAATATTTCAAAAACAGATCGAGTCTTAGGACTTCCACTCTTTTTGCTTTCTGTCGTATTCCTCTCTGGAATACTTTACCTTTGCAGGAACCCCAGCTACGAGGACGTTGTCTGGAACATCCTTTGTAACGACTGCCCCCATCGCAACCACGCTGTTCTCACCTATTGTTACCCCTGCCTTTATTACGGCGCGAGATCCAATTATTGCCCCGTCCTTGATCGTAACGCCGATTAGTTTGTCACTTGGAGGGTATGGATCGTTTGTCAACGAAGCGGCAGGACCGACAAAAACATTTTTTCCAATCCTTGATAGTGGCGGGATGTAAACTAGCCCTTCTATCATGGTATTGTCGCCTATGATCACGTTGTAGTCTACGTGCGCCAAAGAGCCAATCTTCACATTGTCACCAATTACCGTATTGTCTCCCACATACGCAAAATGCCAAATTCTGACATTTTTCCCAATTTTTGCCTTTTCTGAAATGTGATTAGTGACCATGGTTACACATGCCATGGTTTTGCATGCTTAATTATTTTCTCGGGCAGTTTTTTTTGATTTTTGTCAAGAAATTCCATGTCTTGCTTTTTGTCGCGTAGTTCGTCGGGCAGCATTATTGGTATTTCCTCAATTATTGGATAAAATCTGGAGCATTTGTTGCAGTACAGGGCTCCCTCAACCACAATTTCGTCTTTTGACTCTGCCTCAAAGATCTCCAGTGGAAACTGTTTGTCAATTGGACACACGAGTATGTCCATCATTTTCTTGTTCATTTTAGCTCCAGATATATTGGCACGCCCTTCTGGCTTGATAAAAGTGCCGCTTCTGCGATTCTTGTTACGTTTAGTGCATCTTCCGGTCTTACTCTGAGACTTTCTTTTCCCTCTACCGAATCAAGAAAGTTTCTAATTTCAACCGTCAAGGGCTCCGCTTTTTCTTTTCTTGGTATTTCTGAACCACTGTCTTTCTCAATTCTGACCTCTTGTGAGATGAAATCAGCCGAGATAATGCCGTCCGTGCACACCGCATTAAAGTGCCTTACCCTTGCAGGGGTAATCCAATTAGATGATATGATGGCAACCTTGTTGTCCTTAAAACCGAGCATTATTGTAGCAAAGTCTTCATGATCATGTCTTATTTTACCTGACCTTGCAAATACAACCTCTGGGGTGTCGTCAAAAAGCCACATCGCAGTATCTATGTCATGGACTGCAGTATCATAGATTATGCCGACGTCTTTAATGTGAAGAGGCATTCTGTTTTCGCGATGAAATTCAAGCATGATCAAGTCGCCATATTTTTTCGATTTGACCAACTCTTTGACAGATTCCACAGCTGGATTGAATCTCTCTATGTATCCACAAGTCAAAAGAACTCCGTTTTTTTTAGCCATCTCTAAAAGAGTGGCACCTTGCTTTGATTCATACGTCATCGGTTTTTCAATAAAGACACTCTTTTTTTGCTGGATTATCTTTGATGCGATGTCAAAATGCGTCGACGTTGGAGTGCAAATGAACACCCCATCAAACTGCGCCTCTTTTAGCATGGAATCAACTGAGGTGTAATAACTGACACCGTATTTTTCGCCTGTCTCTTTTGCCCTTTTTTGGTCCGCATCACAAACTGCCGTTAAAACTCCAAACTGGGAAAGGACTCTGGCATGGTTTTTCCCCCATCCGCCAACTCCTATTTGCGCTATTTTCAAACTAATACACCGAGGTTACCCAACTGGAATATTTCTCGTTCTTATTCATTACCACGTCAAGATATGCAGACATGATCTGTTGAGTGATTTTACCTGCCTTGCCGGTTCCTATTTTTTTGTTGTCGATGTGCGTGATTGGCGTGATTTCTGCAGCAGTGCCTGTGAGAAATACCTCGTCTGCAAGATACATCTGCCCCCGCGTGATCTCGCTTTCTTTGACTTGGTATCCAAAGTCTTCTGCAAGTTTTATCACAGAATCCCGTGTTAGTCCCTCCAGCGCTGATGAGCTTAGGGGCGGAGTCATCAGTTTGCCATCTTTTACCATGAAAATATTCTCCCCTGGCGCCTCACTCACATTTCCTTTCAAATCGAGCATGATTGCCTCGTCGTAGCCGTTTCTCTTGCATTCCTGCGTGGCAAGTATGGAATTGAGATAGTTTCCGCCCATCTTTGCAAGTGGTGGGGTAGAAGCATCGCTGAATTTTCTCCATGAAGAAATTCCTGCGCTAATCCCATTTTTGTTAAACAAATCCCCAAATGGAAACATGAACATTGCTGCGTGGACTGGGGCGCTTTCGTTTACATGCAGGTTAATTCCGTACTCTCCAACAAAATAAAACGGGCGAATGTAGCATGACTTTTTGATATTGTTTTTTTTGCACAAATTAATTACTGCGTCAATTAGTTCCTCGTCTGTATACCTTAATGATATTGAATAAAATCTTCCAGAATTTCGAAATCTCTTGATGTGATCCTCAAGCCTGAAGACATTGAGGTTTTCCGAATTCCAGTATGCTCGTATTCCCTCAAAGATGGATGTCCCGTAATGTATGGCGTGTGTTGTAATTGGCACTTTGGCTTTTTCAAGCGTCGTATATTTTCCGTCAAACCAAACAAATTTTGAAATGCCAGGTTTCATAAGCAGTCTGTAAATGCGTTATTAATCTATCTTGTCTTGAGGCCGTCTTTTGGGAATTTCATTCCTGCAATTCTCGTAGTCCTGTCTTCCATGGTGGCGAATTTTTTAACAATTTCCCAATTATCTTCGATGATTTTTATTACTTGTTGGGGGACATAGTTTTTCCAGTCCGTATCTTTTCCTCTGGCTGCATCATACATCTTGCTTTTGACTGACGATGCAGAAACTTCCTTTCTGGTGCCGACCTTTGGGTTTAGCCTATACATCTTGAGCATAATGCCCTCTATTTTGTCTCCAGTGTACGTAAAGTAGTCGTTTTTCACTCCCTGCAGGATTTGGCTTCTTAACTTCCATGAGTATGGTGACAGCAATGGCGGAAAATACTTCAGAAATGGGGCATGGAACGTATAGTTTGACGATGCCTCAATGGAATCACCAAATACCGATTCTAGCATTTTTTTCCTGATTTCAAAACTAAAAGGAAAACTACGACTGTTTACCTCGGTGCCGTTCTTTAGGAAAATCACCGGCATGACTATCACCTTGGATTCTTTTTTGAGCTCATCAATAATCTCTACATGCGCATTTGTGACAGGATTCAGATGTGCAAGGTAAATTGCAACAGTCAAACATTTTTCTTAAATTTCTGTCATATTTCAATGCTTGAAAATATGGGGACGATGGGACTTGAACCCATGATCTCCAGCGCCCGAGGCTGGCAGTATACCAAGCTAACCTACGTCCCCAAAAACTGGGGCTGCGTCATTCAATATTATTTTTGGTATCTTATCCGTATGACTCGTACTTGACCTCAAAACTGCCGTCTGGGCGTTTGTTTCTCTCAGTCGCAAATCCTTTCGCGCTAAGATAGTCCATACATCCGTCTATTGTTCCCTGCCAACCACAAATGTAGAACGTTGTGTTTTGAGGCGTGATCTTTTCGCCGATTAATTGCTCCAAAGGAGACGGTTCTCCGTCCTTTGTTCTGAGAAATGTCTCGACTCTTCCGACTTGACCGCTCCACGATCTGTTGAACCATTCCTGTGGGCGGCTAATTGCGGCACGATATCTAAAGTTCCACTGGTCTCGACCTCTATCCAAACTCTCGATTTCCAAGTCTGTGAATAATTGCTTGTAGCTTAACTCATCAACATAGCTTGCTCCGTGAAGTACTATCAGCTCCCTCTTGTCCCCAACATCATGCAGGTGTTGTGCGAAGCTTACAAAAGGCGCAATGCCTGTGCCGCCGCCAAGGCAAACGATTCTTCTCTCGTCTTTTTCGCCGTTTGGTAATTTGTCATTAATTAAGAGTGCAGCGCCTGTTGGTTTTATCCAAGTTATTTCGTCTCCTTCTTTTGCATTGAAAAGCTGTGTAGTTAAACGGCCTGGGAGCGGCTTTCTGACCCAACGTATGACAAGCTCGACATATTTTTTGTTCTCTGGATGCGATGCAATCGAATACGCCCTTCTGATTACTTTGCCCTCGCTTGGGACATGCATGCCTATAGTTATGAATTGTCCAGCTTTGTATTCTGGTATCACTCCGTCGTTTGGAACCATCCTGAAAACTGCCAAATCCTCTTTTAGTAATTGAACATAGGTAAGTGTCGCTTTGTTTTCTACTACCACGTTACGATCTTAGGTGCCACGGTTAAATATTTTATGTTGGATGATTATCAAAAAATTTCACTTTAGTTAAACGTTAATACTCAATTCATAAAGTCTAATGTGTTCAGAATTTTTCTGACAACATGGGCCGGTCGTCTAGACTGGTAGGATACGCCCTTGGCATGGGTGAGATCGAGGGTTCAAATCCCTCCCGGTCCATCTATAACTTACTTTTGGCATAATCAAGCAAATTTCTAATTTCTGGATCTTCTTTGGAAATTTTATCTAGTTTGGAAAAAACAGTCTGGTCACCAATATCTATTGCTGCCTTTATTGCACTCTTTCTCACCTCCGAATTGGGGTCTTCCATGCATTTTTGGATTGCAAGAATTGCTTCTGACGCCTTAAGGTGTCCTAATGCTCCAACTGCGCAAGACCTGACCATCGCACTTTCATCTGACATGAGATCAATTATTTTTGGAATTGCCTTCCGGTCGCTTCTATTTGCAAGGACCAGTAAGGAATAACCCCTCACGTTTTTGCTCTGACTGTTTAGTTTTTGAATCAAAACATCTGATATGTCGTTTTCATTCAGTACTAGCGCACTAAACGCCTCCCCCCTAATCTGGATATCATTATCGTCCAATGCTGAAATAACCGTGTTTAATACGGCGGAATCTTTGCATTTGCAAGTCAGTTCTAGGATTTTGATTTTTTCCTCTTTAGAATCAGAGTGCATAACACTCTCAATCTGCTCAGGGGTTATCATTTTGATTTTGAATCGAGTCTAGTTAATAAGAAATTTTGTAATCTGCCGTTTTCCATTTTTAGCTTTAAATTATCCATATATAACCATCATTACATGTCAACCGAAAACAGAGACGTAATCTTCATTGGTAAGAAACCTTTGATGGCGTATGTTACTTCTACGCTCATCCAATTGGCAAACTTACCATCAGTGCGCATCAAAGCCAGAGGACTCAGCATCGGTCGTGCAGTAGATGTTTCGCAAATCATCTCACGCAAGACAGAAAATGCTGGATATTCAATCGGTGAAATAAAGATAGGTTCTGAGCAGCTAGAATCACAAGATGGCAAAACAAGAAACGTATCCACAATAGAGATTGAAGTAAAGAGAAACTCTTCTTAATAGCTCTTTACTTGAACTTTTTTATTTTATGACTTTCTTTTATAGCGATTTTCCAGATTCCTAAATTTTGATAAATCCACCAAGTCGTTGAACTCGTCAAAGCTAACTACGCTTTTCTTCAGTTTTGCCGTGGTTCCTGATTTCTTTAGCTCCTTTAGGATCTGAATTGACGCAAACGCATTCGCGAAAAGAACTGAAAGCGGATACAAAATTATCCTAAAGCCCATCTTGTGCAAAGTGGCAGATGGGATGACTGGAGTCGCACCGCCCTCAATCATGTTTGCCACAAGCGGCGCATTGATTGATTTTCCTATCTTTTTCATCTCATCGATTGACTTTGGCGCTTCGACAAAAATCACATCTGCGCCTATTTTCCTATAGTACTTGCCGCGCTCAATTGCGTCATCTAAGCCTCTTGTCGCCCTGGCATCCGTGCGTGCAACAACGATGAAGTCTTTGCTTTTTCTAGCGTCTAGTGCCGCCTGCAGTTTTTCAGCGTACTCTTCTTTTTCGATTACTTCTTTTCCGCTCATGTGCCCGCATCTCTTTGGCCATCTCTGATCTTCTAAGAAGATTCCTGCCGCCCCCGCTGACTCTAATTCGTTTACGATCTTCCAGACACTTAGTGCATTTCCGTAGCCTGTATCTGAATCCACAATTACTGGAACCGAAACTGCCCTGCAGATTCTGCGCGCATTTTCAATTGTTTCAGTTGATCCAATAAAACCATAATCTGGCATGCCAAACAAAGTTGCAGATGTCCCATAACCTGTCTGGAACATTGCCTCAAATCCTGCCTTTTGGGCTATCTTTGCACCTATCGCATCGTACACGCCGGGAATAACCAGAGGCTTTGAAGAGTCGTTGATCATTTTCCTCAGGTTTTTCATCAAAAATTATGGTGACTTTAATTATTTATGATTAACCCATGTATGCTCCATATCTGAGGGATTGAACCAAGTATTGATCGTAACTCTACATAGGATTTAATTATGTCCAGACTTGATTGAAATTTAATGACAAAGGTATTACTTCAAGTACTAATTGCAGTAGGCGTACTATCTTCAGTCTCATTATTAACAGTCAACGCATTCGCTGAAAACGCAAACTGCGGTAGAGACTGCGAAGCTCCAACATTAGGGGTTTTAGATGATGGACTGCGAGTGGTAGAAAACGGACTTACTATCAATAGTAGATCAATAAATGTAGAAGGACAAATCCAATCAATCCCAACAACGACATTTAACACCGGTGATACAGTAAAAATAAGACTGGTAGTCTATGAAAACAGCGGTGTCAGTGCATTAAGACACACGGCGCTTTCCATATCTGACTATGCAGACGATAAACATCGCTCAGACCTTGCAACTGTTTCCTTTGACCAAAGCTTTCTAGGAGCCAAAACAACAATCGTTACTGATCATGATGGCTTTCTAGGAGGAGCTACAGCAAAGGCAACTGAACTAAATGAATTCTCCACACTAGTAGAGTTTTCATTTAAGGTAATGAGGCCATTTGAAACATCTGCCATTATTGTCGAATCATGGGATGCTAATCTTAGTTCAAGAACCAATGTATTTCTCAATGCAGTAAGAGCAGACGGGGATCCAATAGTTGAGAAAGCCCCTATACGACCAGCAAATATTGTTCCTGCCCCACTAAAACAAGTAAAGGCAGGAGTTGAACCAGAACAGGTTGAATGCAGAGAAGGATTCGAGCTAGTCATACGCTCCGTAACCGGCGCGCCAGCTTGCGTATATCCATTCACTGCAGAAATATTGAGAAACTGGAACATGGTTGCAGATAACTAAAAAAGCGCTTTACACCACTTCTTTTATTTTTAAAACTGATTCCTAGTCTATTTTGATTTCTTTGCCCTGCTTGCCTTCACTTGCGTCCAGTTTTTTGAGCTCCGATTCTAAGAATTTTCTGTATTTCTGAGTTTCTTCCTTTGTCATTTTAATGACATTTGAGCTAAGGCTTGAACCCAACATGTTCATTCTCTCAAGCACGTCCATCGTCGCAAACCGTCCTACGTTTCCGATTCTCAGCAGCACGTCTAGCTGATTTTTAATTATTTTGTTGACCGTCTGCAAATCATCTGAGGTGTCTTTCCCCTTTTTTGTTATCTGGTATTTGCCGTCTTTTGATTCCTCGATCAGGCCCTCATCTAGGAGCCTTCCAAGCAGCGGATAGATGAGACCTGGGGACGGCTTCCACTTGCCGTCGCTTTGCTGAGTTGCAGCATCGATGATCTCTTTTCCGGTGTATGGTTTTGTTGTCAACAACTCTAAAATGAAATATCTTGAGAACCCTCTTGGTATCGAACTTCCAACTCTTTGAAGCCACTCCCCTACCATCACTAGTAATATCGCTAGCGATAAATATAATCATTACTGAAAATTCCTCACAAATCAAATTTACAACACATATTTATCGGATTTTTAGCAGGTGATGATAGAAAATGACGGATTCTATTGAATATGATTTGATAATAGTAGGATCTGGTCTTGCAGGTCTGCGCGCAGCAATCGAGGCTGCAAAAACAAGTCCGTCAATTAAGATTGGTGTGATCTCCAAAGTCCAGGTCATGCGTTCTCACTCTGTTTCTGCCGAGGGGGGTACTGCGGCAGTTCTCTTTGAGGATGAAGGGGATACCATAGAGTCGCACATCTATGACACTGTAAAGGGAAGTGACTTTTTGGCAGACCAAGACGTTGCAGAACTGCTGTGCAAGGAAATGCCAGGCGAAGTCTATCAACTGGACCACTGGGGAATGCCTTGGTCAAGAAGAAAGGACGGAAGAATAGGACAGCGAAATTTTGGAGGTTACAGTTTTCCGCGTGCCACATACGCCTCTGACAAAGTAGGATTCTTTGAAATGCAGACCTTGTATGATACGTGCCAAAAATTTGACAACATTGAATTCCTAAACGAGTGGTTTGTCACAAGCATAATCCACGATGGGCAGAAGTTCATGGGAATAACCGCAATACAAATCTCAAGCGGAACGTTTTATGCAATCAAGGCAAAGTCGTTGATAATCGCAACCGGCGGCGCAGGAAGAATTTACAGTTTTTCAACCTATGCCTTATCATCTACACCTGACGGTATTGACATGGCATATCGTGCAGGGCTGGCACTGAAAGACATGGAGTTTGTCCAGTTCCATCCAACCGGAATCTTACCGTCTGGTATCTTGATTACAGAAGGTGCAAGAGGAGAGGGAGGATATCTTGTCAATAAAGACGGCGAACGATTCATGAGCAGATATGCTGCAAGCAAAATGGAGCTTGCCCCCAGAGACATCGTCTCAAGGTCAATAATGACTGAAATCAAGGAGGGGCGAGGATTCAAGCATGAAACGGGAGTGGATTGCATGAAGCTTGACTTGCGACACATAGGCGATGCCGTTATCAAAGAAAAGCTTGGAGCAATCCGTGAAATATCAATCAAGTTTTCAGGCATTGACCCTGCACAAGAAATGCTAGACATAAGGCCCGTGTGTCATTACATGATGGGTGGAATACACACCAACATCGACGGCGCAACCGAGTTGTCAGGCGTCTGGGCTGCAGGCGAGGCAGCATGCAACAGCGTACACGGAGCAAACAGGCTTGGAGCAAATTCTACGTCTGAGTGCATCGTCTGGGGAAAAATCACAGGAGCACTTGCCGCAAAGCACGCAATGAACAGCAAACCGTCATCGCAATTTCCACATCATTTGGTTGCCTTGGAAGAAAAAAGAATCTATGATGGTATTTTCAGGGGCAGGGGAGAATACAACCCATACGAGATAAGGCAGGAATTAACAGACATCATGACTGACAAGGCGTATGTATTTAGGACAGAATCCGATCTGGTTGAGGGACTAAAGAAACTTCGCGAGATCAAAGCCAGAACTTGGAAGCATGTGGATGATACAGCAAAGGAATACAACACAAACTTTACAAATGTTATGGAGCTTGATTCAATGTTTCGAGTTGCAGAAGTCGTATTGGTTGGAGCAATCAACAGACGCGAGTCGCGCGGATCTCATTCAAGACTTGACTATCCACAACGAGACGATGCAAACTTTTTACATCATACGCTTGCTTACTATGATCCAAAGGAGCCGATAATGAAAAAGCATCCAGTCACCATAACAAGATACCAGCCAGTGGAGAGAAAATACTGATGAAAAGAAACGAAAACAAAGAAGGAATCAAGGGGATGGCAAACCCTGGGAGATACGGAATAGAACGTGTCTCATATTGGCTGATGAGAATAACCGGACTTGGGCTGCTTGCATATTTTATCGGCCACATCTATGAGACAAGCTCCATACTTAGCGGAAAAGCCGCATGGGACTCGATGCTTGAACTCACGCAGACAACACAAGGCCACATCTTCTTGACCTTGGTTATCGGAATGTGTGTGTTTCACACTGCAAACGGAATACGATTGATGTTTGCCCATGGAGGGATAGGAATTGGAAAGCCGACAAGACCTGATTATCCGTACCTGCCACATTCAATGAACATGAAAAACAAACTTTGCATTTATGCCTCGATAGGAATAGCAGCTCTCGCAATGATGTATGGCCTGAGCGTATTGTTTGGTGAATAAAAATGCGCGAAAGCATAATCATGAAGATTCATTACGGAACCGCGCTTGGCGCAGTGGTTCTAGTGGCAGTCCACATTCTGTACAGGATAACTATGATGAGCTTCGGAGACTCGTTAGAATATGAAAACGTGGTTGCAAACTACAAGTTTATCCCGTATGCCATAATGCTTGAGCTTATCTTGGTACTGCTTTCAGTTCACGGGTTTAACGGATTGCGCGTTATTTTGCTTGAGCTAAAACAAGGCAAATCATACGAAAAGGCAGTCAACTATGGGTGCCTTGCATCGATGGCAATATTGATAGCATATGGTTCAAGAACTATATTGATGACAAGCATGGGGATGACATAAAATGGCTGACACGCAAATTGCAGAAGACCAGTCATCGGCTGAAACATCCACGTCAAAGATAGTTACACTAAGAATAGCTAAATCAAACCCAGAGAAAGACTCTGTAACCAAGTTTGAAAGCTTCCAAGTTTCATACGAGAGATGGACCACCGTTTTGGACGCAATTTTGGATGTGAAAAAGCACCTGGATCATTCAGTTGCAGTACGTTATTCCTGCAGGCAAGCCACATGCGGATCTTGCGGAATGAAAATCAACGGGCGGCCGCGACTTGCATGCTTTACCAAGATTTCAGAACTAGACTCTGATGTTGTTACAGTAGAACCGATGAGCAACTATCCGATAGTAAGGGACCTCGTAGTTGATCTCGAAAAAATGTTTGACACTCATAAGGAAATGAAGCCTTTCATGGTAAGGGAGGACACTGAGATCACTCCAAATTCAAGGGAATTGCTCCAAACCCCAGAACAAGTTGAAGAATACATCCAGTTTGCAAACTGTATCAAATGCGGACTGTGCAATTCCGCATGCCCTACGATGGCTACTGACTCGTCATTTTTGGGGCCGCAGGCGCTTGCACAAGCATACCGATATGTTGCAGACAGTAGGGACAAGGGCAAAAACGAGAGACTAAAGATTATTGATGATTCGCACGGAATCTGGCGATGTCACTTTGCCGGCTCTTGTAGCCAAGTGTGTCCAAAAGGAGTTGACCCTGCAATGGGAATACAAATGCTCCGTGGCTACCTGCTCGGATTTAGAAAATAATCTAAGACGCTGGCTTTTTTGGGTTTGCGCTGTTGTTTACTTGATTGTTTATCTGCTCTGCCATGAAATGATTTGAGACGTTTACCTTTACGTCATTGACACCGTCTATCTTTAGAAGATTGTCATGAACGTCCTGCGCAATCTTAAAACCAAATACTGCAGGACAAAACGGGCTTGTCAGGTGCAAGTCTACCTTTACTGCAGAGTCTGCAATGTCGACATTATCCACCAACTCTAGGTCGGTAATCGACGTGTTTATCTCAGGATCTACAATTCCAGATAATTCGTCAAAAATTTTTCTTCTCAACTCTTGTAAATCCTGAGTCATATGCGGCAAAGCGTCTATGCTATATATAACCATTATAATCCCTAGTTTGATGTATCGGTCACGACTAGACCAGAACCTTGGCAAGCAGACGCTTGATTATGTTTCTTCGATTTCTGACGATTCGGAAATCGCATTCTATGACATCATTGGAAGTCAAGCTCATGCAATAATGCTCTATGAAAATAAAATCATAACCAAATTAGAAATAAAAAAAATTCTTCAAGCGTTAGAGAAGCTAAAAAAAGAAAAATTTCAGAATAATTCTTCTGCAGAGGACATTCACGAACTAATAGAGACACTTGTCATAAAAAAAACTGGAGTCAAAGTTGGCGGCAAGATGCACACTGCCAGATCCCGCAATGACCAGGTGGCACTTGATCTTCGCATGAAGATTCGCGACGACATTAACATTTTGTGCAAATGCATACTGGACACAATAGAAACACTGGTCACACTTTCAGAAAAACACACAGACACCCCGGTGCCGCTTTATACGCACCTCCAACAGGCACAGATTGGCACTTTTTCGCACTACCTACTTGCGTATTCTGACGCTTTGTTTCGCGATCTGGACAGGCTCTATGCCGTTTATGGAAGGGTAAACGAATCCCCCCTTGGGGCAGGGCCGATAGGTGGGACCAGCATCCCAATTGACAGGAACAGCACTGCAAGGATGCTTGGCTTTAAGGGACTGGTGGAAAACTCAATTGATGCGACAAGCAGCCGCGATGTTGTTGCAGAATACGTGAGCGCTGTCACTATTCTGATGACAAATCTTAGCCGCATATCTGAGGATCTGATAATATGGTCCACTTCGGAGTTCTCATTTGTTGAACTGTCTGATCAGTTTTCATCGCCATCAAGCGTGATGCCGCAGAAAAAAAATCCAGACGTTTTGGAGCTGACGCGCGGAAAGACAGCACGAGTGATAGGGAACCTCGTGTCGGTTCTGACTACCGTAAAGGGGCTTGCATCTGGATATGGAAGGGACTTGCAGGAAATCAAGCCGTCGGTGTGGTCTACATCAAAAATCGCAATATCTGCACTGCTTGTGATAAACGCAATGTTTGCTACGCTAAAGGTCAACAAGGAAAAGATGAAAAAGGTTGCAAATTCCGGCTATCTCACTGCACTTGATGTGGCCGAGGAGCTAGTAAAAGAGGGGCTGCCATTTAGGACTACTCACAAGATCGTAGGCCACCTGGTACAGGCAGCATACGAATCAAAAAAATCTCTCTCGCAATTAACTCTGGCGGAAATCAACAAGTCGCTAAAAGAAAAAGACATCGACTCTAAGAAGATACTGAAGATAATCACGTCAATTAACGCAGAATCCTCGCTGAAAAACAGGACCTCTCAGGGCTCCTCAGGAACCTCCGAGCAAAAAAGAATGGTTTCAAACAGAAAGACAAAGGTCAACATGTACCAGACAGGCGTCGCAAAGCGAAGCAACGAAGTGATATCCTCACTTGACTCTCTTTCTAAAAAAGTAAAGTCGCTAGTCTAGGCATCTTTTGCGGCAAACCCGACACAATATGTGATGTTTTTCAAATAATCTGCTAATTTCACAACCGATCCAAAAAGGAAGCTATTGAAGCGGGTTCGCGGGGATTCGGACCCCGGACAGCCGGATTAAAAGTCCGGTACTCTACCTGGCTGAGCTACGAACCCTTCGCAGTTTTGCCAATCGTGTATAATTTAGTCTTTTAGTAGTCTTTGGCACCAGATGTAAACTTTAAAAAAGGAATTTTTACATAAAGACTCAAGCCCTTGTAGTATAGCCCGGTCTAGAATTCGGCCCTGTCACGGCTGAGACGCGTGTTCAAATCCCGCCGAGGGCGCTTTATTTTCTTAACCTAATCCTGACCAGATCTATGGTTGCCTAGATTTACAGTTTGAGCTGCTTTGAAATTTCTCTGAGAATTTCATTGTTTGCCGCAGCTATAAACGAAAGCCTGGTTTCATAAGCAAGATTCGAGTCTAGTGGCTTCATCTTTTGATCCAAAATTATTCCTCCTGCCTCCTTTGCAATTAGATATCCTGCCGCCATGTCTGTCACGCGAATCTTTTCCCTCAAATCAACATAAACGTCAATTAGGCCTCGCGCAAAAAATGCAAGCTCAAGTGCGTTTGCGCCAAGGTGCCTTGTGTGGTTTGAATTCTCAAAAAGTGGCTGGATTCTTTTTACCAGCTGCGGTTTTGCACCTGACACATTAACTCCTACTATTTTGTAGACTGGTCTTTCCTTGTGGACCTGGATTTTCTTTTTGTTGCAGTAAGCGCCCTTGCCCTTTGTTGCCCAGTACATGTCGCCTGAGGACAAGTCAGTTACAACCCCTGCAGTAATTGAGCTGAGTCTGTCCTCTGTCGCAAACGCAAGCGAGCAACAAAAGAAAGGAAGCCCTCTGACTGCGTTTGCCGAGCCGTCAATTGCATCCATTATGACAAATCCTTCTGGCTTTTTTGACAGCTCCACTCTACCGCACTCTTCACCAAGAACGACACAGTCAAATTTTATTTTTTTAAGATAATCAAGAACTGTTTTCTCTGCAACAATGTCTATTTTTCTTGAAATGTCTCCACCTGCGCCAGTCCCGTGGTCTTTTCCGGCAGCTTTGGTCCCTGCCAAGTTTTTTACATTTTCATAGACTAATCTCGAAGCTTCTCTGAGTACCTGGATTGGTTGCACAGTACGTCTAGAGTTTTTCGTAATTTAAGTCAAGAATTTTTGAAAGCATAAATAATAAGAAAAATGGTGTGCTTGTGTGAGTGGCAAGGACCAGTCCGTTGTTAGCAAAGAAGCGCTAATGTCAACAAAGTCTGGAAAACAAATCATAAAGCAAGGTCTTTTCAAATCAAAAGGTTTTCGATTATTCAATCAATACAAAGAGGAGGCAGAAAAAGAATTCCCAAATTTTGCAGACAGGTTCACAGACGACCTCTTCCGGGAGATAAAATCAGACCCGTCCCCAAACTCCACGCAAAAAGAATTTGCATCAGAGGTCGGCTCTGAGGAAATCATCCTGCAGGAATCCGAGATTGGCCCAATAAAGTCAAAGCTTGAAAACCGCGACGTACTAAAGGACAGGGTACTGCGAATACTGAACTCTAATTTTGTAAAGATGACGTTTCCAGTCTTCAATGCGCTATATGATGCGTCTGCCAGCTACTCTGGGACAAGTGATCCGCAAATGCGGCAGGATCTAGTTGACGGCCACATAATAGCAATTGATCTCAGCGAGCCGATGGACAGAATAGTCGACAAAGACGAGGATCTTGAATACCTTGACGATTACAAGCTCATGAACCCGTACATTCTGAGGCTTGCCCGCTCTAAAATAGCAAAAGGCGGCGCGCACGTATTGGAGGAATTTGAGGAAGGGTTCAAGGATGCGCGCGTCGGCCAGTATATCGATACCAAACTAAAGACAGACCCAAGAAAAATAACAGAGGAGAAAATGAACGAGTGCTACAAAAAGTACCGTGCAGTAATGGGGACTGCCGGCCGCAACATGGCACTTGGGAAAAACCCTCTTGGCGAAATCTTTTATCTTGGAATGGCACGAGCCGCAGAGTCTGTCGGGTGTGGAAATGAAATCGAGGACTCGATAAAAAACAAGTTTGTAAAGGTGCCGTCATGGCCGCTCTACTATTCCTTTTTGACAAACGACGTCAAGAAAGGATTTGATTTTACGATGAAAAAAAGCGAACTGTACCTTAGCGATGCAAGACTTGCGCTTGAACTCCTGCCAAAGGAATTTGCCCACACGGAATTCCTGGAATTTCTGTTTTTGACAGTAGAGCATTACAACCAGTATTGGTATAACCAGCTAAACAAGGTAAACCTCTGGTCAGAATTTTCTGCCAACCTACCCAAGTGATCAAAAAATGATGTGGTCTGAAAAGCATAGGCCTCAAAAGATTTCTGACATGGTTGGAAACGAGGAAGCAAGAAACTCGTTTGTGGACTGGCTTGTAAAGTGGAAAAAGGGCGCAAAGCCTATTCTCCTAGTCGGGCCGCCCGGGATTGGGAAGACAACGCTTGCGTGGATCACGGCAAAAGAATTTGGATATGACATTGTGGGACTAAACGCAAGCGACGTTAGAAACAAGACAAACATTGAGGACATTCTGACCCCTCTTTTGGGAAACACAACGCTTCTTGGCAAATCGCTTATTTTCATAGACGAGGTGGACGGGATTCACGGCCGCTCCGATTTTGGCGGCGTGGAGGCGCTCCTAAAAATACTCAAAGAGCCGACAATCCCGATAATCCTTGCCGCAAACTCTGATCAATCCGACAAAATGAAGGCAATCAAAAAGACGACAAAGACAATCTACCTAAAGCCAGTGCCGCCAAGACTGCTGAGGCTGTACCTTGAAAAAGTCCTAAGGGACGAGGGGGAGAAACTTAGTCCCGGATCCATAATCAAAGTGATCACCGAATCTAGGGGGGACATTCGCTCAATGCTCAACCTGACGCAAGCGCAGGTGACTGGATTTGACGCTCCGACAGACAAGTCGTTTGAGACGCTTGACGTGGAGCCTGCGGTAAACGCGTTCTTTAAGGCAAAGTCAAAAGAAGAGGCGCGAATAGTTCTGTATTCGCTAAGAATAGATCCGCGAGAAAAAATTAATGCGTTTTATTCCAGCATAATAACAAGCAGTCTCCCAAGTAAAGACCTGGCAAAAATGCTCGACGTCCTGTCTGAAGCAGACGTCCTGTATGGAAAAATAATGAGGACGCAGGAATGGCGGCTACTCCGATACCTTGACAACATTTTGCTCAAACTGCACGGCGAAAACCTCCAAGTCCAGTTTTCGCAGTATAACCTCCCGTGGCCGCTCCTCAACAAGATAAGGTGGGACGGAAAGGTAATCAAATCGCTTGCATCGGTGCTTGCAAAAAAATTCCATGTCTCGCAGAGCGCTATTGCCACGTTTTACTTTCCGTACATCCTGTTTTGCATGAAAAACAAAAAGCTTGCACTTGAAATCAATCCAGAATACAACGAAATCCTGGAAAAGGAGATGGCACTGCTAAAATGAGCTGGCGCAAAATTGCGATGAAGTTTCCTGGGACGTGCGTGGTATGCAACCAGAAAATCGAAGCAAACGAAACCGGGCTCTGGGCAAAGGGGCTCGGGGTAAAACACGAAAGATGCGCATCAACAGAAGTAAAGGAGCTAAAGTGCATAGTGTGTGGCGGGCAGGCAGGCTGCCTGCAGTGCGAATTTCAGGACGACTGTGACCGCGATTTGGTTTCCGGGCTTTGCATATGCAAAAAATGCGGCGACTCGAAGGACTCTTTTGTGCTGTACCAGGGTGCCGTAAAAAACAACTTTGCACTGCTAAGCACAAAGCAATAGACAAAAATTGTATTGCTAAACTATGCCTGTTGTGAAGGCACTAGTATACGAAGAATATGCGCCAGACGACGATTACAAGAAAATCCTCAAGATAAAAGACATTCCAGAACCAAAGCCGAAATCAAACGAGGTTGTGTTCAAGGTAAGGTTTGCCGGCCTTAACCATGATGACATCTGGGGCATGAGGGGAAAGCCGATCCAAATCCCGATGCCGCACATATCGGGCACGGACGCGGCAGGCGAGGTGGTGGCAATAGGAGAAGACGTGACTGGCATCAAAGTAGGAGATAGGGTCGTGTCGCACGGAAACATTTCATGTCGAACCTGCAGGGCGTGCACAAGTGGCCGGGAATACGACTGCAAACAAAGAAAGGTCTGGGGGTTTCAGACCGGGCCCCTGTGGGGTGGATACTGCGAAGTCACGCACCTTCCCGAAGTAAACGTGGTGAAAATTCCAGACAACATCAGCTATGAGGAGGCAGCTGCCGCATCGATGGTGCTCACTACCTCCTGGCACATGCTGGTGGGCCGCGCAAAAATCAAACCAGGCCAAACCGTCCTGATAATGGGCGGGGGATCCGGCATGGGAACCTTTGGAATTCAAATTGCAAAACTGTACGGCTGTGATGTTATCAGCACCGCAAGCTCTGACAAGCTTGAGAAATGCCTCAAGCTTGGAGCAGACTATGCAGTTGATCACAGAAAGGACGACTGGCACAAAGAGGTATTTTCAATATCAAAGGAACTGGCAAAAAAGAAAAACGAGCCGCCGGGAATCGATGTCATCTTTGAGCACATCGGGGGCTCGCACTGGAACAAGGAGCTTACACTTCTCAAGTACGGCGCCACGCTGGTAACGACTGGTGCCACCACCGGGTATGACGTGCAGACTGATCTAAGGCACATCTTTTTCAAGGGAACAAACGTCTTGGGCTCAACGCAGGGAACAAGGGCGGAGCTGGAGGAGGCAATGCATTGGATGTCAAGGGGAAAAATCAGATCAATAATCGACTCTGTATACTCGCTTGAGGACGCGGTGGATGCGCACACAAAGATGCTCAAAGGGAACGTCTTTGGCAAGATCCTGATGAAGCCATAGCCAAACCCCTTTTGTTTAAAACCATGACTGGCGTGTCCGGTACGCCGGTTGGTCTTTAAAGCAAGCTTATCTGATTCAAACAGATTATTGGTTATCATGTTCTAAAATGCCCAATTCTTGTTGACAAAGTTCATTCGTAAAAACACAGAGACGGATTTGCCTGACAAGAAAGGAAGAATGATATATTTTTCAAAATCCCCATCTGAAAACGCAGAAACAGACCTGGAAAGTCATCCAAGAGATCAGGGCCCTGACCATAAGGAATTTGATAAACTGACAAAAAGCCCAGACGACCAAGTTTCAATTGATGATATAGACAAAAAGCAAGATAGGATTGTTACCATTAACAACATAATCAAGGAAGAGGAAAAGCAGATAAAAGATATTCAAACACTAATCCAGCAGCAATCAAAAAGCCTGGACCAGGCAAAAAAGCTCTTAAGGGAAAAACAATCCCTGCTACAGACTGAGTTTAACAGAAAAACAAGCCAGTTCTCCAGCTCTGACAAGTTTTCAATAGTTGGAGAGTTTTCGTCAAAGATGGCACACGACATAAGAAATCCGCTATCTGTGATAAAAGTGCAGGTGGATCTTTTAAAATTGCGCTACTCAAAACAGGAGGACAAGATACTGCTTGACTCACTTGGAAGAATGGAGAGGGCCGTAGGCGGAATCACTACCCAGCTTGACGACGTCTTGCATTTTCTTAAGGAGCGCTCACTGCATATTGAAAACATTGGCATATTGAAAATACTGGAAGAGTCGCTTTTCTACATAGAAAAGCCTGAAAACATAACAATTGAGCTCCCGACAAATGACGTCACCATTCTATGTGATAAAATTGGAATGCAGCGAATATTTACAAACATAATTCTAAACTCCATCCAGGCAATGAACGACAACGGAACGATCTCGATTCAAGCCTTTGAGCAAAATGACGACGTTGTAATCACAGTAAAAGATACTGGCCCCGGGATCCCAGACCAGTACATGCACAAAGTCTTCGAGCCACTGTTTACAACAAAAAGGGGTGGAACCGGACTTGGATTGTCAATATGCAAGAAGATCATCGATGAGCACAACGGTTCAATCAGGGTAGAAAACAACCCTACCACATTTACCATAACGATTCCAAAAATCCAACACCAGTAACACCAATCCGCCATCTGATAGAAGCTTAAAATTATTCCATCTAATCGAACAAATCAATGACTGAGATTGAGCCAAAAAAGAACGAGCAGGAAATGCCATACCAGATACCGCCCTACAAACCGGCACACATTCTCAGTCCGGAATTCAGGGGAACCTCAAACTACGAGGTGGGAATAACGGATCTGCTCAAAGAAAAAATGGAAAGGCTAGATCGGCTAAGAAGCGATCCTGAAGCAAATACTGCCGACATTCGCCAGGCCGAAGAGGATCTAAAAACCCTTGATTGCCTATATGAGAATTTTAACATTGGAATGAACGTCTTTAGAACCGCAAAAGGCGGGCGGGACAAAATTACAGAATAGCCGTTCTAAAATTAATATAGCCTACGTTGCGCCATTTGTTGCGGGGCTACATGCATTCTGATAAGATTGAAAAATTTTTAGAAAAACAAAACACAGCGCTTGCAAGTGGCGGACAGGACAAGATACTGGCCCAACACGAAAAGGGAAAACTCACCGCACGGGAACGAATCAACCTGCTCCTGGATGAGGGCAGCTTTACCGAGCTTGACTCCCTTGTGACTCATCATTATTATGAATACGATATGCAGAAAAAGAAATTCTTCACTGACGGCGTAATTACCGGATATGGCACAATTTCCGGACGACAGGTCTTTGTGTTTGCTTATGATTTTACTGTTCTTGGTGGCACGCTAAGTCAGATGGGCGCCAAAAAAATAACAAAGGTCATGGACCATGCAACCCGAACCGGCTGCCCGATAATTGGAATCGCCGACTCTGGCGGCGCGAGAATTCAGGAGGGAATTCTGAGTCTGGACGGATTTGCAGACATATTTTACCACAACGAGATTGCGTCTGGCGTGGTTCCGCAAATCACTGCAAGCATCGGGCCGTCTGCAGGCGGAGCCGTGTACTCTCCTGCAATGACTGACTTTGTCATCATGGTGGAAAAGGCCGGAACGATGTATGTCACCGGGCCCGAAGTTGTCAAGACAGTCCTTGGGGAGGAAGTGTCGTTTGAGGATCTCGGCGGTGCGATGACGCACGGAACAAAAAGCGGAGTCGCTCACTTTGTTGCAAAAAACGAGTACGACTGCATGGATAAAATCAAAACCCTGCTCTCATACATCCCGTCAAACAATGCAGAAGAGCCCCCGATAGTTGCAAATGATGACGATCCAAACAGGATGGATCACAATCTGATAAACAAAATACCTGACAACTCTCTTCAGCCATACGACATGAAAGAAATCATCCACTCTATTGTTGACAATCATACCTTCTTTGAAATCCACGAGCTTTTTGCACCTAACGTAGTTGTCGGATTTGCAAGAATGAACGGAAGAACAGTTGGAATTGTCGCAAACCAGCCGCTTTTTCTTGCAGGCGCGCTAGACATCGACTCTTCAAACAAGGCATCACGATTCATCAGGTTCTGCGACTGCTATGGAATCCCAATAATCACACTAGTTGATACTCCAGGATACATGCCGGGAACAAACCAGGAGCACAACGGAATAATTCGACACGGCAGCAAACTCCTCTACTCGTACTGCGAGGCAACCGTTCCAAAAATAACTCTGGTAATTGGAAAGGCATACGGCGGCGCTTACATTGCGATGGGCAGCAAAAACCTTCGAACCGATGTCAACTATGCGTGGCCTACTGCACAGATAGCAGTGCTTGGCTCGGAGGCCGCAGTTAAGATCATGAACAAAAAGGATCTTGACAAGGCAAAAAACCCAGACGAGCTCAAAAAGCAGCTGACGGCTGAGTTTAATGAGAAATTTGCAAACCCCTACGTTGCGGCATCCACCGGCTCAGTCGATGCAGTCATCGATCCTGCCCAAACAAGACCAATGCTGATCAAAGCGCTTGAAATGCTTGTAAACAAACGAGACAGACAGCTTCCGCGAAAACACGGAAACATCAACTTGTGATTAATATGATAAAAAAAGTCCTTATCGCAAACAGGGGGGAAATAGCCCTACGGGTGATCAAGACGTGCAAGGCACTTGGCATCAAAACAGTCGCGGTCTATTCTGATGAGGACTACAACTCGTTGCACGTAAAGCAGGCAAACGAATCGTATCATATCGGCAAGGCAGCTCCAAAGGAAAGCTACCTGAACCAGGAAAAAATCATGGAAGCGATTCTTGCATCTGGTGCAGATGCTGTCCATCCGGGATACGGATTTCTTTCTGAGAACTCTGACTTTGCAAAACTTTGTGAGGATAACAAGATCAACTTTATCGGCCCGTCATCTGCGTCCATGGACCTTTGCGGCGACAAGATGAGATGCAAGTCTGCAATGCTAAAAGCAAAGATCCCAACCATCCCTGGAAGCCCGGACCTGGTAAAAGACGTCGAGGAGGCACTAAACATTGCAAACAAAATCGGATACCCAGTTCTGCTAAAGTCAGTTTATGGCGGAGGGGGAAGGGGAATCCGACTCGTAAACACTGACAAGGAATTGCGCGAGGCGTTTGAAACAGTAACTGGCGAGTCGATAGCGGCATTTGGAAAATCGGCAATTCTTGTTGAAAAGTTCCTTGAAAAAATCCGCCACATTGAATACCAGTTGGCCCGAGACAAGCACGGTCACGCAGTCCACATATTTGAAAGGGAGTGCTCCATTCAGAGGCGCAACCAAAAGCTCATCGAGCAAACGCCGTCGCCGGTAGTTGATCAGAAAACGAGGGATAGCATCGGGGAGCTGGCAGTCAAGGCAGCTGAGGCAGTCGATTACACGAATCTTGGAACGGCGGAATTTCTGAGGGCTGACAACGGAGAATTTTACTTTATTGAAATTAATGCCAGGTTGCAGGTGGAGCACCCGATCACAGAACTTGTTTCTGGGCTGGATCTTGTAAAACTGCAAATTGATATTGCAAACGGGGAGCCGATTCCGTTCCAGCAAAAAGATCTCAAAATGAACGGCTATGCAATTGAGTGCAGAATAAACGCCGAAGACACGTTTTTGGACTTTGCCCCGTCTACTGGCCCCGTGCCCGATGTCACAATTCCGTCAGGTCCTGGGGTTCGCTGTGACACTTATCTGTATTCTGGATGCACCGTTTCGCCATACTACGACTCGCTCATGGCAAAGCTTTGCGCGTGGGGGCAGAACTTTGAAGAGTCAAGAACTCGAATGCTCAACGCGCTAAATGATTTCTACATTCAGGGCGTGGAGACATCGATTCCACTTTACAAGACAATTCTCAAGACAGACGAGTACAAAAAAGGCAATCTTTCAACAGACTTTCTGAAAAGATACGGAATCATTGACAAGCTGACCCAAGACATCAAAGACGAAAAACTTGAAAATAAAGAGTCTGCACTCGCTGCAGCCATAATGCATTCTGAATATCTCAAAAGCAGGGTAAAGAGTTCGCCAACTGGAAGCTCGTCATGGAAAAATAAACTGGATTGATGACATGGAATACAAAATAGAAGATGTCACAGGAACGTTTCAGGGCCAAATCCTCAAAAATTTGGGGAACAACGAGTACGTAATTAAGATAGATTCCCAAGAGCACCAGCTCAAAGTTCTCAGCATGAATTCCCGAGGAATCGAATTCATCTTGGATCAGAAATACCACAAAGTCAAGTATCTTGAAAACACGACTGCCCAGATGAATCTGGTAGTTGACGGAATTCCCATGAAAATAAACACGAATTCCAAGTTTGCTGAAATTGTTTACAAAAATACCGGCGGTGCCGACAGTGGAGATGCGCAAACAAGTCTGCGAAGCCAGATACCTGGAAAGGTTGTCTCGGTAAATGTAGAAGACGGCACAAATGTCAAAAAAGGCGACGTCGTGTGCGTTTTAGAGTCAATGAAGATGCAGGTCTCAGTCAAATCTCACAAGGACGGCGTAGTCAAAAAGATCAAAGTCAAAGGCGGAATGTCCGTTGCTAAAAACGACATCTTGGCGGAAATAGAATAAAATAAAGAAAAATTAATTTCCTTTCTTTAGAAAGTCAATTATTTCTTGATAGTTTGGTTCAACTAGAGGACTTTCCGAGACCCACTTGTACCTGACGGTTCCGTTTTCATCCAATACGAAAACAGAGCGCTTTGCTGCATCGTATCCCTTGACGTGCAAAAGATCTGGCATCAGTATGTCATAGTCTCTAATTGTTTTGCTTTTGTAGTCTCCAAGAACTGGATAGTTGAGGTTGAATTTTTCTGCAAAAGCCTTGTTTGCAAATGGACCATCGTTACTTATTCCAATCACTTGGGCACCGAGATTTGATATCTCGCCCCATCTGTCTCTGAACGTGCACATTTCCGTGGTGCACACAGGAGAGCTTGCAGCTACGAAAAATGACAAAACTACTTTTTTGCCTTTGAACTCGCTCAGTTTTCTCATTTTTAATTCTGTATCAACAAGCTCAAATTCCGGAGCTCTGTCGCCAATATTTACGGCCATGAGTTACAACTTGGTTTTGTCATATATCAATCATAATGAGATCATAATTTAGATCGCGTTTTTTTGTGCATTTTTTTTGCATAGCTTTTTATATTATCAATAGGGTGTCAAGCTGATTTGGTTGGGGAATATGCTGCTAACTTTAGTCATGTTCTTCTGATGTTTGGATTTGCTATAGTTGCAGTAGGGCCGGCACTCTTGTTATCACGTATGATTTCGCCACGGAGGCGAAGCAATCCAGTAAAGTTCCTTCCGATGGAATGCGGCCAGGTACCTCAAGGCGAAGGAAGAACTCACTTTATGATGCAATATTATGCGTATGTCTTGATGTTTGTTGTTTTTGACGTAATGTCGATTTTCCTGTATGCTTGGGGAAGCACGTTGCTTAATCTTCCAAAAACTGCGACTTTGCCAATTATTGCGTTTTTGGGAATCATGTTTGCGGCAATGGCATTTGCACTCTATCAGTCAAAGAGGCGAAACATATGGTAAATTTTATTACTCATATCCAAAGTAGCAGAGGCGAGGGATTACTTTGCTAAAGGAACTCATAACCCCGCAGAACGCAAACGTGTTTGTCGGCAAGCTGGGAGACATCCTAGTCAAGGCAATAGATGCGCCGCTGGGCTACGCCATTAACTGGGGCAGGCTGTGGTCGCTCTGGCCTGTGCACATCGAGACTGCGTGCTGCAGTGTGGAGTTTGGCGCCGCGTCAGGCCCACGATACGACGTCGAGAGATTTGGAATCATTGAAGCATTTGGATCCCTTCGACAATGTGACCTAGTCGTGGTACAGGGAACGATCACGAGAAAGATGGCGCCTCGACTCAGACTGGTATATGATCAAATGCCAGAGCCGAAATACGTTATCGCTATGGGCGCATGTGCCATTACTGGCGGATTATACTTTGACTCGTACAACGTCCTGCCGGGAATCGACGGAATACTTCCCGTCGACGTGTATGTCCCAGGCTGCCCCCCTAGACCTGAGACCCTCATACAAGGATGTATGCTACTACAAGAAAAAATCAAAAGGATGAAGGCTAGGTAGAAAATCCTCATGAGCCAACCAGAATCCCCCGAAACAAAACCAGTAGCAACAGCACAACCTCAAAAGGAGCTGCCAAAATTTGAAAAATCAATAGCTGACAAGCTTGAGGGTAAGTTTAGCTCAAAAGTTGCAATTGAATTCGTAAAGCCGACTAGAATTCGAGTAAAAGTAAAGAAAGAAGACGTGCTTGACGTGGCAAGGTTCCTCCGGGACGAGATCCATTTCGATCATGCAGAATCCGTAACCGGCGTTGACTATCCTGATCAAAAAGAAATCGAGGTCGTGTATCACCTTGGATCCTACACCGATCCCGAGCTGTCAAAGCAGGTTTTGACATTGGCAACAAGAGCTCCCCGCGAGGAAAACCCGAACCCTGGAAACGACAGCACCCGCCTGCCAAGTCTTAGAGATATATTCTACAGCGTAGAGTTTCACGAAAGGGAGTGTTTTGAAATGTTGGGAGTTTACTTTGAGAATCATCCAGATAATAGACGACTGCTCCTGCCTGAAGACTGGGCAGACTTACCACCAATGCGCAAGGACTTTAAGATAAAGGGAAGATAGAGATGACCACTCAGCTACCGCCTGGATTGCAATTGGAGAAACTAAACGAGCGCATCATGACGCTCAACGTAGGCCCACAGCATCCTGGCTCCGGACACATGAGGCTTGTAATCAAAGTCGACGGCGACTATATCGTATCATGCGATCCAGATCCTGGCTATGTCCACAGGGGGGAGGAGAAGATGGCAGAGTACAGAAACTATATCCAAAACATTCCCCACCTTGAAAGGCCTGTAATTCATGATTCCTGTAATGTGCTGTACCCGTACTGCCTGGGAGTAGAAGAGCTTCTCGGTGTCGAGGTGCCAGAAAGAGCGCAATACCTCAGGGTAATAGCGTCTGAACTCAACAGGTGCGTTTACATCCAATACTGGCTTGCAATATACGGAATATTTCTTGGGCATTCTACGATGTTCATGTGGCCAGCCGGCGACAGAGAGCTGTTCATCGACCTCCTGGAAAAGATGACAGGTGCCAGAGTGACGCACGCATTTTTTGTCCCAGGCGGAATAAGAAATGACGTTCCTGCAAACTTTGAGGACATGTGTCTCAAGCGCGTCAATTATTTTGAAAAACGAATCAAGGAATACGCCGCAATATTTTACGATAACCCAATCCTGATATCTCGAACACGCGGGGCGGGAGTTCTGTCACGAGATGACGCCATACGCCTTGGAACAACGGGCTCTACTCTGCGCGCAAGCGGCGTCGACTTTGACCTGAGAAAAAAAGAGCCATACGACGTATATAGCGAACTTGATGTCCACTCTAACGTTCTAAAGGACGGCGATTCCTATGCACGATCAAAAATCCCATGGCTTGACATGCTTGAAAGCTGCAACATCATCAGACAAGCGCTGCAAAAAATGCCCAAGTCCGGCTCCGTCAGAGTAAAGCTAAAGCCAAATCCAAAGGGAGGAAACGACGAAGTCTACAAGCGCGTAGAATCGGGACGCGGCTCACTTGGATGCTATATCGTTTCACGCAGCAAGCCAGAACCATACCGAGTCAAGATGAGCGTTGGCTCCTTTAGGAATCTGATCTGCATGCCGTACCTGCTAAAGGGAGAAAAATTAGGAAACATGCCAGCGGTTTATTGGAGTCTTAACTACTGGCCGGTGGAGGCTGACCGATAAATGTCCGCCATTGCACCAAAGTTCCGCTTCAGCTATTTCCTAAAGTCCATTCTCGATAATGTGTTTTGGATAGTTACTCTCTTTACGTTAATTGGAATCCCGCTTGTAATGATACTCTTGTTCTACATCGAGCTTCCTGTAATCAATGGCAAGAAGCTCCTGGACCCATACCTTGCACTGACCACCCTGGCTGATCCGTCAAGGCAGATCCCGATGCTAAAATCGATTATCCACTCTGACTTTTTTAGAATAACTGCATTTCCAGGATTTGGATTTGCAGCACTGCTTGCGGCTGCAACGATTTTTATCGAAAGAAAAATGCTTGCCAAGCTACAGCTCAGGGTAGGGCCGTTCTACTGTGGAAAGGTGGAGGGAATATTGCAGCTCATGGGAGACGGGCTAAAACTGATATCAAAAGAAATCATCATTCCGGCAAAAGCGGACAAGCCGATATTTTGGGCAGCGCCGGTGCTTTTTGTAGCAACCGCGGCTGCATTTGTGTCTCTAATCCCGGTTGCAAGCGGCGGATGGGTCGTTGCAGACGTAGATGTTGGGCTGTTGGCAGTCTTTGCAGTAATTGGATTCTTCCCCGTCATCACAGTCCTGTCGGCCTGGTCTGCAAACAGCAAGTACCCGTTCATCGGCGGACTGAGGGCACTGCACCAGATGGTCTCGTTTGAAATCCCGCTAATTCTGTCAGTCCTTGGAATCGTAATTCTTACCGGCACGCTGAACCTGACAGAAATTGTCCAAAGCCAGGATACCTACTGGTGGATTGTCTTCCTGCCGATAGGCGCAATCGTGTTCTTTATCGCCATTTTAGCAGAACTTGAAAGAATTCCATTTGACCTCCCGGAGGCAGAAAGCGAAATCGTCGCAGGATGGCTCACCGAATTTTCAGGAATGATGTACGGGCTGGTCCAGCTGGGATCATACGTCAAGCTGTACGCGTTTGCAGCCTTGTTTGTCGTGCTGTTCCTGGGCGGATGGCACGGACCAATGGTGTGGCCGCCGTTCCCAGAAGAAATCATCACAAACGGCATAACTATGGGGCCGATAACTGTGCACCTGCCAGGACTGCCCCTGTTTGATCAGCAAATGCTCAACGACGTTCTCTGGTTCGTGATAAAAACAATGGGCGTCATATTTGTCATACTGCTTCCAAGGGGTGTGTTCCCAAGAATCAGAATTGATCTTCTGCTGCACATTGGATGGTACAAATTAATCGGCCTGTCTTTCGTTAACATCTTTATAGCACTCGGCTTGCTGTATGCAGGAGTACTAGGTCCAGGGGGAATATTGTAAATGGGAACAGCTACTGGAATTATCAAAGCATTAAACTCTGGAATAAAGCATCTTGCCGTAAAGCGATTCACACTCAGATACCCAGAACAAAAACTAAAGTTTGTAGGGGACGGATACCAGTTTGATCCAACAACCGGTGTCGGAATAGCAGGATACAAGGGAAGGCACATGCTGTTCCACGACAAGTGCACAGGGTGCCAGCTGTGTGCCATTGCATGCGAGGGAGTGGCAGAGGCAATCGGCATGGTCAAAGTGCAAGAGGACTGGAAACAAAACAAAAAGGGAATAATGCCGCAAATCGATTATGGCAAGTGCGTCTTTTGCGGGCTGTGCGTTGACGCATGCCCATTTTATGCGCTATACATGACAAACGACTACGAGTTATCATCATTTACAAAAGAGGCGCTAATCTACACGCCTGCCCAGCTGCAGGTAAAGCCGTACGTGCAGCAAGACGCAGAAATCGTATTTGATGCAAGGGGTGCGACACATGGCTGACTCGGTGTTTCTGGCAATATCTGTTCTGACAATCGGCTCTGCAATTGCCGCACTTGAAGTGCGCTCTCTGATTTACGGCTCTATCTCGCTAATGGGAACGCTCGGGGGAATCGCAGGATACTTTTTGCTGCTTGACTCTCCGTTTGTCGCAATGTTCCAAATCGCAGTATACATCGGTTCTATCGCAGTTCTGATACTGTTCACAGTTATGCTTGTGAGGCGCCAGCTCATCTTCACCAAAGTAGAGGATCCGAGAAGAAGATACGCTGGAATCGGACTGATGCTGATAATGATGGTGGCACTTGGAGCAATAATCTTAAGCTCCGGAATAAAGACAATTCAAACCGATGCGCCGCCAATTGACTTTAGAACAATAGGCGCGGACTTTCTCACGTATTACTGGCCTGCACTGATACTGATGGCATTAATTCTGGCGTCGTCTGTAGTTGGCGCGCTGACACTTGCAAGAAGGGAGGACATGGAAGATGACCAACGAACTAATTGACTTTGTAATTATATCAATTGCACTGCTTGCAATTGGAATCTACGGCGTGTCGGTAAAGCGAAATGCAATCCGCATGCTATTTGCAATTGAAATCATAATCAACGCAGCAAACCTTAACTTGGTTGCATTTGCACGATTCATCCCAAACAGCCAGGGACAGACGTTTGCATTATTCTCAATCGCGATCGCCGCAGCCGAAGTGGCAGTCGGGCTCGCACTGATCATAGTAGCATACAGAATGTACAAGAACGTGGACATTGCAGAATTTAGGAGCTTGAAGGGCTAATGGAATTTGCATTACTTCAGGCAGTCTTCCTGCCATTGTTATTGGCACCAGTAGCATACATCCTTGGAAGAAAGGTAGGCCCGACTGCGGCAACCTGGTTTACATTCGGACTGCTCCTCTACTGCACGTTCCTTGTGATAAGCGTCGCACTGAGCGGAAACTACGAGGAACACTATACCTGGACTAAGCTTTTCGGAGAGTTCGGCTTCAAACTGGATGGTCTTGCGATTCCGTTTGCAGTAATAATCTACGTGCTAAGCACAATTCTCGCACTGTACTCAAAGCCATACATGATACACAAGTTCAAAGAGTTCTTCGAGGAGCACGCGCACGACCATTCCAGCGAATCTGGAGCCGGCCAGTCCACTGCACTAGTGGAATCATCTGCCATGACAAGCTATGTGAACCACCAGTCAGGACTGTACTTTGCGCTGTATCTCGTATTTGCAATGGGAATGCTTGGAACCGTCCTTGCAACAAACCTGATAGAATTTTACATATTTTTTGAGGTAATGCTGATCCCCGGTTTCTTCCTAGTGGCATTCTGGGGAGACGGGCCGAGACGAAGAATCTCGCTGATGTTCCTATTCTGGACCCATGCGGGCGCAGTGGTGCTGCTGCTGGGATTTCTGACAATCGGACTTAACGTTGGAAGCTTTGACTTTACGGCGATACAGGAATCAAAGATTCCGTCAGATGTCGTGATGCTTGCCGCAGTTGCAATAGTAATCGGACTTGGGGTAAAGCTTGCCGCATTTGTTTTCCACATCTGGCTGCCGTATGTCCACGGCGCCGCACCGACACCAATCAGTGCGCTCTTGTCTCCTGCGATGATCGGAATCGGAGCATACGGAATATTTCGACTAATCATTGAATTTCTGCCAAACCAATATGCTGAGATGGCCCTCTGGCTCCACATATGGGGCCTTGCCACCATGATTTACGGCGGAGCGATGGCACTCATGCAAGACGACATGAAGCGGCTGCTGGCATATTCTAGCATATCTCAAATGGGATACATTTTGTTTGGAATCGGTTCTTACTCTACTTTGGGACTTGCAGGAGCGGAGATGATGTATGTGACCCACGGACTTGGTAAGGCTCTCCTCTTCATGACTGCCGGCGTACTGATAGTCCAAGTGGGATCGAGAAGCCTAAGCAAGCTTGGCGGGCTGGCAGGAAAAATGCCAATCACCGCAGTGTGCGGCGTTATAGGCGCACTCACAATCATAGGAGTTCCGCCAACTAGCGGCTTCATGGGAGAATGGACACTGTTCTACGGCGCACTGGAAACTGCAATCAAGGATCACGCGGCAACCGGCTCTGTCCTAAGAATGGTCACGTTCGGACTCGGCCTTGTGGCAACCGTACTTACAATGTCTTACATGCTGTGGATGCTAAAGCGGGTGTTCTTTGGAAAGCTTCCAGAAAATCTTTCTCACGTCAAGGAGGCAAGCTGGTACATGACTGCCCCAATGATGGTGCTTGCAGGATTTACCATAGTTGTTGGCCTGTATCCTGACATTTTCTTTAACGACATAATTCCATATATGAAGGGAGTTTTGGGTGCATAACATGGAACTGATACCTGGATTATCACTTGACCTCGGACTACAAGCCTGGGCAATATGGATACTTCCTTTTGTCGCAGCTCTGATACTGCCTGCAGTGGGCAAGGCCTCCAAGAGGGCAACTGGCTGGGTGGCAATAGCATTTGCACTGGCCAGCGCGCTTTGCGCAGTGTCACTTCTTCCGGGGGCACTGGAAGCGCAGGAAGTGCATGACCAGGTAAACTGGATCTCGTCAATAGGCATCAAGGCCGGAGTCCTAGCTGATCCTCTTGCAGTGATAATGGCAAACGTTGTCGGCTGGATTGCGTTTTTGATTATAGTGTACAGCACAGGATACATGAAAGGGGACAAGGACATTGTCAGGTTCTGGTTCTGGATGATGTTCTTTATCGGATCGATGCAAATCATCGTGCTCTCAGACAACCTGCTAATGATGTTCTTTGGATGGGAGGGAGTGGGCCTTGCGTCATATGCCCTCATCGGGTTCTGGTATCGTGACAAGGCCAAAGACCACGTGGGCGTTCAAGGAAGGAAGGTGCTTGGATTGATGGACTACTACTCCCCTACACACGCCGGAATGAAGGCGTTCATCATGACCAAAGTAGGAGACATCATGATGCTCTCTGGCATGTTTTTGATATTTGCATTTGCAGGAACGTTTGGATTTAGGGAATTAATGCATGACACCGCATGGGCAACCTCAATGCAGGCCCAAGGCCTGCTTGTACCTGCAGCAGTGTTGCTGTTTGGCGGAGCAATCGGCAAGTCCGCCCAGTTCCCGCTAAACGAGTGGCTGCTAGAGGCAATGACTGGCCCGACTGCAGTATCTGCACTCATTCACGCAGCAACCATGGTAAAGGCAGGAGTGTTCCTGGTTGCAAGAATCGGGCCGCTGTTCTTTGCGCTGGCAGCAGCCGGATTTGCACTGGACCAGTTCTTCATGGTGATAGCCTGGGTTGGAGCAATAACTGCGATACTGCTTGCAACGCAGGGAATGGTAAATCCTGAAATCAAAAAGGTACTTGCGTATTCGACTGGCTCTCAAATTGGCTACATGATGCTGGCACTTGGCGTGGCAGGACTCTCAAAGCAGTTCGTTGACGGATACACTGCAGGATTCTTCCACTTGATTTCACATGCAATGTTCAAGGCCTCCTTGTTCATGGCAGCAGGATCTCTTCTACACGTTGTGGGATCTAGGTTCATGACTGACATGGGCGGCCTGCGAAAGCACATGAAAAAGACATACGCGTTCATGTGGGCAGCAGGGCTTGGCCTGATGGGCGCGCCGTTTATCACTACTGGATTTTGGAGCAAGGACGCAATATTTGCAGCAGTGTACGAGTCTGGAAGCGAGTGGGCATTGCCATTATTTGCAATAGCAGTACTCACTGCGGTAATCACCGCATTCTATACAACAAGAATGATCGGCATGGTCTTCTTTGGAGACAAGAGCAAGCACATAGAGCACATGGAAAAAGAAGGACACCACGTGCACGAGGCGCCCCTCTCAATGTGGGTGCCATACGGAATACTTGCAGCGCTGACAATTGGAATCGGAGTAATTGGACTGACAGCAGAACATGGAATTCACGAACTGTTCACAGAATACCTTGCACACACGTTCCACATCGAGTCTGCGCACGTGGAAGCAGAGTCCGGCATTGGAATTCCGTTCCTTGAGGGAATCAACCCCGTCGCACTTGGCGCATCGCTTGCAGCATTTGCAATAGGTGCAGGCCTTGGGTACGTGTTCTATATCGGAAGATTTGTAGACCCAGTCAAGTTTGTAAACTCTAACATTTTCTTTTACTCTCTTCACAAGGTAATACTAAACAGATGGTACCTCAACGCCATGGTATACTGGTGCTTTGTCGTAGCGCCGCTTTGGTTGGCAAGGGGAGTCTGGAGATACTTTGAAAAGACAGCAATTGACGCCGGCATGAACATGGGAGTCGAGCGCGCAGTTGGCTGGAGTGCCAAAGTAGTGCAAAAGACTCAGACTGGCGTTGCACAATCATATCTTTACGTATTTGGAGCTGGAATACTTTTCGTAGTCCTGTTTTTGTTCATTTAGGAGACATGGCATGATCGAAATAACTTCTCCACCGGTAATCCTAATAGCGATACTTGGAACAATCGGAATGATTCTTCCGGTAATTAGCATACTGAGAAAAGAAAAGGGCTCGTCCTCGCTGTACGGCGCAATCGCATTTGGCGCACTCATCGCATCGATAGGATACGTAGTATACGAGGTATTCACAAACCAGATACCACAGTCTGCGCTGTTCTCAGGCGATGTACTTGCAAACGACTCGTTTAGCGCGCTGTTTGCAATCGCAATGCTAATCGTGTCAATCATGACAACTGTCGGCTCGTTTAACTTCATGAGGGGCCAGTCGCACCCTGCAGTCTACTACTCCCTGATACTGCTATCCACAATCGGAATGGTGCTTGTCGCATATTCGACTGACTTGGTAATGCTCTTTGTCGCATGGGAGCTGATGAGCATCCCGACATACGTCCTTGCGGGATTCATGAAAAAGAACCCAAGCTCAAACGAAGCGGCACTCAAGTACTTTTTGTTTGGCGCACTGTCGTCTGCAATCATAGTTTACGGAATCTCGCTTGTATACGGACTGACCGGCTCTACAAACATCGGAGTCGTGATAGCAGGCCTTGCAACTCTGGATCCGCAGATGATGCCGCTTGCCATACTGGCAGTGGGAATGTTCATTGCGGGATTTGGATTCAAGATGGGACTTGTCCCGTTCCACATGTGGCTTCCTGACACCTACGAGGGCGCACCTCCTACCATAACTGCGCTGCTTGCAGCAGGAACCAAAAAGGCAGGATTTGCAGCCGCACTCAGAGTAATAATAATGGGAACTGTGGCGCTGAACCTGGACTGGTCGTTTGCGCTTGCAGTAATCGCGGTAATGACAATGACTGTCGGAAACGTTGCAGCCATAATGCAAAAGAACATCTCAAGAATGCTTGCTTACTCTAGCATCGGGCACGCAGGATACATTCTCATAGGCCTGGCAGTCGCACCGTTTACGATACTTGGAATCCAGGGCTCTCTGTTTCACATTTTAAACCATGCAGTCATGAAGGGTGCTGCATTTATCGCAATTGCGGGAATAGTAGTCGCACTTGGCATAACGAACATCGACAAGCTAAAGGGGCTTGGCAGGAAAATGCCAATCATATCAATTGGTTTGGTAATATCTCTGCTTGCGCTTGCAGGCGTTCCGCCGACAGCCGGATTCTGGAGCAAGCTGATGCTCTTTGGCTCAGCGCTTGACACTGGCGTGCCGTCGTGGGCCCCATGGCTTGCAATAGCCGGCGTGCTAAACAGCGCACTCTCTCTGGCTTACTATGGTTGGATAATTCGCAAGATGTACTTTGAAGGGGAGACAGAAAAGAGAATCGCAGAGCCCAAGTCAATAATTGCAGTGATGATATTCTCAATCATCTTCCTAGTCGGAATAGGAGTCTATCCGGATCCGATAATTGACTTTACAAAGACTGCGGTGCCTTCGCTTAGCGCCCTGATTACACCTTCAGGGTAGTAAATTTCAGCAGGAACTCTAAATGCGATTTTGCGTTGCTCTCTGAAATCTTTCGCAAACTAGTGTTTGCCTTGTCTGCATAATCCTTTAGCAGTTTTTCCATGTGGTTGAAAACGTCGCGGGGGTCTGCACTCTTTTTCACAAGCAAGTTGAACAGCTTGTCCTCGTTTTTCCAGTCTATGAGGTCATCTCTTATCTGGTATGCGATGCCGATGTTTTTTCCATACTCTGATAATGCCATTATCTTTTCTTCGTCACCGCCCCCGATTATTGCGCCAAGCCTTGCGGCTGTCTCAAAGGCAACGGCAGTCTTGTACTCTATGACCTTTAGGTAGTCGTCAAACGTTACGTCCTCGCTTGTCTCAAGCCTTGTCTCTATGACCTCGCCTTCACTCATCAGCATCGCAGTGTTTGCCAGGTCCTTTGTGACTCGCGGGTCGTTTAGTCGAGATGAAATGTTTAGTATTAATCCCAGGACAAAATCGCCAGTCAGAATGCTGGTGTTGTACCCGTATTTGATGTGGAACGGATCCTTGTAGCGCCTTGACGTCTCGTTGTCGATGATGTCATCGTGTATGACTGACTCTGTGTGCAAGAATTCAACTGCGCATCCCGCAATGTATGCGCGCTCGTCTATCTTTCCGACGCATTCTGCGGAAAGAAGCAGAATCAGCGGCCTGATTCTCTTGCCGCCGTCAATTGCGTATTTGAGCGGCTGCATAAACTCGGACTGCGAATACAGTGCAAGCTCTGATTCGAGTGCGTGATCAATTCTTGTAATATACTCCTTATACGTCTCAAATAATGGATTTATTTTCAGATTTTTTCGATCCAAAAAACTGCTCAAGTTTTCCTCTCACCTGAGATTATTAATAGTTGTAGGTGCTCCCGCCGGGATTTCCATCATAAGATTTTGGACCCGGGATCTCCGCCTTGAAAGGGCGACATGCTTGACCGGACTACACCACAGGAGCCCGTTTGCATCGCCGCATCGAGTCCTTAAAATCGTTTTGAACATGAAAGATTTTTTTATCGGCAGAACATCAGTACCACATGAACTCACTTTCAAAAAAAATTGATAATATCATAGAAGAAAAAAGCTTGCTAAAACACCCGTTTTACCAAATGTGGAGCGATGGAAAGCTCTCAATTGACTCACTTGCCGGATACTCAAAAGAATACTTTCAGATGGTAAAGGCAGTCCCGGGCTTTGTAGGGACGATCGCGTCATTTGCCCCAGAGTCACTAGTCACCGAAATCAAGGAAAACCAGGCAGAAGAGGCAGAGCACCTAGAACCGTGGATAAACTTTGCAGTTTCCTTGGGCGTCAATGACACCGAGGTTGTAAACTATTCTGGGCTGGAGAAAACAAACAGTGCAGTATCTGAACTATCTCAGTTAATCACAAATCTGGAATCTGGCGCAGTCGCAATGTATGCGTTTGAAAAAGAAATTCCAAAAATAAGCCACACAAAGCTGGAGGGGCTGGAAAAATTCTACAGCATCACTGCAAGCGAGGCGACCGAATACTTTAGGCTGCACATGGAGGCAGACATACGACATGCGGCAACATGGAGAAACATAATCGATGCCATACCTGAAGAAAGACACGATGAACTGATCCGTGTGGCAGAAAAATCCCTGTCTGCACAAAACCATCTGCTTGACAGCTGTTACGAAAACTACTGCCGAGCTCTATAACTTTTATACGCAAAAGAAATCTGTTTTTTGGGGCCCATAACTCAGCTTGGTAGAGTAACCGGCTCATAACCGGTGAGCCAAGGGATCGAAGCCCTTTGGGCCCATAAAATTTTCTTGGTTATGTTACTAACATCTTTTTATACAAATTTTGTATATGTACAGCATGGAAACAAGGCACGACTTGAGAAGACCACATTGCTCAAAAGCAGAGCCGCAAAAGTTTGTCAGCCACTCAAACGGAACAATATTCTACAAGTGTAAGAACTGCAATTATCTTGGAACAATCGAGGCTTTTACAGAGACCCTTCATGTTTCTGAAATATCACAATCGCATTGATCAGATCTTCTGACGCCTTTTCTAGCTGGACAAGTATTTTGTCGTAATCTGCAATCTTGGTTTTATCCGTCATGACGTTTCTCTGTGTTTTGATATCTACTATCGCATCTTCTACATTCTGAAATGCTTCCAGTGTTTTATCCAGAGATTTTGTCATACCGTTGGTGATTGTTTCATGCTTTTTAATCTGATGATAAAACAAAGACCACTATTCTAAATTTGCAATAAAAAATGTGTAGGTGTATTCTAAGCCCACCGATGACTTTCTGCCGTAGTTTGGGCTTCGCTACCCTCAGTACGATGAAGCCCTTTGGGCCTAACTGCTTGTTATTTAAAAAATAACATCACTGATGTCTGGTAATCTGTTAACAGTTAAGTATCATTTTAGAATAAGAGAAAACATGAAGCAAACAGAACGAAATCTGAAACATATGTTGTCGAAACTTCCAGACAACAAGCTCCGAATGCTTGCAGAGGGAATAGAAATAAGCCCATTTCCAATACTCATAAACAAAGAATACAAAAAGCGATTCGGCGGCGTGGATATCCGCCTAAAGAATTCATTGAAAAAACAGATTAGGGCAAAGCAAGTGGAACAAAAAAAACTATTGCGAAATATGTACGTGGAAATAAAAAAGCTTGAACAGCAATCAGTTTCCGTATCTGGCTTGGAGCAGCTCTCGGAAAAGTCGATTGCCCAGATTCATCGCAGACAAAAACACTTGGTAGTGAACATTGCTAAAAACGTGCGCGAACTGGCAAAATCATGCGAGCATAGTACGTTTCTCGAACGAGATCTTTCTGGCCTGTCTCGCAAGCATGTGTAGTGTCGTATGGACGAAAAAAAATCTTGACAGATCACAGCAACCTCTTGCAAACCAACGGATGTTTCTTACATGGCTTGGAACCTGCATAGTCCTAATTGGACTCGGGTTTGTAATTGCCAAGTTTAACGTATTCCTAACCGAGATTGGTTCGATCACAAATGTCTCAATTCCTCCTCAAGACTCGCTCGATTCACTATCTTTATTGCTTGGAATGGACGTGATTTACTCTTGCGCAATTTTGTCCTTTGAATGCTTAAGTGAGACTCTTGAGAGAATTGGGGCAAGAATTGTGGTGATAAATCCAACTGCCACTATAATTGAAAACATGGTATGATCTATCAGGCCTGCCTCAAGTCCAATAATCGCAATAACCAATTCAACCATTCCCCTACTATTCATAAGATATCCTATCGTTTTGCTTTCAACAGTTGAGAATCCAACAATTTTAGCTCCAATGAATCCTCCCCCAACTTTACCAATGATTGCAACTCCCAATAATGCCAAAAACAGTGGAAGGACAGGCGAAAGTGATTGAGCGTATAATTCAACTCCGATGAATGCGAAGAATACGGGAGAGAAGAAACCAAAAGTAATCTTTGAATACACATCATTAACGGTTTCAAAGTTTTCTTTCCCAATGACATCTCTGTAGATTATCAATCCTGCAAAAAACGTGCCAATTACAAAATGAAGTCCAGATTGTTCTGCAATCAGTGATATTGCAAAAGTCACTATGATTAAAATTGCAAAGCTTGACTCTTTTGTTTTTAATTTTGAAAATAGTGGCGAGATCTTAGTAGGAATCAGGTGTCTGATTTTGCCAAGTAAAAAGTCTAGCAGGAATATCCCGCCTACGAATGCAGCAATTTTGGCAGTCGAAAACACAATTTCGCTCACATTGACTCCATTAATTCCATCATCACCGTTAGCTACCATCTGCAAAATTATTGCTAGGATTACTAGAGATATTATGTCGTTAATTATTCCTGCAGTCATTACCGTAGTCCCAAGCTTGCTTTTTAGTAGACCGAATTCCATTAAGATAACTGCGCTTACTGGTACTGCCGTAATGGCAAGCGTCAGTGCAATAAATAACGAAGACACCATAGATTGTTCTAGTAACTGCATCAGGCCAAATGTAGATACAAACGGAATTGTAAATGCAAACAGAGAAAGAATTATTGCTTTTTTGCCTGCCTTTTTGATTTCTTCAGGATGCAGTTCCAAGCCCGCAAGAAACATCAGAAAGAAGACACAGAGATCTATTAATACCATAAATGAATCGTCTGTACGGACTAGATTCAATAACGTCGGCCCTATGATTACACCAGCTAAGAGATGTCCTACCATTGCAGGCATCTTTATTCTCTTGAAAGCTTCACCCAACACAATAGCAGATGTCAACATTACAAGTATGTTGAATACAAACGATTCAGACATAACTGATGTGATTCTTGTGTGTAGAAATTCTTATCTGTTATTTCAAGAAAATACTCAAATAATACATCTAGTCATCGGTACATTTATCGTGGATTAAATTAATTGTTCAATTCTTTGTATAGTTTTTCAAGATGAATTATATTTTTATTTGAATTTTCTAGTTTGTCAATAGTTTTTTTATTGTCATCACTGCATCTGTGCTTTTTTCATGCATTACACCAATTGATTCTTTTGAAAGTTTGTTCAATCCTGATTGAGACAATTCCACGCTGATCACAGGCTATTTCGCCAGTTTCGGGATCTGTGATTCTGATGATATTCCTACACTCATGTTTTTGTGTCAAACGTCATGGATACTAAATATTGATTTTAGTATTTTTCCAAAGGTAATTAATCACACCGGCTGCTCGGAATCAGAAAGACTGCTCTTTTTTTCTTTATGACTAAAGAATTTGAGCTTGATTATATATAAAATGCTCAGGGATGTCTCAACCATGATGGCCACTAGGATAAATGCCGGTATGTGAACCAAAAAATTGGGTACTTCTGTGAGTCTGGATTTTATCTCACCAACATCAAAAAATGTAGGGCTGAGCAAGAATATGCCCAATAATATGAGTGGCAGTAGTTTTGCGATATCTCTGGCAAGATCCTCGTTGTAATATGCGGTAATTCGAATTGCAATCACAAGAGAACTGGAGACAAGAAAAATCGTCTTTATTGACAGATCTTGGGCAAGAAAGAGCATGAAAAGCGAGTATGCCAAAAACCAGAGAAAAATTATGATTGGGAAAATGAAGATTTTTGTTGCTATGTATGCCGCAATTCTTGGTGCTGCTGAAATCTTTTCCCCACTCGATTTGAGTTTCCCGCCACGAAGACGTCTTTCAATATCATAGGAAAGAATATTCCTTTTCGCAAGAAATCGGTAGAAGTGAAAGATGAAAATTCCATAAACTACCATCCCGATTGAAAAGCTGATAAGATCATAGAATGAAGCCTCTTGGATTATGTTTTCTACAATCCTATTCAAATGCCCAATGACGAACTCCTCATTCAGATTATCTAATTCAATAGTCTCAGCTGCATGAACTGAATTTGATATCAATGGTAAAAACACGAGCAATAAGATCACAAATACAAATTTTGATACAATAATCCTGTCTTTCATCCTAGCTAAGAAAGTGTCTTGCATTAATGAGCATTTTGTATAACCGAGATATTAAATTAAGTAGTGACATATGGGCTGATAACGTATTTTTCAGGGCTCTTGCGGTGGTAATGCCAAGCTGTAGATTTTCAATAATACATCCGCGTTTTTTGCAGATTCAATCAATAAAGACTTGATCTTACTTCTGCCTTCGTGATGCCCAACTGACACCGAGCACAAGTGACCACTTATGTATTCGATGAGCCCTGTTTTAGCACGACATTTCTGTTTGGAAGAGTTCCGACGTATTGCCATTTTTACTAGATAAATCTTCAGTTAAAATCAAATTTAATCAAAGGTTATAGTCCTAGGAGATTGTTTTTCCTTAGACAACAAAATGTCACAACATCTAAAACACAAAAAATTTGCCATAACGGCGGCAATAATAGGAGTTATTGCTGCAGGTGCAACTGGTGCGTATTTTATTCCAGCCCAAACCGCCCCTACTACAATCCCGCCAACCGTACAAGATATAGAAGAAGGAAAAGCAGTTGACATTGCTCAGCGATTTGTTCGCGGGGAATCGCCTACATTTACCTTTGACGGAATTGCAGATACTGTAGATTTGGTTGGTGTTACTGCCATGCCAAATCCACAAGAATATGAGATAGTGATACAATTCACGTCAGCACATGGTGGATTTGGAAATAGGGAGGGGCAGATGCTAACGCAAGCGCTCACGCCTCATGAAATGCGAATTCTGATTTCAGAAGGTTCTGTAATATCTGCAGTGATCGATGAGACATGGGACGAGTTGAATAATCAATACGTACTAAAACCACAGCCCAAACTGCCGTCTCATGACAGTCCAGTCACACCGTTTGAAGGAGAAGTCACTGACTATGCGTCGTTGGTCGAGGCCATCAGGTCACGCGGTATTCTGGTAGAGCATGTTGAGGAGATTGCAGCCGAAAGCTCATCGTTTTCTGTTCCAACCCAGGTCATATCAGTTGGAGGTGCAGATGTTCAAGTCTTTGAGTTCCAAAGCGAATCTGACGCACAAGCATCAGGTCTTACTGTGTCCGATGACGGCACCGAGATTGGAACCAGCATAATTCACTGGATTGACACGCCGCACTTTTACACAAAAGGCAAACTAATTGTTCTGTATGTAGGACAAAACCCCGAGATGACGAATCTGCTTGAATCACTTTTAGGCACACAGTTTGCTGGAATGTGAGTAAAAGCATTTTCTTATTTTTTGATTTTACAATTGTAAAGTACGAGTTTTATATTTCAGATGATCATATTTTACAATTGTAAAGCTGGGTGTTTTTGTATCTGGCATTACTTCATCAAATCAATGAGTACAAGTTTAAGCGAAAACGTCGCAAAAACCAGTAGGTTACACGAGATAACATACTGGGGAATCAGATCTTCAGTCGGCGTCATCTTTATTGCATATGGTCTGCAAAAATTTGACCCTGTCTGGAGAGATCTGTTGGTGGGTTTTGGGCTTCCACCTGAGCTGCAAATTCCAATCGCACTAGCTGAAACCATTGGTGGAATAGCTCTGATTGTTGGAGTGTTGACCAGAATAACTGGTGCAATATTTAGCATAATCTTGGTTGACGCAATATTTCACATTAGGTGGGAAAAGGGGTTTTTCATAGCAAAGGGCGGCTGGGATTATGATTTGGCACTACTTGCAATGGTGCTGTTCATAATAGTGGCAGGTTCAGGAAGTCTTTCAATTTCCTCTCGTTTGAAGAGAATCCCAAACTTTCTTCAATAATGCCGTTTTTGGCACAATTTATTTTTTTTATTATGTGGTAGTTTTACTCTTCATTGGCTGACTGCAATTTATGGGAGAGTTTGAGTTGCGCTTTTTCTAAACATGCCGTATGAATTTATGATGTCAAAAAGGAAATATTACAAAAAGAGGATTAGACAAGCGTAATGGAAAACTGTCATGACAAAAATTAAGACTGTGGATGACTACCTTGCGGCTGTGCCAGATGATGCACGAGCCGCGCTTGCGAAGATTCGCAGTGCTATCAAGGCTGCGGCACCCAAGGCCACAGAGACGATCAGCTACAGGATACCAATGTACAAAGACCACGGATCGCTTGTGGGCTTTGGTGCATTCAGGGATCATTGCAGTTTCTTTGTCGCAAGCCCGTCCGTGATGCGTTCGCATTCCGCTGAGCTCAAGGGCTACAAACTCGGCAAGGCCACCATAAACTTTCCAGCCGACAAACCGCTTCCCGCCGCACTGGTAAAGAAACTCGTCAAGGCGCGAATCGCGGAAAACGAGGCAAGGAGATAATTCATTATTTTACCAATACCACGGGGCAGTGCGCGTTTAGCGCTATGTTTGTTGACACCCTTCCTAGCATCATTTCTTTTACCATCCCGTTCCCGTGCGTTCCCATTACGATATAGTCGATGTTCTTTTTTGTGGCAAATGAAATTATTGACTCTGCAATGGTGCTGGACTCTAGAATCATTGCCTCAAAACGAATCTGGAATTTTGCAGCCTGCGTTTCCAATATCTTAAATATTCTCTTAAATTCCGAGTTCCTGCTTTTTTCCACTCCGTGCTGTCTGCTTGGCGTGTCGTTGAGCCACTGCGTTGCCTGGTCCTCGTCTGTCACAGTTATCAGGATTATGGAGGAGTGATACTTTCTTGCCAGATCAAGCGCGTGTCCAAACGCCCGCACCGCATGCTTTGAGTTGTCAAAAGGAACGAGAATGTTTCTGATGAGGGACGTGTTTACTATCTGGCAACTATCCACACCGGTGCATACTATTTGACTTTCAGCCGTTGGTTTTTTTGCAAAACATGATCTAAAATAGATGCGTTTGTCCGACTTGAAAAGATTGGCAAACCACGCCTACTGAGTCCCCAATGAAATCAATTTAAGATGTGGCGGCCAGTTAATGGTTGGCCGCAATGAAGAATCAGAGTTATATCTGAAAGATGATGTGAAGGCATTTGTCTGAGCTGCCTTTTTTCAGTGCTGGTATCAATCCTTGGAGTATATATAAAAGCGATATATAACAACTGCAGATGCCACAGACAAAGCCGATTGTTAGTATTGAAAACGTGGTTGCATCTGCTACTGTGGATCAGAAGCTTGACCTAAACGAGATTACAAAAAAATTTCCAGACACCGAGTGGAACCCTGATCAGTTCCCAGGACTCGTCTTTAGAATAAAGAACCCTAAAACTGCAACGCTGATCTTCTCATCAGGCAAGATGGTCTGCACCGGAGGCAAATCAGAAGACATGGCAGTAAAGGCAGTAAGATCCGTAGTGCAGCAATTGCGCAAAGGCGGAGTCAAAGTAAAAAACGAGCCAGTCGTCACAGTGCAAAATATTGTGGCGTCAATTAACCTGGGCGGAAAGATTCACTTGGAGCAGGCGGCAAGAACCCTGCCGCGAAGCATGTACGAGCCGGAGCAATTCCCGGGATTGATCCACAGGATGCTTGACCCAAAGACAGTGATACTGTTGTTTGCATCAGGCAAATTGGTCTGCACCGGCGCAAAAAAGGAAGCAGACGTGTACCGCTCAGTGCACAACCTGCACAATAGTCTTGAAGAAAAGAATCTGATGATTTACGACAGCTAGGCAGATACCTGCTTTTGTACCCTGTCTAGAACTGATTTATCGATGAGCTTTGAGTCTGCCAGTGTCCTTGCCGCACTGAGAATGTCAAGCATGTGGTGCAGTTTTACGTTTTCTTGCTCAAGTGCTTCCTGCGCCCCCTCTAGGCGGTTCACTATTACGTATGTGTCTGATATGACGGCGCCTGCCTTTTTGAGCTCTTTAATTCCGTTTATGACGGAGCCGCCGGTAGTTGCAACGTCGTCCACAACTAGTATTCTCATTCCCTCGGTGACCACTCCCTCGACTAGCTTTCCAGTGCCGTAGCTTTTTGCCTGGCTTCGTACGTACACAAGTGGCTTTACCGTCTCTAGGGCAAGGGCAGACGCAATTACTAGCCCGCCTGTTGGCACGGACGCGATTGCGTCGAAACTGTCAAGGCCTACCTCCTCCGATATGGTGTTTTGGAGATGCTTTATCATGCGCCTGAACTGGTGCGGGAAGCTTGGGACTATTCTCAAATCTACATAGTATGAGCTTTTTTTGCCGCTTGCCAGCGTAAAGTCTCCAAAGCGAATTATGCCCTTTTGGTGCAAAAACGTTGCAAACTCTTTTACAAATTCCACACCAAAATTTACTATACTGGATTTATTTTGGTTTGTTTTCTGGATATAGTCGTGCCTGAAATCTGGTTAAACTACGGTGCAACAGATGTCGTACTCGATATAAAGGCGGAAAATCTGGAGCAAAAAGTAGAGTTTGACAGCCCTCTCCTGCAAGACTCTGCAGTGTCTGAGAAACTGGACGCACTTGACATTACAAGGCCGCTTGATCTGGTGGTCCTAAATTATACTGACTCGGTAAAAAAAACACTCGGAATGATCTTTGAGAAATGCGCCCAAAAGTCCGTCCCCCGGCCCAAGGTTTTTGCAGACAGGCAAATCATGAACCTGGTAAAGTCACTGCTTCCTCCAGACGGACAGGTCTTGGCCTTTGAGGGAATCGAAAGCGCAAATCCCGACCTTGTGTTTGTAGGCGAGATGGAGTTTGACGGCCTCTTTGGGTTTGATACGGTTTCCACCAAACTTCTAAGGAGGTTTGGCAAGGACTCGATGCTTTTGGCATATGAGAAAAGGCGCGGGAATCTCCCAAGTTCCGGCCAGGAAACAGAGAGCATGCCAGTTGCAAAAAACTTTACAGACTCTTTTGAGATATCTGCAATCGAAATTGTCGCCAGCCCAAAGGGAATTGCCGACATTTCTGTGGGGCATCCATCAAAAACGCTTGAGACATCAAAAACGCTTGGAACATTCGTTCAAAAAATAGACAAGCACCGAACACTTCTCATCAGCACTGGAAAGGATTCTAGCAACTACACGCTTGGAAAATCGCTAAATTCTATCTGGAACTGTCATTCTGCAATACGGGACGACGGCCTTGCAATTCTGCTCTGCGAATGCAAGGGAGGGATTGGCTCTGAGGCAATAAGGCAGTACGTTGAGGGAAGGATGAGCACAGACAGGCTCCAAAAGCCAGCAAAATACATTGATGGAATGGAGGATCTTTTGTATCTGACTGAAATCCAAAAAAAGATCCAAATTGGATTGGTTTCAGTCCTGCCGGAATTCTACCTAAAGAAGCTCAACATTCTTTCGTTTGACGGCGTAAAGGAGACGCTTGATCACGTGTTGAAGGTTCAGGGAGCAAGGCAAAAAGTTTCAATCGTACCTGACGGTTCAAGAATATTACTTGGGCCAAATTGAGTCTGGCAGCGGGGCGCACAGCATTGCCACTATTATGATTCCTATGTAGAGGATCTTTCTGTTTTTTGAAAGCGGTGATACGTCGTCAAGCGGCCTTGCGCTCATGTTTCTGATGCTGAAAATCAGAATGAACATTGCCATGAACTGGTAGTCTAGAAGGAACAAAACCCCGACGCTCCCGTATGTTGCAAACTGGTGTATCCTTTGGCCAAAGATGGCGCGTGCCATGTGGCCCCCGTCCAGCTGCCAGGCTGGAAGCAAGTTTAGAAACGTAATCAAAAAGCCAAGCCATGCTGCAAACAAAATGGGAGACATTATCACCTCTGTGTTGGGACCTCCCTTGCCGTATGCGCCAAGGGCTAACTTCATCAGAATGTTGTCGTTTAACTTTTCCAAACGCAGGTCAGAAAAACCCGCAACGGTCTCCTCATCCAAAATGGGTGATGTGTATGCGCCGTAAAATGACACTATTATGGTGATCACAAGGCCAGCAATCGGGCCTGCAATTGCCACGTCAAACAGAATGTCCCTGTTGATGGTGAGGCTTCGGGACTGGATGAGTGCGCCAAACGTCGGTATCCCAAAGACAGGTATTCCTGGAATGAAATACGGCCAGCTCGTACGCAACTTGTGAATCCTTGCTGCAATGATGTGGCCCGCCTCGTGCACCCCCAAAATTCCGACAAGCGAAAACGTGTACAGGATGGCAAAATCAAGCGGATCCCCTATGAAGATGATGCTGTTTACGCCAAGGGTCCTGTAGTATCCGTCAACCATAACAAAGGACACCACTATTGCAAAAAGTATTCTCGGAGTCCACGACTTGGGAATCAGCTTAAAGCCGCGTCGCTGCGGGGGAAGCCTGTTTACCTGGATTAGAAGCCTTCCGTGCGACTCGTTGATAAAACAAACAAGGCCCATGCCTTCCATCTTTTGCGCAAGCAAAACAAATTTTTGTTTAAAGTCCAAATCAGAAATTTCAAACTCCATTTTCTCAAGGGTTACTGACACTTCCCTGACGTCAAAAAACGAAGACACTGTGCTGATTACATCTTCCTGTGTCGGTTCGCTCATTGATCCTAAGTGGTCTGCATGCGCATTAATTGTTATCTGAGAACTTCTCCTAAAACCGTGTACTGGAAGCAGATCTTGTCAACTAAATAAAAAACTCTAGTGTAGAAAAATTTAGCGGCTGCGTTTAAATCGACTCTGCCGTCTGCGTTAAAGAATGCGCTCTGTAAAACAAAAAGCACTGCTTTTCTCTGCTCTTTTCTCGCTTACCGTATTTGCAAGCCAGGCAGCATTTGCCCAGTCTGATCCGCTTGCAGGAATTTACAGTCCTACGCGCGACGCGCTAACGGAATTTGCCGTAAGCATTGCAGGCAGCATACCGAAGATAATTGCCGCAACAATCCTGCTTGTGATTGGTTTTGCAGCTGGAAAGATTGTCGGCAGGGTTGTCACCAAGGTTACAAAAAATATCCTGCAAAAAACCCGCCAGCAAGCTCATGATTCACAAATACTTGAAGGGTTATCAGACAAATTCGACTCTGTACGACTGATTTCTGCTACCATACGCTGGTTTGTCTATCTGTTTTTCATAGTTGCAGCAGTAAACGCGATGCAGTTTGACCAGCTTACGACTGCGCTGACAAACCTGTGGCTGTGGGTTCCAAACCTGCTTGCATTTGTTCTGATTATAGTGATAGGCTCAATCGTTGTCAACTTTGTGACGCGATGGGTAGAGCACCAGTTGCTGGACCACCACGTAGGCAGCCCAAAATTCATCACTCCGGTGATAAAGGCAGTCCTGTACGGCTTGGTGTTTGCAATAGGCTTTACACAGCTTGGCGTAGGCGAATCAATAATTCCAATCCTGGTATCTGCGTTTTCCTGGAGCATTGCAATTGCAATAGGCGCAGCAATAGCGGTAGGCCTTGGATTTGCGCTAAAGGATATCATCCCGGCATCGATAGTCGGCGCGTCAAACCAGCGCTCGCTGCTCAAGGTGGGTCAAAAGGTCAGAATCGGGGAGATCACCGGCACCGTAACTGCGTCCCAGTTGCTGTACCTGATAGTGACAAACGAGAAAAACGAGAGCACCGTCATTCCAACCAAAGATCTGATGAGCAAAACAATAGTGCTCTTAAACTAAATCCTGATTTTAAGCGAAATAATTTCTATGTCTAGTATTCTACTTTAACATTAAATATTCTGGTATTGGAAGCCATAGCGATGCAGATAATCAACAGGCAGGTGGGCGATTACGTCGTTAGGCGGTGCCAGCCAGGCGATCTGATCCCAGTGATGGAAATAAATCTAAAGACTCTGCCTGAGCATTATTCTGATTATTTCTACGAAAGCCTTCTTGCAGAGCTTCCAGAGGCGTTTCTGGTTGCAGAACTAAACGGAAAGGCAGTCGGATACATCATGTGCAAGACAGAGTACGGGTTTTCCAATTTTAAAAAATTAGGATTTGTAAAAAAGGGGCACGTGGTGTCCGTTGCCGTGCTAGACGAGCACAGGAAGCTTGGCGTTGGCTCTGCGATAATCGAAGAGTCAATCAACGGAATAAAGGAAAAGCGATGCGATGAGCTGTACCTTGAGGTGAGGTGCAGCAACACTGACGCCGTAAGACTGTACGAGAAGCTGGGCTTTGTCATAAAGCAGAGGCTCAAGGCGTACTACCGCGACGGCGAAGACGCCTTTTTGATGGCAATCGAGTTCGAATACTAGATTCAGTTAAATTACTCCGTTCGAGGTTTTAGCTAATGTCAAGGCGGAAGACTACTGGAATTTTCATATTTTGCGCGTGCATCGTGGCGTTCTTTCTATACGCGTACCTGCTCATGCTTTCTGAGTGGAGCCCGATTGTATTGCAGCTGTCCGTTCTGATGATTGCAGGCGGAATACTTGGCGTCATATCGTGGATTGGGTACATGATGGCAACGACAAAGCCCTCGCCGTCTTCGATTTTTCCAGACGACAAATAATTATTTAGTTATCCTGACATCGACTACCGTCTGGTAGTATCTGGGACCGACTGCCCTGACCATTCTGCCGCCCAGGATTTCTGATTTTACTGGCGTGACCTGCAGGTAGTGCTGCTTTGAGACCTCGACTGCGTCCTGCCTTTTGTCTGCGTGTTGGTGCGAGTAATAGTGGATTGTCCCGCCGCTTTTGGTTGCGCTGATTGCCGAATCCAAAAACTCGTCTGACCTCTCGGGGAGGAGCATCAGCGTCCTGTCGCCCTTGTCCTGGAGTTGCTCTTTTACCACCTGCGCCGCGTCCCCGTGAATTGAAATCACCCTGCCTGCCAGTTTGTTCAGCCTGATGTTTTCCTCGCAGAGCTTGGCAGCGTACGGGTTTAGGTCTATGTTGTATACAGTGCATTTTTTCTTTTTAGCTGCAATTATCGAAAACATTCCTATCCCCCCAAACATGTTGATCATGGTTTCCCCGTCCTGGATCATCTGGGCGATTCTGTCTCGCTCAGTCGAAAGCCTCGGAGAAAAAAACGCCTTTTCCACATCAACTTTGAACCTGCAGCCGTACTCTCTGTACTCCGTTTCGGTATTGTCCTCTCCTGCAAGTATCTCCAGGTTTCTTGTCCTAAAGTCACCCTCGACCGGGGTTGCCTGGTAGAACACTGACCTTGCCGGGTGCACGTTTTCAAGCAGGGCCTCGCCAATCATCTTTTTCTTTGACAGCAAAGAGTCCGGAATCCTGACTATGATTATCTCGCCTATCTGGTCAAAGGCCGAAAATAGTTCCAGGCCCTCCTCCTCTGAGAGGATCCCCTCCAGTGCTTTTTTTAGCATTCGTGTCAAATCTTGTAGTAAAAGTTGCCCGATTCTTTTTGCATCTTGTCCAGTCTGCTCTCTGCCTTGTTTACGCGGGGCCTGCGAGTTGCCTCGTCTCTCCTAAACGTGATGTCAAGTGACTTGAGAAACATGTTCATCGCCTCTGCCTTGGTCAGGGGGGATGTCGCATGCCCTGCCTTTCCGGAGACTCCCTCAAAAATTACCATCTTGTCAGAAATCAAGTCCATCAGCTGGATGTCGTGATCAATTATTATTGCTGATTTTGCATAAGAGCGGACAAACCTCTGGATGAACTTGGCAACTGCTATTCTGTCCTCCACATCCAAAAATGCGGACGGCTCGTCTAGCGCGTACACGTCTGCCTTTTTCAAGAGGCACGTGACAATTGCCACCTTTTGCAGTTCGCCGCCTGACAGATTCTTGACTGACTTGTTGTAGAGTTTTTTAATTTTTAGCGGATCGACGATCTGCTCCTCCTCCACGCTTCCAAAAATCGGCCCACCGTTTGCAGCGTCGAGCACCGATATGACGTCAACGTCAATGTCGTTTGTCAGGTACTGGGGCTTGTAGGAAATGGTGACTGCCCTGTCTATTTCGCCGACGTCTGGCTTTTCGACCCCAGCAATCATCTTCATCATCGTTGTCTTGCCAAGCGCGTTTGCGCCCATTATTCCAAGGACCTCTCCCCTCCTTACCTGCCCTGCATCAATTGATACAGAAAATGCCGGGTACTGTCGCTTTAGCTCAGGATATGATATGACGACTTCGCCTTTCTCGAAATCGTCAGTAGAGGTGGATACGTCAAATGTGAATTTTTTGTCCCTGAACCTTACGTTCTCGTTTGGCAGATAGCCGTCCAAAAACACGTTGATGCCGACCTTGGTTGACAGAATGTTTGAGACGATACCGTATGCCGCAGGCTCGCCGTACAGCACGTCGATATAGTCGCTGAGAAAGTCTAGCAGAGTCAGGTCGTGCTCGACTACCATTACGCTTTTCCCAATGTTTGCAAGGCTGTGAATCACCCTTGCCACCCCCCTTCTCTGAAACACGTCGTTGTACGATGACGGCTCGTCAAAAAAGTAAAAGTCGGCCTCTTTTGATGCCGCGACTGCGACTGCAAGCCTTTGCAGTTCCCCGCCGCTGAGCTCCTTTACGTGATGCTCTATGGAATTCTCAAGTGAAAGCTGCCTGATCAAATCCTGTGTTACGTTTCGCTGGTCGTACTTGTCTAGCAGTTCCTTGGCCGTCCCGTCAAATATCTCCGCCACGTGGTACACCTGCTGCGGTTTTATGGACGCCTTTATTTCCTGATTTTTAATTTTTTCAAAGTGAGTCTTGAGCTCGGTCCCGGCAAAAGATTTCAGGATCTCGTCCCACTCTGGAGGGTTCTCATAGTTTCCGAGGTTTGGTTTTAGGTTACCGGACAAAATGCTCACCACCGTGCTTTTTCCCATTCCGTTTCTTCCAAGCAGCCCGACGACTTCGCCTTTTTTCGGAGTCGGAAGGCGGTACAGCCTAAACGAGTTCATCCCGTACTGGTGGATTTTCTCAGTTCCAAGCTCAGTTGCTAAATTGACAATTGTAATTGCCTCAAAGGGGCAAACCTTTACGCAAATCCCGCACCCGTTGCAGAGGTCCTCGTCGATCTGCGCTTTTTTTATTTCCTCATTCATTACGATGCAGTCCGCGCCGGACTTGTTCACTGGACAGTACTTGATGCACTCAAGGCCGCATTTTTTTGGCTGGCACAGCTCCTTGTCAAGTACCGCTACTCTGTGGGTCACAAAAACATCTCGGACTTGTTCAATTTATATCTCATATAGGCTGTTTTTGCAAATCTAAGAGTAATCTTAATACAGATCAAGCGAAGAAATGTTTTCAAGCCGGCCACAGCGTTGGGGCGCGACCCAGTCTCTTTCCGAACCTGGAAGTCAAACCCAATGTCGCTACTGTGCTACTAAGGTGCGAGAGCTCTTGGGAAGCAGTAGTGCTGGCATCTTTTAATCAAATGACCTATAAGAGACAATTTTTGACACCATTCCATGCCCACATGTACTGTTTGCGGCCAGCAGATAGAAAATGACATCCGGTTCCTAAACCACATGATGGAAAAACACGGATTTAGAAATTCAAACGTCGGCACGCCTGACAGAAACTCTAGGGGCTACTAGCCAAGTAATCCACGCCGAGCCTTACGCCAAATCCTGTTGCGCCCTTTGGATTGTAGGATTTTTCCTTTGTCCCAGTCTGAATCCACGCGGTTCCGGCAATGTCAAAGTGGGCCCACGGGGTGGTTCCAACTGCGTTTGCCAAAAACGCGGCAGCCGTAATCGCGCCTGCAGCCCTTCCAATTCCTACGTTTTTGATGTCCGCATAGTCTGACTTTATCATGTCGGTATAGTCGTCATTTAGCGGAAGCTGCCACACCTCCTCCCCTGTCTTCTCTGAGGATTTTCTGATCTTGCTTGCGATGCCGTTGTTGTTGCTCACAAGTCCTGCCACGTTTGGACCGAGTGCAACAATGCACGCGCCAGTGAGCGTTGCAAAGTCAAGCACTGCCTTTGGCTTGTACGTCTTCACTCCGTATGATAATGCGTCAGATAAAATGAGCCTTCCCTCGGCATCCGTGTTGAGAATTTCCGCAGTGCTTCCTCCGTACATCCTGATGATGTCCCCCGGCCTGTACGACTCTCCTCCCGGCATGTTCTCAACTGACGGAATTATTCCAACTACGTTTACTGGCAGCTTTAATTCTGAGACTGCCTTCATTATCCCTAAAACCGTGCAGCCGCCGCACTTGTCAAATTTCATCTCGTCCATTTTGTCCGCAGGCTTGATCGAAATCCCGCCGGTGTCAAAGGTAACTGCCTTTCCAACCAGAACCGTGGGCCTGTCGTCCTTTTTCCCGTTGTATTCTAGTATGATGAGTTTTGGCTCGTTTTTACTTCCCTGGCCCACTGCCGTGATTCCGCCAAACCCCTTTTGCCGCAGCTCGTTTTTTGATAGGATTGTGCACTTGAGCTTGTTTTTTGCCGCAAGCGACTTTGCAAAGCCTGCCATGTGCACTGGGGCGCACTCGTTTGGGGGGAGATTTGCTATACTTCTTGCAAAATTCACTCCGTCTGAGACTGTCATTGCCTTTGATATTTGATCCGATATCTTGGTTTTGTCTGATACTAAGATTGTAACTCTTTGCAGTTTTGGATTTTTTTCCTTTTTGTATTTGTCAAACGAGTACTGCGAGAGGCTGACTCCTTCGACTATTGCGTTTGCAGCGACATCTGCCTTGAGGGGAAACTTGTCTGGAAGCACGATTGAAAATTCTGATATCTCTAAATCCCTGATCTTTTTTGCTATCTTGCCTGACGATATCCTGACAGTCTCATGGGTTATCTTGTGAACCGGCCCCAGCCCTGCAATGACAATTCTTTCTGCAGGAATCAGCCCGTGGCTGTGTATTACGTCAAGGCTTGCGCGCTTGCCCTTTGTTTCCTTTACCGACTGTTTTATCGCCGCAAGTATCTTTGCGTCCATCTTTGGAAGGCCAAACGGTTCTGATTTTTCTGCAACAAAAAAGCACAGGGCGCGTGTTTTCTTTTTTATCGGCTGCGCGCTTTCTGAACTGATAATCATTGTTCTGGCTCGCATTTTTTGCGCTATTATAGATTACTTTGACAGGGCTCTTTGATGCATATTGATAAATAGATGATTTTTCCCTCAATTAACATGACTAGCATGAAATGTGTATCTTGCGGAATCGGCTTCTTTTCGCCAACTGGCTCAAACAAGTGTCCCAAGTGCACAAAAAATCAGGGCGCAGAAATGGATCATGGCCACGACTCTTGCGGTTGCGGACATAGTCACTAATTTTTTATTTTAATTTTATAAAATCAGGAACGCTACCTTCTCTCGTCAAAGTATTTCTGGCATCCGAATTCCTGGAATGCCTGCTGGAGCTTTTCTTGCCCGTTTCCGTCTGAGACAATTCTTGCGGTTTGTTCAAGCACCGGGTTTATCGATGCCTCCTTCATGAGTGCCGGCGTCAAAACATTTCGAAACTCGTCTGAGAGCGGTTTTGCGAAAAACGCCGTCCTGTTTTCTATGTTCTGCAAATTTTCTTTCCACGGCTCAAACTCCTCTGGGTAGTTGGCAAGCAAAGTCTCTACTTTTACGTCAGGCAATTCCTCGCCGTCGGGGTATTTGCCGTAAGCAATGGCATAAATCAATTCGCATTCCGTGTTGATCTTGTACATATCTGCATTTTCCTCTGGAGTGGGGCTTGGTCCTAGTACCTCATCTGTGACATCATGCGCAATGTCTGATTCCAAGTCCTGCTTTGTAAGATCTTGGCCTGCGATGGCATACGCTGCAAAGCCAATCACAATCGCTGCTGCAACCCCAATCATGATTATGTTCTTCTTTGCTAACAAGCACCATCATCAGATGCGATTACCTAAAAAACCTTGTCCCGCTGTAAAGGAAACTTTGTAATTAGAATCCAAGCACTTGGATGTTCTCTCTCCAAGCGATGTCAAAATTGCTGTATGTCTGCCTTATCTTGGAATGGCACTCCTGTGGAACGCCGATGAAAAACGGAATCTTTAGGCCTTGCGACTTGCCGCCCTTCATCAGCATTTTTGAAAAATCCGTAAACTGCTCCTTGGTGGACTGCTCCACAAGCTCGCTGCAAAGTTTTACCTTTCCGATGTATTTTAGCTGGTTTTGGGGATTGACTGCAATGACATCTGGCGCATGGCGCGTTATCACAAATGGTTTGTCAAATCCGTCATAGTTTGCATACTGGACTTGGAGCCCGCCTGACACAAAATGATCTATCATGCCCTTGATCAAAGACGGGTGGCTCTGCTTTCTTGACAATGGAATCCCTAGGCGTGAGACTATAAGAGTTCGCGGGTGTTTGATTCCGGAAAACCCCTTCGTTTTTATGTGGAGAAAAATATCGACAATCATGTCATACAACAAGAAAATGTATCCATGCACTTGTTCCGATTGCGGCAAGTCAGCAGAGGTACCTTTCCAACCAAAAGAAGGCAAACCAGTTTATTGTCGTGAATGCCTACCAAAACACAGAACTCCAAGATTTTAAATTAAATTTAGATTTTAATTTTTAAAATAATCTGGGGCCAGTTCTTTTTTATTTTATTACAGTACTAGCGTTAGCCCTTTGTCTTGTCCTCTACCAGCTTGAACTTGGAGAGCTGCTTGTACGGCAAGAATACCAGTCCTGCAATTATGAGAAGGTCAACCGTGCTTGCAATGAGGTCGCCGTAGGCAAACGTCGACTTGTACACTGTAAATGACAGCTGCTTTAGGTCGCCTACGTCTTGCAGGGCAAGTCCGATTAGCGGTTTACAATGTCGTTTACCACTGCCGTTACAAGATTCGATGATGCAGAGCCGATTACAAACGCTATTGCAGGCCTATTACCCCAAACGTCTGCAGGAAATGCGCGAACTCTTGAATGAGCCCTTTTTTCTCAGGCGGCTTTTCTGACACAGGCCGTGTATGGTTCTGAGCATATTCCAAACTAGTGTTTTAGCGTGGTAGATCTTTTGGTAAAAACATCTTAGGCTATTTTTATTTTCTTGCTGTGTGAGAGCAGGCTGGCAGATCGCAAAAAGACTGCCTTTGCAGTCCTGCACTCCGTCTCGCAGGACCCTATGTCTGCGGTGCCGCGGCCTTGACTTCTGTCGTGGCGAATTATTGACAATATCAGCGGGATGAGGGCGGCCCTTCCGCCATATGCCGTCTTTCCGTCGACAAACCAAAACATCTCAAGGGCGCTTGAATCAAGTATCTGGCCCCGGAGCTCCTCTCCAAGATCCGTATAGTGGCCAACAAGCGTCAGCCTTTTCCCCGCCACAAAGTCGACAATTTTGGCAAATTTTGTGCAGAGGTAGCACCTGTTGTCATATATGATGAGCGGAACCACTCCCTTCAGATCTATCATGTGTATGGTATGCCGCTCCGAGATTAAACTTTTGCAGAAGTAGCTTTTTATTGAATTCAGGAAAAGTCTCAAATCATGAATCTGCCGATTATGAATTTTGATTAGAAATGGGCCTAAACTATTATCAAATTAAAAAAAATGTCCGCAATGCGCGCAAGCTTGTAATCAAGGCGACCTCAAACGCGGGCTCAGGACATCCCGGAGGATCCTTCTCGATGGCAGAGATAATGGGATGTGTTTTTTTCAAGCATCTCAGATTTGATCCAAAGAATCCGCAGTGGGACCAAAGGGACAAGCTGATTCTCTCAAAGGGACACGCGTCGCCTGGGCTGTTTTCAAATATGGCACTTGCTGGATATTTTGACACGTCGGAGCTTGACACCCTGAGGCAGTTTGGAAGTAGACTCCAGGGACACCCTGACCTAAAGTGCCCCGGCGTAGAATTTTGCGGAGGATCACTTGGGATTGGACTGTCGTTTTCAATAGGCAGCGCACTTGCAGCAAGGCTTGACGGCAAGCAGACAAGAATCTACACCGTCATGGGAGACGGCGAGACAGACGAGGGCCAGGTATGGGAGGCTGCGATGTCTGCATCAAAATACAAGGTGGACAATCTGACTGCAATTTTGGACAGGAATTTCATACAGCAGGACTCTTACACTGAGAAGGTAATGCCGCTTGACGAGGAGCTAGTCGGCGACGACTTGTCCGAAATGTGGAAGGATGCGAGCAGGTGGAAGGTTGGCGACAAGTGGAGATCGTTTGGGTGGAACGTAATTGAGATAGACGGGCACAGGATAGAGCAGGTTGACTCGGCAATAAAAAAAGCGGCACAGACCAAGGGAGCGCCGTCAATAATAATTGCAAGGACCATAAAGGGAAAAGGCGTCGAGCACATGGAGGACAACCCCAAGTGGCACGGCCAGGCCCCGAAAAAAGAGTTCGTCCCGATAATCGAAATGGAGCTGGACTCCCAGTCGATGATTGCGCCGTCCATAATCGCAGGCGACATGACAAACCTTGAAAACGAGGTAAAGCGATGCGTTGCAGGGCGGGCCGACTATATCCATTTGGACGTGATGGACGGGGAGTTCGTCCCAAACAAGACTTTTGATCACACAAAAATAAAAGAGCTCAGGCCGCTAACCGTAATCCCGTTTGACACCCATCTGATGATAAACAATCCCGTACGACACGTAAGAGATTACGTGGACGCCGGCTCTGACATAGTGACTGTCCATGCAGAGGTCTGCGACGCGGCAAGCTTTGGAGAAATCTGTGACATCCTAAACGCAAACCAGGTCGGCGTGGGGCTTGCCATAAATCCTGACACGGAGCTGCCCGAATGGTCAAAGCAGTTCATCCCAAGGCTTGACCAAATCATAGTGATGTCAGTGGTACCTGGCAGGTCAGGACAGAAATACATCGAGTCAACGCATGAAAAAATGCGCAGGCTAAACCAAATCCTGTCTGAGAACAGATTTGATGGGTGCATAGAGGCAGACGGGGGAGTCACACTGGATAACATTGGCGCGTGTTTTGTTGACGGGGCGAGGGCATTTGTCGGGGGAAGTGCCATCATAGGGCAGCAGGACGTGCGCGGAATAATAAGAGAGTTTAGACACAAAATTGCGCACGCCAGACGCAAGATGCTAATCCAAAAGGCATTTGACCTTGGGGGAAAGGATCTCGTGGCAAAGTGGATTGACCTGCACATAATTGGAGAAAAAAAGAATCTGATTAGCCAAATTGCAAAGGAGCTTGGATACGCATGATTGGCCAGATGACTGACATGCGCACCGCTTATGGAAAGGCGCTATTGGAGATAGGGGACGAAAACCCAAACGTTGTGGTGCTTGGGGCAGACACGACTGACTCGCTAAAAACAGCAGACTTTGGGAAAAAGTTTCCCGACAGATTTTTCAACGTTGGCATAGCGGAGGCAAACCTTGTCTCCGTTTCTGCAGGCCTTGCAATATCTGGCAAAACCGCGTTTGCCAGCACATATGCGATATTTCTTCCGGGAAGGTGCGTCGATCAAATCCGAAACGCGATTGCATATCCATCGCCAAATGGCAACAAGGGGCTAAACGTGAAGCTTGTAGTGTCTCACGGTGGAATCTCAGTTGGCGCAGACGGCGGGTCGCACCAGCAAATAGAAGACATCGCAATAATGCGCGCAATCCCGCACTTTTCCGTTTTCATTCCGGCAGACACTGTTGCAGTGGGCAAGCTGACCAGGCTGATGTCTCAAAGGTACGGACCCTTCTACATGAGGATGACCAGATCAAACAGCCCTGTCGTGCACGAGGACTCGCAGGAATTTGAAGCGGGAAAGGGGATCACGATGAGGGAAGGCGCTGACTGCACGATTGCAGCGTGCGGCATAACGGTAAAGATGGCACTTGATGCTGCCGACTCTCTAAAGCAGGAGGGAGTGTCCTGCAAGGTGATTGACATGTTTTCGATAAAGCCAATTGACTCTGCACTCTTGGAAAAGTCCGCAAGGGAAACCGGGTGCATTGTGACATGCGAGGAGCACAACATCATGGGTGGGCTTGGCTCGGCAGTTGCCGAAGTGGTTTCTGAATCGTATCCTGTTCCAATCAAGCGCATCGGCGTAAACGATAGGTTCGGCGAGTCTGCGCGTGACTCTGAAATTCCGCTGCTCTTAGAAAAGCACGGCCTTACATCAATTAATATAGCAAAAGCGGTAAGGGAAATCACAGGTAAGAAAAAACAATGAAAATCTTTCTTGATACTGCAAACCTCCAGTCCATTAGAACGTACAACGACATGGGCCTGCTTGACGGAATAACCACCAACCCGTCGCTGTTGGCAAAGGAAGGCGGCGACCCGCTAAAGGCAATGGAGGAGATCACCAAAATAATCAAAGGCGACGTGAGCCTCGAGGTTGTCGCAACAGACTATTCCGGAATGATGGACGAGGGGCACAGGCTAAAAAAATACGGGCAAAACGTCGTGATCAAGGTCCCGATGACTGCCGACGGGCTAAAGGCATGCAAGAGCTTTTCATCTGAGGGGATTCCGGTAAATGTCACACTGGTGTTCTCGCCAAACCAGGCAATTCTTGCGGCAAAGGCCGGGGCAAAATATGTCAGCCCATTCATCGGAAGGCTGGACGACATTGGCCAGGACGGGATGAGCCTAATTGCGGAGATAAAGCAAATATTTACAAATTATAATTTCAAGACGCAGATCCTAGTTGCAAGCATACGACACCCGATGCATATAGTGGAGGCTGCCAAAATCGGCGCAGACGTAGTTACTCTCCCGCCAGATGTTCTGGGAAAAATGCTAAAGCACCCACTCACGGATATAGGACTGAAGAATTTCCTGGCAGACTGGGAAAAGCTAAAACAAGAAAATCACAAATAACTGTACGAGCGCACAAATTTTCACACTCGGTATGGTGTAATTTCAAACCTGAAACTCACACTGATACTAGCGCGCGTGTGATGTCTGTCTTGCTTAGCACTCCGCCAAGCTTGCCATTGATCAAAACGCCAACGCCGTTTACATTGTTGTCCAGTATGATCTCGCATGCAGTTATCACGTCGTCATTGTAGTCTGCCGTTACTATTTTGTTGCTCATCACTTCCTTTGTGATGATCGTCTTGCCAAAGCCTGACTCTGAGAGAAATCCCTTTCTTGGGAAAACCACTGAAATCATAGAATCTGTATTGTCTACTGTGTTTTCTTCCTGTCCCATGGTGAGGGCAATTCTGAACAAGTCCCTAAACGTGACCACTCCAATTGGCACGTCGCTTTTGTTTTTTAGAATTATTCTGGACACCTTTTCTTCTACCATCTTTGCGGCAATCTTGTAAATCGGATCGTCCTCGTACATCGAAACATATGATACTGTCATAAAGTCGCCGACGCGTTTTTTGCCTACGTGCTCTTGCAGATAATGTCTTGTCAAATCTGTCTTTGTGATTATTCCGACTGTCTTTCCGTGCAGGTTTATTCCAAGTGATCCTATTTTCCTGTCTGCCATTATCTGTGCGCATTCCTTTATGCTCATTTCCTCATCGACAGTTACAAGGGGCTTTGTTACCTTGCTGAGAGGTATTTTGTCCAGGTTTTCCTCGGTGTTGTCTGCCAAAAGAAAAAAACCCACATCCCTTTCAGTTACAATCCCTACGGGTTCGTCCTCCTTGCTGACTAGGAGACGCGATACTTTGTGATCAAGCATCTGCCTGATCGCGTGCGCCACTGACGATTCCTTTGGGATCGAAATGGCCTTTTTCATTATTGATTTTACTGCTGGCAACAAAAACACTGGCATTGTGGGACTATAAATAAAATCATTTAATTTTCAGTCTTGGAAATCGGCCTTTTATTATACAAAGATGTTTGGAATCTACTTGTCGTAGATCATTAGTTTTTTTTCTTCAAGTAGCGCATGCAGGTTGTTCACGGAGCGGTACACGTCTGCCTCCTTTTTTGCGCCCGTGCAAACCAGCTTGCCTGATGCAAATAGCAGTATCACCGTCTTTGGGTCAAGCATCCTGTGGATCAATCCCGGAAACTGCTCTGGCTCGTACATGCTTCGCGGCAGGGTTCTTGCAGCCGACTCGAGGTGAATCTTGCCGCCCAGGTTAATTGCGGCAACAATGTTCTGAACTACAATCTCTGCGTCCTTTTTTATTTTGATTCCTCCCTTTCGCAGTTGCTGCACAACTGTTTGCACTGCCTTGATTGCCATCTCCTCTGATTTTGCGCCAGTGCAGACCATCTTTCCTGTTCTAAATATCAGCGTGGCAGTCCTTGGGGTCTTCAGTCTAAAGACAAGTCCTGGAAACTGGTCAGGATGATATTCAGTGTCTGGGAATTTTTTTGTTACCTCGTTTAGGTCTATTTTTTGGTCAACTGATGCGGAGGCTACTACGTTTTCAACGCTAACGATTGGCTTTGTCTGTGGCATTTGCGGTTTTTTAAATACCGCCTTTATATATAGATAGTAACGGTTTTTCGCACTAGTGGTGGTTTATCCACTGCGTGCGGTATTCCTCGTCGAAAAGATCCGACGTAATATCTTCGTCCCTTACTATGGTGTCGTCCAGACGTATGTCGAAAAACCCAAGCTTGCCCTTGTATGGTATTGGGACCTTGAATGCTTTTGCGTTTTTTAGCAGAAACCCGTATTTTCTGTATGACTCGTCTGACGCAAAATGATATTTCTTGTCTGCCTGCAGTTCTTTTTTTGTCTTGTAAATCTTCACGTCGTAGATCACTGCCTTGCCGATTATTGCGCCAGTCCTAAGGCCCGACTCGTCAATCCCAAGCCTCTTGCAGTCGTCTGATTTTATTGCCACTGGGGAGTGAATGAGAAACTCGCCGCGAAATCTGGTGTTCCACTTTCTTAGCTCAATTGTTTTCTTTCCCATGATGATCAGGTCCGCAAACGGCTGTGATACGGACAAACATTTTGCAATTGGCACTTGGTATCTGCGGGTATGGCGTGATTTAATCTAGTATGATGATTTTGTTTTCGATTAAATACTTGATAGAGTTTACGAACTCGTCTTCAGTTATTTTTCCAGACGCCCACCATGACGCGCTGTTTTTTATCCAGTCCGGTATCTCGCTTTCTGACCCCGTGTCCTGCATGTCGTGCGTTTTTATGAAATCGTTTTCAATGAGGTATTTTATTCCGTTTACAAAGTCAGAATCTGACGTTTCCCCTCTTGACCACTGCGCTGCCATGTTTTTTATCCAGCTTGGTATCTTGTCATGCGCTATGTCGAAGAACTCGTAGACGGACTCTCCTGGAAACTGCGAGTCAAACCACTCCTTGTACTCTGTTTCGCTGTTGTACCTGTCCAGATAATACTGGCGCGACTTTGTCACGTCTGGAAATGATTCCAGGTGAGTTTTTTTGTATCCGACAATTTCCTGTATGGTGTAGCCCTGGAATGCTTTCTCAAACCATTCCCTGAATGCCGGCTCGTTCTGGTATCTGTCAAAGTAGTGCTGCGGTGACGCATCTAGTGCGGGAAAGCCTGGGACCTTTGGCTTTGTCTGGGGCGCTGGCTGAACAGTTGGCTGCATGGGGGGCTGGCTCGGACTTTGATCTTCCTGATCATCTGGATTGTCTTGATTTGGTTCTAGGCTGAACTGAAAAGTAGACGTGGCAGTCTGCCCGTCATATGCGACAATTACGCTGTATGTTCCAGGCAAGCTCCACTTTGCGCCCTTTGCAAAATATTCTTTTGAAAACGATCCGTCCCCTGACGGCATAAACTGGTCAATCTGAACCAAGTCGTTTGAGCTTCTAATCTGCAGACCGATGTATTTTCCAGCAGCTATATTTCCGACGTTTCCTGAAATCGTGATTTTATCGCCTGGACCGTAGGACGTTTTGTCAGTACTGGAATTAATCGCATAGACGTGCGGGACTGATAAAACGAAAAGAAGTGATAGCCCAAGTAATATCATTGCGCCAAAATTAGTCCAAGACACTGCTTGACTCTCAACTGATCAATCTTATGAATTTAGTCAATCACATCTTGATGCTGCATCTGTTTGGACCCATCTCTAGGTCGGGAATCTGCATTGGGGACATTGGAATCACTCCCTTGTTTATCTTGATGATCATGGAGTAGTTCATTGGCCTTGGGGTCGTGATGCTGACAACCTTGGAGACAAACGCTGACTGATCAAGATCCAGCAGGGGAAGCTTCCTTGCCACTCCTATGGTGGTGCAGTAGATGCCGTTCTCAGTTGGCTTTACTCCCTCGCCGTGGTGCGTTGGGAAGACCTTGGTGCTGTCGGAAAATTTCAAAAGCTTGCTGTGTAACGTGTCGTATAGTTTTGTGGCGTATTCCTCCACCTGGTCTCTCAGGTCTGGCCTGCCTATCCCCTCTACAAACAGTATGTCGCCGCTGAAAACGTACTTGTCATCAAGAACGTACGACATGCTACCCGCAGTGTGTCCTGGCGTGTGGATTGCGCGCAGATGTTTTGTCCCAAAAGGTATGGTGTTTCCGTCCTCGACTTTTTCGCTTTCCAGCTTGTACTCTTCCAGCTTGCTGAAGTAGAGTTTTGCGCCCGTAGAATGCGCCAGTTCCTTTGCTGCAGAGACGTGGTCTGCGTGCTGGTGCGTGTCAATTACTTTGGTAATCTTGAGTCCTTCCTTTTGCGCAAACTCGATGTATTTTGCTGCGGGATATGTGGGATCAATTACTACTGCCTCGCCGTTTGAGCCGACTATGTGGGAGAGGCAGCCCTTTCCGATTTTTTCCACCTGGATTATTGTGACGTCTCCCTCTTTGAGTGTGGTTGCATTTAGGACCTGGTTCCACCACGCCATTCCTCCGACAAGCGATGTCGACTCGATTCCGTTTTTTGCAAGCGCAAACGTCGCAACCATGGAGCGATTCCCGTGCGAGCATATCGTTATAATTTTTTTGTCCTTTGGAATTTCTGACTGTGATCCTGGCATGAACAGTCTGGATAACGGGATGTTTACTGCGCCTGGAATTCTAAACTCTGCATATTCCTGCGGCTCTCTGACGTCTAGCAAAAACACGTTCTCGTTTTGTTTTATGGAGTTCCACAAGTTGTCGCCGCTGACAGTTGTGTCCTGCGTGCTCTTTACCGTCTCCTTGTCCCAGCCTTTCATTCCGTCTTTTAGATAGTGTACATCAAAGCCAAATCTTGCCATCATTGTGGCGTTTTCCTTTGCTGCGGTGGCGTCATCATCGATTAGAACGATTCTCATGTTTTGCGGAATCTTTGACATTATGACCTGTTTTTGCTGCATCGAATCGCATATGGCGTTTGCCGCACCCTGTATGTGACCCTGCATGTATGCGTCTTTTGCCCTTATGTCCAAAATTAAAAGCGGAATCTTGCTTTCTATGTTTGATAATAACTCGTCCTGCGTGATTTCTATCGTACTCATGACTCTCGGTCAATTTGACGCTAAATTTAGAATTTATGGTTGGGATTACTCTGCACTCAAAACAGAAAGGACCCTGTTTGGAATGTCCTTTAGTCTTGAGACTGCAAGCGTGTTCTCATATCCAAGATACTTCAAGTTGTTTGCAATGTTTGTTGCGCCAAACGTGTCCCTGCCGACTCCGATTGCGACCATCCTTATCCCGAGTGCCTTTAGGGATTTTATCATATAGCGCACCGCGTCCGGGTCAGACGGCTCGCCGTCTGACAGTGTCAAAAATATGTCTGGCTTTTTTGAGCGCAAGCTAGGATACATCTTTTCGTAGACCTCTGCAAGCGGAGTACCCCCGTTTGCGTCAATCTGCGCAAGCCTCTTTGCAGAAGCATTGTTCCACTTGATGTCCTCTGGTTTTACAAGCCAGCACACCACCTGCTTTTGCGTCGTGTTAAACGCGTACACTGAGAATTTTATTTTTAAAAATGACAGCACCTCGCACAGTGCAAGCGTTGCCTTCTTGTACTGGATTTGCTGGTCCATTATGGATGACGAGTGATCAAGCAAAATTACGATCTTTGCCTTGATTGATTTTTTCACATCCGTGATAAACGGGGAATGATGCCCTTCCGCGTATGCCTCCTCGTCAAACTCGTCCCCCGATACGACGTGCTGCTCGCTCCAGCTGGTCTTCCATTCCTTGAACTTTGTCTTTAGGTTGCTGATCAGGTCCTGGTCGTAAATCCTGGTCTCGTCCACGTTGGTAGATCCCGGGATCTGTATCCCGACTGACTCGGTGCCAAGCCCCTTGTTCTCGTTTTTCCTGTTTTCGTCCTTTAGCACCTTGAACTCTTCTGCAACCGACGTGCTCTCCAAAATGTTCTGAACGTCGATTTTTCCAAAATCCGACTCCCTGTTTTTTGCCGTCTTTTGCACCGCCTTTACAAAGTCCTGCTGCGTTGTCAAAAGTCCGGGATTCTTCCATGGCAGTGATATCTGTATGGTGACTAGCGCATCAAGATCCAAAATTTTCAAAATCTCTGGAATTTTTTTCTCAATCCATTCTGTGTCGTGCTTTTTTTCAAGTGCCTCGTTTACGATTTCTTTTGCGCGTGCCGATGCGTTTGTTATTTTGTCGTAGTAGCTTGGCTGCATCTCGCCCTTTATGTCGCCAAACAAAAAGTACTGGTAGAACGCCTCGACTATCCTGTGCTTTCCAAGAACGTTTGCAAGCTGGGGCCTGTATAGCCACTGGTACGTGTAGCTGAAGATCATCTCTGCATCCATTCCTCGCCAGACCTTTCTTCCGAGCAGCTCGATTCTGCGCGTCTCAAGCGTGTTTAGGACAAAGCCAAATGCGTGCTCGTTGCTTAGGATTTTTTTGCAAAACTTGATTCGCATCGCCTCGTACCATATTGCCGTTCGAAACTGCCTGTATTTGTCAAAGTCAGTTCCTGCTAGCCTCTCGGGGGAGACAAGGCTGATCTTGTTTTCCTTTAGCTTAGTCTGCGTTTCTCTTTTGTCTGAGAACTCGACTGTGATCTTGTCCTTTTCAGACCAGCGTCTTGCAAGAAATGTTGCAATCTCAACTAGCGTGTCGTTTCTTAGGTGTAGCGTTTGCATTAACTACCAAACATCGACGTGATGATGTCATTTACTTTTTGATACTCGACGTTTCCCCACTGGGAATATACGTTGCCAAACACGATTACGGCCGCCTCCTTGGCGTTCATGCCAGAGTCAAGAAGTTTTGCAAACGCGATTGTCTCCCTGAGACTTGGGGAGTAGTACAGCTCCTCCACTGCCGCTGCCTGGCGCAGCGTGTTTGCAAGCTTTATTCCCTGGATCAGCTTTTCATCGTGTCCGCTCGATGCGTATCTCTTTACGATCTGCAGCTCGGTTTCTTCTGGGGGGTAGTCAAGTCTTATCCTTATTGGGAACCTGCTCAGGATTTGCGGCGGAAGCTCCTTTGTCCCCACGTGCGTGAGCGGGTTGATTGTCGCGACTACAAACCATTTCTCGTTTGCCTTGATCATCTCGCCTGTCGACTCTTTGAGGACTATCTGCCTTCTGTCGTCTAGCGCCTCGTCAAGCCTTAGCAGGACGTCTGCCTCTGCTGCGTTTATCTCGTCAAGATACAGGAGGCTTCCCTCCCTCATTGATCTAATCAAAATTCCCTCGTCAAACCCAATCGAGCCGTCAGTCAGGGTCTTTGCTCCAACGAGGTGGCTCTCCCTCGTTCGAAGCGAAAAGTTGACTGACTCTAGCTTTGCAGATTTTTTTGCGGCAAACTCTCGCACAAGCGAAGTCTTTCCGGTTCCCTTTGGGCCTATGATAAGTGCAAAAAGCCCGGCGTCATACGCCTTGTTCAAAATGTCAATGGAGTTGTTCCAGTCAAGGTAGGTCGATGCTGCCTGTAACATGATTTTCCTATCTGCTTTACTTTATTTAAGACTAGTCAGTTTTCCCATTTTTCCAAATGCACAAATGACTCGTGGAGTATTTTTTGCAGCTGCTTGTTCCATGCGTCAAAGCTCTCAGGGTTCTTTGGATAATTGGCATAGTGCTCTGTGAGGATCTTGTTTCGCTGTGTGGTGTATCGTAATCCCTCTGCAAGCTTCATGTTTAGTGCGCCGCGCATGAGCATGGTCATCTTTCCAATGACGCTCATCTTTCCAACTGCGCTAAAGTCCGGGTGCTCCCCCTTGCTTATTGCCTCGACATCGAGGTTTCCCAAAAAGTGCTTCATGCCGTAGTTGAGCTGGGCGTTTGTCAGCAACTGCAATAGTCTTCTAAACACCTCCAGTCCAGGGGTCTTGTACCCGTACTCTTTTACATAATCCACATTGTACTGCCAGAGTCCTTTTTCCGTGACATCGTTTGACTCGATTGCGTCAACTACGTTTTTGCCAATGAGTGATCCTGCGATGAGGGCGGGGCCTATGCCTCCTGCATCAAGCGGTTTTGGCATCCATGCGGAATCGCCAACTAGCATGAACCCGTTTGAAACCATGCAGTCGTTTTGCCTTCTCACCGACACCTGCCAGTTGCCCGTTGCATTGTGAATATCCGATGGATCGTCAGAAAGCCTTGGGTTCTTGATTGCCTTGTTGCGCGCCACATACTGGTTTATCAGCCCCGTGACGTCGTCGTGTTTTCCAAGCCTCTTGTTTCGCTTTTCCAAAAGCGTCTTTTCGACCCCAAGTCCGATGTTTACCTTGTCTTTGCCCTTTGGAAAAACCCACCCGTAGCCGCCAGGTGCGATGTCCTGGTCTAGGTGAATCAAACAGTAATCAGGATCAAACTCCGTGAGGTCCTCTACCCCTTTTTCAAAAAACATGATGTGCCTTCCAGTCGATTCCAGATCTCTGCGGTCGATTTTCTTTTCCATCTTCGTGGTGTTCTGGACTCCGTTTCTCAGCATCGATGCAACGCCTGTTGCGTCAATTACCACCTTTGCGGTTTTTTTGTAAGGCTCGTTTGTATGCCTGTTTGTTCCCTGCACCCCGATGACCTGGTTTCCGTCATAGAGAAGGTTGGTAAGATTAATTTCAAAATCAAAATTTATTCCCATTTTCTGCGCCTGCTTGTACTGGCTCTGTGGAAGCTCCTGCCTGTTGAGGAGATATCCGTCGCCGTCAAATGGGATTGACGTTTCCCTGTCAGGTGACAACGCGATTACGCCTTTTACCCTGTATTCGAGCTCAGGCTTTCCCCAGATTACGTTGATCTTTTTTCCCATGTAGTCTACTGCTTCTTTGCTGACTGCGTCTCCGCAGACCCATCCGTTTATGGTCTTGCGCCCAAGGAAAATCGATGGGTTTCTATCAATCACCAAAATGGACAGTCTCTGTTTGGAGTGATGCGCTGCAGACTGGGCAGCAACCATTCCGGCAAGTCCCCCTCCTGCTACAATCAGGTCGTAATCGGCTTTCAACTATCAGACAGCTGAAGCAACATTATTTAAAACAATCTTGCATCGAATTTTTTTGGGTCAGATCGTCGCGGCATCTTCACAGTATTACTCAGACTGGAGCGGCTTTGCAGCTCTTCATTCCCGTTTCTGTACTGATCAAATTGATATTAAATCGTGCCTTGTGTGAGCAGTCTGGTAAATGTGTCCTCGATGTCTGCCTGCTTGTATATCGGGGTGAAAATTTTAATCTTGACCGGCTCCTTGTCGCTTAGCACTATTTCGCCCTTTACAAGCGACTGCTTGCCTATTCTCAGGTACAGCGTAGAGTCGTCGTATCTGTTTTCCAAGTCCTCAATTATCGTGTTGATCTGCTCCCTCGGGATTGACGCGACTAGTTTTTTTACAAAGAACTGCGCCTTTTTTTTCTTAATCTTTGCGTGCAGCATGATGATTGGGTTCTCAAAGTGGCCTGTGAGGTTTTGCATGTCAAAGTCCTCCCTGTCTATGTCAAACGCTTCCTTGAATGTGGCAAGGATCTTTTCCAAATCCTCAGTCGCGTGGACAATTAGTTGAATGTCTACTTCGAGCCTTTTTTCCATAGTAAAAAGAAAGTCTATTGCGCTTGTAGCAATGCGACTTCGGCTTCTGCTGTTCTGATTAGCTTTACTTTTTCTAATCCCACATGTCTCATGCGGATGACCTTCTTTGCAGCTGCCATGATGTCGGAGTTTATCTTTCCATAGCACGTTGCCTGGACGAACTGATCAATTGTCATCTCTTTGATTGTCTTGCTCATCACGTCGTTTGCGATTAGTCTTAGCGCGTGCTTTCTTGACGTGTTTAGCTTTTTGTGTGTGAGTGCAATTATCTTTATTCTGAAAATGTAATTGTCTTTTGTCTTTACGTCCATTACATAGCTGACCTTGCTTGATCCTCGTCTGATGAGGCTTCTCAGGAACTCCTTTGCGTACTCGTATCTCTTGAATATGGAGTATGCCTTGTCTCCGTCAATTTTGCTGATCTGGAAGTAAATCTTGTACTGGTACTGGGATGGATCTCCCTTTAGGATGTCAAACAATGTAACCTCGATAACTCTGCCGATTGCTTTTTGCTCATCAGTGATTGGTATGTATGCTATTGGTGCATTGTTAAATGACTCTGGGGCGATAACTGTGACCCATTTTTTCTCACGCCACTTGTCTTTTACCTTTCCACCCTTTCTACGTGCCAATTACTAACGGCGTCTAACTCCAAAATATAAGTTGTACTACCTATATGGCACTTGATCCGAGGTATTTTTGCAAAGCCTTTGGGACTGCAATGTGTCCGTCCTTTGTCTGAAAGTTCTCCATGATTGCAACAAGCGTTCTTGTGGTTGCGACAAGTGTGCTGTTTAGCGAATGCAGGTACTGCGTCTGCTCGTTTGTCTTGTCACGGAATCTTATCTTGAGTCTGCGCGTCTGAAAGTCAAGGCAGTTTGAGCAGGACACTATTTCGCGGTACGCGTTCTGGCCTGCCATCCACGCCTCGATGTCGTATGTCTTTGCGGAAATCTTTCCCATGTCTCCACTTGAGAGGAGCATCACGCGGTATGGGATTTCGAGCCTTTGGTAGAATTCCTCTGCCACTGCAAGCATTCTTTCGTGCTCCTTCCAGGATTCCTCGGGCCTTGCAAACACGTACTGCTCGATTTTCTCAAACTGGTGGACCCGGAATATCCCCTTCTGGTCCCGCCCGTGGGCGCCTGCCTCCTTTCTAAAGCACGGGCTTATCCCCGCGTATCTTATCGGCAGGTCCTTTCCATCCAAAATTTCATCAGAGTGCATCGATGCAATCGAGTGCTCGGACGTTCCAATCAGAAACAGATCCTCGTCCTGTATTTTGTAAATTACATCCTGAAAGTCCTGCGCGATGATTGCGCCCTCCATCGACTTTTGGTTTATCATGTATGGGGGCTGAACCAGGACATACTGCTTTTGCTCCATGTAGTCCAGCGCAAAGTGGATGAGCGCCTGGTTGAGTTTGACCAGACCGTTTTTCAAATAATAAAATCTCGCACCTGCAGTCTTTGCGGCGCGCTCCAAATCCACAAGGTCCAAGCTCTGCGATATGTCGATGTGGTCCTTGGCTTGAAAGTCAAACTGTGGTATGGTGCCAAATTTCCTGATCTCCAAATTTGCAGCATCGTCTGGCCCTATTGGCACTGACTCGTGAACCAAGTTCGGAATCGTAAGTATCAGTTTTTCGTAATTCGACTCTGTCTTTTTCTGGTCCTCCTCAAGCGATATCAATTCCTGTGAGACCTGCTGCATCTGCGCAATTGCGGCACTCGCGTCCTGGCCTGACTTTTTCTTTTGGGCAATCTCTATGGATACCGTGTTTTTCTTTTTTCTAAGCTCGTCTGTTTTTACTATCATCTCCCTTCTCTTGGAGTCAAGAGATACCAGGGAATCCAAGTCAAAGTCAGAGTTTCTGTCCCTGAGCATCTTGCGGATTAGTTCCGGTTTTTCCTTGATTGTCTTTGGGTCAAGCATTATTCAATCACCTTTAGCGCCATCTGCACGTGCGCCAGGACCTCGTCTATTGTGGGGATTAGTTTTTTCATGCTGCCTGTACTCTGAAAATTAAAGACTAGTGCATTATCAATATTTTCTATTTCAAGTGAGAGCCCCTCTGGAAAGTCCACGTTATCTGGCTCAAGCGCACTTTGCACCGCCTTTGCCTTTTTCTCAGAGATGTTGTTAATTGCTATCTGAACTCTGCACGTGAGCGACATTGTCTTCAAGGTAATCCAAAAATCCATCCAATTTGTCTTTAGTTATCTTTGCTCCTGCAGCGGCATCGTGTCCGCCGCCCACTCCGTCGAACTTTTCAGCGCCGGTCCTCATCAGTATGCTCAGGTTCACATCGGACTTGCAGCCCATTGACTTTCTTGAGGAAAACTTGATCGTGTTTTCCTCTCCGTTTGTCCTCAAAATTATTATTTTTCCTGCGTTCTTTGGGGAGCCTGCAAGTAGGGACGAAATCGTTCCGCTCATCGTCTCTGGGACGACGCCCTCGCCGTTTACCATCAGGCAGCTAATCGAGTCGTTCATTCTCCAGCGCTCGTTTGACAAAATGTTCATGTAGTCTCTGATCATTTTCCTGTATTCTCCAAGGATGTTTTCTCCTGCCTGCAGCATCTTGTTTCTGTCGCCCATGCAGATTGCTATTCCGACTCCTGCCCTGTTTATTCTTCCGCAGGAATTTAGCATGGTTGAAAACTCGCGGGCATCGCGCAAAAAGCTGCGTCTGTCCTCGCTTGGAAACGTGTAGGTGTACCCGATTAACTCTTCCATTATCTGCGTTGCATTTTGGCTGCTGGCAAATTTTGTAATTATTTCGATCAGGGTTCGCTTTTCGTCGTCTGTGAGATCCGACGGTGTCCTCCACCTTCCGCCGTCCTTGAGGTTTATCCCGGACGTTCTAAGTAATGAAAAGCAAGAGTCCCGGTTCCACGTCAGCCCCTCGATGAACGGCTGCGATGTAAATGCCAGGGAGTCTGCAATAGGTCTGGTCTCCCTTCCTACTAGCAATAAATCCAAATCGATTTTTAGGTGGCCTGCGTTTTTTGCCTCCTCCGCAATTTCTGCGTTCATTCCGGTAAACGACTTTCTTTCGCCCTGGTCTTGCCTGTCGCCCAGTGCCGATACTACTGCAATTGCCGCAAGATTTGCGTTTCTCCTGTCAAGTGATTTTGCAGCAAGGTATGCCATGCCGCCTGCGCAAATTTCCGTGCCGCCGTTCATCCCGAACTTCCAGGCGTTTATGACGCGCTCGTTTTCGCACTCTTCTTGCGGGATTTCGTGGTGATCCAAAACAAACCAGTTTTCGCCAAACGCCTCGTCAAACTGCTTTGCAAACCCGCCGCCGAGATCCGTTACTATGTGGAGATCGCGAGAATCCTGCTGCATGTTTTTGATGACTGCGCCGTTCATCTCCTTGACTGTCCTTACTGTTACCTTGGCGCCTGCGTGGATGAGTGCCTTTGTGATTATGCTTCCAGATGTCAGCCCGTCACAATCGATGTGAGTGGTGACGATCACGTCCTTTCCGGATTTTATGCAGTCTGAAATTTTGTCGTTGAAATTTGATAAATGTTCGCTAAAATTTTTTCCCATTATTCTAGTTGGGCTACCACTGACTTATATTTCCAGTTTTCAGGAAGTGCTCCGATTCTTTTGTAGTATGTTGAAATTCTGTGCACCTTTGCCTCTACCAGTTCAAGCGATCTGACGTTTCTCTTGTCAGAGTTGTGTGTCTTGAGGTGCTTTTGCAGTCCTACTGCTTTTCTCACGATGTTGTTTAGGTCCTCTGGGATCTCAGGTGTCACTCCGTTGTCGTCAAGAATTTTTTTGATCGACTTTTTGACAATTGGTTTTACAAGTGGGATCGCGTGCTGATCTCGCATCCTGATTCCTATCTGGCTCATTGGGACTCCGTCCTTGCCGTATTTTACAACAAGATCCTCAACTTCTTTTTGGCTCATTGACAACCAAGAAGGTGTTCTCTGTGTGATCGGTCTAGTAGAGTGTGACTGACCGTGTCTGTGAGTGTGAACTCGTCCCATGAAAATCGTCATTCTAGAACAAACATAAACGTTACCCCGGACGAAAATTATCAAAAGTGGACATTAGAAAAAAGTTAAATAGAAACCTTGGTTTCCACACAACAGGTAAACACTATGAATAAAGCACTATTAGGCGCATCAATACTTGCCATAGCTGCCATATCTGTCAGCCTAATGACCTCACAGGCATTTGCCCAGTACATGGGAAGCGTTGATCAGACTGGTAAAACAGGCAAGAACACCTTGGAAGAGACACTAAAACTTGCTAAAGAGCGAGTGGATTGGGCCAAAGCGAACCCATCAACAGGTTCAGGCACTCCATACCTTGCAGCAGATGGTGTCTTGGGAGCTTCAGCAATTTCCGCAGCAATCTTTGGAGGAATCGCAGCAGCATTCTTCATCAGAGCGAGAAGCGGACGATATGCAGCCCAAGGCCGAGGGTAAAAAAACCTCTTTTTCCTATTTTATTATTATCTCCTAGTGAAACCGATCTTGCCAAATTTTTGATTATCAGAGAAATGTATATAACGCACATATTGAGTTGATTAATTCAATGACTCCATTACTCGGTACAGTGTTCAGCATTCTGTCTACCGTATTTGGACAATTAGGACCAAACTATGATCCATTGTTCTACGACGTTATGGTTTACATCTTCGGCACAATCATGTTTACTGTGTTCCTTCTAGGAATCATAGCATACTGGTTGCGCGTACACGGCTGGTCATACAAAGACAACCGTGAGAGATGGGTAGACGAGTTAGACAGACACTTTGAAAGAGAAGGAATCGGCCTCATTCCAGACAACGGTAAATACTGGTAAAATTCTCTTTTTTCATTATTTTTAATACCTCTAGTGCACTTTGCGTATTTTTTAGCTCTGGCTTGACAAATCTTGCTTTTCAGTCTATGCGGACTAGGCCGTTATTGCGGCGGTGCAAAGTCGTGCTCTTGCGACTTGTCATACGTCTTTGTGAAAAACTCTGCGCGGTAGTGGTATCCGTCTACTAGGCGCGCATGGATGTATTCTTTGGCCTCGTTGCCGTTTACGAATATCTTTGACTTGGAGTCGTCCATGTCTGTCTTTGGGAACCCTCCCTCGTGATACTGCGTCCAAGTCCACAAAAAGTGCCCTATCTCAAAGGGGTACTCTTCCTTCCATTCCGCATGTATTGTCCCGTCGTTAGTCAAAGTGTACAGCGAGTGCCTGCAGTTTTCGTTGTTCCCGATGTTTGCCGGGATCTCGACTTTTTCATTGTTTACGTATAATTCCAAAGTCGCGCTAATCTTGTAATCTGCATCGACCGTGTTGACGCACATTCTAAGCGGATTGTCCATGTTGAACCACTGCTGGATGAAAATGCTTGCTACTCCAACTGATATGCCGACTGCCGCCGTGAGCAGCAGGAACTTGAGAGTTTTTTTCCTTTTTGCAGGATCTCCCATCCCCGGCCAAATCATGCCTCGATGATTCCTAGATTACATAAAGTCGTTTCTAAATTGTCTTGCCGACTATGCAAAATACGCACTCGTGTGCCGTAAATAATAAAATGAAAAGAGAGGGTGTTGGTTTAGATTACTTGCCAGGGGCGAGTTGCGAATGTTATGACGTAGCCAACTCCAATGATGATTGATTGATACATGATGTTTGTGTATGGAATTGGTTTCAATATTGGTTCGCCAGTAACTACTACTGTCTGTCCTGGGCCTAATCCTGGTCCAACTGAAGCAACATTAAGTTGTGTGTGTACGTGATATACTCCTGGCTCTAATGCCTTTGCCCTAATCTCATATGGGACTACAGCATTGCCTGGTATCTGAAAGACGTTTCCTGGTGGACTTCTTGCGAGAATCTCCCATCTGTTACCTGCGTTGGTTGACTCTGAGAATATAGAGTTCCAACCTCTTAGGTCTCTTTCAACAAGACTTACGAACTTGCCGCTGAGGACTAGCTCTTCACCGGTTTGCAGTGATTGTCTGTTGAATGTCTCATCTTCAATTTTCACGAAACGACTTTGCAACTGTGCTTGTACACCGTGCGCTTCTGCAGATTGTACCATGTGGGCCAAGTTTGGACCAAATGTGCCAAGTGCTAAGACTGCAGCGAGTGCCACTACGAATATTTTTTTGTCGACCATAGTTATCCCGTTAATTAATGACATCGTCCACATGGAATGATATATGTTTTACCGTTGGTATCCATAAACGAAAATGATCCGGCGGATTCCGGACTGTGATCCATTAGTTCAACACTGATGTTGAACATCGAAATGGCTGATTTTTAGCATAGGATAATTTGTAAGTACGCCTTATATGCAACTAAATATTCTACTATTTGCATAGATTTTGTATAAAAAATACAAGAAATTTCTGTAAACGTAAACTCATCTTTTATATATCAAAAATTGCTCTAGGGAATCATGGCACAGATGCCGGCATTAATTCCAAAAGAAGTCGAGATCCAGAGATTAAAGAAAATCTGGCTCATCGTCATCGCAATGGGATCTACAGCAGCATCAGTGGAAGTTGATAACTTTGTAGACGGTTCTCTACATCAGACCTCTATCAGAGATTCAGCATTTACCCCAGCACACTGGTGGCTCTATAGCCACTTTGTTGCACTACCACTCGGTTGGGGAGCAGCTGCAATCTATGACAGAAAGGTACCAATTCTCAGAGGCCCAAACAACTCCATGAACACCGGATTGAAGATGACCATCCTAGGTTACCTTGCAACCATGTTCACAATCGGAGTCAATGAAATGTGGCACTTCTGGTTTGTAGAGGAAATCTTCGCAGTTCCAAACCACTGGATGTTCAACATGGGTGTAGTAGTCGCCTTCATGGGCGCTCTAGCATATGTCGTAAGAGTATACGCTAGACTAGTCGAACTAGGTGCAGAAACACCAGGTGAGAACCCATATGTTGCAGAAATGTACAAGCTAGCCCTCGAAGGCAAACTGTACAGCAGATCCATCCCATAAGCGTAAAATCGCTTTTTTCTTATTTTTCTCTTTTAAATCCTAGGTTGATCCATGCCGCGATTTTAAGAAAGACTTAAAAGGATTCTACCGATTAGTAACACAAATGACTCTACCAAAAGGATTTGGCTCCGGTGGCAGTGGCGCATCAAGCGCCGATGTAGAGAAGATGATTGGCAGACGTGTAGAAAACATGACTGGAATCATCACACTATCATACATCGCAGCTTGGCTTGCAACCTTTGGTGGTACAGCCGCAGGATACTTCTATTATCCATGGGCATATCCAACACCAAGTGGTCACTATGCATTCATCGTCCTAACAATAGTTGAAGCAATTGGCTATCTCTTCTGTGTTAAAGTAATGGAAGAGGGAACCAAGAAGAAGAGCAACGGCATCGTAGCAGCAACATTAGGTGCAACAGCCGTTGGAACTGTATTGATATCTCTATTCGTAGGCGTTTAGAGAACATCTTCGTCTTTTTCTTATTTTTAATTTCACTCCCCACGGTGCCGTTTTTGGGCTCCGATCTCTGCATTTTTCTAAAATTTTATATACTGACATCTTGTCTACTGGATTAATGGTCTGGCTTAGACGATGTACTCACTACTTGTTCATAGTAGTGGTTGCAGTAAACTCTACCCTGCTAACAATTAACGCAGGAGACTACATCTTCTACACCGATTGGGCCTGGACTTCGTTTGTCGTATTTTCAATATCACAAACACTGATGTTAGTAGTCGGCGCATGCTACTACCTGACATTTACTGGAGTCCCAGGAACAGCAACGTATTATGCGTTGATAATGACTGTTTACACATGGGTAGCAAAAGGTGCATGGTTTGCACTCGGATACCCATATGACTTCATTGTAACACCCGTTTGGCTACCGTCAGCAATGTTGCTTGACCTGGCGTACTGGGCTACAAAGAAGAACAAGCACTCACTGATACTATTCGGTGGTGTGATGTGTGGAATGTCATTGCCGTTGTTTAACATGGTCAACCTCATCACTGTGGCTGATCCATTAGAGACTGCATTCAAATATCCAAGACCAACGCTTCCGCCGTATATGACTCCGATAGAGCCTGCCGTAGGCAAGTTCTATAACAGTCCAGTCGCACTAGGTGCTGGCGCGGGTGCTGTATTATCAGTAACCATGGCCGCATTGGGATGCAAACTGAACACGTGGACATACAGATGGATGGCAGCTTGGTCCAAGTGGGACTAAAACCCAAACTCTCTTTTCCTTTATCTTAGATTCTGATGCTATCGGTACGATTTGATTAAAAAATATTGCACACATTGTGATCTTTTGTTGCCTTGCAATACGAAATTATCTTATGATATGATTTATTGTGAAGCAGCAATTACTGTCAGTCGAGCCAAAGCCGTTTGTAAAGTGGGCCGGCGGAAAAAGGCAGCTCATGCCAGTCATAGAAAAGCACATGCCGTCTGAGTTTGGCGCGTACTTTGAGCCGTTTCTTGGAGGTGGCGCCGTGCTGTTTCACCTGCTATCAAAGAACCCTCACCTGAAATGCAACGTCTCTGACCTGAACTCTGACCTGGTGCTGTCATACGTGGTGATCCGCGACAGGGTGAAGGAACTGATCACATCCCTTGAGCGCCACTCAAAGCATTATTTGAAAAATCCCGACTCTTACTATTACTCGGTGCGCGACAGCGAGCCGGCAAGCAGCATTGAAAAAGTTTCAAGACTGTTGTTCCTAAACAGGACCTGCTTTAACGGGCTGTACAGGGTAAACAGCAAAGGAAAATTCAACGTCCCGCTTGGGCGATACTCTAATCCGAATATCGTAAACGAGGAGAACCTGCTCTCCGTAAGCCACGCACTCCAGTCAAAGAAAATCCAGGTGACATGCCAGGACTTTACGTCTATTGTGTCCCATGCAAGGAAGGGCGACTTTGTGTACTTTGATCCTCCGTACCAGCCGGTAAGCAGGACTGCCAATTTCACAAGCTACACTGACAAGAACTTTACGTACCAGGACCTTGAAATGCTAGTCGACGTCTCAGAAAAACTGCACCAAAAGGGATGCAAGGTGCTCCACTCTAATTCAAACTCAAAGGAGGTAACTTGCCTGTTTTCTTCAAAATGGAAGGTTGTGGAAATCCCTGTGAACCGGGCGATAAACTCCGACTCTGCAAAAAGAACGGGGCACACCGAGCTGCTGATTAAAAATTATTAGACTGTGGCTTTGAATCCGTGATTGTTTCGCATTTATGCGACTCGCATTTATGCGAAATACGCCTGCATGGATGTCATGCGGAAGAAATCCATGACTGTAAAAATTAAGAAGCTTCGAACGGGATCCGAACCCGCGACCTTTACCTTACCAAGGTAACGCTCTACCAGGCTGAGCTATCGAAGCACGAATTTTTCGTGATTCGAATCCTTATTATTCTTTCAAAAATTGCGCCGTTCTCTAAACTGTTAAATTTCAGCCAAAATCTAACCATATCGCAGGAGTAGCCGAGCCTGGCCAAAGTAAGCAATGTTGCTTTTGGATGCGCGGGACTTAAGATCTAATAATGGGTGATCCCGTCTCTCAGGGGTTCGTGGGTTCAAATCCCACCTCCTGCATTTTTTTATTTAGGGTGCTTGATTCCCTTGGAATTCAAAATTTCGTAAACGTCTGGAAGCGAAAACACAAAGCCGACATGAACGCAGTCCTTTTCCTCGCACAGCTGGCAAAAGAGCTCTCCCTTTTGGACGGTGACCTCGGCAATCCTGTTTTTGATGTTGTCCTTTAGGACTACCCTGTCCTCGTCGATTGCGATTTTCTCTAGCTTTGGAGCATACCTTGCAAAGGTCTTGTCCTTTTGCATCATCTCCTCGAGCATGTAAGTCACGTATCCTGAAAAGCTGTTGATGCCCTTCATGGTCAGGTCTGTCTTGTTCTTTTCAAACACGTCGTAGAACTTGTCGTAGACTTGTTCTGATACTGTTATTGATTTGAAACCTGGTTTCGGCATTTTACTTACCTGTTACCGTACTTTTAGGTACTGTACTATTTAATGTTTCTCGTCAGGCCGTTTTGCTGTTCCTGGCTGGACTATTTGTCTTTTGAAAGGTTGTCCGTATGACTATTGTCTTTTGATATCGCGTCGTCTATTTTCGTCCTGAGTACTTTTTTGTAATTTTCATCGCACTGCCAGGAGCAGAATTTCCTCTCAACGCCGTCAAACTGCTTGTCACAGTTGAGGCATTTTTTCATCATTTCTAATAGTATGAGGATCATACTATGTATATGATGTTTTATCTTTGCATGGCGTCGTCCCGTACAAACCCATTGGTGTATCTGGTGCCAGCAAGACAACTAGTAATTCGACCCGTCCATTTCCTTGCGTGCCAAACTGATCACAGCATAAATAATTAGTAATTGTATTTCAAAGCGTTCGCCATGACCCGAGGTTACTCCCTAGATGAAATACAGCAAAAGCTAATCGACGTCCTGTCCGACTCAAAGACGGGGCTTTCGGGTGTGGAGATTTCTGAAAGACTCAAAGTCAACCGCGCAACGATGGCAAAGTACCTGAACGTATTTGCGGCGGAGGGCCTGATAAAGCAAAAGAGCGCAGGCAACATCAATTTGTGGTTTATAGAGTCGGGAACAGAAAAGCTGCACTTTCCAGATGACTATTTTCACGTAAAGGAAAAATTCCTAGAGTATCTGGTTTCGGGCTCGCAGAATCAGGTGTACAACCTTGTCCGAAACTGCCAGCACTCGGGGGCAAGCATTTCAAAAATCATCAGCGAGATAATGATCCCTGCAATTGATTCTATAGATGATCTGTACCTTCAGGCAAAAATAGGCAAGTCAGAGTCAAAGCTGTTCCGCGGAATAATTTCAAACTCGATTCAAATCCTAAACATGATCCCCCACGATTCCAATCCGAAGAAAAACGTAATCGTGATATCTGCAGACTCGCAGAGCGTGCCCCACTCCCATGCCGCGTCGTGCGCGTTTGGCTCACTTGGGTGGCAGGTCTGGGCGCTAGGCGACATGTCAGACGCAATAGACGTAATGTACGACCTTGACTTGCAAAAATTCCTCACCAGAATCTGGAAGCAAAAGCAGGGAGTAATGGTGGTGCTGGTGATTTCTGCGACAGACGAGAGGATCAAGTTCTTCTCAGAGGCGGTAAACTCTGTTAGGCCGAAGTTTGGAAAAAACATGCACCTTGCCATCTATTCTAGGACCGGCAAAAAACCAAGCGCAAAGGCGGAGTTTGTAACTGGGGATTTTGAAAACGCAATCCAGTGGGCAGAATCAATTTCATCAAGTGCGCTTGGATAAATTGATGGGCCGAGAGAGATTCGAACTCTCGACCTTTCGATATCTGAAACGATATTTTATCAGTCGAACGCTCCAGCCAAGCTGAGCTACCGGCCCTAAAAAATCCTCAAAAAGAAGTGTCTTTTAAGTGTGTGGTCAACTCTTCCATTTTATGGAACAACCAATCGAAGGATCAAAATCTTTTGCAATCTTTTGACCGCCAAGTAATTTCTCAATGTTTGCAATCATTGTTTTTTCAGTTGCGGAATCTTCCGGCTTCATTGCGTTGTCTATCTTTCCGTGGAACACCAGCTTTTGCTCCTTGTCAAACAGGAACGGATCCGGGGTGCAGACTGCCCCGTATTTTTTTGCCACCTGCTGGGTCTCGTCCACCAGGTAAAAGAAACTGATTTTCTTTTCGGCTGCAAATTTTTTCATGCTCTCAAAGGAATCGTCAGGATACGCAACCGAGTCGTTGCTGTTTATTCCAACAACTGCCACCTTTCCCTTGAACTTGTTCTGGATTTCGTTTATCGCGCCCACCTTTGCCTTGACATACGGGCAGTGGTTGCACATGAAAACTACCAGTAACGCATCGTACCCTTTGAAGCTTGAAAGCGAGTACTTTTTGTCGTCAATCCCTGTGAGGTCAAATTCAGGCGCCCTGTCTCCTGCCTTTAGGACTATCTGGGATTCCATTACTACCATGGCTCTTGCCTGAAATTTTACAAATAAAATTCTTGGCATCAAAACAACAACAATTAAAATCCACGCGGGCAGGTACTATTTTTAATGGGCTGATAGTTCAGTGGTAGAATACTCGCCTTGCACGCGAGGGGTCAGGGGTTCAAATCCCCTTCAGTCCATTTTTATTATTTACCAGATCGTTTGCAACCGTGGTTGCCAGAGATGGATTTAAATATGATAATTTTGTCGACAAACACATGGCAAACGAAGCCGCAGCAATCGGCGTATGGATACCACTAATTGTCGGTTTAGCACCAGGTTTAGTTTACTGGCTCGCAATTACCGCAATGAAAAGTAAAAAGTAAAACTCTTACTCTTTATCTTTTATTCTTAATATTTTGTAAAAGCTTCTAGTCCATATTGTATACAATATGATATTTCTTATGTGATTAATCATACCCGTGTACTAGAATCAGTTGAAAAAGACAATTGCAGTATTCGCATTACTAGTTTTGATTCTGCCTGCGGCGCCCGGGTTTGCCCAGATGACAGACACCCCGTCAAGCTCAAAGGTCAAGCTCACTGGGGGCACATTTAGCTATTCTGATGACGAGGGGTACACCGTGGTTTTAGGCGAGGTGGAAAACACAATGACCTTTCCTGTGACTAACGTCAAGATCTGGGTCGGGTTCTACGGGGATGGGTCCTCAAAAAACCCCCTTGAAACCAGCACCGGTACCACGCTTCTTACCGTAGTGCAGCCGCACGCCAAGTCGCCGTTTATGATAAAGTCAAAGACTCCTGATCCTGAAATCACCCAGGTCTCCGCAAACATACTCGGGTTCAACTCTGGGTCTCCCAAGCAGCAGCTGCTCGAGGTAATCCCGTCTGCCCTGTCAATATCTGATGTGGCAAGCCTTGACGGGACAATCACCAACAAGGGACAGCAGTCAAGCGTGGACACTCAGGTCCACCTGATATCGTACGACGCGTTCAGCCCTCCAAGAGTGGTGGGAATCCAGACCGTTCTGATCAACGAGCTAAAGCCAAACACGACATATGACTTTGGGTTTGAGGGAGAGGTAGACCCCAGGGCAGTGTCGTTTAAGGTAATCGCAGAATCTGACAACTACCAGTCAAAGCTCACGCCGGTAACAGACGTCTCTGTGGATATCATGACGCGGCTCATCACGATAAACGACATCCAGGTTCTGGACGAGTCAGGCGAGCACCTCTCCAAGATACGAGTCGGCACGCCAGTTGACATTACAAGCACCCTCTCAATCCAGGACGTATCTGGTGGAGGGCAGCAGTACGTCTACTACGCCCAGGTAAAGCAGTTTGGAGAAAGGGGAACCGTCGAGTTTCTGGGAATCGCAGAGGGCACGTTTGACTCTGCACAGCAGACGCCGCACGTAACATGGGTTCCTGAAAACGAGGGCGGGTTTTTCATCGAGACATTTGTGTGGGACCAGAACGGGGTGGCACTTGCATCCCAGTCAAGCACCGTATCTGTCATCCTGGTAACTCCATAGGTTTATCTTCAAAATTGCCAAAGCAAAAACCATGCCGCAGTTCGGGCTAGTTGCAATGGGCGGGACATTTGACGTGATCCATGCAGGGCACATTGCGCTCCTTGAGCGGGCGTTTTCCATATCGTCCCGTGTAATAATAGGCCTGACAAGCGACTCCCTTGCAGCAAAAAAGGGGAAAAAGCCGTGGCACACATACTCCCAGAGACTTGATTCTTTAAAATCGCTAATTGAAAAAAAATACCCTGGAAGACCATATACGATAAGCCCGCTTGACGACGACTTTGGACCCGCAGTCCTTGAGGGAGACGTGGAGGCGCTAGTAGTAAGCGAGGAGACCGCACACCAGGGAGACGTGCTAAACCTGCAGAGAAGGCAAAGAGGACTGGATCCGGTCCAGACCGTCATAGTCCCGATGATTCTTGCGGGGGACGGGAGCAGGATCTCAAGCACCCGTATACGAAACTCTGAAATTGACGCAGATGGCAAATTGCTGAAAAGTTGACAAAGTGCTTGCCTATGTTTGATTCACTGAAATAAAACGAAAATTCCCAAGCTCCAGCAGTTGACCCTAACAAACCACCTGATGAAGCGGTTCGTAACTGACGTGACAAACCTCCAGGAGGGACTTCACCCGGAGAACCTTGCGCTCTGGTATGCCAAGATAATATCTGAGGCAAAGGACATGGCGCCCCCGTGGCTTGCAGACAAGATCAAAGTAAAGCAGGACCCAATTCTAAAGATGAAGTTCAACCTCGACATATCAAAGAGGGCAGTCAGGTATTTCATGATTGCAGTTGACAACAACCTTGGCTCGATGCCGAACTCGACAAAGATGTACTTTCTAAAAGTGCAGGAAACGCTGTCTGGCGAAATGGACAAGTCGCTAGTCTAGTCTTTTGTAATCTCTACGGTGTCGTTTTCTGCCTTTGTGCCGGTGATCTTGCTTTTCCCCTCCACCACGGACTGGACAAAGTCTGTAAACGCCTCGACCTGCTCTGCGTCCCTTAGCACTATGGAATGGACCGACTTGTCCTTGAGCGAAATGACAAGCTCACTTCCGTACACGTTTACGACCGATCTGATGAAAGTCTCCATTCCATCCTTTATGAAAATGAGGCTTGCAAGCTTGACTGCCTCGTGTTTGTCCTGGCACGATATCTTGACTTTCATCGGTCCTCAAAGAGGAACCTGTCAATCTGGCTTTTTGCCTTTTCGCGCCTCTCCTGGTGGACCTTGAGAAACGAGTTTACCTTTTCGATTAGTATTGCCTTTAGCTCGCCTGTGAGAAGTTTTCCCGACTTGTAGTCATCGTGTATGGTCTTTAGCTTCTGGTCGTCTGGCTCAAAGAAGATTCTCAAATACTGGTACGACACGTCGATGTCCGGGTTTCCTCCCATCTTTCTGTGCTCCTCCACGGTTGGCTGCCCGCCTGAGAATGCGTACTTGTTTATCTTCTTCTTTACCGTTTCTGGCGAATCCGTAGTGTACACGGTACCTGATTCGTCAGACGCCGACATCTTTCCCCCCGGTCCTGAAAGCGACGGTATCATGATGTTGTGGATCAGTGCGGGCTTTGGCTTTCCTATCCTTGGCGCCACATCCCGCGTTATCCTAAAGTGCGGATCCTGGTCGACTCCTAGCGGAATTAGGACAGGCCTGTCCTCGATAAAGCACGGCGCCGACTGGAGAGATGTGTAGAAGATCATCCCTATGTTTGTCTCGTTTGTAAAACCGAACACCGCCTTTGTGTTTGAAAAGTTGATCTTTTTTGCGACCTCGGCTGCTATCGGGTATAGCGTCTTGATGTTTTTTGTGTTGATTATTATTTTGGTTTTTTCCGGCTTGAATCCTAGCGCGATAAAGTCAAGCGCGTTCTCGTACGCAAAGTTCCTAGTCTGCTCCAAGGTCAAATCCTGCTTTGCAAAGAACTTTTCGTCGTCTGTCAGCTGAAAGTAGATGTTCGTGTCAAATTTCTCCTGGAGCCACTTTGCAAAGACCCACGGGACCAGGTGCCCGATATGGGTGTGACCTGACGGCCCGCGCCCTGTATACAGGAAAAACTTTTTCCCCTTTTCGTACTCGTCTAACAGCCTGCCGAGGTCCCGGTGCGAGAAAAACACGCCCCTTCTTAGCATAAAGTGGATCTCGCCTGTAGTTCTCTCTATTTTCTTTAGTATCGAGTCTGTGATTTTTTCCGTGCCAAACTGCTTGATCAGTTTGTCATAGTCAATGTCCCCCTCCACGTGCCAGGGAGTAACGATGAATTCGTCAGGGGGCATTCATGATTGGGGTAGATTAAGGTTTAAAAAGTCTTTTCGGGTCGTTGTACTGTTGTCTCTGGTCCTCCACCCAATTGAAAAAACAATGATCAAAATTCTCAGAGAGACGCCGAATCTGACTCCGGAGGAAATAGCGGAAAGGAGCGACCTCTCAATTGATCAGATAAGGCGCGGAATAGAGTGGCTGCGCCTGAAAAACCTCGCGGTGGTTATCGAGTCTGAAAAATCTTTTGCATCGCTTGGAAAAAACGGAACCCTGTCACTTGACGAGGGACTGCCTGAGAGGAAGCTTGTCCAGCTGATTGAAAATAATCCCGTATCGCTTGATGATCTGAGAAAAAAACTACTCGACGAGATCAATACAGCGATTGCAAACGCAAAACGAAACGATTGGATTGCAATCCAAAAGGGCGAGTCATCTAACATGGTGTCGCTAAAGCAAAAGCCTGATCAGACAGGCGAGGAAAAACTAATCGCGCTGATTGGCAAAAACAAGATTCCCATTGAGCACATCGGGGACCTGTCCGCACTTGAATCTCTAAAGAAAAGACCAGACTATATCATACTTGAAACCATAAAATCAAAAACGGTATCGCTGACTGACGAGGCAAAGGTAATCGACCTGGACGCTATCGAGTCCGGGGCAATCGACGTGGCAGCAGACGCGCCGGTAATATTTGCCGCAAGGACCCACCCACTGAAAGACACCATCAACGAAATCCGGGAGACGTTTGTCAGCCTTGGCTTTACCGAGATAATGGGCGACTTTGCGCAGCCAAGCTTTTGGAACTTTGACGCGTTGTTCACGCCGCAGGACCATCCTGCGCGAGAGATGCAGGACACGTTTTACATAAAGGGGAACGCGGCAGAAAAGTTTGCCACGCCTTCCCAGATAAGGCAGGTCTCCGATTCCCACAGAAGGGGGTGGAAGTACAACTGGAACGTTGACGCTGCAAAAAAGATGGTGCTTCGAACCCACACCACGTGCGTCACCATAAAGTACCTGGCAGAAAACAAGCCAGAAGAGGCCCGCGTGTTCTCGCTCGGACGGGTGTTCCGAAACGAAAAGGTCAGCTACAAGCATTTGGTAGAGTTTAACCAGGTGGAGGGGATTGTCGTTGGAAAAAACGTGTCACTCCGCGACCTGATGGGAATACAAAAAGAGTTTTACAAAAAACTGGGACTGTCCAAGATAAAGTTCTGGCCTACATTTTTTCCGTATACGGAGCCGTCCCTCCAGACAATGGTGTACAACGACAAGCTGGAAAAATGGGTGGAGCTGTTTGGAATGGGAATATTCCGACCCGAGGTGACTAGACCATTTGGAATAACACGACCCGTCCTTGCATGGGGAGGGGGAATTGAGAGAATAGCGATGCTAAAATACGGACTGGACGATGTCCGCGAATTTTACAACAACAACCTTGGGTGGCTGAGGAGCGTTCCAAAATGCCAGTAGTAACATTATACCTGGACAGGTTGCAAAGACTTGTCGGCAAGGCAAACAAAAGCAAGATCCTAGATGTCCTGCCTTTTCTGGGACTCGACATAGAGGAGGAGCAAAAGGATTTCGTCCGAGTCGAGTACAGCCCGAATAGACCGGACTATGCGACAGACGTTGGAATAGCGTCAGGTCTGCAGGGGTTGCTTGGCATAAAGAAAGGACAGGTAAAGGTATCAGTCAAAAAGGAAAAAAAGAAATTTCTGATAAAGACTGATGCGTCAGTCAAGAAAATCCGCCCTTTTATCTCGGCGGTAATAGCAAGAAACGGAAAGCTTGACGACGAGTCCATACGGCAGCTGATAGCGCTACAGGAAGACCTTCACTTTGGGATTGGAAGGCGCCGCAAAAAGGCGTCAATCGGAATACACAACCTTGACTCGGTATCGTCGCCCCTCCGGTACACCGCGGTATCAAAGGACCACGAGTTTGTACCGCTGGCATCTGTCCAGAGCGTCACAGTAAAGGAAATACTTGAAAAGACTGCCACAGGTCAGGAATACTCGCATCTCCTGACTGACTCCAAGGTCCCGATGATACTTGATGCAAAAAACCGCACCGTGTCGTTTCCGCCGATAATCAACTCTGCGCTGACTGCAGTATCCACCGGGACAAAAAACATTCTAGTCGAGGTAACCGGGATGGACAAGGGCGCAGTAGATGACTCTCTGTCCGTGGTGGCGACAACCCTGCAGAACCTGGGATTTGCAATATCAGATGTTATGATAGATGCAAAAAGCTCGTCTGATACATTCAAGGCGCGCACCATTCTGCTTGATCCTGCACTGGTGAACCAGATTCTGGGACTGGACCTGAGTGTTCCAAAAATTTGCGACTCTTTGAAAAAATGTAGGCTGGATGCCATTCCGAGGGGAAAGAAGATCCTCTGCAGCATTCCGCGGTTCCGATTTGACATACTGGGCGAGATGGATCTAGTTGAGGAGATTGCACTTGGTCATGGAATTGAAAACCTGAAACCATCGCTTCCACCGTCAATATCTGTCGGGGAGAAAAACAACGTCACAAAGAAACTTGATCAAATCACATCCGTGATGATTGGACTTGGGTTCACAGAGGCGCTAAACTCGAGCCTTACAAGCAGGCAGGTCCTGTATGATTACACCAAAAGGGATCCGTCAGAAATAATCGAGGTGGCAGAATCAAAGAGCCTGGAGCACACAGTACTGAGGGACTCGATACTTCCGGGGCTGTTGGAGAATCTCTCAAAGAACATACACGAATCGTACCCTCAAAAATTATTTGAGACCGGAGTCGTATTCACAAAGGGACACCCGATTGACGAGACTGTCACTCTATCATGCGTGAGTGCGCACAAGGACACCAGTTTCACAGAGATAAAATCAATCCTTCAGTCACTGCTCAAAACCGACTCGGGTATAACATGCAAGACAAATGCCACCACTCATCCGTCGTTTGCAAGCGGAAGAACTGCGGAGGTTTTGGTTGGGGGAAAACCGGTAGGAATAGTGGGCGAGATAGACTCGCAGGTAATTGAGAATTTCAAAATCAGAGTGCCGGTGTCCGGATTTGAGATAAAACTATCTGGATTAATATTTGACTAGATGTATCTGCTATTGCCCAAGAGCATACACATAGACGGATTAGGATGAGTCGATCGTATTAGATTTCTGTGATTTCTAATTCACCCAGATGTGTAACAATGGGGCACAAGACCCCGGCTACAGAGCATATGGAGGATTTAGGCTAAAAACCGATGAACGTATGTGAGTCAGTGCCGGGGCACATCAT
>NZ_AVSQ01000001.1 GCF_000685395.1 Candidatus Nitrosotenuis chungbukensis | reverse complement strand
TAAAAGAAATATTAGTTTTGAAAAAATCTCTGATATCATGGTGAACTACTGGCTTGGAAAGCAGGAGCCAAGCTCCTACAACTTTGACTCGCTTGAAAAGGAAAAGAAAACCTCGTGGGACGACGTCCACAATAATCTGGCGCTAAAGCACATGAGGGAAATGAAGAAAGGCGATCTTGCATTTTTCTACCACACAGGAGGCGAGCGGCAGATAGTCGGGATAATGGAGGTAACATCCGAGCCGTACCCGAACCCGAAGGAAAAAAATCCGCGATTCATCACAGTTGACGTGAAATTCAAAAAGCGACTTGCAAGACCTGTCACGCTAGATGAGATGAAGGAAAATGCCAAGTTTGCAAGCTGGGACCTGTTGCGGATATCTCGGCTCTCCGTGATGCCGGTTCCGCCTAAAATCTGGGACGAAATCATCAAAATTTCCCAAAAATAGAAACAGCGATAGCTTTATTGATATATCCCGAGGTGTATATCTTAATCATGGCAACAGCTTATGTTTTAATAAACTGCGAACTTGGATCTGAAGAAGCGATCATAAAGCAACTCAAATCCCTGGAAGGAGTAAAAGAAGTTCACGGCACATTCGGTGCATACGACATCTTGGCCAAAATCGAGTCTCCAACAGTCGAGGCGCTACGCGAGACCATCACATGGAAGATTCGAAAGATAGAGAAAATCCGATCTACACTGACCCTGATGGGTATTGAAGGCCAATCTTAATCATTTCTTTTTCTTGTCATGCTCTTACATTTTGTATTTGTCATAAATAGGGACGATCTAGGAAAGCGCGACTCTGAGTTTGAGTACGTAAAGTCCATGGCGCAGTTTTACAAAAAATGGATAAAGGACGTTTTTTCCGAGGACGTCGACGTGCAGTGCGATGAGATGGTCACAGGAAAGGCAAGCATTTTACGAAAGATAGACATCAGCGCGCTGCTGGAGGATCACAGGATGCGCGGCGCAGACACGTTCCATTTCTACCTGAGCCACTTTCGCCCCCTGTGGACTGACTGCACGTGCGAGGGGTACTATGCTGACAACTTTGGCATGACCCTGTGGCAAAAGCCAAAGGACGAAAACGACATTTTGTTTCTGGCAGAAAAAAACTGCACGCTTGTATCACACGAACTGTCGCACGTGTTTTTGCTGAAAAAGAAATTCAAAAAGCACGCAGAGACAATCCACGACGTGTGGTCGCAGCACACGTTTAACAATCTGCCCTTTGAGCACTATGACAAGAACTTTGAGAAAACAAAGGGCGCGCCGTATTTCATGACGATTGACTCGACCGGCTTTGGGTCATTATAGAATCACCTGCCTCTTTAATTTTCACAACTCCTAACGGTATCATGCTGGTGTGCAAGGGAGTATGCAAGACAAAGTATTCCGAGTTTCTAGGCGAGATATCGCTCAGGTACAACGGGCAGAAAAGGTGCGGGGTGTGCGACATCTACCTGAGGTGGAGCGATGCAAAGTGCCCCTGCTGCAATTCCATTTTGCATGTAAGGCCAAGGCACTCTAGGGCAAAAACGAAATATTATGAGAGCAAGGGTGTGCAGTGGATTTAGGTGCACTTGGTGACAGAGTAAATTCTGTTCTCAAAGTTTGCAGTCTTGATGTCAAGCCTTGACTCTGCGTCTGTCTTTCTGGTCTTGCTGAGTCTTTCCAGTTCTACCAGGGAATCGCCCTTGAAGCCGACTGATGTGCCAAAGATTGCGTCAGTTAGCATTGTTCCGTGGTCGCCTTTTTTGACATCATCTATTATATCATAAAACTTGATTGCCTCTCTTTTTTGGACCGGGGTTCCGGTGGACTTGTTAAACGCAACTGCAATGTACATGCCGTTGTTTTTTACTGCGACTGGGATCTTGTGGTTTTTTCCAGACGCGCCTGGAATCGACTCGTTGATCAGAATATCGCACTTGTGGTACATGCTGGACACGTACGCAAAAAACCTGTAGTCTGCAAACTTGCCTGCCTCGTCGCTTTCGCAGTCGATGAAAATCTTGTGCAGCATTGTGAGAGCCGTGTCGTTCATGCTCTGCAGCCTGTCATCGAGCCTGCCGCGCTCCAACAGATCAGAGCCGCACTCTTTGGCTATTTTTTTTAGAATGAAATCAGGAAGATTGTAATTTTTCAGTGCCGCGATAAACGCGCCTGCTTGCGAATTGCCAAAAGCTGGAAAGCCCTTATTGACCAAACGCGTACCCCCAAGTAAGCAACAAATGAACCATAACTGATACCATATATAAGAAATGGTTTTTCGCTTATAACTGTTAGCAAAATTCAGAAAACCAAGCTGAAAAATTATTTTCGTGCATGTGCTTTCCAAATTTGGAAATTAAAATGTCTGATACGATTTATAACTAATTATTCCGAAACAACATATGTTGCAAATAGAAACCACTCCCGATCTCGTACTTTCAGTTTATGAAAAATTAGAAAAAAATATTTCAAAGTTTCGCGCACTTGTGAACCGCCCCCTGACGCTGAGCGAAAAAATTCTTGTAGGGCACCTGGCAGAAATCGGCGACGAGCCAAAGCGCGGGGAAAGCTATGTGTTTTTGAATCCAGACAGGGTGGCACTGCAGGATGTCACGGGGCAGACAGTTATGCTAGAGTTCATGCAGGCAGGACTGCTCCAGACAAAGATTCCAACTACCGTCCACTGCGATCATTTGATCCAGGCAAGAGTTGATGCGGAATCTGACACCAAGGCTGCCATATACGAGAACAACGAGGTGTACAAGTTTTTGGAGTCGGCGTCTCGAAAGTATGGCGCGGGATTCTGGAAGCCGGGCGCAGGAATAATCCACCAGGTTGTTCTTGAGAACTATGCGTTCCCGGGCGGACTGATGATTGGGACTGACTCGCACACCCCAAACGCGGGAGGACT